>CAIZHQ010000016.1 GCA_903932865.1 uncultured Burkholderiales bacterium
ACGCCAGTGGCATTGCCGAGTAGCTAAGTGTGGAAGAGATAACCGCTGAAAGCATCTAAGCGGGAAACTCGTTTCAAGATGAGATCTGCCGGGGCCTTGAGCCCCCTAAAGAGTCGTTCAAGACCAGGACGTTGATAGGTCGGGTGTGGAAGCGCAGTAATGCGTTAAGCTAACCGATACTAATTGCTCGTGCGGCTTGACCCTATAACTTTGATCACACATCGAAAGGTGTGCATTGGTCAAGGAAGTTATGCCAAGTTGACGCATTCAAAAAAGGCTGAAAAGCCAGAGCGAGAGCTCAAAATCTGATTCGAAACTCTATGAATTCGTTGTCTTGACAGATGTCAAGATGGCACCAAGTTATGCCTGATGACCATAGCAAGTTGGCCCCACTCCTTCCCATCTCGAACAGGACCGTGAAACGACTTAGCGCCGATGATAGTGCGGATTCCCGTGTGAAAGTAGGACATCGTCAGGCTTCTAACAGCCCGAAACGCCCCACCGTCAGGTGGGGCGTTTTGCTTTGTGCGAAGCATTTCTTCATCCGCACCCTCCTTCTGTATTCCATCTCTACGGGTTACTCCCCGATTGACCAACGCTTCACTTGCCCAGATACTTCAGGTATCAAATATATAGGCCTGAATTAAAGGCTTGTGTGGTCTATAGCAAAGTGAGTGAATATGAAAATCGTGTGCATTGGCGGTGGTCCATCGGGTCTGTACTTCGCGTTGCTGATGAAAAAGCTCGACCCCCACCACGACATCACCGTGGTCGAGCGCAACAAGCCCTATGACACTTTTGGTTGGGGCGTGGTGTTTTCGGACCAGACGCTGGAGAACATGCGCGAGTGGGACAAAGAAACCGCTGCAGAAGTTGAGCAAGCCTTCAACCATTGGGATGACATTGAGCTGCACTTCAAAGACCGTGTGATCCGCTCTGGCGGTCATGGGTTTGTGGGCATCGGTCGCAAAAAATTGCTCAACATTTTGCAAGATCGTTGCGAGCAAGTGGGCGTCAAGCTCCTGTTTGAACAAGATGTGGATTCTGATCTGGACTTTCCCGATGCCGACCTGATCATCGCCAGCGATGGTGTCAATTCGCGAGTGCGAAGCAGGCTCCTCGAAGTGTTCAAACCCAATATCGTCACTCGACCCAATCGCTTCATCTGGCTGGGCACGAACCGCCAGTACGACGCCTTCACTTTCTTGTTCGAAAAGACCGAGCATGGCTGGTTCCAGGCCCACGTCTACAAATTTGACAACCAAACCTCGACCTTCATCGTCGAGTGCCCCGAACACGTCTGGCTGGCGCACGGTCTTGACAAGGCCGATCAGGATGCATCGATTGCTTTCTGCGAAAAGCTCTTTGCCAAGAACCTGCAAGGTGAAAAGCTGATGACCAATGCCCGCCACCTGCGCGGCTCGGCTTGGTTGAACTTCCAGCGCGTCAAGTGCGAAAACTGGTCGCACTTCAACGGCAACAGCCATGTGGTGTTGATGGGCGACGCGGTGCACACCGCGCACTTTGCGATTGGTTCGGGCACCAAACTCGCGCTCGAAGACGCCATCGAACTGGTGCGCCAATTCAAGGCCTTGGGTGACACCGCTGACCGCATTCCCGAGGTGCTGCAGCACTACCAGGCCGTGCGCGAAATCGATGTGATCCGCCTACAAAACGCCGCTTGGAACGCTATGGAATGGTTCGAAGTGTGTGGCGAACGCTACTGCGACCAGCTCGAGCCCGAGCAGTTCATGTACTCCATGCTCACCCGCAGCCAGCGCATCAGCCATGAGAATTTGCGTTTGCGTGACAAAGCTTGGCTGGAAGACTACGAAGCCTGGTTTGCGGAGCGTACCGCCACGCCGGGCATCAGGCCGCCGATGTTCACGCCCTATACCCAGCGCTCGGTCACGCTCAAGAACCGCGTCGTGGTTTCGCCCATGGCGCAGTACATGGCCGTCGACGGTCGAGCGGGAGATGATCACCTGGTTCACTTGGGTGCACGCGCCATGGGTGGTGCGGGTTTGGTCATGGTCGAGATGACCGCGCCCAGCGCCGATGGGCGCATCACCCACGGCTGTACAGGCCTGTGGAACGATGCGCAGACCGAAGATTTCAAACGCATCACCGACTGGGTGCATGCCAAATCAGACGCCAAAATTGGCCTGCAAATCGGTCACGCTGGACCCAAAGGTTCGAGCTGCCGCCCATGGCAAGGCCCAGGCATGGACCAGCCGGTTCCAGCCGATGACCCCGAAGGCAACTGGCCATTGATCGCGGCCTCCGCCGAGCCTTATCTTCCACATGGCGATATGCCCCGCGCCATGAACCGCGCCGACATGGACCGCGTCACGGCCGAGTTCGTGGCCTGCACACGACGTGCAGTTCAGGCCGGTTTTGACTGGCTCGAACTGCACTGCGCGCATGGTTACCTGTTGTCGAGCTTCATCAGCCCACTGACAAACAAGCGCACCGACGGCTACGGCGGTTCACTGGAAAACCGTTTGCGTTATCCGCTCGAAGTGTTCGCCGCTGTGCGCGCCGCTTGGCCAAAAGACCTGCCCATGTCAGTCCGCATCTCGGCGCACGACTGGGTCGAAGGCGGCATCACGCCCAGCGATGCGGTCGAGATTGCGCGCGCCTTCAAGGCCGCTGGTGCCGACATGATTGACTGCTCTTCGGGCCAGGTCAGCGCCAAGCAAAAGCCCACTTACGGCCGCATGTACCAAACCCCCTTTGCCGACCGTATCCGCCAAGAAGCCGGCATCGCCACCATCGCAGTGGGCGCCATCAGTGAGGCCGACCACGTCAACAGCATCCTGGCCGCAGGCCGCGCCGACCTGTGCGCTGTGGCCCGCCCGCACCTTGCCAACCCGGCCTGGACGCTGACCGAAGCGGCGCGCATCGGCTTCAAAGACATCGCCTGGCCCCGCGCTTACGAGTCGGGCAAGCCCCAGCTCGAAGCGGGCTTTGCCCGTGAGCGTGCCATGCAGACTGCGAGCAAGGGGGACTGAGATGTTCCAAGAACTTGAAGGCCGTCACGCCCTCATCACAGGCGCAGGCGCAGGCATTGGCGCGGCCATCGTACTGCAGCTGGCCCAAGCGGGCTGCCGACTCACGCTCTGCGGGCGCTCGCAGGGCACCCTGCAAGGCCAGGCAGAAGCGCTGCGCGTACAAGTGCCCGACGTGGCGGTGCTGATTGCGCCCATGGACGTGGCCGACGAACAAGCCGTGCAAGCCGCGGTGCAGCAGGCCCAGGCCAGCTTTGGCCCCATCAACATCTTGGTCAACAACGCGGGGCAGGCGAGCAGCCAGCCCTTTGCCAAGACCGATGCTGCGCTCTGGCAGCAGATGCTGAACGTCAACCTGACGGGGACCTACCACTGCATTCAGGCCGTGCTGCCGGGCATGCTCGAAGCCGCGAAGGCAGGCACGCCGGGGCGCATCGTCAACATCGCCAGCACCGCTGGCCTCAAGGGCTACGCCTATGTGAGTGCCTATGTGGCAGCCAAGCACGGCGTGGTCGGACTGACCAAAGCCTTGGCTCTGGAACTGGCCCGCAAGGGCGTGACCGTGAACGCCATTTGCCCCGGCTACACCGAGACCGACATCGTGCGCGAAGCGGTACAAAACATCGTAGGCAAAACCGGCAAGAGCGAAGCCGAAGCACGCCAAGCCCTAGCCGCCAGCAACCCGCAGCAGCGTCTGGTGCAGCCGCAAGAAGTCGCGCAAAGCGTGCTTTGGCTGTGTGCTGCCGGCAGCGACGCGATCAATGGCCAGGCGATTGCCATCGACGGCGGGGAGTTGGCCGGATGAACCTTCAGGCTACCGACATGGAAGTGCGCGCACACGCAGAGCACCACGCCTCGCTGCGCCTGTGGTTACGCCTGCTCTCGGCTACCACCCGCATCGAAGACACCATCCGCCAGCGCCTGCGCGAGCAGTTTGACATCACGCTGCCGCGCTTTGACCTGATGGCTCAGCTGGAGCGCGAAATGCAAGGCCTGTCGATGAGCGAGCTGTCGCGCCGCATGATGGTCACGGGTGGCAACGTGACCAGCATCGTGGACCAGCTGGAAAAAGAACAACTGGTGCAGCGGCAAATGCAGGCCAGCGACCGCCGCTCCTACACCGTCAGCCTGACCGATGCCGGGCGCAGCGCTTTCGCGGCCATGGCCCTGGCGCACGAGGGCTGGGTTGTCGAGCTGCTGTCGCCGCTGGCTGAGCGAGAACAAACACAACTGCATCAACTGCTGGGCACCTTGAAGTCCGGCACCCCCACAAAACCAGAGGAGAAGACATGAACCAACGCTACCTGCCCGGCCAGCCGCACCAGTTGCCCCGCCACAACCAGCCCATGGCGGACTACCAAGCCGAACATTTTCTGTTGTCCGTCAAAGACGGCGTGGCCACGGTGAGCCTCAACCGCCCCGAGCGTAAGAACCCCTTGTCGTTCGACTCGTATGCCGAGCTGCGCGATTTTTTCCGCGCCTTGCCCTACGCGCCCGATGTGCACGCGGTGGTCATCACGGGCGAGGGCGGCAACTTCTGCTCGGGGGGTGATGTGCACGAAATCATCGGCCCGCTCACCCTGCTGGACATGCCGGGTCTCTTGGCTTTCACCCGCATGACGGGCGACTTGGTCAAGGCCATGCGCGCCTGCCCACAACCCATCATCGCGGCGATCGACGGCGTGTGCGCGGGCGCAGGCGCAATCCTGGCCATGGCGTCTGACCTGCGTTACGGCACCGAGCGCAGCAAGACTTATTTCCTGTTCAACAAGGTCGGCTTGGCCGGTTGCGACATGGGCGCGTGCGCGCTTTTGCCACGCATCATCGGCCAAGGGCGTGCGAGTGAGCTGCTGTTCACCGGGCGCGGCCTGGGCGCGCTGGAGGCCGAGCGCTGGGGTTTTTACAACCGTGTGTGCGAGGCAGGCACGGTGTTGGCCGATGCACAGGCCATCGCCGCCCAGCTGGTGGCAGGCCCCACCTTTGCCAACGGCATCACCAAAAAAATGCTGCAACAAGAATGGAACATGGGTGTGGACGAAGCCATCGAGGCCGAAGCCCAGGCCCAAGCCATCTGCATGGCCACCAACGACTTCCACCGGGCGTACCACGCCTTCGTGGCCAAGCAAACGCCCGTGTTTGAAGGGGACTGAGCCATGTCAAATCACACAGCCAATCACCCGCCTGAACTCGACTGGCCCTTCTTTGACAACAGCCACCGCGACTTCAAAGTGCGCTTGGACGCTTGGTGTCAAGAGCACCTTGCACACGCCCATCACGACGAAAGCCGCGACGCGGTGGACGCCGAATGCATCCGCTTGGTGCGTCTGCTCGGCAGCGGCGGTTGGCTCAAACACGCGGTCTCGGGCACGGCCTACGGCGCCGCATCGGATGTGATCGACACCCGCCAGCTCTGCCTGCTGCGCGAGACGCTGGCCTTTCACAACGGCTTGTCAGACTTCGCGTTTGCCATGCAGGGCTTGGGCACAGGCGCCATCAGCCTCATGGGCACAGCCGATCAAAAACAGCGCTACTTACCACGTGTGGCGTCGGGCCAGGCCTTGAGCGCCTTTGCCCTGAGCGAACCCGATGCAGGCTCGGACGTGGCCGCCATGCAGTGCAGCGCCACGGCCACGGCAGACGGTTATGTGCTGAACGGCCGCAAGACCTGGATCAGCAACGGCGGCATCGCCGACTTTTATGTGGTGTTCGCCCGCACGGGCGAGGCCCCGGGTGCACGCGGCATCACGGCTTTCATTGTGGATGCGGACACTCCCGGTCTGTCGATTGAAGAGCGCATCGACGTGGTCGCCCCCCACCCGCTGGCCACGCTCAAGTTTGACAACTGCAAGGTGGCTGCCAACCAACGCATTGGCGAAGCGGGCCAGGGTTTCAAGGTCGCCATGTCCACGCTCGATGTGTTTCGTACATCGGTGGCGGCGGCCGCTTTGGGTTTTGGGCGGCGTGCGCTGCACGAGTCCATCAGCTGGGCGCGTTCGCGCAAGATGTTTGGACAGAGTCTGGGCGACTTTCAGATCACCCAAACCAAGATCGCCCAGATGGCCACCATGCTGGACGCGGCCACGCTATTGACCTACCGCGCCGCTTGGCTGCGTGATCAAGGCGGGCGCATCACCCGTGAGGCAGCCATGGCCAAGATGACCGCCACCGAAAACGCCCAGCAAATCATCGACATGGCGGTGCAGATGCACGGCGGCATGGGCGTCAAAAAAGGCGTGATGGTGGAGTCGCTGTACCGCGAGATCCGGGCGTTGCGCATTTACGAAGGTGCCACCGAAGTGCAGCAGCTTATCATCGGCAAAGACTTGCTGAAAGGTTGACATGAGCGACTGGAACCAACTGCTGCCCAGCAGCCACACCGACAGCTTCGCGCGCGACCGACTACCGCCCCAAGATCAGTTGCCCGTGTTCATCGCCGACCGGCCCGAGCTGGACTACCCGGACCAGGTCAACTGCGCGGTGGAACTGGTGGATCGGCATGTGCGCGAAGGACGAGGCGATCGCATCGCGCTGCATGGCGTGAGCGACTTCAACACGGGTGGCGGAGACTTTAGCTGGACGTATGCGCAGTTGCAAGACAAGAGCAACCGCATCGCCCAGGTGCTGACCCATGACATGGGCCTCGTGCCCGGCAACCGCATTTTGCTGCGCGGCGGCAACAGCCCCATGATGGCCGCTTGCTTGCTGGGCGCGCTCAAGGCGGGCCTGGTGGCGGTGCCCACCATGCCGCTGCTGCGTGCGGGCGAGTTGGCCCAGATCATCGAAAAAGCGCAGGTCAGCGCCGCCCTGTGCGACAGCCTGCTGGCCGACGAACTGCAGCACTGCATGACGCCCAGTCACACCAGCCACATGGCCAGCTTGCAGCAGCTGGTGCAGTTCCGCAGCGATGCTTCTGATGGTCTGGAGCAGCGCATGGCGCGGCAAAGTGGCGCGTACACGCCTCACGCCACCAGCCGCGACGACGTGTGCCTGATTGCATTTACCAGTGGCACCACGGGCAAGCCCAAGGGCACCATGCACTTCCACCGCGATGTGCTGGCCATGTGCGATTTGTTCCCGCATCACATCTTGCAAATGAACGAGAACGATGTGGTGTGCGGCACCCCGCCCATCGCCTTCACTTTCGGCTTGGGTGGTCTGTTGGCGTTTCCGCTGCGCTTTGGTGCCAGCACCGTGCTGCTGGAAAAGCACACGCCCGAGACCTTGATGCAGACCATTGCCAAGTACCGCGCCACGCAGTGCTACACCGCGCCCACCATGTACCGCCAAATGGCAACGCTGGCCAAAGGCATTGACCTGTCGAGCCTCAAGCACCCTGTGTCGGCAGGCGAGGCCTTGCCCGACGCCACCCGCCAGCTGTGGAAGCAGGCCACGGGCATCGAAATGACCGACGGCATTGGCGGCACCGAAGTGATCCACATCTACATCTCGAGTGCAGGCGCGCAAGTGCGCCCCGGCAGCATCGGCCAAGTGGTGCCCGGCTATTTGGCGCAGATCGTGGGCGACGACATGCAGCCCTTGCCCCCCGGTACCGTGGGGCGACTCGCGGTGCGCGGCCCAACAGGCTGCAAATACCTGGCCGACCCGCGCCAGCAAGACTATGTGAAAGACGGCTGGAACCTGCCCGGCGACACCTTTGTCATGGACGCCGATGGCTACTTCAGCTACCAGGCCCGCAACGATGACATGATCATCTCGGCGGGCTACAACATCGCAGGCCCCGAGGTGGAGGGCGCTTTGCTGCAACACCCGGCCGTGGCCGAGTGCGGTGTGGTCGGCATGCCCGACGAAGACCGTGGCCACATCGTGCAGGCCTATGTGGTGCTCAAACCCGGCCACACGGGCGATGCGACCATGGAAAAAGCCTTGCAGGAGCACGTCAAGCAAACCATCGCCCCATTCAAGTACCCGCGCAAAGTGGTCTTCTTAGACGCCTTGCCCCGTACCGAAACCGGCAAACTGCAGCGCTTCAAGCTGCGTCAAATTTCTTCCTGAGGAGCCCCATATGTTCAACGTCTTGCAACCCGAAGGCTGGGCACCCGCCAAAGGCTATGCCAATGGCATCGAAGCGCGTGGCCGCATGGTGTTCGTCGCGGGCATGATCGGCTGGAACGGCCAAGCCCAATTCGAGACCGACGACTTTGTGGCCCAGTGCCGCCAGGCCCTGCAAAACATTGTCGATACGCTGGCCTGCGCAGGCGCAGGCCCACAGCACATGGCCCGCATGACTTGGTACGTCAAAGACAAAAAGGAATACCTGGCCCGTGGCCGCGAGTTGGGCAAGGTCTACCAGGAAGTCATCGGCAAGAACTACCCGGCCATGACGCTGGTGCAGGTGGCTGATCTGGTGGAGGACCGGGCTTTAGTGGAGATTGAGGTGACGGCGGTGGTGCCGGAGTGAACGAAAAAGGCCTTGGTGAGAAGCTGCAGAAAGCCTAGATTGATCGGCAGGTTTAGGTTGGATGCGGTCAAAATTTTTTTAATCTCACAGTCGTTAGACCTCCGCTTTGAAATTATGTGTCGCTGAAATTAATTGCACAAAACAGACATTGACAAGAACCAAGCGAAGACCCCCATCCGCTGGCGGGCTGGAGGATTTTCGCCTTACAAAGGAATGGGCCAATTAATTGAGTGCGAGCGTGTGATGCGACCACTGCCCAGGTTTATGACATTGCGGTGTAGAAAGCTACTAGGATCATACTGAGGCCAAATGCAATGCCCTGCGCCCGAATCGCGCGTGGACTTTGGATGCGGCTAAACAATACTTGCCCACCATAGATCCAGACGAAGTGGCATACCAAACCAACAGCTACGAACACGAGTGCAATTTGCGTCACTTGCAGGACTAGTGGCAGACTGGGTGTTAAAAACTGGGAATACATCACCAAAATCATCGTGTGAATCTTGGGGTTGAGTGAGAGCGACAAGAAACCGTCAAAAAAGCCCATGGGGGCTTGGGCTTCTTTTGCCGACATGGATGAAGACCTGAAAAAACTCCATGCCAAGTAAAGCACATACAGCGTGCCGCCCCATTTCAAAAGGTCGTAAGCCATGGGTTGGGTTTTGAACAGCTCACTCAGACCAAAGCCGTACACCAAACACCATACGAAGTTGCCCAGCTCAAAACCCATCCAGAACGGAACCGTGCCCCGCACCCCAAAACGCCCACCCAACGCAGCCAACACGGTATTTCCGGGTCCGGGGCTCAAAATCATCGGTACTGCAAACGTTAGCAACAGTCCCCAAACTTTCCATTCAATCATTACAAAATACTCCTAAAAATTGCCACTACGCACGGGTAGCCAAGAGGAGCAATTAGAAATGGATGGGCAGTAATTGCAAAAGCATGATTTTTCATGGCCTCGATTAGTTATATTGAGGGAATGTCACGCCGCTTACCTCCTCTGAACGCCATCCGTGCCTTTGAAGCAGCGGCACGCCACGGCAGCTTTACCAAAGCGGCTTTGGAATTGCATGTGACACAGGGTGCCGTTAGCCATCAGGTCAAGTTGCTTGAGCAGTGGTTAGGAATACTCCTCTTTGAGCGCTTCGGCCACTCTCTGACGCTCACATCGCATGGTCGCAGCTACTTGCATGCGCTAAGCGAGGCCTTGGATGCTGTGGCTAGAGCTACCGAGCGCTTGGGAGCGGGTGTATCTGCTGGCCCCTTGCGAGCAACGGTTTTACCCTCGTTTGCCAGCAAGTGGCTGATACCCCGCCTAGGGAAATTTCATGCACTACACCCCGAGATTGACCTCCACATCAGCACCAGTACAGATTTGCATAATTTTTCGTTGAATGCATTTGACATAGGTATTCGTTCTGGCCTTGGGCGCTGGGCAGGCTTGCAAGCAGATTTGATTGCCCACGAAGCGCTCACGCCAATGCTAAGCCCTGCCCTGGCGGCCAATCAAGCAATGAATCAGCCTGTTGACCTAAGGGGCTTAACCTTGCTCCATGACCAACCAAGCGACGCATGGCCCCGATGGCTCGTTATGGTCGGGGCAATGGATGTACAAGCGACGCAAGGTCCGAGCTTTAGCGATGCCGCGTTGGTATTGCAGGCGGCCATGGATGGGCACGGCGTGGCCATGGGGCGGACATTTTTAGCGGCTAACGATGTTTCATCTGGTCGCCTCGTACAACCATTTTCGCAAACACTCGCCAATGACTTTAGCTATTGGCTGGTGTATCCGAAATCGACGGCTGCTAAACCGCGCATTGATGCGTTTCGGTCATGGTTGTTAGCTGAGGCTACTTTGTCTTCGACAGCCGTATTCAAAGATCTGTGATTAGAATGCCAATGGGGACTAGGGTTGTCGCAATTCACGATGCTGCATTAATTTTTATTTGCTCTTTTCGGCGTTTTTCTTGAGTCGTAACTTGTAGTTCTGCGACCTAACGCCCAAGACCGTTTTCGCTGCAACGCAGCCATTGAGTCTTAGCCCCAACCATTTGCCGCAGAGATCGGCAATAAATGGTTCACCCAAACCTAAAGCTCAAAATTTTGGCTACGCCCTTGCGCCCTCAGGCACTGCTGTGCGCTGCGATCAAGCTCTCTAGCATGAGCTTGAGTTGATGCGCCGGGTCTGCACCCAAAGCTGACACCACCTGCGCCTCGTGCGCTTTGGCTTGCTTCAGCAGGGGCTGCACTTTGCGCCGCCCTGCGGCCGTGAGGCTCACCAGGCTTTGCCGTTTGTCGTGTGCGGCGTCGCAGCGCTTGACCCAGCCGGCGTCTTGCATGCGGCCCACCAACTTGGTCACGGTGGGTTGTTTGGCCAGCACGATGCTGGCGAGTTCGTTGATGCTCAAACTGTCTTTGCCCGACAGGCTGGCCATGACGCGCCACTCCATCAGGCTGAGGCCGCTGGCCTCGACCACGGCGTGGAATTCGCTCGAAATCAAATGGCTGGCACGCGCCAGCAAGTAAGCCAGGTAGTCGTCGACAAAGCCTGCCGAGTGGGTCATGGCAGAGGATGGGGCAGTGGTGTGATGGTGCTGAACTGACTGCCCTGGTAAACAAGTGGGGCTGAGCCATCGATGAAGCCGCAGCGTTCCACTTCGCCCACAAAAATCACATGGTCGCCTTCTTCGTGGCGGCTGCGGTTGTGGCATTCAAACCAGGCCAGCGCCCCATCCAAAATGGGCAAACCCGACTCGCCCAGTGTGTAAGCGGTGTCGGCAAAGCGGTCGCCCTTGCCGTAGGCAAAGCGGTTGCACAGATCCAGCTGATCGGCGGCCAGCACATTCACCACGTAATGCGTGCCTGCATGGAACAGTGGTGCACTGCTGGCGCCTTGCCCCAGGCTCCAGAGCACCAGCGGTGGCGTGAGCGACACCGAGTTGAATGAGCTGGCGGTGATGCCCACAAAGCTGCTGCTGGCCGAATCGCCTTTGTGTGCGCCTGGTGCGAACGTGGTGATGACGGTCACCCCCGTGGCAAAGCGCGAGAGTGCTTGCTTGAAATGCGGCGTTTCAAAGTCTGGACTCAGCGCTTTGATGTGAGATGGGGGGGCTTGGTGCATGGGTGGATGATAGTTGAATTGCATGAATTTTCATATAAACTGACCATTCATGTCTGCAGGTGAACCGTTCAGAGCTGCAGGCCAAGGAGACAAGCATGCTGGTGGAACGAATCGAAAACAGGTGGCTCGCGGCCTTTACCCGCACCTTCACGCTGTGCAAGGTGCAGCCTGGCGAAGTGGTCGCTATTTTGGCCGAAACCCAATCACGCCGGGTCAACGTGGACTTGGCCCGCCTCGCGCTGGAGGCCATGGGCGCCCGCGTGTTCGAAGTGACGTTGACGACGCCTGCACTGACTGCCCCCGCGCCCGTGCGTTCCACTGGTGCCAGCGACGCCATCGGACAACTCGGCCCCGTGGTGGCTGCACTGGCCCGTGCCGACATGGTGGTGGACTGCACCGTGGAAGGCCTGCTGCACGCGCCCGAGTTGCCCACCATCATGAAAGGCGTTGACGGCCACATGCCGCGTCTGCTCATGGTGTCGAACGAGCACCCTGAAATTTTGGAGCGCACCGTGCCCGATCCGGCGCTCGAAAGCGTGGTGCGTGCCGCCATGAAGAAACTGCGTACCGCACTGCAGATGCACGTGACGTCTGCTGCAGGCACCGACCTGCGCGTGAACCTGAAGCATGGCGACAAACAAGCGGTAGTGGGCGGTGTTTGGGGCTTTTGCACCAAGCCGGGCATGGTCTCGCACTGGCCCGGCGGCTTGGCGCTGGCCTTTCCGGCGGCAGGCAGCGTCAACGGCACGCTGGTCATGGCGCCCGGTGATGTGAACCTGACGTTCAAGCAATACCTGCGCGACACGATCCGCCTGAGCATCGAGAACGACAGCGTCGTGGCCATCGAGGGGCAGGGCGTCGATGTGGACATGATGCGCGGCTACTACAAGGCATGGGAAGACGCTGAAGGTCACCGCGCCTGCTATGCGGTGTCGCATGTGGGCTTTGGCCTGAACCCGGCGGCGCGTTGGGACGCCATGGCGTTCTACGACAAGCGCGACTGCAATGGCACCGAGCTGCGCGCCTTTGCGGGCAATTTTTTGTATTCCACCGGGGCCAACGAGGTGGCAGGCCGCCACACGCTGGGCCACTTTGACCTGCCGATGCGCGGCTGCACCATTCGCCTGGACGACACCGTGGTAGTCGATGCGGGCCAAGTCGTGAGCGCGTTGCTGGCATGAACGCACCCGCCTTCACCGACGTGGGTTTGCCCACACAACCCGCTGTGGTGTTCTTGCACGGCGTGGGTGGTGGGCGCCAGGGCTTGGCACCACAGCAAGCGCATGTGGCCGCTTTGGGCTGGCGCAGCCTGGCCTGGGACATGCCCGGTTATGGCGACAGCCCCATGGTCACCCCCTATGACTTCGCGCATCTGGCGCAAGCCCTCTGGCAGATGCTGGACGCGACCAACATCGACCAAGCCGTGTTGGTGGGCCACAGCATGGGGGCCATGGTCGCTCTGCAAGCCTGGACGCAAAAGCCAGAGCGCATCCGTGGCCTGTTGCTGGCCGCCAGCAGCCCAGCTTTTGGCAACACCGATGGCGATTTTCAAAAGCTGTTTTTGGCGCAGCGTCTGGCTCCTCTGGAATTGGGCAAAACCATGGGCGACATTGCCGACAAGCTGATCCCCACCATGGCTGCACCCGGTGGCGATGCCGCCCACACGATCCCGGCCCATTTGAAGTCGGCACACCAAAGCATGTCGGCCGTGCCGATAGCCACTTATCGCGCAGCCCTCCATGCGCTGGTGCGGTTCGAGCAACGTGCCGCTCTGCCCACCCTCACCGTGCCGGTGTTGTGCTTGGCGGCTGAACACGACCGCACCGCGCCGCCCGCTGTGATGGAAAAGATGGCGCAAAAAATTCCCGGTGCGCGCTACGCCTGTCTGGCGGGTGCGGGCCATTTGCTGCACTGCGAACAGCCCGAGGCGTTCAACGCCGAACTCGAAAAATTCCTGAAGGACGTGCAACCATGAGCGAAGTGCAAGCCCCCTCCACGCGAAGCGTCATGCCGATTTGTGGCGACGACTACCCCCTCACCGAAAAACAGCAAAAGCTGATGGCCTTGGCGCGGCAATTGGGCCGCGAGAAGTTCGCGCCCCGTGCTGCGCAACTCGACCGCGATGCGCAGTTTCCGTTTGCCAACTACGACGACATGCGCGACTCCGGCCTGCTGGCGCTGTGCGTGCCCGAAGCGCATGGCGGCCAGGGTGCCGACTACGCCACCTATGCGATGGTCTCAGCTGAAATCGGTCGCTACTGCGGCGCCACAGCACTCACCTTCAACATGCATGTGTGCACCATGCTGTGGAGCGGCTTGTTGTCCGAAGACCTCGAGATGACGCCCGAGCAACGCGCATCACACCGCCAGCACCAAGCCACGCACTTTGCGCGTGTGGTGAAAGACGGTGCGATTTACGCGCAGCCGTTTTCCGAAGGCGGTGCAGCAGCGTCAGGCGCTCAACCCTTCGGCACCCTCGCCGTGAAGGTCGCTGGCGGTTGGAAGATCAACGGCAAAAAAATCTTCGCATCCCTGTCAGATGCTGCCGACTACTTTGGCGTGCTGTGCACCGAGAAAAAAGAGGGCGCTGACCTCTCGCGCCGCGACACGCTGTACCTGGCCATACCCCGCACGGCGCCGGGTTTGACGATCGAAGGCGATTGGGACCCGCTGGGCATGCGCGCCACCGTGTCGCGCAATCTTGTTTTCAAAGACGTGTTCGTGCCCGACGACGCCGCGCTCATGCCGCAAGGCCTGTACTTCCAGGCCGCCAGCCGCTGGCCGCACATGTTCATGACGCTCTCGCCCACCTACATGGGCATCGCGCAAGCGGCTTACGACTTCACCGTGGCCTATCTGCGTGGCGAGATTGCGGGCACGGGACCCGTCAAGCGCCGCCAGTTCGCGACCAAGCAGATCGCTTTGGCCGAGATGTTCATCAAACTCGAGCAAACCCGCAACCTGTTCTTGCGTGCGATTGAAGACGCCAAGGTGGACCCCGCCAAGTCGACCCGCCTGCGGGCCTATGCCGCGCAGTACACCATCATGGAAAACGCGCAAGACATCGCCCGCTTGGCCATCCGCACCTGTGGCGGCCAGTCCATGCTCAAAAGCCTGCCGCTCGAGCGCCTGTACCGCGATGCGCGTTGCGGCTCGCTCATGCTGCCCTGGACGGCCGAACTGTGCATGGACCGCATCGGCCGCGAAGCCCTGTACGAACCCGGCGAAAAAGACGAGTGATGTCGGGCCACGAAGCCAGCCCCATCGCCGCACGCTTTGCGCAGCTCGCGCACTCGAATGGCGCACAGCCCGCCATCACCTTCCGGGGCGACGAGCGCAAGGCCACCCAGATCGGCGACAGCACCTTGGCGTACGACTTCGCCAAGTTCTGGCGGCGCGTGCAGCGCGTCACCGCGCACCTGCAATCGACTTGGGGTGTGCAGCCGGGCGACCGGGTGGCCTGGCTCGGCTTTAACCATGAGCTGCAGCTGGTCTCGCTGGTGGCTTGCGCTCGACTGGGTGCGGTGTTTTTACCGCTCAACTTTCGCTTAGCGGTGCCCGAGCTGCAGCAAGTCATGCAAGACGCGCAGCCCCGCCTGCTGGTGCACGACAGCCACCATGCCGATGCAGCCCATGCCCTGCACGCATCCGACTTGAGGCACACGCATCACGACACGCTGATCGCCTGCGCCTCGCCACGCGATCTGCCATTGCCTGCCGTGCACAGCGACGTGCCGTTGCTGCTGGTTTACACCTCGGGCACCACGGGTGTGCCCAAGGGCGCGGTGCACACGCAGGCGGCGTTGTTGGCCAACGCCCGAGCCAGTGCCTGGGCGCACGACTTTTTAGAAGGCGACAAGGTGTTGTCCACGCTGCCGATGTTCCATGTGGGTGGTCTGTGCATTCAGACCTTGCCCGCGCTGCTGGCCGGGGCCCATGTGGTGCTGCACCCGCGCTTTGACCCGAAGGCGTGGCTCGATGAAATGAATACGAGTCGGCCCACGCTGTCGCTGCTGGTGCCCGCGACCATGCGCGCGCTGTTTGAACACCCACGCTGGGCCGAGACGTCGCTCACTTGTCTGCGCGGCATCATGACCGGCTCGTCCAACGTGCCCGTCGTATACCTCGAAACACTGCACGCACGAGGTGTGCCGGCCGGTCAGGTATATGGCACCACCGAGACGGGCCCTGTGTCCATCGTGCTGCGCTTGCCCGATGCCATGGCGCGCTTAGGCACCTCGGGCTGGCCGCACCCTGAAGCGCAGGTCAAACTGATCGACACGCAAGGCCAGGAAGTCGGCCCGGGTGAGACCGGAGAAGTCTGCATTCGCGCCCCCAACCTGATGCGCGGCTACTGGAGCGCGCAAGGTCAAGAACAAGGACAAAGCGGCCTGGGCTTGCAAGACGGCTGGTTCCACTCCGGGGACTTGGGGCAGCGCGCCGAAGACGGCTGCATCACCATCGTGGGCCGCAGCAAAGACATGATCATCTCGGGAGGCGAGAACATCTACCCGGCCGAGATCGAAAACCAACTCGTGGACTTGCCCGGGGTGGCCGAGAGCGCCGTGGTCGGCGTGGCCGATGCCCGCTGGGGTGAAGTACCTGTGGCGGTGTTGGTTCGCAGCCTCGACGCAGCAGGACAAGCCTTGAGCGCCAAGGCCGTGTTGTCACACCTGCAGACACGCATCGCCCGCTTCAAGTTGCCGCGCCGTGTCGTGTTCATGGACAGCCTGCCCAAAAGCGCCTTGGGCAAGGTGCAAAAACCCGGCTTGCAGGCTCTTTTGACCGGGACAAACCCTTAAAAACAGCCGCTTTTTTCGCTTTTCTGCCAAGGTTGGCGGGCCTGCATGGCATCATCATTTGATCCATCAAAACAAGGAGATACGCATGCTTCAAATCGCCCGCAAACTTTCACGTTCACTCACCCGCCGCCCTGTTCTGGGCATGGCGGCCGCTGTTCTTTTGTCGACCACGTCTGCAGCCTGGGCGCAAACCGCCTGGCCCAACAAGCCCGTCAAAATCGTCGTGCCCTTCGCCCCTGGCGGTACCACCGACATCCTGGCCCGCGCCATCGCACCCGATTTGAGCAAAGCTTTTGGCCAGCAATTTGTCATCGAAAACAAAGGTGGCGCAGGGGGCAACCTCGGCGCTGAAATTGTGTCCAAATCGGCTGGCGACGGCTATACCCTGCTCATGGGCACGGTGGGCACACATGGCATCAACCGCGCCTTGTATGCCAAGCTGCCCTACGACCCCTTCAAGGACTTTGCGCCGATCACCTTGGTCGCGGGTGTGCCCAACGTGATGGTGATCAACGCCGAAAAAGCGGCCGCCAACAAGATCAACACCGTCAACGACTTCATCAAGTACGCCAAGGCCAACCCTGGCAAGCTGAACATGGCTTCCAGCGGCAATGGCACCTCCATCCATTTGGCCGGTGAGTTGTTCAAGTCCCAGACCGGCACTTTCATGGCGCACATTCCTTACCGGGGCTCTGCGCCTGCGCTGCTGGATTTGTCGGGCGGCAACATGGACGTGATGTTTGACAACCTACCTTCCGCCATCCCGCTGATCAAAGGGGGCAAGCTCAAAGCCTTGGCCGTGACCAGCAGCCAGCGTTCTGCAGCCATGCCTGAATTGCCGACAGTGGAAGAGGCTGCCGGGCTCAAAGGTTTTGAGGCCAGCAGCTGGTTTGGTTTGTTGGCCCCCGCGGGCACGCCTGCCGATGTGGTCAGCCGTATTCAGCAAGAGGTTGCCAAATCGTTGGCTACCCCTGCCATGAAAGAGCGCTTGGCTACGCTGGGTGCGATCCCCAGCGGCAACACCCCCGCGCAATTCGCCGAGCACATTGATCGCGAGCACAAGAAGTGGGCCGAAGTCGTCAAGGCCTCGGGCGCCAAGGTGGACTGATGGCCTGGTTTGAAGGTTTCGAGCGCCAGACGCTCAGCGTGGCGGGCTTGCCGGTGTGCTTCAGGCGCTCGGCCGATTGGGCTGCGCAAGCGCACTTGCCTGTGCTGGTCTTGCTGCACGGCTTTCCGCAGACCCATGTCATGTGGCACCGTGTCGCGCAAAACTTGCGCGGCCGTTACCGCCTGCTCATGCCCGATCTGCGCGGCTACGGTGATTCGTCGCATGCCGTGGGCGACGCGCAGCACCTGCACTACAGCAAACGCGCCATGGCGCAAGAAGTGGTGGGCCTGCTCGATGCCCTGAGCGTGGACGACTTTTTCTTGTGCGGCCACGACCGTGGCGGGCGCGTGGCGCACCGTTTGGCGCTGGACCATGCCCAACGTGTCAAGAAGTTGTGCATCATCGACATCGCACCCACCTTCGACATGTACAGCGGCCACTGGGGCAAAACGCCCGAGGCCTCTGGCCCGGTGGCGGACCCGTACTTTGCCTTCGCGCAGGCCTATTACCACTGGTTTCACCTGACCCAGCCCGCACCGCTGCCCGAGTTCATGATCGGCGGCAACCCCAAGGACTACTTGCACGCCAAGCTCGGCGGCTGGGGCAGCCAGGGGCTGGGCTACATCGAGGCCGAAGCCCTTGCCCAGTACGAACGCGCATTTTGCAACCCCGCGCTCAACGACAAAGGCTGGTCTGCAGCCATCCACAGCGCGGCCGAAGACTACCGTGCCAGCGCAGGCATTGACCTGGAGCACGACCGCGAAGACCGTGCGCGCGGTGACAAACTCGCTTGCGACACCCTGGTGCTGTGGGGCGATCGTGGCGTGGTCAACCGCATGTTCAAACCGGTCGAGCTCTGGCAGGCGCAATGCGCTGGCCGAGTCAGTGGCCAGCTCATGTCTTCAGGTCACTTCATTCCGGAAGAGCTGCCCGAAGCCACCAGCGAAGCCTTGGCGAAGTGGATGGTTTGAAAGTGATGTCTTTGTAGGAGCGCACCCCGTGCGCGAAGGGCGCTGATTTGCGGCGGGCTCAGGCCCCGCAGCACTTTTTGTACTTTTTCCCGCTGCCGCAACTGCACGCATCGTTTCGACCCGGCGTGGCTTCTTTGACGACTTGGGTCACACGCGGGCCGATGTTGCGCCAGATCTCGCGAAAGTCGTACACCGCCCACAGCGCTTCACCGTAGGCATTCAATCGCTCTTCGCTCACGCTGGGTGGGCCGTCTTCTGACAAAGCTGACAAGGTGGGCACCGCGTCGTCGTCTTCGGTCAGGGCCACGATGGCTTCAAGCGACAGGTCGTACCACTTGGCCGCTTCCTTGTCCTTGGGCGTGGCCCATTCCTCGGGCCAGTTTTCCACCGCGAACATGAAGCCCAGCGCCCAGACTTGTGCAAACGAAGGGATCTCGCTGTCTGCGATTTCTTCGCGCTCTTCGGGTGGCAGCGAGGCGATCGCGCCGCGCACGTCCATCACTTCGGGGGCATAGGCCTTGTCGTCGTCCAGCGCCTCCACGGGGGTGTCCAGGGCCAGCTTGATTTCGTTAAAACGGCGCTGCCACAAAGCCATGAACTGCTGGCGTTGTGCGTCGTCGGCAAAGCTGCCACCTTCATCGCCATCGTCTACGCCCAGCAGCATGGGCAGCCACTCGCCGTCAGGAATGGCGCGGCGGCAGCACACCAGCGCGGCCATGAAGCCCTCGCAAAACTCCCACTGCGGCGTCTCTTCAAAGCGCTCGCGCAGGTCGTCCAGGATGTTGTCCAGGGTGTCAAAGTCTGCGACTTCCAAGCCAGCGGTGGTGTTCATGGGGTGTTCCTGTGGTCAGGCGGGGATTGTAGGTGGGGGGCTTGAGCCCTCTTTACCGTTGGTTGACCAAGTGTCCGTTGACGTACTTGTGCAGCAAGCTGGCCGCCAGCGTTTGGTAGGGGATGCCTTCTTCTACTGCGCGCGCTTGCAGGCTTTTCAGGTCGCGGCTGGAAATGCGGATGTTCAGGCGCTGGTCCTTTTTCAGCGTGGCTTCGGCTGTGACTTGGTGGGCTTTGCGGCGCGTGTTCGCATCACCAACGGACTTGAGGGTGCCCGCCTCTAGGGCCTGCAAGATGTCCAATTCTTCATCGTCATAAGTCGGCTTTTTGGTCATGACTGGCTCCTGTATTGCTTGGTGGCCTTGCGGCTGGGGATGATGGTTTTGAGAAAAATCTCGATGTCTGATTCAACAAAAGGGACGGCGTAGACATAGCCATCGACCTCTACCATGGAAATCATTTGTCCGGGATATTTGTCCTGGTTAGGGTGGAAAACCACTTCCAACTCGTTGCCAAGGCTGATTTCAAAAACAATTCGCTCAAAAGAAATGCCTCGTTCTTTGAGCAGCAACTGATTTTTTTCGAAATTCCAGTTGTAAAGTTTTGCGGCAGGCATGTGTGCATTTTATGCACACATGCCTGAATCAGTCAAACAACTCTGCCAAGAGAGTGTTCATCGACTGGGTTCAAGGTCACGCCGCAGCGCTCCAAGCGTTTTTTCATGCACAGCACCTGCGCGTCCTTGCTGTGCAAGGCGGCGGTATGCTGCACAGCCAGGTCGATGAATTTTTGGTCGTCGGCGTCTTTGCAGGCGTAAGGGGCTTTGGGCGCGTCGGGCTGCAGATGCGCAAGGCGGTCGAAGTGCGCCAGCACGGTATCGGCGGGCAGGGCGCGGGCGGTCAAGCGCTTGACGATTTGCGGGTAGGCCAGCACGCGGGCCAGTTCTTCACGCATGGCGGCGGTGGCGATCCACCCGCTGATGCCTGTCTCGACGCGGGTGCGCAAAGCCGCTGCCTTGGGTTCGTCAAACACCCACAGGTCGAGCACGATGTTGGTGTCCAACACGCAGCGTGTTGGTGCCTGCGCGTTCATGGCGCAGCCGTACCGGCAGCCCCCGGCGTGTCGGCAGAGGGGGCTTCGTTCGCCGTACGCTTCAAGCTGCCTTTGACCATGTCCAAGCGGAACAAGCGGCATTCGATGGGGCCGTTCCACATGGGCACGCGACGCGATTCTTTGAGGCGCATTTTGCTGGGCAGCTTCAGGTCGGGCGTGAGCATGAAGGCGCTCCAGCCGCTGTAGTTTTTCTTCCAGTGGCTGGCCAGTTGGGCAAAAAAGTCACCGCCGTCGTCGGTTTGGGCGGTTTCGCGGTGGTGGCTTGGGGCGGCTGCACGGGTGCTTGAGCGGGCATCGGCCAGCGCCCCCGGTTGGAAGCTGTCACGCCCCCGACCGGCCACACCCGCTGCGGCAATGCGCTCGCCATAAGGCGGGTTGAGCAGCATGACGCCAGGCGACTCGCTGGGGGGCATGCGTTGCAGCGCGTCGCCACCCCGGAACTCGATCACGCCCGACACGCCTGCGCGTTCGGCGTTGCGCTCGGCAAAGTCGACCATGCGGAAGGCCACATCGCTGCCAAAAACCGGCGCGGTGGGTTCGTGTTCGTGGTCGCGGGCTTCTTCGATCAGGCCTTGCCAGACGTGGTTTTGGAAGGGCAGCAATTTTTCAAAACCAAAGCGGCGTTGCAAACCGGGTGCGATGCCGCAGGCGATTTGCGCCGCTTCGATCGGGATGGTGCCGCTGCCGCAGCAGGGGTCGTACAGCGGCACGGTGGCATCCCAGCCACTGGCTGCGATCATGGCCGCAGCCAGTGTTTCTTTCAGGGGCGCGTCGCCCTTGTCGGTGCGCCAGCCGCGCTTGAACAGGGGCTCGCCCGAGGTGTCGATGTAGAGCGTGGCCGTTTCGGGCGTCAGGTGCGCGTAGATGCGCACATCGGGCCAGGTGGTGTCGACGCTGGGGCGCTCGCCGCGTTTGGCGCGAAAGCGGTCGGCCACCGCGTCTTTGATCTTGAGGGCCGCAAAGTTCAGGCTGTTGAGCGGGCTGTGCTGCGCGGTGATGTCGATCTTGAAAGTTTGCTTGGGCGTGAACCAGATTTCCCAGGCCACCTCACTGGCGGCCTTGTACAGGTCGTTTTCGTGGCGGTAATCGGTCACCGACAGTTGCACCAGCACCCGCTGCGTCAGGCGGCTGTGCAGGTTGATGCGCAGGGCGTCGCGCCAAGAGGCGCGGGCCATCACGCCACCGCGGCCCGTCATCAGGTCGTGGCCCGTCAGGCCCGTGATGGCGTGCACCTCGTCGGCCAAAAAGCCCTCGACACCCGCGGCGCAAGGCATGAACAGATTCAAAGAATTCACAGGGAAACGTTTCTCAAAGGGTTTTGCGCAGATTCGCAGGCGCGATCTTCAGGGCTTCGCGGTACTTGGCCACCGTGCGGCGGGCGCAGTCGATGCCTTGCTCTTTCAGCATCTCGGAGATCTGGTTGTCCGACAGCGGCTTGGCGGGTTTTTCAGCGGCCACAAATTGCTTGATCAGGGCGCGCACTGCAGTGCTCGATGCTGCGCTGCCGCTGTCGGTCCCCAAGCCTGAGCCAAAGAAATACTTCAGCTCAAACGTGCCTTGCGGCGTGGACATGTATTTGGCCGTGGTCACGCGGCTGATGGTGGACTCGTGCATGCCCAGCTCGTCAGCAATCTCGCGCAGCACCAGCGGGCGCATGGCCAGTGCACCGTGCGTCAAAAAGTTTTTCTGTCGCTCCACGATGGCGGTGGACACGCGCAAGATGGTGTCAAAGCGCTGCTGGATGTTCTTGATGAACCAGCGCGCTTCTTGCAGGCGTTGTTGCAAACCTGCGTGGTTGTCGCCCTTGCCACCGCGCAGGGCGTTGGCATAAATGTCGTGCACGCGCAACTTGGGCATCACATCGGGGTTGAGCTGGATGCGGAATCTCGGTGTCGCCGTCTTGCTGGTGTTCACCACCAACACATCGGGAATGATGATGTTTTGCTCGGCCAGCGCAAAGGGACGCCCGGGCTTGGGTTCGAGCCGAGCGATGAAGGGAATGGCGGCTTTGACCACGGGTTCGCTCAAGCCGCACGATACCGCCAGCCGTTTGAAGTCGCGCTTGGCCAGCATTTCGAGTGGTTGCGTGCAAATGGCCAGCGCCGCATGGGCCACTTCGTCGTCCGGGTCATTCTGCAGCCAGGCCTTGACTTGGATACGCAGGCACTCGGCCAGGTCGCGTGCGCCCACGCCCATGGGTTCGAGCGATTGCAACAAACCCAGCGCCACCGTGAAGCGGTGCACCAGCTCGTCGATTTGCTCAAAGTCATCGGTCCCAGCCAAGCTGGCGGCCAGCTCGGGCAGGGTGTCGGTCAGGTAACCATCGTCGTTGAGCGACTCGATCAAATAGCGCAGCGCCGCGCGGTCAAGTTCGGACAAGCGAAGTGACAATGCCTGGCGGTGCAAAAAGTCGGTGAGCGATCCACTGCTGCGTGCCAGGTCGATGGCGTCGGCAGTTTCTTCGCCGTTGTTCTGGCGCGGTGTGGCGTCGCCGCCCCACTCACTGTCGTCGGGGCGCATGTCCACGCTGCCGTCGCCGTCCCAGCTTTCGGCCAGGTCGGTCACGGCTTCGTCGCGGGTTTCGCTGGGGCTGTCGTCGCTGCTGCTGGTCGTGCTGGCACTTTCACTCACCCGGTCGCCCAAGCTGACGTGGGCATCGGCTTGGTCCAGGCCAAAGGCTTCGGAAGGCGCTTCTTCTTCGGCCCGCTCCAAAAAGGGGTTGTCGTCCAGCATCTGGTCGACTTCTTGCGACAGCTCCAGGGTGGACAGTTGCAGAAGGCGGATCGATTGTTGCAACTGGGGCGTGAGCGCCAGGTGCTGGGACATGCGAAGCGACAGGCCGGGCTTCATGGCTGTGCGCTCAGGTTGTGGTCGAGGGGGGTGTTCATCACATCCTGAAGTGTTCGCCCAGGTACACCCGGCGCACATCGGCATTGGCCACGATCTCATCGGGCGTGCCTTGGGCCAGCACGCGGCCTTCGCTGATGATGTAGGCGTGGTCGCAAATGCCCAGTGTTTCGCGCACGTTGTGGTCGGTGATCAGCACGCCAATGCCGCGTTGCTTGAGGAAGGCGATGATGCGCTGGATCTCAATCACGGCGATCGGGTCGATGCCGGCAAAAGGCTCGTCCAGCAAGATGAAGCGCGGGTCGGTGGCCAGCGCCCGGGCAATTTCCACGCGGCGGCGCTCACCGCCCGACAGCGCCACCGAGGGTGAGTCGCGCAGGTGCTCCACCCGCAAATCTGCCAGCAGTTCGCTCAGGCGTTTTTCCACCTCGTCGACGCTCAGGGCTTGGCCTTGTGCGTTGGTCTGCAGTTCCAAAATGGCCCGCACGTTGTCGGCCACCGACAGTTTGCGAAAGATGGAGGCTTCTTGCGGCAAATACGACAAGCCCATGCGCGAGCGCTTGTGGATCGGCATGCGGGTGACGTCTTCGCCGTCGATCAAAATCTGCCCGCCGTCGGCCCGCACCAGGCCCACGATCATGTAAAACGAAGTGGTTTTGCCTGCGCCGTTGGGGCCCAGCAGCCCCACCACTTCACCCTTGTCCACTTGGACCGACACGTCGTGAACCACCTTTCGGCTGCCGTAAGCTTTCTTCAGGTGGCGCGCTTGCAGGCGGCTGTCGGAGGCAACGGCAGTGCTCATGGTTTTAGCGCGGGGACAAGGCCTGGGCTGGCGCGTAAGACGGGTGCGGTCGGTGCATTGGAGGTGGGTGAAGGCGGGGTGTTTCGGGGCGTCAGAATGGCCCGCACGCGTTGACCGGGCCCGCTGGCGGCCTGTCCGTCGACGGTCATGACTTCACTGGTGTTGTTGAACACAATGGTGTGGCCATTGAGTTGGTCGGCCAGTTGGTTACCGCGCAAGATGCGCACTTCGGCTCGCTGGCTCAGGGTGACGACATCGGCCTGGTTGTCGTAAGTGATCTGTTCGGCCTCACCCTCGGTGAATTCGTTCAAACCCTCACGCTTTTGCCTGAAAAACACCCGCTCGGAGGGGGCAGCCCACAAGCGAGCCACCTGCCGGCCTTGCGCGTCTTGCTGCACCTCCATGCGTGCGGCGCGCAATACCAGGGTGCCCTTGGTGGCCAGCACCTTGCCGGTGAACTGGGTCAACTGACGCGCCTGGTCATGACGCATGCTGTCGGCTTCGATGTTCATGGGTTGATCCCGATCGGCTTTTTCGGCATGGCTGGGCATGGCGAGCAAGCAGGCACACAGCCCCGGCAAAGCCCATTGGGCCAGGCGAGAGAGGGAGGGTGATTTAAGGGGCATGAATCTTGCTGTTAATTCTAATCATTGTAGGTGCAAGTGCCCCGCATCCTGCCCGAGGTGTGTCAAAAATCAATGGTCGGCCACAAAAAACCCACGCGGGGCAGCGGCGGGTTTTAAAAATAACCCGCGCGGGTGGGCATCCGGGCGAGACGCCTGGAGGCTCAGCGGTTCTGGCGGCTTTGGGCAATCAGCGCATCGGCCACTTGCAGGGCGCGAGGCATGCTGCCCGCCAGGGTGCCGTCGATGTAGAAGCGGCCCGCCACACCCAGCGAAGGTACGCCTTCGATTTTGAAGTCGTTTTGCAGTTGTACGGCCCGCTTAGCCTTGGTGGCCACGCCAAAGGACTTGTAGGTCTGCTCGAACTTGGCTTTGTCGATGCCTTGTTTTTCGGCCCAAGCCAGCACAGCCGCATCGGAATTGAGCATCAGCTTTTCACCATGGATGGCGGTGAACACACGGATGTGCATTTTCTCGACCAGGTTCATGGCTTCGAGCGTGTAGTACAGGCGCTGCTGTGGCATAAAGTCATCCCGGAAGGCCACAGGCACGCGGCGCACCACCACATCTTTGGGGGCGTTTTTGGCCCATTGTTCGAACGCGGGTTCGAAAAGGTTGCAGTGGGGGCAGCTGTACCAGAAGAACTCCAGCACCTCAATTTTGCCGTTGCCCGCCTCGGTCGCCACTGGGCGCTCAAGAGTGATGTAGTCTTTGCCCGAGCGAAAAGCTTGTTGAGCCCAGGCCGATGTATGGCCCAGCCACGCGGTGACGGACAGCATGGCGGTTGAAAAAAGGCGTCGTTTCATTTGAACTCCTGTAGTCGGTGCACCCCGGGGTGCGAAGTGGGTGGTTCAGCGTTGCATGCGAACCAAGGTGTTGTCGATGCCATGGCTTTCAAGCTGTGCGCGAACGCGCTCAGCGACACTTTTGTCACTGAATGGACCTAAGCGTACGCGGTAAACCACGCGTCCGGCTTGATCCCGCTCAGAAACCTTGGCGTCAAGTCCCAATAGCGCGAGCTTGGCTTTTTGGGCATCCGCGTCAGCGCCCGTGCGGTATGCGCCGACCTGCACCACATAGTCAAACGGGTCGCTGGCATCGGCGGGGGCTGTGGGCGTGGCAGGCGTGTTCAGTCCCGATTTGGCTTTGGCCAAATCGCCCAATGGGTCGGCCGTCACGGCGGGCCGGGGGGCAGCAGGTGCTTTGTCGTTGGTTTTGTCTGCAGTTGGGGAGGGCGTTCCCGCTGAACTGGCATCGGGTGGCGCAGGAGGTTCGGCGGGAGCCTTGGGTTGCAAAACGCTGTTGGGGTTCCAGTCCTTGTTCTTTTCGCTTTCTTGCACATCTTGGGCGGTCGAGCGGGGCTGGTTCTTATTGGAAAAAGGCGTGGGCACCTTGGTCACATAAACGGCTACGGCCAAGGCCACACCCAAGCCCAGCACCAGGCCAATGATGAAGCCCAGAAAAGTACCGCCACGTTGGCTGTGGATGTTCATGACAGATCCGTTCACATTTTTTGCGGGGCCGATACGCCCAGCACTTTGAGGCCGTTGCGCAGCACCTGTGCGGTGGCCGCGACCAGAGCCAGACGCGCTTGTTTGACCGTTTCGTCGTCGACCAGAATGCGCTCGGCGTCATAGTAGCTGTGGTACTGCGAGGCCAGGTCGCGCAGGTAAAAGGTCACATCGTGCGGCGCGAAGTCGGTGGCGGCCGATGTCAGCATCTCGGGGTATTTGGCCAGGGCCAGCATCAGCGCTTGGGCCTGTGGGCTTTGCAGGGCGCTCAACTCGGCGTGCATCAGACTGGCGGTGTCACCTCCCCACGCGTTCAGCACGGAGCAAATGCGTGCGTGCGCGTACTGCACGTAATAGACCGGATTGTCGTTGTTTTGTGCCAGCGCCAGGTCAATGTCAAAGATGTATTCGGTATCTGGCTTGCGAGACAGCAGGAAAAACCGCACCGCATCCTTGCTGGTCCATTCGATCAGGTCGCGCAGCGTGACGTAGCTGCCCGCCCTCTTGGAGATCTTGACCTCTTCGCCGCCGCGCATCACGCGCACCATGGTGTGCAGCACGTAGTCGGGATAGCCCTTTGGAATGCCGACATTGGCCGCTTGCAAACCTGCGCGCACGCGGGCAATCGTACCGTGGTGGTCGGTGCCCTGGATGTTCACCACGCGCGTGAAGCCGCGCTCCCACTTGGCGATGTGGTACGCCACATCAGGCACAAAGTAAGTGTAGGTGCCGTCGCCCTTGCGCATGACTCGGTCTTTGTCGTCGCCGTAGTCGGTCGACTTGAGCCACAGTGCACCATCGAGTTCGTAGGTCTTGCCTGCATCGTTGAGCTTTTGCACGGCGGCATCGACCTTACCGCTGGTGTACAGGCTCGACTCCAGGTAATAGTTGTCAAACTTGACGTCAAAGGCCTTCAAGTCCAGGTCCTGCTCGTGGCGCAGGTAAGCCACGGCAAACTGGCGCATGCCGTCCAGGTCATTCAGATCGCCGCTACCGGTGAACGCGCGGTCATCAGACTTAACGGTTTTCTTTGCCAGAAAGTCGTTCGCGATGTCCTGGATGTAGTCGCCGTTGTAGGCGGCCTCGGGCCACTCGGCATCGCCTGGCTTGAAGCCCTTGGCACGCAGTTGGGTGGAGTTGGCCAAAGTGCCGATCTGCACACCGGCGTCGTTGTAATAAAACTCGCGGTAAACCTGCTGCCCTTGCGTGGCGAGCAGGTTGCAGATGGCGTCGCCTAATGCCGCTTGGCGGCCGTGGCCCACATGCAAGGGGCCAGTGGGGTTGGCCGACACGAACTCGACCAGGACTTTGTTCGGCTGTGCGGCTTGTTCGCCAAAGCATTCGGCCGCTTGCAGCACTTCGTGCACCACGGCCTGTTTGGCCGCGTCTTTGAGGCGGATGTTGATGAAGCCCGGCCCGGCGATCTCAATGGCGTCTACCCAGCGCTCGAAAGCGGGGGTGGCCAGCAAGCCGCTGCGCAGGGTTTCGGACAGCTGCCGGGGGTTTTGCTTGAGGGCTTTGGCCAGCTGCATGGCGGCGGTGCAGGCCAGGTCGCCATGGGCGGCCACTTTGGGGGATTCGAAGGCCGCTCGCGCACCCGCGCCGGACTGGAGTTTTTCAAGCTCAGCAGCCAGGGCCGTGAGCAAATGTTGTTTGGCAGAAAGCATAGGGGATGATTTTACGGGGCTGGGGCACGTCAGCACTGCTGGTCAGACGTCATGGGCGGTTTTATGTGCCGTTATTACAGTTCGTCACAAGTACTGTCGCTCACTGGTCACTTTGGCGCGTTAATCTGTGAACTGCACAAATCTGTGTGGTGTTTTTTGTTCTTGGATCATTTAAAGGGAGTTCACTCATGCGACATACTTTTTCTATCGCCGCTTTGGGTTTTGCCTTGGTTTCTGGCATGGCGTTCGCTGCCGACCCGGTCAAGCCGGCGGTTGCTGCCACCTCAACTGTGCCAGCCGCATCCGCCCCTGCAGCCGATAAAACACCTCAGCAAAGCAAAATGGCCACCTGCAACAAAGAGGCTGAAGGCAAAAAGGGCGATGAGCGCAAAGCCTTTATGAAAGATTGCCTGAGTGCCGACAAACAGGAAAAGCAGCAAAACAAAATGAAGACCTGCAACGCCCAAGCTGCTGGTAAAAAAGGCGACGAACGCAAGGCCTTCATGTCGGAGTGTTTGAAGAAATAAAAACCCCCCAGTGCCTTTCCAGGTGTGATGCGCCCGCTCTCGCGGGCGCATCCGTTTTGGGGAGGACGATAACGGCGGGCGATGGTGCGGGCCACACGCCTTCAACGCCATGGTCCTAGGCGGCCTCTGTGCCCTCAGTCCTTGGCCACTTGCCAGTAACCTGGCTGTGCGTAGTGGTGTTTGAGGTAATCGATCCACAGCCGCACGCGCAGCGGCAAGTGCTTGCGCTGCGGAAACACCACGTAAATACCGTTGGGCGGTGCGGCAAAGTCTTCCAGTACGGCCACCAACTGGCCCGAGCGGATTTCGCTTTCCACTTCCCAGGTGCTTCGCCAGGCGATGCCGTAACCGGCCAGACACCAGCCGTGCAGCACCTGTCCGTCCGAGCAGTCGAGCGGCCCACCTGGGCGTAAGTGCACCACATCGTGCCCGCCGTCCATTGGGTTGCGAAAAGCCCAGCCCCGGGTTTGCGAGGCATCGCTCGACAAGGTCAAGCAATCGTGTTGCAGCAAGTCCGAGGGCTGCGCGGGCGTGCCACGCCGGCTCAAATAGGCTGGGGTCGCCACGCAAAGGCGGCGGTTGTCGGCCATGCGCACGCTGACCAGCGAGCTGTCGGGCAGGTCGCCCACGCGCACCGCGCAGTCAAAACCCTCGGCTGCCAGGTCCACCACGCGGTCGCTCAGGTTCAGCGATATGGACACATCGGGGTGCAGTTCGCGAAAGCGCGGCACCAAAGGGGCTACATGGCGACGCCCGAATCCGGCCGGGGCGGTGATGCGCAAATGCCCGCTGGCTTTGACGCCGCCAGCTGACACACTGGCTTCTGCGTTGGCCACGTCCGAGAGCAAGCGCTGACAATCCTCCAAAAAAGCGCTGCCTTCATGGGTCAAGGTGATGCGCCGCGTGGTCCGCACCAGCAGCTTCACACCCAGGTTTTCTTCCAGAGCATCCAGCCTGCGGCCGATGATGGCCGGGGCCACGCCTTCTGACCGTGCCGCAGCAGTCAGGCTGCCCTTGCTGGCAACCGCGACAAAGGTTTCGAAGGCTTTGAGCTTGTCCATGATGGTTTCATTATGACGGTTCAAGGTTGCAATGCCGGCAGCTTGACGGTTGATTGATGCGCGAAAAGTGTGCTCAAAGACCGTGCCAACCTTTGGGCAATCCGGCCTCGGGTGTCATGCCATACAGCGGCTCGCCGGGCAGCCCGGTTCGGAGCGGCTCGCGTGCGGCCATGAGCCGAGTCAGATCGATACCGGTGTTCAAGCCCATGGCTTCGAACATGAACACCAGATCCTCGGTCACCACATTGCCCGAAGCACCCGGCGCATAAGGGCAACCACCCAAACCGCCGAGAGAGCTGTCGAAGGTGCGCACGCCTGCCTCGTAGGCGGCCAAGCAGTTGGCCAGGCCCAGACCTCGGGTGTTGTGCATGTGGGCCGCGCCCGTTAAGGCGCCCACTTCGCTGAACAGCGCCTTGAACAAGCGCGAGACCTGAGCCGGGTTGCCCATGCCGGTGGTGTCAGACAGGCCGATTTCGTCGACCCCCGCTTGGGCCAGCAAATGGGCCAGGCGCAGCACATCGTCCTCGGGCACCAAGCCCTGCAAAGTGCAGCCAAAGGCGGTGGACATGCCGACCTCGACCGACACGCCGGGCGCGATTTCGTCACGCAGGCGCAAGACGGCCCGTACTTCGTCGACCATGGCTTGCGGCGTTTTGCGTACATTGGCCATGGAATGCGCGGGGCTGGCCGATACAGGCAGGGTGAGCTTTTGAGCGCCAGCAGCCATAGCGGCCTGCGCGCCGCGCAAGTTGGGCACCAGCGCCATGATGCGCACGCCGCTGTGGCGCAACGCATGCTGCACCACTTGCGCGGCGTCGGCCATTTGCGGCAAATGTTGGGCGGGCACAAAGGAAGCGACTTCGATTTCCCGCAGACCGGCTGCGGCCAACGCGTCGATCCAGCGCAGTTTGTCGGGGGTGGGCATGGTGGTTTTGACCGACTGGAGGCCATCGCGCGGGCCGACTTCGCTGATCAGAATCTCCGGGGTGTGGGGGCATGTCATGCCTGAATTAAACCGCAGCGCACTTGCGTCTGTCGCTTGTGTGGCCTCGAGCAGTGGTATGGGCCGCCGGGTGCGCCCCCCAAATTCCTGGCTTGCATTTGTGCTTAAAAGTCATGGGTCTATGAAGATCCGCCGGGTTTATCGGCGTCTAAATTTAGAATAGAGTCTTTGATGTTCACAGGCCGCATCGCATCTTCATAGCTATGAGCGCAGGCCAACCCCCATTTTAGACTTGACCCCAGAGGTTTTCATGACTGCACGCACCACGATCCACAACCTGCAAGTGGCCAACCCCTTGCTGAATTTCATCAACGACCAAATGCTGCCCGCCACAGGCGTGGACTCGGCCAAGTTCTGGCAAGGCTTCAACGACATCGTGGCCGACCTGGCCCCGAAAAACATCGCCTTGCTGGCCGAGCGTGACCGCATTCAGACCGCCATGGACCAGTGGCACACCGCCAACCCCGGCCCGGTCGCGGAAGGCAAGGCCATGAAGGCCTACCGCAAATACCTCGCGCAAATTGGCTATTTGGTGCCCGAGCCCAAAAAGGCCCAAGCCACCACCGCCAACGTCGACGCCGAGTTGGCCAAGCTGGCGGGCCCACAACTGGTCGTGCCAATCTTGAACGCCCGTTACGCCCTGAACGCCGCCAACGCCCGTTGGGGCTCTTTGTACGACGCGCTGTACGGCACAGATGCCATTTCTGAGGCCGACGGTTGCGAAAAAGGCAGCGGCTACAACCCCAAGCGTGGCGCCAAAGTCATCAATTACTGCCGCAACGTGCTCGACCGCTGCGCGCCCCTGAAGACCGGTTCGCACGTGGGCAGCAAGGGCTACGCCGTGAAAGCGGGCAAGCTGGTCGTGACCCTGGCCAACGGCAAGAGCACCACGCTGCAGGACGCCAAGCAGTTCGTGGGTTACACAGGCGATGCCAAGGTCCCCGCCTCCGTGCTGTTCGTGCACAACGGCATCCACCTCGACCTGCAAATCAACAAGACCACGCCGATTGGCAAGACCGACCCGGCTGGCGTGTCTGACCTGATCGCTGAAAGCGCTTTGTCCACCATCCTTGACTTGGAAGACTCGGTCGCCGCGGTGGACGCCGACGACAAAGTGCTGGCCTATGCCAACTGGCTGGGCATCTTGCAAGGCACCCTGAGCGAAGAAGTGCACAAGGGCGGCAAGACGTTCACCCGCACCATGAACGGTGACCGGGAATACACCAAACCCGCGGGCAAAGGCACCGTCAAGTTGCACGGCCGCTCGCTCATGTTTGTGCGCAACGTCGGTCACCTGATGACCAATCCCGCCATCCTCTACAAAGCCGCCGACGGCAGCACGAATGAGATCCCCGAAGGCATCCTGGACGCCATGATCACCGTGACCTGCGCCTTGGTGGACTTGCAGAAAAAGTCTTCGCACCCCCTGCGCAACAGCCGCACCGGCAGCGTCTACATCGTTAAGCCCAAAATGCACGGCCCTGCAGAGGTCGCGTTCGCCGACGAGCTGTTTGGCCGTGTCGAAAAAGTCATCGGCATGAAGCCTTCCACCGTCAAGCTGGGCATCATGGACGAAGAGCGCCGCACCAGTGCCAACCTCAAGGCCTGTATTGCCGCCGCCAAGAGCCGCGTGGCCTTCATCAACACCGGTTTTCTGGACCGCACCGGCGACGAGATGCACACCTGCATGCTGGCCGGCCCTGTCATGCGCAAGGGCGACATCAAGAACAGCACCTGGTTGGGTGCGTATGAGAAGAACAACGTCAACGTGGGCCTGGCCTGCGGCCTGCGCGGTCGTGCCCAGATCGGCAAAGGCATGTGGGCCATGCCCGACCTGATGGCCGATATGCTCAAGGCCAAAATTGGCCACCCCATGGCCGGTGCCAACACCGCCTGGGTGCCCAGCCCCACCGCCGCCACGCTGCACGCCATGCACTACCACCAGGTGGACGTGCCTGCGCTGCAAAAGCAGATGGAAAAAGCCGTGGCCAAGCAAGACGCCAAAACCTTACGCGAAACCACCCTCAACGCCTTGCTGCAGTTCCCTGTGGTGGCCAAAGATGCGGCCAACTGGTCGGCCGAAGACAAGCAAAAAGAACTCGACAACAACGCCCAGGGCATCTTGGGATATGTGGTGCGCTGGGTTGACCAAGGCGTGGGCTGCTCCAAGGTGCCCGACATCAACGGCGTGGGCCTGATGGAAGACCGCGCCACCTTGCGCATCAGCAGCCAGCACATGGCCAACTGGATGCAGCACGGCGTGGTGACCGAAAAGCAAGTCAAGCAAACCATGGAGCGCATGGCCGCTGTGGTGGATGCACAAAACGCGGGTGACGCGGCCTACCAGCCCATGGCCGGTAACTTTGCCAAGTCGGCCGCCTACAAAGCCGCTTGCGACCTGGTCTTCAAAGGCAAAGCGCAACCCAGCGGCTACACCGAGCCCTTGCTGCACGCCTGGCGGTTGAAGGTCAAGGCGGCCTGAAAGCGCTGGGGTCCAAAGCGGTCGACCTTTTAAAAACGGCTCCTTCGGGAGCCGTTTTGTTGTGTGTCATGTGCTGCCGTGTCGGGCATGCCTGAGAATGGGGTTTTGAGGAGTGCGCGATGCGCTGGATTGACCGGATTCCGATGTTGTGGCTGGTGGGCATTGCCGCTTACTTGGCGGGCGCCCCTTTTTCCCCCGAGCCGCACCTGGTGGAAAAGTGGCGCATGCTGTTCGAGGGCGGTTTGAGCAAGCCCATCGACATTTTTGATTTTATCTTGCACACCTCCGCTTTGGTGGTGCTCACCATTCGCCTGTGGCGTGACGCGCAGCGCCGCCACCAGGCCTGACCAGAATGGACCTGCCCCAAGGCCCCCAGAGCCTGCAGGCACTGCAAGCGCGTTATGGTGAGCGGCACCGCTGGCTGTTGCTCTTGTCGGTGATGCTCGGCTCCATGGCGGCGGTGATGTCGTCCACCATCCTGAATGTGGCCATCCCCGACATGAGCAATCACTTCACCTTGGGACAAAGCCGCGTTCAGTGGGTCACCTCGGGCTTCATGGTCGCCATGACCGTGTCCATGCTCACCACGCCTTGGTTGTTGTCGCGCTACGGCTACCGCCGGGTGTATGAGGTATGCATGTGGATGCTGCTGGGCGGTGGCGTGCTGGGCGGCTTGGCCAACGATTTCCCGCTGGTCATGGCCGCACGCGTGGCCGAGGGCCTGGCCGCAGGCGTGGTGCAGCCGATTCCCGCGATCATCATCTTGCGCGCCTTTGCCGCTGAAGAACAGGGCCGCGCCAGTGGATTGTTCGGTGTGGGGGTGGTGCTGGCCCCGGCCATTGGTCCCAGCATTGGCGGTGTGTTGGTCGATGTGTTCGGCTGGCGCTCGATTTTCTTCATGGTGGTGCCGCTGGCCATGGTGGCGCTGTGGCTGTCGCGCCGCTACGTGCCGACCTCGGCCCCGGGTGGTGTGCAGGCCGATACCGCCAGCCCGGGCCTCGACTGGATCGGACTGGCGCTGGCCAGCGCCTCCACCTTGATGCTGCTCAACGGACTGGTGCAGCTGCGAGGCGATGACAACACGGTGGCCTGGGTGCTGCTGGTGCTGGCAGGCTTGGGCATGGCGGTGTTTGTGGCTTGGCAGCGGCATTTGTTGAAGCCGAGTCAACGCGTGCGCCCTGCATCTTCGGGCCGAAAATCCAAGTCCGTGCCCCAGCTGCGGCGTGGCCCACTCATGAACCTGCAGGTGTTTGGCCACCGCCATTTCGCCATGGGGGCGCTGGTGTCGTTCACCTACGGTATCACGCTGTTTGGCTCCACGTATTTGTTGCCGGTTTACATGCAGATGGGCCTGGGCTTGTCGCCGTCCTTCATTGGCGCGGCCTTGTTGCCAGCCGGCATCTTGCTGGCCGTGACCATTGCGGCGGTGGGGCGTTTGTCGCACCGCATGCCGCCCGCCCATTGGGTCAGCTGGGGCTTGGCTTTGTTGGCGCTGTCGTTTGCGCTCATGCCTTTGGTCCAACCGGCGGCGGGTTTGGCCTTGCTCTGGATTTTGGTCATCCTCGGGCGCATGGGTCTGGGCTTCATCTTGCCTTCGCTCAACCTGGGGGCTTTGCGCGGCTTGCCCAAGGACCTGATCCCACAGGCGTCGAGCGTGATTGGTTTTGTGCGCATGCTGGGCGGCGCTGCAGGCGTGAGCATTTGCGCCATCGTGCTGGAGTGGCGTTTGGCGGTGTATGCCCTCGCCTCAAGCAACCCGGCCAGCGCCGATTTGCGAGCCTTCAACGAGACCTTTGTGTTTCTGGCCACCATGACTGCTTTGGCCTTGCTGGCGTCCTGGAAAATGGCCGAGCCTGTAGCCGCAACCGCTAAGGACTGAACCATGTGCCAGCTGCTCGGCATGAACGCCAACACCCCGACCGATGTGACCTTCAGCTTCAGCGGCTTTGCCCAGCGCGGCGGCCACACCGACCATCACGGAGACGGCTGGGGCATCGCTTTTTTTGAAGGGCAGGGCGTGCGCCATTTTGTGGACCACCAAAGCGCCAGCAGCTCACCGATTGCCGAGTTGATCCGCCGTTACCCGATCAAAAGCCAGAACGTCATTGCGCACATCCGCAAAGCCACACAAGGCGAGGTGAGTCTGGAAAACTGCCACCCCTTTGTGCGCGAGCTGTGGGGCCGCTACTGGGTGTTCGCGCACAACGGCAACCTGGTGGACTATGCGCCGCGCCTGCACGGTAACTTCAAACCCGTGGGTCAGACCGACAGCGAGCAGGCGTTTTGCTGGCTCATGCAAGAGCTGGCCAAGTCACACGCCAGCGTGCCCAGTGTGGACGAACTCAGCTGCACCTTGCGCGAACTGGTGCCGCAGATCGCAAGGCATGGCACGTTCAACTTTTTGTTGTCCAACGGCCAGGCGTTGTGGTCGCACGCCAGCACCCAATTGCACTACGTGCTGCGCAGGCACCCTTTCACCCGCGCCACGCTGAGCGACGAAGACCTGAGCATGAACTTTGCAGAGCACACCCGCGAGACCGATCGGGTGGCCGTGGTGGTCACGCAGCCGCTCACCACCGATGAGCGTTGGGTGGCGTTTGAGCCAGATCGGGTTTATACCTTTGAGGGTGGAGATTTGAAACCGTAGCGGTATCTCAACCTGTCGGTTGAGGCATTACAGCGCCGCGTCCACCGCATCCATGAACAGCGCCGCCACGTCGCAGCCCATCTGGTCGGTGATTTCCTGAAAGCAGGTGGGGCTGGTCACGTTGATCTCGGTGAGGCTTTCGCCAATGATGTCCAGGCCCACCAGCATCAGCCCACGTGCAAACAAGATCGGGCCCAGCGTTTCTGCGATTTCGCGGTCACGCGCCGAGATGGGTTGCGCCACGCCCTTGCCACCCGCCGCCAGGTTGCCGCGCACCTCGCCGCCTTGCGGAATGCGGGCCAGGCAAAACGGTACCGGCTTGCCGCCAATCAACAGCACGCGCTTGTCGCCTTGTGCGATGCCCGGCAAAAACTTTTGCACCATCACGGTCTGCGCGCCACCCCGGTTGAGGGTTTCGATGATCACGCCCAAATTCAGACCGTCGGCGCTCACTTTGAAGATGCCCGTGCCGCCCATGCCGTCCAGGGGTTTCAAGATGATGGAGCCGTGCGTGGTGTGGAAAGCGCGGATGTCGGCTTCGCTGCGCGTGACCAGGGTGGGTGCGATGAACTGCGGAAACTCCATAATCGCGAGTTTTTCGGGGTGGTTGCGCAGTGCGGCGGGGCTGTTGAACACCTTGGCGCCTTCGCGCTCGGCCTGGCTCAGTAGGTGGGTGGCGTAGAAATACTCGCTGTCAAAAGGCGGGTCGGTGCGCATGATGACGGCGCCAAAGTCTTTCAAGTCTGCCCGGCGTGTCGCGGTGACGCTGAACCATGCCTCAGGGTGACCGGTCAGGTTGATGTCGCGCACCTGGGCCGATACGGCTTGGCCTTGCTGCCAGCGTACATCGGTCATTTGGCAAGCCACAACCTGGTGTCCGCGCTTTTGCGCTTCGCGCATCATGGAAAAAGTGGAGTCCTTGTAGATCTTGAAGGACTCGAGGGGGTCGGCAATGAAGAGGATGTGCATGTTGTTGATTCTAGAAGGTGATCGTTGTGTTGGCCGGCGGCTTTGGCCCTGACGTTTGTGTCATGGGTGAACGCGGTGCGCGATGGGATACAGCGTCATGTTGGGGCTAAAGCCACTGACGGATTGAAGTGTCTGTACCAACCATTTACTGAAATGCCACCTCGGCAAAGCTGCGCAATTTGCGGCTGTGCAGTTCCTCAGGGCCCGCGTCGCGCAACAAAGTCACCGCACGGATGCCGATTTGCAGGTGCTGGTTCACGCGTTCGCGGTAAAACTGGTTGGCCATGCCCGGCAGCTTGATTTCACCATGCAGCGGCTTGTCACTCACGCACAACAAGGTGCCATAGGGCACCCGAAAGCGAAACCCGTTGGCCGCAATCGTGGCGCTTTCCATGTCGAGCGCCACCGCCCGGCTTTGGCTGAAGCGCCGCTGCGGCGTGCTGGCCACGTTGCTGGTGGGCAGCAGTTCCCAGTTGCGGTTGTCGGTGCTGGCCACGGTGCCGGTGCGCATGATGCGTTTGAGTTCTGGGCCCGCACAGCCGGTGACTTCGGCCACGGCTTTTTCCAGCGCTACCTGCACCTCGGCCAGAGCCGGAATCGGGACCCACAGCGGCAGTTCTTCGTCCAGCACATGGTCTTCACGCACATAGGCGTGGGCCAGTACGTAGTCGCCCAACTGCTGTGTGGTGCGAAGGCCCGCGCAGTGGCCCAGCATCAGCCAGGCGTGCGGGCGCAGCACAGCAATGTGGTCGGTGATGGTCTTGGCATTGGCTGGTCCCACGCCGATGTTGACCATGGTGATGCCGCTGTGGCCCTTGCGCACCAAGTGGTAGCCCGGCATTTGGGGCAGGCGTGGGGGTGTTTGGCCGAGCGCGTCCACATCCTCAGGCGTCAGGCCCACACGGCGCGTGACCATGTTGCCGGGCTCAATAAAAGCGATGTATTCGCTGCCCGGGTTTTGCATTTCGGCGCGGCCCAAGGCGATGAATTCGTCGATGTAAAACTGGTAATTGGTGAACAACACGTAGTTTTGAAACCATCGCGGCGAGGTGCCGGTGTAGTGGCGCAGGCGTTGCAGTGAGTAGTCGATGCGCGGCGCGGTGAACAGCGACAGCGGCCTGGCCTCGGAGGCCGAAGGTTCGTGCGTGCCATTGGCTATCCCATCGTCCATGGCGGCCAAGTCGGGCAGGTCAAAAACCTCGCGCATCAGGGCTTGCCGCTCGGGGCTCAGGCTGCCTTCCATGTGCTCGTCATCGGCGAAAGAAAAGTGAATCGGAATCGGCTGGTTGCTGGTGCCCACCTGCAGGCTGACGCCGTGGTTTTGCAGCAGCAGCGCCAACTGCTGGCGTATGTAATGAGCAAACAGGTCCGGCCGGGTCAGGGTGGTTTCAAAGCGGCCCGGCTCGGCCACAAAGCCATAACTCAAGCGGCTGTTCAAGCCATCGGCGCGGCGACTGGCGGAGGTGACCTGAACGCGTACAAAAGGGTAAAAAGCCCGTACGCGTGTGTCCGTCATGTCCGTCCCTGCGACAAATTGGCGCATGTCCTGGCGCAGGTGATTCACGCTGTGCTGGTAGATGTGCTGGATTTGCGCCAAGGCGCTGTCGGCATCGTGGTGCTCGGAAGGGGCAATGAAAGGCGGCAGGTGCTGCATGCGATGTCCTGTAAGGAACTGTTGAGTTTAGTGGCTCAATGGCTGGACATTGTGGGGCCGTTGCATGACGGGGGTGTGGCAAGGCCCCGGGCGTTGCGCTGCAAAGTGTTGCCTTGGTGACCCCAAGAGGCTGAGGGGTCAGGCATGCTGAGGCGCATTCAAGGTCAGCCAATGCTGGCCAACCACTCCCAGGAGACGTTTCATGAGCAAAGCCCGCAAAGTCATCATCACCTGCGCCCCCACCGGCGCCATCCACACCCCCAGCATGTCGCCGCATTTGCCAGTGACGGCCGACGAGATTGCCGATGCGGCCATTGCCGCGGCCAAGGCCGGCGCGGCTATCTTGCACCTGCATGCCCGCGACCCGGCAGACGGCCGTCCCACGCAAGACCCGGCCTTCTTTGTGCCGTTTTTACAAAAGATCAAAGCCCACACCAATGCCGTCATCAACCTCACCACGGGGGGCAGCCCGCACATGACAGTCCACGAGCGCATGCAACCGGCCCTGACCTTCAAGCCCGAGGTGGCGTCGCTCAATATGGGCTCGATGAATTTCGGCTTGTTCCCCATGCTGGACCGCTTCAAAAATTTTGAGCACGAGTGGGAGCGTGAGCACCTGGAAAAAAGCCGCGACCTGGTGTTCAAAAACACCTACAAGGACATCGAAACCATCCTGCGCCTGGGCACGGAGAACGGCACCCGTTTTGAGTTCGAGTGCTACGACATCAGCCACTTGTACAACCTGGCGCATTTCCGGGATCGGGGCCTGGTGACGGGGCCTTTGTTTGTGCAGTCGGTGTTCGGCATTTTGGGCGGGATTGGCCCGCACCCCGAAGACCTGATGCACATGCGCCGCACCGCGGACCGTTTGTTCGGAAACGACTACCAGTGGTCAATTTTGGGCGCAGGCAAAGGCCAGATTGCGCTGGCCAGCATCGGTGCGGCCATGGGCTCGAACGTGCGCGTGGGCCTGGAGGACTCGCTGTGGATCGGCCCTGGAAAATTGGCCGAGTCCAGCGCCCAGCAAGTGCAGCGCATTCGCACCGTGCTCGAAGCCCTGAACCTGGAGATCGCGACCCCTGATGAGGCGCGCGCCATGCTGGCGCTCAAGGGCGGGGATAAAGTGAATTTTTGAGGTTCAGTGCGCGTTGGCCCAGTTCTCAACGCGCATGTTGCGGACCTCTCAATGGTCACATGCCATGAGACGCTCAAAATGAAGTCAAGGTTTGCTCAGGAGCATGGGAATGTCCAAAGGCGAGACGACTTGGACATCCTTGGCCATGGCCCATCCTTCTTGTACGGGTGCCATGACATAGGCCTTGTGGACCCCGATGTCCTCGCAGGCCTGCCAAAAACCTTTGGATACTTTGGGGGCAGATGAAAACTTGATTTCAAATCCAGTGGTTTCGCGGCCTGTCTCCACCACCACATCCAACTCAGCGCCCGCAGCGGTTCGGTAAAAAGACACACTGGCACCTGTTGGCAAGTGGTTGCAGATTTGCTCAATACAAAAGCCTTCCCACGAAGCGCCGGTGTTGGGGTGGCCCATCAAATCATGGACGTTGCGCATACCCAGCAGGAAGTGCAGCAAACCGCTGTCGCGCACATAAATTTTGGGTGATTTCACCAGCCGCTTGCCCAGGTTGGCATGGTAGGGCTCCAGGCGGCGCAGCATGAGCGACTGCACCAAATGATCCAAATACCGGGTGACTGTGGGTGAGGAGACGCCCAGCGATGCCGCGATGCTGGACGCGTTGAACAGTTGGCCGTGCAGGTGCGCCACCATGCGCCAAAAACGCCGCATCAATTCGGGTTCGACGTTGATGCCCAAGGCGGGCAAATCGGAGTGGAGGAAGTGCCTGACAAAAGCATCACGCCAGAGCCAAGATGAGTCGTCTTGGGTTGCGGTGTAGCTGCCGGGAAATCCACCGCGCACCCAAAGGGTTTGAATGTCTTCAAAGCTTTGATGTACTTCGCTCAGCAACAGGGGCGCCATGTCCACCAAGGCCAAACGCCCCGCGAGGGATTGCGATTGCTGGAGCAATTTGAACGAGGCTGAACCCAGGATCAGAAACCTGCCAAGGCGCCGGTCTAAATCAATCTCCCCACGCATGGTGCTGAACAGATCCGGGGCATTTTGAATTTCATCCAAAACCACCAAGCGGTGGCGGTTGGCTTCAAAAAATACATCGGCTTGATCCAGCTTGGCGCGTGCTTGGGCGTTTTCCAAGTCAAGGTAAATCGAGTCTGGAAATTCAGCAGCGATTTGCTTGGCCAGCGTGGTCTTGCCGATTTGACGGGCGCCCAAAATAGCCACAGCGGGGCTCAAGCCCAACTGGTGGCGTATTTCAACCGCGGATTTTCTTTGAAACATCCTTGTATTTTAAACATGCCATATTAAAAATACAAGGGTAAATTTAGCGCGACAGCGCTCTCGTGGCCTTCACATATTGCGTCGGTACTGACCACCCACCTCAAACAAAGCATTGGTGATCTGACCGAGCGAACAAACACGGACCGCGTCCATCAGCACCTCGAACACGTTGCCGTTGTCGATCACGGCTTGTTGCAGGCGTTTGAGCATGGCCGGTGATTCTTTGGCGTGCAGCGCGTGGAAGTCGTTCAGTCGCTGGAGTTGCGACTGCTTTTCTTCTTCGGTTGAGCGGGCCAACTCCAGCGTTTCCATGACTTCGTCGCCCTTGGGGTTGCGGAAGGTGTTGACGCCGATGATGGGCAATTCGCCGGTGTGCTTGAGCATCTCGTAGTGCATGGATTCGTCTTGAATCTTGCCGCGCTGGTAGCCGGTTTCCATCGCACCCAGTACGCCGCCGCGTTCGGCGATTTTTTCGAACTCGGCCAGCACGGCTTCTTCCAGCAACTCGGTGAGTTCTTCGATGATGAAGGCGCCCTGGCTCGGGTTCTCGTTCTTGGCCAAGCCCCACTCGCGGTTGATGATCATCTGGATCGCCATGGCGCGGCGCACCGAGTCTGCGGTGGGCGTGGTGATGGCTTCGTCAAACGCATTGGTGTGCAGGCTGTTACAGTTGTCGTAGATGGCGATCAGCGCTTGCAGCGTGGTGCGGATGTCGTTGAACTGGATCTCTTGCGCGTGCAGCGAGCGGCCCGAGGTTTGGATGTGGTATTTGAGTTTTTGGCTGCGCTCGTTCGCGCCGTATTTCTCTTTCATCGCCACCGCCCAGATGCGGCGCGCCACACGGCCCATCACGGTGTACTCCGGGTCCATGCCGTTGCTGAAGAAAAACGACAGGTTCGGCGCGAAGTCGTCGATGTGCATGCCGCGCGCCAGATATGCTTCCACAAAGGTGAAACCGTTGGACAGCGTGAAGGCCAGCTGGCTGATGGGGTTGGCCCCGGCCTCGGCGATGTGGTAACCCGAGATGGATACGCTGTAGAAATTGCGCACGTCGTGGTGCACAAAGTACTGCGCAATGTCGCCCATCACCTTGAGCGAAAACTCGGTAGAGAAGATGCAGGTGTTTTGGCCCTGGTCTTCTTTCAGGATGTCGGCTTGCACCGTGCCGCGCACGTTGGCCAAGACCCATTCCTTGATCTTGGCGGCTTCGGTCTCGGTGGGCTCACGGCCGTTGTCTGCCTTGAACTTGTCGAGGTTTTGGTCGATGGCCGTGTTCATGAACATGGCCAAGATGGACGGTGCGGGGCCATTGATGGTCATCGACACGCTGGTCGTTGGGTTGCACAGGTCAAAGCCTGAATACAGCACCTTCATGTCGTCCAACGTGGCCACGTTCACGCCCGAGTTGCCGATCTTGCCGTAGATGTCCGGACGCAGGTCGGGGTCGTTGCCGTACAGCGTGACCGAGTCAAAGGCGGTAGACAGGCGCTTGGCCGGCAGGCCCTCGCTCACCAGCTTGAAGCGGCGGTTGGTGCGGAAAGGATCGCCTTCGCCCGCGAACATGCGGGTGGGATCTTCGCCCTCGCGCTTGAAAGCAAAGGTGCCTGCGGTGTAGGGGTAGCTGCCGGGCACGTTGTCCAGCATCAGCCACTTGAGCACTTCGCCATCGTCTTCGTATTGGGGCAGGGCCACTTTGCGGATGGTGGTGCCGCTCAGCGATTGGGTGGTGAGCGCGGTGCGGATTTCCTTGTCACGGATCTTCACCACGTATTCGTCGCTCGCATAGGCTTTTTGCATGTCGGGCCACTGGGCCAGCAGTTTGCGGGCGGTGGGGTCTTGCGTTTGCTCGCGTTGCACGGCCAGGTCAATCGCGGCTTCGGCGGCTTTAGCACGGCCAGATTTGCCCACTTCGAGCATGCGGGCTGCGGCGCGCAGTTGCTGGATTTCTCGGGCCAAGCGCGACTGGTCGATGGCGCGTTTTTTGTAGCCGCGCACGGTGTCGCTGATCTCGGCCAAGTAGCGGGTGCGCGAGGAGGGCACCACCGGGTTTTGGTGGGTGCTGTAACGCACCTTGACCACCGGCAAACGGCCCTCGGTGGTCTGCATGCCCAGCTCTGCCAATCGGGCCTTGAGGGCTTGGTAAAGGGCTGTCACGCCGTCGTCGTTGAAGCGCGCCGCCATGGTGCCAAACACCGGCATTTGTTCGGTCGGGACGGTCCAAGCTTCTTTGTTGCGCTGCACTTGCTTGGCCACGTCGCGCAGGGCGTCAGACGCGCCCTTGCGGTCAAATTTGTTGATCGCCACGAACTCGGCAAAGTCCAGCATGTCGATTTTTTCAAGCTGGCTGGCCGCGCCAAATTCAGGCGTCATCACGTACATGGGCACGTCCACATGCGGCACGATGGCCGCGTCGCCCTGGCCGATGCCCGAGGTTTCAACCACGATCAAGTCAAAGCCCGCCACCTTGCAAGCGGCCACCACGTCGGGCAATGCGGCTGAAATTTCACTGCCAAAGTCACGTGTGGCCAGTGAGCGCATGAACACACGTGGGCCTTGCGACCATGGCGAAATGGCGTTCATGCGGATGCGGTCGCCCAGCAGGGCACCGCCGCTCTTGCGGCGCGAGGGGTCAATTGAGATCACGGCCACGCGCAGCGCATCGCCTTGGTCCAGGCGCAAGCGGCGGATCAATTCGTCCGTGAGCGAAGACTTGCCCGCACCGCCCGTGCCGGTAATGCCCAGCACGGGCACTTTCTTGTTGGCCGCTTGTTCACGCACAGCTTTGACCACGCTGGCATCGGCTTTGTCGTTTTCGAGGGCGGTGATCAGTTGCGCCAGCGCACGCCAGTTCATCTCGTTGTGGCCTTGGATGGCCGTCACGTCTTTGGGGGCCAGTGGGCTCACGTCTTTGTCGCAGCGCATCACCATCTCGCCGATCATCCCGGCCAGACCCATCTTTTGGCCGTCTTCGGGGCTGAAAATGCGCACGCCATGCTCGGCCAGCATGCGGATCTCGGACGGCACGATCACGCCGCCGCCGCCGCCAAACACCTGAATGTGCTCACCCCCACGGGCTTTGAGCAGTTCGGTCATGTAGGTGAAGTATTCGTTGTGCCCGCCCTGGTAAGAGCTGATGGCGATGCCTTGGGCGTCTTCTTGCAGCGCAGCGGTCACCACCTCGTCCACCGAGCGGTTGTGGCCCAAGTGGATCACTTCGGCACCCATGCTTTGCAGGATGCGCCGCATGATGTTGATGGCCGCATCGTGGCCGTCAAACAAAGAAGCGGCGGTGACAAAACGCACTTTGTTCGTGGGGCGGTATTCGGCCAAGGCTTTGAATTCAGCGGAAAGATCGGTCATGGGGTGACTCCGGTAGCAAGCGGTTTTTTGAGCAGGTCTTTGACGTTGACGTAAACGTCAACCAAAACCCGCATCTTAGCCGCTGCAGCCTGTCCTGTCACTGACACCTTTGCGTGGCATGGTTTGGTCGCACAAAGTTATGATTCAGATACGATTGATGCACCCAAGCAGGACACACGCCATGACTTCACCCGCCACCTCCCAACCCGTCGCTGCCAACGGTTATGCCGGCGATGTGTCGCCCGAGCAGGCTTGGGCCTGGGTGCAGTCGGGAGAGGCCGAACTGGTGGACGTGCGCAGCGACGCTGAGCGTGCTTGGGTGGGTTTTGTGCCCGGCGCACACGCCCTGGCCTGGAAACAGTGGCCCGGCATGGCCATGAACCCCGACTTTGACGCGGGCGTGCAAGCGGTGGGCGCGGGCGGCAAAAAGCTGGTGCTGCTGTGCCGCAGTGGCGTACGCTCGATTGCCGCCGCCCAACGAGCGACCGAACTGGGGGTGCAGGCTTACAACATCCTCGAAGGCTTTGAGGGTGACCCGGACGCGCAGGCGCACCGGGGTCTCAAGGGTGGGTGGCGCTATCGTGGCCTGCCTTGGCAGCAAAACTGAAGGGCATTTTTTGAGTCGGCGATGCCTCCCCGGGCGAAGACCCGGGGTCCATGCTTTCAAATACCCGGCGGCCGCTGGTTGATCATGTCCAGGTTCGCCATCTCGTAGGCGTGGGCCAGTTTCAATAAATCCATGTCTCCCTGCGGTTTGCCTATCAGCGCCAGGCCCATGGGCAAGCCGTTTTTGCCAAAGCCTGCGGGCACGCTGATCGAGGGCAAGCCCGCAAAAGTGGCATAAATCACCACCTCCATCCAGCGGTGGTAGGTGTCCATGGCGTGGCCCGCAATGCTTTGCGGCCAGCGCATCGAGACATCAAACGGCCAGACTTGTGCCACCGGAATGGCCAACGCGTCGAATTTTTCAAACAAGGCCAGCATGCTCAGGAAAAAGCGCGTACGGCTGGCGCTGGCGGCCATGAGTTGGGCCCCCGTCAGGTGGAGTGACTGGTCGTGCTCCCACAGGGCCTCGGCTTTGATGTGCGTCCGGTTGGCGGAGTTGATGAGGAAAGGCGCGATGCGCGGCCCCACCAAAGCCTGCCGCCAGACCAACCAGGCTTGCCATATTTGCTCAGGCGGTATGCCCAGCCGGACTTCGTCCACGGCACAGCCCATGCCCGAAAAGCTTTTCAGCGCCGATTCACACACGTCCAGAACGCCTTCTTCCATGGGCAGGTAGCCTTGCAGGTTGCCCAGCCAGCCGATGCGCTGACCTGCTGGGTCGCTGTCCAAGGACCCCGCAAAGACCGACGGGTCACCGGTCAAGCTCAAGGGGCTTGAAGGGTGTCCCCCCGCTTGGGTTGACAGCAGCATGGCCAAGTCAGCCACATGCCGGGCCATAGGCCCTTCGGTGGCCAGTTGGGCGATGAACACGTCTTGCGCGGGCGACATGGGCACACGGCCTTGCGAGGGGCGCAGGCCGAACACATGGTTCCAGCCCGCGGGGTTACGCAAACTGCCCATGAAGTCCGAGCCGTCGGCCACCGGCAGCAGGCGTTGCGCCAGTGCCACGGCCGCGCCGCCGCTGCTGCCACCGGCCGTTTTGCTCGGGTCCCAGGCGTTGCGGGTGGGGCCAAACACTTCGTTGAAGGTGTGCGAGCCCAGGCCGAATTCGGGCGTGTTGGTCTTGCCGATGACGATGGCCCCCGCCGCTTTGGTGCGTTGTACCATGAGGCCATCTTCAGGGGCCACAAAGTCTTTCATCAGCGGGCTGCCCAACGTGGTGCGCAGGCCTTGGGCATTGGCCAAATCTTTGATGGCTTGGGGCATGCCGTGCATCCAGCCCATCGATTCGCCGCGTGCCAGTTGCGCATCGCGTTCGCGCGCTTGTGCCATCAAAAATTCGGGTTCTTGCAGGCTGACGATGGCATTGGACTGCGGATTCAGGCGCGCAATGCGTTCGAGCGTGGACTGCATGACTTCCTGGCACGACACCTGCTTGAGGTGGATGGCGCGGGACAAATTCAGTGCAGAGTAATCAGGGTTGACCATGTGGTGCTGCTTTCTGGTTTATTTGTATTATGAAAGAGGTCATAGGGCGATCAGCCACTGGTGAAAACCCCGACTACGTTTTGCGCAAAGGTGACGCTTGTTCGTTTTGAAAGCTGTCATCATGATTTTTCAACTGTTCCTATTTTGGAGATCTGATCATGAAGAGACGTGTACTGTTTGCCGCCACCAGCTTGTTGGGTTTGAGCATGCTGGCCCCCTTGGCTGCCCAAGCCCAAGCGCAAGACAACAAAGTGTTCCGCTTTGTGCCGCACGCCAACCTGGCGGTGCTCGACCCCATCTGGACCACAGCCTACGTGACGCGCAACCATGCGTACATGATTTACGACACGCTGTTCTCTGAAGACGCGCAGGGCAACATCAAGCCCCAGATGGTGGACACCTACACCACCTCGACCGACCGCAAGACCTGGACTTTTAAACTGCGCGCTGGCCTGGAGTTCCATGACGGCAAGCCCGTGACCAGCGAAGACGTGGTGGCCTCGCTCAAGCGTTGGGCCAGTCGCGACGCCATGGGCGGCATCCTGAACACCTTTATCGACCGCTACGAAGCGCCCGATGCCAACACCTTCCGAATGATCCTCAAGGAGCCCAGCGGCATCGTGATCGACGCCTTGGGCAAGGCCTCTTCCAACGTGCCTTTCATCATGCCCGCTCGCATTGCGGCCACCCCAGGCGCGGAGCAAATCAAGGAGCACATTGGTTCGGGGCCCTTCATCTTCAAGGCCGATGAATTCAAGCCCGGTGCGCTCGCGGTGTACACACGCAATGCCAAATACAAGTCGCGCGCCGAAGCGCCCAGCGGCATGGCCGGTGGCCGCCCTGTCAACTTTGACCGTGTGGAGTGGGTCATCATCCGCGATCCACAAACCCAGTTCAACGCCATCAAGGCGGGTGAAGTGGACATGATTGAGCAGCCCAGCTTTGAGCAGTACGAAACCCTGAAGAAGACCGAGGGTCTGAAGGTCGATGACTTCTCGCCAGCGGGTCTGCAGTTCATCATGCGCTTTAACCATTTGCACAAGCCTTTTGACAACCCCAAGATTCGCCAAGCGGCCATGGTGGCCATCGGTCAGCAGGCCTACATCAACACCCAGATTGGTGTGCCCGAGTTGGGCAAGCTGTGCCGCAGCATCTTCCCTTGCGGCACGACTTATGCCGATGAAAACACCGGTTATTTCACCGGCATCGCCAACCCGGCCAAAGCCCGCGAAATGCTGAAAGAGGCGGGTTACGACAACACCCCCGTGCTCTTGATGCGCCCAACCGATCTGGCCTCGATCGCCAAGATCCCGTTGGTGGCCAAGCAACAACTCGAAGCCGCTGGTTTCAAGGTCGACTTCCAGCAAATGGACTGGGCATCTTTGTTGGCCCGCCGCGCCAAGAAAGACGCCCCTGCAGCGGGTGGCTGGAATGCCTTCCTGACCGCTTGGACTGCGGGAGACATCTCCAACCCCCTGGCCATGGCCATGCTGAATGCCAAGGGTGACACCGGTTGGTTCGGCTGGCAAAACGAGCCGCGCTTGGAGACATTGAAGGCCAGTTTTGCTCGTGCAGGCTCCAACGAAGAGAAAAAGAAATTGGCCAGCCAGATTCAAGCCGTGGCCTTTGAAACAGCCACCCACGCTCCTTTGGGCCAATACCGTCAGCCCACCGTGTTGCGCAGCAACGTGAGTGGCCTCTTGCAAACACCCGGTATCCCGGCCATGTGGAACCTCAAGAAAAACTGATCAGGTCCTGAGCGATGTTTCAATTCGTCCTGCGCCGCCTGTTGGCGGTGCTGCCGGTCCTGCTCGTCGTGTCGCTGGTGGTTTTCCTCATCCTGAGGTTGGCCCCCGGTGACCCGGCGGCGGTCATTGCCGGCAACAGCGCCACCAACGACGACATCAACCGCATCCGCGAACAGTTGGGCCTGGATCGCTCCATCTTGACCCAATACTTCATCTGGATCGGGCGGGTGTTTCAGGGCGATCTGGGGTATTCGTATTACCTGAGCAAACCCGTCACCGAGTTGATCGCGCAGCGCATCGAACCCACCCTGTCCCTGGCGGCCGGCACCTTGGTGCTGGCCATTGCCGTGGCCATTCCGCTGGGTACCATCGCCGCCTGGCGCATGGGGGGCTGGCTTGACAAAATCCTGTCCGGATTTTCGGTGGCCGGATTTTCGGTGCCGGTGTTTGTGATCGGCTACTTGCTCATTTACTTGTTTGCCATTCGCCTGGACTGGCTGCCGGTGCAGGGCTACAAAACCTTGTTCGGGCCGCGCAGTGTCGGCGTATGGGATTGGATGCGGCAGTTGATCCTGCCCTGGATGACGCTGGCCATGATTTATGTGGCGCTGATTGCGCGGGTCACCCGGGCCAGCGTGTCCGAGGCCCTGACCGAAGACTACATCCGCACCGCGCGTGCCAAAGGTGTGACCGAGCAGGTGGTGCTGTTGCGCCACGCGCTGGCCAATGCGGCCGTGCCCATCGTCACCGTGATCGGCATTGGCGTGGCCTTGCTGATTGGCGGGGTGGTGGTGACCGAGACGGTGTACGCCATTCCCGGCTTGGGCATGCTCACGGTGGATGCGGTGCTCAATCGCGATTTCCCGGTGATCCAGGGGCTGGTCCTGCTGTTTTCCTGTGCCTACGTGTTCATCAACCTCATGGTCGATTTGAGCTACCTCTTTCTTGATCCGAGGATCCGTTACTGATGTCAGTCTCTCAGCGTTTATGGGCCAACGGCTCGATCCGGTTTGGTGCCGTGGTGCTCGGGTTCATGGTCTTGGTGTCCTTGCTGGCACCTTGGTTGGGCACGTTGGATCCGGCCGCCATGGACTCCAACTTCATCAACAAGCCTGCGGGCCTCAAGGGTGACTTCACCTTGGTTGACGGCAGCACGGTGGCCCACACTTTCTGGCTGGGCACCGACAGTTTTGGCCGCGACATGTACAGCCGCGTGGTCTACGGGGCGCAAGTGTCTTTGCTGGTGGGCGGCTTCACTGCCGCGTTGGCGCTGGCGCTGGGCGGATTTTTGGGCATGCTGGCCGGCTATTTTCGGCAAGTCGATGCGGTGCTGATGCGCTTCATGGATGGCCTGATGGCCATTCCTGCCATTTTGTTGGCCATTGCGTTGGTGGCGGCATTGGGCGCGCAAGTGTGGACGGTGGTGGTGGCCATCGCCATCCCCGAGGTGCCGCGTGTGACGCGTTTGGTTCGCTCTTTGGTGCTGAGCCTGCGTGAAGAGCCTTTTGTGGAAGCGGCCCGAGCGCTGGCCACCCCCACGTCCGTCATCTTGTGGCGGCACATCCTGCCCAATGCTTTGGCACCCTTGATCGTGCAGGGCACCTTTGTGGCGGCATCGGCCGTTTTGACCGAGGCGATTTTGAGTTTTCTGGGCCTGGGCCTGCCGCCCGACATCCCCACCTGGGGCAACATCATGGCCGAGGGGCGTGTGCAATTTAGCCAGTACCCCGGCAACGTGCTGTACCCCGCTTTGTTTTTGGTGCCCACAGTGCTGGCCGTGAATTTGTTGGGGGATGGCTTGCGCGATGTGCTCGATCCCAAGTTTGCAAAAAGGGGGACATGATGAGCACGACGTCCCCTCAACCGGTTCTGTCCATTCGCCAACTCTCGGTGGCCTTGCCTGCCGGGAGTGACCGCGCGCATGCGGTGCACCAGGTGTCATTGACGATTCACCCCGGGCAGACCTTGTGTGTGGTGGGCGAGTCGGGTTCTGGCAAATCGGTCATGGCTACCACCGTGATGGGTTTGCTGGCCAAGGAGCTGCGCCCCAGTGGGGGTGAGATCGTGCTGCAAGGCGAGTCCTTGCTCAATGCCTCGGCCTCGCGTTTGCGCGCCTTGCGCGGACGCAGCATGGGCATGGTGTTCCAGGAACCCATGACCGCGCTCAACCCGGTCATGACCTGCGGCGATCAGGTCGACGAGTTGCTCTCGACCCACACCGATTGGCCAGCTGCGCAGCGCCGGGCCGAAATTTTGCGCATTTTCGAACGCGTGCGCCTGCCCGACCCTGAGCGCATGCTGCGCAGCTACCCGCACCAACTCAGCGGTGGGCAGCGTCAGCGCATCGTGATCGCCATGGCCGTGGTGCTCAAGCCGGCCTTGATCATCTGCGACGAGCCGACCACCGCGCTGGACGTGACCACGCAAAAAGAAATTTTGAAGCTGATTGCCGACCTGCAACGCGAGCAGGGCAGTGCGGTGCTGTTCATCACGCACGACATGGGCGTGGTGGCCGAGATCGCCGACGAGGTGCTGGTGATGAACCAGGGCGAAGCCGTTGAGGGTGGGCCCTGCGAGCAGGTCTTGCGACGGCCCCAAGCCGCGTACACGCGCCAGTTGCTCGCCGCTGTGCCGGGCATGACGCCGCCTGCGGCCAAACCCGCCTTCAGCGGCCCGGCTTTGTTGTCGGGCCAGGGCGTGTGCAAAACCTATGCCAGCCGCGACTGGATGGGCCGCAACCGCGCCACCGCCGCGCTGCAAAACGCCCATGTGGCGGTGCACGCAGGCGAGACTGTGGGCATTGTGGGCGAGTCCGGTTCGGGCAAGTCCACTTTTGCGCGCTGCCTGATTCGCCTGATCGACCCGACCGAGGGCCGCATCTTGTGGGGCGACGACGAAGTGGCGACTTTGCCAGAGGGCCGCTTGCGGCCTTTGCGCAACCGGGTGCAGGTGGTGTTTCAAGACCCCAACCGCTCGCTCAACCCGCGCCGCACGGTGGGTCAGTCCATGGTCGAAGGGGCCATGAACTTTGGCCAGTCGCGCGCCCAGGCCGAAGCCTTGGCAGCCGAGCTGATGGCCCAGGTGCGTTTGCCGGTTGAAGCGCTGCTGCGCTATCCCAGCCAGTTCAGTGGTGGACAAAGGCAGCGCCTGGCCATCGCTCGGGCGCTGGCATGTCGCCCCCAAGTGCTGGTGGCCGACGAGGCGGTGAGCGCTCTCGATGTGAGTGTGCAGGCGCAAATTTTGAACTTGCTGCGCGAAATCCAGGGCCGTTTGGGCTTGGGCGTGCTGTTCATCACGCACGACCTGCGCGTGGCCGCCCAGTTGTGCGACCGCGTGATCGTGATGCACCAAGGCCTGATCGTCGAAGAAGGCCCGACCCACGAGCTCTACGCCAACCCCCAACAAGACTACACGCGCCGCCTGCTGCAGGCAGCGCCCGCCGCTTTGCCGCCCCTTGAGGCTGCACCTTGATGTCGCACCGCGACAGCGCAGCTTCAGTCGGCTTGATATGAACCCTGAACACGGCCCGCCATGACCCGTATCCTGATCGCTGGTTACCAGCACGAAACCAACACCTTTGCCCCCAGCCTGGCCGATTGGGCCGCCTTCCAAAGCGGCGAGGCCTTTCCGGCCTATGTGCGCGGGCAAGCCATGCTGGACCAGATGACGGGCGTGAACATTCCGGCGGGCGGCTTCATCGATGCAGCGCGGCGCGAAGGCTGGCAGTTGGTGCCCTCGGCTTGGGCCGGAGCCACTCCATCTTCTTATGTGACGCAAGATGCATTCGAGCGCATTTGCAGCGCCATCTTGGATGACGTGCGATCGGCCTTGGTGCAGGGCTTGGACGGCGTGTACCTGGATTTGCATGGCGCAGCTGTGGCCGAAAACGCAGACGACAGCGAAGGCGAACTGATCGCACGCATCCGCGCCGTGGTGGGCCCCAAACTGCCCATCGTGGCCAGCCTAGACCTGCACGCCAACGTGACCGAGCGCATGCTGCTGTCCGATGGCTTGGTGGCTTACCGCACCTACCCGCACATCGACATGGCTGAGACCGGTGAGCGCGCAGCCCTATTGCTGCGCGAGCATTTGCGTGCAGGTGGTAAGCGCCCGATGCACGCGCGTCGCCTGCCTTTTTTGATTCCGCTCAACGCCCAAAGCACCTGGATGGCCCCGGCAAAAGACCTGTACGAGGAAATGATCGCGCTGGAGTCGCAAACCGCTTGCATGCTGAGTTTTTGCATGGGTTTTCCGGCGTCCGACTTTGACGAATGCGGCCCGGTGGTCTGGGGCCATGGCCCCCAAGCCGAAGCGGCTGTGCAGCGTTTGTTTGACCGTGTGGCCGAGCCCAGCCAATGGCGCCCCGATGTGCTGCCCGCCCGTGAGGCGGTGGCGCAAGCCCTGGCCACCGCCGAGGTGTCTGGACCCCCCGTGGTCATGGCCGACACGCAGGACAACCCCGGCGCAGGGGGGGACAGCAACACCACCGGCATGCTGCACGCCTTGCTTCAGCAAGGCGCTGGCCAGCGCTGGCCGGGCCAAGTGGCGCTGGGTTTGTTGTTCGACCCCGAAGCCGCCCGCATGGCCCATGCCGCCGGCGTGGGGGCGAGTTTGCAATTGGCCTTGGGCCAAGCGGTGCCCACTTTTACCGGCGAGGCCAGCGACCCGCCTTTGCAGGGGCGCTTCACGGTGCGGGCGTTGGGGCCCGAGTACTGCGAGCTCAAAGGCCCGATGATGACCGGCATGAAAGCCCGCATCGGACCTTGCGCTTGCCTCGAAATCGATGGCGTGCTGATCGCCGTGGCCAGCGGAAAAATGCAGATGCTCGACCGTGAACTGTTTCGCGCCGTGGGCATCCACCCCGAGCAAATGAAGCTGCTCGTGGTCAAAAGCTCCAACCATTTCCGTGCCGACTTCACCCCCATTGCCAGCCGTGTGCTGGTGGCCAAGGCGGCCGGGCCCATGGCGGCTGACCCGGGCGATTTGCCCTGGAAAAAGCTCAGTCCCCACACCCGTACCCGGCCTTGACCCTGACGCTGAACCGGCCACAGGCGAGAGGTTTTTGATTCACCACCTCAGAGGCACGACCATGAGCACAGCACCCGCATCTGCGTCAAGACAAGACCTGACCCAAACCCCCGCCCATGAACTGTTGGCGCTGTACCGCAGCGGTCAAGCCTCGCCCGTGGAGGTGACGCAGGCGGTGCTGCAGCGCATCGAGCGCCTGAACCCGCAAATCAACGCCTTTTGCCTGGTTGACGAAGCCGCCGCCCTGGCCAGCGCCCGCGCCAGCGAGGCGCGTTGGCAGGCCCACCGCCAGCAAGGCGCGCCCGTGGGGGTTTTGGACGGTGTGCCCACTTCCATCAAGGACTTGATCCTGACCCACGGCTGGCCCACGCTGCGGGGCAGCCGCACGGTTGACCCAAACCAGCCTTGGGATGTGGACGCCCCGGCCACCGCCCGCTTGCGCGAGGCGGGTGCTGTCTTGTTGGGCAAAACCACCACGCCCGAGTTTGGTTGCAAGGGCGAGACCAACTCGCCCGCCACCGGCATCACCCGCAACCCCTGGAACCTGAACCACACGCCTGGTGGATCCTCGGGCGGCACGGCCGCCGCCGTGGCTGCGGGTTTGGGACCGATTGGCGTGGGCACCGATGGTGCGGGCAGTGTGCGGATTCCGGCGGCCTTTTGCGGCAACGTGGGCCTCAAACCCAGCTTTGGCCGCGTGCCGGCCTACCCCCTGTCACCGTTTGGCTCGGTCGCCCACTTGGGCCCGCACACCATGAGCGTGCGCGACGCCGCCTTGATGACCAACGTGCTCAAGCAACCCGATGCCCGCGACTGGACATCGCTGCCACCCGACGCCAGCGACTACACCGTGGGCCTGGAAGACGGCATCCGTGGCCTGCGGATCGCCTATTCGCCCACCTTGGGTTATGCGAAAAATGTGCACCCCGAAATCGCCGCTGCGGTGGATGCCGCCGTGCAGCAACTCCAAGCCCTGGGCGCGCATGTGGAGCGGATCGACCCCGGCTTCGAGGACCCGCTGGACATCACCACCGGTCTCTGGTTTTTGGGCGCCTACACTTTGTGGAAGGGTTTGAGCGCCGAGCAGCAGGCCGTGGCCGACCCCGATTTCAAAGCCGAGGCTGAGCTGGGTGCGCAACTGAGCGCCTTGCAAATCCAACAACTCAACCAACGCCGAGGTGTGTTGGGCTCGCACATGCGCCAGTTCATGCAGCGCTTTGACCTGCTGGTCACGCCTGCGGTGTCCATCCCGGCTTTTGAGGCGCGTGCAGCCGGAACGGTCACCATGAACCCGGTGTCCATGCTCGGCTGGACGCCTTTCAGCTACCCCTTCAACCTCACCCAGCAACCGGCCATCACCGTGCCCTGTGGCTTGACCCAGAGCGGCCTTCCCATGGGCTTGCAGATTGTGGGTCCGATGTTTGGCGATGCGCTGGTGTTGCGCGCTGCGAGGGCTTACGAGTCGGTGATGCCGGTGGCACGTCCCAAGTTCTGATGAACGCGCAGGTCGGGTCAGTGCTTAGGCCCCTTTCGTGTCAATCATGCAGGCCACACTTAGGCGTACTCGACGCAGACTGGTTGTTGTTAGCGGCTTTGGCCATGCGATCAATAAAATCCGCTCTATAAAATAACAAAAAGTTTTAATAAAAACTTAGTCATAATATTTTTATGATCTAATTTGAAGAACTTTTGTTCGGCCTGAGGGCAGTGGAGTTCTTATGCAATTGATTTGGGTCAACGGCCCTGCTTCAAAAGTGGTGACCTTGTCCATCACGGCTCAAAAGATCGCGATGGGGGTGGCCGCCGCAGCCATTTTTTTGGTGCTCCTGGGTTTTGTTGCGCATTTTGTCGGCCTGCGGGTGGCCATCGAGTACGTCCCCGAGCTGGTCCATCGGATCGGCGGAGTCACCAGCCAGGCCGAACAAATGAAAATGGAGGCGCACCACCAAGCACGCCTCGATGAACTGAGCGAACACCTGGGCACGGTGACCGATAAACTCAAAAAGCTTGAAAGCATCAAGAACGATGCCCTGGGTCGACTGGGCATGGAAAAGCTCTTGCCCAACCATGGCACTCCCAAAAACAACCCCATTTGGGGCCGTGGTGGTCCCTTGAACCTGCTCGGCGCCTGGGGCTCCAGTGGTGAGCGGCTTGACCATCGGATTGGGCACGCGCTCAAACGGGTCCAGATACACGACCAAGCCATAACAGAGATGCTCGAACTGTGGCAACAAGACCTGGTTCAGCTCGATCAACTCCCCACCGCATTGCCTTTGACCGGTGAGTTTGTGTTGTCAAGCGGCTTTGGTTTCAGGCCCGACCCGATCACCCACCAAGCCAGCCTGCACGAGGGCATTGACTTTGTAGCCCTTGTAGGAAGTCCCATCCTTGTCACCGCGCCAGGTGTGGTCTCGCGCGCTGAATACACGGAGGCTTATGGCAACGTGGTGGATGTCTTGCACGCCAACGGTTTCACAACGCGTTATGCTCACTTGCAGAGCATTGAGGTCAAGCCAGGTGATGTCATGGTGCGCCAGCAAAAGCTGGGTACTTTGGGCAACACGGGTCGTTCCACTGGCCCCCATTTGCATTACGAAGTCATTTACAACGGTGTGGCCATGCACCCTGCCAAAGCTTTGGCAGCTTGGGCCAAGCTCTGATAATCTCGGGTATCCGAAGCGAAAAGGAGACAAGATGTTTGGTTCAAAAAAATCGACACATACCCCGTTGGTCATGGGTCATGAAAAGTTCGACACGCTGATCGGCCGCAATGCCGAAATCCATGGGTGCCTGAAATTGAATGAAAGTGTTCGAATTGACGGCAAGGTGGTGGGCAACATCGAAGCGCCCAAAGACGCCGCTATCTCGGTGGTGATCGGCTCCAATGGCGAGATCCAGGGAGATGTCATGGCCAGCCGCATCGTCGTGGCGGGCAAAGTTTCGGGCAATATTTACGCCTATGAGCGGGTCGAACTCATGGCCAGCGCGCTGGTTCAAGGCGACATCAAATACGCCTCCATGGCGGTGGAGCATGGCGCACGCTTGTTGGGCCTGATGCTTCAGATTGAGGGCAATGAGGTGCCAGCCAACATGGGCCGTGATGCTCAAGCTGCCATCTACAAAGCCAAAACTGCCGGGCTGCCTGACTGAGGGATAGCCCAAAGGGCTGTTGTCAAAAATCATTATCATTGGCTAATGACATTTTTAGCCATCGACGTAGGCAATACCCGCCTGAAATGGGCGTTGTATGAGCAACCCAGTCCTCGTGCTGAATTGGTGGCCCACGGCGCCGAATTCCTCGAAAACATTGACCGTCTTTCAGATGGCCCTTGGGCCAAGTTGCCAGTGCCCCTCCATATGCTCGGCTGCGTGGTGGCGGGTGATGCCATCAAGCGCCGCGTACAAGAGCAAATGGATTTGTGGGATTTCCCGCCCCAGTGGGTGGTGCCCAGCTTGCAAGAAGCCGGGCTCATCAACGGCTACGACTATCCCTCGCGTTTGGGTGCAGACCGCTGGGTGGCCATGATTGGTGCGCGCCAGCGGATGCTGGTGCAAGGAGGACCTGCCCGGCCGCTGGTGGTGGTCATGGTGGGCACAGCCGTCACGGTGGAGGCCATAGACGCCGAAGGGCGCTTTTTAGGTGGCCTGATCCTGCCGGGCCACGGGATCATGTTGCGTGCCCTCGAGTCGGGCACTGCCGGGTTGCATGTGCCCACGGGGGAGGTGACCCCCTTTCCCACCAACACCAGCGACGCCCTGACCAGCGGTGGCACTTACGCCATTGCCGGGGCGTGCGAGCGCATGGTGCAGCACCTGCGAGATCACACCCACCTGGAGCCGATGTGCATCATGACGGGCGGTGCAGGCTGGAAAATGGCCCCGAGCATGTCGGTGCAGTTCGAACTGGTGGACAACCTGATCTTCGATGGTCTCTTGGCCATCGCCGCATCGCGCTTTGCCTGAAGGCTGAGCCAAGCTCGCGTCAGGCGTTTTGTGAGCGTTGAGTCGCGCTGTAGGCTGAGCGCAGGCCGTGCAGGTGATTTTGCAAGTCAACGCTGGCCATATAAGGCGTCAGCAAGGCCAGCACATGCTGCGCCCCCCGGGTCAGGGCCAAACCTGCGCTGGCGGGCTCCATGGCGTGTCGTGGGTCTCGAACGTACTCGTAGCTGAGCCAATACGTCACCATCACCGACATGCTGGCTGACAGGGTTTCGATGCTGTCCGGGTCGATGCGCATCAGATCCGCCGCCGCAAGTGATTCCAGCATCTGCCGAAACGCATGGGTCTTGCGTGTGAGCACGGCGTGAAAATGCATTTCCAGATGCCGGTTGCCCGACAACAAGTTGTTCAGGTCGCGGTACAAAAAACGGTGGTTCCAGACTTGTTCAAAAAGCGAATGCAGAAAAAACCAAGCGTCCTCAATGTCTCGCACATCCGGCGCAGCATCCAGCAGGGCCAGCATCGCGCGCTCGTACTGATCAAACAGGTGGTTGACCAGCGCGTCTTTCGAAGCAAAGTGGTAGTAGAGGTTGCCTGGGCTGATGCTCAGTTCCGCTGAGATCAGGGTGGTGGACACATTCGGTTCACCGAACCGGTTGAAAAGGCCCAGCGTCACCTCGGCGATGCGCTCAGCGGTGCGGCGGGGGGCTTTTTTGGCCATGGCAAGTCAGCGGCGTGGGCCAGGAAGATCAGGCCGATTTGCTGCGCTGCTTTTTGGCGCTGGCCGATGAAGTCTTGGGGGCGGATTTGGCGGCAGTTTTTGCGGCTGTTTTGCCCACAGCTTTGGCCAAGGGTTTGACCGAGGCTTGGCGTCCCGATTTCGACAAGGGTTGGGCCTTTTTAGTGGCGGCCTGGTCTTGCTTTCTGGTGCTGCCGCTCCTGGCAAGCCATTGCGTTTCGAGTTGGGTCACGCGGTCATTGAGCATCTGGATGTCCAGCAGCGAAGGCATGCCCAGCCGATGCAAGGCCTTGGCCACGCGGTCTTCAAACAAGTGTTCCAGCTTGTCCACTCGCCCTGAGGCGGATGGACCAAAGTCGGTGGTCAGATGGCTCAGGCGCTCAGTGGCCTCTTGCAGGCGTTTTTGAGCCTCTGACTGGCTTTTGCGCTGAAAGGCCAGTCCGTCGTTGACCAACGCCTCAATCGCTTTGCTGCCTTCTTGCTGCGCTTTGGCCAGCGCCCCCAAGCCTGCCAGCCAAACATGCTGTGCCGGCGGCGCCGCGCTGTCGGGGGCGTTGGCGTTGGTCTTGTGGGGGGTGTCTTTTGATGAGGCCATGGTGCACTTCCTGAACAGACCGCCACTGTAACCTGATGTCGCCACTTTGGGCACTGGGTTGCAGCCAGCCGCTGTGTGTCGGAATCGCCCGGCGATGCTTCTAAAATCAGCTTTTGTTGGTGCGGCCTTCCGTGGCACCCTTGAGCAGATCCCAACCATGACCCTTCTTGTCACCGGCGCGGCCGGATTCATTGGCGCCAACTTTGTGCTGGACTGGCTGGCATCCAGTCAAGAGCCCATCATCAACCTCGACAAACTCACTTACGCGGGCAATCTGGAAACCTTGTCCAGCCTGGAAGGCGATGCGCGGCATGTCTTTGTGCAAGGCGACATCGGTGACGCGGAACTGGTCGACCGCTTGCTGGTCGAGCACCAACCCCGCGCGGTGCTCAACTTCGCCGCCGAAAGCCATGTGGACCGCTCTATCCATGGCCCGGGTGATTTCATCGAAACCAACATCGTGGGCACCTTCCGTTTGCTGGAGTCGGTGCGTGGGTACTGGTCGGCTTTGCCTGAAAGTCGCAAATCGTCGTTCCGCTTTTTGCACGTTTCCACCGACGAGGTCTACGGCTCGCTGGCCAAAGACGACCCCGCTTTTGCAGAGACGCACCGGTACGAGCCCAACAGCCCCTACAGCGCCAGCAAGGCCGCCTCTGACCACCTGGTACGCGCCTGGCACCACACCTACGGCCTGCCGGTGCTCACCACCAACTGTTCCAACAACTACGGCCCGTACCACTTCCCTGAAAAACTCATCCCGCTGATGATCGTCAATGCGCTGGCGGGCAAGCCCTTGCCGGTGTACGGTGACGGCATGCAAATCCGCGACTGGCTCTACGTCAAAGACCACTGCAGCGCGATTCGCCGTGTGCTCGAAGCTGGGCGTCTGGGTGAGACCTACAACGTGGGCGGCTGGAACGAAAAGCCCAACATCGAGATTGTGAAAACGGTGTGCGCGCTGCTGGACGAGTTGCGCCCCCGCGCCGACGGCAAGCCCTACGCCCAGCAAATCAGCTATGTGACCGATCGCCCCGGCCACGACCGCCGCTATGCCATCGATGCCCGCAAGCTCGAGGCCGAGTTGGGCTGGAAGCCGGCCGAGACTTTTGGAAGCGGCATCCGCAAAACCGTGCAGTGGTACTTGGCCAATCCTGCATGGGTCAGCAATGTGCAAAGCGGCGCCTACCGCGACTGGGTCCACAAACAATACCAAGCCTCATGAAAATCCTGTTGCTTGGAAAAAATGGCCAAGTCGGCTGGGAATTACAGCGCAGTTTGGCCCCCTTGGGCCAAGTGTTGGCGCTGGATCGGCACAGCACAGACTTTTGCGGTGACTTGAGCCACCCGGAGCGCTTGGCGCAAACCGTGCGGGACTGGCGTCCCGACGTCATCGTCAACGCCGCCGCCCACACGGCAGTTGACAAGGCCGAGTCTGAACCCGACCTGGCCCGCTGCCTGAACGCCACCGCTCCTGCCGCGCTGGCGCAGGCCGCCGCCAAAATCGGTGCCTGGCTGGTGCATTACTCGACCGACTATGTGTTCAACGGCCAAGGCGTGCAGCCATGGCGAGAGGGCGACGCCACCGGGCCGCTGAGCGTGTACGGCCAGACCAAACTCGAAGGCGAGCAAGCCGTTGTGGCCAGTGGTTGTAAACACCTGATTTTTCGCACCAGCTGGGTGTATGCGGCGCGGGGCGGCAACTTTGCCAAGACCATGCTGCGCCTGGCCGGTGAACGCGAACGCCTCACGGTGATCGATGACCAACATGGTGCACCCACGGGCGCAGACCTGATCGCCGATGTGACGGCCCACGCCATGCGCCATGCCATGGCCAGCCCGGCATCGGCTTTGGCAGGCATTTACCACCTGGTGGCGGCGGGTGAGACCACCTGGCACAGTTATGCCAGCCATGTGATCGCGCAGGCGCGTCACCTTCAACCTGAGCAGGGCCTGAAAGTGACCGACATCGCCCCTGTGCCCACCACCGCCTTCCCAACGCCCGCTCAGCGCCCCATGAATTCACGTTTGAACACCCACAAACTGCAGCAAGCCTTTGGGCTGGTGCTGCCGCCCTGGGAGCAAGGTGTCAACCGCATGCTGGCCGAGATTCTCTGAGCTGTCTTGGGCTTGCGGCACAATCTCCTGAACTTTGTGAACCTTCTTCGACCACCCCGTTTCGAAACATGACCGACACCACCGCTGCCTCCACTGTTGCACCGCATGACCAAGCCCAGATCCTGGCGCAGGCCATGCCCTATATCCGCAAGTTCCACGGCAAGACATTGGTCATCAAATACGGCGGCAACGCCATGACCGACCCGGCCTTGCAGCAAGCCTTTGCCGAAGACGTGGTGCTGCTCAAGCTGGTGGGCATGAACCCTGTGGTGGTGCATGGCGGAGGCCCGCAAATCGAAACGGCCTTGAACCGCCTGGGCAAGAAGGGCGAGTTCATTCAGGGCATGCGCGTGACCGATGCCGAAACCATGGAAGTTGTCGAGTGGGTGCTGGGCGGCGAAGTGCAGCAAGACATCGTCGGCATGATCAACCGGGCAGGCGGCAAAGCCGTGGGCCTGACGGGTCGTGACGGTGGCTTGATCCGTGCCAAAAAACTGCGCCTGGTGGATGCCCAAGACCCCAGCAAAGAATACGACGTGGGTCAGGTCGGCGAGATTGAAAGCATCGACCCCGCCATCCTGCAATGCCTGCAAGACGATGCCTTCATCCCCGTGGTCAGTCCCATTGGTTTTGGTATCAACAACGAAAGTTACAACATCAACGCCGACGTGGTGGCCGCCAAGTTGGCCACGGTGCTGCAAGCCGAAAAACTGCTCATGCTCACCAACATCCGGGGCGTGCTCGACAAAGAGGGCAACTTGCTCACCGAGCTGACCCCCAGCCGCATTGACGAGTTGTGTGCAGACGGCACCATCAGCGGCGGCATGATCCCCAAAATTGCGGGCGCGCTTGATGCCGCCAAGAGCGGCGTCAACGCAGTGCACATCATCGACGGCCGTGTGCCCCACGCCATGTTGCTCGAGGTGCTGTCCGAGCAAGCCTTTGGCACCATGATCCGCAGCCGATAAAAACCAGACCGCCAGCAAGAGCGGCGACTCAACAAAAGGAAGACATGTCAGATTCTGATTCATCCTCAGAGCACGGGCGCGACGGGGACGCGTCTCCGGCACGCAAGCGGCCACGCCCCGGTGAACGCCGGTTGCAGATATTGCAAACCCTGGCCTCCATGCTCGAGCAGCCCGGTGCCGAGCGCGTCACCACCGCAGGCCTGGCCGCCAAAATTGGCGTGAGCGAAGCGGCTTTGTACCGGCATTTCGCCAGCAAGGCGCAGATGTTCGAAGGGCTGATCGACTTCGTAGACCAGTCCGTGATCGGTTTGATTCGGCAAGTCACTGACCGCGAACCTTTGGGGCCCAACCAAGCCACGCGCATCGTGACACTGCTGCTGCAGTTTGCCGAAAAAAACCCAGGCATGTGCCGCGTGATGAACGGCGATGCGCTGGTGCTGGAGCACGAGCGCTTGCAAGAGCGCATCAACTTGCTCTTTGACAAGATCGAGGCGCAGCTGCGCCAGTCGCTCAAAGCCACCGAGTCGGCCACCCCCACAGCCGACGCGCAAGTCATGGCCTCGATTTTGGTGGCCTTCATGCAAGGGCGCTTGCAGCGCTTTGCCCGCTCGGGTTTCAAGCGTCTGCCATCCGAGCATTTGCAAGCGGCGCTGGCGCGCATGCTTTAAGCGGGCGTTGGTTCTGCCTTGATTCGGGGGCTTGGCATCTTCAGCGGTCAATTCGCAAGCCATGACTGACAATATCTGACGCTCCGATGAACTGGGCCGCTAACTGCGTACGCGGCGTGAAGCGCTGGGTTTGAGCAAGCCCGCGCTGACCGATAAGTCAGGGAAGGTTCGGGTAGTCATTTGCCGGCGGGAGGCAGGAAAGGACTTCACCGTGTCCTCGCTTTTTGCGGGTATGGGGGCCTTGGAGTTGGTGATGCGGATGCGGATGGTGCGCGCAGGCCTGCCAACGGGCAGTGAAGTTGCTGCCAGGTTCCTGTACGAGGACGAGATGTCCTCTGAAAAAAGTCTTTTGTTGAACGTTTCGATTGGCGATGCCGACACCGCGGGTCAGTTGATTCGAGCGTCCATCCATGCATTTCGCTATTTGCAGACCGACCCTGAGCAAGAGGCGGTGGCCTTTTTGATGCCGCCTGCACCGCAGTTCAATTAGCAGGACGGTGATCTGTTTCCGCCGATGGACCAGAACCTCCCCGTAGGCGAATTGTTTCAAGTGGAGTCACGAATGAATTTTGATGTCTTTGCAAGCTTGTTGGATTTCACGTACACCAGCATCGATCAGTGAGCCATGGATGGCCGAATAGCCCAAGCGAAAGTAGGCTTGGTTCTTGTTCGAGGATTTACTGAAGAAAATATCTCCAGGCTCTATCAGGACGCCACGCGCAGCGCACAACTCGGACAATGACTGGCTGTTAAAACCTTCAGGTCCCTTGATCCAGGCGCCAGAGCCTCCCTGTGAGGGCACGATTTCAAACTCCGGCAAATATTTTGAAAATGCACTGGTCAAAATTTCGCGTCGCTCTTTGTAGGTCACGTTCAACTTTCGCATAAATGCATCATGGTGTCCTTGTGCAATAAACAAGCTGGCTGTGTGCGAGTTGTTGGTGGGTTCGTGGCGCATGATCAATCGACGCAAGGCCCGAAGCTCGCGAATCAATTCAGCAGGTGCAACGATATAGCCAATTCGCAGGCCGTGTACCAGTGTTTTGGACAGACTGCCAAGGTAAATAACCCGACCATCCGTATCCAGACTTTTCAGCGCAGGCAGAGGCCGACCTGAAAAGTTCAGTTCACTCTCATGGTCGTCTTCAAACAATACAACGTCACGTTTTTTGGCCAACTCCAGAATCTCCTGCCTGCGACTCAATGGCATGGTGACGGTTGTGGGGCACTGATGACTGGGAGTCACGAAAACATAGGCACATTGCCCCATGGCACGAGAGGCAGTCAGTCCGTCAGCATCCATGGGCAGTGCTTTGACATGGTCGCTGCGCAGCAAAAAGTTATTGCGCGCATCCGGGTACCCAGGGTCTTCTATGCCAACAACGGTTTTTTTATCCACCAACACATTGGCCAAAAGGTAACAGGCCATTTGCGAGCCTGCGGTCACAAGAATTTCGTCGCGCCTGGCCATGATGCCGCGTGCAGGCAACAAGCGGTGTTGAATCTGCTCCACCAAGGCCTCAGAGTCGCGGTCAATATGGTTCTGAGCCCATTTCTTGACAGCCGGTACAAACAAGGCTTGGTGAGAGCAGGCGCGCCAGTCTTTGAGCGGCACCAAGCTTGCGTCAAATTGACCATAAACAAAAGGGTAAGCGTAATCCTGCCAGTTGGCAGGTTTGATGATGTTGCGTTGATTGATGAGGTGAGATTTAAACCGTTCGGACCACTTCAAGCCTGAGGTCATAGGTTCTGAAGGGGTCGATCGGTCTACCTGGCCAAGCAAAATATCGCCATTGACGATCAGCCCGCTTCGAGGACTGGCAATCAAAAAACCCTTGTCAACGAGTACTTGCAAAGCCAGTGAAACCGTGTTTCGAGACAAGCCTAATGCGCTCGACAGCGCGCGACTGGTTGGGACTTTTGCGCCAGGCGGAATCAGGCCCATCAAAATGGAGTGCACCATCATCTCTCGCACGCGACCTTGAAGCGTGGCACTGTTGCCAGAAAATTTTGGAAAAAGTTTGGCCCAAATATCAGTGATTTCCTGCTTTTGCCGCATGCTTTTTTTCCAATTAAAACGACATGATGGCTACACCTGGTTGATCTGCTGGCATCAATCAAGGGTTAACCCGGAATGGTTTGAGGGTTGCTCAGAAGTTTTGCTTGTGAAGCCAAGCAAATTTCAACTTATTCAATTTTGGCACTAAACAAAAATTAATCTGGCACTATTTTTAAAAAATAGCTCTATCTAACATTCCATGAGGTCATGTGTGATGAAAGCATGTGAACCGATTTCAGTCCATCAAATTCCCGCAACTTTTTTACTGAAAACACACCATGAAAAATCTGCTTAAAACACTGTTAGTCGGCTCAGCATTTACTTTCGGTCTCGTGTCTCTTGCCGTAGCGCAAACCAAGGTGGTGATCGGCCACTTTGGTGACCCGTTACCTTATAAGGCGCTCATTGCTGATGGAACGCTGGAAAAGGCGACGGGTTGGACCATTGAATGGCGCCAGTTCGCCTCGGGCGCAGAAGTCAACGCAGCAATGGCCTCTGGCGGCATTCAAATTTCTGAAATCGGCTCTTCGCCTCTCTCAGCCGGCCTGAGCTCTGGGATTGATTATCAGGTGATTTCCTTTGGCAAAGTCATTGACAGCTCGGAAGCATTGGTCTCGCGAAACGGCGCAGGCATTGACAAACCTGCTGACCTGAAAGGTAAGCGCATTGCGGTGCCGATTGGATCCACCGCTCATTTCTCCCTCATGGGCGCACTGAAGATGTATGGCATGACTGAAAAAGACGTCAACATACTCGGCATGTCGCCAGCCGAAATCGCCGCTGCGTGGGCACGAAACGACATTGATGCAGCTTTTGTGTGGGTTCCGGTTCAAGCTAAATTGCGTGAAAACGGCAAGGTCATGGTCACCGCCGGTGAGGTTGCCAAGACAGGCTTTCCCACCTTCAACGCCTGGGTAGCCACCAACAGATTTTCGGCATCCAATCGCACAGGGTTGATCGCCTTCCTGAAAGCCATGAATGAGATCAATACCGACTACCACCGCAACAAGGCCGCATGGAACGCTGATTCGCCCAAGGTCAAGGCCGTGGCGGCCAATGTGGGTGTGACACCTGCAGCTGTGGTGCCCATGCTCGATGGAACGACTTACCCAGATGGAAATTTGGTCATGTCCGCCACCTGGATGGGCGGCGGTGCAGCCACCACCATCAAGTCCACCGCCGAATTCCTCAAGGGCGCGGGTCGCATCGCCAGGACGGCAGACGACTACAGCAAGTTTATCAACCCCGAATTTGCAAGAGCGGCTGCAGGCAGGTAATTGGCTTCGTATGCATCGCGTGTTGGCCTGACCTGCGCCGGCGGGGTCAACACGCGACACAAAACCCTTGAGACCCACCATGACTGCACTTGCCATCAAAAACGCTTCGGTGTTTTATCCGGTTCCTGGTAAGCCGCCTGTTCACGCGCTTAAAAACATCAATCTCGAAATTTTTGAGAAAGAGTTTGTGGTGGCATTGGGGGCATCGGGATGCGGCAAATCAACTCTGCTCAATCTCATAGCCGGATTCATGGCGCCCAGCGAGGGTGAAATTTCTCTCAATGGCCGCGTCGTCACTGGGCCTGGTGCTGACCGTTCGGTGGTGTTTCAAAAGCATGCGTTGTTACCTTGGCTCAACGTGCTGGAAAACGTGGCTTTCGGCTTGAAAATTCAAGGTCACGACAAAGCCAAGCGCGAGAGCATTGCGCGTGACTTCATCAAGTTACTCGGCCTGGAGCAGTTTGAGCAATCTGCCACCTATGAGCTTTCGGGCGGTATGCAGCAGCGTGTTGGTATTGCCCGGGCGCTGACCAGTGACCCAGCAATTTTGCTCATGGACGAACCGCTGGGCGCACTAGATGCGCTGACGCGAGAGCGCGCGCAAGAGCTGATTTTGAAAGTTTGGCGCGACACCGGAAAGATGGTTTTTTTCATCACCCACAGCGTTGAGGAAGCCCTTTTTATGGGCACCAAGCTGATCGTCATGTCACCTCGCCCTGGCCGCATTTCGCATGTTTTCGACTTGCCATTTAGCCGGCTCTATTTTGAGACTGGTAATGCGCGAGAGATTAAAGCCTCTACAGAGTTTATTGCCCTCAGAGAAGAGATTTTAAAAATTATCTTTGCTGACGAAGCAGGAGCCCTTGATGAGTGATACCCACACAAATTCCAGTACTGCCTGGTCTGGCCTCATGAAGGCAAAGCCAGCCAAGCCCGGTGAAATATATGGCGTACCTGGCCAAGGCGATAGCTTGAAAATCAGTGCGTTCGTGATTGCGGGATTGATTTTTTTCTGGTGGTTTGTCACCTATGCCGGCTTCATCAAGCCGCTTTTCTTGCCTTCCCCGATGGAGGTGATCAATGCTCTTGTGACCATGCTGAGAGACGGGTTTACGGGCGTTAGCTTTTGGGAACATACATGGATCAGTACGCTGCGGGTTTTTGGAGCATTCTTGCTCGCCTGCGTGATCGGGATTCCTCTGGGCATTGCAATGGGCATGAGCCCGTTTGCACGCGGTATTTTTGATCCACCGATTGAGTTCTATCGCCCAATTCCACCACTGGCCTATCTGCCGCTCATGATCATCTGGTTTGGTATTGATGAGTTATCCAAGGTACTGCTGATCTTCCTGTCGGTGCTCGCACCGTTGGTATTGGGCGCGCGCGCAGGCGTTAGGTCGGCAGCGATAGAGCAAATTCATGCGGCTTATTCGTTTGGCGCGACGCGCTGGCAAGTGATCCGTATGGTCATTTTGCCGGCAGCGATGCCAGAGATCATTACCGCAATGCGCGTAGGCATTGGCTTTGGCTGGACAACGCTGGTGGCTGCCGAAATGGTCGCCGCTACCTCTGGTTTGGGTTACACCGTTTTGTCAGCGTCCAGGTTTTTGCAAACGGATATTGTCATTATGGGGATTGTGGTGATCGCGATCATTGCTTATGCCTTTGACCACCTGGTGCGATTTGTTGAGCGCCGCGTTGTGCCCTGGAAGGGGCGTGGGTGACCCAATTATTAATTTTTGAAAGTACGGCATGCCGATTGAGTATTTGAAGAAAGCCACCCCTTCGCAACTGGCCATAGACACGGCAACGTCAGAGACAGTGCAGCTTTTGCTGGCAGATATACAAAAAAATGGCTGCGAAGCCGTTGAGAAATACGCGCGCGACTTGGATGGCTGGCACGGCAGTATCGTGGTGAGTGAAGATGACTTTGTGAATGCTTCAAACAAGTTATCACAAGGTGTCAAAGACGACATCGTCTTTGCGCACGCTCGAATCAAGGACTTTGCTTTGCGTCAGCGGGAGTCACTGCATGAATTTGAAGTCGAACTGATAGACGGCCTGATTGCAGGGCAAAAACTGATCCCGGTCAATACTGCTGGATGCTACGTACCTGGGGGGAGATATGCCCACGCTGCATCAGCCATCATGAGCGTCTGCACGGCCAAGGTGGCGGGTGTACCCAACATAGTGGCCACCTCACCGGGTCATAAGGATGCGGGCATCAACCCCGCCATTTTGCATACCATGAAGTTGTGTGGTGCCGACATGGTGTTGGCACTGGGTGGTGTACAAGGCATTGCTGCGATGGCCTATGGCTTGTATTCACCCAAACCTGCCGATGTGATCGTTGGCCCGGGCAACCGCTTCGTGGCAGAGGCCAAGCGCGCATTGTTTGGCCGCATCGGTATTGATGTTCTGGCTGGACCTACAGAGTCGGCCATCATTGCGGATGAAACAGCCGATGTGAATTTGGTTGCAGCCGATCTTGCTGGTCAAGCTGAACATGGCCCTGATTCTCCTGTATGGCTTTACACCACTTCACGCGAGTTGGGGCTCAAGGTGATCGAGCTCATGCCCTCCGTGATTGCCGCGTTGCCCGAATTGGCGCGAAATGCAGCTGCGGCTGCATGGCGTGATTATGGCGAGGTCGTGTTGGTCGGAAGCCGCGAGGAAATGGTAGAAATCAGTGACCAATACGCGCCTGAGCATTTGCAAGTTTTCGCTAAAGACCTTGACTGGTGGTTGAGCCATTTGACCAATTATGGTTCATTGTTTTTGGGTGAAGAAACCACGGTGGCTTATGGCGATAAATGCGCTGGCCCGAACCATATCTTGCCGACACGTGGCGCTGCTCGCTACTCGGGGGGTCTGAGCGTCGGCAAGTTCATCAAAACCGTGACCTACCAACGTCTCACGCAAGGCGCCAGTCGTGCTGTAGGGCAGGTTGCGGCCAGAATTTCGCGCCTTGAAGGCATGGAAGGACATGCGCGTACCGGTGACATCCGGTTGAAAAAATACTATCCGAAGGAGTCCTTTGAGCTGGGTACCTTAGCGGGTCATCAACACTGATCAAGCCATGTCCTCAATGATTTCCACACCCTCTTCAGCCATACAGCTTGAGCCTGACGGCCTGTGGTTTGGCAAAGACTTGAGCACCAGCGAGCCGATACCTGAAGAAGCCATCGAGCGCGCCATTGCCCTGATGCGTTCGGGACGCTTGCACCGTTACGGTGAGCAAGGCAAGGGTTACCCTGAGCCTTCGCTACTGGAGCAAGAGTACGCTGAGTATGTGGGCAGCAAATACTGCGTGGCAGTCAGTTCCTGCGGTGCGGCAATGTTCATTGCGCTGAAGGCACTGGGTGTGAAGACGGGAGACAAGGTGTTAACCAACACCTTCACACTGTCTCCTGTCCCTGGGGCCATTGCCCATGCTGGCGCTGATGCGATTTTGATCGAAACCAGCGACAACTATATGACTGACTTGGCCGACCTGGAGCGAAAGGCAGCGACAAGTGGTGCCAAAGTTTTTTTGCTCTCGCACATGCGCGGCCACATTGCAGACTTGCAAGCCATCAAAGCCATTTGCGATCAAAACGACATCGCGATGGTGGAAGACTGCGCTCATACCATGGGCGCAAAATGGGATGGGAAACACACAGGAACTTGGGGCAGTGTGGGTTGCTACAGCGCGCAAACCTACAAACACATCAACTCGGGTGAAGGTGGTTTGCTGGTGACCGATGACGAGGATGTCGCAGCCCAAGCCATATTGATGTCGGGTTGTTACATGATGTACGACCAGCATGTCCTCAAGCCCAATGCAGAGGTGTTTGAGCGCTGGAAGTACGTCACACCCAATTTCAGTATGCGCATGTCAAACTTGGCCGCTGCGTTGCTGCGTCCACAAATTGGGCAGTTGGGGGATCGAGGCCGCCGTTGGAATCACATTTACGCCACACTTGAACGCGAGCTCACAAAAGCGGAACACTTGTCGATCCCAGCGCGCGATGCAAGAGAAGAATTCATTGCGAGCTCGATTCAATTCACCCTGAATCTAAAGCCACATCAAATTGAGCAATTTCTCAAGCAATGCGGTTTGCGGGGGCTCTACATCAAGTGGTTTGGCACGCCTGCACCAGTCGCATTTACCAGCAATTACGAGCACTGGCATTACCTAGCCTGCAAGCCTGAAATTCCAAATTCAAAGGCCGTTTTGGATCAATTGCTGGATTTGCGCACGCCCTTGTCGTTGACCGACGAGGACTGCGTTTTGATCGGAAAAATCGTCTTGGCTTCCACCCAGATAGCCGCAGCAACTTAGAGACCACGGGTTCTGTATCCATTTCAAACCACAAAAGAAAGCACATATGAAAATCACCAATTTCCCCCGAGTTCGCATCACCCATGGTCCTACACCGCTTGAGTTCATGCCCCGCATGACGGAGGCATTGGGTGGCCCCAATCTTTACATCAAACGGGACGACTGTACTGGGCTGGGCTCTGGTGGTAACAAAACGCGCAAGCTTGAGTTTTTGATGGCCGATGCCGTCAAGCATGGTGCAGACACCATCATCACGCAAGGTGCCACCCAATCCAATCACGCACGCCAGACCGTGGCCATCGCAGCCAAGATGGGCATGAAGTGCGAAATACTCCTCGAAGATCGCACCGGTTCTAAAGTTGAAAATTACAAGACATCTGGAAACGTTTTTCTGGACCATTTGTATGGTGCCAACGTGCAAGAAGTGCCAGGCGGAACAGACATGAATGCCGCAATGGCGAAACTGGCTGACGAACTACGCTCCAAGGGGCAAAAGCCCTATGTCATCCCTGGCGGTGGCTCTAACCCGCTTGGTGCGCTGGGCTACGTCGTCTGTGCGCTGGAATTGGTAGACCAGTTCAACAACCAAGGGCTGAACGTCAGTTGCGTGGTGCACGCCACCGGAAGTGCCGGCACACAGGCTGGTTTGGTGGCTGGATTTGAAGGCACGCGCAGTCAAATTCCGGTACTGGGCATTGGCGTGCGTGCTCCTAAAGAAGCCCAGGAAACCAACGTCTACAACCTGGCCGTCAAAACAGCCGAACTCTTGGGTGTGCCCGGCAGCATCAGTCGCGACAGCGTGAAAGCCAACTGCGACTATGTCGGTGGCGGGTACGGCGTCCCGACCGACGGCATGGTTGAAGCCGTGACGATGATGGCCAGACTCGAAGGGATTTTGCTTGACCCCGTGTATTCGGGCAAGGGCATGGCGGGCCTGATTGATCTGTGCCGCAAGGGGCATTTCAAGAAGGGAGAAAACGTCGTTTTCCTTCACACCGGTGGCTCGGTAGCGCTGTACGGCTACATGGATGCTTTTAGTGGTTTGAAACCTCTTTGAATCCTGCCTTGATGACGACGCCTGGGCCGGGTTTTGCTTTTGAGTGCACAACATCACTTGCACCGGCGTGGGTTTAACGACCGCCCTTAAAAAGGTCACTCAGCTCGGCTGGAGGCCAGCGGCCATGATTTTTTGAGTCGCACTGGTCTTGGCTTTTGTGGCGGGTGGCTATTTGATCGCCGTTCAATGAGCAATATGTGAAGGAGTCACCCTCATGATCGGTGTTTTAGGCGGAATGGGACCCTTGGCAACCCTTGATTTCTTCAGCAAAGTGATCTCGGCAACCCATGCCAAAGAAGATGCCGATCATGTACCGATGCTGATGCAGTCCGACCCTCGTATTGCGCCGCGACCAGCAGCAATTTTGAATGGGGGGCGTTCGCCACTGCCTGAATTGATGGCCGGGCGAGACCGCCTGATTGTCGCCGGAGCCATGGCCTTGGCCATGCCATGCAACACCGCACATTTTTGGTACCCCGATCTACTCAAGGGATGTACAGTTCCTTTTTTAAGCATTGTGGATGCGAGTGTGAATCAGCTCACGCAGCTGGCTGATGCGGGTTCAAAAATCGGCGTGATCGGCACACGCGCTACTTTGGCGGCCCAGATTTTTGATCCAGTACTGCACCGCGCGGGCTATACCGTCGTTTTGCCAGAGGAGATCGCAATGAGCACCTTGGTTTTGCCTGGGATTGAGCGGGTCAAGGCTGGCGACGCTTTGAGCGCAGGAAAGCTCATTGAAAAAGCCGTGGAGTCACTGCTGAACCAGGGCGTAAGCGCAGTGATTCTGGCTTGCACCGAAACACCATTGGCGCTGGATGCGATCCAATCACCGCTTCGCAAGCAGTGTGTTGACAGCACTGCGGCACTGGCGACAGCTTGCGTGGCTTGGTGGCAGTCCCAAAAAGATGGCACAAATGACCAGAGATCCGGCTGTTGAAGATGCAAAGACCTTGAGGCCTGCCACCCCAGCAACCAGCCCCCTCATTCAAAGCACCTCACCAATTCCAAAGCGTCCCATCATGCTGCAGCCGGTTCACCGGCAAATAAGCCCTTTGGTAGGGGTACTTGCCCGCCAGCTTCTCGTCGATGTCCACCCCGTGACCGGGGGACTCGCCGCAGTGCATCATGCCGCGCTCAAAACGGTAGTCGTGCGGGAAAACCGACAGCATTTCTTCGCTGTGGGGCATGAACTCTTGCACGCCAAAGTTGGGCACCCAGGTGTCAAAGTGCAGCGCTGCGCCCATGCACACGGGTGACAAGTCGGTCGCGCCGTGGCAGCCGGTGCGCACTTGGTAGAGGCTCGCCAAGTCAGCGATGCGCCGCAGGTGCGAGATGCCGCCCGCGTGGACCACGGTGGTGCGGATGTAGTCGATGAGCTGTTTCTCGATCAAAGACTTGCAGTCCCAAATGCTGTTGAACACCTCACCCACCGCAATGGGCGTGGTGGTGTGGTGGCGTATCCACTCAAAGGCGTCTTGGTTTTCGGCGGGTGTGGGGTCTTCCATCCAGAACAGGCGCATGGGCTCCAGCGCCTTGCCCAGCTGGCCCGCTTCGATGGGTGTCAGGCGGTGGTGCACGTCGTGCAGCAAATGGATGTCGGGCCCGACGGCCTCGCGCACGGCTTCAAACAGGCCGGGCGTGTGGCGCAAATACTTTTCGGTACTCCAGTCGTGCTCGCTGGGCAGGTTGCCGTCGGCAGGTTCGTACATGCGGTTGGTGGCGCTGACGCCATAGACCTTGTTCAAGCCTGGCACGCCGCTTTGGGCGCGGATGGCCAGGTAGCCTTCTTCTTTATGGCGCAAGACCGCATCCACCGTTTCGGCCGTGTCGCGGCCATTGGCGTGACCGTAGACCATGACCCCGCTGCGACTGCGCCCGCCCAGCAACTGGTACAGCGGCATGCCCGCCATCTTGGCCTTGATGTCCCACAGCGCGGTGTCCACGGCGGCAATGGCGCTCATGGTCACTGGGCCGCGCCGCCAGTAGGCGCCTTTGTAGAGGTATTGCCAAATGTCTTCGATCTGCTGCGGGTCGCGCCCGATCAGGCAGGGCAGAACATGGTCTTCGAGGGTGCTGACCACGGCCAGTTCGCGGCCGTTGAGTGTGGCGTCGCCGATGCCGTATACGCCCTGGTCGGTCTCGATCTTGAGGGTGACGAAATTGCGGCCTGGGCTGCAGACAATGACGCGGGCGGCGGTGATTTTCATGGCTCAGGCCCCGGCCAGTTGCTGGACCGCGTGGTCCACGCCGTGCTGCAGGATGTGTTGGTGCCAGTGCGTGACGCGGGCGATCCAGTCTGCGTGTTGGGGCAGGGCGCTGCCCCATAGGGCTTCACTGGCCAACAGGGCGCGCACGCAGGCTTCAGGCTCGGTGCGCTGGCCTGCGCCCATCGCCATCAGGCTAGAGGCTTGCGGGTCGTTCAGGGCGTAGGCTTGGCCTTGCTCGTCCACGCCCAGTGTGTAGCGCACGAACACGGCCGCGGCCAGCGCATGGTGTTCAAAAGAAGCGCCCAGCGCGATCTGCCCCAGCACCGAGGGTGGCCAGCGCTGCGGGATTTTTTGCGAGCTGTCGGTGGCGATTTGGTGCACGCTGTGCTTGAGGTAAGGGTTGCCAAAGCGGGCGATCAGTGCATCACGGTAGTCGGCCCAATCGCTGCGACTCAGGTGCGGCGCGACTTCTTGGCCCATCAAGCGGAACACAAATTCTCGGACATGTGGCACGCCAATGCAGCTGGCAATGAAAGGCCTGGCTGTGACCGCGCCCATCAGCGCCATGGCCGTGTGGCTGCCGTTGAGCATGCGCAGCTTGGCTTCTTCGTAGCTGTGCACATCGGGCGTGACGCGCACGCCAACGCTCTGCAACAGTGCTGCGTCATCCGGATCGGCAAAGCGGTTCTCGATCACCCATTCCCAAAAGCTTTCAGTGCTCAAAGCGCAGTGGTCCTGCAGGCCCAGCGCCTTTTGCGCTGCGGCCATGACCTCGGGTGTGGCGGCGGGCACGATGCGGTCGACCATGCTGCACGGAAAGGCACAGTGTGCGTCGAGCCAGCTCAGCACCTCGGAGTCTTGTGGCGCAGCGGCGGCTTTGACCAAGGCCTGCAACTTGTGGCCGTTGCCTTGCAAGTTGTCGCACGATGCGATGGTGATGCCGGGCATATCCGCTTGCTGGCGCAGGCGAAAGCCGTCCAGCAGCAGTTGCGCCAGAGCGGGCGTGTAGCCTTTTTCGGTCACGGTGAGTGTGACCCAGCGGGTGCTGGGCGCGGCAATGGCTTGCACCACGGCATCGCGTTCGGTGGTGGCCACGCAGGTGTGCCAAAGTGCACCGGGCACTTGCCATTTCACGCCTTGACCATCGGCCACGCGCACAGCGTACAGACCGTCTTGCGCGCGCAGCTGGTTCACCAGATCCGGTCGCGTCATCCCCACGCCTTGGATGCCCCAACGTGTGTCGCCACCGGACAGCAGTTGGTCAAACACCATGGCCTGGTGGGCGCGGTGGAAAGCGCCCAAGCCTAAGTGCACCACGCCAGGGGCATGGCTGGTGCGGTCGTATGCCGGGGTGACGATGTGAGCGGGCAGCGATGCCAGAGTGAGGGCTGAGAGGTGCATGGTGTCAGAGGGCTGAACAGTTCATGGAGTTGTAGAAGCGCACCCCTGTGCGCGATGGGTTTGGGAGTTGGTCAGTCATGTGTGCCGCAAGCGCCCCAATCGCCCACGGGGTGGGCTCCTAAGGGGGAGGTCGTGATCGGCCAATGCTCAACGTCCAGCCAGCTTTTTCTCAGAAGCCTCGATCTCGGCCCAGGTGGCGTCGTCGATCCAGATGCCGTTTTGTTCGCGGTCAGCGCGTGCCGCGCGTTCGGGTTCGCCCGCCATGCGCACGCCAGCACTGCCTGGGGCATCGGGGCTTTGGCGCAGCCAGTCGTCAAAGGCGAGGGCTTCTTGCTCGAACATCGCTTGCGTGCCCAAGCGCACCGGGTCAATCAGCATCGTCAGCATGCCGTTGAGCACCGCCCTTTGGTGGTCGGCTTCGCGGTGCCAGGTACCACCGCCGGTCAGCGCGCCGCCCAGCAGCTCGCAAGCCATGGCCATGCCAAAGCCTTTGTGGTCACCAAAAGTCATGAGCGCACCGAACAGGCCGTTGGACTGCGGCACCACCACCACGCCGGGGTTGGTGGTGGGGTGGCCGTGTTCGTCAATCAAATAGCCGGGTGGCACTTGCTCGCCCTTGTTGTGCGCCACGCGCATCTTGCCTTGGGCCACGCGGCTGGTGGCAAAGTCCAGCACAAAGGGCGCGCGGTTGCCCATGGGCACGCCGATGCAGCAAGGGTTGGTGCCAAAGCGGCCGTCGCCACCGCCAAAGGGGGCGACCACAGGACGCGAGAGCACGTTCACAAAATGCACCGACACCAGGCCTTGCGCCACGGCCATTTCGGCAAAGTGACCGATGCGACCCAGGTGGTGCGAGCGGCTCAGGGCCACGGTGCACACCCCGTGTTGCTTGGCGCGCTCAATGCCCATTTGCATGGCTTGCACGCCAGTGATCTGGCCGTAGCCGCGCTGGCCGTCCAGGTTCAGCAAGGGGCCAGTGTCCAGCAAGACCTTGACACCGGTGTTGGGGGACAGTCCCCCTTCTAGCACGGCGTCCACATAGCGCGGCACCATGCCCACGCCGTGCGAGTCATGGCCACTCAAGTTGGCCATGACCAGGTTGTCGGCCACCTGCGCGGCTTCGGCAGGGGTGCTGCCGGTCATGGCGATGATGCGGGTGATGTGCTGGCGCAGATCGGTGGCTTGGATAAGTTGGCTCATGTGCGTTTTTTCAAAGTTGAGATGTCGCAAGGGGTCACATCACCGCGCCGACTTGCCACGGCACAAATTCGTTTTGGCCGTAGCCGTGGCGCTCGCTCTTGGTGGGTTCGCCCGATGCGGCGGCCAGGATCATGTCGAAAATGCGTTGGCCCATCTCGGCGATGCTGACGCCGCCATCCACGATCTCGCCGCAGTTCAGGTCCATGTCTTCTTCCTGCTTTTTCCACAGAGCGGTGTTGGTCGCGAACTTGAGGCTGGGCGAGGGTGCGCAGCCATACGCACTGCCGCGCCCGGTGGTGAAGCAAATCAAGTTGGCCCCACCCGCCACCTGCCCCGTGGCGCTCACCGGGTCGTAGCCGGGCGTGTCCATGTAAACAAAACCTCTGGCCTTGACGGGTTCAGCGTATTCGTACACCGCTTGCAGGTTGCTGGTGCCGCCTTTGGCCACGGCACCCAATGATTTTTCCAGGATCGTGGTCAGGCCGCCAGCTTTGTTGCCGGGCGAGGGGTTGTTGTTCATCTCGCCGCCGTTGATGGCGGTGTAGTTTTCCCACCATTTGATGCGCTCGATCAGCTTGTGCGCCACCTCTGGCTTCACAGCGCGTCGCGTGAGCAAATGCTCGGCACCATAAATTTCAGGGGTTTCGCTCAGGATCGCGGTGCCGCCGTGCTGCACCAGCAAGTCCACCGCTGCGCCTAAAGCCGGGTTGGCGCTGATGCCCGAATAACCGTCCGAGCCGCCGCACTGCAGACCGATGGTGATGTGTTCGGCACTGCAAGGCTCGCGTTGGGTGGCGTTGGCGCGGGGCAGCATCTCTTGGATGAGTTGGATGCCCTTTTCCACCGTCAGGCGCGTGCCGCCCGTGTCCTGGATGTTGAAGACCTTGAGCGTGTCGCCGACGCGCAGGCTGCTGTGTGCCAGCCAGGTGCCCAGTTGGTTCGACTCGCAACCCAGGCCCACCACCACCACGCCCCAGAAGTTGGCGTGTGTGGCGTAACCGGCCAACGTGCGCTCGAGCAACTGCATCCCTAAGCCTTCGGTGTCCATGCCGCAGCCGGTGCCGTGGGTGAGCGCCACCACGCCGTCCACATTCGGAAAGTTGGCCAGCGCGGCGGGGTTGTTGCGTTTGGAGAAGTGGTCCGCAATGGCGCGTGCCGCCGTGGCCGAGCAGTTCACGCTGGACAGCACGCCGATGTAGTTGCGCGTGGCCACGCGGCCGTCGCTGCGCTTGTAGCCCATGAAGGTCGCCTGCTTGCGCACGGGCTCGGGTTTGACGTCTTGCCCGATGGCGTAGTCGCGCTCGAAGTTGCCTTTTTCGGTGCCCATGTTCAGGTTCTGCGTGTGCACATGCTCGCCCGGCGCGATGGGTTGGTGCGCAAAGCCAATGATCTGGTTGTAGCGGCGCACCGGCTCGCCGACGGCGATGGCGCGGGTGGCGATTTTGTGGCCCGGCGGAATCAGGCCGCGCACGGCTATGCCGTCCACGGTGCTGCCGCTCATGAGTTGGCTGCGGGCGATGACCACGTCGTCAGACGGGTGCAGGCGAATGAAGAGGTTGGACATGTTGAGCGTCAATTCAAAACGGGGCTGAACATCAGCCCCGAGGGGTCAATAAAACTGCTTGGGCAACCACAGCACCAGGCTGGGGACGTAGGTGATGACCGCCAAGCTGCCCAGCAAGGGGAACAGCCAGGGCAAGATGGCCATGGTGGTGCGCTCCACACTGAGCTTGGCCACCCTCGCCAGCACGAACAGCACCATGCCCATGGGCGGGTGCAGCAAACCGATCATGAGGTTGAGCACCATGATCAGACCGAAGTGCACCAGGTCAATGCCCAGCTGCTGGCAAATGGGCACCAGGATGGGCACGAGGATGGTGATGGCGGCGGTGGGCTCGAGGAAACAGCCCACAAACAGCATGAGCACATTGGCCAGCAGCAAGAACACCCAGGGCTCCTGCGTGAAGCCCAGTACCCAAGCCGAGATGGCTGTGGTCACGCCTGTGGCAGTCAGCATCCAGCCGAAGATGCTCGCCGCGGCCACGATGAACAGCACCGTGGCGGTGGTCTCCACTGTGTCCAGGCAGATCTTCACAAACATCTTGAAGTTGAGCGTGCGGTACCAGAAAAAGCCCAGTGCAATGGCCCAAACACAAGCCGCAATCGCGCCTTCGGTGGGGGTGAACACGCCGGTGGTCATGCCGCCGATCAAGATCACGGGGGTCATGATGGGCAGCACGGCCTGAAAGTTGAAAAACTTGTCGGCGGCGAACAAAACGATCAGGGCCACCAACACCGTGAGCTGAGGGGGAGTCCCCATGATCGTGACCAGCCACCAAATCGCCATTGGCCAGCCCACCACCACAGCGGTTTCGGCCAGGGCCTTTATGACTTTGGGCCACTCGAATTTCACATCGGCCCCCCAGCCGTTTTTGTGCGCGAAATAGGCCACCGTCAGCATCATCAGCAGCGCCATCAAGATGCCGGGCAAGATGCCCGCGAGAAACAACGCACCCACCGAGACGTTGGCCATCATGCCGTAGATCACAAAGGGCAAGCTGGGCGGGATGATGGGCCCTAACGTGGCCGAAGCGGCGGTGACGCCCACGGCAAATTCGGTGCTGTAGCCATGGTCTTTCATGGCCTTGATCTCGATGGTGCCCAAGCCTGCCGCGTCGGCAATGGCCGTGCCGCTCATGCCGGCAAACACCACCGAGCCCACCACGTTGACGTGACCCAAACCGCCCTTGAGCCAGCCCACCAAGGCCAGCGCGTAGTTGTAAATGCGGTTGGTGATGCCCGCGTTGTTCATCAGGTTACCGGCCAGGATGAAGAAGGGCACAGCCAGCAGCGGAAAGCTGTCAATGCCCGAGACCATGCGGTGGATCACCACAAAGGGCGGCGAACTTTGGGTAAAAAAGATGTAAATCAAAGACGCGCCCGCCATGGCAATGGCCACCGGGATACCGCCACTCATGAGAAAGAGAAAAATGATTTTCAACATGGGAACACTTTCAGGAGGGGCGATTTCAACGGTCGGTCATTTCGGATTCGGGGCGTTGCAGCACGGTGTAGCCGCGTTGCCAATGCACCTTGGCCACCCAAATGGCCCGCAAGCACATGGCCGCAAAACCGGCCATCACCACGCCATAAACCAGGTTCATCGGCAAGTCGATGATGGTCATTTTGTAGCTGCCCAGCTTTTGCATCATCTGGCCGGTGAGGAAGGTGGCGGTGGCAAAAAAGGCGATGCGCACCACATCGACCACAGTGCCCATGGCGCGGCCCATCCAGTCGGGCATGAAGCGAAAGAAGAAGTCCACCTGGATGTGGTTGTTTTTGGCCACACCCATCGTGGCCCCTGTGAAGACGGTGGCAATGAGCAAATAACGCGCAATCTCTTCGGTCCACGAGGCCGAGTTATTCAACACATAGCGCGTGAAAAATTGGTAAAAAACCGTCAACCCCAAGGCCCAGAAGAAGGCCAGTGCCACCCAGGCCTCCATGGGGGTCCCTGACAGGTCAACTTCTTCATCGGTCGCGTGAAACTGGCCATCGTCGCCCATGACTTTGGGCATCGCGTCGAGGTCGGGGAGGTTGCTCATGGGGAATCCTTGAAATCGAAAAACGCAGCAGGTCGGACTTTGCGAGTCCGACCTGCTCAGCCATTGGGCTTACTTTGCCGCTTGGATCTTGTCGAAGTCAGACTGTGTGAAACCCATGCCGGTCAGGGGCTTGTTTTTCAGGACAGCGTCTTGGAAAGACTTGCGGTCCACCTGCACCACTTGCAGGCCTTTTTTCTTGAACTCGTCCACCAACTCGGCCTCACGCGCCTTGATCTTGGCGGTGGCGCGCACAGCAGCTTCTTGCGTCACATCGGTGAACATTTTCTTTTCGGCATCGCTGAGCTTGTTCCAGACGTGGGGCGCGATCTGGGTGGTCAGGCCGTCCACGATGTGCCCGGTGAGCATGATGGCCTTTTGCACTTCATAAAACTTCTTGGCCTCGATGGTGGTCAAGGGGTTTTCCTGCGCTTCCACAGTGCCGTTTTGCAAAGCCAAATACACCTCGGCAAAAGCAATGGGCGTGGGGTTGGCACCGCAAGCCTCAGGTGTGGCGCGGTAGGCGGGCACATCGGGCACGCGGATTTTGATGCCCTTCATGCCAGCACAGTTGGTGAAGGCTTTTTGGGCGGTGGTGTGGCGTGCACCGTAGTAGGTGTAGGCGGTCACCTGGATACCGGTGCGGGTACGGAATTCGCTCACCATTTCCTGGAACACGGGGCTCTTGGAGTAAGCGATCAGGTGGTCGCCATCGCGGAAGATGAAGGGGTAGTAGGCAATGCCAAAACGTGGATAAGTGCGTGCCGCAAAAGACGGGCCGCTGATGATCATGTCCACCGTGCCCAAGGTCAGGCCTTGGTTGATGTCGGTTTCCTTGCCCAGTGTGGAGGCGGGAAAGACCTGGATGTCGAACTTGCTGTTGCTGCGCTTTTTGATCTCTTCGGCGGCCCACACCGATTCGGTGTGGTACGGCTCTGATGTTTCGTAGACGTGGGCCCATTTCAGCTTTTGCTGGGCCATGGCGCCGGTGCTGACCAGCAGCGTGCCCATGGCTATGGCGCCGACGGCGGCCAGGGTTTTCAGTGTGAATCGTTTGCTCATCATGGTCTCCTCATTGGGGTTTGAAATTTGCTGACGCGGGAACAGAAAAACCACCCTAACGGGCGGGTGCGCGGCGCCAGCTCGCGCTGTATCTTTTGTGGGCTTGTTTCAGGTGCTTTTGCATGGCTTTGCGCGCGGCGCTGGGGTCTCGCACTTCGATGGCGCGCAGCACCGCCTGGTGTTCGGCAATGGCGGTTTGCCAAGATTCTGGGCGCTCAAAATGGTCGCCCAAGCGTTCAAAAAGAGGGCCATTGCGAGCTTGCCAGTAGCGCAGCACGGTGTCGAGCAAGACACTGTTGCCGCAGGCCTGTGCGATGGCTTGGTGAAATGCTTCGTCGCCTTGGCGAGGCACTTCGTCGCGGGCAGCTTCGTGTTGCATTTGTTTCAAGCCCGTCTGGATGGCTTTGATGTGTGACTTTTGGGCGTTGGCAGCAGCCAAAGCGGCCACTTCGGCCTCGACCAAAATGCGGGCACTCATCACCTCCAGCGGACCCCAGTTGGCTGGGGTGTCGGCTTCAAGCTCTGCACTCAGCGCAGCCATGCGCGGGCCGTGGGTCGGCATGGCGTGTTGCACATAAATGCCCGAGCCGGTGCGCACCTCGATCATGCCTTCCACTTCCAGCGCGATCAGGGCTTCGCGCACCGAAGGGCGGCTCACGCCCAGTTGGACAGCGAGGTCACGTTCAGCCGGCAGACGCGAGCCCAGCGCGAACTCGCCCGACGCCATCAGCTGCCGAAGCTGCTCGGCAATCTGGCGGTAAAGGCGCTGCGGGGCCACGGTATGCAAGGGCATGGGGAATCAGGGATAACGTGAATTGGACAAGTGGTCAGACCAGTTGCACAATCATCACATGATCAAAAGCCATTGCAACTCCGCACAAACCCGCATGGCGGCTGTCACGCAAACGACGCACGGTGCGGTGGAGATGTCTCATGCTGCAAGGCCTTGAAACCCTTGCAGCTGCAGGTGCCGCTGCTGGCAGCTGATCTTCTTCGCCTGTTTTTTACCCTCCCTGCTGCCCCACATGACCCCCGTCACCATTGACCGCGTGAGCCTTCGGCAAGTCAACTTGCCGCCCAAGGTCTTGCGCACCGACGCCATCCAGTCCTTCGTCACGCAAGAAACGATTTTGCTCACCCTTCACTGCAGCGATGGCATCGACGCCACGGGTTACGCCTACACGATTGGCACCGGTGGCTCGTCGGTCATGGCCTTGCTCAAGGACCACCTGGCGCCGCGCCTCGTCGGCCGCAACCCGGTCTTGGTCGAGGCCATTTGGAAAGACCTGTTTTTTCACACCCATGCCACCGCTGTGGGGGCCATGACCAGTTTGGCGCTGGCTTGTGTGGACACCGCTTTGTGGGATTGGCGTGCGCAAAGCCAGGGCCTGCCGCTGTGGCAGTTGTTGGGCGGGGCGCAAGCGCGTGTGCCGCTGTACACCACCGAAGGCGGCTGGCTGCATTTGTCGCCCGAGGCACTGGTGGACCAAACGCTGGAGGCGCAAGCCCAAGGTTTCAAAGGCGCCAAAATCAAGATCGGCCGCCCGCATGTGAGCGAAGACGTGGCGCGCCTGAGTGCGGTGCGCGATGCGGTGGGGCCAGGCTTCGAGTTGATGACCGATGCCAATCAGGGCTTCAACCGAGCCGAGGCCGTGCGCCGTGCGCGGGCGTTCGATGGTCTGGGCTTGGCGTGGATGGAAGAGCCTATGCCCGCCGAAGACGTGTCGGGCCACCGCCAGTTGCGCGAGCACACCACGATTCCCGTGGCGGTGGGGGAATCGATGTACCACCCGATGCAGTTCCGCGAATATTTGGAGCAGGGTGCATGCTCCATCGTGCAGCCCGATGTGGCGCGCATTGGTGGCATCACGCCCTGGATCAAAACCGCGCACCTGGCAGAAACCTTTGACGTGGCGGTGTGCCCGCACTTCTTGATGGAGTTGCATGTGAGCCTGTGCGCCGCCGTGCCCAACGCCACTTGGGTCGAATACATCCCGCAGCTCGACGACATCACGACTTCGCGCATGCAGGTGCAGGGCGGTTATGCCCTGCCGCCCAACACCCCCGGCCTGGGCATCGCCTGGGACTGGGCTGCCATCACCGCAACACAAATCACCCAACTGGAGATCAAAGCACCATGAGACTCAAAGGAAAAATTGCACTCGTCACCGCCGCAGGGCAAGGCATTGGCCAAGCGGCGGCATTGGCCATGGCCGCTGAGGGCGCGACGGTCTATGCCACCGATGTGAACGCCGAGCTGCTCAAGTCTTACCAAGGCGTGGCGAATGTTCACACCGCCGTGCTGAACGTGCTCGACAAAAAAGCGATTGCCGCCCAAGTGGCCAGCCTGCCGCGCATCGACATCATCTTCAACTGCGCAGGCTTTGTGCACAACGGCAACATCGAACTGGCCACTGACGAGGACTGGGAATTTGCCTTCAACCTGAACGTGCGCTCGCAGTTCTGGATGATCCAGGCGGCCATCCCCAAAATGCTGGCGCAGTTCGAAAAAGACGGCCAGGGTGGCAGCATCATCAACATGGCCAGCGTGTGCTCCAGCGTTCGCGGTCTGCCCAACCGTTTCATCTATGGTGCGAGCAAAGCGGCCGTCATTGGCCTGACCAAAAGCGTGGCGGCCGATTATGTGCGCAAGGGCATTCGCTGCAATTGCATTTGCCCCGGCACGGTGGACACGCCTTCGCTGCAAGACCGCATCAACAGCTATGCCGACCCGGTGCAGGCCAGGCAAGACTTCATCAACCGCCAGCCTATGGGCCGTTTGGCCCAAGCGCACGAGATCGCGCCCATCGTGACCTTTCTCGCTTCCGACGAATCCATCTTCGCCACGGGCAATGCCTACATGGTCGACGGTGGCATGACCATTTGATCCGCCACACCTCAACCGCAGAAAGACACACATGAACTTGCTCGACATGAAAGGCCGCCACGCGGTCATCACCGGTGGGGCCACCGGTCTGGGCTATGCCATCGCGCAGCGCATGCTCGCATCCGGTGCACGGGTCACCATCTGGGACCGCGATGTGGCGGGCATGGCCCAAGCGGCCGAGCAGCTGCGCAAGGTCCAGTTGGGTGCGGTCGTCAACACCGTGCAGGTCGATGTGGCCAGCCACGACTCGGTGGTGCAAGCCACCGCGCAAACCACAGCGCTGGCAGGCGTTGATGTGCTGGTCAACAGTGCCGGCATCACCGGCCCCAATGTCAAGGTCTGGGATTACCCGGTCGATGCCTGGAAGCAGGTGTTCGATGTGAACGTGCATGGCTTGTTCCATTGCTGCCGCGAACTCAGCGCCCACATGAAGGCGCGCAACTACGGGCGCATCGTCAACATCGCCTCGGTCGCGGGCAAAGACGGCAACCCCAACGCCAGCGCTTACAGCGCGAGCAAGGCCGCCGTGATTGGGCTGACCAAATCGCTGGGCAAAGAGTTGGCCGACACGGGTGTGCGCGTCAACTGTGTCACCCCGGCGGCTGTGAAGACGGCGATTTTTGATCAAATGACGCCCGAGCACATCCAGTTCATGCTCTCCAAGATTCCGATGGCCCGCTTTGGCGAGCCCGAAGAAGTCGCCGCCATGGTGACCTGGTTGAGCACCGAAGAATGTTCCTTTTCCACCGGCGCGGTCTTTGACCTGTCCGGCGGCCGCTCCACGTATTGATTGTTTTGAAAACTGAAAGGCAACTATGAAACTCGTTCGCTATGGCCAACCCGGCAAAGAAAAACCCGGCCTGATCGATGCTGATGGCCGCTTGCGCGACCTGAGCAGCGTCGTCAAAGACATTTCTCCTGACCAGCTGAACGACAAAGCTTTGGCCAAGCTGGCCAAGGTCAAGACCGACAAGCTGCCCCTGGTGCGCGGCAAAAAACGTTTCGGCACGCCCATCTCGTACACCAGCAAGTTCATCGCCATCGGCCTGAACTACGCCGACCACGCGGCCGAGTCGAACATGCCCATACCGGCCGAGCCGATTGTGTTCACCAAAACCATCTCTTGCATACAAGGTGCGGATGACGATGTGATGCTGCCCAAAGGCTCCAAGAAAACCGACTGGGAAGTCGAGCTGGGCATCGTGATCGGCACCCGCACGCGTTATGTCACACAAAAAGACGCCCTGAACCATGTCGCCGGTTACTGCGTGGTCAACGACGTGAGCGAGCGCGAATACCAGCTCGAGCGCGGCGCCACCTGGGACAAGGGCAAGGGTTGCGACACCTTCGGCCCCGTGGGCCCTTGGTTGGTCACACGCGACGAAGTGCCCAACCCGCAAGCCTTGGGCATGTGGCTCGATGTGAACGGCGTGCGCTTTCAAACCGGCAACACCAAGACCATGATTTTTGGCGTGGCCAAGCTGGTCAGTTATGTGAGCCAGTTCATGACGCTCGAGCCCGGCGACATCATCACCACCGGCACGCCACCGGGTGTGGGCATGGGCGTCAAGGTCGACGGCAAGTCTGCGCCTGTGTATTTGAAGCGTGGCGACGTGATGCGTTTGGGCATTGATGGCCTGGGCGAGCAAACCCAGAAAGTGGTGGCCTTCAAGCTCTGAGACATCGGTAAGGCGCATGGCCCGGGCTGTCAGCCCTGCCATGCGTCGGCCCGTTTGATGGGCTGCACCTCAGTTTGCGCCCAGCACCGGTTCGCTGAACCAGTGGGATCCCCACTCGAAACATCTACACTTAGGGGTTATGTCAGAGCCCACATTCCCCCTCCAAACAGTCGCCATTTCGCTGGACGACCGCAGTTACGACATTCAGATTGGCCAAGGCCTGCTGAGCCGCCCCGACACCTGGGCCGGCCTGCCCAAGGCGACAACGGCCATGATCGTGACCAACGTCACGATTGTCCCGTTGTACGAAGCTGCATTGCGCAGCGCCATTGCCCCGCACTACAAAAAAGTGCACACCGTGGTGCTGCCCGATGGCGAGGTGCACAAAGACTGGCCAACCCTGAACCTGATCTTTGATGCACTGCTGGGCCAAGGCTGCGACCGCAAGACGGTGCTGTTTGCATTGGGCGGCGGTGTGGTGGGCGACATGACCGGCTTTGCGGCGGCCAGCTACATGCGCGGTGTCCCATTTGTCCAGGTGCCGACCACGCTCTTGTCGCAGGTCGACTCGTCGGTGGGCGGCAAAACCGCCATCAACCACCCGTTGGGCAAAAACATGATCGGCGCGTTCTACCAGCCCGTGCGCGTGGTCTGCGACCTGAACACCCTGGCGACATTGCCGCCGCGCGAGTTGAGCGCGGGCCTGGCCGAGGTCATCAAATACGGCCCGATTGCCGATATGAATTTCCTGGCCTGGATCGAGGCGAACATTGATGCGTTGAGTGCGCATGAGCCGGCCGCGATGGCGTATGCCGTCAAGCGCAGCTGCGAGATCAAGGCCTGGGTGGTGGGGCAGGACGAGCGCGAAGCGGGCTTGCGCGCCATCCTCAATTTTGGCCACACTTTCGGTCATGCCATTGAGGCGGGCTTGGGCTTTGGCGTCTGGTTGCACGGCGAGGCGGTGGGCTGCGGCATGGTCATGGCCGCCGAGCTGTCGCTCCGTCTGGGTAAAGTCGATGTTGCTTTTGTGGCACGCCTGCGTGCATTGATTGAGCGTGCGGGTCTGCCGGTGCGCGGCCCTATCATTGACGCGGCCGACAACGCAGGCCATTACATCGAACACATGCGCCTGGACAAAAAAGCCATCGGCGGTGACATTCAGTTTGTGGTGATCGACGGCCCCGGCAAAGCCACCGTGTGTGGTGCGCCCGACGCCATGGTGCGCGAGGTGATCAACGCCTGCTGCGCCTGAAACATGTACGCCGAGTCACTGGAATTGCCTGTGGGTTCAAGCCAGCCATTGGCCAGCTTGTCGGCGCTGGCTTGCGACCCGGCGCACAGCCGGGGTCGACGGTTTGCCGAACCGCCCGCGCCCACGCGCAATGCGTATCAAAGGGACCGCGACCGCATCGTGCACTCCACCGCTTTTCGGCGGCTGGTTTACAAAACGCAAGTCTTTCTGAACCACGAAGGCGACTTGTTTCGCACGCGGCTCACGCACTCGCTCGAAGTCGCGCAGCTGGGCCGCTCGATTGCCCGGGCCCTGGGCCTGAATGAGGATTTGGTGGAGGCCATTGCGTTGGCACACGACCTGGGCCACACGCCTTTCGGACACGCTGGACAAGACACGCTGAACGAATGCATGGCCAATCACGGCGGTTTTGAACACAACCTGCAAAGCCTGCGCGTGGTCGACCAACTGGAAGAGCGCTACCCGGCGTTTGACGGGCTGAACCTGAGCTTTGAAGCACGCGAGGGTGTGCTCAAACACTGCTCGCGTGTCAATGCCGAACATTTGGAACGGTCCGAGCCGGGTGGTGTGGGGCGGCGCTTCATCGACCACACCCAACCCAGTCTGGAGGCACAGCTGTGCAACTTGGCCGACGCGATCGCCTACAACGCGCACGACATCGACGACGGTGTGCGATCGGGGCTGATCAGCATTGAACAACTGCTGCAGGTGGAGCTGTTTGCGCACTACCACCAGCTGACCTTGGATCAACACCCGGGTTTGTCAGAAAAGCCCCGTCGCGTTATGTACGAAACCATCCGCCGTATGCTGAGCGACCAAGTATACGACGTGATCGACACCACCCGGCTGGCCGTGGCCGACTCGGGTGCCGATTCGTTGGCGCAAGTCCGCTTGGCCGGGCCTCTTGTGGCGTTCAGCCTCAACATGAAATCGCGCAGCATTGAACTCAAAAAGTTTTTGTTTGGGCAGCTCTATCGCCACCCGCAGGTCATGCAAACCACCGGACAGGCGCAGCAGGTGGTGCGCGAGTTGTTCGCAGCCTACGTGAGTCAACCTGCGGAAATGCCCGCCGACTTCGCCGCCAACGATGACCTGCACCGCTCTGTGGCCGACTACATCGCTGGCATGACCGATCGTTTCGCCCTGCGGGAACACGAACGCCTGACCGGACGCAAGTTGCTGTGAGCATTGTTTTGCGTTCGGGCGTCAGCCTCTGCGGGAGCGAGCCCCTGCTCGGGAACGCTTGATTGGAAGCGACGTCGCATGACGGCCCCAACCCAAGACCGTGCCGCCTGGCTCGTCGTCCTCGCTGGCGGTGTGGCGGCCTTGCAAGTGGGCAAGCTGCCCCCGGCTTTGCCAGCTTTGCAGGCCGAGCTGGGCCTGACCCTGGTGCAGTCCGGTTTCCTCTTGTCCATGGTGCAACTTGCTGGCATGAGTTTGGCGGTGTTCATGGGCTTGCTGGCCGACAGCATGGGACTGCGGCGCAGCATGGTGCGCGGCTTGTGCTTGCTGGCGCTGGCCAGTGGCTTGGGCGCATTCGCCACCTCGGTCAGCGCTTTGCTGGCGCTGCGGGCCATTGAAGGCCTGGGCTTTTTGCTGGTGGCGCTGCCTGCACCGGCCCTGATTCGCCGCCTGGTGCCTGTGGCCCAACTGCCGGGCATGCTGGGCGTGTGGGGCGCTTACATGCCCACGGGCACGGCACTCGCTTTGCTGGCCGGGCCGTTGTTCATCCCAGCCTGGGGCTGGGGGGCTTGGTGGGGCTTGTTTGGGTTGGTGTCGTTGGCCATGGCGGTGGCTTTGCTGCGCGCGATACCCGCCGATCCGGTGGCCGCACATCCACGGCAAGCGCATGGCCTGGGCCTGGGGGCTTGGCAGCGCTTGCGCAGTACCTTGGGCTCGCGCGGCCCCTGGCTGGTGGCGCTCACCTTTGGCATGTATTCCGGTCAGTGGTTGGCGGTGGTGGGGTTTTTACCGTCCATTTATGCCGCGGCTGGTGTGAGCGGTGCCATGTTGGGACTGCTCACGGCGCTGGCTGCTGCAGTGAATATTTTGGGCAATATGGCGTCTGGCCGGTTGCTGCAGCGCGGCTGGGCACCCCGTACCACGCTTTGGCTGGGCTTTGGCGCCATGGCGCTGGGCAGCACGTTGGCATTTGCCGCCTTAACCGAAGGTCAGCCCTGGTTGCGTTTTGCCGGGGTGCTGTTGTTCTCGGGCATGGGCGGCTTGGTACCAGGCACGCTGTTCAGCTTGGCGGTGCGCCTGGCCCCTGGCGAGCAGCAAGTGGCCACCACAGTGGGTTGGGTGCAGCAGCTGTCGGCGCTTGGCCAGTTTGTGGGGCCGCCCGTGGTGGCGGCCTTGGCGGCGCGCGCGGGCGGTTGGCAGCTCACGCCGCTGGTTACGGTGGGCTGTTGTGCGGTGGGTGCGCTGCTGGCTTGGGCGGCGGGGCGTGAGATTCAAGCCGCCAGTACGCAGGCACAATCTCGCCCATGACCGACCTGCCCTCCCTCGAAATTGCCGACACCGTGCGCTGGCTTGAGCGCGCCGTGATTGGCCTGAACCTGTGCCCCTTTGCCAAAGCCCCACACATCAAGGGTCAAATCCATTACGTGCTGAGCGAGGCCAAAGGTCTCGAAGGCTTGCGTGACGAGCTGATCGAACAGCTGCAGGCCTTGGCCGCCACGCCTGCCGAAGAGCGCGAGACCGTGCTCTTGATCGTGCCGCAGATGCTGCAGGATTTTCTGGAGTTCAACGACTTTCTGGACGAAGCCGATGCTGTGTTGCAAGAGCTTGATTTGGAAGGTGTGTTCCAGGTGGCCAGTTTTCATCCTCAATTCCAGTTCGCCGACACTGACCCGGACGACATCGGCAACTTCACCAACCGCTCGCCTTACCCCACGCTGCACCTGCTGCGCGAGGAAAGCATCGACCGGGCGGTGGAGGCTTTTCCGGAGGCTGAAATGATTTATGAAACGAACATCGAGACGATGGACAAGTTGGGGGCCGATGGCTGGAAAAAGCTGGATGTGGGTCCTAGCCCATGAAAAAACGACTTGCCACCGACAACGCCGCCTCGGAATTGCCGCCCGAAGTGCGCCCCGGTCAGTCGGTGGAGTTGCTCAAACAACTGCACATCTTGACCCGCGAAGGCAAGCTCAACCAGGACTCGCGCCGCAAGCTCAAGCAGGTCTACCACTTGTTCCAGTTCATCGAAAAGCTGCTGCTGGAATTGCCTGCCAGCGAGACAGGCCCCACATTGGCCGACCACGGCGCGGGCAAATCGTATCTGGGCTTCATCATTTACGACCTGTTTTTCAAGGCGCTGGGGCAAGGCACGATCTACGGCATTGAGACGCGCAGCGAACTGGTGGAGTCGTCCAAAGCCTTGGCCCAGAAACTGGGCTTTGAGCGCATGCGTTTTCTGAATGCGAGCGTGGCCGAATCGACGCAAAGTGGTGAACTGCCCGCGCAGATCAATGTGGTCACTGCGCTGCACGCCTGCGACACCGCCACCGACGACGCCATCGCTTTTGGCCTGCAAAAGAAAGCCAAGTACATGGTCTTGGTGCCTTGCTGCCAGGCCGAATTGGCCCGGGCGCTCAACCAGAACAAGGCGCTCAATTTGCAGCGTACCCCCTTGGCGGAACTTTGGCGTCACCCCCTGCACACCCGCGAAATGGGCAGCCAGCTCACCAACGTGCTGCGTTGTCTGTATTTGGAGTCACAGGGCTACACCGTGACAGTGACCGAGCTGGTGGGTTGGGAACACTCCATGAAAAATGAACTGATTCTGGCCAAATACACCGGCCAGAAAAAGCGTGCAGCGGCCGAGCGCTTGCAGGCGCTGCTGCAGGAGTTTGGGGTGCAAGGGTTGATGGGCGGGCGGTTTCCGCAGGCAGTGATTTCACAAGGGTTAAATTAATTGGGGTCAGATCCCAATTAAACTGGCGTACTCAATTCGGGAGTTCCCTCATGGCCCGCCAACCCCGCCTGACCGTTGCAGGCTATCCCCACCACGTGATCCAGCGCGGCAATGACCGTCAGGCCATTGTGCGCGACAATGCGGACCGCGAGCGTCTAATTACCCTGTGGCAAGAGCATGCGCTAACTTTCAAGGTGGCCATCCATGCTTATGTGCTCATGGACAACCACTTCCATTTGTTGCTCACGCCCGACACCGACACAGGCCTGCCGCAGATGATGCAGGCGGTGGGTCGGGCCTATGTACGTTACTTCAATTTACGGCACCAGCGCACCGGCACTTTGTGGGAAGGGCGTTATCGCAGCAACCTCATTGAGAGTGAACGTTATTTGTTGGCTTGCATGGTCTACATCGACCTGAACCCTGTGCGGGCGGGCATGGTTGGGCAGGCCGCTGACTTCAGATGGTCCAGCCACAGGCACTGTATTGGGCAAGTGAGCAACAAATGGGTGACGCCGCATGCCCTGTTTTGGGGCTTGGGCAACACGCCCTTTGCGCGCGAGGCGGCCTATGCCGATTTGGTGCAAAGTGGTTTGGCGCAATCCCAAAAGGAACAGTTGACGCAAAGCGCCTTGTCGGGATGGGCTTTGGGCTCGGTCGATTTTGTGGGACAACTGCAGCAATCCACGGCGCGCCGACTGATGCCGGGCAAGGCCGGTCGGCCATACAAGAAGACATCTGATTGAATCTGTCCCCGATTAAATCATAGTCGAAGTCAAAACAGAATTAATTGGGATCTGACCCCAATTAAAAAGTTTGGCATGGATGCTGCTGTGCACTACACTCTTCGGTCTGCGTGAAAACCCTTAGGAGCGCCCATGACTTCGGCCAGTGCAAAAGAACATTTCCAATCGACCGGTCTGTATGACCCCGCCAACGAGCACGATGCTTGTGGTGTGGGCTTTGTGGCCCACATCAAAGGGCACAAGACCCATGCGATCGTGACGCAGGCGCTCAAGATTTTGGAAAACTTGGACCACCGGGGTGCGGTGGGTGCGGACGCGCTCATGGGCGACGGTGCCGGCATCTTGATTCAGTTGCCCGATGCTTTGTACCGCGCCGAGATGGCCAAACAAGGGGTGGCGCTGCCGCCGTTTGGCGAATACGGCGTGGGCATGGTGTTCTTGCCCAAAGAGCACGCCTCGCGCATGGCTTGCGAGCAAGAGCTCGAGCGCGCCGTGAAGGCCGAAGGTCAGGTGGTTTTGGGTTGGCGCGATGTGCCGGTGAACCGCGACATGCCCATGTCGCCCACCGTGCGTGAAAAAGAGCCGGTCATGCGCCAGATCTTCATCGGCCGTGGTGCCGACGTGATCGTGCAAGATGCCTTGGAGCGCAAGCTCTTCGTGATCCGCAAGACCGCCAGCGCCGCCATCCAGAATCTGCGCCTGACGCACAGCAACGAGTACTACATCCCCAGCATGTCCAGCCGCACGGCGGTGTACAAGGGCTTGTTGCTGGCCGACCAGGTGGGTACTTATTACCTGGACTTGCAAGATGAGCGCTGCGTCTCGGCTTTGGGCCTGGTGCACCAGCGCTTTTCGACCAACACCTTCCCCGAGTGGCCATTGGCCCACCCTTACCGCTATGTGGCGCACAACGGCGAGATCAACACCGTCAAGGGCAACTACAACTGGATGAAGGCCCGCGAAGGCGTGATGTCTTCGCCTGTGCTGGCTGCCGACCTGCAAAAGCTCTACCCCATCAGCTTCGCCGGCCAGTCCGATACCGCCACCTTTGACAATTGCCTGGAACTGCTGACGATGGCGGGTTACCCCATCAGCCAGGCCGTGATGATGATGATCCCCGAGCCTTGGGAGCAGCACACCACCATGGATGAGCGCCGCAAGGCCTTCTATGAATACCACGCCGCCATGCTCGAGCCGTGGGACGGCCCTGCCTCGATCGTGTTCACCGACGGTCGCCAGATCGGCGCCACGCTGGACCGCAACGGCCTGCGCCCCTCGCGCTACATCATCACCGACGACGACATGGTCATCATGGGCTCCGAGACCGGCGTGTTGCCGATTCCTGAGAGCAAGATCGTGCGCAAGTGGCGTCTGCAGCCCGGCAAGATGTTCCTGATTGATCTGGAACAAGGCCGCATGATCAACGACGAGGAGCTGAAGGCCGGTTTGGCCAGCGCCAAGCCTTACAAGCAGTGGATCGAAAACCTGCGCATCAAGCTCGACGACGTGGCGCAAGCCCCGGTTGCGCCCGCATCTGACGTGGCCTTGCTCGACCTGCAGCAAGCCTTTGGCACCACCCAAGAAGACATCAAGTTCTTGCTGGCCCCCATGGCCTCTGCCGGCGAGGAAGCCATTGGCTCCATGGGCAACGACAGCCCACTGGCCGTGTTGTCTGACAAGAACAAGCCGCTGTACAACTACTTCAAGCAGTTGTTCGCGCAAGTGACCAACCCGCCGATCGACCCGATCCGCGAAGCGATCGTGATGTCCTTGGTGTCCTTCATCGGCCCCAAGCCGAACTTGCTCGATATCAACCAGGTCAACCCGCCGATGCGCCTGGAAGTGAGCCAGCCCATCCTGGACTTCGCCGACATGGCCAAGTTGCGCCACATTGACCAGGCCACCAAGGGCAAGTTCAAGAGCGCCACGCTGGACATCACTTACCCGGTGTTGTGGGGTCGCGAAGGTGTGGAAGCCAAGCTGGCCTCGTTGTGCGCCGAAGCCGTGGACGCCATCAAGGGCGGCCACAACATCCTGATCATCAGCGACCGCGGCGTGAGCGCCACCCAAGTCGCTGTGCCGGCGCTGCTGGCCCTGTCGGCCATTCACCAGCATCTGGTGACTGCTGGCCTGCGCACCACCGCCGGCTTGGTGGTTGAGACCGGTACCGCCCGCGAAGTGCACCACTTTGCGGTGCTGGCCGGTTACGGCGCGGAAGCTGTGCACCCCTACCTGGCCATGGAAACCCTGGCCGCGCTGCACAAAGAACTGCCGGGTGATTTGTCCGCCGAGAAAGCCCTCTACAACTACATCAAGGCGATCGGCAAGGGCTTGTCCAAGATCATGTCTAAGATGGGCGTGTCCACCTACATGTCGTATTGCGGTGCACAGTTGTTTGAGGCCATCGGCATCAACACCGAAACCATCAACAAGTACTTCACCGGTACCTCCAGCCGTGTGGGCGGTATTGGCGTGTTCGAGATCGCCGAAGAAGCCTTCCGCATGCACACCGCCGCCTTCAGCGACGACCCTTTGCTGGCCACCATGCTGGACGCAGGCGGCGAATATGCCTGGCGCGCCCGTGGCGAAGAGCACATGTGGACGCCTGATGCGATCGCCAAGTTGCAGCACTCCACCCGGGCCAACAACTTCAGCACCTACAAGGAATACGCCCAGATCATCAACGACCAAAGCAAGCGCCACATGACCTTGCGCGGTCTGTTCGAGTTCAAGATCGACCCGTCCAAAGCCATCCCTCTGGAGCAAGTCGAGCCGGCCGCCGAGATCGTCAAGCGATTTGCCACCGGCGCGATGTCGCTGGGCTCGATCTCTACCGAAGCGCACGCCACCTTGGCCGTGGCCATGAACCGCATTGGCGGCAAGAGCAACACGGGTGAGGGCGGTGAAGACGCCAACCGTTACCGCAATGAACTCAAGGGCATCCCGATCAAGTTGGGCGATTCCTTGAAGAGCGTGATCGGTGCAGAAAACGTCGAAGTCGACATGCCTTTGGCCGCCGGTGACTCGCTGCGTTCGCGCATCAAACAAGTGGCCTCTGGCCGCTTCGGTGTGACGGCCGAATACCTGCACAGCGCCGACCAAATCCAGATCAAGATGGCCCAAGGTGCCAAGCCTGGTGAAGGCGGTCAGTTGCCCGGCGGCAAAGTGTCCGACTACATCGGCAAGCTGCGCCACTCGGTACCCGGTGTCGGTTTGATCTCGCCACCACCGCACCACGACATCTATTCCATCGAGGACTTGGCCCAGCTGATCCACGACCTGAAGAACGTGGCCCCGCACAGCGACATCAGCGTGAAGCTCGTGTCTGAAATTGGTGTGGGCACCATCGCCGCCGGTGTGGCCAAGTGCAAGGCCGACCATGTGGTGATCGCGGGTCACGACGGCGGCACGGGCGCTTCGCCTTGGTCCTCGGTCAAGCACGCCGGCTCACCTTGGGAAATCGGTCTGGCCGAAACCCAGCAGACCCTGGTGCTCAACGGTTTGCGCGGCCGCATCCGTGTGCAGGCTGACGGCCAAATGAAGACCGGCCGTGACGTGGCCATTGGCGCATTGCTCGGCGCAGACGAGTTCGGCTTTGCCACCGCACCGCTGGTGGTCGAGGGCTGCATCATGATGCGCAAGTGCCACCTGAACACTTGCCCCGTGGGCGTGGCCACGCAAGACCCTACTTTGCGTGCCAAGTTCACCGGCAAGCCCGAGCATGTCGTGAACTATTTCTTCTTCATCGCCGAAGAAGTGCGCCAAATCATGGCCCAGTTGGGCATTGCCAAGTTCGACGACCTGGTGGGCCGCGCCGACCTGCTCGACATGAAGAGCGGTGTGGAACACTGGAAAGCCAAGGGTTTGGACTTCGGTCGCCTGTTGGCCGTGCCGCAAGTGGCCTCCACTGTGGCCGTGCGCCATGTGGACACACAAGACCATGGCCTTGAAAAAGCGCTCGACAACGTGTTGATTGCCAAGAGCCGCGCCGCCATCGACAAGGGCGAAAAAGTACAGTTCATGGAAGTCACCCGCAACGTGAACCGCTCGGTTGGTGCCATGTTGTCCGGTGCAGTGACCCAGGTGCACCCCGAAGGCTTGCCCGACGACACCCTGCGCATCCAATTGGAAGGCACAGGCGGTCAATCCTTCGGTGCATTCCTGGCCAAGGGCATCACGCTGTACCTGATCGGCGAAGCCAATGACTACACCGGCAAAGGTTTGTCGGGTGGCCGCGTGGTGGTGCGCCCCAGCCTGGAGTTCCGTGGCGTGGCCTCGCAAAACATCATCGTCGGCAACACCGTCATGTACGGTGCGACCACCGGTGAAGCCTTCTTTGCCGGCGTGGCCGGCGAGCGCTTTGCGGTGCGCCTGTCGGGCGCCACCGCCGTGGTCGAAGGCACAGGCGACCACGGTTGCGAGTACATGACTGGCGGTACCGTGGCGGTGCTGGGCAAGACCGGCCGCAACTTCGGTGCGGGCATGAGCGGCGGTATCGCTTATGTGTACGACGAAGACGGCGAATTTGCCTCACGCTGCAATACCGCCATGGTCAGCATGGAAATAGTGTTGACCGTGGCCGAGCAAGAAGCACAAGTGGACCGCAAGGTGTGGCACCGCGATCTGGCCGACGAGGCGCAGCTCAAGAAACTGCTGGAAGACCACCACAAGTGGACGGGTAGCCAACGCGCCCGCGAGTTGCTCGACAACTGGGCCACAGCCCGCGCCAAGTTCGTGAAGGTGTTCCCGAACGAATACAAGCGCGCCTTGGGCGAGATCAACGCACGCAAAGCGGCGAACGCGGGCAAGGCTGCCCAGCCTGTGGCCGTCTGAGCCGAACGTCAAGATTGAAGGAATAGCATCATGGGAAAAATCACCGGCTTCATGGAATTTGAGCGCATCGAAGAGGGTTACAAGCCCGTCACCGAGCGTCTCAAAAATTACGGCGAATTCGTGATCGGTCTGACCGAAGAGCAGTCCAAAACACAAGCGGCGCGTTGTATGGACTGCGGCACACCGTTTTGCAACAACGGCTGCCCGGTCAACAACATCATTCCGGACTTCAACAACCTGGTGTTTGAAGGCGACTGGAAGAACGCGATCGAAGTGCTGCACAGCACCAACAACTTCCCCGAGTTCACCGGCCGTATCTGCCCCGCACCTTGCGAAGCAGCCTGCGTGGTCAACTTCAACGACGATGCCGTGGGCATCAAATCCATCGAGCACGCCATCATCGACCGCGCCTGGGCCGAAGGCTGGGTCACACCCCGTCCTGCCAAAGTCAAGACCGGCAAAAAAGTCGCTGTCATTGGCGCAGGCCCTGCGGGCCTGGCTGCTGCCCAGCAATTGGCACGGGTGGGCCACGATGTGACTTTGTTCGAGAAGAACGACCGTGTGGGTGGCTTGCTGCGTTACGGCATCCCCGACTTCAAGATGGAAAAGACGCACATCGACCGCCGCGTCCAGCAGCTCGAAGCCGAAGGCGTGAAGATCCGCACCAGCGTCTTGGTGGGTGAGTGGCCTAAGGATTCCAAAATCACCAACTGGGCCAAGGAAACCATCAGCGCCGAGCAACTCAAAAAAGATTTCGACGCGGTGCTGCTCACAGGCGGCTCCGAGCAGTCGCGTGACCTGCCCGTGCCCGGCCGCGATCTGGACGGCATCCACTTTGCGATGGAGTTCTTGCCCCAGCAAAACAAGGTCAACGCGGGCGACAAGCTCAAAGGTCAGCTGCGCGCCGACGGCAAAAACGTCATCGTGATCGGTGGTGGCGATACCGGCAGCGACTGCGTGGGCACCAGCACACGCCACGGCGCGGTGAGCGTGACCCAGTTCGAGGTGATGCCCGAGCCGCCCGAAAAAGAAAACAAGGCGCTGGTTTGGCCTTATTGGCCCATGAAGCTGCGCACCAGCTCCAGCCACGACGAAAGCGCCGAAAAAGGCCTGTTGCAACGCGAGTTCGCCATCTCGACCAAAGCCTTCATCGGCGAAAAAGGCAAAGTCACCGGATTGACCACAGTGCATGTCGAATTCAAAGACGGCAAGATGGTCGAAGTGCCTGGGACCGAAAAAGAGCACAAAGCCGACTTGGTCCTGCTCGCCATGGGTTTTACCAACCCGGTGGCCACTGTGCTCGATGCCTTTGGCATCGACAAGGACGCCCGTGGCAACGCCAAGGCCAGCACCGACTTCTCAGGCGGTTACGCCACCAACGTGCCCAAGGTGTTTGCCGCTGGCGACATGCGCCGAGGCCAGTCCTTGGTGGTGTGGGCCATCCGTGAAGGACGCCAAGCCGCTCGCTCAGTGGACGAGTTCCTGATGGGCCAGAGCGACCTGCCGCGTTAAGGCTGCCCTGTTCTAGGTAAAATCCCTAGATCACCAAGGATTGCAAAGCGTATACCTTGGTGCTCTAACATCACAAGAGCCGGACCTTCCGGCTCTTGTTTTTCATGAATACCAGATCTACCGCTCCGCCACTTGTTGAACTGCACGACCTGACGTTTGGGTACGGCGACCGTGTCATTTTGAAGAACCTCAGCTTCAATGTGCCGCGTGGCCAAGTCACGGCCCTGATGGGTGTTTCTGGTGGCGGCAAGACCACCGTCTTGCGCTTGATCGGTGGGCAAATCCGTGCCAGCGCAGGTCAACTGCTGTTTGATGGTCATGACATCACGCCGATGCGACAAACCGAGCTTTATACCGCGCGCCGCCGCATGGGCATGCTGTTTCAGTTTGGGGCCTTATTCACCGACATGAGCGTGTTCGACAATGTGGCTTTTCCCTTGCGCGAACACACCCGTTTGTCGGAAGACCTGATCCGAGACATCGTGCTGATGAAGCTCGATGCGGTGGGCTTGCGCGGTGCGCGGGACCTCAAACCCTCTGAAATTTCTGGTGGCATGAGCCGCAGAGTGGCCCTGGCCCGCGCCATCGCGCTCGACCCGGACTTGATCATGTACGACGAGCCGTTTGCCGGTCTCGACCCGATTTCGCTGGGCACGGCGGCCCGATTGATTCGCCGACTGAACGACAGCTTGGGCATCACCAGCATTGTGGTGTCTCACGATGTGACCGAGACTTTCGAGATCGCTGACCATGTGGTGATTCTGGCGCATGGCGGAGTGGCCGCGCAGGGCACCCCTGCTCAACTGCGGGCCAGCACCGACCCGTTGATTCACCAGTTTGTGCATGCCTTGAGCGATGGGCCTGTGCCCTTCCATTACCCGGCCCCTTCGGCCGCGCAAGACTACGACGGGAGGTCGCCATGATCTCCGACTTGCTGGGCGCTTTGGGCGCATCCACCCGCCAGATGCTGGCCGATTGGGGTTTTGCTGCTCGTCTGTTTTTCAAGTTGTTGGGGATGTCGGGCGCGGCGCTCAAGCGCTTTGGCTTGGTGCGCGACCAAGTGCATTTTTTGGGCAACTACTCGTTGGCCATCATCACCGTGTCGGGCCTGTTTGTGGGCTTTGTGCTGGGTTTGCAGGGCTATTACACCTTGCAGCGCTACGGCTCGGCCGAGGCGCTGGGCTTGCTGGTGGCGTTGAGCTTGGTGCGCGAGTTGGGCCCGGTGGTGGCTGCTTTGTTGTTTGCAGGCCGTGCTGGTGCATCGCTCACGGCCGAGATCGGCCTCATGCGTGCCGGTGAGCAGCTCACCGCATTGGAAATGATGGCGGTGGACCCTGTGCAACGCATTTTGGCGCCTCGTTTTTGGGGTGGCATCATCGCCTTGCCCTTGTTGGCGGCGGTGTTCAGTGCGGTGGGCATTATGGGTGGCTATGTCGTGGGCGTGTTGCTGATTGGCGTGGACGCGGGGTCTTTTTGGAGCCAGATGCAAGGCGGCGTCGACGTGTTCAAGGATGTGGGCAACGGCATCATCAAAAGCGTGGTGTTTGGTGTGGCTGTGACCTTCATTGCCTTGCTGCAAGGCTATGTGGCCAAGCCCACACCCGAAGGTGTGGCCAGTGCCACGACCCGCAGTGTGGTGGTTTCTTCTTTGTCGGTGTTGGGACTGGATTTCATCCTGACCGCGATGATGTTCAGCATTTGAGGAGGACGGCATGCAACGTTCAAAAAATGATATTTGGGTCGGTTTGTTTGTCTTGTTGGGCGCTGTGGCTGTGCTGTTTCTGGCGCTCAAGGCGGCCAACTTGCTCAATTGGAGTTTCAGTCAGGACTATGAGGTCACGGCCAAGTTCGACAACATCGGCGGGCTCAAGCCCGGCGCTGCTGTCAAGAGCGCCGGGGTGGTGGTCGGGCGCGTGAAGAAAATCGAATTCGACGGTGAGTCCTTCCAGGCCAAGGTCACGTTGGGCATGCAGACCCAGCATGCCTTTCCTCAGGACAGTTCCTTGAAAATCCTCACCAGCGGCTTGCTGGGTGAGCAATACCTCGATGTCGCTCCTGGGGCTGACGAGAAAAATCTGGCCGCTGGAGACCGCATCGGCTCCACCCAATCGGCCGTCATCCTGGAAAACCTGATCAGCCAGTTCCTGTTCAGCCAGGCCGAGAAGTCCACCACCGAAAGCCAAAAACCATGATCGCCTGGACGAAACGCTTTGCATCGCTGGCGCTGCTGGCCGGTGTGCTGGCTTTGCAAGGCTGTGCCACTGTACAAACTGCCGATGCGCGTGACCCCTGGGAACCGATGAACCGCAGCGTCTACCAATTCAACGACATGGTGGACGCCGTGGCCATCAAGCCCGCAACCGAGCTGTATGTGAAAGTCCTGCCCGGCTTTGTGCGCAAGGGCGTCAGCAACTTTTTGGGCAATATAGGGGATGTCTGGTCCATGGCCAACAGCGCCCTGCAGCTCAAGGGGCAGGCCACGGTGGAGACTTTCATGCGCATCTATGTGAACACTTTTTTCGGTTTGGGCGGCTTGCTGGATGTGGCCACCGAAATGCGTCTGGAGAAGCGCAAGGAAGACTTCGGGCAGACCTTGGGTTACTGGGGCGTCAAGCCAGGCCCTTATGTGGTGCTGCCTTTGTTGGGGCCGTCCACATTGCGCGACACCCTGGCCTTGCCGCTGGACATGCGCGGCGATGCTTCGCGGCAGTTTTCGGATGAGGCCACCCGCAATGCTTTGACAGCGACACGGGTTTTGGACATCCGCTCGGGACTGCTGCAAACCGTGGACGTGGTCAAGGCCGCATCGCTGGACCCTTACTCGTTTGTGCGTGACGGCTTCTTGCAAAAACGCCGTAACGACATACACGACGGCAACCCACCCTCAAGTTTTGACTACGGTGATGGCGAGGCCGAACCGAAGTAAGCCCGTTACAGTTGTTCACACGCATTTTGGCCACAGGCCGTATAGTTATTTCATGCTTAAAACAGATGCCGCTTTTTTCTTGAACCGCCGCGATGTGCTTGTGGCCGCCTGTGCTGCCAGCCTTCTGGCTGCTTCAGGCCTGTCCATGGCTGCCGACGAAGCACCTGAGGCGTTGATCCAGCGCATCACCAACGAAACGCTGAACGCCATCAAGGCAGACAAGGCGCTGCGCAGCGGCGACATCGGCAAAATAATGCAGTTGGTCGACACCCAGCTGATGCCGCATGTGAACTTCCGCCGCATGACCGCTCTCGCCACTGGCCCAGCATGGCGCAAAGCCACGCCCGAGCAACAAAAACGCCTCCAAGAAGAGTTCAAGATTTTGTTGGTGCGCACCTATTCGGGTGCACTCAGCCAGATCACCGACCAGGTGGTGGTGGTCAAGCCCTTGCGCGCCGGCCAGGAAGATAAAAACCTGGTGGTGAACACCGAGGTGCGCGGTAAGGCAGAACCGATTCAGTTGGACTACCGACTCGAAAAAACCCCGGGTCAAGGCGCAGGCTGGATGATTTTTGACCTGAACGTGCTGGGCGTGTGGCTGATCGAAAACTACCGCAACCAGTTCACCAAAGAGATCAATGCCGGCGGGATCGATGCGCTGATTGCCAGCTTGGCTGCTCGCAACAAATCCAACACCAAAGCCTCTTGAACCCGCAAGACATGAGCCCTCTGAAGCTGCCCGCCACTTTGCTGCACGACCAGGCCGATGCGTGTCTGGCGAATTGGGTGGCGCAATTACCCCCTGAGTTGCCGCCTGCGGTGGTGCTGGACGCATCGGAAGTGGTTGAATTTGACTCCTCGGCGCTGGCCGTGTTGCTGGGTTTGCGCAGGGCATTGACTCAAAAAGGCAGTGCTTTGAAAGTTCAAGGCATCACGCCGCGCTTGCGAGAACTGGCCAGTTTGTATGGGGTGATGGATCTGCTCCAACCCGCTTGATGGCGTGGTTTTCATGTCTTTTGGCGCCTCTGCAAGGGTCGCAACTCAGGGTCGGCGGGCCAGCACTTAAAATAGAACACTTCCATGCCAGCGCTCTCATTCCAATCCGTCTCCAAGATTTATCCAGCCAAGCAGGCGGGCGTAGCCGCGTTCAAAGCCCTTGATCAAGTCAGTTTTGATGTGGAGGAGGGTGAATTCTTTGGCCTGCTCGGCCCCAATGGCGCGGGCAAAACCACCCTCATCAGCACTCTGGCGGGCTTGAGCCGCCCTACCACTGGGCGCGTGTTGGTGCATGGGCACGATGTGCAAACCGACTACGCCGCTGCTCGCCAACTTCTGGGCGTGGTGCCGCAAGAACTGGTGTTTGATCCGTTTTTCACGGTGCGCGAATCACTGCGCATCCAGTCGGGCTATTTCGGTGTCCAGAAAAACGACGCCTGGATCGATGAATTGCTCGATTGTCTGGGACTGAGCGACAAGGCCAACGCCAACATGCGCCAGCTGTCTGGTGGCATGAAGCGGCGTGTGCTTGTGGCGCAGGCACTGGTGCACAAGCCACGCGTGATCGTGCTCGACGAGCCCACCGCCGGAGTCGATGTCGAACTGCGACAAACCCTTTGGGCCTTCATTGCCAAACTCAACAAGCAAGGCCACACTGTCTTGCTCACCACCCATTACCTGGAAGAGGCCGAGGCACTTTGTGGGCGTATAGCCCTGCTCAAAAGCGGCCAGTTGCTGGCATTGGAGTGCACCTCGGTGTTGTTGCGCTCGGCCACCAGCCAGGTACTGCGCTTCAAGCTGGATGGCGACTTGCCGCCCGCCGTGGCGGCCATCGCCCGTGTCACGGGTCGCATCGTTCAGTTGCCCGTGCACAACGCGGTCGAGATTGAAAACCACTTGGCCACCCTGCGCACCGCAGGCTTGGTGGTGGAAGATGTGGAGATCCGCCAAGCTGACCTGGAAGACGTGTTTCTTGAAGTCATGAACTGCAAACAATCGACGTCAGAGGCTTTGGCATGACAGGTTGGCAAACATTGCTGTACAAAGAAGTCCTGCGCTTTTGGAAAGTCGCTTTCCAAACGGTGGGCGCGCCGGTACTGACGTCAGTGCTCTACATGCTGATCTTTGGTCATGTGCTTGAAGACCATGTCAAGGTGTACGACAACGTGGCCTACACCTCGTTTTTGTTGCCCGGCCTGATCATGATGGGCGTGTTGCAAAACGCGTTTGCCAACAGCTCGTCGAGCCTGGTGCAAAGCAAAATCATGGGCAACTTGGTGTTCTTGTTGCTAACGCCTTTGTCGCACCGCAGCTGGTTTGTGGCCTATGTGGGGTCGTCTATTGTGCGTGGCTTGGCTGTGGGTCTGGGGGTGTTTGTCATCACCGGCTGGATGGTCAACATCACTTTCGTCAACCCGTTTTGGATTTTGGTCTTCGCTTGCATGGGAGCGGCCATGATGGGTGCATTGGGCGTGATCGCTGGGCTGTGGGCTGAAAAGTTCGACCAGATGGCTGCTTTTCAGAACTTCATCATCATGCCCATGACGTTTTTGTCGGGCGTGTTTTACTCCATCCACTCCCTGCCGCCGTTTTGGCAAAAACTCAGCCACCTGAACCCGTTTTTCTACATGATCGATGGCTTTCGCTACGGCTTCTTCGGTCAAAGCGATGTGTCCCCCTGGCTCAGTCTGGCCGTGGTGGGCACTGCCCTGGCTGTCATCAGTGGTCTGACCCTTCACCTTTTGCGCATCGGCTACAAAATCCGGAGCTGACTCCCCATGAACGCACAGCAACTTCAAGCCATCATTGCCGCAGGTCTTGACTGCACCCACCTGAATGTGGAAGGCGATGGCCGCCACTGGAGCGCCGTGGTGGTGTCCGAAGCTTTTGCCGGCATGCGACCCATTGCTCGGCACCAGCGGGTGTACGCCACGCTGGGCCAGAAAATGCACACCGACGAGGTGCACGCCTTGTCGATGAAAACCTACACGCCCGCCGAATGGGCTGCGCAAAGCAACTGAACGCCTTGGGCGACAACGCAAGACCCCACTGACACATGGATAAACTCATTATTCGCGGCGGCAAACGCCTGCAAGGCACGCTCGATGTGGCAGGTGCCAAGAACGCGGCCCTGCCCGAACTGTGTGCTGCCCTGCTGAGTGCAGAGCCCGTCATTCTGGGCAATGTGCCGCGCTTGCAAGACGTGTCGACCATGCTCAAGCTGATCCGCAACATGGGCGTGACAGCCGAGCACCACGACGACGGCCGCGTCACCCTGAATGCCGGTGGCCTGAACAACCCCGAAGCCCCTTACGAGCTGGTCAAGACCATGCGCGCCTCGGTGCTGGCGCTCGGCCCCTTGTTGGCCCGCTTTGGCCACGCCAAGGTGTCCTTGCCCGGCGGCTGTGCCATTGGCTCGCGCCCGGTGGACCAGCACATCAAAGGTCTGCAGGCCATGGGTGCCATCATCACGGTGGAGCATGGCTACATGCTGGCCAGCCTGCCCGAGGGCCGCACGCGCCTGAAGGGCGCGCACATCACCACCGACATGGTCACCGTCACAGGCACTGAAAACTTCATGATGGCTGCGGCTTTGGCCGAAGGGGAGACGGTGCTTGAAAACGCCGCCCAGGAGCCAGAAATCCCTGATTTGGCGGAAATGCTCATCAAGATGGGTGCCAAGATTGAAGGCCACGGCACTCGCCGCATCCGCATCCAGGGTGTGGAACGTTTGCACGGTGCTCAGCACCAGGTGGTGGCCGACCGCATCGAGGCGGGCACGTTCCTGTGCGCAGTGGCGGCCACAGGCGGTGATGTGGTGCTTCGCCATGGCCGCGCTGACCACCTGGACGCCGTCATCGACAAATTGCGGGAGGCCGGTGCCACCATCGAAGCTGGTGAGGACTTCATCCGTGTCAAATCCGAAGGTCGATTGAAGGCCCAGAGCTTTCGCACCACCGAATACCCGGGTTTCCCCACCGACATGCAGGCGCAATTCATGGCGCTCAACTGCATCTCGCAAGGTGCGAGCAAAGTGACCGAAACGATTTTTGAAAACCGATTCATGCACGTCAACGAGCTGGTGCGACTGGGTGCGCACATCCAGATCGACGGCAAGATCTCGGTGGTCCAAGGCGTGCCCAAACTCTCAGGCGCCACCGTCATGGCCACCGACTTGCGCGCTTCGGCCAGCTTGGTGATCGCCGGTTTGGTGGCCGATGGTGAAACCACCGTCGAGCGCATCTACCACTTGGACCGGGGCTACGACCGCATGGAAGCCAAATTGCGCGCACTCGGTGCCGACATCGAAAGGGTGAAATGATCACGCTGGCCCTGTCCAAAGGACGCATCTTTGACGAAACCCTGCCACTGCTCAAAGCCGCGGGCATCGAGGTGCTGGAAGACCCCGAGAAATCCCGCAAGCTGATCTTGCCCACCAACCAGGCCAACGTGCGCGTGGTGTTGGTACGCGCCAGTGACGTGCCCACCTATGTGGAATACGGCGGTGCTGATTTGGGTGTGACGGGCCTGGACACCTTGATCGAACACGGCGGTCAGGGCTTGTACCAGCCGCTGGACCTGAACATCGCCAAATGCCGCATGAGCGTGGCGGTGCGCGCCGATGACGACTACGCCGCGCTGGTGCGCACCGGGGCACGCCTGAAGGTGGCCACAAAATACACAGCCATAGCCCGCGACTTTTTTGCCACCAAGGGTGTACATGTGGACATGATCAAGCTCTACGGCAGCATGGAACTGGCCCCGCTCACGGGTCTGGCCGATGCGATTGTGGACTTGGTGTCGACGGGCAACACGCTCAAGGCCAACCACCTGGTCGAGGTCGAACGCATCATGGACATCAGCTCGCGTTTGGTGGTCAACCAGGCCGCACTCAAACTCAAGCAAGCATCGATCCGCGCCATCATCGACGCCTTTGCGGGCGCAGTGAAGAAAGACTGAACAACATGGACTCGTTGGGCTTGCAAGCCAAACCCTTGCAACTGAACACGGCGGATGCCGGTTTTGAAGCGGCCTTTGCGGCCCGCCTGCATTGGTCTGCCGACACCGACGCCGCCATCGAGCAGCGCGTGGCCGACATCCTGGTTGATGTGCAAAAACGCGGCGATGCGGCGGTGCTGGAGTACACCCAGCGTTTTGACGGCCTGCAAGCTGCTGACGTGAAGGCTTTGGAAATCACCCAGTCTGAACTGCAGGCCGCGCTGGACAGCCTGCCTGCTGTGCAGCGCCAAGCCCTGCAAGCCGCTGCCGCCCGTGTGCGCCAGTACCACGAGGCGCAAAAGAAAGCATCGGGCGAGAGCTGGTCGTACCGCGACGCAGACGGCACGCTGCTGGGCCAAAAAGTCACGCCGCTCGATCGCGTGGGCATTTATGTGCCCGGTGGCAAAGCCGCTTACCCCTCTTCGGTGTTGATGAACGCGATTCCCGCCCATGTGGCCGGTGTGCAAGAGATCATCATGGTGGTGCCCACGCCTGCTGGCGTGCGCAACCCGCTGGTGCTGGCCGCTGCCTGTGTGGCGGGCGTGAGCCGCGCCTTCACCGTGGGTGGCGCGCAAGCCGTGGCGGCGCTGGCTTACGGCACCGCCACCATCCCCAAAGTGGACAAGATCACCGGCCCCGGCAATGCCTATGTGGCCAGCGCCAAAAAGCGCGTGTTTGGCACCGTGGGCATCGACATGATTGCGGGCCCTTCAGAAATTCTGGTCTTGGCCGATGGCAGCACGCCCGCCGAATGGGTGGCGATGGATTTGTTCAGCCAGGCCGAGCACGACGAACTGGCGCAAAGCATTTTGCTGTGCCCCGATGCGGCCTACATCGCCGAAGTGCAAGCCGCCATTGACCGCCTGCTGCCCTCCATGCCCCGCCGCGAGATCATTGCCAAGAGCTTGAACGACCGGGGTGCATTGATCCTCACGCGCAGCATGGCAGAAGCCTGCGCCATCAGCAACCGCATCGCCCCCGAGCACCTGGAGGTGTCGAGCAGCGATCCGCACCGCTGGGAGCCGCTGCTGCGCCATGCAGGCGCCATCTTTTTGGGCGCTTTCACCAGCGAGTCGCTGGGCGACTATTGCGCTGGCCCCAACCACGTCTTGCCCACCAGCGGCACGGCGCGCTTTTCGTCCCCGCTTGGCGTGTACGACTTCCAAAAACGCAGCAGCCTGATCGAGGTCAGCGAGGCGGGTGCGCAAAGCTTGGGCCGCATTGCCGCCGAGCTGGCTTATGGCGAAGGCCTGCAAGCCCACGCCCGCGCCGCCGAACTCCGTTTGAACTCTGTGCCCCCCATGCGAGAGCCGACATGACCGTGAGCCCTACACTGATGCAACGCATCCGCCAAGACGTGCAATCCATGCACGCTTACGCCATCCAAGATTCGGTGGGCATGGTCAAGCTCGACGCGATGGAGAACCCGCACAGGTTGCCTGCTGATTTGCAAAAGGCCTTGGGCGAGCGACTGGGCGCTTTGGCCCTGAACCGCTACCCCGGCGAGCGTGTGAATGAGCTGCGCCATGCCTTGGCCAGCCATGCGAGCATGCCCGAAGGCTTTGACATCATGCTGGGCAACGGCTCGGACGAATTGATCTCTTTGCTGGCCATGGCCTGTGATGTGCCCGGGGCGGCCATCCTGTCCCCGTTGCCTGGCTTTGTGATGTACGCCATGAGTGCCCAGCTGCAAGGCCTGGCCTTTCACGGCGTGCCGCTCACCCCCGACTTTGAACTCGATGAAGCCGCCATGCTGGCGGCGATTGATCAACACAAGCCGTCCATTGTGTATCTGGCGTATCCCAACAACCCCACGGGCAACTTGTGGAACGACGACACGATCGAAAAGATCGTGCTGGCCCAAGGCGCACAAGGCGGTTTGGTCATCATGGACGAGGCTTACCAGCCCTTCGCCAGCCGCAACTACATCGACCGCATCGCGCGGCATTCGCACGTCTTGCTCATGCGCACGCTCAGCAAGTTTGGCTTGGCCGGTGTGCGTCTGGGCTACATGATCGGCCCCAAGGCGTTGGTGGCCGAGGTCGACAAGGTGCGCCCGCCCTACAACATCAGCGTGCTCAACTGCGAGTGTGCTTTGTTTGCGTTGGAACACAACGATGTGTTTGCTGTTCAGGCCCAAGACCTGCGCGCTCAGCGAGCCCGTTTGCTCGCGGAACTGGCCACCATGCCTGGCGTCACGCCCTTTCCGAGCGAAGCCAACATGATCTTGGCCCGCGTGCCCGATGCGGCCAAAACTTTTGACGGTCTGAAGGCCCACAAAGTCCTGATCAAGAACATTTCTAAAATGCACCCATTGCTGGCCAACTGCTTGCGTCTGACGGTGGGCACCGCCGCAGAAAACGACCAACTCATCGCCGCTCTGAAAGCTTCCTTATGAACCGCACCGCTGCCGTCACACGCAAGACCGCCGAGACGAACATCCGCGTCGCCCTCAACCTGGACGGCACGGGCCAAGCCAAGCTGGCTTCGGGCATCGGTTTTCTGGACCACATGCTGGACCAAATCGCCCGTCACGGCTTGATCGATCTGGACATTGCCTGCGAAGGTGACTTGCACATCGACGGCCACCACACGGTGGAAGACATTGGCATCACCTTGGGGCAAGCCTTTGCGCAAGCCATGGGTGACAAAAAAGGCATCCGCCGCTATGGCCACGCCTATGTGCCGCTTGATGAAGCGCTGAGCCGCGTGGTGGTGGATTTTTCCGGTCGCCCCGGCTTGCACATGGACGTGACATTCACCTCGGGTTCCTTGGGCGCGCTCGACACCCAGTTGATTTACGAGTTCTTCCAAGGCTTTGTGAACCACGCGCTGTGCACGCTGCACATCGACAACCTCAAGGGCCACAACGCACACCACCAGTGCGAAACCATCTTCAAGGCCTTCGCTCGCGCCGTGCGTGCCGCGCTCGAACTTGATCCCCGCTCGGCGGGTGTGATCCCTTCCACCAAAGGCAGCCTCTGACATGAGCGTCAACCGCGTCGCCGTCGTGGACTACGGCATGGGCAACCTGCGCAGTGTGGCTCAGGCCGTCATGCACGCCGCCTCCAGCGTGGACCATGCCGAAGTGACTGTGACGTCTGACCCGCAAGTGGTGCGCGACGCACACCGCGTGGTGTTGCCAGGGCAGGGCGCCATGCCCGACTGCATGCGTGAGCTGCGCGAGTCGGGTTTGCTGGACGCCGTGCTTGAAGCGGCAGCCAGCAAACCCTTGTTTGGTGTGTGCGTGGGCATGCAGATGCTGCTGGACCACAGCGACGAGGGTGACACGCCCGGTCTTGGCTTGATCCCCGGCCGCGTGGTCAAGTTCGAGCTGGCGGGGCGCATCCAGCCCGACGGCACCCGCTACAAAGTGCCACAAATGGGCTGGAACCAGGTTTGGCAAGACAAACCAGTGCATGCCCTGTGGCAGGGCGTGGAAGACGGCAGCTGGTATTATTTTGTGCACAGCTTCTATGCCCAGGTGGCCAACCCGGCGCACAGCGCGGCCCAGACCGATTACGGTGGCCGCTTTGCTTGCGCCATTGCCCGTGACAACATATTTGCCACCCAGTTTCACCCCGAAAAAAGCGCGGCCCAAGGCTTGGCCTTGTTCCGCAATTTCCTCCACTGGCAGCCTTGAGAAGTTTTCACTGCCGCTTCTTTCTCTCCACTGCTTTTGAACCCGCCATGATTCTGATCCCCGCCATTGACCTCAAAGACGGCCACTGCGTTCGCCTCAAACAGGGCGATATGGACCAAGCCACGACCTTCGGTGAAGACCCCGCCGCCATGGCCCGCACCTGGCTTGAAAAAGGCGCACGGCGTCTGCACCTGGTGGATCTGAATGGGGCTTTCGCGGGCAAGCCGCAAAACTTCGGGGCCATCAAGTCCATCCTCAAGGCTGTGGGCGACGACATCCCGGTGCAGCTGGGCGGTGGCATCCGCGATCTGGACACGATTGAAAAGTACATCGACAGCGGCCTGCGCTACGTCATCATCGGCACCGCCGCCGTCAAGAACCCCGGCTTTTTGAAAGACGCCTGCACCGCCTTTGGCGGCCACATCATCGTCGGCCTGGACGCCAAAGACGGCAAAGTCGCCACCGACGGCTGGAGCAAGCTCACCGGCCACGAAGTGGTGGACCTGGCCAAGAAGTTCGAAGACTGGGGCGTGGAGTCCATCATTTACACCGACATTGGCCGTGACGGCATGCTCAGCGGCATCAACATCGAGGCCACCGTGAAGCTGGCCCAAGCCCTGACGATTCCCGTGATCGCTTCGGGCGGCCTGTCCAACATGGCCGACATTGAGCAGCTGTGCGCCGTGGAAGACGAAGGCGTGGAAGGCGTGATCTGCGGCCGCGCCGTGTATTCGGGCGACTTGGACTTCGCGCTGGCGCAACAACGCGCCGACGAACTCAACGGCTGATCCATCCCCTCGCGATTGCACATGAGCGCTCAGGCCACTTGTCGCGACACCGCGTTCGCGGGTCTGCCCGCTCGCGAATTGACCCTGCCTCAAGGCGACCGCTTGCGGGTGGCGCTGCACGGCGCGCATGTGCTGTCTTGGATGTCGGGCGGGCAAGAGCGCCTGTACCTCAGCCCCCAAAGCATTTTGGACGGCAATGCCGCCATTCGGGGTGGTGTGCCGGTGTGCTTTCCGCAGTTCAACCAGCGCGGCCCTATGGCCGATCACCTGCCCAAACACGGTTTTGCCCGCAACGTGGCTTGGCAGGCCGATGCGCCTGAACTGGGTGCCGAGCATGCCCGCCTCACGCTGCGCTTGAAGGACAAGGCCCAAACCCGCGCCTGGTGGCCCCAAGCCTTTGCCTTGGCGCTGCACATAGACCTGAGCCCGGATGCCTTGCAACTGACGCTGGACGTGCACAACACAGACACCCAAGCGCTGGCATTCTCTGGCGCACTGCACACCTATTTGGCCGTGCCCGACGTGACGCAGGCCACGTTGCAGGGCTTGGGTGGTCAACCCGAATGGGATTCGCTGACCGACACCCATGCGCCCGCTGCCGACTCGATCCGCTTCGCCGCCGAATTTGACCGCGTCTACGAAGCCGGGCCAAAGCCCATGACGCTCAACGAAACCTTGCAGATTAGCCAAAGCCCCAGCTGGGCCAACACCGTGGTCTGGAACCCCGCACAAGACCTGTGCAAGCGCCTGGCCGACATGCCCGATGACGGCTGGCGTCAGATGCTGTGCGTCGAAGCCGCGCAGGTCTACGAACCCATCACCTTGCCTGTAGGCGGGCGCTGGGCGGGCTGGCAGCGCTTGCAAGTGCTGAAACCCTGAACCCATTCAACCAGAGAAGTCCTCATGCTCGCCAAACGCATCATCCCTTGCCTTGACGTGACCGGCGGTCGCGTGGTCAAGGGCGTCAACTTTGTCGAACTGCGCGACGCCGGCGACCCGGTCGAAATCGCGGCCCGCTACAACGAGCAGGGGGCCGACGAACTCACGTTTTTGGACATCACCGCCACCAGCGACGGGCGCGACGTGATCCTGCACATCATCGAAGCCGTAGCCAGCCAGGTCTTCATTCCGCTCACCGTGGGCGGCGGTGTACGCACCGTGGAAGACGTGCGCCGATTGCTCAACGCCGGGGCCGACAAAACCAGCTTCAACTCGGCCGCCATTGCCAACCCGCAAGTCATCCGCGAAGCGTCTGCCAAATACGGCGCGCAATGCATCGTGGTGGCCATCGACGCCAAGCGCCGCACACCCGAAGACGAGCAGCGCATCGGCACCCACGGTCTGCCCATGGGCCCCGGCTGGGACGTTTACAGCCACGGCGGCCGCAAAAACGTGGGCTTGGATGCGGTGGCCTGGGCCAGCCAAATGGCCGAGTACGGCGCAGGCGAAATCTTGCTCACCAGCATGGACCGCGACGGCACCAAAAGCGGCTTTGACCTGCAACTGACCCGCGCCGTGAGCGACGCGGTGAGTGTGCCCGTGATCGCATCAGGCGGCGTGGGCAACCTCGACCACTTGGCCGACGGTGTGAGCATCGGCGGTGCGGACGCCGTTTTGGCTGCGAGCATCTTTCACTATGGTGAGTACACCGTGCAGCAGGCCAAAGTGCGCATGCGCGAGCGCGGTATCGCCGTGCGCTTGTAAAGCCAATTCAAAAACGCTTCCACATCGGCCACACCCATCTCGAAAGGGTAATGGATGCCATTGGATAAAAAATAGAATTTAATAGAGGTAATATTTATCAGTGATAAGTCTATAGTGCATACACCTAACCCGCTCGCGCACTTGATCGAGCAAGCAGGTCGCAGCAAGGAAGGAGCACCGGGTTCATGGCAATTTTTACCTGTACAAAACCACATATCCGAACCTGTGGAGCAAGGTGCAAACGGTTTGCAGCTATTTCATCTAAAAGAAGTATCGACTTTGCCCATGAGCCGTTTCCCGCCGTGTCGCACTAACAAACCGTTCGAGAGGCATCGTCGGCATTACCGACCTTAGGAGTCACATGACCATCCGAGGCATCAGTCATCTCACTTTCATCGTGCGTGACCTTGAGCGCACTGCAGCGTTGTTCTGTCAGGCGCTTGGGGCTGTGGAAGTCTATGACAGCAAAGATCGTCAGTTCTCCTTGTCGCGCGAAAAGTTTTTCCTGCTCGGTGGTGTTTGGTTGGCGTTTATGCAGGGTGAACCAATCGAGCGTTCCTACCGCCATGTCGCGTTTGCCGTTGATGACGATGAACTCGCGATTTACGAAAGCCGCTTGATCGCTGCAGGTGTAGAGGTGAAGCCCCCACGTCCGCGTGTGGAGGGAGAAGGGCGCTCTTTGTATTTCTACGATTTCGACAACAATCTGTTCGAGTTGCACACGGGTACCCTTCATGAGCGACTTGAGGGGTATCACGGTGATTGACAACAAACCTAACTGAGGATGACAACATGCTTCAATTGCGCCCGAGCTGTGAATGTTGCGACAAAGACCTTTCCCCCGATTCCACGCAAGCACGCATTTGCTCTTTCGAATGCACCTTCTGCTCGTCATGCGCAGAGAACGTGCTGGCGGGCAAGTGCCCTAACTGCGGGGGTGAGTTGGTGGTCCGTCCTCGTCGCCCTGCAGCCAAGTTGGTTAAGTTCCCGGCATCCACCGAACGCGTCGTGAAGCAGCATGGCTGCCAAGAGGCCGCGTGAACAACACTTTATGCAGATCGCCTTAGAGCCCGCCAACCAGCCCGAAGTCCTCGCGCTCATTGAGCAGTTGGACGCGTACCAAAAGCCGCTTTATCCGGCAGAGAGTCACCACGGTATCGACTTGGCCGCCTTGTCGCAGCCCAATGTCATCTTCGCAGTCGCTCGCGACTCATTGGGCCAAGCGGTGGCTTGTGGGGCCATCGTGATCGAGCCCGCTTATGGGGAGCTCAAGAGAATGTTCACGCTGCCCAGCCACCGGGGCCAAGGCATCGCCCGCTCGCTGTTGCAATGGCTGGAAGCGCAGGCGCAGGCCCGCGGCTGCCATCTTTTCATGCTCGAAACCGGATACCTTCAACCCGAGGCCATCGCTTTGTATGAGCGGCTTGGCTACAGCCGTCGAGGTCCGTTCGGCCCGTATACGGAAGACCCCAACAGTGTGTTCATGCACAAGTCAGCCGCTGGCCCACTTCGCTGATGGGTCGATCAATGGCTGCGTCATGAGGACGAACACAGGTTTCCCGCCCCAATGTCTTAAGATCACTCCCCTATGAACTGGCTCGATCAAATCAAATGGGACGACAAAGGCTTGGTGCCGGTCATTGCCCAAGAAAAAGACAGCGGTGACGTGCTGATGTTCGCCTGGATGAACCGAGAGGCTTTGCAAAAGACGGCCGAACTCAAGCGGGCGGTGTATTTCAGCCGTTCGCGCAACAAGCTGTGGTTCAAGGGCGAGGAGTCGGGCCATGTGCAGACGGTGCACGACATCCGCATCGATTGCGACAACGATGTGGTGCTGCTCAAAGTGACCCAGCTGGGGCATGAGCCGGGCATTGCCTGCCACACGGGCCGCCACAGTTGCTTTTTCCAGAGCCTGCAAGCCGATGAGTGGCAGGCTGTAGACCCGGTCTTGAAGGACCCTGAAACCATTTACAAGTGAATGCCATGACCAATCAGGACATCCTTGACCGCCTCGCGGCCGTGGTCGAAAGCCGCAAACCCTCCAACGGCGGTGACCCAGAAAAAAGCTATGTGGCCCGCTTGCTGCACAAAGGGCCTGACGCCTTTTTGAAGAAGATTGGCGAAGAAGCCACCGAGACTGTGATGGCCGCCAAAGACGTGGACCATGGCGGGGACAAAGCCAAGCTGGTGGGCGAGGTGGCCGATTTGTGGTTCCACAGCATGATCGCGCTGGCGCACTATGGCCTGACGCCCGCTGACGTGGTCAATGAGCTGGCCCGCCGCGAAGGCCTGAGCGGCCTGGAAGAAAAAGCCTTGCGCAAAGTGCAAGAGCGTGAGCGTTTGGGCGAATAGACATGAACGACCAACCCATCGACGACAGCACCCACACCATCAGCTGGGTCAGCTACATCCTGCACCTGATTGTGGCAGTCAGCGCCGTGATCCCGGGGGCGCAAATGGGCCCGGCCTTGCTGGTGGTGGCGCTGATCATTGATTTGGTGAAAAAGGGCGATGCTCCAGGCTGGGAGGCCACGCACTTCAGCTACCGCATCCGCACCGTGATCTGGGCAGCTTTGCTGTATTTGATCACGGCACCTTTGTTTTTGTTGATGTTTTTCCCTGGCTGGCTGGCTTGGGTGGCCATTTCCATTTGGTTTTTGTACCGCATCGTGCTGGGCATGGTGCGCTTGAACGGGCAGCGACCCGTGATGAATTGATCTTTTAAGCTGAGCAGACCATGACTGACGACCACTGTATTTTTTGCAAAATCATCGCGGGCAAGATTCCTTCGCGCAAGGTGCATGAGGATGAGCATGTGTTCGTTTTCCACGACATCAACCCTTGGGCACCCATCCATTTTTTGATGATTCCCAAACTGCACATCCCTTCGATGTTGCAGCTGACCCCTGAGCACGCTGCACTGATGGGCCACATGATGACCCTGGCCCCCAAGCTTGCCGCGCAGGAGGGATGCAACCCTTACCCGGAGGGCGGGTTCCGCACGGTGATCAACAGCGGAACCGAGGGCGGGCAGGAAGTGCACCACCTGCACATGCACATCATGGGCGGTCCTCGGCCATGGCTGCGCGGCTGAATTTTGGGATTGTCATCAAATCCTTGTCTAATCAAGGCAGTTTTTTTTGACAGGGCTTCAGCCCTTAGAATCCATCAACTCGTTTAGGAGATTTTCATGGGTACTTTTTCCATTTGGCACTGGCTGATCGTGCTGCTGATCGTGGTCATGGTGTTTGGCACCAAAAAACTCAAAAACATGGGCTCTGACTTGGGCGGCGCGGTCAAGGGCTTCAAGGACGGCATGAAGGAAGGCGGCGTCAAGCCCGAAGAGGGTACGGCACCTGTGGCCGGACAGGTCACAGCTTCCACCACGGCTCAATCCGAGAAGACCACCATCGACGTTGAAGCCAAGACCAAATCTTGATGGTTGAACGACTGAACGCTGCACTGTGCTGGACATAAGTTTTTCGAAAATGGCCCTGATCGGGGTGGTGGCGTTGATCGTCATTGGCCCCGAAAAGTTGCCCAAAGTGGCCCGCACGCTGGGCGCTTTGCTGGGTAAAGCACAGCGCTATGTGTCAGACGTCAAGGCTGAGGTCAACCGGTCCATGGACCTCGAAGAGCTCAAAAAGATGAAAGAGACCATGGAGACGGCGGCTCGAGATGTCGAACAAACCGTCCAAACCACGGCATCAGATTTTGAAAAAGATTGGGCCGACACCACGGCGGGGCTGAACAGCGATTTACCCGCCATCGAGCCTCCACCGCCCTATTACAAACGTCCCGAGAAGAACTGGCGCCTCAAGCGGGGTGCGATGCCACAGTGGTACAAAGCGCGATCTGGGGTGCGCACCAAAGCTCTGTCGGGTGCTGCCCGCGTGGCCCGTTACCGGCCCAAGCCTCTTAATTCCTTTTGACGTTGACGCGCTTGCTGCGCGCCCGTTTGACTGACCCATCCAATGTCTGAAACCCCTTCCCAGCCCGACGACGAACTCAAAGGTTCAGAGCAACCTTTTGTGGCGCATTTGATCGAGTTGCGAGACAGGTTGATGTGGGCCGTGGCTGCCGTGGCTGTGGCTGCTGCCGTTTTGGCCATCTTTCCGGGTCCTGGCAACTTGTATGACATCTTGGCGGCTCCTTTGGTGGTGCATCTGCCCAAAGGTGCCACCTTGATCGCGACGTCGGTGATTTCGCCTTTCATGGTGCCGCTGAAGATTTTGCTGATGAGTGCCTTCCTCATTGCATTACCGGTGGTTTTGTACCAAGTCTGGGCCTTTATTGCTCCTGGTCTTTACAGCCATGAGAAAAAGCTGGTCATGCCTTTGGTGGTTTCGAGCACGCTGCTGTTTTTCATCGGGGTGGCTTTTTGTTATTTCTTTGTGTTCGGTCAGGTGTTCAGCTTCATTCAGAGCTTCGCCCCCAAAAGCATCACCGCTGCGCCTGACATCGAGGCTTATTTGAGTTTCGTGTTGTCCATGTTCTTGGCCTTTGGTCTGGCTTTTGAAGTGCCCGTGGCCGTGGTGGTGTTGGCCCGCATGGGCGTGGTCACTGTGCAAAAACTCAAAGATTTCAGGGGCTACTTCGTGGTCCTGGCTTTTGTGATTGCCGCAGTGGTCACGCCGCCCGATGTGGTGTCGCAGCTGGCACTGGCCATTCCGATGTGCTTGCTCTACGAGTTGGGCATCTGGGCCGCACAAATTTTCATCAAGCACACCCAGGCCCCGGATGCGGATGCGGCTGTTGGTGGCAGCTGATGAGCGTATTTGGATGTTGAACGAAAAAAGGGCCGCCAGGCCCTTTTTTCATGCTTTCTCAAAAGCTTGGATGGCTTTCAAGGCGCTTTCCTTTTTGGGGAGGGCCTTTCCGCAGGGGTGAGGCGCAAGGACAGTGGGGCTTGTTGACGCCATATCAGCACCTCGGCAGGCTCGCCGGGCTTCAGGCTGGCGACCTGGTTGAGCAGGTCGGACACACTGCCCACTGGTTGCTTGGCCACTTGCAGGATCACGTCCCCGGGGCGCACCCCGGCTTTGGCTGCCGGGCCGTTTTGCAGCACGCCCGTGATGACGACCCCCTGTTGGCTTTGATTGGTCTTCAAAGGGGGCAGCTTGAAGCTATCGGCCAGTTCCGGCGACATGTCTTGTGGCTCCACCCCGATCCAGCCCCGGACGACCTTGCCGTTTTGCAGCAAGTCTTGCATGACTTGTTTGGCCGTCGATATCGGGATGGCAAAGCCAATGCCCATGCTGCCACCTGAGCGGGAGTAAATGGCGGTGTTGATGCCCATCAGGTGGCCATTCACATCGACCAGCGCCCCGCCGGAGTTGCCCGGGTTGATGGCGGCATCGGTCTGGATGAAGTTTTCAAAAGTGTTGATGCCCAATTGGCTGCGGCCCAGGGCGCTGACGATGCCCGAGGTCACGGTTTGGCCCACGCCAAAGGGATTGCCAATGGCCAGCACCACATCGCCCACTTGCAGGTCTTGCAGCTGACCCAAAACGATCACGGGCAGTTTGTCCAGGGAGATTTTCAGCAAAGCCAGATCGGTGTCCGGGTCAGTGCCGATCACTTTGGCCAGCGTCTTGCGGCCATCGCTGAGCACCACTTCAATGTTGTCGGCATCTTCGATGACGTGGTTGTTGGTCAGGATGTGACCCTCGGCGCTGACGATCACGCCGCTGCCCAGGCCACCCGGGTTCTGCTCTTCCTGTTCGCCGTAGAAAAACCGGAACCATGGGTCTTGCCCATGCGGGTTTTGGCTTTTGCCTTGGCGGGTGTTGATGCTCACCACCGCTGGGGAGGCTTTTTGCGCTGGCGCGCTCAGACTGCCGACGGGGCGGTTGCCGCTGACAGCCGCAGGTGCTTGCAGCAAAGTCATGCCATCTACAGAGCGTTGGGCACCGCGCAACCATTCAGGCTGGAGCGTGGCCACCACAAACCAGATGGCCAACACAACGGTCACCCATTGAGAGAATAAAAGCCAATAACGTTTCATGGTTGCAGATTGTCCTTGATTCGGATGAGCCGCACTTCAAACTGTGCGCATCAACCAGCACAGACGCAAGGACGTGACCCTGTCCGACCTGAGCCACAATGGCGCATTTAAGCCAAGTCAAAGCTTTGATAATGACCAATGCCAAAACCCTGGGCCAGGCTTTTGATGCCTTGCTCCAACCCGAAAAGTTCCGCGATTACGGTCCCAACGGACTGCAAGTCGAAGGCGACCGCGAGGTGCGGCTGCTGGTCAGCGGTGTCACTGCCAGCCGCGCCCTGATCGAAGCGGCCATTGACGCTCAAGCCGACGCCATCGTGGTGCACCACGGTTTGTTCTGGCGTGGCCAAGACGGGCGCATCACGGGCTGGATGCGTGAGCGTTTGCGATTGCTGTTGGCGCATGGCATGCACTTGTTTGCTTACCACCTTCCGCTGGACGCTCACCCTGAACTGGGCAACAACGCCCAACTGGCCCGCGTGCTCGGCTTGCTGGCCGATGGCCGATTTGGCGAACAAGACCTGGGTTTTGTCGGGGCGGGCACACAGACTTGGGCAGGGCCACAGGCCCTTGCTGAGCATGTCGCAGCCGTGTTGGCTCGGCCAGTGACCTGTGTGGGCGATTCCGATCGGCCTGTTCGACGGGTGGCCTGGTGTACGGGCGGTGCACAGAGTTACTTCGAGTCAGCCATTGCACAAGGTGTGGACGCTTTCATCACCGGCGAAATTTCCGAGCCTCAAGCCCATCTGGCGCGTGAAACCGGTGTCGCTTTTTTGGCCTGTGGCCACCATGCCACCGAGCGCTATGGCGCACCTGCCTTGGGCGCGCATGTGGCGCAGGCGCTGGGCATCGCGCACCGTTTCATCGAGATCGATAACCCAGGCTGATGCCCCCCTTTCCACCATGAACCTGCCTGAGCTGACCCGCCCCATCGCCATCACACCCGGTGACCCCTGTGGCATTGGCCCCGAAATCATCGCCCGGGCATGGTGCATTGCGCCTGAAGTGACCCAGGGCTGCTTTGTGGCGGGTGATGTGGGACTGATGCGCCGCGCCATGGCCTTGGTGCACAAAGGGCCCAGCTTTCCGGTGTGCAGCATCGAGTCACCTGCGCAAGCCCTGCAGTTGCCGCCGCGCTGCTTGCCTGTGTGGCAGGTCGGGCCCGTGGCCCCGGTTTTGCCCTGGGGTCTGATTGATGCCCGGGCCGGACAATTGGCAGGCGAGGCCGTGCTCTGGGCCACGCGTGCGGCCTTGCGGGACGAGGTGGCCGCGCTGGTCACCGCCCCCTTGCACAAGGAAGCCTTGCACGCTGCAGGCGCACCCTACGACCAATACCCGGGCCATACCGAGTTGCTGCAGGCCGAGGCGGCCCGGCATGCGGGGGTGACGCTCGCGCAAATGCCCGTGCGCATGATGCTGGCCAACGACGAGTTGCGCACGGTGCTGGTCAGCATCCATGTGTCCTTGCGCGAGGCGCTCGACGCCATCACCGTGGACCGGGTTCTGGAGACCTTGCGCATCACCCACACGTCTTTGTCAGCTTTGCTGGGTCGCAGTCCACGCATCGCGGTGGCGGGTGTCAACCCCCACGCGGGCGAGGGGGGCTTGTTTGGACGGGAAGAAATCGAGGTCTTGCAGCCCGCCATGTCCCGGGCACGCCAAGAGGGGCTGGATGTGCACGGCCCCTATGCACCCGACACCGTCTTCATGCGGGCGCGCCAAAAACCGGGCATTCAGCGAGAATTCGATGTGGTGGTGGCCATGTACCACGACCAGGGTTTGATCCCCGTGAAGTACATGGGGGTAGAGCAGGGGGTGAACGTGACCCTGGGCCTTCCCCTGATCAGGACCAGCCCGGACCACGGCACAGCCATGGATGTGGCTGGACAAGGATTGGCAGACGCCAGCAGCATGGTCCAGGCCATCCGCATGGCGCGTCAGTTGGTGGCAGGCAAGGCCCAAGGCGATGCCTGAGCCCGGAAGGTTCAGGCCTTGGTTTTCAGACTGTCGCGGATTTCACGCAGCAGCAACACGTCTTCAGGCGGGATGGAGGCGGCTTCCGGTGCGGCAGGGGCGGGTTCACTGGCTTTGAGGCGGTTGATCTGTCGCACCATGACAAAAATCACCAAAGCCAAAATGATGAAGTTCAAAGCGACTGTGAGGAAACTGCCATAGGCAAAAACGGCCCCCAGCTTTTTGGCCTCTGTCAATGGCAAGCTGGCCGCTTGACCGGCCAGCGGCAGGTAGTAGTTGGCGAAGTCGAGACCACCAAACACCAAGCTCACAAAAGGCATGATCAGATCGGCCACCAAGGAATCGACAATTTTGCCAAAGGCCGCCCCGATGATCACGCCCACCGCCAGGTCCATGACGTTGCCTTTCAGCGCAAAAGATTTGAATTCTTGAAAAAATGACATCTTAAACATCCAAAAAAAGAAGGTGATGGTGATTATGCCCCAGTCAGCAGGAAGCTTGTATGCCTGTCAGTCGGTTGTTTGTTTCACTCCGCTACAATCTCAGGTTAACCCTGATAACGACTCGCTAGAGGATTCCCATGAGTGACACCCCAGTCGACAACAGCAAGCGGACCTGGCTGATTGCCTCCACTTGCGCAGGTGCCGTAGGCGCTGGCTTTGTGGCCACCCCCTTCGTCAGCAGCTTCCAACCTTCCGAACGGGCCAAGGCGGCCGGTGCGGCCGTCGAGGTGGACATTTCCGCTTTGAACCCGGGCGAAAAGCTCACGGTCGAATGGCGCGGAAAACCCGTGTGGATCATGAAGCGCTCCCCTGAGCAACTCGAATCGCTGAAAAAAATTGAAGGCCAACTGGCCGATCCGGCATCGAATCGCACAGCGTACCCTACGCCTGAATATGCCAAGAACAGCCATCGCTCGATCAAGCCCGAAATCATGGTGGCTGTAGGCATTTGCACCCACTTGGGTTGTTCGCCAGCCGATAAGTTCGCCGCAGGCCCTCAGCCTTCACTGCCTGATGACTGGAATGGCGGCTTCCTTTGCGCCTGCCATGGCTCTACCTTTGACCTGGCCGGCCGCGTTTTCAAGAACAAGCCTGCACCTGACAACCTCGAAGTGCCGCCTCACATGTACCTGTCTGACACCAAGCTGATCATTGGTGAAGACAAGAAGGCTTGATGGAGAACAACATGGCTCAATTCAAAGAAATTTCTCCGAACGCCCCCGCTGGCGAAAAACTGCTCAATTGGGTGGACAACCGTTTTCCAGCATCCAAGCTGTACAAGGACCATTTGTCTGAGTATTACGCGTCTAAAAACCTCAACATCTGGTATGTGTTTGGTGCGCTGTCGCTGTTGGTGTTGGTGATTCAGATCGTGACCGGTATCTTTTTGGTCATGCATTACAAGCCAGATGCAGCACTGGCGTTCGCCTCGGTCGAGTACATCATGCGCGATGTGCCCTGGGGCTGGTTGATCCGCTACATGCATTCGACAGGCGCATCTGCGTTCTTCATCGTGGTGTACCTGCACATGTTCCGGGGTTTGATGTACGGCTCGTACCGCAAGCCGCGCGAACTGGTCTGGATCTTCGGTTGCGCCATTTTCTTGGTGCTCATGGCCGAGGCTTTCATGGGTTACTTGCTGCCCTGGGGCCAGATGTCCTACTGGGGCGCCCAGGTGATCGTGAACCTGTTCTCGGCTGTGCCAGTGATCGGCCCAGACTTGGCTTTGCTGATCCGCGGTGACTTCGTGGTAGGCGATGCCACCTTGAACCGGTTCTTCAGCTTCCACGTGATTGCCGTGCCCTTGGTGCTGCTCGGCTTGGTGGTGGCGCACATCATTGCGCTGCACGAAGTGGGCTCCAACAACCCCGATGGCGTTGAAATCAAGGCTGCAGATGCGCCCAAGGACGCCAAAGGTAACCCTTTAGATGGCATCCCATTCCACCCTTACTACACCGTACATGACATTTTTTCAGTCAGCGTTTTCTTGATGGCGTTCACGGCGATCGTGTTCTTTGCGCCTGAATTCGGTGGTTATTTCCTGGAGTACAACAACTTCATTCCGGCAGACCCGCTGACCACGCCTTTGCACATTGCACCGGTCTGGTACTTCACCCCTTTCTATTCCATGCTGCGTGCCATCACGACAGAGATGATGTATGTGTTGGTGTTGTGTGTGGTGGTGGGCGCGTTCTTGGCAGTGGCCAAGGGCAAACTGCCTGCATTGCTCAAAGGCGGTTTGGTGAGTGCAAGCATTGTGATTTGTGTATTGCTTTTGTCCATTGACGCCAAGTTCTGGGGCGTGGTGGTCATGGGCGCTGCGGTGATCATTTTGTTTTTCTTGCCTTGGCTGGACTACAGCCCTGTCAAGTCGATCCGCTACCGTCCTGACTGGCACAAATATGTCTACGCAGTGTTTGTGATCAACTTCTTGATCCTGGGCTACTTGGGTGTCAAGCCGCCATCGCCCATCGGTGAGCGCGTGTCCCAAGTGGGTACCCTGTTCTATTTCGGCTTCTTCCTGTTGATGCCTTGGTGGAGCAAGCTGGGCACGTTCAAGCAAGTGCCTGACCGCGTGACCTTTACGCCTCACTGAGACCCCGGAGAGTCAAGAACATGAAAAACCTCAAGAAACTCGCATTGGGCTTTGTGATGGCCCTGGGCCTCCTCTCAGGAGCCCATGCCGCTGGTGGTGGCATTGCCTGGGACAAGGCCCCTCACAAAACCAACGACTTGGCAGCTTTGCAAAACGGCGCCAAGCTGTTTGTGAACTACTGTCTCAATTGCCACTCCGCGGCTTACATGCGGTACAACCGACTCAAAGACATCGGTTTGACCGATCAGCAGATCAAGGACAACTTGATGTTTGCTACCGACCGCGTTGGTGACAACATGAAAGTGGCCGTGGACCCTGTGTTGGCCAAAGATTGGTTCGGCAAGAATCCACCCGACTTGACGTTGATGGCTCGCTCGCGTTCAGGCCCCGGTGGTTCAGGTGCAGACTACCTCTATACTTATTTGCGCACGTATTACCGTGATTCGACGAAGCCCACAGGTTGGAACAACTTGGCCATGCCCAACGTGGGTATGCCCAACCCGCTGTGGGAATTGCAAGGCGAGCGTGAGCCCGTTTATGTGGAAAAAGAAGAGCATGGTCATAAAGTCCAAACCTTCTCTGGCTGGAAGCAAGTCAAGCCCGGTACCCTGACGCCTTTGCAATACGACCAGGCTATTGGTGACCTGGTGGGTTACATGCAGTGGATGGCCGAGCCCGCTCAAAACACCCGTGTGCGCATTGGGGTATGGGTCCTGATTTTCTTGTCCTTCTTCACCTTCATTGCCTGGCGTTTGAATGCCGCGTATTGGAAAGACATCAAGTAATTGATCTTTCACCTGGCCCTACGGCCGGGTTCTTTGGAGTGGCAGGCCTTGAGGGCCTCCCACTCTTTTTGATTTTTTGAGGAGCCTCCGCCATGATGGTGCTTTATTCCGGAACGACTTGCCCTTTTTCACACCGCTGCCGTTTTGTGCTGTTTGAAAAGGGCATGGACTTTGAGATCCGTGACGTAGACTTGTACAACAAACAAGAAGACATCAACGTGATGAACCCTTACGGACAGGTGCCGATTCTGGTTGAACGTGACTTGATCCTGTACGAGTCGAACATCATCAACGAGTACATCGACGAGCGCTTTCCGCATCCCCAGTTGATGCCCGGCGACCCGGTGGACCGTGCCCGGGTGCGTTTGTTCTTGCTCAACTTCGAAAAAGAACTGTTCACCCATGTGCTGACCTTGGAAAACCGTGCCCTCAAAGGCAACGACAAGGCGTTGGAAAAAGCCCGCTCGCACATCCGCGACCGCCTGACCCAGTTGGCGCCGGTGTTTCTGAAAAACAAGTTCATGCTGGGCGACAACTTCTCCATGCTGGACGTCGCCATTGCCCCTTTGCTATGGCGTTTGGACTACTACGGTATCGAACTCAGCAAGAATGCAGCCCCGTTGCTCAAGTACGCCGAGCGCATTTTTTCGCGCCCCGCCTACATCGAAGCCCTGACGCCCTCCGAAAAGGTCATGCGCAAATAACACCGGGTGTTTTCGGCAGAACAATGTCGATGGAGGACAACGCATGATCAGCAACACCGAACTGCCATCAACCAGGCCTTATCTGATACGCGCCTTGTATGACTGGTGTTCCGAAAACGGCTTCACACCCTATGTCGCCGTGAAAGTGGACAACTCGGTGCAGGTGCCGCGTGAATACGTGCAAGGTGGCGAGATCGTGCTGAACGTCAGCATGGACGCCACCAGTTCATTGAAGCTGGGCAACGACTTCATCGAGTTCAAAGCCCGCTTTGGTGGCAAGCCTCGTGAAATCATGGTGCCTATCCACCGGGTCATGGCCATCTATGCCCGCGAAAATGGACAGGGTATGGCTTTTCCTGTGAGCGATGAAGAAGAGCCTCCTGCCACTTTGTCCTCGGTCGAGGGTCCGTCGCTTGCAAGTACCGACAGCGAAGACAAGCCCGCAGCTCCCAGCCCTGGCAGACCCACACTCAAGCGGATCAAATAAAAAATTGCAGGCTTGTGCAAAGTCAGCCCCGGAGCACGTTAAAATTCAGCCCGTGCCGCTTTAGCTCAGTTGGTAGAGCACCCGCCTTGTAAGCGGTAGGTCGTCAGTTCGAATCCGACAAGCGGCACCAAAACTTCAGCCCTGACCTTCAAAAGTCAGGGCTTTTTTGTGTCGAAAATCTGCTGCTTTAATCGTTGGGGCCTCAGCGGCTTTGCACTTTGATGCGGATCGAAGACACACCCAAACCTTGGACGTTGAGGTGTGCTTGCAAGGCGGGGAGCAATTGACGCAGCTTGGCGGCCACGGCGTTCGAGCTCACCAGCAAACACCAAGTCCCATCCTCAATGGGGCCGGCCTGGATACCGGCTCTCAAAGGCGCAGGTAGCAAACTGCGTATGGCTTGCAGGCGTTCGGACGAATCGCGCACCCGTCCCATCAGCAGTGAAAAGGTGGGGGACTCCTGAGCAGCTTGTTGCAGGGGAATGGCTTGGTGGCGTCTTTGCATGGTTTGTCTTGAAACTCGATTATCCGGCAAGGCTTGAGTGTTTGGCCAAGTGCCTTGAAAAGGCTTTCGCGCAGGGCTAATCAAGCGGCTAAAATCATCCGGTTATGCAGGTTGCTTTAGGGTGACCTGTCGGGTTGGCCAGGTGATGTGCTTGGCGATCCCGGAATTCATGAAACTTTTAACCAGACAGGATAGACGGTCTGTTTTTCAGCCTCTGTGCTGAAAGTGGATCTAATTGACATGGCCATCCCATTCCTCACCAAGATTTTCGGCAGTCGCAACGACCGCTTGCTCAAGCAATACCGCAAAACCGTCGAGCGTATCAACGCCATGGAGGCTGGACTCGAAAGCCTGAGCGATGATGAGCTGAAGGCCAAAACGCAAAATTTCCGCGATCGTGCTGCCGCTGGTGAGAGCCTGGATGCCTTGTTACCCGAGGCTTTTGCCGTGGTGCGAGAGGGCTCCAAGCGGGTCATGAAGATGCGCCACTTCGATGTGCAGCTCGCCGGTGGCATCGCCTTGCACAACGGTAAGATTGCCGAGATGGGCACGGGCGAGGGCAAAACCCTGACCTCCACGCTGCCGGCCTACCTCAACGCCATCGCAGGCAAGGGCGTGCATGTGGTCACGGTGAACGACTACTTGGCCAGCCGTGACGCCACTTGGATGGGCAAGCTCTACAACTTCTTGGGGCTCAAGGTGGGTATTAATTTGCCACAACTGCCGCGAGAGGATAAGCAAGCCGCTTACAACGCTGACATCACCTACGGCACGAACAATGAATACGGTTTCGATTATTTGCGTGACAACATGGTTTACGAAGCCCATGACCGTGTGCAGCGACCGCTGAACTACGCCATCGTGGACGAGGTTGACTCGATCTTGATCGACGAGGCCCGTACGCCCTTGATCATCAGTGGGCAGGCGGAAGACCACACGGCCACTTACTTGGCGATGAACCAGGTCGTGCCGCTGCTCACCCGCCAAGAAGGGGAGGCCGACCCTCGCACGGGCGAGGGCATCATCACACCCGGCGACTTCACGGTCGATGAAAAATCGCACCAGGTCTTCTTGACCGAAGACGGCCATGAAAAAGCCGAAGCCGTACTCGCACAAATGGGATTGATCCCAGCAGGCACGAGCCTTTACGATCCGGCCAACATCACGCTGATGCACCACTTGAGCGCTGCTTTGCGTGCCCGGCATCTCTACCACCGCGATCAGCACTATGTGGTGCAGGAAGGCGAGATCATCATCGTCGACGAATTCACTGGCCGTCTGATGACAGGCCGCCGCTGGAGTGATGGCTTGCATCAGGCGGTGGAAGCCAAAGAGGGCGTGCAAATCCAGGCTGAAAACCAGACGCTGGCCTCCATCACCTTCCAGAACTATTTTCGCTTGTACAACAAAATCGGCGGCATGACGGGCACGGCCGATACAGAGGCTTATGAGTTCCAGGAAATCTATGGTCTGGAGACCATGGTGATTCCACCGCACCGCAAGAGCCAACGTGAAGACCAGCTGGATCGGGTTTACAAAACCTCCCAAGAACGTTACACCGCGGCCATTGCGGACATCCGCGAATGCTTTGAGCGAGGCCAGCCGGTGCTGGTGGGCACCACTTCGATCGAAAACTCGGAGCTGATTGCTCAACTGCTGACGCAGCAAAAGCTGCCACACCAGGTGCTCAACGCTAAACAGCATGCCCGCGAGGCGGACATCGTGGCCCAGGCCGGACGACCCGGAATGATCACGATTGCCACCAACATGGCCGGTCGTGGCACCGACATCGTGCTCGGCGGAAACATTGAAAAAGACGTTCAAGCCATTGAAGAAGATGCGAACCTTTCAGAGGGGATCCGCCATGAAAAAGTGACCCAGTTACGTGAGCAGTGGAAAGCCGTACATGAGCAGGTCAAGTCCTTGGGCGGATTGCGCATCATCGCCACTGAGCGACATGAGTCGCGTCGCATCGACAATCAGTTGCGCGGCCGTTCGGGCCGCCAAGGCGACCCCGGTTCTTCGCGTTTTTACCTGAGCCTGGACGACCCGTTGATGCGCATTTTTGCGGGTGACCGTGTGCGTTCCATCATGGACCGGCTGAAGATGCCCGAGGGCGAGGCGATCGAAGCGGGAATCGTTACCCGCAGCATTGAAAGTGCCCAGCGTAAGGTGGAGGCGCGCAACTTTGACGTCCGTAAGCAGCTGCTCGAATACGACGACGTGTCCAATGACCAGCGCAAGGTGATTTACCAGCAGCGCAACGACATTCTGGATGCCCATGACATGCATGCCCAGATCACGGCCCTGCGCGAAGGGTGCTTTACCGATCTGGTGCGCCAGCATGTGCCAGCCGAATCTGTGGAAGAGCAGTGGGATCTGCCTGGTCTGGAGAAAGTGCTGACTGAAGAGTGGAACATGACGCTGGACTTGCAAGGTCAGGTTCAAGCCTCCAGCGCTATTTCGGACGAAGACATGGTGGAGACGGTCGTGAACGCTGCCCATGCACAGTTTCAGGCCAAGCTCGACCAATTGGGGGCCGAGAGTTTCGTCTCCTTTGAACGCATGATTTTGTTGCAGAGCATTGACACCCACTGGCGCGAACACTTGAGCGCCTTGGACTACCTGCGCCAGGGCATTCACCTGCGCGGCTATGCGCAAAAGCAACCCAAGCAGGAATACAAGCGTGAAGCCTTTGAGTTGTTTGGCCAATTGCTCGACGCCGTCAAAAATGAAGTCACCAAGACTTTGATGACGGTGCGCATCGATTCGGGCGACCAAATACAGCAAGCTGCCCTAGCCATTGAGGAGAGGGCTGAGCAGATCAGCAATGTGACTTACAGCGCTCCGGATGAAACAGGCCAGCCACAAGTGCAGGCTGCCGCAGCTGCTGCGGCAGCAGGTGGGCTGGCCGATTTGGCCAGCACCTGGGGCCAGGTTGGGCGCAACGAGCCTTGCCCTTGTGGCAGTGGTAAAAAATACAAGCAATGCCACGGCAAACTGGCTTGAAAAGGCTGAGCGAATGAAACGGGCTTCGGCCCGTTTTGTCCTTGTGCCAGCTCTATACCGATTGATTTCTTGAAAGAAGTTTATGCCCGTGAATTTGCCCCCACTGGACCCCTCGCAACTGAGCCCCATCGCGGGCGTACGCATCGGCATCGCCGAAGCAGGCGTGCGCAAGGCCAACCGAAAAGACCTCACGGTGTTTTTGCTGGACGAAGGCGCCAGCGTGGCAGGCGTGTTCACCCGTAACCGTTTTTGTGCCGCACCTGTCCAGGTTTGCCGCGAGCACTTGGCCGCTGGCAGCGCGGTGCGCGCCTTGGTCATCAACACCGGCAATGCGAACGCGGGCACGGGGGCACCAGGCCTGGCCCACGCTCGGCAAACCTGTGAGGCCCTGGCCGGTTTGCTGCACTGCAAGCCCGCGCAAGTGCTGCCATTTTCGACGGGCGTGATCATGGAGCCGCTGCCAGTCGACCGCATTGTGGCGGGCCTGCCTGCTGCGCTGGCCGACGCGCAAGCTGCCCATTGGGCCATGGCGGCCGAAGGCATCATGACCACCGACACCGTGCCCAAAGCGGCCAGCGTGCAGGTGCAAGTGGGCGGCAAAACCGTCAGCATCACCGGCATCAGCAAAGGCGCAGGCATGATCCGTCCCAACATGGCCACCATGCTGGGTTTTGTGGCCACCGATGCCTGTATCGCTCCGGCCTTGTTGCCCGAGCTGGCCAAGCGCCTGGCCGATGGTTCCTTCAACCGCATCACCATCGATGGCGACACATCGACCAACGATTCCTTCATGCTCATCGCCACCCACAAGGCGGGTCACGCGCCGATCATCTCTTTGGACAGTGCTGACGGTCAGGCCTTGGTGAAGGGCTTGATGCGAGTGGCCCGCCAGCTGGCGCATGCCATCGTGCGCGATGGTGAGGGTGCCACCAAATTCATCACCGTGCAAATCGAAGGCGGCCGGACGGAAGAGGAATGCCGCCAAGTGGCTTATGCGATCGCGCATTCTCCGCTGGTCAAAACTGCTTTTTTTGCCAGCGACCCGAACCTGGGCCGTATTCTGGCCGCCGTGGGTTATGCGGGCATCGATGATTTGGACCAAGGCCTGATCGAGCTGCACCTGGACGAGGTGCACGTGGTCTCGCAAGGTGGTCGCCGCGCCGAATACCGCGAAGAAGACGGCCAGCGTGTCATGAAGGGCAGCGAAATCACCGTGCGCGTGGGCCTGGGCCGTGGCACGGCCAGCGACACCGTGTGGACCTGCGATCTGAGCCACGATTACGTCACCATCAACGCGGATTACCGTTCATGAACTCTCCTGCTTCATCTGCTTTGGACCAACTGCTGGCCAAAGTCAGCCAATTGGTGGACCGCATCGAATCGGTCTTGCCCCAACCCCTGTCGGCCCCCGATTGGACGCTGGCCATTGCCTGGCGCTACCGCAAGCGCTCTTCAGGCCATGGCGTACTGGAGCCGGTGCGCCATGTGGCGGCCATGACGCTGGCTGACCTCAAGGAAATCGACGACCAAAAAGAAAAACTGCAGCGCAACACCGAGCAGTTTGTGCATGGCCATCCGGCCAACAACGTGCTGCTGACCGGCGCTCGTGGTACCGGCAAGTCTTCGCTCATCAAGGCTTGTCTGAACACATACGCGCCCCAGGGGCTGCGTTTGATCGAGGTCGACAAAGAAGACCTGACCGACCTGCCCGACATCATCGAAGTGGTGGCGGGTCGCCCTGAAAAGTTCATGGTCTATTGCGACGACCTGAGTTTTGAAGACGGCGAGCCGGGCTACAAGGCCCTCAAGTCGATACTGGACGGCACCGTGGCGGCCTCGACCCCCAATGTGCTGGTGTACGCCACCAGCAACCGCCGCCACCTGCTGCCCGAGTACATGAGCGAGAACCTCACCTACAAGCACACCGACGACGGCGAAGTCCATCCGGGTGAGGGCGTTGAAGAGAAGATTTCCTTGTCCGAGCGCTTTGGTTTGTGGATCAGTTTCTATCCCTTCTCGCAAGACGAGTACCTGACCATCGCAGGACAGTGGCTCAGTGCTTTGGGGGCCACGCCCGCGCAAATCGAGGCTGCTCGCCCGGATGCGCTGCTCTGGGCTTTGGAGCGTGGCTCGCGCAGTGGCCGTGTGGCCTACCAATTTGCCCGCGACATGATGGGCCGCCAAACCGATCGACCCGTGGACCGCGCATGAGCCAAAGCTTGCTGGTCGCCGATGGCGAGCGCGAGCGGCAAGACCTGAGTGCAGGCCAGGCCGAGCGCACCGTTGTCGATGTGGCGGTGGGTGTGCTGATGCAAGCCGGCGGCCATTTTTTGCTGACCTCGCGCCCCGAGGGCAAGGTGTATGCGGGCTACTGGGAGTTCCCGGGTGGCAAGCTGGAGGCTGGCGAGTCGGTCGAGCAAGCGCTGCGCCGAGAACTGCAAGAAGAGCTGGGCATCACCATCGGTGCCGCGCAGCTGTGGAAAACCCAGATGGTTGATTACCCGCACGCGCTGGTGCGTCTGCACTTTTGCAAGGTGTGGGACTGGCAGGGCGACTTGCAGATGCGCGAAGCGCAATCACACGCTTGGCAGACGCTGCCTGTGGCCGTGGTGCCTGTGTTGCCGGGCACCCTCCCCGTGTTGGCTTGGTTGGCCCAAGAGCGCGGCTTCAGTGGGCCGACGCACGCCTGAGCTGCACTTCACTGCAGTCGCGGATCCCCAAATGTCTCGTCGGGCGGGGTGTCGTCGGGCAGTTTGAATTCTTCGCTGGCCCAGGCCCCCAAGTCCACACCCTTGCAGCGGGCGCTGCAAAACGGGCGGTAGGGGTTGGTGGGGCTGTAAAGGCTCAGGCCTGAGCAGGCAGGGCAGCGCACGTGGCGTGGTTTGAAAGATTCAGACGGGTTCACAGGGCTCACGCGCACAAGGTCATCTCGAAGGGCACATCATCGGTGGTGGCCACCAATTTGCCGTCGCTTTGCTGGCGCATCATGCGAATCACCACCAGTAAGCGATTACAACTGATCTCGGGCGTCAAGCCCAAAGAGGGATCGACCTTCAGGCGCAGCAGCTGAAAGCTTCGCCCTTGGGGCAGGTTTTGTTGCAATTGACCTGATGTGGCCATGACTTTTTGACTGGAGCCTGATTCGCGCAGCATTTGCAACAACTGCTCTATGGCTTGAGCCCAAGGTGCAAAAGGCAAAATCCATTGCTGCAAATCACGGGTACGGCGGCTTGGATCATGGTGCTGCCAAGCGTGATAGGCGGGTAAATCAAATTCGCAAGTGCCCCCCGGGATGGCCACACGGCTTCTGAGGGCCATCAGGAAATCATGTTCCGTTAAGCTTTGGCCCATTTTCCCCGTGACATGATTGAGGGCTTCAAAGAGGTGATCGAGTTGAGCAATCAGTCCGTCCAGCGCTTGTTCGGAAATAGCGGGATTTCCCCTGTAAGCGCTATAAACTTGCTTTTGTCGCTCGAGGTCTTTGAGCACCTCGGACTTGAGTTCCGAACGGCCCCCCACCTCCATGATTTCAAACAGGGTGGTCAAGGCGAAATGGTGGTCCAGAGCCTGATCGCGCCTGACCAGTTGGCCCAAGCGGGAAAACAGCTGCTGCAGTCGCAAATAGGTGCGAATGCGTTCATTGAATGGGTATTCGTACAGTATCACGCGGCATTTTCCAGTCACGCCATCATAGCCCGAAGTCGGCGACAAGCTGAGCCACTTGGGTGTCTAAATCATTCAAACAAAGACCTTGATTGAAGAGAACCGCATCGGCGCAAGCTAGGCGTTGTGAACGCGAGGCTTGATGAGCCATGATGCCTTCGACCTCTTCGCTGGTCAGCCCACTTCGGGCCATGACCCTTTGCCTTTGGGTCTCGGTATCGCAGTCCACCACGATCACCCGGTCCACCTGTTGGCGCCAACGCTCACCCGACTCCACCAGCAAGGGCACATCAAACACCAAGACACGGTGACCACTTTGCACAGCCGCTTGCGCTTGCTCGGTCGTGATTTGGCTGACCAGGGGATGGATGATGTGTTCGAGTTGGCGCTTGGCATTTGGGTCACGGAAGATGCGTTCGCGCATGGCCTGGCGGTTCAGGGCGCCGTCCGGGCTGAGCATGTCGTCACCGAAGTTGAGGGCGATGGCACCCATGGCCCTGCCGCCCGGTGCCGTGAGGCTGCGTGAAATGGCATCGGCGTCAATGACGGCTGCGCCGCGCCGCGCCAAAAAGCCCGCCACGGTGCTTTTGCCGCTGCCAATGCCGCCGGTCAGGCCAATGCGCCAGGTGCGTTGTGTCATGGACGTTCAGATCAAAAACCAAGGCAGGGGACCAAAGGCCATGACCCACAAACCTGCCAACACCAAAAAAGGCCCGAAAGCCAGTTGGCCATTCTCGTCCAATTGGCCCCGTAACTTGAGCCAGAGGCCCCCGATCACCCCAGAAAAAGAGGCGATCAAAATCAAGGACAGCAGTGCGGGCCAGCCCAACCAGGCCCCCAGGGCGGCCAGCAACTTGAAGTCGCCCTGACCCATGCCTTCCTTGCCAGTCAAGGCTTTGAACAACCTGTACACCGTCCACAAAAACAAGTAGCCTGCAGCCGCCCCCCACAGGGCTTCGTTCAGACCGATGCCGGTCAAGCCCAGACTGGTGGCCAGCAAACCCGCCCACACCAGGGGCTGGGTGATGGCGTCGGGCAACAAGCGCGTGTCGGCATCGATGGCAGCCAGCGCTACCAATGCGGCTGCAAAGCCGGCCCAGGCAAGCGCCTGAACACCCAAGCCGTGTTCGGCAGCAGCCCACATGAACAGACCGCAGGTGGTCAGTTCGATGGCTGGATATCGCCAAGCAATTGGCGCTTGGCAGTGGGCGCATCGACCGCGTAGTCGGATGAAACTCAGCAGCGGAATGTTCTCGTGCCAAGTCAACGCATGCTGGCAGTGTGGACAGTGCGAGCGAGGCACAGTCAAATTGAAGGGGGGCGAGCTGGATGGGGCCTCGCCAGGCGGGGTGTCCCACTGCGCTTGCAGCATGAGCGGCAGGCGGTGGATCACCACGTTCAAAAAGCTGCCGATCATCAAACCCAGCAAACCCGCCAGGCCGAGTGCCAAAACGCTGTCGTTCATGTCAAAAAACTTGCCCTAAACTGAATATCGGTAAATACATGGCCACCAAAATGGCCCCAATGAAACCGCCGAGCACCACGATGATCAGTGGCTCCAGTAGACTGCTCAGGCCATTGACCTGGTCGTCGAGCGCGCTTTCCATTAGACCCCCCGCACGGCCCAGCAAGCTTTCCAAGGCCCCGGTTTCTTCACCTGTGGCGCACAACTGCACCATCATCGCCGGAAAACGCCCGCTTTGGGCCATGCTCTGACTCAAACTGTGGCCCTGCACCACCCGGCGCTGAATTTGCAAAGTGGTGCGCGCAAAAACTGCATGATCGCATGCTTGTGCTGTCGGCCCTAAGGCTTCGGTCAAGGGTACACCCGCAGCCAGCAAGGCCGACAGGGTCTGCGCCCAACGCGCCACCACTGACGTGGTCAGCAGGGGCCCGAGCACTGGCCAGTGCAGCCACCAACGGGCCAGCCATTGCCGCATGTGGTTGGCTGCCGGGCTGTTGTGTTGTGCTGCCCACAGCAGCATCAAGACTACGGGCACGCCCACAGGCCAGGCCTGCACCAGCGCGTGGCTCATGCCGACCACCAGTTGCGTGGCCAAGGGCAATTCGGCCCCAAACGACTGGAACACGTCCTGGAAAACTGGTACCACCAGCACCAGGATCAGCACCAAAATACCCACGGCCACGGCCAACACGGCGATGGGGTACATCAATGCCGAACGAATTTTGGAGCGCATCGCTTCGTTTTTTTCCAGCGTCACGGACAGCCGCTCCATCATCGTGTCCAGAATCCCGGCGGCTTCTCCGGCTTGCACCATGTGCACATAAAGGCCGCTGAAATGTTTTGGGTGCTTGGCCAGGGCGTCGTGCAGGGCCACGCCGGCTTCCACATCGCTGCGCACACTGTTCATCACGTGCACCAGGTCTTTGGCACTCATGCTGCGGCACAGCATGCCCAAGGCTTGCACGACAGGCACGCCTGCGCGCAGCATGGTCGCCCATTGGCGTGTCATGACGGCCAGGTCTTTGGCTTTGATGGTGTCCGGCGGTGACCACCACAGGCGCTGAACTTGCACTTGTTGCAGCCCTTGCCTGCGCAGCTGTACCCGGGCTAAGTCGGCGTTCAGGGCCTGAATTTGGCCGCTTTGGGCATGGCCTTGACGGTCGCGGCCGTTCCAGCGAAAGACCGTTGTGGCGCGTACAGGAGGTGGGGCACTCATGTGCTTTCCCTCGTGGCGGCCAGCACTTCGTCCAGCGAGGTGATGCCCTGCATCACTTTGCGCAAGCCTGCCATGCGCAAACTGCTCACCCCTTCACTTTGAGCCTGGCGCGCCATCTCTTGTATCCCAGCTTCCTGAAAGACCAGTTGCTGCATCTCAGCGCTCACGGGCATGACCTGGAAAATCCCCGTTCGCCCGGCAAAGCCTTTGTGGCATTGCGGGCAGCCTACGGGCTCGAACACTGGTGTGGGGTCTGCTAGGTCCATATTGGGCGGCCACCCTGCTTTGTGCCAAATCACAGCGGGTACGCTGGCTGCGCGCTTGCAGTGCGTGCACAGGCAGCGCACCAGGCGTTGCGCCGTGATCAGGCTCACACTGGCGGCGATGTTGTAGGGGGCTGTGCCCATGTTGCGCAAGCGCACCAAGGTGGCCGGTGCATCGTTGGTGTGCAGGGTCGAGAGCACGAGATGCCCGGTTTGGGCAGCCTGAATGGCGATGTTGGCGGTCTCCAGATCGCGCACTTCGCCCACCATCAATATGTCTGGGTCTTGGCGCAAAAAAGCACGCAAAGCCACAGCAAAACTCAGACCGGGTTTGTCCTGCACATTGACCTGGTTGATGCCCGCGAGTTGGATTTCACAGGGGTCTTCCACCGTGGCGATGTTCACTTCGGTGGTGTTCAGCAGGTTCAGGCAGGCATACAGGGATTGCGTCTTGCCCGAGCCGGTGGGGCCTGTCACCAGCACCAAGCCGTGCGGTGCACGGATCGCGGTCAACAAGCGCTGGAGGTCCTCGGGCTCGTAACCCAGACGGCTCAGGTCCAATTGGGCCTGCGCCGAGTCCAGCACGCGGATCACCAGTTTTTCACCAAATAAGGTGGGCAAGGTGCTGACACGCAAGTCCAACTCCCGACCTTCAGCCAATTGCAATTTCATGCGGCCGTCTTGCGGCAGGCGCTTTTCGGCGATGTCAAGGCGTGACATCACCTTGATGCGCGATGCCAGGCGGTCCTTCAGGGCCATGTGCGGCGAGGCCACCTCGCGCAGTTCTCCATCGATGCGCATGCGTACCCGGTACTGGTGTTCATAAGGCTCAAAGTGCAGGTCAGAGGCTTTCAGCGCCACCGCCTCTTCCAGTAATTTTTGAACGTAGCTGACCACTGGGGCGTCATCGTGCCCGGTCAGGGTCGGTCGAGTTTTAGCAGAATCCATGAAGTCTTGCCCATTCAATGAATACTAAAAAACTCAAATCATGGCGCTTGGTGCGCGTTTTGTAAATCCTGTGTCATGGACTCGCCGTGTCTTGCAGGGTCTTTCCGGGGACAAGACAGCACTCAAAAAAGCGACTCGTCAAGGACCTCTGTTGCAGTGCGTCTTTCGCACTTCCTTCAAAATCATTGACATTCAATGGGATAACAGGAGACAAACATGCACGTGGGTATTGCAGGCATCGGCAAGATGGGCGCGGCGATTGGGTCGCGGTTGTTGTCATTGGGCATGCACGTGACGGTTTGGAACCGCACCGCTGAGCGTGCGCAGCCCCTGCTGGACACAGGGGCTCGGTGGGCTGACTCTCCCAAGGCATTGGCCGAGTCGGTCGATGTGGTCATCACTTTGCTGACCAACGAGGCGGCGCTCGATGACGTTTATGGTTCGGCTTCGGGCTTGCTCGCGGGCAAAGTTCATGACAAGGTGTTCATCGACATGAGCACCGTTCGCCCTGCCAAGCCGCAAGAAATGGCTCGGCGTGCACAAGCGGTTCAAGCCCGTTTCCTGGAGTGTCCGGTGGGCGGTAGCGTGGGGCCCGCCAAAGAGGGCAAATTGTTGGGCTTTGTCGGTGGCGAAGCGCAGGATTTGCAAAAAGTCCAGGCCTTGCTCGACGTGATGTGCCGCCGTGTGGAGCATGTGGGGCCGCACGGGGCGGGCGCCACCATGAAACTGGCTGTCAATTTGCCTTTGATGGTGTATTGGCAAACCTTGGGTGAGGCACTGTCTTTGGTTGAACCCCTGGGCCTTGATCCCCAGCGCGTGATCGACATCCTGTCGGATTCATCGGGTGGGCCCAACATGCTCAAGGTGCGTGGCGGCATGATCGCCAAGACCCTGAGTCAGCAAAAAAGTGATCAGGTTACCGTCAATGTGGCAACGATGCGCAAAGACATGCAAGCCATGCTGGACTTGGGCTCGGAGACGCATAAAACCCTGCCCCTGACGGCTTTGGCCCTGCAAAATTTCGATGCTGCCGCACAGAGCGGACTGGATGCGAAGGACTGTTCAGAGTTGCTGGTGTGGTGGTTGTCCCAAGGTGGCCGCGCCTGATTCGGGCGCAGCCTCCTTGTATGAGGGCTTCACTCGAGGCGCATTTCCCGGATGATGGCGCGGAACTGGTCCATCTGCCGGCGCAGCATGGCGTCTTGCTCGGCCGGTGTTGAGCCCACGCCTTCGGCACCCAGGTCGTTCAGGCGCTTGACCACATCGGGGTGGCGCACCGCGGCGATCACTTCCTTGTTCAAGCGATCAATGATGTCCTTGGGTGTTTTGGCTGGGGCAAACACACCGTTCCAACCTTCCAGTTCCAGGTTGGGAAAGCCCAGCTCCCTGACTGTGGGCACATCGGGCAGCCCCGGGATGCGTTTGGAGGCTGTCGTGGCGATGGCCTTCAGCGTTCCGGCCTTGATTTCGGCCAGGGAGGAAGACAACTGATCGCCACCGACTTGGAGTCGACCCGCCAGCAATTCTTGCTTGAGAGGGGCCGCGCCCTTGAAAGGAATGTGGGTGATATTGACTTTGCCTTCTTTTTTGAAGGCCTCACCCAAGACGTGCATGGTGGAGCCTGGACCTGTCGAGCCATAGTTGTACTGCAGTGCAGTGTTGCTGCGCAGCAAGTTGGCCAGCTCTTTCAGGTCTTTGGCGGGCACGCTGGGACTGGCTGTCCAGACAAAGGGCACATACACGGCGATGGACACCCCTGCAAAGTCGGTGTCTACATTGAAGGGGGAGCGGTTGGCCAATGCTTGCGCCACCGAGGCCAGCGGAAACGAGAGGTTGTGCATCATGATGGTGTAACCATCGGGGGCCGCTTTGGCCATCAGGTCGGCACCGATTGCGCCACCCGCTCCGCCCCGGTTGTCCACCGTGACGGGTTGGCCCATGGATTCACTCATTTTTTGCGCCACGATGCGGGCAACAATGTCGGTGGTGCCTCCTGCAGGGAAAGGCACGATCATCTTGATGGGCTTGCTGGGGTAGGACTGCGCCAGGGTTGCGGGGTGAAGCGCCAGCGTCACCAGACCCAGCAATACAGAGGCGCAGATTTGGCGCCATTTTTGAGGTATCAAACGCATGAAGTCTCCTTGTGGTTGTGACCTCCTGACCATGCCGAACAGGAAGAAATTCACTATCACACAAGTCAATTGACCCGACGCATCACCAAAGTGACAAGCGCTTGATCTACACGCGCCTTGGGGTTGACATGCAGAAGTTCGGTTTTTTCAAGAACTTCAATCCCACAACAAGCGTCCACACGCCATTTGCAGAGGTAAGTTCATTCAGAGCAGAGTCTGGTGCCTGACTTTGGGTATTTCAGCAGACCCGTCGTGCGATTTTGTGAATGGCCGATGTGGGATCGATTTCCATCCAATCGTGCAGCATGCCCTGGCGACCGATCACCTTGCCCGTCAACATGGCACCACTGTAGTGCGTCAAATGCATCACACGTGCCATTTTGGCTTTGCAGTTGATCATCAGTTGAGTTTGGGCCGACAGATAAGGCTTACCCTCCGCGGTCGTTTGAGTTTTTTTGTAATCGATCGCACTCCAAACAAGCTTGCGGCCGGCATCTTGCTCGATGGAGTTGGCATCGATGTAGAACATGCCTTGATCATTCAAAACGATGACTTCCCATTTGGGTGCAGCCATGCCAGGAGCCGCCAAAACGCTGAACAAGGCGATGAGCACCCAGGTGGAAGTTTTGAAATACGTCATGTTCATTCTTGCCGGGTGCTGCGCTCAGGTGCGCCGAGCAAGCAGCTGCGATGCCAACAGCACCATGGCCTGACGGTGGGCGTTGTCGGGCAGTTGGAGGGCTGCATCGATGGCCCTTTGGGCCTCGGCTGCGGCGGCATCCCGGGTGGCTTCCAGGGCTCCGGTTTCTCGCACGATGGCCACGATGTCGGCCAGGCGTTCCACGCTGCCGGTTTCAATGGCTTCGCGCACGGTTTGGCTTTGTGAGGCGTTGCCGCGCTGAATGGCCAGAATCAAAGGCAAGGTGGCCTTGCCCTCGCGCAGGTCATCGCCCAGGTTTTTGCCCATCTCCGTGGTGTTGCCATCGTAGTCGAGCACATCGTCGATCACTTGAAAAGCAGTTCCCAAGGCCTGGCCGTAATCGGCGCACGCGGCTTCAACACCTGCAGAGCTGCCCGCCAGGATGGCACCCAGTCGGGCGCTGGCTTCGAACAACTTGGCCGTTTTGGAGCGAATCACGCGCAAATAGCCTTTTTCGTCCAGCGAGGCATCGTGCATGTTCATCAGTTGCAGCACTTCGCCTTCGGCAATCACGTTGGTGGCATCGGCCAGGGTTTGCATGATGCGCATGCTGCCGGCATCGACCATCATTTGGAAAGCGCGCGAATACAAAAAGTCACCCACGAGCACGCTGGCCGGATTACCAAAGTTTTCATTCGCCGTGGGCCTGCCGCGCCTCAGGGTGGACTCGTCCACCACATCGTCGTGCAGCAAGGTGGCGGTGTGGATGAATTCGACCACGGCCGCCAGGTTGTGGCGCTGGCCACCGGTGTAGCCCAAGGCCCCGCAAGTGAGCAGCAGCAGGACCGGGCGAAGGCGCTTGCCTCCAGCTGAAATGATGTAGCGTGCCACCTCCCCCACCAAGGGCACACCGGAATCGAGGCGCTGGGCGATGACATGGTCGACCATGGCCATGTCTGGGGCCACCAGTTCAAGAACGGCTGAAGTGCTGTTTTCTGAGGGAGACAAATGTAGGATCCGGCTAGGGAGCTCAGTGGAACCGAGGCGGGTGGAACAAAACGCACCCAGTGCGAGATGCAATTATAGAGACCGCCGTGCCTGGGCCCTCTGTGGCAAGTACAGCCGAGAATGATTCAGATTTGCCAGTCATGGGTGGCCGTGCTAAAATCTCAGGTTCCTTGGGGATTAGCCCTTGGAAACTTCCATTCAAAGAGGTCATTTATGTACGCGGTCATAAAAACCGGTGGCAAACAGTATCGTGTTGTCGCTGGCGAAAAAATTAAAGTAGAACAGATTGCTGCGGACGTTGGCCAGGAAATCGTGATTGATCAAGTTTTAGCCGTCGGTACCGGCGCTGAAATCAAGATCGGCACGCCCCTGGTGTCCGGTGCCACGGTCACAGTCACAGTGCTGTCTCATGGCAAGCACGACAAAGTGCACATCTTCAAGATGCGCCGTCGCAAGCACTATCAGAAACGTCAGGGTCACCGCCAGCAGTTCACCGAACTGCAAATTGGCGCGATCTCTGCCTGAGGAGAACAGGTCATGGCACAGAAAAAAGGCGGCGGCTCTACGCGCAACGGTCGTGATTCCAAGCCAAAAATGCTTGGTGTCAAGGCTTTTGGTGGTGAACTGATCAGCGCTGGCGCGATCATTGTTCGCCAACGTGGCACCAAATTCCATGCCGGCAGCAATGTCGGCATTGGCAAAGACCACACTTTGTTTGCTTTGGTAGACGGCCATGTGTCGTTCTCGACCAAAGGGGAACTCAGCAAGCACATGGTCAACGTGACACCGGCTGTTTAAGCCTGTCGCGCCCATGGCGAAGAAGAGCCCCGCAAGCCGGGGCTTTTCGCATTCTGGCCCGCTGACCTTTTGACCTCGGGCCCACCGCTACACTGGATATCCCATGAAGTTCGTTGACGAAGCCTATATTGACATCTCCGCAGGTGACGGCGGGAACGGCTGCGTCTCGTTCCGCCATGAAAAGTACAAAGAATTTGGTGGCCCGAACGGGGGCGATGGCGGGCGTGGTGGGCATGTGTTCGCTTTTGCCGACATCAATCTGAACACCTTGGTCGATTACCGTTATTCGCGCCGCCACGAGGCCAAGCGCGGCCAGCACGGCATGGGCTCGGACATGTTTGGTGCGGCGGGTGACGACATCACCCTCAAAATGCCGGTCGGCACCATCATCACCGACGCCGAAACCGGCGAGGTCTTGTACGAGCTGCTGGAGCCAGGCGAAACCATCATGATCGCCAAGGGCGGTGACGGTGGTTTTGGCAACATGCGTTTCAAAAGTGCGATCAACCGTGCCCCGCGCCAGAAAACGCCTGGCTGGCTGGGTGAAAAGAAAGAGCTCAAACTGGAGCTCAAAGTGCTGGCCGACGTGGGTTTGCTGGGCATGCCCAACGCGGGCAAGTCCACATTCATCGCGGCCGTGTCCAACGCCCGTCCCAAAATCGCCGATTACCCCTTCACCACTTTGCACCCCAACTTGGGCGTGGTGCGTGTGGGGCCTGAGCAAAGCTTTGTGGTGGCCGATGTGCCGGGGCTGATCGAAGGCGCTTCGGAAGGCGCGGGCCTTGGCCACCTGTTCTTGCGCCACTTGCAGCGCACGCGCTTGTTGCTGCATGTGGTGGACTTTGCGCCGTTTGACGACAATGTCGATCCGGTGCAGCAGGCCAAAGCCATCGTGGCCGAGTTGAAAAAATACGACAAGGGTTTGTACAACAAGCCCCGTTGGTTGGTGCTCAACAAGCTGGACATGGTGCCGGCCGAGGAGCGCGAAGCGCATGTCAAAGATTTCATCAAGCGCATGCGCTACAAAGGACCGGTTTTCCAAATCTCGGCCTTGACCCGCGAAGGTTGCGAGCCGCTGATCAAGGAAATCTACAAACACATTCGTGCCCAACAAATCATCGAACAGGGCATTGTGGAGATTGACCCCCGCTTCACCGAGCAGGACAAGCCGCAAGAACCTGATGCCGATGACCCGCGTTTCAAGCCGCTGCCGTCTGACGCGGATTGATTCGGCGGCGTGCGCATGAATTTTGTCCTTTTTCTTCACGCCCAGTAAAACCCCAGCATGACATCTGCCGCCGTTTCCACCCTGTTGCGCGATGCGCGCCGAATCGTCGTCAAAGTCGGCTCCAGCCTGGTGACGAACGAAGGGCGTGGCCTGGACGAGGGTGCGATTGGCGAGTGGTGCCGACAGATGGCGCTGCTCAGCGCCCAAGGCAAAGAGGTGGTCATGGTGTCCAGTGGTGCGATTGCTGAAGGCATGAAGCGCCTGGGCTGGACCACCCGCCCGAGCGAAGTCCCTGCCTTGCAGGCCGCTGCCGCTGTGGGCCAGATGGGCCTGGCGCAAATGTACGAAACCAAGTTGCGCGAAAACGGCATGGGCAGCGCCCAAGTCTTGCTCACGCATGCCGATCTGGCCGACCGCGAGCGTTACCTCAATGCCCGCTCGACCTTGCTGACCTTGCTGCAGCACCGCGTTTTGCCTGTGATCAATGAAAACGACACGGTGGTCAACGATGAGATCAAGTTTGGCGACAACGACACTTTGGGGGCGTTGGTGGCCAACCTGATCGAAGCTGATTTGCTGGTCATCCTGACCGACCAAAAAGGCTTGTACACCGCCGACCCGCGCAAAGACCCCTCGGCCACCTTCGTGCACGAGGCCCATGCTGGTGATTTGGCCCTGGAAGCCATGGCGGGCGGTGCGGGTTCGAGCATTGGGCGGGGCGGCATGATCACCAAAATTCTGGCAGCCAAACGTGCGGCCGGCTCGGGTGCGTCCACTGTGATCGCCTGGGGACGTGAGCCCGACGCCCTGTTGCGCCTGTGCCAGGGGGACAACATGGGCACCTTGCTGGTGGCTCAGACGGCCAAGCAGCAAGCGCGCAAACAATGGATGGCCGACCACCTGCAAATGCGGGGCTCGGTCACGGTGGATGCAGGTGCAGCGCACAAAGTGCTGACCGAAGGCAAGAGCCTGTTGCCGATTGGCATGACGGGCGTCGCGGGTGATTTTTCACGTGGCGATGTGATCGCCATCCGGGACGAACAGGGCGCCGAAATTGCCCGAGGCCTCGCCAATTACGCCAGCGCTGAGGCCCGTTTGTTGTGCCGCAAGCCCTCGCACGATTACGAGGCCTTGCTGGGCTACACCGCCGAGCCCGAGATGGTGCATCGGGACAACCTGATTCTGAGCCGCTGAAGTCAAGGGGGGCGGATCCAGCCTTCGCCAGATGGGTCAGCCTTGCGGGTTCGGGTCAAAGCTGGCGCCGGGGGGCAACTCCATGTGCTGTGGGGGCTGCATCTCGCCGTGATCGTGGTCCATGCCGTGATCACGTGAGCCGCGGCTGCCGCCACGCAGGTATCGGTTTTGCCGCTCTTGCCGGGGCAGATAGCGGGCCAGTTCAGTCAAGGCCATTTCGTACACGCCGCGTTTGAACTCCACCACCACATCCAGCGGCACCCAATAGTCGTTCCAACGCCAAGCGTCAAATTCCGGGTGGTCTGTCGCGCGCAAGTTCAAGTGGTGGTCGTGCGTCACCATCTGCAGCAAGAACCAGATCTGTTTCTGGCCCTTGTAAAAGCCGCGTGCATCCCGTCGGATGAAGCGGTCTGGCACCTCATAGCGCAACCAGTCACGGGTTCGGGCCACGATGCGCACATGCTCCGGGTGGAGCCCCACTTCTTCATGCAGTTCGCGGAACATGGCTTGTTCAGGGCTTTCACCCCGGTCAATGCCACCCTGCGGAAACTGCCAGCTGTGGGTGCGGATGCGCTTGCCCCAGAAAACCTGGTTTTTCTGGTTGAGCAGAATGATGCCGACGTTCGGCCTAAAGCCTTCACGGTCAAGCATAATCAACCTCAAATTTTTAAATTGTGTCCATTATGCACGCCTCACCGGCGCTTGCTCTTGGATGTTTCCCTGATTTCCCTGCTGAGTTAGCCCGCCGCGATGAAAGCCTCCCAGTTCCTCATTTCCACTCTCAAAGAAGCCCCAGCCGACGCTGAAGTGGTCAGCCACAAACTGATGACCCGCGCAGGCATGATCAAAAAGCTGGGCGCAGGCATCTACAACTACATGCCCATGGGCTTGCGCGTGATCCGCAAGGTCGAAGCCATCGTGCGCGAAGAGATGAACCGCGCAGGCGCCATCGAGATGACCATGCCCGTGGTGCAACCGGCCGAGCTGTGGCAAGAGACGGGCCGTTTTGACAAGATGGGCCCTGAATTGCTGCGCATCAAGGACCGCCATGGCCGCGATTTTGTGATCCAGCCCACCAGCGAAGAAGTCGTGACCGACGTCGTGCGTCAGGAAGTGCGTAGCTACAAACAGCTGCCCAAAAATTTCTACCAAATTCAGACCAAGTTCCGCGACGAGCGCCGTCCGCGTTTTGGTTTGATGCGTGGTCGCGAGTTCACCATGAAGGACGCCTACAGCTTTGACCGCGACGTGGCCAGCGCCAAGGCCAGCTACCAGGTGATGGCCGGGGCTTACCGCCGTATCTTTGACCGCTTTGGCCTGACCTACCGCGCCGTGGCGGCCGACAGCGGTGCCATTGGCGGCGACTTGTCTGAAGAGTTTCAGGTGATCGCCGCCACAGGCGAAGACGCCATCGTCTATTGCCCCAGCAGCAGCTACGCCGCCAACATCGAAAAAGCCGAAGCCCTGGCCCCCAAGCAGCCTCGTGGCGAGGCATCCCAAGCGCTGACCAAGACACCCACGCCCGGCAAGAGCACCTGCGAAGATGTGGCCGCCTTGTTGAATGTGCCGCTGTCCACCACCGTCAAGTCGCTGGTGTTGGCTACCGACACCCTGAATGAGCAGGGCGAAATCGTGAAGTCGAAGGTTTGGCTGTTGCTGCTTCGCGGAGACCACGACATGAACGAAGTCAAGGTCAGCAAGCTGCCCGGCATGGAAGGCGGTTTCCGTTTTGCTACCCTGGCCGAGATTGAAGAACACTTTGGCTGCAAGCCCGGTTACTTGGGCCCCTTGAACCTGAAAAAACCTGTGCACCTGGTGGCCGACCGTGACGTGGCCGTGATGGCCGACTGGATTTGTGGTGCCAACGAAGAGGACTTCCACATCACCGGCGTCAACTGGGGCCGTGACCTGCCCGAGCCGGCCTTGGTGGCCGACATCCGAAACGTGGTGGCGGGCGACAAGTCGCCGGACGGCCAGGGCGAGCTGGCCATCGAGCGCGGCATCGAAGTGGGCCATGTGTTTTATCTGGGCACCAAATACTCCAAGGCCATGAACGCCACCTTCCTGGACGAGAACGGCAAGCCACAGTTCCTGGAGATGGGTTGCTACGGCATCGGCGTCACGCGCCTGCCCGCTGCCGCCATCGAACAAAACCACGACGATCGCGGCATCATTTGGCCCGACGCGATTGCGCCCTTCACCGTGGTGATTTGCCCCATCGGCATGGACCGCAGCGAGGCCGTCAAGGCCGAAGCTGAGCGGATTTACGCCGCATTGCTGGCCGATGGGGTGGATGTCATCCTGGACGACCGTGGCGAGCGACCCGGGGCCATGTTTGCCGACTGGGAACTGATTGGTGTGCCGCACCGCCTCACCATTGGCGACAAGGGCCTGAAAGACGGATTGGTCGAATACCAGCACCGCCGCGATGCTGAGTCCAGCAAAGTGGCTGTGGCCGACATCCTGGGTCACCTCAAGGGGCGGTTGGCCCCCTGAGCCGCACGCCCGGGTCCATGACACATTCGGTCATGCCCAGCCGCCGGGCTTGTTTGCTCAGTCTGTGTGGGATCCTGCTGCCCGTCGGGCTGGCACGCGCCGGACGACAAATTGAAGAGCCTCTGTCGCACGCTGTGCGTTCGGCCCTTAGCGCAGCCGTGGCGGCGGCTGCTCCCCCTGAACCCCTATTGCCCACCGCCTCTGACCAGCAGGCCTATGCGCAGTGGCAAGTGGCGAGCAGCCAACGCCTGGCGCGCTACAAAAAACACCCCACCGAGCGGCAAGAGTTCTTGCAAACCCTGTGGTACGAAGCCCGCAGGGCAGGCCTGCCCTTGTCACTGGTGCTGGGCGTGGTGCAGGTCGAAAGCGCGTTTCGCAAATACGCCATCTCCAGCGCCGGAGCACGCGGCTACATGCAGGTCATGCCGTTTTGGGCACGCCTGATCGGCGATGGCGACGACAGCCGCCTGTTCCACCTGCAGACCAACCTGCGCTTTGGCTGCGTGATCTTGCGCCACTACCTGGACCGGGAACGGGGCGATCTTTTCATGGCGCTGGGCCGCTACAACGGCAGTCGTGGGCAGTCGGCTTATCCGCAAAAGGTGATGGCGGCGCAGCGGGCTTGGATGCACCCTTGGGATTGAGGGCGCAAAAAAGCCACCCGAAGGTGGCTCTGACAGGTTTGAGGCTTTGGCGGAGTCAACCCCCGTTCAGGACTGGCCGTTGATGACCTGCTGCAGTTCGCCCGACTCGTACATTTCCATCATGATGTCCGAGCCGCCAATGAACTCGCCCTTGACGTAGAGCTGGGGGATGGTGGGCCAGTTGCTGTATTCCTTGATGCCTTGGCGGATTTCGGCATCGTCCAGCACATTCACGGTTTTGACCGTCTTGGGGTCCACGCCCACGGCTTTGAGAATCTGGATGGCACGGCCTGAAAAACCGCACATGGGAAAGCTGGCGTTGCCTTTCATGAACAGGGTGATGTCGTTGCCTTTGACGAGTTCGTCGATGCGTTGTTGGGTATCGCTCATGGTGTTGCTCCAAATGGGGTCGGTGTCGGACGAGATGAATTATGTCTCTGATTGAAAGTCTGCCATTGTTGCAGGGATGTTGCTGTCAATCCGGCATCACCGCGCCTGTACAGCGCTCGATTCCGCCCAGATCGCGACGTGATTGCACCTGCACAAAACCCGCCGTGCGCAGCAGCGCTTGAACGGCAGCGGCCTGGTCCCAGCCGTGTTCCAGCAGCAGCCAGCCACCGGGGGCCAGGCGGCTAGGGGCTTGGGCAATGATCTGGCGAATGTCATCGAGGCCATCTGTGCCGCTCGTGAGCGCGCTCAGGGGCTCATGGGTCAGGGCGGCCAGGTGCGGGTCGCCTTCGGCCACATAGGGTGGGTTGGACACGATCAGCTCAAATGGACCCGGCACGGCGTCCATCCAGTGGCTCAGCACGCACTGTACGGGCAAGTTCAGCCGTTGGGCGTTGTCGCTGGCCACGGCCAGGGCTTCGGCGCTGGTGTCCACCGCCGTCACTTGCGCGCCAGGGCGCTGGTGTTGCAGGGCCAGCGCCACGGCCCCGCTGCCGGTGCCCAGGTCCAGCACGCGAAGGGTGTGTTCTGGTGCGCAGGGCAGCAGTTCCAGCCCCCATTCGACCATGATTTCCGTGTCGGGGCGCGGGTCTAGCACGCGGGCGTCGACCTTCAGCGTCAGGCCAAAAAATTCCTTGTGCCCGGTGATGTAAGCCACAGGCTCGCCCTGCAGGCGGCGCTGCAGGACCTGGCCCCAGGTGGCCAGTTGCAATGCCGTTAAGACATCGTTGTCGTGCGCGAGCAACCACGCGCGGTCATGCAGCGGACGCGCCAAGGCATGCAGCAGCAGCATGTGTGCATCCAACCGGGTCAGGTCCAAGGCTTGGGCCTGGCGCAAGCATTGGGCCACGCTGGAGAGGGCGTGCGGGTTCATCACACAGTCGCCCCGATTTCCAGCGCCGCCAATTGCTCTGCGGCTTCATAAGCCTGCAGCGCATCGATCACGTCTTTCAGATCGCCCTCCATGATGCTCACCAGCTTGTACAAGGTCAGGTTGATGCGGTGATCGGTCAGGCGCCCTTGCGGGAAGTTGTAGGTGCGGATACGGTCACTGCGGTCGCCGCTGCCGATCAGGCTTTTGCGCTCGGCCGCGTCTTTGGCGGCGCGCTCGGCCCGGTCTTTTTCCTGGATGCGCGCTGTGAGAACTTTCAGGGCCTGGGCCTTGTTGCTGTGCTGGCTGCGCCCATCCTGGCATTCGGCCACGATGCCAGTGGGCAAGTGGGTGATGCGCACGGCCGAATCGGTCTTGTTGATGTGCTGTCCGCCCGCGCCGCTGGCGCGGTAGGTGTCGATGCGCAAATCCGATGGGTTGATCTTGATGGCCTCGGCTTCGTCGGGCTCGGCCAGTACCGCCACCGTGCAAGCGCTGGTGTGGATGCGGCCCTGGGTTTCGGTGGCGGGCACCCGTTGTACCCGGTGGCCGCCTGATTCGAACTTGAGCGCCCCGTACACGTTGTCGCCCTCGATGCGCAGCACGACTTCCTTGTAGCCGCCCAGTTCGCTCACCGATTCAGACACGCTCTGGCAACGCCAACCTTGGCTTTCGGCAAAGCGCGTGTACATGCGCAACAAGTCGCCTGCAAAGAGGGCCGATTCGTCACCCCCGGTTCCAGCGCGTATTTCCACAAAAGCCGGGCGTGCGTCGTCTGGGTCTTTGGGCAGCAGCAGGCGCTGCAACTCGGCTTCCAGGCTTTGCAGCTCGGCGCGGGTGCTGGCCGCTTCTTCCTCGGCCATCTCGCGCATTTCTTCGTCGTTCAGAAAATTTTGGGCTGCGTCCAAGTCAGCGCTGCGCTGCTGAAAGCGGGCAAAGCGCGAGGCCACGGCGCTGACATCGGCATGCTCCCGCGAGAGCTTCAGGAACTGCGTCATGTCGGCCATGATGTCTTCGCGGGACAGTAAAAAGTCCAGTTCGGTCAAGCGCAGGGCGTAGCGTTCGAGTTGCTGGATGAGAAAGGGTTTCATGCGGCCAGAATTTTGTATGTTGGCGCTTGAGGTCCAACGGGCACGGAGCAGGGATGGTGTCGGGGTTGATGAGCCGACCTGCCCAGACAAGCCGCTAACGCTCTTTGCGCAAGAAGACGCGCTGCACAGTTTGTATGGTGTGCTCGCGGTGCTCGGAGTCGATCCCGCGCAATTCAGCCAGGGCGCCGTGCAGCATTTTTTGGGTCAGCCCTTTGGACAGGGCCTCCATCACGGCGAGCGGGTCATCACCCCGGGCCAGCAACTTTCGGGCACGGGCCATTTCAGCTTCCCGCCAGGCGTCTGCCTGGTTTTGCAGCTGTTGGATCAGGGGCACGGTGCCGCGCTGGCCCATCCAATGCATGAAACTTTGCACACCCGCGTCGATGATCACTTCAGCTTCGGCCACAGCCGCTTGCCGGTGCGCCTGACCAGCCTGCACCACGCTGGCCAGGTCGTCCACGGTGTACAGGTAAACGTCTTGCAGGGCCTTGACTTCGGGTTCGATGTCACGCGGTACCGCCAGATCGACCATGAACATGGGGCGGTATTTGCGCTTTTTAAGGGCTCGTTCGACCGCGCCCAAACCGATCAGGGGCAGGGTGCTGGCGGTGCAACTGATCACCACGTCGAATTCGTGCAGGCGTCCGGGCAGGTCGGCCAAGGGCATGACCCCGGCTCCGAAACGGTGGGCCAGCAACTCGGCGCGGTCCAGGCTGCGGTTGGTGATCACCATGCTTTTGGGATGCTTGGCTGAAAAGTGGGTGGCCACCAACTCATTCATTTCACCGGCACCGACAAACAGGATCCGGATGTCTTGGATGTCTTCAAACAACTGGCTGGCCAAGCGTACCGAGGCAGCGGCCATGCTGATGGAGTGGGCACCGATTTCGGTGGAGCTGCGCACCTCTTTGGCCACCGCAAAGCTGCGTTGAAACAACTGGTTGAGGGTACTGCCCAGGGCGCCGGCTTGCTCGGCTGCACGCACGGCGTCCTTGAGTTGGCCCAGGATCTGGGCTTCGCCCAACACCATAGAGTCCAGGCCGCTGGCCACGCGAAAGGCGTGGCGGGCCGCCTCATTGCCTTCGAGCAAATAAGTGTGGGCGTGCAATTCGGTCGCGCTCACGCCACCAGCCTCGGCCAGCCACCGCAGGGTGTCGCCGGTGGCGGCCTGGTCGGCGGCACAATAAATTTCGGTGCGGTTGCAGGTCGAAAGAATAGCCGCTTCGGGCGCTTGTGCCGTGTGGCTGGCCAGGTTCTGGCGCAGACCGTGCAGCGTGGGCACCAGTTTGTCTACGGCGAACGCGAACCGCCCGCGCAGATCCAGCGGTGCAGTGGTGTGGTTCAAACCCAATGTCCATACAGCCATGAAACCGATTATAGGCATGGGCTGTCAACTTTTCTTGACACAACAAAAGTGAGGCAAGTGAACGTGGTTTTGCATGCACAATTTCAGCTCATGGCACACCTTGAGGGCGTGCTCGGAACAACCGGAGCGAGACTTCATGACGTTTTGGCAATTGGGATTGCACCTGTTCAATTTTCTCCTGCCCGCTTTGGCCTTGGCGATCTTCATGCCTTTGGCTGGGCGCTGGGTGATGGGACCGGGTCGGGCCAGCCTCGGTCGCCGCATGGGGGTGCATGCCCTGAGCGGGCTGGCCGTGCTGGTCGCTGGGCTGTGGCTCCACGGCCAGGATGGCAAGATAAGCACCTACATCGCCCTGCTGCTGGTGGCTGCCACGGCCGAGTGGCTGATGCAGCGGGGTTGGGCCAGTAGGTAACGGAGTCGGTACAGGACGCTTTAGCTCAGGGGCAGGTTGATCCCGTTATCAAATCGTCAAATCGGACTGAACTCATCCACCCGGTCGGTGATGATCCCGTCGGTGCCCAGCGCCATCAGATGCTGAGCGGCCCAATCGTCGTTGACGGTGTAGCTCAGACAGCGCATGCCAGCTCCATGAACTTGGGCCACGGTGGCCTGGTCCCAGATGGCGTAGTTGGCGACCACGGCCAGGCATTCGAGTTCTTGGGCTTTTTCAAACCATCCGTTCCACAGCGAGTCGACCAGCAGGCCGCGGGGCAGTTCGGGTGCCGCTGTTTTGGCAGCCGCTAATGCATCAGGTTTGAATGAGGTCAACAAGGGCGGCACGGCTGCGCCGGCCCACATACGGGCGGCCAAGCGTGCCACGGCCTCACCCGTGGCGGACTCGGTGCCCGGGGTGGGTTTGATCTCGATGTTCAGCAAGTGGCCGTTGGCTTGGCAAAACCGAGCCAGAGCCTCGAGTGTGGGCAGGGGCTCTCCTGCAAAAGCGCGTGAATGCCAACCGCCCGCGTCCAGCTGCGACAGGGCAGGCCAAGGCAGCTCACCGCCAATGCCCTGACCGTTGGTGGTCCGTTCCAGGGTGGCGTCGTGCATCAGGAACACCACGCCATCGGCGCTGAGCTTGGCGTCGCATTCAAACATCCGGTAGCCGTGCGCCGCGCCCAGGCGGAAGGCGGCCAGGGTGTTTTCTGGGGCGAGCTTGCCCGCACCCCGGTGAGCGATCCAGCGCGGGTAGGGCCAAGCGGGGAGACTGAGTTCGGCGGTGGGTTTCATGTGGGGCTGATGCGTTGGCCCGTTTTGGCGTCAAACCAGTGCAGTTTGTCCGCGCGAGGGGTGATGCAAAAGGACTCGCCTGTTGCAGGGGCGGGCAGGGATGCGTCCAGGCGCAGCGTCAGGCTTTCTGTGCCCAAACGGGCGTGCACCAAGCGCTCGGCCCCCAGAAGCTCCACGGTTTCCACCTGCAAAGGCCAACCCGTGGGCGTGATGTCCATGTGCTCTGGGCGAATGCCCAGGATGCGGCCTGCTGGGGTGCCCGGTGCGTGCTGGAGCAGGTTCATGGGGGGCGAGCCGATGAAGCTGGCCACGAAGGTGCTGGCCGGGCGGTTGTAGACTTCTTCGGGCGTGCCGAACTGCTCCATGTGGCCGCCGTTCATCACGATCATGCGCTGGGCCAGCGTCATGGCCTCGACCTGATCGTGGGTGACAAACAGGCTGGTGATGCCCAATTCACGGTGCAGCTTTTGAATCTCCAGCCGGGTTTGGGCGCGCAACTTGGCGTCCAGATTCGACAGCGGCTCGTCAAACAAGAACACCTGTGGCTGGCGCACGATGGCGCGGCCCATGGCCACGCGCTGGCGCTGACCACCGGACAGCTCACGCGGCTTGCGTTGCAGCAGTTGACTCAATTCAAGGATGCCTGCGGCCTTGTCTACCCGTGCCTTGATTTCGGCCACCGGCACCTTGGCGATTTTCAGACCATAGGCCATGTTGTCGAACACGCTCATGTGCGGGTACAGCGCGTAGTTCTGGAACACCATGGCGATGTCGCGCTCGGCGGGCTCCAGGTCGTTGACGACCCGTTCACCAATGGCGATCGTGCCGCCCGAGATGTCTTCCAGGCCCGCCACCATGCGCAGCAGCGTGGATTTGCCGCAGCCCGAGGGCCCGACGATGACCACAAATTCACCGTGTGCGATCTCAGCGCTCAGGTCATGGATCACGGTGTTGGCCTTGGCCCCCTGGCCATAGGTTTTGAGGATGTGTGAGAGGGTGATGGCAGCCATATGTTTTTTTGATCAGACGAGGACAGAGCAACGCTTCGCATTGGTCTGTCCCCGGGTAAATTATTTCTCCGTATCAACCAGTCCTTTGACGAACCATTTTTGCATCAAGATAACAACCAGCGCCGGCGGCAGCATGGCCAAAATGGCGGTGGCCATGACCACGTTCCATTCGGTGTAGGCCTCGCCCGCGATCAGGCGCTTGATGCCCATCACCACCGGGTACATGTCTTCGTTGGTGGTCACCAGAAGCGGCCAGAGGTATTGGTTCCAGCCATAAATGAACTGGATCACGAACAGGGCGGCGATCGAGGTGCGCGTCAGCGGCAGCAAGATGTCGATGAAAAATCGCATCGGCCCCGCGCCGTCCATGCGCGCGGCTTCGACCAGTTCATCCGGCACCGTCAAAAAGAATTGCCGGAACAAAAACGTGGCCGTGGCCGAGGCGATCAACGGCACCGTCAGGCCCGCGTAGCTGTTGAGCATGCCCAGATTGGACACCACTTCGTAGGTCGGGCCAATGCGCACTTCAACCGGCAGCATGAGGGTGACAAAAATCATCCAAAACACCAGATTGCGCAAGGGGAAGCGGAAGTACACGATGGCAAAAGCCGAGAGCAAAGAGATGGCGATCTTGCCAATGGCAATGACCAGCGCGCTGACCAGGCTGACCCACATCATGGGCGCTGCTGCCGGGATGCGACTGCCAGCACTGGTTTCACCGCCAAACAAGGCAGTTTTGTAGGTCTCCAGCGCGTGGCTGCCGGGCCACATGGACATGGGCACAGATTGGGCGATCTCGGTGGCGCTTTGGGTCGAGGCGACAAAAGTCAGGTACAGCGGGAAGGCCACGATCACCACCCCCAGGATCAGCACCAGGTGGGACAGGACCGTGAGGCCGGGGCGTTTTTCAATCATGGGTCGGGCTCAGTACTGGACTTTTTTCTCGACAAAACGGAACTGCACCACCGTCAAGGCCACCACGATCAGCATCAGGATGACCGACTGCGCAGCCGAGCCCCCCATGTCCAGCGCCTTGAAGCCGTCGTAGTAGACCTTGTAAACCAGGATGGCGGTGTCCTTGCCCGGCCCACCTTGGGTGGTGGCGTCGATGATGCCGAAGGTGTCAAAAAAGGCATACACCACGTTGATGACCAACAGGAAAAACGTGGTGGGCGACAGCAGGGGAAACACGATGGTCCAAAACCGGTGCCAAGGGCTGGCCCCGTCGATGGCCGCTGCCTCCAGCAGGGATTTGGGGATGGACTGCAGCCCAGCCAAAAAGAACAAGAAGTTGTAGGAGATTTGCTTCCACACGGCGGCCACCACGATCAGCGTCATGGCGTGGCCGGAGTCCAACAGGTGGTTCCACTCAATGCCCACCGAGCGCAGGTAAAAAGCAATCACGCCCATGGGCGAGGCGAACATGAACAGCCACAGCACCCCGGCCACCACCGGGGCCACGGCGTAAGGCCAGATCAGCAGGGTTTTGTAGATGGCCGCGCCTTTGAGTACACGGTCGGCCATGACGGCCAATAAGAGTGAAATGACCAAGCCGGAAACGGCCACCAGCAAGGAAAACACCGCCGTGGTCTTGAAGGATTCGAGGTAGGTGCTGTCGGCAAACAGGCGCTCAAAATTTTCCATGCCGACAAATTCGGTGCTGGTGCCAAAAGCGTCTTGCGACAGCACGCTTTGGTACAGGGCCTGTCCAGCGGGCCAAAAAAAGAACACCAGCACGATGGCCATTTGCGGTGCTACCAGCAGCCAAGGCAACCAGCGGGACTGAAATCGAACGCGTTTTTCCATGGGGGCAGAGTTTAGGCGAGCCACAAAAGAACAAAAAGCAGGGGCGCTTGGCCCCTGCTTTCAAGACAAGGCCCGGGCAGATGGCCCGGGTCGCCGACTCACTTGTTGGCTTTTTGAAAGCGCTCAAGTTGCTCGTTGCCACGTTTGACCGCGGCGTCCAGCGCTTCTTTGGGTTCCTTTTTACCCGCCCAGACCTGTTCGAGCTCTTCGTCGTTGATGGTGCGGATTTGCACAAAATTGCCCAAACGAATGCCGCGTGACTTTTCAGTGGTCTTGCGGATCATTTGATCCACGGAGACGTCTGTGCCGGGGTTTTGCTTGTAAAAGCCCGATTTCTCGGTCATTTCATACGACGCCTTGGTCAGCGGCAGGTAGCCGGTGCGCTGGTGGCTCTTGGCCGCTTCCTCGGCTTTGGACAGGTGGGCGAAGAACTGGGCCACGCCCTTGTATTCGTTGTCCTTCTTGCCCGACATGACCCACAGGCTGGCACCGCCAATGACGGTGTTCTGGGGTGCACCCGCCACATCGGGGTAGTAAGGCAGGGTGGAGATGCCGGAGGCGAATTTGGCGTTGCGCTTGATGTTGCCGTAAAGCGCAGACGAGCCGGTGGTCATGGCGCACTCCCCTGACACGAACACCGCATCGGCCGCGTTGCCCCGGCCCTTGTAGACGAACAAGCCGGTTTTGGCCATGTTGGCCAGGTTCTCGATGTGGCGCACATGCAAGGGGCTGTTGAAGTTCAGGCGGGCGTCGATGCCGCGCATGCCGTTGCCCTTGGTGGCGAATTCGGTGTTGTGCCAGGCCGAGAAGCTTTCGAGTTGCGTCCAGCTCACCCAGCTGGTGGTGAAGGGGCACTTGTGGCCCGAGGCCTTGAGCTTGCCAGCGGCCAGCGCCACTTCGGGCCAGGTTTTCGGTGGCTTTTCGGGGTCCAGGCCTGCAGCCTTGAAGGCGTCCTTGTTGTAATGGAATACGGTGGTCGAGCTGTTGAACGGGAAGCTCAACATCTGCCCATTGGGGGCGGTGTAATAGCCAGCCACCGCAGGCACGTAGGCATTGGCGTCAAAGGTGACCCCGGCTTTTTTCATGACCTCGCCCACGGGCACGATGGCGCCCTTGCTGGCCATCATGGTGGCGGTGCCCACTTCGAACACCTGCAGGATGTGCGGCGCATTGCCTGCACGGAAGGCGGCGATGGCGGCCGTCATGGACTCGTCATAGCTGCCCTTGAACGTGGGCACGATTTTGTAATCTTTTTGGCTGTTGTTGAAGTCTTTGGCCAGGTCGTTGACCCATTCGCCCAAGGCGCCGCCCATGGAATGCCACCACTGGACTTCGGTTTGGGCTTGGGCCGACAAGCTGGCCAGACCCAGAGTCAGGGCGGACAGTGTGAGTTTGAGTTTCATGGTGGGTCCTGTAGAAGTGGCAATGAACGTGAAAAACGAGCTGTCAAATGATCGTAAACTTACACGGACTCTGCCTTTTGAAGATGACGTCCGTATTAAAACAGCATGAAAAAATTGTGACAATTCGGGCTTTCCATGAGTCCGGGCCCCTCTGTGACAGGTGCCCCCACCCCCGGCGCGTGTTTGTATCACTGCGGTAACATTCGTTCTCAGCCACTTTGATACCTTTTCGGGTCTGGCTGACAGCGTCTTCAGCGACGCCTTTGACTGCGCCACACCCATGAATGCACCCACCACGCTCCAACATTTGATGCAAGCCGACGCCGATGCGCCGCGCTTGCGCGAAATTCCTTACAACTACACCAGCTTTTCAGACCGCGAAATTGTGCTGCGCTTGCTGGGCGAGTCGGCTTGGGACCTGCTGAACCAGCTGAGACAAGAGCGCGGAACGGGCCGTTCGGCCCGCATGCTGTACGAAGTACTGGGCGACATTTGGGTGGTGGAGCGCAACCCGTATTTGCAGGATGACCTGCTGGACAACCCCGCCCGCCGAAAACTGCTGGTCGAAGCCTTGCACCATCGCTTGGGTGAGGTGCAAAAACGCCGCACCCCGACTGTAGACGCCGCACGTGACGCCCTGGTGGGGCAATTGCTGGCGATGGCTAACCAGGCTGTGACGCAGTTCAGCGAGCGTTTCACCCGCATGGCCAAGCTGCGCAGCCAGGTGCAAAAAACCTTGGGGCGCCTCACGGCCAAGGACAACATCAAGTTTGATGGCCTGTCTCGCGTGAGCCACGTGACCGACGCGACCGACTGGCGCGTGGAATACCCCTTTGTGGTGCTGACGCCCGACTCCGAGGTCGAGATGGCCGGTTTGGTCAAAGGGTGTATCGACTTGGGCTTGACCATCGTTCCGCGTGGCGGTGGAACGGGCTATACGGGCGGTGCGATCCCGCTGACTTGGAAGAGTGCGGTCATCAACACCGAAAAGCTCGAAGCCATGACCGAGGTCGAGATGGTCGATCTGCCGGGCATCGCTCACAAAATTCCCACCATCTACACCGAAGCCGGTGTGGTGACCCAGCGCGTGGCCGATGCGGCCGAGCGTGGCGGTTTCGTCTTTGCAGTGGACCCGACTTCGGCCGAAGCCAGCTGCGTGGGCGGCAACATCGCCATGAATGCGGGTGGCAAAAAGGCGGTCTTGTGGGGTACTGCTTTGGACAACCTGGCCAGCTGGCGCATGGTCACGCCCGATGCCGAATGGCTGGACGTGGTCCGCATGGACCACAACATGGGCAAGATCCACGACGCTGAAGTCGCCACGTTTGAGCTGCGCTACTTCAAGGCCGACGGCAAAACCCCGATCCGCACAGAAACCTTGGTCATCCCCGGCAATACCTTCCGCAAGGAAGGCCTGGGCAAGGACGTGACCGACAAGTTCCTCTCGGGCCTGCCTGGCGTTCAAAAAGAAGGCTGCGACGGTTTGATCACCAGCGCCCGCTGGGTCATGCACCGCATGCCCACGCACACCCGCACGGTGTGCATGGAATTTTTTGGCCACGCCCGCGAGGCCGTGCCCAGCATCGTCGAGATCAAGGACTTCATGTTTGCCGAGCAAAAGCGCACCGGCACCGTGATGGCGGGCCTGGAGCACTTGGACGACCGCTATTTGCGCGCCGTGGGTTATTCCACCAAATCCAAGCGAGGGGGCTTCCCCAAGATGGTCTTGATCGGCGACATCGCCGGAGACAACGCAGACGACGTGGCCAAGGCCACGTCCGAAATCGTGCGAATTGCCAATTCGCGCAGCGGCGAAGGCTTCATTGCCATCAGTCCCGAAGCGCGCAAGAAATTTTGGCTTGACCGCAAGAAGACAGCAGCCATTTCTCGCCACACCAACGCCTTCAAGGTCAACGAAGATGTGGTGATTCCGCTGCCGCGCATGGCCGAGTACACCGACGGCATTGAGCGCATCAACATTGAGCTGAGCCTGCGCAACAAGCTCAAGCTGTGCCGAGAAATCGAAGCCTTTTTGGAGCGGGGCAACTTGCCTTTGGGCAAGCAAGATGATGCCAACGACATCCCGTCGGCCGAGTTGCTGGAAGACCGCGTGGCGCAAGCCTTGGCGGTGGTGCGCGAGGTGCAGGCGCAGTGGCAAGGCTGGCTCACGCAAGTCGATGCGCTGTTCCCCCAGTTGCAAGAACACACTTTGCGAGCCAGCTGGAAAACGCAAATCCGTCCGGCGTTCCAGAACATCTTTTCTGGCTCGGCTTTCCTGCCGATCCTGAACGAGGTCACGGCCATCCATCAGCGCGTGCTCAAGGGCCGCGTGTGGGTGGCGCTGCACATGCACGCAGGCGACGGCAACGTGCACACCAACATCCCGGTCAACAGCGACAACTACGAGATGCTGCAAACCGCGCACGAAGCGGTGGCCCGCATCATGGTGCTGGCGCGCAGCCTGGACGGCGTGATCTCGGGTGAGCACGGCATTGGCATCACCAAGCTGGAGTTTTTGACCGATGCCGAGTTGGCCAATTTCACGGCTTACAAGGCCAAAGTGGACCCCGAAGGGCGCTTCAACAAAGGCAAACTGCTGCGCGGCGCTGCCCTGACTGGCCTGGGCGATGACGTGCACGCGGCTGACCTCACACATGCCTACACCCCCAGCTTTGGCCTGATGGGCCACGAGTCGCTGATCATGCAGCAGTCGGACATTGGCGCGATTGCTGCCAGCGTGAAAGACTGCCTGCGCTGCGGCAAGTGCAAACCGGTGTGCGCAACCCATGTGCCCCGTGCCAATTTGCTCTACAGCCCGCGCAACAAAATTCTGGCCACCTCTTTGTTGGTCGAAGCTTTCCTTTACGAAGAGCAAACCCGTCGGGGCATTTCGGTCAAGCACTGGCAAGAGTTTGAAGACGTGGCCGACCACTGCACCGTGTGCCACAAGTGCCTTTCGCCTTGCCCAGTGAACATCGACTTTGGCGAAGTGTCCATGAACATGCGCAACCTGCTGCGCAAGATGGGGCAAAAGAGCTTTCGCCCCGGCAACGCTGCGGCCATGTTCATGCTCAACGCCACCAACCCCGAAACCATCAAGCTGGCGCGTATGGCCATGGTCGATGTGGGGATGCGTGCGCAGCGCTTTGTGGCCGGCTTGCTCAAAGGCGTGGCCCGCAAGCAAACCAGCGCACCGCCCGCCTCGGTGGGTACTGCGCCCATCAAAGAGCAGGTGATCCACTTCATCAACAAAAAAATGCCGGGTAATCTGCCCAAGAAAACCGCAAGGGCTTTGCTGGACATCGAAGACAACGATTACGTGCCCATCATCCGCAACCCCAAAGCCACCACGTCTGAGTCAGAAGCGGTGTTTTACTTCCCCGGTTGCGGATCGGAGCGCCTGTTCAGCCAGGTGGGCTTGGCCACCCAGGCGATGCTCTGGCATGTGGGCGTTCAAACCGTGTTGCCACCGGGCTACCTGTGCTGCGGGTACCCGCAAAAAGGTTCGGGCCAGTTTGACAAGGCCGAGAAAATCATCACCGACAACCGCGTGCTGTTCCACCGCGTGGCCAACACGCTCAACTACCTCGACATCAAAACCGTGGTGGTCAGTTGCGGCACCTGTTATGACCAGCTGCAGGGCTACCAGTTCGACAAGATCTTCCCCGGCTGCCGCATCATCGACATCCACGAGTTCTTGCTGGAAAAAGGCATGAAGCTGGGCGCTGGCGGCGCCTACCTTTACCACGACCCTTGCCACAGCCCCATGAAGCAGCAAGAGCCCATGAAGACTGTCAAAGCCTTGATGGGTGACAACGTGCTGGAAAGCAAACGTTGCTGCGGCGAGTCGGGCACTTTGGGCGTGACGCGCCCCGACATCTCGACCCAGGTGCGCTTTCGCAAGGAAGAAGAGCTGCTCAAGGGCGAAGCCGCTCTGCGCCACAGTGGCGCGTTGGCGCCGCAGGCGAATGTAAAAATCCTGACCAGCTGCCCCAGCTGCCTGCAAGGCTTGTCGCGCTTTGGCGACGACATGAAAAATGGCCTGCTCGAAGCCGACTACATTGTGGTCGAGATGGCCAAACACATCTTGGGCGAAGAGTGGATGCCAGAGTACGTGAGTGCCGCCAATGCGGGCGGCATCGAGCGCGTGCTGGTTTAAAACCTGAAAGAACAAGATGGCCGGATTGAAAAAAGACATGCCCCACCCCGAGTCGCTGACCCTGCATGGTCAGACCCGGGTGCTGGAGATCGGATTTTCTGACGGGGCCCAGTTCCGTATCCCGTTTGAGCTGATGCGCGTGTACTCGCCCTCGGCCGAGGTGCAAGGCCACGGCCCCGGCCAGGAAGTGCTGCAGACGGGCAAGCGCGAGGTCGGCATTGCCGAAATCGAGCCTGTGGGCAATTACGCCGTGAAACCCACCTTCACGGATGGGCACGAGTCAGGCCTGTTCACCTGGGAGTACCTGTACTTTCTGGGCGACCAGGAAGTCGCCCTTTGGAAGCAATACGAAGACCGCCTGCAAGCCGCAGGCATGAGCCGCGATGCGCCCATGATCGAAGCTTCAGCGGGCGGCAGTTGCGGTCACAAACACTGAGGGCGCTGGCATGAGTTTCACCCACTTCGGTTACAAAACCGTCGACGAAACAGAAAAAGCCAAGCATGTGCGTGGCGTGTTCGATTCGGTCGCGTCCAAATACGACGTGATGAACGACCTGATGTCCATGGGCCTGCACCGCGTGTGGAAGGCTTACACCGTGCAGGTGGCCAACCTGAAAGAGGGCGATCAGGTGCTGGACATCGCAGGCGGCACGGGCGACCTTTCGATGGCTTTCGCCAAAAAAGTCGGCGCTACAGGCCGTGTGGTGCACACCGACATCAACGAAGCCATGCTCTCCACCGGGCGTGACCGCCTGGTCGACCAAGGCCTGGCCTTGCCCACGCTGGTGTGCGATGCCGAGAAGCTGCCCTTTCCAGATGGCCACTTCAACGTGGTCAGCGTGGCCTTTGGCCTGCGCAACATGACGCACAAGGATGTTGCGCTCAAGGAAATGTGCCGTGTGCTCAAGCCCGGTGGCAAATTGCTGGTGCTGGAGTTTTCCAAAGTGGCCCAGCCGCTTGAGAAAGCCTACGACTGGTACAGCTTCAAGATCCTGCCCAATTTGGGCAAGCTGGTGGCGGGCGACGCTGACAGTTACCGTTACTTGGCCGAATCGATCCGGATGCATCCTGGCCAGGAAGATCTGAAAACCCTTATGAAATATGCCGGATTTGGGCATGTGGATTTTCACAACTTGTCGGCCGGGGTGGTAGCCTTGCACATGGGCATCAAATGTTGAAGTCCGCAAACCGAATTTCCTGAGATGGAGACACCATGAACAGCAAACTTGTAACCCTGATGCTCGCTGGCGTGATGGCCTTGGGCAGTCTGAATGCCGAGGCTGCACGCCGCATGGGTGGCGGCAAGTCTGTCGGACAGCAATCCAACCAAGTGACCAAGCGCGACGCCGCGCCCCAAACACCGGCTGCGCCTGCGCAAAATGCGGCACCTGCCAATGCCGCCAAGCCTGCTGCTGCGCCTGCCGCGGCCGCGCCCAAGCGCCCATGGGGCGCCATGTTGGGTGGCTTGGCTGCTGGCCTGGGTTTGGCATGGTTGGCCAGCTCACTCGGGATGGGTGAAGCTTTTGGCAACATCTTGATGGCTTTGTTGATTGGCGTAGCCGTCATCGCCGTGATTGGCATGATCATGCGGGCTCGCCGAGGGGGTGCTGCGCAGACGGCGGGTAACGGAGGTCTGGCTTACCAAGGGGCGGGTGCCTCGGCTGAAAACCCTGCCACCTACAAACAATACAGCCCCCAAAACGTGGGCAATGACGCTTCAGCTCGTCCATGGGAAGGTCAAAACACCCGTTTTGACAGCTCTGCAGCCGCATCATCGACCGGCTCCATGATCGGTTCGGGCATTGGCTCTGGCCTGGGGGGTTCACAGACCTGGGGCATCCCCGCTGGCTTTGACGTCGACAACTTCTTGACGGCCGCCAAGCGCAATTTCGTGACTTTGCAAGACGCCTGGGACCGTTCGGACATCAGCGCCCTGCGTTCCATGATGACCGACACCATGGTGGTGGAAATCCGCAACCAGTTGTCTGAGCGCGAAGCACAGTTCCCCGGCCAGCCCAACAAGACCGAAGTGGTCATGCTTGACGCCCAGCTGCTGGGCATCGAAGAGCAGGCCGATGCCTACCTCGCCAGCGTCGAGTTCAACGGCATGATCCGCGAAGATGCCGCTTCCGGCCCCAGCCCATTCCGTGAGGTCTGGAACATGACCAAATCCAAGCAGGGTGGTGGCTGGTTGGTGGCTGGCGTGCAAGCGCTGCAATAAAGCCCGCCCCCTAGGGGTGGCCGGTACTTTCGGGAATAATCGGGGACTATGGCAACACAGTCCCCTTTTTCATGGGCCGCTCAGGCTCTTCCCGATGCGGTCAACCGCCTTGCGGCCAACTTCCAGCCTCCGGCTTGGGTGGTGGACGAGAGCGTCAACCGCCTTGTTTTGTTCCTCAACCATGTGCTGATGAGCGAGCCTGAGGCCATGGCCCGATTGGCCCGGCAAAAAGGGCAACGCATCGAGCTGGTCTGGGACCGCATACAACTGCAACTGACGCCAACACCGGCAGGTTTGCTGGAGCGAGGCCGCTTTGAAGGCTTTGACCTGCGCCTCACGGTGACCGAAGAATCGCCTGCCTCACTCGCCTCTGCATTGGCCCGGGGTGACAAACCCAAAGTTCGCATCGAAGGCGATGTGCAACTGGCTGCCGAGATCAACTGGTTGATCGACCATGTGCGCTGGGATGCCGAAGAGGACTTGGCCCGATTGATCGGCGACGCCCCAGCCCACAATCTGGCGCAAGCCGCAAGGCAGGCCATGGCAGCTTTGCGCAGTTTTGTCGCCCAGCGGCCAGGCACCGGGCTGCGCACGGGCAGCGCGGCATGAAGCGCTGGGGCCGTTTCGGTCGAGGCGCTTTCATCGTTTTCATCGTCTTGCGCTACGGCCTGGACGAGTTGGTGCTGTCGAGCTTTCAAAAACCGTGGATCCGCTTGTTGGCCCGCGTGCTTTCGGTAGGTCGTGACTTGCGCTCGCCCCGAGGGGTGCGTCTGCGCGAAGCGCTCGAACGCTTGGGCCCGATATTTGTGAAGTTCGGCCAGGTGTTGTCCACGCGTCGTGACTTGCTGGCGCCCGATATCGCCGAGGAGCTGGCCAAGCTGCAAGACCGGGTCCCGCCTTTCAGCTCGGCCATCGCGGTGGCGTCGATCGAGCGGGCTTTCAACCGCAAGGTGGATGACATTTTCGAGACTTTTGAGCGCGAGCCTGTGGCCAGTGCTTCGATCGCGCAAGTGCACTTTGCCACTTTGCGCGGTAAAGGAGGCGAGGTGCGCGAGGTGGCGATCAAGGTCTTGCGCCCGGGCATGCTGCCCGTGATCGACAAAGACCTCAGCCTCATGCGCATGATGGCTGGCTGGGTGGAGAGTCTGAGTGCTGACGGCAAACGCCTCAAGCCTCGCGAGGTGGTGGCTGAGTTTGACAAATACCTGCACGACGAGCTGGACCTGGTCCGTGAAGCGGCCAATGCCGCGCAGTTGCGCCGCAACATGCAGGGGCTTGATCTGGTCTTGATCCCCGAGATGATCTGGGATTTTTGCCACCCCGAGGTCATCGTCATGGAGCGCATGCATGGCGTGCCCATCAGCCAGGTGGACCGTTTGCGCGCAGCGGGGGTGGACATTCCCAAGTTGGCTCGCGATGGGGTGACCCTGTTCTTCACGCAAGTCTTTCGCGATGGCTTTTTCCACGCCGACATGCACCCCGGCAACATCCAGGTCAGCTTGGCGCCCGAGACCTTTGGCCGCTACATTTCGCTGGACTTCGGCATCGTGGGCACGCTCACCGAGTACGACAAGGAGTACTTGGCACAAAACTTCACGGCCTTTTTTCGCCGCGACTACAAGCGCGTGGCCGAACTGCACATCGAGTCCGGCTGGGTGCCACCCGAGACGCGGGTGGATGAGCTGGAGTCGGCCATTCGTGCCGTGTGCGAGCCTTATTTTGACCGTCCGCTCAAGGAAATTTCTTTGGGCATGGTGCTGATGCGCCTGTTCCAGACCTCGCGTCGCTTTCAGGTTGAAATCCAGCCGCAGCTGGTGTTGCTGCAAAAGACCCTGCTCAACATCGAAGGCCTCGGTCGCGATCTGGACCCCGAGCTGGACTTGTGGAGCACGGCCAAGCCTTTCCTCGAAAAATGGATGTTGGAGCAAATCGGTCCCAAAAAGTTGTGGGAAGAACTCAAGGCGCAGGCCCCGCTCTACGCCAAACTGCTGCCGCAGTTGCCTCGCTTGCTGCACGGCTACTTGCAGCAGCCGCAGAAAAACGATGTGCGGCAGATCGAGCAGTTGTTGAATGAGCAACGCCGAACCAACAAACTGCTGCAAACCCTAATTTACGCAGGTCTTGGCTTTGTGGTTTCCTTGCTGGTTTTGCAGGTGGGCTTGCGCCTGCATCTTTTCATATAAGTCCCAACTCTGGAGGGTACGAAGGTGCTGCTGACTTTTGTAATCGCTTATTTGGTCGTGACCATCGGCATTGGCTTGTTGGCTGCGCGCCGGGTTCATGGGGCCAAGGATTATTTGGTGGCCGGGCGCAGTTTGCCCCTTTACATGAACGTGGCCACGGTGTTCGCCACTTGGTTCGGGGCTGAGACCGTTTTGTCGGTGTCGGCCACCTTTGCCAAAGACGGCCTGAACGGCATTCCCGGTGACCCGTTTGGTGCCACCGTCTGCCTGGTGCTGGCGGCTTTGTTGTTCGCCAAGTTGTTTTACCGGCTGAACCTGCTGACCATCGGTGACTTTTACAAGGTCCGCTACGGCAAGTCGGTCGAGGTGCTGACCAGCGTGGCGATTGTTCTGTCTTACCTGGGCTGGACCTCGGCGCAATTGACGGCGCTGGGCTTGGTCATCCATGTGCTGTCGTCCGGGGCCATCGACCTGAACCACGCCATCATGATGGGCGCGGCCGTGGTGCTGGTCTACACCGTGTTTGGCGGCATGTGGTCGGTGGCTTTCACCGATTTGTTCCAGACCGTGGTGATCGTGGTGGGCCTGATTTCAGTGGCTTTGCTGGTGGGCGGAAATGCAGGCGGATTTGACAAAGTGGTGGCACAGGCCGCAGCCGATGGCAAGTTCGACATGTTCCCCGCTGACATGGACGCCGCTGCTTGGTGGGCTATGGCCGGTGCTTTCTTTGCGTTTGCCTTTGGATCCATCCCCCAGCAGGATGTGTTTCAGCGCATGACCAGTGCCAAGGATGAAAAAACCGCCGTGCGTGGGACAATCATTGGCGGGCTGATGTACTTCGTGATGGCATTTATCCCCTTGTACATCGCCTATGCGGCGTTGATCGCCCACCCCGAGCTGAAGGCCTTGTTCGAGTCGGAAGACGCGCGCACCATCCAGCGCATCTTGCCCGATCTGGTGCTGGGCCAGATGCCCATGTGGGCGCAGATTTTGTTCTTCGGCGCTTTGCTCTCGGCCATTTTGTCAACCGCCAGCGGCGCTTTGTTGGCCCCCACGGCCACCTTCACCGAGAACGTGCTCAAGCCTTTTGTCCCCCACATGAGCGACCGCCAGTTCTTGCTGCTCTTGCGCGTCATTTTGGTCGCCTTCACGGCGTGTGCCTTGTTGTTCGCTATGAACAGCACCAGCACCATGTATGAGATGGTGCAAAACGCCTACAACGTCACCCTGACCGGTGCCTTTGTGCCACTGGTGGCGGGCGCTTTTTGGCGACGCGCCAACACCCAAGGTGCTTTGTGCTCGGTGGTGCTGGGTGTGGGCACTTGGCTGGCGTTCAATTTTCTGGTACCCGAGACCCTGGTGCCCGCCAACTTGCTGGGCTTGGCCGCTTCCTCAGTCGGCATGCTGCTGGGTTCTCTCGCCCCAACGCTGATTCAAAATCGCGGACAGTCCATGGCCAGCGCCTTGGGTCACACCGATAAAGCCTCATCTGGCCATTGATTCGACATAGCCGCAGCGCCTCGCAGCGCAGGTAGTCAGAAGCGGCCAGGCTTGGAATGGCCATGCCAAGCCTATAATTGAAGGTTTTCTTGCATCACCTTCAAAGGCCCTCACATGCCCATTTACGCCTACAAATGCGACGCCTGCGGCCATGCCAAGGATGTTCTGCAAAAAATGAGCGACGCGCCGCTGGCCGATTGCCCTGTTTGCGGTGCGCCCAAATTCAATAAACAGCTCACAGCGCCAGGCTTTCAACTCAAAGGCACGGGTTGGTATGCCACCGATTTCAAAGGTGGCGGTACTGCAGCCCCAGCGGTGCCTGCTGCTGCCGACGCTGTGGCATCACCTGCACCTGCCGTTTCAACGGCCGGTGACGCGACGTCTTCCTCGACCCCTTCGAGCAGTGCCGGGGCCTGTGCGGCCTCTTGCGCCTGCCATTGATTTTTTGAGCCCTGACCCCACCGATTGCCCCTCCCCATGAAAAAGCGCAGCTTCAAACAGTACTTCATCACCGGCTTGCTGGTGTGGCTGCCCATGGGCATCACGGTGTGGGTGCTCATGTGGTTGGTGGGCATGCTGGACGCCATTTTTTTGGCCGTGCTGCATGCTGCCGATACGCTGATTCCTGGCGTGCATGCCAGTGCCGAATACTTGCGCAGCGTGCCCGGTTTGGGCGTGGCCATCGTGGCGATGGTGATCTTCGCCACCGGTGTATTTGTGGCCAACATGTTTGGCCAGTGGTCACTGCGCAAATGGCACGGCCTGATGAACCGCATTCCCGTGGTGCGCAGCATTTACACCAGCGTCAAGCAAGTCGCCGACACCTTGTTTTCGGGCAGTGGCCATGCCTTCTCGAAGGCCTTGCTTGTGCAATACCCGCGCCAGGGCTCCTGGACCATCGCTTTTTTGACCGGCACGCCGGGCGGTGAAGTGGCCAGGCATCTGGACCAGCCCATGGTCAGTGTGTATGTGCCCACCACGCCCAACCCCACATCGGGCTTCTTTTTGATGATGCCCAAAGCCGATGTGGTGGAACTTGATATGAGCGTGGATGATGCACTCAAGTACATCATCTCGATGGGCGTGGTTGTACCCGGTACCCCTGTTCCCAAGCCATCTGCACCTCAGCCCCATCTGGGCTGAAGCTTTGTTCCGAATTCTGTTCCTGCGAATCCTGAAAGTTCCACAACATGTCCATGCGTTCCCACTATTGCGGTCTGGTGACCGAAGCCCTGACCGGTCAAACCGTGAGCCTGTGCGGATGGGTCAACCGCCGCCGTGACCACGGCGGCGTGATCTTCATCGACCTGCGCGACCGTGAAGGTTATGTGCAGGTGGTGTGCGACCCGGATCGCCCCGACATGTTCAAGGTGGCCGAAGAGGTGCGCAACGAATACTGCGTGCAGATCAAAGGCATCGTGCGTGCCCGCCCCGATGGCACCACCAACGAAGGCCTCAAAAGCGGCAAAATCGAGGTGCTGTGCCATGAACTGATCGTCCTGAACGAGTCGGTCACGCCGCCGTTCCAGATCGATGAAGACAACCTGTCCGAGACGACCCGGCTCACGCACCGCGTGCTGGACCTGCGCCGCCCGTACATGCAAAACAACCTGATGCTGCGCTACAAAGTGGCCATGGAAGTGCGCAAGTACCTCGACGAAAACGGCTTTGTCGACATCGAAACCCCCATGCTGACCAAGAGCACGCCCGAAGGGGCGCGTGATTATCTGGTGCCCAGCCGTGTGCACGATGGCCAGTTTTTTGCTTTGCCCCAGTCGCCCCAGTTGTTCAAGCAATTGCTGATGGTGGCGGGCTATGACCGCTACTACCAGATCACGAAGTGCTTTCGCGACGAAGATTTGCGTGCTGACCGCCAGCCCGAATTCACCCAGATCGATATCGAAACATCTTTCCTGACCGAAGAAGAAATCCGCGACATGTTCCAGGGCATGATCAAGCGGGTGTTCCTGAAAACCATCGGCGTGGACCTGGGCGAGTTCCCCGTCATGACCTACCAGGACGCCATGCACCTTTATGGCTCTGACAAGCCCGACTTGCGCGTGAAACTGCAGTTCACCGAAGTCACCGATGTCATGGGCGATGTGGACTTCAAAGTCTTCTCGGGTGCTGCCAACATGAAGGGCGGCCGCGTGGTGGCCTTGCGCGTGCCGGGTGGCTCCGTCGAAGGCGGCGGCATCAGCCGTGGCGAGATCGACGCCTACACCGAGTTCGTCAAGATTTACGGCGCCAAGGGCCTGGCCTACATCCGTGTCAACGACCTGTCCAAGGGCCGTGAAGGTCTGCAGTCGCCCATCGTCAAAAATATCCACGACACCGCGCTCAACGCCGTGCTGGAGCGCTCAGGCGCACAAAACGGCGATTTGATTTTCTTTGGTGCCGACAAGGAAAAGATCGTCAATGACGCCATCGGCGCCCTGCGCATCAAGATTGGCCACAGCGTGTTCGGCAAAGCCAATGGCCTGTTCGAAAACCGTTGGGCCCCGATGTGGGTGGTCGACTTCCCAATGTTCGAATACGACGACGAGAACCAGCGCTACACCGCTGTGCACCACCCCTTCACCGCGCCCAAAGACGGCCACGAAGACTGGATGGTCACTGCCCCCGAGAAGTGCATTTCCAAGGGCTACGACATGGTCTTGAACGGCTGGGAAATGGGCGGTGGCTCGGTGCGTATTCACCGCGCTGATGTGCAGCAAAAAGTGTTTGACGCCTTGAAAATCACACCCGAAGAAGCTCAGCTCAAGTTCGGCTTCTTGCTTGACGCTTTGCAATACGGCGCCCCTCCTCACGGTGGTCTGGCCTTTGGTCTGGACCGCATCGTCACGCTCATGACCGGTGCAGAGTCCATACGCGACGTGATCGCCTTTCCCAAGACCCAGCGTGCGCAGTGCCTGCTGACCCAAGCGCCCAGCCCGGTGGACGAAAAGCAGTTGCGCGAACTTCACATTCGATTGCGCAATCTGGATGCGGTTAAAACAGCTTAATCTGCCCCAGACCCGCAAAAAGCCAACGCCACCTTAGGGTGGCGTTGGCTTTTGGGGTTCGCGCTTGTGGACAGTTCGGACATGGAAGCAGATGCATCATCCTTGAGCGATGTCAGATTGACCTACAAAAAAAGCTTCAAAACCGAAGTCTTGAAGCTTTTGATGTATCAACCCAGCGCGAGGTCAGGTTAGAAATTGTGTCACGGCACGGGAGTGCCGTTGATTGGGTTTGCAGGGCTTAGTAGCCGCCGCGACCGCCACCACCACCGCCGTAGCCGCCACCGCCGGAGCGATCGCCACCACCACCGTAGCCGCCGCCGCCGGAGCGACCGCCACCGCCGTAGCCGCCACCGCCGGAGCGGTCACCGCCACCGCCGTAACCACCGCCACCACCACCGAAACCACCGGTGCGAGGAGGACGTGCCTCCATCGGACGGGCTTCGTTCACGGTGATGCTGCGACCACCCAAAGATTGACCGTTCATGCCAGCGATAGCGGCTTGGGCTTCAGCATCGCTGCCCATTTCCACAAAACCGAAACCTTTGGAGCGGCCTGTGTCGCGCTCCATCATGACTTTGGCGCTGGTGATGGCGCCGAATTCGCCGAATGCCTGTTGCAGGTCTTCGTCGCGAACGGTGTACGGCAGGTTGCCGACGTAAAGTTTATTGCCCATGGGGACTCCTGAAAAACACATGAAAACAAAAGCGATGGGGTCCCGAAAGCACAACAAACCTGAAAAGTGCCGCCGTAGCGCGCGAAACTGACCGATCACCTCAAATGTGGCGTTTTACTAACGCGCACTGACAGATTATGGGGCATAGCGTCTAAATAACACCAAATTTTGTCAATGTTTCGTGATTAACCTTGTTTTAAAGAGCCCTCTTGTGTCATTTTGCACCACGAGCGCGCACCCAGCGAGGTCAAGCCCGTTGGCCACTCCCCGTGGCCAGAGCTGACCGATTTCAGCGCCAAACACCTGTGCGCACCAACTCTTGCCGCACCAAAGCCTGATACCGCAGGTTGTGGACAGGGGTGACCGAGTGGTAGGCGGCCACGCCAAACCAGGTGTTGCCGTGGCGCAGCATGACGCGTTTGAGATGCCAGGCTGCTACATGCGTGGCCACGCAGGGGTCCAGCAGTCGCTCAGGCGTGATGCCCCATTGCGACAGTTCACGAAAGTGAATCGAGTTGATTTGGGCCATGCCCACATCGATGCTGCCATTGCGGTTGCGATTCACCACATGGGGGCGCATGCCCGACTCGACTTGCAAGATGGCCCGCAGGATGTGCGGGTTGACACCATGACGTTGCGCTGCCGGCATGAGGCATTGGTCTGCGGCCAGGCTGGGAACCGGCCTGGCTTCGGTTGGAGTTTGGGCATGGGCAGCGGCGTGCGCCCACGCCAGCACACACATGCAAAAGGCCGCAGGATGCTGAAAGTCAATGCGCAACAAGGTAGATGAGACTCAAAGTTCGTGAAAACCGGGCAAAAAAGCTTCTCTTTGAGCATCGGCACGGTGACCCGTCTCTTGAGCCCCAAGCCCGGCGGACGGGCAGGTGAATCCATCACCAGCCTTCAGAGCTGGTGCACCGAAGCGATTGGCAGATGGGCGGGTATTTCGTAGTCAGCGATCAGCCAAGCGCGATCGGTGCTTTGACCCACTTGCGCCAAATACGCCTGAAGGCTGCGGATGGAGGCCTGGTCCAAAGAGACGAAAGGCTGGTCCAGCAGAGTGACCGTGGCGCCGCTGGAAAGCGCCGCCACCAGGCCCACTTTGCGGCGGCTCCCGGTCGAGAGCATGTTGAGCCTTTTGTCTAGGTGTGGGGCCAACTGCAAGGTCTCGACCAGCTCGTTTTGCGTGGCGTCCGACCAAGCGGGTAAAGACAAGCGAAAGTGCGCCCAGCATTGCGCGGGTGTATCGCTTTCGTGCATCGGCAAACGCAGATCGGTCCAAAAAACCGCCGAATGCCGGGGCAGGGCCAAAGGGGCGGCCTCGCTCATCAGGCGCAGCTGCCCTGCAGTGGGTGCCAAATCACCGCTGAGCAAGCGCATCAAACTGGTCTTGCCCGAGCCTTCGTCGCCCAGCAAGGCGGAAAGACCTGCGGGCAGTTGCAGGTTGAAATCGCGAAAAAGCGGCAGTCCGACTGGTCCACCGCTGAGGCCGGTGACGCTCAGCACGGTGTTGTTGGACTCTGGGGCGGGGACAGCAGTCTGTTTCAGCATGCCCTGCATGCTAGCAGCAGGTCCATCTGAGCTCTGGCGTTTAAAAATCTGACAGCAATTGGCAATTACTTTTAAACTTTTAAAAATTTTTTGCTCAAGCGACGGCAGGCTTGATGCGCTGAACGGCGAGCTTTCCCGTGTTCAACAAGGGGCTGACTACAATGAATTGATCTTCTGGTCATTCATTTGGAGTCTGCCCCGTCCATGTTGCAACCGCTCCACCCATTGCCTGCCGCTTTCAAAATTCCGGAGTCGGTGCTGGTGGTCATCTTCACGCCCGAGCAAGAGGTCTTGCTGATCCGGCGTGCCGATTGGGGCACTTGGCAATCGGTCACGGGCAGCAAGGACCACCCCGAAGAAAGCTGGCTCGACACGGCCATCCGCGAAGTGCAGGAAGAAACCGGCATTGACGCCCGTCACCCGAGTTGCCGCCTGCAAGACTGGGAACTGGAAAACGTGTATGACATTTACCCCGCTTGGCGTTGGCGCTATGCGCCGGGTGTGAGCCGCAATACGGAGCGGGTGTTTGGCCTGAGTGTGCCGAAACGCATGCCTGTGGTGCTCAGCCCGCGCGAGCACACCGACGCGCAATGGCTGCCTTGGCATGCTGCAGCCGATCAGTGTTTTTCTCCCTCCAACGCCGAAGCCATCCTGATGCTGCCGCGTTTTGTGCCGCCCACCTTGCGATGAAGCCCGAACGCCACGAGCACCCGGTTTTGCGGGTGGCCACTTACAACATCCACAAAGGCGTGCAAGGCCTGGGCCCTGCAAGGCGTCTTGAAATTCACAACTTGGGCCATGCGGTCGAGCAGCTCGACGCCGACATTGTGTGCCTGCAAGAGGTGCGCCGCGAGCATCGCCGCGAAGCGGCTCATTTCAGGCATTGGCCCAGCCTGCCGCAAGCCGAGTATTTGGCCCCCGAAGGGTACGAGGCCGTTTACCGCACCAACGCCATCACACGCCACGGCGAGCACGGCAACGCCTTGCTCTCACGCTGGCCCGTGCTCTCGCATCAGCACCGCGACATCTCGGACCACCGATTTGAGCAGCGCGGTTTTTTGCACACCCAGCTGGAGGTGGTGGACCGCGTGGTGCATGTGCTGGTGGTGCACCTGGGGCTGGTGCCTGCCAGCCGCGTGCGTCAGTTGGCGCAGTTGCTGGCGCACATCACGCAAGACATCCCGGCCCATGAGCCGGTGCTGGTGGCGGGCGACTTCAATGACTGGGGTACGGGTTTGGGGCGGCGCATGGCGCAGGCCGGGTTTCGGGAGTGGCGCGAGCAACCCACACCCACCTACCCCTCCCGATTGCCTCTGAACCAGCTCGACCATGTGTACGCTCGCGGTCTGACCCCTGTGCACGCCATGGTGCCTTCGGGTCGCATCTGGCAGCGCATGTCTGACCATTTGCCACTGGTGGCTGAATTTGCCTGGAACGACTGAGCATGCGGCACAACCCGGCATTGCGTGAAGGCCATCAGGTCCGCCTCATCGAGGGAGGGCAGGATTACTTTGGGGTCTTGGTCGCAGCACTCGACCAAGCCTGCTCTCATGTGCTGCTGGAAACCTATATTTTTGACCTCCATGGCGCTGCAGTGCGGGTGGCCGAGGCCTTGGAGCGAGCGGCTTTGCGCGGTGTGCGTGTGTGGCTGGTGGTGGACGGCGTGGGCTCGCCCCAGTTGCCCGAGGTCTGGCGCACGCGCTTTGCACAATCGGGGGTTGATTGGCGGGTGTATGCCCCCTTAGGCACCATGGGCTTGCTCCTTCCCAGCCGCTGGCGGCGCTTGCACCGCAAACTGTGCGTGGTGGACGGGCACACTGCCTTTTGTGGCGGTATCAACATCCTGGACGATTGGTACGACCCGCACCACGGCAGCTTGGCCCAGCCCCGGCTGGACTTTGCCGTCAGTGCGCAGGGCGAACTGGTGGTCCACATCCAAGACAGTATGTCCCAACTGTGGTGGCGCTTGCAGGGCGTCAAGCACGCCCGCGAGCGCAAGCTTCCACAATCGCTGCATTCGTTCAAAACAGCAGGCCTGCCGCTGCCCTGGAAGCAGCCGCTGCCTTTGCCGGACGGCTCACCACCGCCCAGCCGAGCCGCCTTACTGCTTCGCGACAACGTGCTGCACCGCACCCAGATCGAGCGCGCTTACCTCAAGGCCATTGGCATGGCCCGGCACGAAGTGCTGATCGCCAACGCCTACTTTTTGCCAGGCCGCAGGTTGCGTCAGGCTTTGGTTCACGCAGCCCGGCGTGGGGTTCGCGTGCGCTTGCTGCTGCAAGGGCGTTATGAATACTTCATGCAGTACCACGCAGCCCGCCCGGTTTATGGCACCTTGCTGGCCGCAGGTGTCGAAATCTACGAATACAACGCGAGTTTTTTGCATGCCAAAGTGGCCGTGGTGGACCCCGACAATGAGCGGCCCTGGGCCACGGTGGGCTCGTCCAACCTTGACCCGCTCAGCCTTTTGCTGGCCAGAGAGGCCAATGTGGTGGTGGCCGACCGCTTGTTTGCGCAACAACTGCACCGGCGTTTGGTTCAGGTGATTGCGTCACAAAGCACGCCTGTTTCTGCGGCCTTTGGCCAAAGGCATTGGCACCAGCGACTGCGCGATCGCCTCGCTTTTGGCCTCATGCGCATGGCACTTTTCATCACAGGGCACCGGTATTGATGGGTGGGGAAAGCAGAAAAAAAGAAGAAAAGAGGCCAAACCCCCTGATCGCTGTGCGCCGATCAATCGCTGTTACGATCAACTCCCATGTTAATGAAATCTCCAGACGCCATGACTGCTTCTGCCGCCACGCCCGACGACGAAGGCGTACCCGTATCCGTCAAAATCCGCGAGCGCATTCACGCTGCCCGAAAGCGGTTCCACGCCAACGACAACATCGCCGAGTTCATCGAGCCGGGCGAATTGGAAAAACTGTTGGATGAGGTGACCGGCAAAATGGCCGGTGTTTTGGACAGTTTGGTGATCGATACTGTCAACGACCACAACACAGGCGATACCGCCCGCCGGGTGGCCAAGATGTACCTGAAAGAAGTGTTCAAGGGCCGTTATGTCGAAGCCCCTGAGATCACCGAATTCCCCAATGCCGAACACCTGAACGAGCTGATGATCGTTGGCCCCATCACGGTGCGCAGCGCCTGCAGCCACCACTTTTGCCCGGTGATTGGCAAGATTTGGATCGGCGTGTTGCCCAACGAGCACACCAACGTGATTGGCCTGTCCAAGTACGCCCGTTTGGCTGAATGGATCATGGGGCGTCCCCAGATCCAAGAAGAAGCGGTGGTGCAGCTGGCCGACTTGATCCAGCGCAAAACCCAGCCCGATGGTTTGGCCATCGTCATGGAAGCCAGCCACTACTGCATGGGCTGGCGCGGCGTGAAAGACATGGACAGCAAGATGATCAACTCGGTCATGCGCGGTGCCTTTCTCAAAGACCCGAACCTGCGCCGCGAATTTTTGTCATTGATTCCCAAAAAGGATTGACCATGTTGGTACGCCTGCTTTACGCCAGCCGTGTGGTGGATGACCGCCCTGAAACCATCGAAGCCATTTTGGCGCGCTCGCGCCAGTTCAACCCCAGCACCGGCATAACCGGCATCCTTTGCTATGGCGGCGGTATCTTTTTGCAAGCCATCGAAGGCGGACGCAGCGCGGTGAGCGAACTGTATGGCCACATCCAAAAAGATGCGCGCCACAAAGACGTGGTTTTGTTGCACTACGAAGAAATCTCTGAGCGCCGTTTTGGCGGTTGGACCATGGGCCAGGTCGATGCTTCGCGCGTCAACACCAACATCCTGCTCAAGTATTCCGAGCGGGCCGAGCTCGACCCGTACAACGTGTCGGGCAAAGTTTCACTGGCCTTGCTGGAAGAGCTCATGGCCACCGCGTCGATCATCGGGCGCGCTTAAATCCCCTTCACGTCAAGCCCCGCAAGGGGCTTTTTCACGTTCATGCCCTTGAGTGCGCTTGCCCTGGTCGTTCTGGCGGGTTTCATCCACGCCTGTTGGAACATTGCGGCCAAAAAAGCCGGTGGCGACGTGCGCTTTATCGCCTTCACTTCGGTGGTATTGATGGTATTTTGGGCGCCCGTGGGCCTGTGGGTGGGCTGGACGCAGGTGCCTGCCTGGGGCCTGCTGGAGTGGGGTCTGGTGCTGGCCAGTGCCTTGCTGCACATTGTGTATTTCATCGTGTTGCTGAGCGGCTACCGCAAGGCAGACCTGACCGTCGTGTACCCGCTGGCACGAGGCTCGGGGCCGTTGCTCTCGTCCATGGTGGCGATTTTCTTCTTCGGCGAGCAGATTTCGTCACTGGGACTTATGGGCATCCTGTGCGTGGTGGGCGGCGTGTTTTTGATTGCGGGTGGCCCGGCGCTTTGGCAAGCCGCGCAAGACCCGCAGCAGCAAGCGCGTGTGCGCACCGGCATTTTTTATGGCGGCATCACCGGCTTGTTCATCGCCAGTTACACCGTGGTCGATGGCTATGCCATCAAGGTGGCGCTGATGTCGCCCATTGTGGTGGAGTACTTTGGCAACCTGTTGCGCCTGATTTTTTTGACCCCCACTTTGCTGCGCGATCGACCGACTGTGTGGGCGCTGTGGCTGCAGCAAAGGCGCTATGCGATGGTCGTTGGCATCTTCAGCCCTGTGTCTTACGTGCTGGTGCTGTACGCCCTGCAGGTGGCACCGCTGTCGCATGTGGCTCCGGCGCGCGAGGTGTCCATGCTTTTTGCGGCTTTGCTGGGTGGGCATCTGCTGGGTGAAAAAGACCGAGGCCCACGCATTGCCGGAGCCGTGCTGATTGCCGCAGGCGTCATGGCTTTGGGGTGGTGAGGTGCGCACTGTGTCATTGATCGGCTGCGATTTCTCCAGCAGCCCCAGCAAACGCAAACCCATCGTGCTGGCGCTGGGCCAAGCACGGCAGGGCAGGGTGCAGCTGCAAGCCCTGCAGACCTTTGACACGCTGTCTGCGTTTGGCGCATGGCTTTCGCAACCCGCCGAATGGGTGGGCGGTTTTGACTTGCCTTTTGGACTACCGCGAGAACTGGTCAAAAACCTGGGTTGGCCCACCGACTGGGCCGCTTGCATGGACCACTACTGCGCCCTGGACCGTGCCCAAATTCGCGAGCAGTTTGCGGCGTTTTGCAATGCCCGTCCGGTGGGCGGCAAGTTCGCGCACCGCGCCGCCGACCGGCCCGCAGGCTCCAGCCCCTCCATGAAATGGGTCAACCCACCCGTGGCCTACATGCTGCACGCAGGCGTGCCCTTGCTGCGTCAGGCGGGCGTGCACCTGCCCGGCCTGCACGCGGGCGATGCCCGCCGTGTGGCGCTGGAGGCCTACCCCGGCCTGCTGGCGCGCGAGGTGCTGGGCAACCAAAGCTACAAAAGCGACGACAAAGCCAAACATACGCCAGAACGTTTGCTGGCCCGGCGCGAACTGCTGAGCGCGCTGGAGCGCAGCCAAACCCGATTGGGCCTGCGCCTGGTAGCCAGCAACGCGATGCTGGGGCATCTCGCCGATGATGCGAGCGGCGACAGCCTTGACGCCACCTTGTGCCTGATGCAAGCGGCTTGGGCGCATCAGCAACACGAAGCGGGGCACCCGCAATACGGCTTGCCGCCGTTTGATCCGCTGGAGGGGTGGATCGTGACGGCCTGAGGGGTTTTGGAAGTTTTCTTTGGTATTATTTTTGGTCAATTTTTGGATTCTTAAGAAGCTTTCGTTTTCCTGAGGGCCAAACAGCAAAGCTGTCCAATGTCATCCGTCAAATTCAGAAAAAGACATCGCACCATGCGCATTGAAGTCGATGACCTGAGCCGCCCCCAAGTTCATGCGCTGCTGCGCGAGCACTTGGCCCACATGCACGCCTTGAGTCCACCTGAACAAGTTTTTGCTTTGGACTTGAGCCGGCTCAGGACGCCTGAAATCACCTTCTGGACACTTTGGGAAAACGATGAATTGCTGGGTTGCGTGGCACTCAAGGCCCTCTCAGCCAAGCATGGCGAAGTCAAGTCCATGCGCACAACAGACCAACACCGTGGCCGTGGCGCTGGCCGTGCTTTGCTCGTTCAAGTGGTGGAAACGGCCACGCAACGCGGGTACCTCAAATTGAGTCTTGAAACAGGGACACATCCCGCATTCACGCCCGCACAGCAGCTGTACCGAAGCATGGGTTTCAAGGCCTCAGGGCCGTTCGCAGACTACGAGACCAACCCACACAGTTTGTTCATGGAATTGGAACTGTTGATCAGAGACAGATCAGCAAACAGGGACCAAATTGGCAGCGCTGTTGGCCCCTTTGAAAGTTGAAAATGCACACCCAAAAATCAGCCATGCACACCGCCATCCTCGTCATCGATGTCCAACAAGGCCTGTGCGAAGGTCCCGAAGCCGCGCACGATTGTCCCGGCACCATAGAACGCATCAACGTGGTCACGCACCTGGCACGCGTCGCGGGCGTGCCGGTGTTTTTCGTTCAGCACGAGTCGAGGGCAGGCTACTTGGAGCATGGCAGCCCTGAGTGGCAATTGGCGACAGGCGTGCAGGTGCAGGCCGGTGATCGGCGGATTCGCAAAACCACACCCGATGCTTTCTTGCACACCGAATTGCAAGAGGCTTTGCAAAACCTTGGCGTGACACGTTTGGTGGTGTGCGGCATGCACACCGAGTTTTGTGTCGACACCACCACGCGCAAGGCCTTGGCCCTAGGCTACCCGGTGGTGCTGGTGTCGGATGCCCACACCTCGGCGGGCAATGCGGCCATTGGGCCGCAGCAAGTCATTGCACACCACAACGCCACACTCACCAATATTTCCAGTTTCGGCCCCAGGGTGACGGCCGTGCCGCACCATGAGCTTTGCTTAGGGGCGTGATCCGATGACTCCGCACATAAGCGGCAAGAGCGAGGCTGACGCGCCTCCCCTCAACGTCATCGTCCGAATGGCCCGGGTTGACGATGCGGCTTGTATTGCCGTGTTGGCGACACAAGTGTGGCTTCACACCTATGCAACGCAGGGCATTTCTGCAGCCATCAGCCATTACACGCGCACCGAGCTCATCCCTGAAAAGTACCTCGCCCTGTTGAACGATCCACGGGCGCGCCTCTGGGTGGCAGAGCGGGAGGCTTGCCTCATTGGTTTTGTGGTGGTCCAGTTTGACGTGCCGTGCCCAATCCGTGCCCCTGCCTCTGCAGAACTTCAAACGCTTTACGTTCAAGAGCATTTTGTGGGTCAGGGCGTTGGGCGGCAGCTTCTTGGGGTGGCCGAAGAGATGGCCCGCACTCAAACGGGTTTGCCGCTGTGGTTGACGGTCAATGTGAACAATGCGCGCGCGATCGAGTTTTATGGGCGTCAAGGCTATACAGCACTGGGCACAAGCGACTTCCTGATGGGTGATCAACGGCATGAAAATCATGTCTTGATTGGGGGCGCACCACCATGCCCATAACACGACTCATGCAAGCAGATGCCATGGTCTACAAGGCCCTGATGTTGCATGCTTATGCGCATGCGGCCGATGCGTTCACCTCCACACCACAAGAACGCGCGCAAGAGCCCGACAGCTGGTGGCTCCAGCGCATCGCTCATCCTCAGGGGCTCACGGTGGTGTGTGGTGCTTTCGCAGACGCCAGCTTGGTGGGCACGGTGTCGGTCGAGTTCTCGGGCAAAACCAAGACGCGCCACAAGGGCTTGGTCGTGGCCATGTTTGTGCATCTAGATTTTCGAGGCCAAGGCTTGGCTCGCCAACTGATGCAGGCCGCCATTGCGCACGCCCTGGCGCGCCCCGGCCTTCGCTTGCTGCAACTGGAGGTGACACAAGGCAACACCGCAGCAGAGGACCTTTACCTCAGCCTAGGGTTCAAGGCCTATGGGGTTGAGCCTATGGCGGTTTGGACACCGGATGGATTCCGCGCCAAGGTTCACATGTCACTGGATTTGGAGCAGGACGTGTCGCTGCGTGTCCAGCGGGCTTGAAAAAGCCACAGAGTCCAAAAGCACAGAGCCCAAAAGCCACAGTGCTCAAAAGTCACCCAAGCCAAAGCCGCTGTCAGTGTCCATCCCGCACCTGTGGCTCAGGCTGGCACAACTCCTGTCCGTTGCGCAGAAAGCGACAGCACGCCCGTTTCCTTTCAGATAAATTGCCCACTTTGAGTTCAGACTTTTCAAGGAGCCCGCAGATGCCCACCTTCAAGACCTTGACCATCGCGCACGATGCGCTCAACCCGCGCATCGCCCGCCTGGTGCTCAACCGCCCCGAGCGGCTCAACGCCATCAACGAGGACATGCCCGGCGAGATTCGCGCCGCCGTGGACTGGGCCAACGACGATCCGCAAGTGCACGTCATCGTGGTCGAAGGCGCTGGCAAAGGCTTTTGTGGTGGGTATGACCTCACTGACTACGCCGAGCAGCAGCAAGAGCACCCCTGCCAGCAAGAGTCTCAGCCCTGGGACCCGATGCTGGACTACCGCCACATGAAGCGCTTCACCGAAGACTTCATGAGCCTGTGGCGCAGCCCCAAGCCCACCATCGCCAAGGTGCATGGCGCAGCCGTGGCCGGGGGCAGCGACATTGCCCTGTGCTGCGACCTGCTGGTGATGGCCGAGGACGCGCGCATCGGCTACATGCCCACCCGCGTTTGGGGCTGCCCCACCACCGCCATGTGGACCTTTCGCTTGGGGCCCATGCGGGCCAAGCAGGTGATGTTCACGGGCAATGTGCTCTCAGGCCAAACGGCGGCTGACTGGGGGTTGGCCACGGCCGCCGTGCCTTTGGACCAATTGGAGGCACACACCCACGCGCTGGCCGAGCGCATCGCAGGCGTGCCCTCTGGCCACTTGGCCATGCACAAAATGGTGGTCAACCAAGTGCTGCAAAACATTGGGCTGGAGCAAACCCAGGCCATGGCCACCTTGTTTGACGGCATCACCCGCCACAACCCCGAGGGCCTGTGGTTTCGCCGCCATGCGCAGACCGAGGGCTTCAAGTCGGCGGTGGCTTGGCGCGACAGCGGCCGACCCATTCCCGAGGGCGAGGAGGCGCGGCAGCTGATCCGCCAGATGGATGAGGCGCGCCGGGGCACCCAGCCATGACCACACCCGAAAAACCCCAAGGCCCTGCGTCGTATTTCCCGTCTATTGAAAAGAAGTACGGCCAGCCCATCGCGCATTGGCTGGAATTGCTCAAGTCCTGCGAGGGCATGAAACACATGGAGCGGGTCAATTGGCTCAAGACCGAGCACGGTCTGGGTCACGGACACGCCAATGCGCTGGTGGCCTATGCATTGGCCGCCAAACTTTGAGCGATCCTTCGCCAAGCGCCGACGTTCGGCCCCAGGCCAACCTGGGTGGGGCGGCTTGCCTCACCCGTTACGATCAGCCACACCTACCCATCACGGCCCCTTGGGCCACCCAGGAGTTTCCAATGACAACAGCCCGTTTTGTGGTGACACACGCCAAAGACGCCCAGTTTGAGCAGGGCTTGCGCTCGTTTTTCGAGTACCGCGATTTGGGCATGAAGGCGGCCACCGGCGGGCGGGTCACGGCCAGTGTGATCCGTGCCGCTGGAGGGCATGAATTTTCCAGCCAACCGCATTTGCACCAGACTGAATTCCAGCTGGTCTATGTGCTCAAGGGCTGGATCGAGTTTGAATACGAAGGGCAGGGTGCGGTTCGGCTGGAGGCCGGCTCTTGTGTACACCAACCGCCGGGCATTCGCCACCGCGAGCTGGGGCACAGCGAGGATCTGGAGCTGCTCGAAGTGGTGCTGCCCGCCGTCTTCAAGACCGAGACGGTCGACAGCGTCAACCTTTGAATGCCAAGCTGGTCGAAGTCACATGCCAGTTCAGGGTGACTCAGGGCTTGAAAAAGAAGTCCCCCAAGGATTGGTCGTACAAGGCCGGTGTTTGCTCATGCCCAACAGAGCGCGCCAATCGGGCAACTTCGGTGCGGACGGTGCGCAACACACGATCAACAGACACGCCTGGTTTTTCCATTTCGCGAAGAAAAAGCCGAGTGAACAAGCCATTGGGTTCTTTGTCATCGGCACCCAACTTGTCTAGGGCTTGTTGCCCTGTGCCGGCAGAAAAAATGACCATCTGTCCGGTTGCAGCCGAAGTGGGGGCCAGCCCGCGTCCACCTAGGGTGCGGCCTGCAACTTTGAAGGGGTTGTCACGGCAGGCATCCACAATCATCAGCAAGAAACCGGTGCGCCGCTCCTGCATGTCATCGAGTATTCGCTGCATCTGAATGGCTTCGTCTCGGACTTGTTCTTCATTTTGTCCTGCAATGTCAACAGGCAACAGGTAATTGGTGGTGCCGATTTGCACGCCGTGTCCCGCGTAAAAAACCACCACCTCATCCCCTCCCTCCACGCTGGATTTGAAATTTCGCAGCGTCTCTTTCAAGCCGCGCTCGGTTTGGTCCAGGGCCAGAGTCACATTGAAGCCGAGGGTTTGCAGCGACTGGCTCATGGCATGGGCGTCTGCACGCGCATTGTCCAGCCGGGTCACGTGGCGATACAGGTCATTGCCAATGACCAGTGCCTTGCGCTTACCAGTGGGGGGCGCAGGTTCGATGCGCTGAGAGCGCTGAAGTTCTTGTGACCGTTGCTGAGCCAAGGTTTGCTGCTGCAACAAGTCAGCTTGCCGCTTTTGCTCGGCGGCATTGATTTCGGCCAAGCGCTGTGCATCTTGCAAGCGCTGCGTTTCTGCCTGAGCCAGTTGTTGACGCAATTGTGTCAACTCCTGTGCTCTTTGATCGGCCAAAGCTTGTAGCCTTTGCGCTTCAAGATTAACAACCACTGGGGCTGAATGAAGGGCTGCAACAACAGGCGTTGACGTTGGTGTTGGTGTTGGCGTTGTGGTCGGCGCGGCTGCATTCGTTTCAGACGGAACAGACAGGCTCGCCGTGACTGGCGGTGGTGAGGTCGCAGTCAAGGGTGAAGCTGCAGAAGCCACGGCAGAGGTCGACGTGCCACTCAAAATGGCCATGACTTCGTCGGTGCTGCTGAGGTCGGCCGCCACAAAACTGGACCCCAACGCGCCATAACCCTTGTTGACTTTTTTTCCAATCACCTGGGTCACCACACCTTTGGCAGACAAGTCCATGACGTCTTTGTTGACTGTTTTGAAGAGGGCCCCTGTCGTGACTTGCAAAGAGACAAGGCCGGCTTCAAAAAGAAACATGGCTGGAAAACCGATTTGGCGTGGGAGTTCACGCTGATCAACGGCAATCGAAAACTCATCGCGCGAGCCTTCAACCGTGAAATTAACCAAGCCAATATTGGCAAGAAATCGGGTGTTGATGGCTGTTAGCCATCGCAGTTGACGGACAAGTTCAACCCCTTGATTGGACGGGATGGGTTGTGCAGAGTGGAAAACATCCCAAGTGAGAACGGACTGACCGCCGATCGACACGGCACTTGCCAAAAATTGACCCTTTTCTATTTTTGAACCAGGCGCTGGACTGGTGCGCAAATTCCAGTTCATTTCAGAACTGAGCAGCGAGTAAAGCCCATGGCCATGGTCGATCACAAAACCAGACTCTTTTGCGCCGAACATGCCCCGGTACAGCAAAACGCCATCTGCGGGTGCACGAACTGGCTCCAGCCCTGAAAGCTCAAATGCGGTGGTTGGGGTATTGGAATAATTCGCCGGAGTGCGGATCAGGTCAGCGTTGATGTTGACCGGTGAGCTCCAGCGCTCGGGCAGCAGGGGATCGGGTAAAAACGAGTTGACCGGGGTAGGTAAATCGACAGGCGTGCTGACACCCACGGCCAACAGCGTGTTCGTGACTGGACTGCCTGCGCTTGTTTGTGCGGAGGTGGCTTTGACAGCCAAACAGGCGCACAGTAAAAACGCACACCTTTGCAATGAACGGCCCAAGTTCAGCATCGAAATCCTTTTTTTGTTGCAGCGGTGCACCATCAGTTCACATCAAACTCGACCGTTCGATTGCCTTTGCGACCCGCGCTGTCTTCCACCACCATCGTGAGTTTGTGCCGGCCTTTTGGCAAGCTGGCTTCTTGAACAAAAACGCCCAGCTCTGAGACTTTGGCCACGCTCAACAAACGCTTGGTGATGTCCACGCCAAAAGCGCCATACAACACCCGAAAACTTTCCGGTTTGACGGTGCTTGGCGCTTTGGGCTGAAACCTCAACTCTATGCTGGTGGGGCTACTGACTGCAGAGGACAGCTTGGGCGTGGTCAATTCGATGATGGGGGCGTCTTGCATGGGTACAGATCTGCTGGTGAATTGAGGTGGCGCATTGTTGGATGCCATCATCTCTTCCGCCGTGACCAAAAAGGGCCCAGCCCAGGCGCTCAGACCCAAAGAGCTGAAAAGGATTGCAATGATTTTGTTCATGGGAGCGCAGTGATTTTGACGCGGCGATTTTCCGCTGCTGTGGGTTTTTGAGGCAAAAGAAGTTCTGAAAAACCTTTGCCCTCGATGCCCAGTCGCTGTGGGTCGATGCCATGGGCAGAAAGGTAAGTCGCCACCGATTGCGCCCGACTTTGGCTCAGGCGCAGGTTGTAGGCTTGTGAGCCTTGTGCGTCTGTGTGGCCTTCGATCTTGAAGTTGAATTGGCTCAACCTGTCGCTCTTCATGGCCGTGATCAAGTTGTCCAGAAGCGGCTTGCTGGGCTCTTGCAGCTGTGCGGAGTCCAGGTCAAAGCGGATCACGAGGTCAACACTTTTGGCCTGGGGCACCAGATTGCGCCCACCCAAACTGCGGGTCATGGGTTGGTTGGTGGGCGCCAACTTTTCTAGTAATTCGGCGGCAGTGGCGTTGTGCAAAGGCGCGGTCGATTGGCTGAATGCCGAAGAACCGATCAACAACAAAACAAGCAATGGTTTCATTTGACTTCCTTGACCGAAATGAGTTTGGCGCCAAAGCTTTCAGAGCCACCGTTCTGTGTTTCCCGTGTCAAAAACTGGATCAACTCCGAGCGACCCCCCAAGGTGTTCAAGGCGTAGGTGAATGGCTCGTTGGCGGTGGGCTCGGACAGGGTCAACCCACTGAGCCGTCTTGGACTGTCTGCCACCATGACCAGCAAGTGGTTGGTTCCCACGGGTCCCGCTGCTTTGACTTCCCAGTGTGGTTTGGGAATGCGCATGGTTTGCCCTGCCTTGATGGCGTTGTCTTTGTCCAAACCGTTGGGGTAAAGGACATAAAAGCTCTTGGCATCGCTGCCCAACAAGATCAAGTAAACATGGCCATCGTGGCTGGACTTGATATCCAGCCCCAAACTGTCGCGGCCGATTTTTAAACTCGGTTTTGGGAGCCTGACAGAGACCAGTCGCCTTGGATTTTTCTGCTGTTCAATGTCTTTGAGCGTGGCCAACGACGCCATGGCGGCTTCCGCTGCGGGCGGGGCGCTGGGCACCGGTGTGGATGACAACGGGGCAGGCGTGCTGGACATGGCTGTCGCTGGTGGCGGGCTCTGGATAAGAACAGGAACAGTAGCAGGAACAGGAACAGGAGCAGGAGCAGGAGCAGGAGCAGGAGCAGGAGCAGGAGCAGGAGCAGGAGCAGGAGCAGGAGCAGGAGCAGGAGCAGGAGGTGTGGGCTGAACGGCCACCGATGGCGCTGCTGGTGAGATTGTGGCTGGTGGTGGGCTGGGGTTAGCGGGCATGGCCGGCGCTGCGGCTGGCGCAGGGGTGCTTGCTTGCGCCAGGGCAGCAGTCTGCTGTGCAGGCCTTTGGCTGGAAGGCCTGATCACGGGAATCAAATTGCGGTTGCCCGAGACAGTGACGTGGTGAGGAGAAAAATGGGGATTGCCTTTCAAAGTGGCGTTGATCTGACTTTGGGCGCACTGCTGAATTTCGTCCATCGAGACGGCGCCCGAACTGTTCAGGTCCATGGCTTTGCCCAGCAAGCAGTCACGCATCGCCTGGGTTGCCAAACCACCCTTGTCGGGCTGGTCCAAGCTGACCTCATCCGGGCGCGATGAGGTGATTTGGACAAAATTTTCCTGCAGGCCTCCGATGCGCGTGACTTCATTGAGCAGCGAACGCGTCTTCATGTTGGACACGACTTCGCAAGCATTGGCCGGGCGATCGGATTTGCTGAAAAATTTCGGGGTCAATTGATTTTGGAGCAAACGCCTTGACAAGGCTTGAGGCGGCACAACGCCTTCTGAATGGCAGGCATCGATCAGGGTCACGAACTTGTCGGCAGAGGTGGCCAGTTTTTTGGTGGCATTGGCAAACTCTTGGTGGCTGATGGTTCCGCCCTCATAGGTCAACAGACCCTCAACACAGTCATCGCCCATTTTTTGGCGCGTTCCATGCCCTGAAAAATAGACAAAAGCCCGTGAACCTTCCCCGGTCTTTTCGCCCAATTGCTTCAGTGCCGAAAGAATATTCGCCTTGGTGGCCTCGGCATCTTTGAGGTAAACAATGTTGGCGCTAGGGATGTCCATGGCCGCCGCTATTTTTGAAGCGCTTGCCATGTCGTGCTTCACGCCCAGCAGACTCGAGGGGCCTGTGTACCCATACTCTCCCACCCCGATGATCAAGGCGGTTCGGTTAGACGTGGCTTGGGCGCAAGCCATTTGTGCCGACATGAGGGCGGCCAAAAGCCAAATGTGTTTCATGAATTTAGGGAACTCGTTGAATGAATTGGATGTTGCTGATCAAGACTTCGCCTTTGGGATTTCGTTCCAGGACAATGATCACATTTTTACCTTTGGCTGCGGTGTAAATTTGTTCGGAATTGAACTGAGCGAAGGACTTCAGGCTGGAGATCAAAGAGCCGAGCATGCCGATGGCTGCCAATGGGCTTCTTGCGACCAATTCGTTGGCGGGAGGCTCGATCAAAACTTTCCCGCCTTCAGCTTCGACCACAGAAATCCATTTTTGCAGGCGTTCCGGAACTTGGTTGGGGCTGACCTTCTCGTAAAACGCAATTTGAACCGGTGTTTTTTGGGCAAGAAGCGATGCTGACAAATCCCGGTCAAATTTTCCGATGTCCACAAAATTGATTTTTGATTGGGCGCTTGCCGGTGCAACGGGTTCGGTCAAGGGCACACGGGGTGCGCAGCCCAGCAGGGCCGTGGTCAAGACAAAGACCGTGATTTTTTTCAGCATGGTGGCTTTCAAGGTTGGATGGTGTGCCGTGTTGGACGAGGTGGCTTTAAATCTCAGCGCTTTAGAAAATACTCCCCCACGACTTGGTCATAGATGGCCGGAACTTGGTCATGTCCAACGGACTTGGCCAAGTTGACCACTTCGGTTCGGACGTTGCGCAAAATCCGATCGACGCTGATTCCGGGTTTTTGCATTTCCTTGAGAAAAACGCGTGTAAACAAACCATTTTTCTCGGGGTCGTTGGGGCCCAATTTGTCCAGTGCTTGCTGTCCAGTTCCAGCCGAGAAAATCACCATTTGTCCTGTGGCTGCGTTCGTTGGCGCCAGACCTCTGGAACCGAATGAACGACCCGAACCTTTGAAGGGGTTGTCTCGGCAGGCATCCAACATGGCCAGCGTGAACTTGGCTCTCTTTTCGGTCATGTCATCCAGGATGCGCTGCAACTGGATGGATTCATCGCGGATTTGTTCTTCGTTTTCACCCGTGATGTCCACGGGCAGCAGGTAATTGGTGCCGGCCAATTGCACGCCATGGCCAGCGAAAAAAATGATCACTTCGTCGCCACCCTCTACGCTTGATTTGAATTGCCGCAAAGCGGCCCGCATGTTGCGTTCACGCAGGTCCAATTCCAGTTGCACCCGAAAACCCATGTCGGTCAGGCTGCGCGCCATGGCCTGGGCATCTTCCCGGGCGTTGAGCAACTTGGGCACGCTTTGGTAGCTGTCGTTGCCGATCACCAAAGCCCGACGTGTCGGCACCGTGGGCGCTAGTGGCAGGTTCACAACGGGGGTGGGTTTTTGTGCTTGGGTCAACTGCTCCAGCATCACACGTTGACGGGCCACTTCTTCTCTGAGCGCTTGTGCTTCAGCTTGCGCTTTTTGGATGCGATCGTCTTCTTGAGGTGGTGCCAATGGCTGAGCAACTTGAGGTGGGGCCGATGGCAGAGCGACTGGCGGCGGGGTCGTTGACAGAGTGACCTGCGGCGGGACCGATGGTTGAGCAACTTGAGCTGGGGGTGCCTGCGTGACGACATCGGCGTTGGGCTTTAAAGGCACGGGGGTGGGGTCCTGAGAACCGTTGGTGGCTGCGGACACTTCAACGGCCGCAGCAGCAACAGGTGCGCGGGCCAAGTTGTTCACCGCCGAGGTGGTCACGTCATGTTTTCCAAATGCCAAATCACCATTAGGGAGTTTTTTGACAAAGTGTGTTAACGCATCCCCTGCTGTAATGAAGGTGTTGATTTGTTGTTCAGTCTTGAAAAAAAGACCAGACGTTATTTTGAAGGTGTACTCACCTGCGGGCACAAGGTAGGCGTGATCCCAATTGATGGGCGCCGAGGTCGCGTTTTGAAGTTGTTGAACGGTAAAGGCGTTGATGTTTTTGTTTAACTCAAAACCATCGGCCAGTTCAAACGAGCCCAACTGAAGTGCGCTTTTGATGTCTATTTGTGTTCTCGTTTGCAACCATTTAACCGTGTCGGTGATTGACCTCGTTGCTTGTTGGTCAGAGTTGGTTTTTTTGAGCTGATGTTCAAGGCTAAAAATTTCTTCATCACTTAGCTGATACAGATTCCAGAATAAAACTCTTTGATCTGATCGATTGGCTTTCATAGATGATAGAAGCTGCCCTTTTTGTACTGGTTTTCCAGGTTCAATGTTTGGAGAGATTTTTCCATCAAAAAAGCTGTAAACCAAAGAAATAAACCCTAAGGAGTGCTTAACAATAAAACCTTTTTCAAATGCTCCGGTGGAGCCTTCATGCAATAAAACACCATCAGCAGGGGCAACTACAGCAGCATCTTCAAACAAATCAAATTGAATTCCTGCATTGAATCCGCTGTTCAAACGAACGGGCACCATCCCATTCACATTGAAAGATGTGGGCAGTAGCCATCCTTGTACTTTCAAATCCACAGCAAGCACGGCGCTGGGCTTCAAGGGCGAGGTGATCGGTCCCTGCAAGCTGTTGGAGGCTGCGGACACTTCAATGGACTGCGCAGCAACAGGCGCGCGGGACAAGGCCGTCACCGCCGAGGTGGTCACGTCATGTTTTCCAAATACAAAATCACCATTGGGCAGTTTTTTGACATAGTGTGTGAGCGCATCCCCCGCTGTAATGAAAGTTTTGATTTGACGTTCAGTTTTGAAAAAATTCCCAGAGATGATTTTGAAGTTGTAACCACCAGCGGGCATCAGGTAGGCGTAATCCCAACTGATGGGTGCTGAAGTTGAGTTTTGGAGGCGTTGAACGGTGAAGGCGTTGACGTCTTTTTTCAACTCAAAGTCCTTGGCTAGTTCAAACGAGCCCAATTGAAGTGCGCTTTTGATGTCTATTTTTTTTCTCGTTTGCAACCATTTGATCGTCTCGGAAATGTGCTCCGTCTGCGAATTGTTCAACTGGGCATGGCTGAGTTTTTTCTTCAATTCGAAAAGATCGTCTTCTTGCAGCTGATAAACATCCCAATTCATGAGTCGTTTAAATCGGACAGGTCCACCTGCACGCATCGTTGACAAGAGTTGTCCTTTTTTGACGGGTTGGCCAACTTCTATGTTGGCCGTGCCTTCCCATTCAAACGGGTTGTAGATGAGAGAAATCAGCCCAGCTGCGTGCTGCAGCATGAAACCAGTTTGAAAGGAGCCAAACCCGCCCTTGTAGATCAAGGTTCCGTCAGCAGGTGGCGAGACAAGATCGTTTGCATTCAGGGCCAATTGAAGGCCTGTTTGATCTCCAGTGCCTTTGAGCGTGGTCACCATCCCATTCATATCTAACGATGTGGGCAGTTCCCAACCTTGTGCTTTCAAGTTCACCGCAAAAACTGGCTGAGTCCAAATCAACATCAGACCTGCGACAAGGCGGATATAAAAACGGTGCAAAAAGAAGACGGACATGGGGGAAGAGACCCTTTTTTTATGGGTTTTTAAAAATTAATTTTGATAACGTCACGGCCGTTGGGCATTGGATCAGGACTCCGCGTGTTGATGATGCGCGTTTGGGTGTTGATTTTTTCAGAGCGCACGCACTTTGACCCTATTAGGTATTTTTCATCAATTATCATATCAATAGTGATTTTGGCGAATCCTTTCGTGCATGTTCGCCGGGCGCTGCAAAGCCGCTAAGCTCAGGTCTTCCGAATAAAGGTGCTCCTGGATGTTTCGCAGTTTTTTTCTCTCGCGCCGTTGGGGCCTATGGGCTTGGGGCGGTTTGCTGGTTTTGGTGGCGCTGGTGTTCATCACGGTGCAACAAACCGTCAAGCTCAACGCCTGGTACGGCGAGTTTTACGACCTCTTGCAAAAGCCCGAGCAGGCCGGTGGATTGGACAAGTTCTGGGGCTTCATGCTGCAGTTTGCTTGGATCGCTTTCCCCTTCATGCTGCTGCGCAGCCTGGAGACCTACCTGGCCTCGCACTTCGCTTTCCGCTGGCGGCAGGCCTTGACCGAGGACTATTTGCCCCGCTGGCAGCGCACCGCGGCCACCGTGGAGGGCGCTTCGCAGCGCATCCAAGAAGACTGCATGCGTTTTGCCCGGCAGGCCGAAAACCTGGGGCTGGGCTTGGTCCGGGCGGTGCTCACGCTGGTGTCCTTCATCCCGATTTTGTGGGCTTTGTCCAAAGGCATGGCCATTGCCTGGCTGCAGTTTGAGGGCTCGCTGTTTTGGGTGGCGCTGGCCACGGCCTTAGGGGGCACGGTCATTTCGTGGTTTGTGGGCATTCGCCTGCCGGGGCTGGAGTACAACAATCAACGCACCGAGGCGGCGCTGCGCAAAGACCTGGTGTTTGCCGAGGACGAGCGCAGCCGTATGGATTTGCCCACGGTGATGGGCTTGTTCACGGGCGTGCGTTTGAACAATTTCCGCTTGTTCAACCACTACGCCTACTTCCATTTGTGGAGCAATTTTTACAGCCAAACGATGGTGATTTTCCCCTTCCTCTTGATGGGGCCATCGCTGTTCACGGGCGTCATCACCTTGGGTGTGATCCAGCAAGTGAGCAATGCCTTCAACAAAGTGAACGACGCCTTTTCTTACCTGATCGAGCGCTGGACCGACATCACCGAGTTGCGCTCGATTCACAAACGCTTGTCGGAGTTTGAAAAGGCACTGGCCTGAGGCTGCGGCCCTGGGGCGCAGCTCAAATGGTGGCGGCGATGTCGTCTGGCAGCGGGGCCAAATGTGACAAGGCCTGCAAAGCTTCGGCGTCGGTGCGGTAGAGCTTGAGCAGCGGGCTGTCCGTCAGCTCGCCCGCCCGGCGCAAGGTGGTCTCAACGGGCAGCTTGATGCCGCTGATGTGCAAGGTGATGCCCCGGCTGGCCAGTTGGCGTTGCAACTGACCAAAGGTCTCCACGCCGGTGACATCGATCCGGTTGATGGGTTGGGCAAACAGGCAGACGTGCAGCACCTCGGGGTGCTGGGCCAGGTGGTCGGTGATGGCACGGTCAAAGTCGCTGGCGGCGGCAAAGTCGAGCTCGGCGTCTAGGCGCAGCGCGTACAGATGGGGGGCCAAGGGCGGCAGTTTCCACAGATGCCGGTCGCGCAAGCTGCCATCGGGGTGCAGGCCCACTTCGATGATGCGCGGGTGCAAGCGGGTGTGTAAAAAGTGGCTCAGGCCCACCAAAACTCCGGTCAACACCCCCCAATAAATGCGCGGTGCGGTCAACAAGGTCATGGCAAAGGTGATGCCTGCGGTCATGGTCTCGATGCGGCCCACGCGCCAGAGGTTCACAAATTGGCGGGGCTGGAACAAATTGAGCACCGCCACGATCACGGCTGCCGACATCACCGAGTGCGGCACGTATTGCAGCGCAGGCATGAGGATGAGCAAGGCCAGCAGCACAAAGCCGACCGAGGCCACCACCGCCCAGCCCGAGCGCGCCCCAGCATACAGCATGAGGGCCGAGCGTGAAAACGAGGTGCTGGTGGCAAAGCTGCCCGAAAAAGCCGAGGCGATTTTGGCCAAACCTTGGGCAAACAGTTCGGTGCTGTCGTCCCAGCGCTTGGCGTCGCGGCGGCATTCAATGCGTGCGCTGGATGCCGTTTCCAAAAAACTCACCAGCGCGATCACCATGGCGGGCACCCAGAGCTGGTTCAGCACGTCCAGGCCCGGCCAAAGCGGCCAATAAAAGTCGGGCAGGCCCGAGGGCAGCAGGCCCACCACCGCGCCATGCGCGGGGTAGTCGGTGGCGTAGGCAATGGCCGAGGCGATGCCCATGACGATCATGATGCCCGGCCAGCGCGGTTGGTAGCGGCGGAGCAACAGCAGGATCACCAAGCTGGACAGTCCGAACCAGGCAGACCATCCGGTCAGCCACGAGGACCAGGTCGACAGGTCCCAACTCCAGGCCTTGACGCCCAGCAAACCGGGCACCTGCGAGGCCATGATGAGCAAGGATGCGGCTTGGGTAAAGCCGGTCATGACCGGGGTGCTGACCAGGTTGATGAGCCAGCCGTAATGCCCCAAACCCAGCAAGAGTTGGATGGCCCCCGACATCAGCGACAGCCACACCGCCAGCGACACCCATTGCGCCGAGCCGGGCTCGGCCATGCCGCTGAGCGATGCGGCGATCAACACACAGGTCAGCGCCGCCGGGCCCACCGACAGCCGGGTGGCGCTGCCAAACAGCACCGCCAACAAGGCCGGCACCAGGCAGGCGTAAAGCCCGGTGACCAGGGGCATGCCGGCCAAGCCCGCATAGGCCACGGCCTGCGGGACCATGACCAGCGCCACCGTGAGGCCTGCCAGCACTTCGGTGCGGGCCAGCGGGCCTGTCAGGCGAGGCCATTGGCGAAAATTTAAGTATCGTTGCATATCAGGCATGCCTGATCTTAGCCTTTGGTTTTTCAGCGCTGTGGCATGTCCTTGACCGAGTAGCCCAGGCTGACGGTCGCGTCTTCAGGGATGGCGGGCACGGTGGCGTCCCAAGCTTCCCAGGCGGCGCGCATGGCTTGCAGGCGCTCAGGCTGGCGTCCGCCCAGGTTGGCGCGTTCGCGTTCGTCGGCGGGAATGTTGAACAGGTAGTCGTTGCCGTCCACCCGCAGGTATTTGTAGTCGCCCATGCGCAATGCGCGTTGGCCGCGGTGGTTCATGCGCCAATACAGTGGCCGTTCAAATTGATTCTGGGCATCGCGCAGCACGGGCGCCATCGACACGCCGTCAAACGGCAAGTCGTCATGGGCCTTGGCGCCTGCCAGCTCGACCATGGTGGCCGACCAGTCCATGGTCATGCACTGCTGGGTCGATGTGTTGCCGGGGGTGATGACCGCTGGCCAGTGCGCGATCCAAGGCACGCGGATACCACCTTCGGTCAGGTCCATCTTGCCACCCACCAGAGGCCAGTTGTCACTGAAACGCTCGCCGCCGTTGTCGCTGGTGAAGACGATCAAGGTGTTGTCGAGTTGCCCGGTTTTTTTGAGCGCGTCGACCAGCCAACCAATGCCTTCGTCCATGTGGTGGATCATGCGGTGGTAGGTGTGGATGTTGCCGCCGTGCAGGTGAAAGATGTTGTCTTTCACTTCAGCCGCCAGCAAATGGTCGTCGCGCGTTTCCCAGGGCCAATGCGGCGCGGTGTAGTGCAGGCTCAAGAAGAAGGGCGTGCCTTGTGCAGCGCCCGGTGACATGCGCTGGACATAGTCAACCGCCCGCTTGGAGATCATGTCGGTGAGGTAGCCGTCTTCGGGCGTTTCGTTTTCCCCGGTGAAGAGGTCGTGCGCCCCGTTAGAGGCGCAATGGGTGAAGTAGTCCACTCCACCCGACATGGGGCCAAAAAATTCTTCATAACCCGATTTGAGGGGACTGAAGTGTGGCGGGTAGCCCAGGTGCCATTTGCCGATCAAGGCGGTGCGGTAACCGCTGGCTTTGAGCAGGGACGGTACCGTGGGGTGTTCGGGTGGCAAACCCAACACGGCGCTGCCCCGGCTGCGGCTGTTGATGGGCTCGTCGGCACCGCCGCGCAGCCGGTACTGGTAGCGCGCTGTCATGAGTGCAAAGCGGGTGGGTGAGCACACGGGTGAGTTGGCATAGCCCTGCGTGAATTTGAGACCCGCTGCGGCGAGCTGATCGAGCACGGGCGAGACCTTGCCGAACTTCGCCTCTCGACCCCCGTAGCAGCCCAGATCGGCAAAGCCGAGGTCGTCAGCCACGATGAAGATGATGTTGGGACGCCCTGAAGAGGTGTATGTCATGCGTTCAGTCCAGTTGCACGCCTGTGGCTTTGATGGGTTTTTCCCATCGGTTGAGGTCGGCTTTCTGCGCGGCGGCCAGATCGACAGAGTTTGAGCCAATCGGTTCAAGGCCCAGTTTGTTCATTTTGTCTTTCATGGAGGGGTCGCGGGCAATCTTCATCATGGCTTTCTCGAGGCGTGTGAGGGCATCACCTTTGAGGCCAGCGGGGCCGTACATGGCGAACCAGGCCGTGGCTTCCATGTTGATACCCGACTCTTTGAGGGTGGGTACTTCGGGCACTTGCGAATCTCGCTGGCCGCCGGTGACGGCAATGATGCGCACTTTGCCTGCGCGGTGCATTTCGGCGGTTTCGGACACCACGTCAAACTTGTAGCCGATGTGCCCGCCCAGCAGCGCCGTGTTGGCCGGTGCACCGCCTTGGAAGGGGATATGGTTCAGGCTGATGCCCGCAGTTTGCTCCAGCAACACCCCCATGAAGTGCGGCAAGGTGCCTGCACCGGGTGTACCGTAGCTGGCAGAGGCCGGGTCGGTTTTGGCTTTGGCCACCATGTCGGCCACGGTTTTCACGTTGCTGGCGGGGCCAGAGACCACGCCAAACTGAAAGCGGGCGATTTGTGAGACGGGCGTGAAGTCTTTCACCGCGTCGTAGTCGAGCTTTTTGTAGACGTGGGGAAACAGCACCATGGGGCCGCTGGGCAATACGATCACGGTTTGGCCATCGGGCTTGGCGGCTTTGACCAGGTTCAGGGCAATGCGCCCGCCAGCGCCAGGTTTGTTGTCCACCACGATCGTGCCAAAGTCATCGCGCAGCGCATCGGCCACCATGCGGGCCAGCACGTCGGCCGAACCGCCAGGTGGAAAGCCCACCAGGATTTTCAACGGTGGTTTGTCTTGCGCCTGCAGGCTGGGCGAGAGCGCCGCCAAAGACAGGGCCAGCAGTCCCAAGCTGCGGCGGCTGAAAGAGCCAATGCGCTGGCGAAGAAGGGGTGAAATGGGTTTCATGAGTGTATCCGTGGCTGTTGGGCGTCAAGTGCGCTTGCTGTAAAGCGTTGTGCAAATGGGAGTGTAGTGGCTTGAACGACAATAGCTGGCATCCACCATCCACCCGGAAAACCCTGATGCCGTCGTCTCCGTCTCGACCACAGGCTTCGATTGAAGACCTGTTGATGCACCGTTGGGGCCGTTGGTTGCGTGTGCTGGGGCCAAGCATGAGGGTTTGTCTTGTTGGGGCAATGGTGCAGTGTTGGCTGGTGAACACTTTGGCTGCAGATGACAAGGCCATGAACCAAACGCTGGCCAAGGCCGAGGTCTGGTCTGGATGGGTGAGTTGGGTGATGGACGGTGACACCGTTGTGTTGGTGCGCGAAGGGCAGCGTGAACCTGTCAAACTGCGAATTGAAGGCATTGATGCGCCCGAGACTTGTCAGCCTGGCGGGAGCGAGGCGCGTGAAGCTTTGATTGTCCTGGCCCTGCGCAAGCCGGTTCAAGTGACCGATCGCGGCCAGGATTCGTATGGTCGACAGATTGGACGTTTGTCGGTCAACGGTGCGGATTTGGGGGCCGAGATGGTGCGTTCGGGCATGGCATGGGCCTACAGTTATCGCATCGGTAAAGGCCCTTATGCCGCTATGCAACGCCAAGCAGAGAAACAAAAAAAAGGCATTTTTGCGGCCAAGGAAGTCGCCATGTCACCCGCATTGTTCAGAAAATTCCATGGCATCTGCCATGGCAATTGAGCGCATTCAAGAGTGCTACGCCAGGGCGAAAGAGTGGACCTCGGGGCTCGGGGCTCGGGGTGACCTGCATGGGTCATCCCGGGCTTGACCCAAGATCCATGTCTTGACGGTGCGCCGCGCACACCAGACATGCTGCGTTGCGCTGCATGCGGATGTCTGTCCAGGACAGTTCGCGCCCGTCGAGCATGAGCAAACGCCCCGCCATGCGGCTGCCCATGCCGCTCAAAATTTTGAGCGCTTCGGCCGCTTGCACCGTGCCGATGATGCCCACCAGCGGCGCGAACACGCCCATGGTGGCGCATCGGGTTTCTTCGGGTAGTTGGGAGGGCGGGAAGATGCAGGCATAGCAGGGTGCATCGGGATGCGTGCTGTCAAACACCGAGACCTGTCCGTCCATGCGAATGGCCGCGCCCGAGACCAACGGTTTGCGGTGCACCACACAGGCCAGGTTCACAGCCTGGCGGGTTTCAAAGTTGTCGCTGCAGTCGAGCACCACATCGGCCTGGGCCACCAGGGTGTTCAGCAAAGCCGCATCGGCGCGTTGGGTGATGGGGGTGACGCGCACATCGGGGTTGATTTGCGCAATCGCGGTGCGCACCGAATCGGCTTTGAATCGGCCCACTCGGTCCAGCGTGTGGGCAATCTGGCGCTGCAAGTTGGTGGCGTCGACGTGGTCGTGGTCGACCACGGTGATGTGACCTACACCTGCACTGCCCAGGTACAGGCTGACCGGTGAGCCCAGGCCGCCTGCGCCAATGATCAGGGCGTGTGAAGCCAGCAGTTTTTCCTGCCCGTCGATGCCCAGTTCGTTGAGCAGGATGTGCCGCGAATAGCGCAGCAGTTGCGTGTCGTCCATGGACTGCGTCCGTCAGTGGCTGGCGGTCAGTCTTTCTTGTCGACTTTGCGTTCGGCCAGTGTGGTGCTGGCTTTGACGGGCTGGCCTTTGAGTTGTTTGAGGGCCTGGGCCAGTTGGAAGTCTTTGTCCGAGCCGAATTCGGGCAAGCGACGTTCGGCGACTGGTTTTTTGGCATCTTCTTCCAGCTTTTTCATGGCCTCCTCACGGGCTTTTTCGCGGGTGGGGTCTTTGGCTTCGTCGGCTTCTTTGCCGTTCGACAGGTGTTTGCCCAGGTCGGCTTCGCGGGTGCGCAGGGCTGCAAAGACGTTGCCGGTTTCGGTCTCGTCGAGCATCACGTCGGGCACGATGCCCTTGGCCTGGATGGCGCGGCCGTTGGGCGTGTAGTAACGGGCCGTGGTAATTTTGAGGGCGGTGTCTGGGCCCAGTTGTCGCACGGTTTGCACTGAGCCTTTGCCAAAGGTCTGGCTGCCCATGAGGGTGGCGCGTTTGTAGTCTTGCAGGGCACCGGCCACGATTTCGCTGGCCGAGGCTGAGCCTTCGTTGACCAACACCACGAGGGGCACTTTTTTCAGGGCTCCGCCAGTGGCAAGTGTCATTCGGGTGATGGGGTCGTTGCTGTTGTTGCGACGCCAAAATTGGGGTGATGCTTTGTAGGTGAATTTGCTTTCGGCCAACTGACCGTTGGTGGTGACCACCGTGACGTTTTCGGGCAGGAAGGCGGCCGACAGGGCCACGGCCGCATCCAACAGTCCGCCCGGGTCGTTGCGCAAGTCCAGCACCAAGCCCTTGAGCTGGGGGTCTTGCTTGTACATCTCTTCGATCTTGCGGGCGAAGTCTTCGACGGTGCGTTCCTGGAATTGGGACACGCGGATCCAGCCGTAACCAGGCTCGATCAGCTTGGACTTGACCGATTGGGTCTTGATTTCTTCGCGGATGATGGTGACCGGGAAGGTGCGGTTTTCCTCTTTGCGGAAGACTGTGAGCAACACTTTGGTTTTGGGCTCACCACGCATGCGCTTGACCGCTTCGCTGAGCGAAAGGCCTTTGAGGGGGGTGTCGTCAACTTTGGTGATCAGGTCGTTGGGTTTGAGGCCTGCACGGTCGGCGGGTGAGCCTTCAATGGGCGAGACGACCTTGACGACACCGTCTTCCTGACTGATCTCGATGCCCACGCCGACAAATTTGCCCGAAGTGCCTTCAGAAAATTCCTTGAAGGTTTTTTTGTCAAAGTATTGAGAGTGGGGGTCCAGGCTGGACACCATGCCGGAGATGGCTTCGGTGATGAGTTTCTTCTCGTCCACCGGCTCGACGTAGTCGCTCTTGACCATGCCAAACACGGCGGCCAGCTGCTGCAGTTCTTCGAGAGGCAGTGGAGCCATGTTGCCGCGTGCGACAGTTTGCAGCGACACGGTGGTGAGCGTGCCAGCCAAGGCGCCCACACTGAGCCAACCGGCGATCTTGAGTTTGTGTCCCATTTTGCGAGTGCGTGTGCAGTGAAGTTCGGTCCAATATACACCCGCAAGCCCCGCACCGTGGGGCTTGGTGTGTAATTTCCTGTAAAGGGCCTTGTGCCGTCAGGCTTTGCCCTGGCTGGCCACGGCAGCAGCGGCTTTGGCGGCGGCTTCGGCGTCGCCCAAGTAGTAATGGCGAATGGGCTTAAGGTTGGCGTCAAGCTCGTACACCAAGGGAATGCCGTTGGGGATGTTCAAGTGCACGATGTCGGTCTCGGAGATGCCGTCCAGGTACTTGATCAGTGCGCGGATGGAGTTGCCGTGCGCGGTGATCAAGACACGCTTGCCCGCCCGGATGCTGGGGGCAATGCTGTCGTTCCAGGCGGGCAGCACGCGCGCGACGGTGTCTTTCAGGCATTCGGTCAGTGGCACCAATGCCGGATCGGGGTAGCGGCGGTCGCTGCGTTCGCAGCGGGGGTCGGTCGCTTCCAGTGCGGGTGGGGGCGTGTCGTAGCTGCGACGCCAGACCAGCACTTGCGCGTCACCGTATTGCTTGGCCATGTCGGCTTTGTTCAGACCCTGCAGCGCGCCGTAGTGGCGTTCGTTCAGGCGGTAGTCGTTGACCACCGGCAGCCAGGTGCGGTCCATCTCGTCCAGGGTGAACCAGAGGGTGAGGATGGCGCGCTTGAGCACCGAGGTGTAGCACAGGTCAAAGTCTAAGCCTTCGGCCTTGATCAATTTGCCCGCCGACATGGCCTGGCTCACACCGGTGGGGGTCAGGTCTACATCGGTCCAGCCGGTGAAGCGGTTTTCCAGGTTCCAGGTGGATTCGCCATGGCGAATGAGGACAAGTTTGTACATAGAAAAGAGGCCTTGGAGGCGTTTTAAAACAGGGGTAAGCCTGGCATTTTAGAATTGCGAGTTCTCTGTCCGCTGACAAGGCGGCGTTTTTTTGATGAATAAAGGTCTGTCCCGTGAATTTTTTGATTGATAACTGGATGCTGCTGGCCCTGGCTTTGGGGTCGGGCTTGGCCTTGTTGTTGCCGATTTTGACCAAGGGCAGCGGTCTGGACCCTCAGGCCATGGTGCAGCTGATGAACCGCGAGAAAGCCGTGGTGATTGACGTGTGCGAGCCCGACGAGTTTGCAAGAGGACATGTCATCGGGTCCAAAAATTTGCCTTTGGGCCAGCTCGAAGAAAAGCTGGGCCAAGTGGTCAAGAACAAGTCGGCCCAAGTGATCATGGTGTGCCAGGTGGGTGCGCGTTCGGCGCGCGCTGCTGCAACGGCTCGCAAGCTGGGCTATGACAACGCGCAGTCGCTCTCGGGTGGTCTGCGCGCGTGGACTGCGGCCAGCATGCCGACCGAAAAAGCCTGATTTCACATTTGCCAACAAGGAATTTTCATGCAAGCCGTCAAGATGTACACCACCGCTGTTTGCCCTTATTGCGTTCGTGCCAAGCAGTTGCTCAAGTCCAAGGGGGTGGAGCAAATTGAAGAAATCCGCATTGACACCGATCCGGCCCAGCGCGACCACATGATGCAAATCACGGGTCGCCGCACCGTGCCTCAGATTTACGTGGGTGACACCCACGTGGGTGGCTGTGATGACCTGATGGCCCTGGACGCCAAAGGCGGCCTGGTGCCTTTGCTGCAGGCGGCCTGAATTGCACCACCCGTTGTTCAGGGTTTGCATGGCTCTGATGCCTGTTGGGGCGGCTGGGATGGCCGATAATGCGGCTGTCTCCTTCCTCCATCTGTCCGGTTTTTTCCGGCACTTTCATTTCATACTTAAGAGTTTCCCATGACCGATACCGCTGTCACCCCCGCCACCGAAGCCCAAGCCCCCGTGTTCCAGATTCAGCGTGTTTACCTGAAAGAGGCTTCGCTGGAGCAACCCAATTCGCCGGGCATTTTGCTGGACCAGCAGCAGCCCAATGTGGACATCCAGTTGGGCGTGGAAGCCACACCCGTGGCCGAGGGCGTGTTTGAAGTCTGCGTCACCGCCACCGTGCACACCAAAATCGGCGACAAGACCGTGTTCTTGGTCGAGTGCAAGCAGGGCGGCATTTTTGAAATCCGCAACCTGCCAGACGACCAGATGGGACCCGTCATGGGCATCGCTTGCCCACAAATCGTTTACCCCTACCTGCGCGGCAACGTGGCCGACCTGATCACGCGTGCGGGCTTTCCGCCGGTGCACTTGGCTGAGATCAACTTCCAGGCCATGTACGAGCAGCAACAAGTCCAGCAAGCCGAGCAGGCCGCTGCGATCACGCAGTAAGCCGGACCAAGGTTCAGCCGGACCATGCACATCACCATCATGGGTGCCGGCGCTTGGGGCACCGCCATGGCTTTGGCGGCGGCCCGTCATCCGGGTGGGCATTCGGTCACTTTGCACGCACGCGATGCTGCACAGGCTGAGGCTTTGAGCACTCAAAGGCAAAACGCCCGTTACCTGCCGGGCATGGCCTTGCCCGACTCCCTTGAAATTTCATCGGCCCCTTTGGCGTCTTTGCTGACGTCCACAATGGACTGCGACTTGTGGGTCATTGCCACACCTATGGCGGGTTTGCGTGCTGTGCTGACGTCCATGTTGGAGGTGAGCGCGCCTGTGGCCTGGCTGTGCAAGGGGCTGGAGTCGGGCACCGGGTGGATGCCCCATGAGGTGCAGGCTCAGGTGGCGCCGCACTTGATGGCGGGTGCGTTGAGCGGACCCAGTTTTGCCTTGGAGGTGGCGCGGCAGCAACCCACGGCGTTGGTGGCTGCCAGTGCCCACGCGAGTGTGCGCCATGCCTTGGTACAGGCTTTCCATGGCCCGGCCTTGCGTGTGTATGCCAACAGCGACATCGTGGGGGTGGAAGTGGGCGGGGCCGTGAAGAATGTGCTGGCCATCGCTACGGGCTTGTGCGATGGCCTGGGTCTGGGCCTGAATGCGCGCGCTGCCCTGATTACCCGGGGTTTGGCCGAGATGACGCGCCTGGGCCTGGCGCTGGGGGCTCAGAGCGACACTTTCATGGGGTTGTCCGGCCTGGGCGACCTGGTTCTGACGGCCACGGGGGACCTGAGCCGCAACCGCAAAGTGGGTTTGCTTCTGGCCCAAGGCCAGACGCTGGATCAGGCGGTGACTTCACTGGGCCATGTGGCAGAGGGTGTTTACAGCGCCCGCACCGTCCTGCAGCGTGCCCGTGCCTTAGGGGTGGACATGCCGATCACCGAGGCGGTGGTGGCTTTGCTGGACGCTCGTCTGAGCGCCCGTGAGGCGGTGCAGGCCCTGATGGGGCGTGACCCCAAGGGCGAATTCGCCTAATTTTCCATGAACAAGACTGTACGTCAGGCCCCGTTGACATCGGCCTCTGTCTTTCAAAAACCCACCGCGCTGCAGCGGGGGATGCGCTTGATCGAAGGTTTTGACGGGCCTTTGGCCTTGGCTGTTTTTTTTCTGGCCTGTCTGGGCATGTTGGTCATGTATTCCTCAGGTTATGACCACGGCACCCGCTTTGTTGACCATGGACGCAACATGCTGATTGCGGGCTTCATCATGTTTGTAGTGGCGCAGATTCCGCCTTCCAAACTCATGGCTTGGGCGATCCCGGTGTACACCGTGGGCGTGATTTTGCTGGTGGCGGTGGCCCTTTTTGGCATCACCAAAAAAGGCTCCACGCGCTGGCTCAATTTGGGGGTGGTGATCCAGCCCAGCGAGATCTTGAAAATTGCCTTGCCCCTGATGCTGGCCGCCTGGTTTCAAAAACGCGAGGGGCAGTTGCGGCCCTTTGACTTCGCGGTGGCTTTGCTGATTTTGGGCATCCCCGTGGGCCTGATCATGAAGCAGCCGGATTTGGGCACCTCCTTGCTGGTGTTGGCGGCGGGTTTGGCCGTGATTTTCTTTGCCGGGCTCAAGTGGCGCTGGATTTTGCCGCCGATTGTTTTGGGTGTTTTGGGCATCGTGGTGCTGGTGATCTTGGAGCCCAGCTTGTGCCAGCCCGATGTGGATTGGCATGTGCTGCGCGAGTACCAGCGCCAAAGGGTGTGCACCTTGCTGGACCCGGGCCGTGACCCTCTGGGCAAGGGTTTTCACATCATCCAGGGCATGATCGCCATTGGCTCGGGCGGCTTTTGGGGCAAAGGCTTCATGCAGGGCACGCAAACGCACCTGGAGTTCATCCCAGAGCGCACCACCGACTTTATTTTTGCAGCCTTGGGTGAAGAGTTCGGCCTGTTCGGGGGCTTGCTTTTGTTGGCCAGTTTATTCTTCCTGATTTACCGGGCCTTGGTCATTGCCATGCAGGCGCCCACCTTGTTCAGCCGTTTGTTGGCGGGCAGCATGGCCATGATTTTCTTCACCTATGCCTTTGTCAATGTCGGCATGGTCAGCGGCATCTTGCCGGTGGTGGGCGTGCCCTTGCCGTTCATCAGTTACGGCGGAACGGCCATGGTGACGTTGGGGCTGGCTTTGGGCATTTTGATGTCGATTGCGAAATCCAAACAACTGGTGCAAACATGAAAAATCTGACGCAGGTCGGGGTGGTGGGTGCGGGCAACATGGGCGGTGGCATGCTGGCCCGTTTGCGTGGTCTGGGTTGGTCGGTGGCGGTGCATGACATCGACCGACAGGTTCAGTCGCAGGCCGTGGCCTTGGGGGCCGTTGCTTGCGGGTCTGCCATGGAGGCAGCCCGCATGCTGGCGCCCGATGGCGTGTTGATGGTGGTGGTGGTGGATGCCGCGCAAACCGAGGTGGTGCTTTGGGGCGAGGGGGGCGCTGGCCCGGTGCTCAAGCCGGGTCAGTCGGTGATGCTGTGCCCAACATTGGGACCTGCCACGGTGCAAAGCCATGCTGAGCGTTTGGCGCACAGGGGGATTGACTTCATCGATGCCCCCATGTCCGGGGGGCCTGTGCGGGCCCAACAGGGCACCATGAGTTTGATGGTGGCATGCTCCGATTCAGTGTGGCAACGCAGCCAGAAGCTGTTGACCGCCTTGAGCCAGCAAGTTTTTCGCGTGGGAACCCGCGCAGGAGACGGCGCCCGCACCAAGCTGGTCAACAACTTGCTGGCCGCGGTGAATCTGGCGGGCGCGGCTGAAGCCATGGCCTTGGCCGAGCGCCTGGGGCTGGACCCTGCCGCCACGCTGTCGGTCATTGAAGCGTCCAGTGGTCAAAGCTGGATTGGCTCGGACAGGATGCGCCGGGCTTTGGCAGGGGATTTCCAGCCCCGTGCCCACGTCACTTTGCTGGCCAAAGACACGGGCTTGGCCGTGCAGGCCGCTGACGATGTGGCCTTTGATCCCCCTTTAGGTCGTTTGGCGAGGGACTTGTTTGCGCAAGCCCTGGGGCAGGGTTGGGCCGATCTGGACGATGCGGCCTTGCTCAAACTCATGCGCCAGCGCTGAAGCCGCTGCTCGCCGCGGACATCGGGGTCCGGTGTGGGCAAGGGTCTTGATCCGTGCCTACAATGGACAACATGATTTCACGCGAACCCACCATTGAACGCTTGGCCACGGCCAAGTCCCTGTTGCTTGACCCGTTTGGTCTTGACGAAACTCATCTGACTCAAGCCCTGAACGCCATCAAGGCGCACGCGGTCGATGACGCCGATCTTTACTTTCAATACACCCGATCCGAAGGCTGGAGCCTGGAAGAGGGCATCGTCAAGACCGGCAGCTTCAGCATCGACCAAGGTGTGGGTGTACGGGCTGTTTCGGGGGAGAAAACCGCCTTTGCCTACTCCGATGACATCTCCGAAGCCTCCTTGATGGACGCGGCCATGACGGTGCGCTCCATTGCCTCTGCCGCGCAAAACAAGCGCATCAAGGTACCAGCGCGAAAGATTTCGGCCAGCCGTTCGCTCTACCCCGCGCTGGACCCGATGTCTACACTCGACAGCACGGCCAAAGTGAACTTGCTGGGCCATGTCGAAAAAATCGCCCGTGCCAAAGACCCACGCGTTGTGCAAGTCATGGCGGGCCTGGCCACCGAATACGACGTGGTCATGGTCGCCCGCGCTGATGGCACACTGGCCGCCGATGTGCGTCCCCTGATCCGTCTGTCGGTCACCGTGATTGCCGAGCAAAATGGCCGCCGCGAAGTGGGCAGTGCCGGCGGCGGTGGTCGCTTTGGCCTGGCTTATTTTGACGACGCCATGGTCGAAAGCTATGTGCAAGAAGCCGTGTCGGCCGCGCTCATCAACCTCGAAGCCCGCCCTGCGCCCGCAGGCGAGATGACCGTGGTGTTGGGCAATGGCTGGCCCGGCGTGCTGTTGCACGAAGCCGTGGGCCACGGGTTGGAGGGCGACTTCAACCGCAAGGGATCGAGCGCTTTCAGCGGCCGCATTGGTCAGCGTGTGGCGGCCAAGGGCGTCACCGTGCTGGATGATGGCACCATGGCCGACCGCCGGGGCTCGCTGAACGTGGACGACGAAGGCCACGCCAGCCAAAAGAATGTGCTGATCGAAGACGGCATCTTGCGCGGCTACATCCAGGACTCGATGAACGCCCGCCTGATGGGCGTCAAGCCCACGGGCAATGGCCGCCGCGAAAGCTACGCCCATGTGCCCATGCCGCGCATGACCAACACCTACATGCTGGGCGGCGACAAGAGCGCCGAGGAAATCGTGGCCAGCATCAAAAAGGGCCTCTATGCCACCAACTTTGCAGGCGGCCAGGTCGACATCACCAGCGGGAAGTTCGTGTTCTCCGCCAGCCAGGCTTATTGGGTAGAAAACGGCAAGATCCAATACCCCGTCAAAGGCGCGACCTTGATCGGCAGCGGCCCCGAGTCGCTCAAGAAGATCAGCATGATCGGCAACGACTTGAAGCTCGACTCGGGTGTGGGCACCTGCGGTAAAGAAGGTCAGAGCGTGCCGGTGGGCGTCGGTCAGCCGACCTTGCGCATCGATGGCCTGACGGTGGGCGGCACCGCGTGAACAGTGCCCAAGGGTTTGCCCTTGGGCAGGGCTGTCAGGAACTGTCATCCAGCTGTGATACATTGGTCCCCATGTCTTTGCGCATTGCTTTTTACTTTTTTTATTTTTGGTTCTCAGTCCCCGGCGGACGAGAGGCGAGCGCATAAGCACCCGAACATCTCGATACACACCGCCGGAGCCCCAAAGCCCGGCGGTTTTTTTTCACCTGTTTTTTCAATTGAGGAGTCCACGATGAACGCCAAAACCATTGCCCCTGAGAGCTGGTATCCGAATGCAGCCGACCGTACAGGCCAGACCGACGACGAACGCATCAAGGACATCACCGTGCTCCCACCGCCAGAACATTTGATCCGCTTTTTCCCAATTGCCGGCACGGCAACGGAAACCCTGATCGCTAAAACCCGCAAAGCCATCCAGAAGATCGTGCACGGTCAAGATGACCGTTTGCTGGTCATCATCGGCCCGTGCTCGATCCATGACCCGGCCGCGGCCCTGGATTACGCGCGCCGCTTGAAGCCCCTGCGCGACAAGTACGCCGATACGCTCGAGATCGTGATGCGCGTGTACTTCGAGAAGCCCCGCACCACCGTGGGTTGGAAGGGCTTGATCAACGACCCTTACCTGGACGAGAGTTTTCGCATCGACGAAGGCCTGCGCATTGCCCGTCAATTGCTGATCGAGATCAACCGCCAGGGCCTGCCCGCAGGCAGCGAATTCCTGGACGTGATCTCGCCCCAGTACATTGGTGACCTGATCAGCTGGGGTGCCATCGGCGCGCGCACGACTGAAAGCCAGGTGCACCGCGAGCTGGCGTCTGGTCTGTCTGCGCCTATTGGTTTCAAAAACGGCACGGATGGCAATATCAAAATCGCGACCGACGCGATCCAGGCGGCAGCCCGTGGCCACCACTTTTTGTCGGTGCACAAGAATGGCCAGGTGGCCATCGTGCAGACCCAGGGCAACCAGGATTGCCATGTGATTTTGCGCGGCGGCAAAGCCCCCAACTACGACGCCGAAAGCGTGGCTGCGGCTTGCAAGGAGTTGGAAGCGGCCAAACTGCCCGCCACCTTGATGGTGGACTGTAGCCATGCCAACAGCAGCAAAAAGCACGAGCGTCAGATCGATGTGGCCAAAGACATTGCCACGCAAATCAGCGGTGGTTCACACCAGGTGTTTGGTGTCATGGTCGAGAGCCACATCGTGGACGGTGCGCAGAAGTTCACGCCCGGACAGCACGAGGTCGCGAATCTCACGTATGGCCAGAGCATCACCGATGCCTGCATTGGTTGGAACGACAGCGAAGGCGTGATGAAGGTGCTGTCGGATGCGGTGACGGCGCGTCGCGCCCGCTGAGAGAAAGGCTCAGGCGGCAAGCGCCCGCAAAAGTCGGTCGTGAATCCCGCCAAAGCCACCGTTGCTCATGCACAGCAGGTGATCGCCTGGCCTTGTTTGGGCCAGCACCTGCGCAATGACTTCGTCGAGGTTGGCACCCACTTGCGCGCGCACCCCCATGGGTTCAAGCGCTGCTGTGGCGTCCCAGCCCAGGCCACCTGCGTGGCAAAAGGCCAGATCGACTTCTTCCAGGCTCCAAGGCAGTTGTGCTTTCATGCTGCCCAGCTTCATGGTGTTGCTGCGCGGCTCAAAAATCGCGAGGATACGGGCATCGCCCACCTGGCGGCGCAGTCCGTTGACGGTGGTGCGGATGGCGGTGGGGTGGTGGGCAAAGTCGTCATAGACGGTGATGCCGTTGACCTTGCCGCGCAATTCCATGCGGCGTTTGACGTTTTCAAAACTGGCCAGCGCCTGTGAGGCTACGACAGGGTTCACCCCCACATGCTCGGCGGCGGCGATGGTCCCCAGCGCATTGAGCTGGTTGTGTACGCCGCCAATGCCCCACTGCACCTCGGCCACTGTTTTGCCGGCTTGCAACACCTTGAATTGCGCAGGCTCGCCCTCGGCCACGAAGTCGCTCACGGCCGCGCCAAACGTGCGCACCTCGCTCCAGCAGCCTTGGCCCAGCACACGCGTGAGGCTCTCTTCCAGACCGTTGACCACCACACGACCCGAGCCCGGGACGGTGCGCACCAGGTGGTGGAATTGGCGCTCGATGGCCGCCAGGTCGTCAAAGATGTCGGCGTGGTCGAATTCCAGGTTGTTCAGGATGGCGGTGCGCGGGCGGTAGTGGACAAATTTGCTGCGCTTGTCAAAAAAGGCAGTGTCGTACTCGTCGGCCTCGATGACAAAGTAGTGGCCACCACCCAGACGGGCCGAGACGCCAAAGTTCAGTGGCACGCCGCCCACCAAAAATCCGGGTGCGAGTCCGGCCCGTTCCAGCACCCAGGCCAGCATGGACGTGGTGGTGGTTTTGCCGTGGGTGCCCGCCACGGCCAGCACATGCTGGCCTTGCAAGACGTGCTCCGACAGCCATTGCGGTCCGCTGGTGTAGGGCGCACCGGCTTCCAAAATGGCTTCCATTAATGGAAATTTGGGGCTGCCGTCGGGCAGTCGTGCACGGCTGACCACGTTCCCGATCACGTACACATCGGGCTTCAAGGCCATTTGTTCGACCTCAAAGCCTTCGATCAGCTCGATGCCCAAAGCGAGCAATTGGTCGCTCATCGGCGGGTAAACGCCTGCATCGCAACCGGTGACTCGATGGCCAGCTTCGCGGGCCAGCGCGGCCAAGCCGCCCATGAAGGTGCCGCAGATGCCCAAAATGTGTATATGCATGCCTGGATTTTAGGGGGCCATCGACTCGCTCTGGCTTGGGTCGGGTCACAATCGGTGCCCATGAACGACCTTGCCCTTGAAATTGCCGCCACCGCCGCCCGTTTGGTGGTGGAAGAAGGCCTGGCTTTTGGTCCGGCCAAGCACCGTGCCCTCAAAGAGATGGGCCTGCCCAGCCGCACCGCTCTGCCCACCAACGACGCGGTCGAGACCGAGGTGCGCGACTACATTGCCTTGTTTTGCGCCGACACCCAGCCCGGCGAGTTGCTGGCCTTGCGCGAGTTGGCAAGGGTCTGGATGCAACGCCTGGCCGAATTCCGCCCGCACTTGGGTGGTGCGGTCTGGCAGGGTTGGGCCACACGCCTGTCCGATGTGGACTTGGCATTGTTTTGCGACGACCCCAAGTCGGCCGAGATCGCCTTGATCAACCAGAACCAACGCTACGAAGTGCAAACGGCGCGGGGGCTTCATGGGGAGGATGTGGATGTGCTGAGTGTGCACAGTTTTTGTGACGCGTTGCACGAGGATGTGGGTGTGCACCTGCGCATTTACGATTTAGTCGATCTGCGTGGGGCTTTGCTGCCCGACACGCAAGGCCGCTCGCCTCGGGGGGATTTGGTGGCCTTGGAGCGCCTGCTGGCAGCATGAAAGACAATGCAAACATGAACCAACCAATTGAAAACGGGTCCAGGCGTCATCTGATTTGGGCTGCTGGTGCGGCGGCCCTTGTTGCCGGGGTCGGCGTGGCCTTGCGGCGTTTTGAGCCTCGAGAGGTGGTGGACGCGTTGACGCACCAATTTTGGAGTCAGCAGTTCGAAACGCCTGGCGGCGAAGACTTGAACATGGCCACTTTCAAGGGTAAACCCTTGCTGCTGAACTTTTGGGCCACTTGGTGCCCACCGTGCATCGAAGAGTTGCCCTTGATTGACGCCTTCTGGCGAAAAAACACCGCCATGGGGCATCAAGTGGTGGCGCTGGCCATTGATCAGCCCAGTGCGGTGCGCAAGTTCCTGTCCAGGCAGCCATTGGGTTTCCCGGTGGGATTGGCCGGACTGGAGGGAACCCACTTGGCCAAATCCTTGGGCAACGCGGTGGGTGGCTTGCCTTTTACCGTGTTTTTCAAGGCAGATGGCAGCATTTGGCGACAAAAGATGGGTCAACTCACGGCTGACGACCTGACGCAGTGGCGCGCCGCTGTCTCCTGAGACCCCCCAAGCCATGCCTAGGAGGGGGCTCACGGCCATGCCGCTGAATCATCTCTGTGACAAATGCATGTTCGGATGAGAAAAGATAAATTCAAGGTTTTTACTGAAATTTGGTGTAAATTCACCCCATTACAAGTGCTCATGCAATGGAGGATCTATGGATTTGCGCAAACTCAAAACGCTGATTGATCTGGTGTCCGACTCGAACGTGTCAGAGTTGGAAATCACCGAAGCTGAAGGCAAAGTTCGCATTGTCAAGAGCATGGGTGTCGCCCAACCGGTGGTGATGCAACAAGCCCCTCAAGTGGCCGCCGCCCCTGTTGTGGCCGCCCCCGTCGCCGCTGTGGAGGCGGCCCCCGTGGTGGTGGCTGCGCCCGCTGGCCATGCCGTGAAGTCGCCCATGGTAGGCACGTTTTACCGCTCGTCCAGCCCCGGCTCGGCCCCTTTCATCCAAATCGGCTCGGTGGTCAAGGAGGGGGACACCCTGTGCATCATCGAAGCCATGAAAATCCTCAACGAGATCGAGTCTGACAAGTCCGGCACCGTCACGCAGATCCTGTGTGAAAACGGCCAGGCCGTCGAATACGGTCAGCCTCTTTTCATCGTCGAATAAAGCCACGGGGATTTCATGTTCAAGAAAATCCTGGTCGCCAACCGAGGCGAAATCGCCTTGCGCATCCAGCGCGCTTGTCGCGAACTGGGCATCAAGGCGGTGATGGTGTATTCCGAAGCCGACAAAGAAGCCAAATACGTCAAACTGGCCGAAGAAGCCGTGTGCATTGGGCCTGCGGCTTCGTCGCTGAGTTACCTCAACATGCCGGCCATCATTTCGGCGGCCGAGGTGACCGACGCCGAAGCCATTCATCCTGGTTACGGCTTTCTGAGCGAGAACGCAGACTTTGCCGAACGGGTTGAAAAAAGTGGCTTCCAGTTCATTGGACCGACGCCTGAGTCGATCCGCATCATGGGCGACAAGGTCTCGGCCAAGCAAACCATGATCCGCGCCGGCGTGCCTTGTGTACCTGGCTCGGAAGGCGAATTGCCCGATGACCCGGTGCAAATCCGCCGCATCGCCAAATCCGTGGGTTACCCGGTCATCATCAAAGCTGCGGGCGGCGGCGGCGGTCGTGGCATGCGCGTGGTGCACACCGAGGCGGCGCTCATCAACGCTGTGCAAATGACCAAGGCCGAAGCTGGTGCTGCATTTGGCAATCCGGCGGTGTACATGGAAAAGTTTCTGCAGAACCCGCGCCATGTGGAAATCCAGATCATGGCCGACAAGCACCGCAACGCGGTGTATTTGGGCGAGCGTGACTGCTCCATGCAGCGGCGACATCAAAAAGTGATCGAAGAAGCCCCAGCGCCAGGCATCCCACGCAAACTGATCGAGAAAATCGGTGAGCGTTGCGTGGCCGCTTGCAAGAAGATCAATTACCGGGGTGCGGGCACTTTCGAATTTCTTTACGAAAATGGCGAGTTTTATTTCATCGAAATGAACACCCGCGTGCAGGTCGAGCACCCGGTGACGGAGTGGGTCACGGGCGTGGACATCGTCAAAACGCAGATCATGGTGGCAGCCGGTGAGCGCCTACCCTTCACCCAAAAACAGATCCAGATTCGGGGCCATGCCATCGAATGCCGCATCAACGCCGAAGACCCCTTCAAATTCACGCCCTCGCCCGGGCGCATCACGTCTTGGCACATGCCTGGGGGGCCAGGCGTGCGGGTGGACTCGCATGTTTACAACAATTATTTTGTGCCACCCAATTACGACTCGATGATCGGTAAGTTGATCGTGCATGGCGACACCCGCGAGCAGGCTTTGGCCCGCATGCAAACAGCCTTGAATGAAACAGTGATCGAAGGCATCAATACCAACGTGCCCTTGCACCGTGAGCTGATGGTGGACGCCAAGTTCATGCAAGGCGGCACCAATATCCATTACTTGGAACACTGGCTGAGCCAGCACAAACGCTGACCACCTATGTTTGAACTGAGCTTGCTGTGCCCCGAAGACCGGGTGGACGTGCTGAGCGATGCGCTCGATGCCTTGGACGCGTTGAGCGTGTCGGTGGAAGACGCAGACGCGCAAACCCCAGCCGAACAAGCCCTGTTTGGCGAACCGGGCATGCCGCCGCCCAAAGACGGTTGGCAGCGTTCGCGCATGGTTGCGCTGTTCGCCCAGGAAGCGGCGGCACGGGAGGCTGCGGTTTTGTTGGGTGCTCAAGACTTTTTTGGGGACTGCCAGGTGTTGGGCATCCAGACGCTGGAAGACCAAGACTGGGTGCGCCTGACCCAGTCGCAGTTTGCGCCGGTCGAAGTGACACCCGATTTCTGGATCGTGCCCACTTGGCATGAGCCGCCAGTGCAAGCTCGGCAGATCATCCGACTCGATCCGGGTCTGGCTTTTGGCACCGGCACCCATCCCACCACCCGCATGTGTTTGCGCTGGATTGCCCAATACGGGGTACAAGCGCAGCGCGTGCTCGACTACGGTTGTGGCTCGGGCATCTTGGCCATTGGCGCAGCCAAATACGGCGCCACTGAGATCGATGCAGTGGACATCGACGAAGCGGCTGTGACGTCTACCGAGTTGAATGCGCAGGCCAACGGCGTGCAGTTGAAGGCCGGTTTGCCAGACAAAGCGCAGGGCCTGTACCAGGCCGTGCTGGCCAACATCCTGGCCACACCTTTGAAAGTGTTGGCGCCCTTGCTGTGTTCTTATGTGGCCCCTGGTGGCCATTTGGTTTTGGCCGGCATCTTGGAGCGGCAGGCCGAAGAACTCAAGGTTGCGTACGCCCCATGGGTTGCTCTCGAAGTGGCCGATACCCAAGAAGGCTGGATTTTGATGACGGCCAAGGCGGTGTCTCGACCTGCTTGAGCCTGTCTACAATCGGGTCATGAACAGGATCACCCGCTGCCCTTCGTGCGCCATGGTTTATCAGGTGGCGCAGGAGCATTTGCAGGCGGCCAAAGGCTGGTTGCGTTGCGGTGCCTGCGGCCATGCGTTTGACAGCACGGGGCTGGTGCTGCGCTGGGGGCCTGCGTCCGCCGGGTCTCCTGTTTCTCCTTCGGTCCCTGCCCCTGGCACGGGAGACAGTCCTCCATACCGTTCGGCTGAGGCGGTTCAACCCGTTGACTTGGTGGCCCACCCTGCGGACCGCATCTCGCTCGACAATTTATTGACAAAAGAAGATCGCAGCTCGCCTGCCCCTATCGGGCCAGCGCAAGCCGAGCTGGCCGCTTTCGAAGATGCATTGTCCAGTTTTAAACCTGAGCCTGTGGTGTCCGAGACCTTGCCAAGCCCCCAAAAAGTCTCCAAAGCGCGGCCATCCATGGCATGGCTTGCTCCTTCTGGGGTACTGACCTTGGCTTTGCTGCTGGTGATTCAAGGGGCCTATGTGCAAAGAGATGCCATTGCGGCTTCATGGCCTCAAAGTGAACCCCTGATTCGCCATGTGTGCGAGTCTTTTGGTTGCGAAGTCAGTCCGTTTCGCGATCGAGAGGGCATGGTCATCGACAGCTCAAGTCTGGTGCAGCGCAGCGAGGAGCATGTCCTGTCTTGGTCTGTTCGCAACACCACGCACCGTGTCTTGGCCATGACGGCCTTGGAGCTGAGTTTGATGGATCAAGAAGGCAAGCTGGTGCTGCGCACTGTGGTGTTGCCTGCGCAGGCCGGGGCGCCGAAAACCTTGTCTCCAGGGCAGTCCTGGTCTGGCAGCTTGAAAGTTCTGGTGTCCCCGGATCTGGTCTTCAGCGATTACCGTGTGCTGAGTTTTTACCCTTGATGCTGGTCGATTCGGTGTCAATTTGGTGCGAAAAAAAGCCCGGCACTGTTGCCAGTGACGGGCTTTGTGGCTAGCGCCTGAACTGTGAATCAGGGCTTGGCGGCCGAAGGAAACGGCCACGCAGCTTGAGGATTCAGAGTCGTTTGAGCAGCCGGGGCAGCGGGTGCTTTGGATGCCTTCTTTGCTGCTGGTTTTTTGGCCGCTTTTTTCACAACCGCTTTTTTGGCAGCAGGCTTTTTGGCTGCAGTTTTCTTGGCTGCGGCTTTTTTGGCTGGTGCTGCTTTTTTGGCGGGAGCCGCTTTCTTGGCTGCGCCTTTTTTGGCCGGTGCTGCTTTTTTAGCTGCTGGCTTTTTAGCTGCTACTGCTTTTTTGGCGGGAGCGGCTTTTTTGGCCGGTGCTGCTTTTTTAGCTGCTGGCTTTTTGGCTGCTACTGCTTTTTTGGCAGGGGCGGCTTTCTTTGCAGGCGCAGCTTTTTTGGCGGCGGGTTTCTTGGCTGCGGCTACTTTTTTAGCTGGAGCCGCTTTTTTGGCCGGTGCGGCCTTTTTCGCTGGAGCAGCTTTTTTTGCCGCTACTTTTTTTGCAGTTGCCATGATTTTCTCCTTGATCAAGTTGAGAACTCAACGGAAAGGGAACGCTTGGTGCTTGTTGGATTGCACAAAGCGATCCATGGCGCTGGGGAAAGCCCCAACACCATGAACGCGGAAAAGCCACACCGCCCAAAGTCGGGAGACTTTGCAGCGTGTGGCTTGAAGAGATAGGACATGAGATAGGGGTTCAGAAAATCAATCCCAGGACAAGGCCCCACCAGTTTGGTATTCGATGACCCGAGTTTCGAAGAAGTTGCGTTCTTTCTTCAGGTCGATCATCTCGCTCATCCAGGGGAAGGGGTTCTCTTCGTTGGGGAAAAGAGCCTCCAGGCCGATCTGAGTGGCGCGGCGGTTGGCAATGTAGCGCAAATAACCTTTGAACATTGAGGCGTTCATGCCCAAGACGCCGCGGGGCATGGTGTCTTCCGCGTACTGGTATTCCAATTCCACCGCTTTGAGGAACAGGTCCTTGATCTGGGCTTTGAATTCGTTGGTCCACAGTTGTGGGTTCTCGAATTTGATGGTGTTGATCAGGTCAATGCCGAAGTTGCAGTGCATGGACTCGTCACGCAGGATGTATTGGTACTGCTCAGCAGCACCGGTCATCTTGTTTTGGCGACCCAGAGCCAGGATTTGCGTGAAGCCTACATAGAAGAACAGGCCCTCCATCAGGCAAGCGAACACGATCAGCGACTTGAGCAAGGTTTGGTCGGTCTCCAGGGTGCCCGTCTTGAAGTGAGGGTCCATGATCACGTTGATGAACGGGATCAAGAACTCGTCCTTGTCGCGAATCGATTTGACTTCGTTGTAGGCGTTGAAAATTTCGCTTTCGTCCAAGCCCAGTGATTCCACAATGTACTGGTAGGCGTGTGTGTGGATGGCTTCTTCAAACGCTTGGCGCAAAAGAAACTGACGGCATTCGGGAGCCGTGATGTGGCGGTAGGTGCCCAAGGTGATGTTGTTGGCCGCCAGCGAGTCGGCCGTGACGAAGAAGCCTAAGTTGCGCTTGACCATGCGGCGCTCATCTTCGGTCAGACCGTTAGGGTCTTTCCACAAAGCGATGTCGCGGTTCATGTTCACTTCTTGCGGCATCCAGTGATTCGCGCAAGTGGCCAAGTATTTTTCCCAAGCCCATTTGTATTTGAACGGCACCAACTGGTTGACGTCGGTTTGGCCGTTGATGATGCGCTTGTCGGCGGCATTCATGCGACGCGGTGCAGCAGAGGCGGCTGTGTTTGAAGACGGCGTAGCCTTGACAGCAGAGTTGTCTGCGCCACTGAAGGTGGGCATTGCAGGGTGCAATGCGGGTTTGACTTGATCGTCCCAGGACAGCATAAAAAATTCCAGTTCTTAAATTATGAAAGCATGACCACAAATTGCAAAGCCGTTCACCCATTTAGGACACAAGCAGTGCATGAAGTGTTGTTCCATTGCATCGAACAACGCACTCGAGTGCGCTGCTGTGTGCAAGGCCCATCACTGGCAAGCTTCGCAACCTGGATCGTCGATGGCGCAGAACTTGATGTCGGTGGCAGGGGTAGCGGCCATTTGTGCTTGTGCTTGTGCGGCCGCGGCCTCGATGGCACTCATGCCACCACTGGGCGCACCCGATGCAGACACGGCATTGTGCGAGCCTGAACTGACCGTGGATTTTTCCACTTGTGTGGCGCTGGATGTGCGCAGGTAGTAAGTGGTTTTCAGGCCGCGCAGCCAAGCGAGTTTGTAGGTGTCGTCGAGTTTCTTACCCGAGGCGCCAGCCATGTAGATGTTGAGCGATTGCGCTTGGTCAATCCACTTTTGACGACGTGCAGCAGCTTCAACCAACCAGGTGGTCTCGACTTCAAAGGCGGTGGCATACAAAGCCTTGATGTCTTGCGGCACACGGTCGATGGGCCGCAGCGAACCATCAAAGTGTTTGAGGTCCATGACCATCACATCGTCCCACAGGCCGAGGCGTTTCAAGTCACGCACCAAGTAACCATTGATCACGGTGAATTCACCAGACAGATTGGACTTGACCGACAGGTTGCCAAAGCAGGGCTCAATGGAAGCATCCACGCCAATGATGTTGGAGATCGTGGCGGTGGGGGCAATGGCCACGCAATTGGAGTTGCGCATGCCATGGACCTTGATTTGCTGACGCAGTGCATCCCAGTCCAATGTGGCGGAACGGTCGACTTCCACATAACCGCCACGCTCGCGGGCCAGCAGATCGATGGTGTCCAGAGGCAAGATGCCTTGATCCCACAAAGAGCCCTTGTAGCTGGAGTACTGGCCACGTTCTTTGGCCAGCTCGGTCGACGCCCAGTAAGCGTAATAGCAAATAGCCTCCATCGACTGGTCGGCAAACTCCACGGCCTCTTGTGAAGCGTATGCGATGCGCATTTCGTACAGCGAATCTTGGAAAGCCATCAGGCCCAAGCCCACCGGGCGGTGGCGGATGTTGGAGTCACGGGCCTTTTTGACGGCGTAGTAGTTGATGTCGATCACGTTGTCCAGCATACGCATGGCCGTGGAGATGGTCTTTTTGAGCTTGTCGTGGTCCAGCACTTTGCCATTGGCGCTGTCTTTGAGGTGGCGCGACAGGTTGACCGAGCCCAGGTTGCAGACTGCGGTTTCGGTGTCGCTGGTGTTGAGCGTGATCTCGGTGCACAGGTTGGAGGAGTGCACCACGCCGGCGTGTTGTTGAGGTGACCGCACGTTGCAGGCGTCTTTGAAGGTGATCCAAGGATGACCGGTTTCAAACAGCATCGACAGCATCTTGCGCCACAGATCATTGGCGGGCAATTTTTTGCTGGGCTTGATTTCACCGCGCTCTGCTTTGGCCTCGTAGGCGGTGTAGGCCTTCTCAAAGTCTGAACCAAACTTGTCGTGCAGATCGGGGCAGTCTGAGGGCGAGAACAAAGTCCAGTCGCCTTTTTCCATGACGCGGCGCATGAACAGGTCGGGAATCCAGTTGGCGGTGTTCATGTCATGGGTGCGGCGGCGGTCGTCGCCGGTGTTCTTGCGCAACTCCAGGAATTCCTCGATGTCCAGGTGCCAGGTTTCCAGGTAAGTGCAGACCGCACCCTTGCGCTTGCCGCCTTGGTTGACCGCCACAGCGGTGTCGTTGACCACTTTGAGGAAAGGCACCACGCCTTGCGATTCGCCGTTGGTGCCCTTGATGTGCGAGCCCATGGCTCGCACGCGTGTCCAGTCATTGCCCAGGCCGCCGGCAAACTTGGACAGCAGGGCGTTTTCCTTGATGGATTCGTAAATGCCATCCAAGTCGTCGGGCACGGTGGTCAGGTAGCAGCTGGACAACTGGGGACGCAAAGTGCCGCTGTTGAACAAAGTGGGGGTGGACGACATGAAGTCGAACGATGACAGGATTTCATAAAACTCGATGGCGCGCGCTTCGCGGTTGACTTCGTTGAGTGATAAGCCCATGGCCACGCGCATGAAGAAAGCCTGAGGCATTTCGATGCGTTGCTTGCGTACGTGCAGGAAATAGCGGTCGTACAGGGTTTGCAGACCCAGGTAGTCGAACTGCAGGTCACGCTCGGGTTTGAGGGCTTCGGCCAGTTTTTTCAGGTCGAACTGTGCGAGCTTGGCGTCGAGCAGGTCGTTGTCGATGCCTTTTTTGATGAACTGGGGGAAGTAGTTGATGTATTCCTCGGCCATCTGTTCTTGGGGCACTTCCTTGCCCAGAATTTCCTTGGCGATGGTGTGCATGAGCAAACGGGCGGTCACGTAGGTGAAGTCCGGGTCTTTTTCGATCAGAGTCCGAGAAGCCAGAATGGAGGCTTTGTAAACTTCCTCCATGGGCACGCCGTCGTACAGGTTGCGCATGGTCTCGGCCAAGATCGGCTCGGGGCTCACGTCTTGACCCAGGCCGGCGCAGGCGTTGACCATCAGGGATTTGAGGTAGTTCAAGTCCAGCGCGATGCGCTTGCCACCGTCCAATACATGCAACGCAGGCTCCTGAACGACCGGCGCTGCTTGCTGTGTTTGTTGTGTGCGCTCTTGCGAGCGGCGCTCGCGGTACAGCACGTAGGCCCGAGCCACTTCATGGTTGCTGCTGCGCATCAGGCCCAACTCGACCTGGTCTTGCACGTCTTCGATGTGGAAAGTGCCGCCACCTGGGCGTGAGCGCATCAGGGCGCGCACCACGTTTTGGGTCAATTCTTCCACCACTTCACGCACACTGGCGGACGCTGCGCCTTGGGTGCCGTGCACCGCCAAAAAGGCTTTCATCATGGCCACGGCGATCTTGTTGGGCTCAAAAGGCACCACGGCACCGTTGCGGCGGATGATCTGGTAATGGTTGAGTGGGTGCACCGCGGCAGCGCCAGTCCGGTCTGCAGGCAGGTTCATCAGGCTGGAAGAAGTGGAGGGGATGGTCAGGTCAATTTGCATGGTCATTTTTTAATTTATGGTCTGGGTTGTAGCGGTCAAAAAGGCTTGAAATGCCGCTCTGGCATGTTTGTTGGATTTTGTAACGGACACTATATCTGGTGTCTGGGGTCATGACAAGCCACTACAGGTAGTGTACGGGCTCTGAACAGAGCCCTGTGGCGGATGCGTTGGGTGTTGGCTGGGCTCAAGGGGCATTCATGGGTTTTTCAGAGGCTGAAAAAAACCGCGGAATATCAAACAATCAGGGGGTTTCGCAGAGCGATGCCAGTCGCAATGGGACTTCCGGAGGCTTTTCTTCCTCCATCGCCCGATTTCACATCTGTGCCAGTTGACCGGGTCTTGGCTCTGAATTTATAAAACACATTTAAAACGTAAAAAAAGCTAAAAATTTATTTTTTATGTCGCATCAAAAACACACGGGAAAACAGTGATCGGGCAACTGGAGGGCCGCTTTCAGACGTTGCCAGTCAAAGCCCGTTCCCGGATCGCCTTTGCGGCCTGGCGCAATGTGTTCATGGCCCGCCACATGTGCAATGGGGTAGTGCCGATGCAGGTCCAGGCACAGCCGACTCAGTTGCTCGTACTGAGCGTCCTCGAACACATCGCCCTCCAGGCCCTCGAGCTCGATCCCGATCGAGTCGTCATTGCATTGGGGGCGTCCTCTGTATTCGGACTGACCGGCATGCCAAGCCCGATCGTCGGCGCTGACAAACTGCCACAAGCGCCCGTCACGTCGGATGTAAAAGTGGGAGGACACCTGCAACCCCCGAATTTGCGAAAAAAAGGGATGGGCATCCCAGTCGAGCTGGTTGGTGAACAGCGCTTGCACCTCTTGGCCGCCGTAATGGCCGGGCGGCAGGCTGATGGAATGGATGACGAGCAAATCGATGCAGGCGCCTGTGGGCCTGGGGCCAAAGTTGGGTGAATCCAGCCTTTGGGCGCACGCGTACCAGCCCTGACGCCAAAGGCCCGTGGGCTCAGGGGGTTGATCGGGGATGATGCGCTGGGGGGCGTCGTGGGCCATGGGACCTCAGGTCTCAGTAGGCAGGCGCCGGGATTTCACACCGGGTTGCGGTCTTGTGCCGCTGCGCGGTGCTCGGCGCTGCAGTACAGGCCTTTTTCACCCGTGACGGCTTCGTCTTGCGGTAAGTGGATGCCGCAATGCAGACAGACCGCCATGTTGGTGGGCGTGCTCGGGGCCGGGGTCTGCTCTTTGGGCGCGTCTGATTTGACGCGGCGGCTGCGCTTGAAGGCCCAGATCGCCAGCACAATGACCAAGATCCAAATCAGGTATTTCATCCCACGCGTCCAATCAAGACTTCCAATACAAAGCGCGATCCTGCGTAAGACAGCAGCAGCAAGCCCGCACCAATGTAGAGTACCCGCACGGCGCGGCGGCCCCGCCAGCCCCATTGGCTGCGCCCCACCAGCAAGGTGGCAAAGGTGAGCCAGGACAGGACGGCAAAGACGCGTTTGTGGTCCCAGCGCCACGGGGTGTGGCCTTGGCCGTAAAGGGTCTCACCAAACAGGGCGCCTGCCACCAAAGTGGCCGTCAACAGCACAAAGCCGGCGGCTACGAAACGAAAGGTCAGGCGCTCCAGTGTCAACAGGGGTAGACCGCTGGAGCCTTCTTGGGCCAGGCGGATGTCATGTTCCGTGCGGGTCATCATCCAGGCGTGAACCACCGCAGCGGCAAACATGCCATAGGCTGACAAACCCAGCGCAAAGTGAAGAGGCAACCAAGCTGAAGCTTGGGTGGTGAGCAAGGTCCCCGGAAACACCCAGGCCAGCACCACGGTCACCGCTCCAAGGCTGCCCACGGCCCAGCGGGCCTTGAGTTTGGGGAAAAACTGGGTCTCGATCATGTAAGCCATGACCACCAGCCAAGCGGTGACCGACAAAGCCGGGGCAAAACCAAAGCGCGCCGGCCCCATCAGCAGCACGAGCAAGCTGATGGCGTGCAAAACCCAAGCCAGCCAAAGCAAGCGGCGTGCGTTCACATCACTCAGGTGGCGAGGCACCAGAGCGGGCAAGGCATAGGCCAAGGCTGCCAATGCCGAGAAGGGCAACGTCCACAAAGGTGCACTCGCTAAAATCATGGCACCGAGTTTAGCCTTTCAGGCGCTGCCGCTGGGGCTTCGCCATCAAGCTCTACCGGTTTTTTCTGGATTCTCCAATGGCTTCCGCCCTGACCGATAAACTCTCACGCCTTGTCAAAACCCTCAGCGGACAGGCTCGCATCACCGAATCGAACGTGGCCGACATGCTGCGCGAGGTGCGCATGGCCTTGCTCGAAGCCGACGTGGCCTTGCCGGTGGTGCGCGATTTCATCGCCCGTGTGAAAGAAAAAGCCCTGGGCCAGGAAGTCATGGGTTCTTTGAAGCCAGGCCAAGCGCTGGTAGGTGTGGTCAACCGCGAGTTGGCCGCCACCATGGGCGAGGGCGTGTCGGACATCAACCTGGCCGCGCAGCCGCCTGCCGTGATCCTGATGGCCGGTTTGCAAGGGGCGGGTAAAACCACCACCACTGCCAAGCTGGCCAAGCACCTGATCGAAAAGCGCAAAAAGAAAGTGCTTACCGTATCGGGCGATGTTTACCGCCCCGCCGCCATCGAACAGCTCAAGACCGTGACCGCCCAAGCCGGTGCTGAATGGTTCCCCAGCACACCCGATCAAAAGCCCATCGACATTGCGCGTGCCGCCATCGATTACGCCCGCAAACACTTCTTTGATGTGCTGTTGGTGGATACCGCGGGTCGCTTGGCGATTGACGAAGCCCTGATGGCCGAAATCAAGGCCTTGCATGCGGAACTCAAGCCTGTTGAAACCCTGTTCGTGGTGGACGCCATGCAGGGCCAGGACGCGGCCAATACCGCCAAGGCTTTCAGCGACGCTTTGCCTTTGACGGGCATCGTGCTCACCAAACTCGACGGCGATTCGCGCGGTGGTGCGGCCCTGTCGGTGCGCCAGATCACCGGTGTGCCGATCAAGTTTGCGGGTACCAGCGAGAAGATCGACGGCTTGGAAGTGTTCGACGCCGAGCGCCACGCAGGCCGGGTGCTGGGCATGGGCGACATCGTGGCCCTGGTCGAGCAGGTCACCGCCGGTGTGGACATGGAGGCGGCGCAAAAGTTGGCGGCCAAGGTCAAGAGCGGTGGCGGCTTTGATCTGAACGACTTTTTGGCGCAGATCCAGCAGATGAAGCAAATGGGTGGTCTGTCGAGCCTGATGGACAAGCTGCCCAGCCAGATGACCGCCAAGGCAGCGTCCATGGACATGGGCAAGGTCGAAAAAGACATCGGCCGCAAGCAAGGCATCATCCACAGCATGACGCCCAAAGAGCGCAGCAAGCCCGAGTTGATCAAGGCCACGCGCAAACGCCGCATCGCTGCGGGCGCAGGCGTTCAGGTCCAAGACGTCAACCGCATGCTCAAGGAGTTTGAGCAAATGCAGGACATGATGAAAAAAATGTCCGGCGGCGGCATGATGAAAATGATGAAGCGCATGGGCGCCATGAAAGGCATGATGGGCGGCGGCGGGGGCTTTCCTGGTATGCCGCGCTGACCTTCTTTTGTAGGTCAGGCCTTCAGGTCTGACATTGTGGGCTTGGCGCAGGTTTCATGTCGGGGCTAAAGCCACTGACCTGCAAATCTGTTTCAGTATTGGTTCTCGGGCAGAGTCACCTGCAGACCGTCCAGCGCCTCGGTCAGCATGATCTGGCAAGAAAGGCGGCTGCCCGGCTCGCGGGTTTGAGCGGTGAAGGCCAGCATGCCGTCTTCATCTCTGCCCATGGGTGGCAGTTGCTTCACCCAGTCTTCATGCACCACCACATGACAAGTGGCGCAGGTCAGCAACCCGCCGCAATCGGCCTGGATGCCCGGCACATTGGTGTCAACAGCGACTTGCATCAGGCTTTGCCCGGGCTGGGCTTGCAGGGTGAGCGGGGCTTGTGCGGCGTCGTGGGCTTGCAGTTGGATCGTGATCATCTTCAATGCATCGCGCTCAAATGCGCGCTTTCTATGGGTGATTAAATTCGGCCAAAGTATTCACGCTTGTGAAACTCCGTCGCATCTTCGGCTTGCGTCAGGCGCCGCTGCTCGGCCAGCTTGATGGTGCTGTAGTAATCCACCAAGGGCTGGCCCATGGCCTGGCACATAGCTGCATCTTGCTGCAGCGCCCGGACCGCATCGGCTAAAGATGTTGGGATGGATGCCACCCCTGAGGCATAAGGCGTTTCGGTGGCTGGCGGCGCTTGCAGCTGCGCATCCACACCATCGAGTCCCGCGTGGATTTGCGAGGCCATGTACAGGTAAGGGTTGGCTGCAGGTTCGCCTAGGCGGTTTTCAATGCGGGTCGCTTTGTCGCCGGGTTCACCGATCACGCGCAGCATGGCGCCCCGGTTGTCACGGCCCCACAAAATGGACTGCGGCGCCATGGCGTTGGGTCGAAAGCGCCCATAGCCATTGCTGGTGGACGTGCACAGGGCGGTGAGCGCCGGGGCGTGCGCCAGCAGACCGGCCAGCCAGAGCGCGCCCGCATCGCTCAGCACTTGCCGGGCATCGCGTGAACTGCTGCCGGTGGCGGATACTTCGCGCATGAACACGTTGCGGCCCGTGGCCAACTCGCAGACCGATTGGTGCAAATGCCAGCCGCTCGACATGATGTGTTCAAACGGCGGGCGGCACATGAAAGTGGCGTGGTAACCGGCGCGGCGCAAGGCTTGGCGCGTGGCGTTGCGAAACAGCACCATGTGGTCGGCGGCCGTCAGCGCATCGCTCACGTCAAACACCGCCTCGACCTGGCTGGGGCCGAGTTCGATTTCGAGTGAAATCAGCGGCAGGCCCAGCGCCTGCGCGGTGCGCTGCACGATGCGCAGCGGTTCTTCGGCCCGGTCCATCCAGCCTTCGGTCAGCAGGTTGTAGCCCGGATGGATCAGGCTGACTTCGGGCGCGGGGCCGGGCCAGGCGGCGCGATCCGGGTCCAGGTCTGGCCCGTGCAGCGGGTCTTTCAGGCGGTAAATGTGAAACTCGATCTCCAGCCCGCAACGCATCTGCCAGCCGCGATCGGCCAGGCGCTGCACGGCTTGCTGCAGCACATGGCGCGAATCGAGCGGCACGATGCGTCCATCGGCAAAGTAGGGCTGGCATTGCAACCAGCCGGTTTGGTTGGTCCAGGGCAGCACATGCCAGCTCGCTGGGTCGGGCATGAGCGTGAGATTGCTGGCACCGGCAAAGCCAGGCAGGGACTCTTCGATGCCCGACTCGAACACCTTGAAGGCGGTGCGGTCAGAGCTGTCTTTGAGCAGCAAGGTGCTGACCATGCCGATGCCGTTGGCCAGTGCCTGGCGCAATTGCGAAGCCACAATGGTTTTGCCGCGCACCGCGCCGTGCAGGTCGCACCAACCCAGGCGGATCAGCTCAATGCCCGAGGCCTCGACCTGTTGGAGCAATTGCGCGCAAGCCGCTTGCCGCTCCGGGCTGTTCAGGCCACAACGTTCGGCGAAGCTCATGCCGCCCTCGTGTCGGCTGGGGTTGCCACATGGCCTGGCAGGGCGGCGTCCCAAGGCGCGCCGCTGCGTTTGGCCGCACAGGTCTCGCGCCACCACTGCGGCCATTGCCCGCAGGGCGCGATGCCGTCTACCGTGTCGGGGCCCATGCGCTGGCTGGCTATGGCGTTTTGCGCAAAGCCGGGCGGCAAGCCGCCGGCCTGCACCGTGTCGATGGCCTTGAGCAGCAGGCGCCGGTTGGCCATGATCACCTTGTCGCTGGTGCCCAGGTGCTCGCGTGTGCGGTCCTGGATCGCGCCCATGCTCTCGCATGCCCACTGGTCGTGCACATTGATGTCGTCTTCGCCCATGCCCAGGTAGGTGCGCAAGACCTGCTCTTCGGGGTTAAAGCCCCAATGGTTGTGCTTGCCCGATTTGGGAATGTAGTCGGGCAGGGTGACCGATGGCAGGCGTTGCTTGCGCATGGCCTCTTTGTCCACCGGGCCGTCAAAGCTGGTGAACACCGAATACCAATAGGTGTGCGTGTCGTCCACCGGCACATGCATCTGCGTGATGGTCATGGTCTCGGACAGCGGAATCACAAAAGTGTGCGGAAACAGTGCATTCGTCACCCGCACATGCGTGAGCGCCTCGTTGATCGGGCGCAAGGCCGTCAGGCGCAGGCCCGCCTCGGTAGGCTCAAACGAAATCTCGGGTTGGGCCAACTCGCGCATCACCCGCGTCATGGGCCAGCGCTCGCCTTGCACATCGCCCGCGCTCGCCCCCCGAAACTGCCGGCCATAGCTGCCTTCGAGCGATTCGTCCTCAAAAAAGCGGTGCAGGTACGAAGCGTGCGCCGGGTCAATGCCCACCTCAAAGGCCTGCAGCCAGTTGCAGTGCCACAGGCCCTTGAAGGCAAAGGTGTGTGTGGCCGGCGCGCTGAAAGCGTCGATGCCCGGCAAGGGCGGTGGCGTCTGGCCTTCGGGGCCGAACCAGCCAAAAAGAATGCCACTGCGCTCGATCAGCGGGTAGCTGCGCTGGCGCACGCGATTGCACAAGGTGCTGCCGGTCGGCTCGGCAGGCGTTTCGATGCACTGGCCCGTCACGTCAAACTTCCAGCCATGAAAAGGACAGCGCAGGCCATCGCCTTCGTTGCGGCTAAAGGCCAGGTCGGCCCCTCGGTGCGGGCAATCACGGTCGAGCAAACCGTAGTCGCCCTGCGCGTTGCGGAACAGCACCAGGTCTTGGCCCAGAATGCGCACGGCTTTGACGGGGCGAATCGCCATGCGCGGGTCGAGTGCGGGGTTGAACTCGTCCACCAGGGCGACGGGCTGCCAATAGTGGCGCATCACCGCGCCGCAGGGCGTGCCTGGGCCAATGCGGGTGATGCGTTCGTTTTGTTCTGCTTTCATGGGGGCCTCTGGCTTACGCCTTGTGTCTGCCGTTGGCGTGCGTCCGCCTGGGTGGACCACGCAAGTCTCTGGCCGATCAGTTTAAACGGCTGTGTGGGCGGGTCCTGCCAACAGGTGACACGGTGGGTGGGGCTTGATGCGTGTCAATCTTGGGCTGACCATAGGGACCGAATTGACGCAAAATCCACCCCATGACACATGCTCTTTTCATTTACGGCACCTTGATGCCCGGCCTGCGGCTAGAGGCCGAAATGCACGGCGCCCGCTTTGTGGGGCCAGCCCATGTGCCAGGCCGTTTGGTCGATCTGGGCCGCTACCCTGGCTTTCTGCGGGGCGATGGTTTGGTTTCAGGCGAAGTTTACGAGGTCGATGACGCGCACCTGGCCCGCCTTGACGCGGTGGAAGGCGTTGTGCCCGGCGACCGCGTTGCGTCGCATTATTGGCGCGAAGAATTGACCGTGCTCGGCGGCCCGCTGCAAGGTCAGCCGGTGCAGACCTATGTGTACAACCGCCCGACCGATGGCTGCACGCCCATCCCGCATGGTGACTACCGACGCTATATCCGCGAAGTCGGGCGCGAGTCCTGATCAGTCCTTGATCACCAACTCTCCACGCAGCGAGTGCGACAGACCTTGGGTGATGCGCACGTCCGCCATCTGACCGATCAGGCGGTCCATGATCGGCCCGCCTGGGAAGTTGACCACCCGGTTGCACTCGGTGCGGCCGGCCAGCTCGGTCGCGTCCTTGCGTGAGGGGCGCTCCACCAAAATGCGCTGTACCGTGCCCACGCGGCTCTCGCCAATGCGCTGCACGTTTTCTTCGATGGTCGCTTGCAGGTGGTGCAGGCGGCGCAGTTTTTCGGCGTGTGGCGTGTCGTCGTGCAGGTTGGCCGCAGGCGTGCCGGGGCGGGGGCTGAAGATGAAGCTGAAACTCGTGTCAAAACCCACATCGGTGATCAGCTTCATCATCTTGTGGAAGTCGTCCTCGGTCTCGCCCGGAAAGCCCACGATGAAATCGCTGCTGAGCGACAGGTCAGGGCGGATCGCCCGTAGCTTGCGGATCGTGCTCTTGTATTCCATGGCGGTGTAGCCGCGCTTCATGGCCATCAAGATGCGGTCCGAGCCGTGCTGCACTGGCAAGTGCAGGTGGCTCACCAGCTTGGGAATCTTGTCGTAAGCGTCGATCAGGCGCTGCGTGAACTCGTTGGGGTGGCTGGTCACGTAGCGGATGCGCTCAATGCCGGGCATGTCGGCCACGTATTCCAGCAGCAGCGCAAAGTCGGCAATGTCTGCCGTGTTGCCCATCTTGCCCCGGTAAGCGTTCACGTTCTGGCCCAGCAGGGTGATTTCTTTCACGCCCTGCGCGGCCAGACCGGCGATTTCGACCAGCACATCGTCAAAGGGGCGCGACACCTCTTCGCCCCGGGTGTAGGGCACCACGCAGTAGCTGCAGTATTTGCTGCAGCCTTCCATGATCGACACAAAGGCCGTGGCGCCATCCACCTTGGCGGGCGGCAGGTGGTCGAACTTTTCAATCTCGGGGAAGCTGATGTCCACTTGTGGGCGCTGCTTGCGCTCGCGCTCGTTCAGCAACTCGGGCAGGCGGTGCAGGGTCTGCGGGCCAAACACCACGTCCACATAAGGCGCACGCTTGATGATCTCGGCGCCTTCCTGGCTGGCCACGCAGCCACCCACGCCAATCAACACGCCCTTGGCTTTCAGGTGCTGCACACGGCCCAGATCGCTGAACACTTTTTCTTGCGCCTTCTCGCGCACCGAACAGGTGTTGAACAAAATCAAATCGGCCTCGTCCACGTTCTGCGTGGGCTCATAGCCCTGGGCTGCGCCCAGCACATCGGCCATCTTGTCCGAGTCGTACTCGTTCATCTGGCAGCCAAAGGTTTTGATGAAGACCTTCTTGCTCATGCGGTCTCCATGGAGTTGTCGGAGGTGATCAAGTCAAGGCAAAGCCAAGCATGCCCGCGAAGGGCCAAGGTGCAGCGGTTCATGGTGTAGATCCAGAGGCTGTGAAAAAGAAAAGCGCGGATGCGCTTTGGAGGACCCAGATTATCGCAGGCGAGCTTCAGCTCAGTTTCCCGCGTCTTCGGCGGCCTTCGGCTTGAAAAACATCGGATACGCCCGTTGCACCGTCGGGCTGTCATAGGCCCAGCTGTGGCACTGACCCAAGAAGTACGGCGCTTGGGTCATTTCGGGGTGGGGCTGGCCGGCCAGTTCGCGGCGCTGCCATTGGCCTGAAGGCAGGGTCTGGTAGGCGGCCGTGGCCATGTTGAACAACATCTCGCGCAGGTGGGTGCAGCCGTCGGTGCCGCCCACGTGCTGGTTGATGACCTTGCGCCAGCCCGGGCCCATGGTGCAGCCGATGAGCTTGTGCATGTTGTGTGGTGCGCCGGTGCATTCGGTGTGAGGGATGTTGTCCATGGAGGTGGCGACGTCCTGGATGACCATCTGGTCGTTGAGCGTCACGCGGATTTTCAGGCCGTGGATCGGCTGATTGCCGGGGAAAAGCCGTTCGTTGGGCACCTGAAAACTGAAAGTTTTGACGTCGGTCAGTTCGGCTTCGATGTCCCACAGACCGTCTTCGCGGTCATAGCCTTGGTACACCACGGTTCGCGTATGTGACAGTTTTCTGGGGTAGGGGGGTGGAAGTGCCAATGGAATTCTCGCGGGTCTGGTGTTCAATCTTCCGATCATATCCATGCAGGAGCCAGACCCATGTCGCCCGTGACCCAGACTGCCATCCACCCCGCCGTTCGCCGCCAGACCATTGCCGATGCCCTGCGCCGCACCGCGATCCGCCTGCCCGCCAAGACCGGCATCGTGTGTGGCAGCACCACCTGGTCGTATGCCGAGTTCGATGCGCTGGTCTCGCGCTTGGCCGCAGGCTTGGCCAGCATCGGCGTGGCCGAGGGCGACAAGGTGGCCGTGTTGGCGCGCAACTCGCACGGTTTTGCGGCGCTGCGCTTTGCACTGGCGCGTCGGGGTGCGGTCATGGTGCCGATCAACTTCATGCTCAAGGCCGAAGAAGTGGCCTATATTCTGCGCCACGCAGGGGCCAAAACCTTGGCCACCGACAGTGGCTTGGCCGAGCTGGCACAGGCTGCAGCCAAGCTTGACACGCAGGTGCAGCAGTTCATTTGGCTGCCATCCGAAGACCCGAGTCAGCCGGTGGCGGGCATGCACAGCTTTGACACGCTGGTGGCCTGCCCCGATGCGCTGCCCGATGTGCAGCTGGGCAGCTACGACGTGGCGCAGATCGTGTACACCAGCGGCACCGAGTCCTCGCCCAAAGGCGCACAACTGACGCACGACGCCGTGATGTGGCAATACGTCAGCTGCGTGATCGACGCCGAAATCGCCGAGCAGGACGTTGCCCTGCACGCGCTGCCGCTGTACCACTGCGCCCAGCTCGATGTGTTCTTTGGCCCGGCCATTTACATGGGCAGCACCAACGTCATCACCTCCAAGCCCACCCCTGATAACCTGTTGCCGATGCTTGAAAAGTTCGGCATCACCAGCTTCTTTGCGCCGCCCACGGTGTGGATTGCGCTGCTGCGCTCGCCGCTGATGGATGCGGACAAACTGGCCCAGTTGGCCAAGGGCTACTACGGTGCGTCCATCATGCCGGTCGAGGTGCTCAAAGAACTGGCCGCGCGCTTGCCCAAGGTGCGGCTGTGGAACCTGTATGGCCAGACCGAAATCGCGCCGCTGGCCACCCTGCTCGGTCCAGAGGATCAGCTGCGCAAACTGGGTTCATGCGGCAAGGCGGTGCGCAACGTCGAAACCCGCGTGGTGAACGACGCCATGCAGGACGTGGCCGTGGGCGAGGTGGGGGAGATCGTGCACCGCTCGCCGCATTTGATGCTGGGCTACTTCCATGACGACGAGCGAACAAAGGCGTCTTTTGAGGGTGACTGGTTCCACAGCGGAGACTTGGGGCTCATCGACGAGGAGGGTTATATTTCTGTGGTGGACCGCAAGAAGGACATGATCAAGTCCGGCGGCGAAAACGTGGCCAGCCGCGAGGTCGAAGAAATGATCTACCGCCTGCCGCAAGTCAGCGAAGTGGCGGTGATCGGCTTGCCCGATCCCAAATGGGTCGAGGCCGTGACAGCGGTGATCGTGGTCAAGGCCGGGCAAACGCTCAACGAGGCGGCGGTGATCGCGCACTGCGCTGAGCACATGGCCGGTTTCAAGACACCCAAACGCGTGGTGTTCACCGACGCGTTGCCCAAGAACCCGAGCGGCAAACTGCTCAAGCGCGATTTGCGTTTGCGCTACGCATGATGCGCCACGCGTTGAGCGTGAGGCGGCCTGTGTGTCTTCCCGGACTTGATCCGGGATCCAGTTGTTTAGCTGCTTTGAAGGGGCCAAAACATGGACCCCGGCTCTGGGGCCAGGGTGACAAGCTTCCACAGACGCGTGCACCAAGGGAAATCCCTGATCAAATGTTCTATGAATAAGACCTGAATGTTCTATTGACAGGACAATGGGACTGTTCCACCATGGTGGTCATGGATGCCCATCTGCCTTTGCCCAAATACCACCAGGTTTATCTGGTGCTGCGTGAGCAATTGCGCGAAGGCCGTTTTGACCTCGGTTTGCCGGGTGAGTTGGCCTTGATGGGGCAGTTCGGTGTGGCGCGTGTCACGGTGCGTCGAGCCTTGTCGCAGTTGGCCGAAGAGGGTTTGATTCAGCGCGAGCCCGGGCGTGGCACTCGGCCGGTGACGGCACGTGCGCAAGAGGTGCAGATGCAGGCTTCGACCATGGCCACAGGCCAGCAAGCGCGCTTGACGGGGTTGCTTGAAAACTTGGTCACCATGGGCATGCGCACCAAGGTCAAGGTGCTGAGCGTGGAACACATGCGTGCGCCTGTGGATGTGGCGGCTGCCTTGAAGTTGCCCGCCAAGACCATGGTTCAAAAAGCCGAACGCGTGCGCAGCACCCCTGAAGGTCCTTTGTCGCACATCACCACCTGGGTGCCTGATGCGATTTCTTCAGGGTTTGGCAAGCGCGAATTGGCGCAAAAACCCATTTTGGTGCTGCTCGAAGAATCGGGTGTCAAAGTGGGCCGGGCCGAGCAAACCATCTCGGCCCGTTTGGCCGATGTGGGCATGGCCCAGCACCTGGATGTTTCTGTCGGATCGGCCTTGCTGGCGGTGCGGCGTTTGATTTATGACGAGGACGAACGTCCCGTCCAATGGCTGCATGGCTTGTACCGACCGGACCGGTACGAATACCAGATGCAGTTATCCCGCGTTGGCAGCATCGATGCCAAGGTGTGGGTAAGCCAAGAGCTGTCCGCCAACTTTCATTAACTTTTCAAGGATGTTCTCATGACCTCACGTCGCACTTTCATGGGCCAGTCCGCTGCTGCGGCCTCGGCTCTCGCCTTTCCACTGGTGGGTGGGGCGCAGCCCAAGCCCATCAAAGTGGGTGTTTTGCACCCGGTGACGGGTGCCTTGGCTTATTCGGGCCAGCAGTGCCGCATGGGCGCCTTGATGGCGATTGAGGACATCAACAAGGCTGGCGGCATCAAGTCGCTGGGCGGCGCCAAAATCGAAGCCATGCTGGGCGATGCGCAGTCCAGCCCGCAAGCGGGCACGGCAGAAATCGAGAAGATGAACGAAGCCGGTGTGAGCGCCGTGGTCGGTGCCTTCGCCTCGGCCATTTGCCTGGCCACCACGCAAGCGGCTGCCAAATACAACTTGCCCCATGTGGTCGACGTCGGCGTGGCCGACCAGATCGTTGAGCGCGGCCTGAAAAACACCTTCCGTTTTGGCCCGGGTTACAAAAAGTGCGCCGAAGTGGCCGTCTCCAGCCTGCACGTTTTGAACACCGCCGCAGGCAAGCCCGCCCGCACGGTGATGATCGTGCACGAAGAGTCTTTGTTTGGCACCGGCACCGCCAACCTGCTGGCCAAAGAGTTGCCCGGCTACGGCTACGAAGTCAAAGAAATCATCAAACACGCCAACCCCACACGTGACTTCAACAACATCGCGCTGCGCATCAAGCAGGTCAACCCCGACATCCTGATCCCGGCCAACTACTACAACGAATACGCCTTGTTGGTGCGCACATTGCAGCAGCAAAAAATCACACCCAAGGCCATTTACTCTGTGTTGGGCGGCGCGGCGTCAAGCTACAAATTCGTCAAGGAATTCCCCGAGGCGGCCAACGGCATCATCGACTGCAACCACTGGTTCAACCCCAAAGACAAGCGCTCGGCCGAACTGCGCAAGCGCGTGGAAGCACAAGGCCAGTTCTTCAGCTACGAAGTGTTCATGACCTACACCGCCATGATGCTCTTGGCCGATGCGATCGAGCGCGCCAAGTCCACCGATCGCGCCGCCATCATCGATGCGCTGGCTTCGAGCAAGTTCTCGAATCACATCATGCCCTATGGCCCCACACAGTTTGTGAACGGTCAGAACATGGGCGCGCAGCCCTTGATGACCCAAGTCTACAAAGGCGACATCAAGGTGATCGTGCCGCGCGATTACCGTGAGATTGAACCGATTTTTCCGCTCAAGGGCTGACCGGTTTGTTGAACTGAAAGACCCCGATGCTGGACTTCAACATCCTGTTTCCTTCAGTGCTCAACGGCATCACCACCGGTGCCGTGTATGCATTGATTGCGCTGGGCCTCACGCTGATTTATGGCGTGCTGCACATCATCAATTTCGCGCATGGTGCGTCTTTGATGGTGGCGCTGTATGGCGTGTACATGTTGAAACAACACTTCGGGGTCGATCCCTACATGGCCCTGCCCCTCATGGTGCCCGCCATGTTTGTGCTGGGCTACGCGCTGCAGCGCGGCGTCATCAATCGGGCCAGCCATGGCAAGGATGAAAACATCTTGCTGGTCACGCTGGGCATCTCCATCGTGCTGGAGAACCTGGCGCTGTTGTTTTTCAAATCCGACACGCGCACCATTGAAACGGCCTACACCTTGACCACCGTCGAGATCGGCCCGGCCTTCATCGCGCTGCCCAAGCTGGTGTCTTTTGCCGGGGCTTTGGTGGTATCGGCGGTGTTGCTGCTGATCGTACAAAAAACCGACTTGGGCCGCGCGATCCGCGCCGTCTCCAAAGAGAAGCAAGGCGCACGCTTGATGGGCATCGATGTGGACCATGTGTACGCGATGTGCTTTGGCTTGGGCCTGGCCAGCCTGGGCGCTGCGGCCTGCTTTTTGATGCCGGCCTATTACGTCAACCCGCAGGTGGGCAATGGCTTTGTGCTGGTGGCCTTCACCATCGTGGTGCTGGGCGGCATGGGCAGTTTTGCGGGAGCCTTGCTCGGTGGATTGCTCATTGGTGTGGTCGAGTCGCTGGGCGGTTTGCTGCTGGGTGAGTCACTGGGCCAGGTGGGCATTTTTGTGATTTTCATTGCGGTGCTTTTGCTCAGGCCGCAAGGATTTTTAGGGGCGAAGGCATGAAAGACTTTCGCAACATCGCGCTGTTTGTGCTGCTGGTGGGGGCCGTGCCCTTTTTCACGCAGTCGGGCGTGATGCTCAACTTTGTCATGACGTCTTTGTATGCGTGCCTGCTTTCGCAGGCTTGGAACGTACTGGGTGGTTTTGGCGGTCAGTTTTCGTTTGGCCATGCGTTGTTCTTTGGCACCGGCGCTTATGTGCAGGCGATTGCCCAAATGCAGTGGGGCCTGAGCCCCTGGGTGGCTTTGCCGCTGGCCATGGCTTTTGCGGCGGGTGTGGGTGCTTTTGTGGGCGCGGCCTCATTCCGCTATGGGCTCAAGGGTTCGTACTTTGCCTTGGTCACGCTGGCCTTTGCCGAGGTGTTTCGAATTCTGGCTACCTCGGTGCCTTTCACAGGTGCGGGCGTGGGGCTGATGCTGCCGCTCAAAGAGTCGTCCGCCAACATGCAGTTTGGCAGCCGGGCCGGTTTCATCTGGCTCATGCTGGGCCTGGTCACGCTGGCGCTGTGCATCACCGCTTGGCTGCGCCACTCGCGCTTTGGCGCTTACCTGCAGGCCGTGCGTGACAACGAAGATGCAGCCCGCGCCATCGGCGTGAATCCCTTCAGCGTCAAGCTGATCGCCACCATTTTGTCGGGTGGCTTGATGGGGGCAGCCGGGGCGTTTTATGTGCAGGTGTTCCAGTACATCGACCCGGGCATTGCCTTTGGGGCGCACACCTCGGTCGAGGCTCTGGTGGGGGCGATTGTGGGCGGTATGGGCACGTTGTGGGGGCCGCTGCTGGGCGCCATCAGCTTGCACCTCCTGGCGGACCTCACTCGCAATTTGTTTGGTCAGTTGCCGGGCATCAACATGGTCATTTATGGCGTGGTGCTGATCGTCATCGTGATGTTCTTGCCGCGTGGCATCGCGGGACTGGGCACCATCACGCCGCTGCAGTGGTTGCGCGGCCAAAAGTCTGACGGATATAAATCATGAGCACGCTGCTGCAGATCGAGGGCTTGGGCAAATCCTTTGGCGGCCTCAAGGCCGTGCAAAACGTGAGCCTGTCGGTGACCGAAGGTCGCCTGAGCGCTTTGATTGGGCCGAATGGCGCGGGCAAGACCACTCTGTTTGCGCTCATGTCGGGCTTTTTGACGCCGGACACGGGCCGTGTGGTGTTTGCAGGCCAGGACATCACGGGCCAGCCGCCCCATCTGAACGCTCGGATGGGCCTGACGCGCACTTTCCAGATCGTGCAGCCTTTTGCGGCGCAAACGGTGCGCGAAAACATCGCGGTGGGTGCGCACCTCCATTTGCCGCGCCGCAAGCAGGCGCTTGAATTTGCCGAGTCGGTGGCCAGCCAAGTGGGCCTGAGCCCGCAGCTGGACAAGCTGGCCAGCGACCTGACGGTGGCAGGCCGCAAGCGCCTGGAGCTGGCCCGTGCACTGGCCACGCGGCCGCGTCTGCTGCTGCTCGACGAGGTGCTGGCGGGCCTGAACCCGCAAGAAATTGCCGAGATGATCCCGGTGGTGCAGGGCATTGCCCAAAGCGGCGTGACGGTGCTGATGATCGAGCACGTCATGCAAGCGGTGATGAGCCTGGCGCAAGAGGTGTGGGTGCTGGCCCAAGGGCAGCTGATTGCCCAAGGGACACCCGCTGAAGTGACCCACAACAAAGCCGTGGTTGAGGCTTATCTGGGCCACGGCACGGCCGAGCGTTTGCAAAAAAACGCGGCCCAAGCCAAAACGGCTCAATTGGCGCAGGAGGTTCGGGCATGAGCGCTTTGTTGAACGTGCAGGGCCTCAAATCCGGCTACGGCGTGGTCGAGGTCTTGCGCGGTGTGGACCTGCAGGTCATGCCCGGAGAGTTGGTGGCGCTCTTGGGCAGCAACGGCGCAGGCAAGACCACGCTCAACCTGACGCTCAGTGGTCTGGTGGCCGCGCGTGGGGGCCAAGTGGGGTTTGATGGCCAAGACATCACCGGTCTGCATTCGCGCCAGGTGGTCAAGCATGGTTTGATACAGGTGCCCGAAGGCCGCAAGGTGTTCCCGAACCTCAGCGTTCACGAGAACCTGGAGTTGGGGGCCTTCACACGGGGGCGCGAGCGCAAGCTGCAAAACCTGGACAAGGTCTATGAAACCTTTCCGCGATTGAAGGAGCGCGTGGCGCAGTTGGCAGGCACTCTGAGTGGCGGCGAGCAGCAGATGCTGGCGATTGGTAGGGGCCTGATGGCTGAGCCACGCTTGTTGATTCTGGACGAGCCCTCGCTGGGTTTGTCCCCGCTGTTGGTGGAAGAGTTGTTCGGCCTGATCTCTCAGCTGCGCCGCAGTGGTCTGGCGATCTTGCTGGTGGAGCAAAACGTGGGTCAGTCTCTGGACATCGCCGACCGTGCGTACGTGATGGAAAACGGCGAGATCCGTTTCACCGGCACACCGGCCCAGTTGTTGGCCAGTGACGCGCTCAGGCAAGCCTATTTGGGCATGTGAAGCTGGTCGACAGTGTTGGCCCTGAGCCGAAGCCAGCCGATTGAATTTTTGACACGGAAGACTGCCGCATGACACACACACAAACCTCGCACCACCCCACAACGACACGCCGCGCCGTGGTGTTGGGCACGGTCTTGGCCTGTACCGCTTTGGCCAGTGGGGTACAAGCCCAAACTCAGCAGCCTATCAAGATTTTGGTTGGGGCCCCCGCAGGGGGCACTACCGACACCATGGCCCGAACGCTGGCCACGGTGCTGGGCACACAGCTGGGCCGCACGGTGGTGGTCGAGAACAAACCCGGCGCGGGCGGCAACCTGGCTGCTGACGCGGTCGCCAAGGCCGCGCCCGATGGCAACACCCTGCTCATGAGCTTCACCAGCCATGCCATCAACGCTTCGCTCTACCCCAGTTTGCCTTTTGACCCGGTGAAAGACTTCACGCCGCTGACCATGGTGTCCACTTCGCCATCGATTTTGGTGGCCCACCCCAAGCTGCCCGCCAACAACGCGGCCGAGCTGGTCAAGCTGGCCAAAGCCAAGCCCGGACAGCTGAACTTCGCCATTGGTGCGCTGGGTTCATCGCTGCACATGGCGGGTGATGCGTTCAAGATGCAAGCAGGCGTGTTCATTGTCAACATCCCTTACCGGGGCACGGCCCCTGCGGTGCAAGACGTGCTGGCCGGTCAGGTGGACCTGATGTTCGCCGCGGTGGGCAATGTGCAGTCGCACATCAAGGCGGGCAAGCTCAAGGCCTTGGGGGTGACCAGCGCCAAGCGTTTGGCGGCTTTCCCGGATGTGCCCGCGATTGGCGAGAGCTTGCCGGGTTATGAGTCCAGTGCCTGGTTTGGTCTGTTTGGCCCAGCGCGCATGAGCCCTGAATTGACCAAACGCCTGGCAGATGCAGCCCGAGCCGCCGTGCAATCGACTGAGGTCAAGCGCCGCATCGAAAACGAAGGGGCCACGCCTGTGGGCAACAGCCCGGAAGAATTCGCCCGCTTTGTCGACAGCGAGATCGTGCGCTGGCGCAAGGTGGTGCAGTACGCCGGAGCCAAACCAGAATGAGCGCCGCTGTTTCGCAAACCCTGGCGCAAAAACTCATCGCCCGTGCTGCGGGCCGCGCCCATGTGGCCGTGGGCGAGGTGGTCACCTGCAACGTCGACCTGGCCATGTTCCATGACTCGTCGGGGCCACGCCGCTTGAAGCCCATGCTCGACGAACTGGGCGCTGAGATTTGGGACAAAAACAAAGTGGTGCTGGTGCTGGACCACTATGTGCCCGCACAAGACGCGGACGCGCAGCAGATCGTGCAGATCGCACGCGACACGGCCAAACAATGGAAGCTGCCGCATGTGATCGACAGCGAAGGCATCTGCCATGTGGTGCTGCCTGAGCGCGGCCATTTGAAGCCCGGCATGTTTTGTGTGGGCGGCGACTCGCATTCGCCCACGGGCGGGGCGTTTGGCTGCTACATGTTCGGCATCGGTGCCACCGAAATGTTGGGCGTGTGCGTCACCGGCCAGATTTGGGTGCAGGTACCGCGCACCTTGCGCATGCATTGGTCTGGCCGGCTGCAAAAGGGCGTCTCGGCCAAGGACATGATGCTGCACATGGTCGGGCGCTTTGGCATGAACGGCGGTCAATACCAGGCGGTGGAATTTGCCGGACCTGCGGTGCAGGCGCTGAACATGGCTGAGCGCATGACCTTGTCCAACATGAGCGCCGAGATGGGTGCGCAGGCGGGCCTGATCTCTGCTGACGAGACCACTTTGAAATACTTGCGGGCTGCGGGTGTGGACCCGGCGCATTTGGTCGGCGCCGAGCAGTGGCACACCGATGAAGACGCTGAGTTTGAACAGCACGGCTTTGACGCGAGCACGCTCAGCCCGCAAGTGGCCGCGCCGCACAGCCCGGCCAACACCCGGGACGTGGCGGATTTTTCCGACATCCAAACCGACATCGCGTACATCGGAGCTTGCACCGGGGCCAAGCTGGAAGACCTGCGCGCCGCCGCGTCGGTGCTCAAAGGCCAGCGCGTGGCTGCTGGGGTGCAGCTCATGGTGGCCCCGGCCAGTGCCCGCGAGCAAGCCCAGGCCACGCAAGAAGGCGTGATGCAAATCCTGCTGGACGCTGGGGCCACCCTGCTGCCCAACAGCTGTGGCGCGTGTGCGGGTTACGGTGCGACGTTCCCAGAGGGCTCCACCGTGATTTCGACCACCGCCCGTAACTTCAAAGGACGCATGGGCCCGGCCAGTGTGAACGTGTATTTGGCCTCGCCCTACACCGTGGCGGCTTCGGCCTTGCGCGGACGCATCAGCGATGCACGCGAGGTGTTGGCATGAACAAGTGCAGTTTTCAAAACGCACGCGTTTGGCGTGTGGGTGTCGATGTGGACACCGACGCCTTGGCCCCCGGCGCGTACATGAAGCACGGACTGGAAGTGATCGGCTGGCATTGCCTGGAGGCCGTGCGCAGCGACTTCGCTTCGGGCGTGCGCGAAGGTGACGTGATCGTGGCCGGGTCCAACTTTGGCATCGGGTCATCCCGCGAGCAGGCGGCAGGCGTGTTGCGGCATCTTGGCCTGTCGGCCGTGATCGCGCCGTCGTACAGCGGATTGTATTTCCGCAACGCCTTCAACCTGGGCCTGTTGCTGTTGACTTGTCCGGACGCCGACAGGATCGAAGAAGGCGAGCGTGTGACTTTGCATTTTGAGGGTGACACGCCGCAAGTGATCCGTGCCAACGGCCAGGCACTCGCGTGTGCGGCCATTCCCGACTTTTTGATGGACATGGTCGATGCAGGTGGTTTGCTGCCCTTGCTCAAACAAAAACAACAAGGATGAACCCGATGGTTTCAGTTTCTCAAACACACGCTGCCCTGGAACCGGTGATGAACCCGGTCATGGACCCGGTGACTTTGGCCGTGCTGCGCGGCCGACTCGAACAAATCGCCGACGAGATGGACGCGACGCTGTACCGCAGCGCCTTCAACCCCATCATTGCCGAGGCACACGACGCTTGCCACGGCCTGTACGACGCCATCACCGGCGACACCCTGATCCAGGGCAAGTCGGGTCTGCCCGTTTTTGTGGGAGCCATGGCCTTTGCCGTGCGGGCGGCCATGCGTGTGGCGGCTGAGCGCGGCGGCATGCAGCCGGGTGATGTGTGGTTGTTCAACGACCCTTACGAAGGCGGCACGCACGCCAACGATTTCAAGCTGGTCAAGCCCTGCTTTCGGAACGGCCAGCTGTATTGCTTTTTGGCATCGGCTGCGCACTGGCACGACGTGGGCGGTGCGGTGCCCGGCAACTACAACCCGGCGGCGACCGAGTGCTGGCAAGAAGCGGTGCAGATTCCACCGGTGCGCATCTTGCGCGGCGGTGTGCTGGGTGACGATGTGCTGGCCATCTTGCGGGCCAACACACGCCTGCCCGACAGCCTCTGGGGCGACCTGAATGGCCAGTTGGCCGCGCTCGAATTGGGTGCGCGCCGCTTGGACGGCCTGCTCGACGAATACGGCGACGCCAAAGTGGCCCAAGCCTTGGTGGAGCTGCGCACACGCGCCGTGCGCCTGATGCGCTCGCACATTGGCAGCTTGCCCGATGGCCGCTTCAGCTTTGAAGACGTGCTCGACAACGATGGCGTGAAAGACGAGTTGCTGACCATCGCGCTCGACATGACCGTGGCCGGTGACCGGTTGACGCTGGACTTCTCACGCACCTCGGCGCAGTGCGCCGGGCCTGTGAACATCTCACGCGCCACGGCGGTGGCTGCTTGTTATGTGGCCTTGAAGCATGTGTTCCCCGATGTGCCTGCCAACGCGGGCGTGCTCGATGCGGTGGACTTCATCATCCCCGATGGTTTGGTCATCAGTGCCTCGCGTCCGCGTCCGGTGGGTGGCTACACCGAAACGATTCTGCGCATGATCGACGTGGTCTTCAGCGCCACCGCGCTGGCCGATCCGCAGCGGGCCGTGGCCCATGCTTACGGCACCATCAACGCCTTGTCGATCGCTGGGCATCGCACCGACGACAAACGCAAAGGCCAACGTTGGGTGATGTTCAGTTTCTTCGGTGGCGGGCACGGTGGCCATTCGGATGGTGATGGCCTCTCACACGGCAACGCGCCGATTTCGACCGCCACCATTCCCCCAATGGAAATTCTCGAAGCAGCTTACCCGGTGCGCTTCACCCAGTGGGCCTTGCGCCCCGGCTCGGGCGGCGACGGCCAGCACCGGGGCGGCTTGGGCGCGATTTATGAGATCGAGTTGCTCGAAGACAGCGCTGAGGCTTTCATTTTTGGCGAGCGCGGCAAGTCGGCCCCTAAGGGCATTCATGGTGGCCAGCCTGCGCTGCCCAATGTGTTCGAGTATTGCCAAAACGGCGAATGGAAAACACCACCCATGGTCTCCAAGATGCTCGGCATCCAATTGAAGAAGGGCGACCGGGTGCGCCTGCAAACACCCGGCGGTGGCGGCTGGGGCAACCCGGCAGACCGGTCAGAACAAGACCGCGCCAAGGACATCGCACTCGGTTACACCAAGGAACAAGCATGAGCGAGCAGTCTGTGAATCAGCCGCATTGGGTGGTGGGCGTGGACGTGGGCGGGACCTTCACCGACCTGTTTGTGTTGGACGAAAAAACCGGCCAGGCCCGCATCGTGAAAGTGCCCTCGACCCGGGGTGAAGAAGCCCGAGGCTTCATGAACGGCATCGCCAAAGTGACCGGGGCCACGGGTGCCGAGGGTGCCAAAGACATCGCCACCATCGTGCATGGCACCACCGTGGGCACCAACGCTTTGCTCGAACGCAAGATCGCCCGCACCGGCATCATCACCACACGCGGCTTTCGCGATGTGCTGGAGATGCGCCGCCGTGACCGCCCGCAAACCTGGGGTCTGCGCGGCAGTTACACGCCAGTGGTCCCGCGCGCTTGGCGTCTGGAAGTGGACGAGCGCGTGCTGGCCGATGGCCAGTTGCATACACCCGTGAATTTGGAACAGGTGCGCGAGCAAGCCCGCGCTTTGCTGGCCGAAGGCTGCGAGGCCGTGTGCGTGTTCTTTGTGCACGCTTATGCCAACCCTGGCAACGAACAGGCCGCTGTGGCTGCTGTGCGCGAAATCTGGCCCAACAGCTATGTGACGGCGGCCAGCGAAGTGCTGCCCGAAATCCGCGAGTTCGAGCGCTGCTCCACGGCGACCCTGAATGCGGCTTTGCAGCCCGTGGTGGGCGGCTATTTGCAGCGGCTCGACGGCGATTTGCGTGCCCAGGGTTTTGGGGGTGAATTGCTGATTGTGCAAAGCAATGGCGGCGTGATGTCGCGCCAGACCGCTTGCGATGTGCCGGTGCGCACCGCGCTGTCAGGCCCCGCGGCGGGCGTGATGGCTTGCGCCGAGATTGCGCGTGCCTCGGGCTTTGAAAACGTCATCACCGGCGACATCGGCGGCACATCGTTTGACGTCTCGCTGGTGGCCGGTGGTGAAGCGGCCCTCGCCGCCCAAACATCCATCGAATTTGGATTGGTGGTGCGCTCGCCCATGATCCAGATCGAGACCATTGGGGCCGGGGGCGGCTCGATCGCTTCGGTCGATGCGGGCGGCATGCTGCAAGTGGGCCCCGAGTCGGCCGGCAGCATTCCCGGCCCGGCCTGCTATGGGCGAGGCAACACCCGTCCTACCTTGACCGACGCCAACGTGCTGCTGGGCCGCATCGCGGCCGACCGGCCTTTGGGCGGTGGCTTGTTGCAGGCGCTGAACTCGGACTTGTCCAAGCAGGCCATCACCCAGCATGTGGCTGAGCCTTTGGGTTTGACAGCTTTGGCTGCAGCCGAAGCGATCTTGACCGTGGCCAACGCCCGCATGGCTGGAGCCATTCGTGTGGTGTCCATTGAGCGTGGCCACGATCCGCGCCAGTTTGCCTACATGCCGTTTGGCGGCGGCGGCGGCCTGCATGTGTGCGCCATGATGCGCGAGGTGGGCGTGACCACCGGCATCGTGCCGCGTTACCCGGGTGTCACTTCGGCGCTGGGTTGCGTGATGGCCGATATGCGCCATGACGCGGTGCAGACCCTGAACGTGGCTTTGGCCGATGTGGCTTGGCCTGCTTTGCTGCAACGCTTGGACACATTGGCCGAGGCTTGCCAGGTGCGCCTCGATTCCGCCGGTGTGAACTTTGTGCGCGTGGACGAAGTCATCAGCTTTGACATGCTCTACATGGGCCAGACCCACACGTTGCAAGTGCCCGTCAAGCGTGAAGCTTTGAATGCCACCGGTTTGCTGGCGTCGTTTGAGGCCGCTTACCAGCACGCCTTTGGCCGCGTGCTGCAAGGTCCGGTGATCCGCGTGATGAATCTGCGCTATGCCCGCATCGGGCGGCGTCCCAAGTTTGACTTGGCGGTATTGGCCCCACAAGGCGAAGGCCGCACCACCTCGGTGGGCGAGCAGCAGGTTTACCACCAGGGCCAGTGGTGGACGGCTCAGCGTTACGAGCGCTTGAGCTTGCCCGTGGGCACGGTGGTGCAGGGCCCGGCGATTTTGGAGCAACCCGACACCACGGTGTGGTTAGAGCCCGGTTTTGAAGGCCGGGTGGACAAATTGGGCAACTTGTTGGTGGAGCGCACAGCATGAACTTGAAGAACGCGAAATTGGGCATGGTCATTGTCGACCTGCAAAACGATTTTCTGGCCTCTGACGGGGCTTATGCACGGGGCAACACCCTGAGTGCCGAAGCGGTGAAGCTGCCTGAGCGCATGGCCCCGGTGGCACGCGCCATCAAGGGGCGAGGCGGCCTGGTCACGGCCAGCCTGTTCACCCTGTGGCCCGACGCGCAGGGAGAGCCGATGATCTCTGCGCACCTCAAAGAGCGTCGCCCGTTTTTGCGCAAAGGCGACTTTGCACCCGGCAGCCGAGGCCAGGCCAATGTGGACTTGCTCGCACCGCTGGTCGATGTGTCGGTGTTCAAGGTGGCGTATTCGGCCTTCTTCAACACCCAACTCGATTGGGTGCTCAAAAAATCAGGCATTGACACGCTGGTGGTCTGCGGCATTGTCACCAACGGCGGTGTGGCCAGCACGGTGCGCGATGCCCATGTGCGTGATTACCACGCCATCGTGTTGTCGGACGGTTGCGCCGCTTTCAGCCAAGCCGCGCACCAGGCGTCCTTGGCCGATATGGCTTCTGTGGGCGAGGTGATGGACAGTGCCACATTCCTCAAGCAACTGGGCTGAAGCCATGACCGCCACGCTGGCACACATTTGTCCGGCTTCTCAATTGCAGGCCGAAGACCACACACCGGTGGTGATTGTGGGCGGCGGTGCTTGTGGCCTGACGGCGGCGCTGGCCTTGCACCGCATGGGTGTGGAGTGCGTGGTGCTGGAGCGCGACGCGTTTGCTGCAGGCTCTACGGCTTTGTCTTCGGGTTTCATCCCTGCACCGTGCACACAGGCACAACAGGCGCAAGGTATCACCGACAGCGTGGAGGTGTTTGCTGCCGACATCCAGGCCAAGGCGCACGGCTTGGCTGCGCCGCACCTGGTGCAGGCCTATGCCCAAAACATTGGTCCAGCCATGGACGCGCTGGCCCTGAACCATGGCTTACCCTGGCAAGTGCTGGACAACTTCTTGTACCCCGGCCACAGCGCCCACCGCATGCACGCCGTGCCCGAAAAAACCGGGGCTGGTTTGATGAGCCGCTTGCAAGCCGCTGCCGACGCCGCTGGCCTGGTGGTCCTGACGCAAGCGCAAGTGACCGAGCTGTGGGCCGACGACGCGCAGCGCATCCAAGGCGTGGGCTTTGTGCGCCCTGACGGGCAAGCCGAGCGCATCCGCTGCGATGCGGTGCTGCTGGCGTGTAACGGTTTTGGCGGGGCTTCGGCCATGGTGAAAGACTTGCTGCCTGAAATGGCTGAGGCCACCTACGCCGGCCATGTGGGCAACGACGGCAGTGCGATCGTCTGGGGCCAACAGTTGGGCGCACGTTTGGCCGATTTGGGTGCGTACCAAGGCCACGGTTCATGGGCGGTGCCGCAAGGCGCTTTGATTTCTTGGGCGCTGATGATGGATGGCGGCGTGCAGATCAACGCCCAAGGCCAGCGCTTCCATGACGAAACCCAGGGTTATTCTGAAGCGGCGGTGCATGTGCTGGCACAGCCGGGCGGGGTGGCTTGGAATGTGTTCGACGATGCGCTGCTGGCGTTTGCGCAGGATTTTCCGGACTTTGTGGCGGCGCAAAGCGCAGGCGCAGTTCAGCATGCTGCAGATGCCAATGAACTGGCTCAAGTGATCGGCTGCCCGCCCGCAGCCTTGCACGCCACTTTGAACGCGGTCCAACTCGGTCCCGACCCGGCCACGGGCCGCACGTTCCAACGCGCACTGCAAGCGCCGTTCCATGCCATCAAGGTCACTGGTGCCTTGTTCCACACCCAAGGCGGTCTGGACATCGATGCGCAGACCCGCGTCTTGCGGCAAGAGGGCACACCTTTGCCCAACCTGTTGGCCGCAGGCGGCGCAGCGCGTGGCGTGTCGGGCCAAGCGGTCTGGGGTTATTTGTCCGGCAATGGCTTGCTCAGCGCCATCGCGGGCGGGCACATTGCGGCCCACACCGCGCAACAACTTTTGAAGGAGACGGCACCATGAGCCAGCCCCACACTTTGGCCCAATGCTTTTTGGCCCAGCGCTTGCAACAGCCTCAGGCCCTGTTGGCCCCCGGCGTCTACGACGCCCTCACTGCGCTGGTGGCGCAGCAGGCCGGATTCGAAGCGCTTTACTTGTCAGGTGCATCGATTGCCTACACCCGCCTGGGACGCTCAGACATCGGCCTGACGACGGCCACCGAAGTGGCGCAGACCCTGGCCCACATCACCGACCGGGTGAACATTCCCGTGATCGTGGATGCAGACACCGGTTTTGGCAATGCGCTCAACACCCAGCGCACCGTGCGCGACTTCGAGCGCGCCGGAGCCGCGATGATCCAGATCGAAGACCAGACTTTCCCCAAGCGCTGCGGCCATTTGGACGGCAAGGGTGTGGTGCCGGTGGCCGAGATGCAAGGCAAGCTGCGTGCCGCCTTGGATGCCCGACACGACAAAAATACGCTGATCCTGGCGCGCACGGATGCAGTGGCCGTCGAAGGACTGGAAGCCGCCCTGGAGCGGGCCGAGCGCTACCTGGAATGCGGTGTGGATGCCTTGTTCATCGAAGCCCTGCGCTCGGACGAGCAGATGAACCGCGCCTGCGCGCAGTTCGCCAAGCGTGTGCCACTGCTGGCCAACATGGTCGAAGGTGGCAAAACGCCGGTGCAAAGTGCGGCCGAGTTGGGCGAGCGGGGCTTCAAGATCGTGATCTTCCCTGGCGGAACGGCGCGGGCAGTGCTGCACACGCTGCAAGGCTATTACGCCAGCTTGCACACGCACCAGACGACGCGGCCTTGGCAAGAAAAGATGCTGGATTTTGATGGCCTGAACGCGGCGATTGAAACACCGCAATTGTTGGCACTGGGACAACGTTATGAAAGTCGTGAAAAGTCATGACGCAGAGCCTTGTTTTGCGCGGCCTGCGAGTGGGTGACATTGGCTGGGTGGCGCATCGGCAAGGCATTTTGTATGCGCAGGAATACGGCTGGGATGTCACCTTTGAGGCATTGGTCGCCGAAATCGCCGCGCAATACGTCAAACATCTGGACCCTGAAAAAGAAAATGCTTGGATCGCCGAGTGCGGGGGGCGTGTGGTGGGTTCGGCGTTTGTGGTCAAGGTCTCAGAAACCGAGGCCAAGTTGCGCTTGCTTTATGTGGAGCCCGAGATGCGCGGCACCGGCCTGGGACGGCGCTTGACTCAGGAATGCATCGCTTTTGCAAAAGACAGGGGCTACCAGACACTGAGTTTGTGGACCAACGATATCCTGCACGCGGCCAAACACATCTACCAAACCGCCGGTTTTGTGTTGTTGTCCGAAGAGCCCCACCATTCGTTTGGATACGATCTGGTGGGCCAGTATTGGGCGCTGGACTTGCGGCATTAGGAAGCGACAGTCCAACCCATCTCGAGCCAATGCGCATACCCTGGTTTGAATGGCCACGCGGTGTACTGCACGGGGGTGCCTTTTGGCAATACGCCTTCGGTCAAGTGGTCCAGCCAAGGACTGATGGCCCCCATTTTGTGCAGCCAGGCCTGTCCTTCTGATGTTTCCATGGCCATTCCCGCCACACTCTGGCGGGCCGTTGGAAATTGGATGCCATGGGTGTGGGGTCCTGACATTCGGTCATGCACACTGCCCCATGCAACGGTCTTGAGCTGGCGCTGCAAATGTTTCAAGCGCTGCGCCACGGCATCCTGCGATGGGTCTGTGAAACGCAATTGCCCTAGGACGTTGTCAAACCAGAAGAAGGCCGTCGGCAGGGTGTGTGTCAATTCATCGAGTTGCGCCAAGCCATCACCAGTGTGCAGGTTCAAGCGCGTGCCTTCACGCTTGAAACCTGGCCCATGGCGCCACCGAAACAAAGGCGCCGCCAAAGGGTCGATGTCCCAGGCATGCACCTCCTCAAATTGAGTCAGCCATTCGGTGGGCAGCATCCAACCTGCGCTCGGACCGATCAACACCAGTTGTTGACGAGGCATGGTTTGCGCCAGCAGCCAGTCTGAAATTTGTGCCGCAGCGGGTACCCAACGTTTTTGCGAACGCCAGGCACGCCAATGCCAGTGCCATCCACCCGTGAGGTTCAAGGCCGACCTCAGGCTTTGTTCAAGCGTTCGTTTTGCGGGAACATGAACTTCTTGGCGTCCGCGTCCATTTCCGTCTTGAAGGTGTATCGCGTTTTGAAGGCCTCGGCACGCTGTGCCGCTGGACGGGCGTTGACCAGATCCAGCACACGTTTGATATGGGGGTACTGCGTCCAGGTGGCTTCCCCCGTGCCCAGCACATAAGGCAACATGCGTGCCCAACCCCACAGGGCCATGTCGACGATGCTGTAGTGCTCGCCCAGCATGTACGTGTTTTGCGCCAGGTGCTTTTCCAGCACGCTCCAGTGGCGGTGGGCTTCAAAGTCGTAGCGGTTCAGGGCATAGTCTTTGGGCTCGGGTGCAGCATGGCGAAAGTGCACCGACTGGCCCGAAAACGGTCCGATACCGCTGGCGATGAAGAGCAGCCAGGACAGGGCTGCGCCACGCTCTTTGGCCTGCGCCAGGGTGGGCACAAACTTTTGTTTGCGGTCGGCCAAGTAAAGCAAGATGGCGTTGCTGTCGAACACGGTCACGTCACCATCGGTGATGGCAGGCACCTTGGCATTGGGGTTGACGGCCAGGAATGCTGGCGCAAATTGCTCGCCCTTGCGCGTGTCCACGGGAAAGGCTTCAAAAGGCAGGCCCAGCTCTTCAATCAGCAGGGCAATCTTCATGGGGTTGGGGGCAGCGTTGAAGAAAAATTTCAGCATGGGAGGGTTCCGTCCATAGGAGTTGAGGGTCAGGCGTGATGGGCCAAGCGTTCCGGGCCAAAGGTCCAAACAGATGCAAGTGTGGCCCAGACCCAGGCCCATGGTGGCAACTCACCAGTCATGTGGGTGACTCAGGGCCCCATGCTTTGTTGTTACGTTCGCGCGTCGCTCAGAGGAACTGGCCTGTTCAATGCTGCTGAACAGGCGCTTGTGCTTGGGCTTTGGTGTATGCCCCCATTTTTTCAGGAACGCTTCATGACTGAACGATTCGCCCAGATCCGTTACGACGATTTGCCTCCCGAGGTGCGGCCATTGGCCGATGACATCCTCAAGGTGTCGAGCGCAGCGCTCGGCGGCCCCTACAACGCACTGTTGCGCAGCCCGGACATGGCTCGGCGTGCCTTTGATTTTCTGGATTACCTGCGGTTCAAGACCTCGGTCAACAAACGCCTGAATGAGTTGGCCATCCTGATCCAGGCGCGCATCTCGAACGCGCAATTCGAGTGGTGGGCGCACGAGCCCATTGCGCGCAAGGCGGGTTTGTCGGACGCAGTGATGCTTGATTTGCAGCAATGCAGACGGCCCAGCCGCATGCAAGAGGACGAACGTCTGGTGTACGACTTTTGCATTCAGCTCTCTCTGAACCACCGCGTGCCTGATGCCTTGTGGCAAGAAGCCGTGGCCAGCATGGGTGAGCAGGCGGTGGTGGACCTGACGGTCTTGTCGGGCACCTATGTCATGGTGTCCATGCTGCTGAACGCCACGCAAGTGGACATTCCCGGTGGCGGCGCTGAACCCCTTCAGGTGTTGAGCCCTCTGGAGATTCGCCAACGCTTGTTGGCCTGATCGGTCACACTGCGGCGTTCATAAAAAAAGGAGACTTCCATGCCAATTCGTTTCATCCGCACGGGCCTGGCCTTGCTGTTGGCTGTCGGCGCTTTGCAGGCTTTTGCGCAAGACTTTCCCAACCGCGCCATCACCATGGTCATGCCCTATGCTGCAGGCGGCCCGGGTGACACCATCACGCGCTTGTTTGCCGGGGCCATGCAAAAGCACCTGGGTCAGCAGATCGTGGTGGACAACACCGCAGGCGCCTCGGGCTCGATCGGCACGGCCAAAGTGGCCCGCGCCAAAGCCGATGGCTACACCTTGCTGATGATCCACGTCAGCCACGCCACCAACGTGGCCATGTACAAAAGCCTGCCTTACCACCCGGTGGATGATTTTGAGCCGATTGGCCGGGCCACCAGCGGCCCCATGGTGATCGTGGCGCGCAACGAGTTTCCTGCCAAAAACCTGAACGAGTTCGTGGCCTACGTGAAAGCCAACGGCCCCAAAGTCAGCCTGGCGCATGCGGGCGTGGGATCGGCCTCGCACCTGTGTGGTTTGATGATGATGAACGCGCTGAACGTCAAGCTCAACGAGATCCCTTATAAGGGCACGGGCCCGGCCTTGACCGACCTGATGGGCGGTCAAGTGGACATTTTGTGTGACCAGACCTCTGGCACAGTGCCCTCGGTCAAGGGCGGCAAAATCAAGGCATATGCCTCGGCTGGAAAAGCCCGTTTGCCCCAACTGCCTGAAGTGCCCGCCATCACCGATGCCGGTGTGGAAGGCTTTGACATCAACATCTCCTTTGGCCTGTATGCGCCCAAGGGCACGCCCAAGCCGGTGCTCGATCAGCTGACCGCTGCCTTGCAAAAGTCGGTGGCTGACCCGGAGGTGCGCCAGCGCCTGGAGGCTATGGGCATTGCGGCCGTGAGTGTGGACCAAGCCCGACCAGAGGCTTTGCGGGCTCACCTGAAAAACGAGATCGACACTTTGGGCAGTTTGTTGGTCAAGGCGGGCGTCAAAGCCAACTGATGGTGGCTGTGATCCTAGCGGCCCCCTGGGGGCCTTCTCGCCTGTACGGGAGATGAAACAATGAGCAACTGGTGGCCCTTGCTGCTGACGCTGGTGATTCAGGCCATGGTCGCCATGGCCTTGCTGAGCCTGCCCGTCGTGGCCCCTGTGGTGGCGCAGACTTTGCAGGTCTCGCCCGCCTTGGTGGGCTTGTACGTGTCAGTGACTTATGCCGGGGCCATGGTCGCCACCTTGATGGGCGGTGCCACGGTGGCCCGCATGGGGGCGATCCGTGTGAGCCAGTGGGGTTTGGTGTTGTGTGCCTTGGGATTGCTCTTGTGCGCTGTACCTTGGTTGCCTTCCATGGTGTTGGGCGCGGTGCTGATTGGGCTGGGTTATGGCCCGATCACTCCGGCCAGCTCGCACCTGCTGGCCCGCACCACGCCTGCGCACCAGATGTCGCTGGTGTTTTCCATCAAGCAAACCGGTGTGCCTTTGGGCAGCATGTTGGCGGGCGCGGTGGTGCCGCCTTTGGCGCTGCTGGGCAATTGGCAACTGAGTTTGGTGGCGGTGGCAGGGGTGTGCCTGCTGTGCGCTTGGGTGTCGCAAAGCCTGCGGGCAGAGCTGGACAGCGACCGCCAGCCGGACACCCGCATCCGCTGGGGTAGTTTGATCGAGCCCATCCGTCTGGTGCTGGCGCATCGGTCACTGCTCACCATGGCGTCCTGCTCGTTCATGTTTTCCATGGTGCAGCTGTCGCTCACCACCTATTTGGTGACTTTTTTGCACGACGATTTGTCTTACGGTCTGGTGGCGGCGGGGCTGGCTTTGTCGGTCACGCAGTTGGGCGGCATTGGCGGGCGCGTGGTCTGGGGTTATGTCGCCGACCGTTGGTTGGGCGCTCGGCGCATGTTGCTGCTGCTGGCCAGCATGATGGCCTTGGGCGCTTTGGCCTCGGCCTTTTTGACCACCGACACGCCGCACGCTGTGGTGATCGCCATTTTGGTGGGTTTTGGGGCCTCGGCCATCGGCTGGAACGGCGTCTATTTGGCCGAAGTGGCCCGCCGTGCGCCCCCTGGTATGGCCAGCATGGCCACAGGCGGCACACTGGCCTTCACGTTTTTGGGCGTGGTCGTGGGGCCGCCCATGTTCGGCGCTTTGTCTGGCCTGTTTGGCACCTACCGCGCCGGTTTTGTGGGCCTCATGGTCATGGCCAGCATCAGCGGCACGGTGCTGTATTGGACTCAGCGACCGCGCTGAGCAGCGGGTTTCAGCCGGCCAGCAAAATCTGGTCAATCCAGGTTTGAATCGCGGGCCCGTCCATGCCGTGCGCCAGGCCCAGCAGCATGACGATGCGCACCTTGTGCGGTGGCAGTGGGCCTGCGGTCAGGATGCCGTGTTGGGCATCGGCGTAGACGCTGGCCCGCGTCACGCTGCCGGTGATGAAGCGGGCGCAGCGGGCCACCAGCACACCTTGTGCAGGCAATGACTGAATGAAAGCGCGGTAGGCCGTGGGCGTGTTGGCGTTGCCAAACCCGGCGTGCACGATGCCCTGCGCCCCGGCGGCCACAAAGGCGCGCAGGGCGGTCTCGTCCACCCCGGCATAAGCCACGGCGATGTCCACCCGAGGCCAAGCGGCTGGCTTTTTCCAGGCCACGGTGGGTGCGCGCCCGGCGCTGCGGAACCACTGCACGGCTTGGTCGGCCACTTCCCCCACGGCGCCTGCCAGTGGGCTGTCAAAGGCCTCCACGCTGCTGACATGGCGTTTGCCGACCCACAGGCCAGAATGGATGCGGCCGTTCATCACCACCAAGGTGCCGCGCCCTCTTGCACCGGGGCAGGCAGCCACACTGCAGGCGTCCAGCAAATTGGCCGGGCCGTCGGCCGAATAGGCCGTGGCAGGGCGCATGGCCCCCACCACCACGATGGGTTTGTCGCTGTCCACGCTCAGGTGCAAAAAGGTGGCGGTTTCTTCCAGCGTGTCGGTGCCGTGCGTGACCACGATGCCCACCACATCGGGGTTGTGCACCGCTTGCATCACGGCGGCATGCAGATCGAGCCAGTTCTCCGGCCGCACGTCGTAACTGGCCAGCTGCATGGGCTGGGTGACGTCGATGGCGTAGCGTTGGCGCAGCTCTGGCACCGTGTCGACCACGGCGGCCAGGCTCAGGCTGGCGGGTTTGTAATCGGTGCTGACCGAGGCAGCACTGGCCGCGCCTGCGATGGTGCCACCGGTGCCGATCAGGGCCAAAAGGGGTTTTGTCATGGCTCAAGTCTCCGAAAAAATCATGGTCACACTGCCCAGCTGCCCGTATTCAGCGCTGACGGTGTCACCGGGCTGCAGTTCGAGTGGCACCATGCAAGTGCCGGTGGTCACCACATGGCCCTTTTGCAATGTGATGCCCAAACCCGACAGCTGATTGGCCAGCCAGGTCAGGGCGATGCGCGGGTCGCCCAGCACATTGCCGCCTGTGCCGTCCCGGGTGTACTTCAGTTGATTTCCGTGCTCTACACTGGCATGCACCGGGTAGGTGCTCAAGTCCAAGTTGTGCCAGACATTGGGCGCGGCTGGGCCCAGCACAAAGTGGCGGGCGCAGGCGTTGTCCGCCAGCAGTTGTGCTTCTCCCGCTGCGGTAAAGGGCGCCAGCCGCGAGTCGGGCACTTCGATGGCCGGGTGCAAACTGGCCACGGCGGCCATGACTTGCTGCTGGGTATAAGGCGTGGCTTGTGGCGGCAGGTCTTGCGCCATGGCAAAAGCAAATTCCGGCTCGGCCACGCGCATGCGGTTGCCGGCTGACGGCACGGTGGCGCCGCTTTCAAACACCTGGCCAGACAACAATCGTCCGGCCAGTGGGCCGTTCACGTTGATGTGCGCTTGTCCATTGGTGCTGGTGGCCGCAATTTTCCAGCCGATCACACTGCGGCCGGAAACAATGGACAGTTGCGCTTGGGCGGCATAGCCTTGCTCAGGGGTCAAGGGTCGGCAAGACTCAGGCAGTGTGCTGATCACCTGGCCCGATTGCCAGTGGTCCCAGATCACTTGGGCGGATTGTCCTGAGGAGGTCAGCGGGTCGGCTGAGGCTGATGTTGGCTGTTTCATAGGTCAATTGTTACGCCAACTTGCCGGGATACCCAGAAATTTTGTGTATAATTTTTGGCTTGGTGGCTTGTGCCAACAAACTCAGGTGATATAGCTCAGTTGGTTAGAGCGCAGCATTCATAATGCTGATGTCGGTGGTTCAAATCCACCTATCACCACCAAAATCATCGAAAAAAGGCCATTCAATGAATGGCCTTTTTTTCGGCCTGCTCAGGCCAGTGTGATTTTTTCAGTCATGTTGTCATTGTAATTCGAACCCTGATTCATTGATGACTGGACCCCAGTGCAAGGTGGCAGATGACACCCATTCCTGCAATTGAGCTGGGTTGGCGTAAGTGGCCACATTGCCCAATTTAGACATTTTTTCAACGACTTCTGGGTCTGTCAGGGCAGTAGACACCGAACGGCTGAAGCGGTCCACAAATTCGGGCGGCAAGCCTTTGGGGCCAAAAAATGCCAGCCAGGGGTTCTTGTCGACCCCTTTGATACCCAATTCCTGGAAGGTGGGAATGTCGGGTGCTGATTTGGCACGGCTGGTGCCCGAGACGGCCATGACATGCATTTTTCCATTGCGGTGGTGCTCGATAGACTCCGTCAGCGACAAAAACCCTGCGGGCACTTGCCCACCCAGCAGATCTTGGACCAGGGGTGCGCCACCCCGGTAAGGGATGGCCACCATGGGTGTGCCCAGTGACTTGCCCACCAGCAGACCCGCAAATTGGGGCACGCTGCCCACGGCGGGGATGCCGTAATTGGCCTTGCCTGGATTGGCTTTGAGCCAGTTGCCAAACTCCGATGGGGTTTTGACGGCAATCGTGCTGGACAGGGCCATGACGTTGTAATAACTGGCGACACCTGCCAAGGCTGTGAAGTCCTTGATGGGGTCGTATCCTGGTGCCTTGAAAGTCAGGGGAATGATCACATGGGAGTGGTCGATGGTCAGCATCACCATGGCACCGTCGGGCGCTGCAGCCTTGAGTTGTTGCGTGGCAATCATGCCGCCGGCACCGGGTTTGTTTTCCACAATGACCGGCTGGTTCATGATCACGCGCAATTTTTCACCCATGATGCGCGCGACAACATCGGTCGCTCCCCCCGGCGGGAATCCCACCACAATGCGGATCGTGCCGTTGTAATCGGCTGAGTGTGCTGACCATGGCAGCGCCATGAGCAGCAGAAAAAATGAATACGTCAGACGTTGGATCAGTTTCATGAAGAACTCCTGGGAAGTGGGTTGAAGGACAGGGGTGAAAGATCTGGGGGGGCAGTCGCATGGTTGACCGCATCCCGTGCGCAGAGCGCCGGGTCTCGTTTTTCGGGTGGACCAAAGCCACCGCCACCGGGCAGTTCAATGCAAAGACGACCACCATTCGGGATGTGCATGGTGCTTTTGCCTTCATGTGGTGTTCGCACGCCGCTGGCCGATTGAATTTCGACCCGTCCGGGGGTGCCCGACATGCCGCCATTGCGGCCACGGGCCGGATAGGCACGGCGGTCAAAGGTGGCGGCCGAGCAGTCAAAACCCACTGCGTCACGGGTGCCGATCACGATGCGCTGGCTGAGCCCCCCGCGCCACTGACCGGCACCGGCCGAGTGGGGCAAATACACTTTTTCCCAGAACACCAGTGGTGATTGCGCTTCCGTGATTTCAACCGGGATGCCGCCGACGCCACTGGGAAAAGCGGTGGTCGACAAACCATCCTTGGTGGGGCGTGCGCCCGTGCCGCCTAAACCGACACTCATGACATTGAAGGCCTTGCCTTGCGCGGGGTGTCGGCTCATGGCCAGCACCCAAATGCTGCCGGCCGATTCGGCCGGTACTTGGCCGTTCAGGGCCTGCTCCAAGCAGCCAAACATCAAGTCGGGGAGCATTTGTCCGATCACATGGCGAGCGGTGACCGGGCTGGGCCGTTGAGGATGAACGATGCTGCCTTCAGGGGCAATCACTTCGAAAGGGGCCAGGGAGCCGGAGTTGTTCGGGACCTCGGGCGCGATCAGGCATTTGAGGCCGAAAACCGAATAAGCGTCGCTGTAGCATTTGGGCGAATTGATGCCCATGCGTGATGCGGCGCTGGTGCCTGCGTAATCCACGCGGATCTGTTCGCCCTGCTTGTGCAGGGTGGCGACCAGGCTCACGGGATGTTCATGGCCGTCGATGGTCATTTCGGCGCGCCATTGTCCATCGGGCAGTCGCGCGATGGCTTCGCGGGTGGCACGACCCGATTGCTCGAGAATGTGCTCGGCCAGCGTGTCCAGACTCGCCAGTTTGAACTCGGTCATCATCTCGACCAGGCGGCGACTGCCCACTTCGTTGCTGCTGACCAAGGACAGGATGTCCCCTCTGGCCTCGATGGGGTTGCGAGAGTTGGCCTGGATGATGGCCAGCACATCTTCATTGAGCGCTCCGGCCCGCACCAGTTTGAGGTGGGGAATGCAGGTGCCCTCTTCAAACACCGAAGCGGCATCGGCTGTGAAGCCGCGTCCACCCACATCGATGGTGTGGCAGGTGGATGCAAACAATGCCACCGGTTGTTGCCCGACAAAGACCGGGGTCACGACCACAAAATCAAACAGATGCCCGGTGCCCATCCAGGGGTCGTTGGTCACCAGCACATCCCCCACGACCAGGCCCTCCAGTGGGAACCGCTCCAGGAAATGACCCACTGCAACAGCCATCGTGTTGACGTGCCCTGGCGTACCCGTGACGGCCTGGGCCAGCATGCGACCTTTCGTGTCGTAGACACCGGCCGAGAGGTCGCCCGCTTCCCGCGCTACCGAACCAAATGCGGTGCGCAGCAAGGCTTGGGCTTGCTCTTCGACCACTGAAATCAGCCGGTTCCACATCACCTGTGTGCGAATGGCGTGCAGCATGTGCGTGCTCATGCTTGAGCCTCCATCATCAAATGGCCTTGCTCATCCAACCGCGCCATCCAGCCTGCGGGAACGACGATGGTGGTCTCGTCTTCGGTCACCAAAGCGGGGCCTGCGATTTTCTCACCCGTGTGAAGGTCAAAGCGCCAGTGCAGGCCAAAGTCCCGTTGCTCGCCCAGTGCGGGCTCCCAAACCGGCCGTGTCGACAAGGGTTCTCGTTGGCGAGTGGCTTCAGGCAAGGCGATCGGCTGCACAGCTTGCGGCAGGGTGGAGACGGTCACTGACCAGGTGACCGCCTCGACTTCGCCATCAGGTATGCGCAGCCCGTAAATTTGTTCGTAGGATTTTTCAAAAGCTTCCACAAGCGCCTCCAGGGCTGACAGATTGATGGGGCCGTCTGATGCGGGAGGCAGGCGCACTCGAAGCTCATGTCCTTGACCGACATAACGCAATTCAGCCACTCTGAGCACCTGCAAGGGTGCCCCTGCGCTGGCGGTTTCCACCACCGACAGTGCTTCGGCATGCATGGCCTCGAGCCGGGCCTCGATCGCTTGGGGGTCCAGCGTTAACAAGACGGACAGATCGCTGCGCACCACCTCAAAGGCCACTGGCGCACGTAAAAAGCCGATGGCCGACCCGACCCCGGCGCCGGCAGGGACCATCACTCGGGTGATGCCCAGTTTTTGGGCCAGCCGGCCAGCATGCAAGGGCGCAGCACCGCCAAACGCCACCATGGTGAAGTTCTCCAGGTTTTGACCGCGCTCAATGGCGTGCACACGGGCCGCATTGGCCATGTTTTCTTCGACCATTTCGCTGATGCCTGCGGCGGCCCAGAAAACGTCCATGCCCAAAGCTTTGCCGACATGGCTCATGAGGGCTTGTTGGGCCAATGTCGCATTCAGTGGCATGCGGCCTGAGGCAAAGCGTTCGGGGTCGATGCGGCCGAGCACCACGTTGGCGTCTGTGACGGCTGGCCGATCGCCGCCGCGCCCATAGCAGGCGGGGCCCGGTTCGGAGCCACACGAATCCGGTCCGACCGTGATGCGCTGCAAGGAATCGACCCGGCCGATGGAGCCGCCGCCAGCACCAATTTCCACCAGTTCGATCACCGGAATTCGGATGGGCAAGCCACTGCCTTTGAGGTTTTTCCAGACCCGGCCAATTTCGAAGCGGCGTGACCTTTCAGGCTGGCCGTTGTTGATCAGGCAAATCTTGGCGGTGGTTCCGCCCATGTCAAAGGCCAGCACCTTGTCCAGGCCGCATTCCCGTGCCAGATGCGCAGCCAATATGGCACCGCCGGCTGGGCCGGATTCGACCAGACGGATCGGAAAACGAGCGGCCAACTCCAGCGTGGTCAGTCCGCCGCCCGACATCATCAGCAACATGGGGCAGTGCAGACCTTTTTGCCGGATGCTGTCCTGCAGTCTAAAGAGGTAGCTGCCCATCAGGGGGCGCACGTACGCGTTGGCCACGGTGGTGGAAAAACGCTCGTATTCGCGGATCTCGGGGCACACTTCCGAGGACAGGCAAATGCTCACATCCGGCCCGAGAATGGTCGCAAGGATGTCGCGGGCCCGTTGTTCGTGTGCAGGGGAGCCCCATGCGTGCATGAACCCGATGGCCACTGCTTCGATGTGCGCATCTCGCATCTGGGCACCGACCCTCCTGACGTCGTTTTCATTCAGTTCAAGCAGCACCGTGCCATCGGCCGCGATGCGTTCACGAACCGTCAGACGCCAAGGCCTGGGCACCAACTCGGTCGGTCCTTCCAGGTTCGTGTCGTAAGCATCAAAGCGTTTTTCAAAGCCCATGGCCAAAACATCCCGAAAGCCTTCGGTGGTGACAAAAGCTGTACGGGCTCCCTTGCGCTCGATCAAGGCGTTGGTGGCCAATGTGGTGCCGTGGACGAACAGCTCAATGCGGTCACCGTCCAGACCCGATGTTTTGAGCAGGCGATCCAGTCCCTCCATCACGGCCAGTTCTGGCTGGCGTGGTGTGGTCAGCACTTTGCAGCTGTGTCGTCGTGAGGGCGTTTCCAGGACCACATCGGTGAACGTGCCGCCAATGTCAGCGGCCAGGCGTATCGGGGCGTTCGTTTGTGCAGTGGGTCTGTCGGTGGCAGTCATGGGGGGTATCGGTTGGAAAGGCGAAGGGGTAAAAACAGCGGTATGCGGGGCTCAGACCATGGGGCGTTCAAAGCGTGCGTCCTGCCAGCTGCCGCTGATCAGCAATTGCCGCAAGACCTGAACCGCTGACCACAGCTGTTGATGGGTCGTGGTCAACGGGTGAACGCCCCACCGCAAAGCGTCGGGTTTGCGTGAAGAAACGATGACGCCTTGCTCAACCAAGGCTTGCGCCAATGCGGCAGCCCCATCGAACTGCAGGGCCACATGACCGCCACGTTGGGCGTGATTTCTGGGGCTGGCCAAGTGCAGGGGCCAAGCGGCACACTGTTCATCGAAGAGTTGAATCAAGGTGTCGGTCAGTGACCTGTGACGCTGGTCCATGGCCAGCGGGTCGACCTCGCGCCACAGCTGTGCTGCAGATGAAAAAGCCACATTGGCCAGGACGGCTGGGGTACCCACCAAAAAACGGTCGGCTCCTGCGCCCGGCTGGTAAGAGGGCTCAAAGGCGAATGTGTCGGCATGCCCCATCCAGCCAGCAATGGCTGGCCAAGCGGCATCGGCCCAGCGCGGGTGGATGTACAAAAATGCCGGTGCGCCCGGTCCGCCGCACAGGTATTTGTAGCCGCATCCCACCGCCAAGTCGCTGTCGCTTTCGCGCAGGGCAATGGCCACCGCACCCGCCGAATGTGACAGATCCCAAAGACTCAAGGCACCCGCCGAGCGAATGCTGCGGTTCAAATCAGCCATGTCCAGCCGCGTGCTGCTGCGGTAATCCACGTGTGACAAGGCCACCACGGCCACGTCTTGCGGGGCCAGAGCCGCACGCAGATCGGACGCATCGTCGATGAAACGCAGCTCGGCCAGATGGTCCCGGGCGATGGCTTCTGCCACATAGCGGTTGGAGGGAAACACGTGGCGTTCCAGCACGATCACACGGCGAGGGGCTGCAACGCTGAGCGCATAGCGCAACAACTTGTATTGGTTGATGCTGGTGGTGTCCGTGACCCGTACATCGTTGCTGCCCGCACCGATCAGGTGCGCCATCGAGGCTCCGAGCGTGCGGGGCTGCTCCAGCCAGTCCAGCTCGTTCCAGCTGCGTCGCCGTGCCTTGGCCCAACCGTCTTGCAGCACGGTCTGCATTTTCAAGGGTGCCGTGCGCGGCATGGGCCCGATCGAGTTGGCATCGAAATACAGCGTGCCGGGTGTGCCCGGGTCAAAGCGGTCTCCCAGCTGGGCCAAACGGATGTGAGCGGGCTCGTGGGCATCGAGGTGCATGCAATCGGCAAGGGTCAGTGGCAAACAAGGCTCCGAATTGTGGAAAAGACAAAGTCATGGTAGTCAGCGGTCGGTATTCCAACAAGCCTTGAAAAGGTAATAATCATGTCTTTTTGTTATGGATGATCCGATGCCTGAATCCGCAAACTCTGCAGCTGGGCCCATCACGTCTTTCCATGACGGGCAGCCCCGCAAGTCGACCCCTGCCGGCATGCCTGATCCGGCTGCGCTGGTGTTGCTGGCTGAAATTGCGGACGCGGGCAGTGTGACGGCTGCTGCTCGCAAGTTGGGCGGTTCGCAACCGGCCGTGAGCAAACAACTGCGCCGTCTGGAAGAGTCCCTAGGGGTCACCTTGTTCGAGCGCGGCTTGCGTGGGGTACAGGCTACGGAATATGGCCTGGCCTTGCTGCCGCGCGCCCGAGCGATTCGCAGCCAAGCCCGTCAAGCCGGTGAAGATGTGCAGCAAAGACGGGGTCATAAAGAAGGGCGTCTGGCGGTGGCGCTGTCCCACTTTGCCACCATGGCCTTGTTGCCCCAGGTGATTCCGGCATTTCGGCTTCGTTGGCCGGGGGTGCAATTGAACATCGTGCCGCCCAGCTTTCAGTTGGGCGGTTTGCGCGAAGGCGCGCCTGACTTTGCCGTGATGTCTTTGCCAGCTGAGCAATTGGGGCCTGAGTTCGTCACCCGCGCGCTCTACGCCACCACGGTGTCCGTGGTGGTGCGTCCTGGGCATCCGCTTCAAAACGCCCAAAGTTTGTCGCAGTTGGTGGGGGCTCAATGGGTATTGCCCAGCTTAGAGAGTTCGGTCGCCCGCGGTTTGGACCGTGCTTTTAAGCAGGCTGGTTTGGCCTCGCCTCAATGCTCCGTGACCTGTCAGACCTTGACGGGCCTGGAAACGCTGGCCCGGCACAGTGATTTGGTGGCGGCCATGCCGATGGAGGTTCATGCATCGCGCATGCAAGCCAGCGGCTTGTGCAGAGTGCCCATCCAGGAAACGATTGACGGTGCGCGGGTGGCCATCGTACGCTGGTCGGATGCCCAGCCGACCCCTGCGGGGGAAGACCTGGAGGAATCCTTTGTGCAGGCCGCGTATGAGTTGGCGCGTGAACAAGCCAGAGCCCGGGGCCGTGCGGCTTAAAACCAGCGTATCTGGGACCCGATGGAGTGCTCGCATCGGGCATGCGTCAGGTGCTCGTCAAGCCCCCAGCCCTGTCAGACCTTCGCCCCTGGGTTAAGGTCAGGGGATGAAGAAGCAATCGTGGATGCATGGTTTGAAGTTGGGTGCCCGACAGTTGTGGCGTGACCTGCGGGCGGGCGAGTTGCGCCTGTTGATGGTGTCGGTGGCGTTGGCCGTGGCGGCCTTGACGGCGGTGGGTTTTCTGGCCGACCGGATGCAGTCGGGTCTCTGGCGAGATGCGCGCCAACTGCTGGGCGGCGACGCGGTGGTGGTGAGCGACCAACGCACCCCCGAGGCCTTCGCCCAAAAGGCCTTGGATGCCGGTTTGCAAAGCAACACCAATGTGAGTTTCCCGACCATGGCACGGGCCTTGAACGCGCCGGATGTCGCCTTCCCGAATGACACCCCACTTGCCACTCGCCTGGTGGCCCTCAAAGCCGTGCAGCCCGGATACCCATTGCGCGGTCGACTGGAGATTGTGGGTCGACCGGAGGCCAGCATTCCGCCCGAGGGCGAGGTTTGGGTCGATGCGGCCTTGCTCGAAGCCTTGAATGTGCAAGTCGGCCAGAAGCTGGGCTTGGGCGAGCGCAGCTTGCGCATTGGCGCCACCATCACCCGCGAGCCCGATCGGGGCGCGGGCTTCATGGGCTTTGCCCCGCGCGTCATGATGAACATGGCCGACTTGGCCTCGACGGGCCTGGTGCAGCCGGCCAGCCGCGTGAGTTGGCGCATGGCGGTGGCGGGCAGCGATGCGGCCGTGGGCCAGTTTTTGCCCTGGGCGCAAGCCGAAGCCGACAAGCCCGAGGTGCGCGGCGTGAAAGTCGAGTCGCTGGGCAGCGGCCGCCCTGAGATGCGCCAGACCCTGGACCGGGCTTCGCAGTTTTTGAACCTGGTGGCTTTGCTGGCCGCTTTGCTGTGCGCCGTGGCCGTGGCCTTGGCGGCGCGCAGCTTCGCTGAGCGACAGCTGGACGCCTGTGCTTTGCTTCGCGTCCTTGGGCAAAGCCAGCGCACACTCACATTGAGTTATGGCCTGGAGTTTCTGGGCGCTGGCCTGGTGGCCAGCCTGCTGGGGGTGCTGGCCGGATATGGCGTACACCTGGGATTTGTGCAGTTGCTGGCCGGTCTGGTGGATGCGAATTTGCCCGGAGCCACGCTGCAGCCGGCGCTGATGGGTCTGGCCATGGGTTTGACGCTGTTGGTGGCCTTTGGCCTGCCGCCGGTGTTGCAGTTGGCGAAAGTGCCGCCGCTGCGCGTGATCCGCCGCGATCTGGGCAGTGTGCAGGTGCGCTCGGGGCTGGTGCTGGTCATGGGCTTGCTCGGCTTTGCCGTCACTTTGCTCATGGTCAGCCGCAACCTCACATTGGGATTGATCACGGTCGGCGGTTTTGCGCTGGCGCTCTTGGTGTTTGCCGGTCTGGCGGCGGCGGCCTTGTTTTTACTGCGCCGGGTGGTGCCCGACGAGTCGGCCCCGCGGTGGTTGCGCCTGGCCACACGGCAAGTGGCGGCACGGCCTTTGTTTGCGGTGGTGCAAGTCAGTGCCTTGTCGGTGGGTTTGCTGGCGCTGGCTTTGCTGGTCTTGCTGCGTACCGACCTGATCGCCAGTTGGCGTCAGGCCACGCCGGTGAACGCGCCCGATCGCTTTGTCATCAACGTGCAACCCGATCAGGCAGAGGCTTTTTTGGCGCACCTGAAGAAAGCAGGTGTGCAATCGCCCGATTGGTTCCCCATGATCCGCGGTCGGCTGGTGGCCATCAATGGCCGTGTCATCGGACCCGACGATATGTCAGCTGACCGGGGCAAACGCTTTCTCGATCGTGAAATCAACCTCTCGCACAGCGCGGCCTTGCCCGGACACAACCCCTTGGTGGCCGGGCGATGGCAGGCCGAAGAATCCGATGGCGTGAGCGTCGAAGAAGGCATTGCCAAGGCGCTGGGCCTGAAGCTGGGTGACCGCCTGGGTTTTGACATTGCCGGTCAGCCACACGAGGCACGCATCACCTCCTTGCGCAAGGTGGACTGGGCCTCGATGCGGGCCAATTTCTTCATGCTGTTCCCAGTTTCTCAAATGCCCGATTTGCCGATGACCTACATGGCCGCCTTCCAGTCCCCCAAGGAACTGCCAGGTTTTGAAAATGCCATGGTCAATGCTTTTCCGAACATCACCAGTGTGGACATGCGCAGCACACTGGCGCAGGTCCAGCGGGTCATGGACCAGGTGATCCGGGCCGTGGAGTTTTTGTTTGCCTTCACCTTGGCGGCGGGCCTGATGGTTTTGCTGGCCGCGGTAGGTGCGAGTCGCCAAGCGCGTGAGCGCGAATACGCCATCATGCGGGCGCTGGGCGCGGGCCGCAGTTTGCTGGCACAGGTGCAGCGTACCGAGCTGCTGGGCATTGGCTGGCTGGCTGGATTCATGGCAAGCGGCATGGCCTTGGTGGTGGGCTGGGCCTTGGCCCGTTACGCCTTCGAGTTTGCCTGGCAGCCCCCTTTATGGGCCCCCTTGGCCGGTGGCGTGGTGGGGGCTTTGTTGGCCTGGGGTGCCGGGAGCCTGAGTCTGGCCGGGGTTTTGCGTCAACCGGTGGTGCAGACTTTGCGCCAGGCGGCGCAGTGACTGCTGTCGACTTTACCCTTTGCACATTGCACAATCGAGCCCTATGAACATCGAAGAAAAGCCACCCTCGGACAGCCCGTTTGCTTGGATCGGTGGCGAAGCGGCTGTGCGCAGCTTGGTTGACCGCTTTTATGACCTGATGGACATCGAGCCAGTCTACAAAGCCCTGCGCGATGCGCACGGCAGCACCTTGGACGGTGCCCGCGACAAACTGTTTTGGTTTTTGTGCGGCTGGCTGGGTGGGCCCGAGCATTACACCGAGCGCTTTGGCCATCCGCGTTTGCGCATGCGCCACATGCCGTTTTCGATTGGCGTGCTCGAACGCGACCAGTGGCTGGCCTGCATGGACCAGGCCATGACCGAGACGCATGTTGACCCCGTGCTGCGCGAGCGGCTGAATGCCAGCTTTTTCAAGACCGGCGATTGGATGCGCAATCGGGGCGATTGAGGTCCACCCGATCTGCTTGTGCGCCGTGCAAGCCCACCAACGTCCAGCCAGGATTTCCCGTGAAAATCAACGCCTTGCAAGACCTGAAAAAAGTCCGCCAGAAGCTGGCCGAAGCCCACGCGCAATCACAGGCCGAGGCGGCCGCTCAGGCCCTGGCTGCGCGCCAGCGTGATGCCGAAAGCAACTTGTTTGTGCGGGCTGTGGGCGTCGTGCAGCGCCTGCCTGCTCACGACCAGGTCCAGCTGGATGGCCCCAGCCCGGCGCCGATTGCGCACCAACATCACAAGGACAACGCGGCGGTGTTGCGCGATTGCCTGAGCGACGAATTCGATGCCAGCACCTTGCTCGACACCGATGACGCGCTGAGTTTTCGTCGTCCGGGTATTGGCCGTGACGTGATCCACAAGCTGCGCAAGGGCGATTGGTCGATTCAGCGCGAGATCGATCTGCACGGCCTGCGCACCGACGAAGCCCGCGTGGCACTGTCCGAGTTCATCCGACAGGCACAACGCCAGGGTTTGCGCTGCTTGCGCGTGGTGCACGGCAAAGGCTTGGGCTCCCCCGGGAAAACGCCGGTGCTCAAGTCCAAAGTGCACAGCTGGCTGGTGCAAAAAAACCAGGTCATGGCTTTCGTCCAAGCCAAGCCGGCCGAGGGTGGGGCGGGGGCCTTGTTGGTCTTGCTCAAGCCGGGCGGCTAAGGCCTGCCATCAGCCCGGCACCTGCGCCTGAGCGCAGGCCACTTCAACCCGCTGATGCTGCCCGTCTTCGCCCAGGCGCATGGCGCTCAGGCAGCCGCCCCAAACGCAACCCGTGTCCAAAGCCCAGACGTCGCTGCGGTCTTGTCGGCCCAGCGTGGACCAGTGGCCAAAGGCCACCGTGATGTCGGCCGTGCGCCGTCCCGGTACATCGAACCAGGGCATGAAGCCTGTTGGCGCCTGCGCGGCGCTGTCTTTGGTGGCAAATTCCATCGTGCCATCGGGAGCGCAAAAACGCAGGCGCGTCAAGGCGTTCACCACGACACGCCATCTATCCAGGCCTTCCAAATCGTCGCGCCAAGCGGCGGGTTCATTGCCATACATGTGGGCCAAAAAGAACGGCAAATCTGGCCCGCGCAAAACGGCTTGCACTTCGCTCGCCAAGGACATGGTTTTGTCCAGGGTCCATTCAGGCAAAACCCCCGCATGCACCGACAAAATGTTGTGAGACCAAAGCGCCAAATGCTGTTGACGCAGCCAATCGATCAGTGCACAGCGGTCGGTCGCTTGCAGCAGGCCATCCAGCGTGTCCAGCCGTTTGGGACGGCTGTGACCCAAAGCCACGGCCAAGGCATGCAAATCGTGGTTACCCAGCACACACTGCACACTGCCTTGCAATGCCATCAAGCGGCGCAACACGCCGACGGAATCCGGCCCGCGATTGACCAGATCACCCAGCACGATCAAGTGGTCACGGCTGGGTGAAAATGCCACGTTCTCCAGCAAGCGCCCCAGCGGGGCATCGCAGCCTTGAATATCACCGATCCAGTAAACAGCCATTTTTTCCTTAAATATAAAAACAAGGTCTATTAACAGGTCAGGTCGATTGGAATTGTCAACCCGATGCGCGAAAATGCCAACCGTTGTTGGTGCCAACATTGGGATAAAAAGTTGGGGCCGGGTCTCTAAGTCGTTAATCTAAGTCAATGTTCCTGTCGAAATAATCCTCTTTTATGGCGGTATTTATAAATAGCATGTGATTTTGCAAATCAAGACGCAGTTTGTTGTATATTCGGGCTTCCTTATTTTAATTGGAGCGTTTACATGTCACAAACCTATAAAGAATTATTGCAGCAGCGCGAAGCTCTGGAGTCGGCCATAGCCCAAGCCCGTCAAAATGAAATTTCAACAGCTGTTGCCAAAGTTCGCGAATTGGTAGCCGAGTATGGCTTGACGGCCCAGGATATTTTCCCAGGTCGTGGCGGTAAAACAAGCGCAGTCAAAGCCGCGACCAAGGTGGCGACCAAGGTGGCTGCCAAGTACCGTGACTCAGCGACAGGTCAGACCTGGACCGGTCGCGGCAAAGCCCCCAAGTGGATCGAGGGCAAAGACCGCACGCCATTTGTCATTGCCTGAAATGGACAGTCATTGAATCGGCTCATGAAAATGGGAGCCGTGCAAATGTTGTTATTTCAAGAGAATGCTCACGAAACCCCGCCTTGGCGGGGTTTTTACTTTTTGATCGTCTGAGGACATCCTTCAACCTGGCGAAATATTCATTTTTATAAGAAAAATCAAGAATTTGAATAAGCGGACTTAACAATTTGCAACATGGTGACGCTGAGAATCAGGCCGTTGACCGTTGGTATTTGGCCTGTACCCAACTCAGCCAAGAAACCGTAGTGCTTGCCAATCTGGATCATCAGGGGGCTCAAGCCTATTGGCCATTGGTTGAAAAATTTAAAAAACTCGAGCAAGATTCGCTGGCGCGCTTTGAGTCCATGTTTCCGCGCGACACCTGATTTGACCAGACCGTTCAGTGCAAAGCATTTCAGCCGTGCGTGTACCAAGGGCGTGACCACGATCAATGTGCTCAACCATCTCAAGGGGATTCAAAAATCGCGTCTGAAACAGACCGCATTGGATGCCATCGAGGGTCAGGTGCACAACGTGTCGAGCAAAAGGGTTGCGGTGTTGCGAGAGGTTTTGAGGCGGTCCACGCAGGTGCAGGGGGATCACCAACAGGTCGAAGCCAGCATCTGGGGCCAGCCCTGCCCGAGCTTCACAGTGGTGCAGAGGAGCCAAAGCGCCGGTCGCGCGTGGCAAACCAAGCCAGGGCCTCTTTCAGGGTTTCGGGCGAAAAGTCCGGCCAAAGTTCATCGCAAAAAAACAGCTCGGCATAAGCTGCTTGCCAAAGGAGGAAGTTGCTCACCCTTGACTCTCCGCCTGTGCGGATCAGCAAATCCACTTCGGGTGCATCTGCTGTGCTCAGGTACGGGGCCAGTGCTTCTTCGGTGAGGGTGTCCAGAAGCTTGTCCGGATGCGCCTTTTGCCAGGCTTTTGTGGCCTGGAGCATGTCCCATCGGCCGCCGTAATTGGCACAAATGTTCAGGGTGATGACCTGATTGTTCACCGTTTGGGATTGGGCATCGGCAATCAGGGCTTGCAAGGCGGGGGAGAAGCGGCCCGTGTCACCCAGCACCTTCAGCCGCACCCCGTTGTTGTTCATGTTTCGAATTTCCTTTTTCAGGTAAGTCGTGAACAAACCCATGAGGCTGCTGATTTCCTCTTCGGGGCGTTTCCAGTTCTCGGTGCTGAAGGCAAACAGGCTCAGTTGGGAGATGCCGATTTCACCGCAGGTCTTGACGATGTCGCGCACTCGCTGGGCGCCCGCTGCATGTCCCAAAGCCGCAGGCATGAAGCGTCTTTTTGCCCAACGGCGATTGCCGTCCATGATGATGGCAATGTGCTGAGGCAGAGGTGCAGTGGGTGAAAGTTGCAACAGAAGGACTCGCTTTGGAACAATGGCTGATTTTAGTGGCTCTGCCGTCTGGCTGAACCGGGGGGTGGCGTGCGTGTCTCTCAGTCCGTGAAAAGGCCAGCAAAGCGAGCAGGGTTTGGCACTACATGTCGTGCAGGTGTTGCCACGCGGTCTGAAGAGTGCCCTGCGCCACCTTGCTGGTCCCCTCTTTTGCCCGCCGTGAGCGGGCCTGGGCTGTTGTCAGGCCTTGGGAGGTGTTAAGGTGATCAGACGGGTGATCGGCTGCCATAGGCTTGGCACACTTTGCCAGCGCCGATGCTGACAAGTTTTGTCGAACGCCAATTGAAGTCCAAGAGCTGGCGATTTGTCTGTCCGTGCACATCCAAGGAGACCTCCATGAAATCTCAAATTCAGGAGTTTCTGGACCGTATCCAGCAGCTCGAAGCGGCCATCGAGCAAGAGGCCAAAAGTCACCGACAGCAGTGGCAGGCCGACTTTGAAGAGCATAAAGTGCGCTTTGAAAAAGAGGTGCTGGCCCAGCAAAAGCGCTTCAAAGAGGGCTTGCTCGGTTATGTGCTGACGGCCGATTGGCGGCATGTGCTGTGCGTGCCTTTCATTTACCCGGTGTTGGTGCCCATGCTGCTGCTCGATGCCTTCATCACCCTTTACCAATGGGTGTGTTTTCCCCTGTGCGGCATTCCTCGAGTCAAGCGCGCCTCGTATTTTGTGTACGACCGAACACACCTGGCTTATTTGAATTGGTTGGAAAAAATCAATTGCGCTTATTGCTCGTATGGCAACGGCCTGATGGCTTATGGCCGTGAGGTGGTGGCCTTGACCGAGAAATACTGGTGCCCCATCAAGCATGCCCGCCGCAGGATGCAGGCGCATGCGCATTACCACGGCTTTGCCAATTACGGCGATGCTGAAAATTACCGCGCCGAATTGGCCCGTTTACGTGAAGAGCTCCGGCAGATCAGTGCCAAGGAGGCCGCTCCCCCTGCCTGAGCCCCAGGTCCATTGGGTGGTGTCACGTCACCGACAGCCTAAAGACGAGCAGGTGAATAAAGTCAATCCCATGAAAACATTTGCAAACTTGGCTGATTTGGCCGCTTGTGTCGGTCAGGATGTGGCCGCCACTGAATGGGTGACCATCACCCAACAACAGGTCAACCAGTTCGCCCAGGCCACGGGCGATCACCAGTGGATCCACGTCGACGTCGAGCGGGCCAAACAAGGTCCCTTTGGTGCGCCGATTGCGCACGGTTTTTTGACCTTGTCCTTGCTGTCGCAGTTCTTTGACAAAACCATCGTGGTCACATCGGCCCGCATGGGCGTTAATTATGGTTTGAACAAAGTGCGCTTCATGGCTCCAGTGCCGGTGGGCAGCCGTTTACGTGCCCATCTGCATTTGCATTCGGCCACGCCGATTGAGGTGAACGGCTTGCAGCTGCAGTGGAACGTGACGGTGGAGCGCGAGGGCAGTGACAAACCGGTATGTGCCGCCGAATCGCTGGTGCGCATTTACGCCTGAGGCGGCAGGTCTGGCGCAGGGCTGGCCCCGGCAAAGCCGTTTTGTCGCCAGGCTTCGAACACGGTGACGGCCACCGCGTTCGACAGGTTCAAGCTGCGTTGGCCCTCGCGCATGGGCAGCTTGATGCGCTGGGCTGGTGCAAACTGTTCGCGCAACTCAGGTGACAGGCCCCGCGTTTCCGAGCCAAACACCAACCAGTCGCCTGGCGCAAAAACCACGCCGTGGGCGGCTCGGCTGCCGCGCGTGGTCAGGGCAAACATGCGTTCGGGGTCGGGTTGTTCCTGGGCCAAAAATGCATGCCAGTCGGCGTGGCGCCGCAGGTCGGCGTACTCGTGGTAGTCCAGACCTGCCCGTCGCATGTGTTTGTCGTCCATTGAAAACCCCAGGGGCTCGATCAGGTGAAGTGTGCAGCCGGTGTTGGCCGCCAGGCGGATGACGTTGCCGGTGTTCGGCGGTATTTCTGGCTCAACCAGGACGATATGAAACATGGCCGGTATTGTGCCTTGACCTTCAGGGGTCGCTGCCCGCTTCGGTGCGTGCCAGCACCAAGGCGCTGACCTGCACCACCCCGGCCTCGCGCAGCGCCCGGGCTGCCGTGTGCAAGGAGGCACCGCTGGTCATCACGTCGTCGATCAGCACCACCTTCTTGCCGCGTAACTGTGCGGCTCGCAAAGGCTCCACCGCAAAAGCACCCACCAGATTGGCCAGCCGCTCTGCCCGAGGCAGGGTGCGCTGCGAGGGCGTGTCGCGGGTGCGCAGCAGCAAGCGGGCGTCGGCTTTGTGCGGGCTGAGTTGCCGTGCCAGCAACCAGGACTGGTTGTAGCCGCGCTCGGCCAGGCGCTGGGCCGACAGCGGAATCGGCAGCACCCAGTCGGCCTCGTCCAGTGCGTCTTCCGCCAAAGGGGTGCTCAGCATCAGGGTGGCCAAAGGCCTGGACCAACCGGGTTGATGCTGAAACTTGTAGCGGGCGATCAGGTCCACCCAGGGCCAGGCGTAGGCGGTGGCCGTCAGGCACAGGTCCAGCGGGGGCGGTGATTTCAGGCAAGCGCCGCAGCGCCGGGAAGGACCGGGCATGGGCAGGGCGCAACTGGGGCAGCGGTGCTGGGGTTGGGCAAAGCGGCTGATGCAGGCCTCGCACAGCGGCGACTGGGGCCAGTTTTGGCAGATGGCGCAGCGGCTGGGCAGCCAGCGCCAAAACCTATCGGGGCGAGCGGCGGCCGGAGTGTTCAACAAGCCCTGAAGCCAAGCGGGTCTCATGCAGTCAATATACTCAGCCCGGGCTGACAGAACAAGCACACAAGCTGTTGGAGCTTGAGCGGGCCCAGCCCCATTGAGACCCCTGCCCCATGCCCCAAGTCCCTCGCCCCCCCTCTTTGGACCCCGTGGCCGCTGCCCGCTGGCGCGGCCTGCCCCTGCTGGCCGCTCAGTCGCCTTGGCTGCATGAAGAGGTAGCCACGCGCATGCAGGAGCGTTTGGACTTTATCAAGCTGCAGCCCCAGAGATGGTTGCATTGGGGTCCGCTTCTCGGCGGCCTGGCGGCGCAACGTGCTCTGGAGCAGCGCTACCCCAAGGCGCACGTGTGGCTGGCCGGAGAGCCCCCAGCGCACGCCGATGTCACCCAGCAAGCGCTGCAAGCCCCATGGTGGCAGGCCCAGCACTGGTTTGGGTCCAAGCGGCACCAGGGTTTGCCACCTGATCATTCGGCGCACATGGTATGGGCCAACATGCACTTGCATGCCAGCGCCGAACCCCAGGCCTTGCTGCAGACCTGGCACCGGGCCTTGGCGGTCGATGGTTTTTTGATGTTTTCTTGTCTGGGTCCCGATACGCTGCGTGATTTGCGCCAGGTCTATGCCCGGGCCGGCTGGCCCGAGCCCGCGCACGAGTTCACCGACATGCACGACTGGGGTGACATGCTGGTGGAGGCCGGTTTTGCCGAACCGGTCATGGACATGGAACGGATCACTTTGACCTATGCCAGCCCTGACACTTTGTTGGCCGAGTTGCGGGGTCTGGGACGCAATTTGAATGTCCAGCGATTTCAGGGCTTGCGTTCGCGCCAATGGCGTGCACGCTTGTCGGAGGCCTTGCTGTCACTGGCGCGTCCCGAGGAAGGTGGACGCTTGTCCTTGGGCTTTGAGATTGTTTACGGTCATGCCCTGAAGCCTCAACCGCGCATGAAAATGGCCGCAAAAACCGAAATCGGTCTGGATCAGATGCGGCTTATGCTGCAGTCGGGTGGGGGTATACAGGACAAAGTTTGAGATCAGTCAAAAGATGATTTGATCTCAGGTAAAATCCGCAGGTTTTTGACCACAGAACTGGCTTGACAGGGTGTTAGGTTATTGAAAGTTGACGGATGTCAAATCAGGCTTACCAATTAGCGCAAGTGTCGGGCCCTGCCGTTCAATGGCGGCTTAAACGCAATTGCTCGGTCACGCCGGTCCAGTTGGGCTGGATGTACCTGTCGTTGTGCACGCTGTCCTTAGGCATCGGGGTCTTCTTCTGGATGCAAGGGGCCACTTTGGTGTTGGCCTTTGCAGGCGTTGAGGTGGCGGTGGTGGGGTTGGCTTTTTTGGCCTATGCCCGACATGCTGCGGATGGAGAGATGATTTCGCTGCAAGGCAGTAACTTGGTGGTCGAGCTGGAAACGGCGGGCCGACTGGAGAGGGCTGAATTTGAGCGCCAGTGGGTGCGGGTTGAGCCCAAGTCCGGCGACCAAAGCCTGATCGAGTTGTCAGGTCAAGGTCGATCCATTGAAGTGGGCCGATTTGTCAGGCCCGAGCTCCGGCAAGTGCTGGCGCGAGAAATCAGGAGGGCATTGCGCTCAGCGTGATGCCACTGGCCAAACGGGACGCCCGGCTTGGCCAAAGGTGTGAGTTCAACAGAGTCTTGGAAGTTAGTGAGAACCATGAAGAATATTTCCAACCAATTGGCTTCTTTGCTGTCCCGCGCGGGCATCTTTGCAGGCGCGTGGGCAACCACGGCAGCTTATGCGGTCAATGATTTGCCGGGTGGCCCTGCGGTCAATCAGCTCAATTTGCACCCTGCTGCCACCAAAATTGCTGAAGAACAGCAATGGCTGCACTGGTTCATGCTGATCATTTGCACGGTGATTTTCATTGCCGTGTTCGCGGTCATGTTCTATTCCATCTGGAAACATCGCAAGTCGGTTGGCCACAAGCCAGCCAAATTCACGGAATCCATCACGGTGGAAGTGATTTGGACGGCAGTGCCATTTTTGATTGTGATTTTGATGGCTTTGCCTGCCACCAAGGTTCTGGTTGCTCAAAAAGACACCACCAATGCCGATCTGACCATCAAGGCCACGGGTTACCAATGGAAATGGGGTTACGACTACATCAAGGGTGAGGGCGAAGGTCTGAGCTACATTTCGACCTTGGATTCTGGTCAGCGTGCCATGTCCAATGCGGGCAAGCCCGAAGGCGACAACTATCTGCTCAAGGTGGACTACCCGTTGGTGGTTCCTGTGGGCCAAAAGGTGCGCGTGATCACCACGGCCAACGACGTGATCCACGCATTTGCGGTGCCCGCTTTCGGCATCAAACAAGATGCGATCCCGGGTTTCGTGCGCGACACCTGGTTCCGTGCAGAAAAAACGGGTGACTTTTACGGCCAATGCCAAGAGTTGTGCGGCAAAGAGCACGCTTACATGCCGATCCATGTGAAAGTGTTGTCTGCACAAGACTACGCTGCATGGGTGGTGGAGGAAAAGAAAAAGCAGGCGGCCAAGGCCGATGATCCGGCCAAAGTCTGGGCCTTGGATGACCTGTCCAAGCGCGGTGAAAAGGTCTATGCGGCCAACTGCGCGGCTTGTCACCAAGCCACCGGCAAAGGTGCCGGTGCCATCAAAGCCATCGAGGGTTCTGCGCTGGTTTTGGACGCAGACAAAACCAAACAAATCGCTGTGTTGCTGAATGGTCAAAACAACGGTGCCATGCCGGCATGGAAGCAGTTGTCTGACACCGAAATTGCCGCTGTGATCACCTACACCAAAAACAACTGGTCCAACAAGACTGGGCAAATCGTGCAACCGGCCGAAGTGCTGGCCGCTCGCAAATAAGCCGTACCGTATACAAATCAAAGGAAATCAAGATGAGTGCCGTTCTCGACCATCACGATCACGCCCATGACGACCACGGTCACGCGCCTGCGGGCTGGCGTCGTTGGGTGTATGCCACCAACCACAAAGACATTGGTACCCTGTACCTGCTGTTCAGCTTCGCCATGCTCATGGTGGGCGGTGTGCTGGCCCTGGGCATCCGTGCCGAGTTGTTCCAGCCAGGCTTGCAAATCGTCAACCCCGAGTTGTTCAACCAGTTCACCACCATGCACGGCATCATCATGGTGTTCGGTGCGATCATGCCCGCCTTTGTCGGCTTTGCGAACTGGATGATCCCTTTGCAAATTGGCGCGTCCGACATGGCCTTTGCGCGCATGAACAACTTCAGCTTCTGGCTGATGATTCCTGCGTCCTTGATGTTGGTGGGGTCATTCTTCATGCCTGGCGGCGCACCCGCGGCTGGCTGGACCCTTTACGCCCCGCTGACCCTGCAAATGGGTCCATCGATGGATGCAGCGATTTTTGCGATGCACATCCTCGGTGCCTCGTCCATCATGGGTTCGATCAACATCATCGTGACCATTCTGAACATGCGCGCTCCCGGCATGACCTTGATGAAGATGCCCATGTTCGCCTGGACATGGCTGATCACCGCTTACTTGCTGATTGCGGTGATGCCTGTGTTGGCTGGCGCGATCACCATGACTCTGACGGACCGTCACTTTGGCACCAGCTTCTTCAACCCCGCTGGCGGTGGTGATCCGGTCATGTACCAGCATATTTTCTGGTTCTTCGGTCACCCTGAGGTGTACATCATGATCTTGCCGGCTTTCGGCATCATCAGCCACATCGTGCCTGCCTTTGCGCGCAAGAAGCTGTTCGGCTACGCCTCCATGGTGTACGCCACATCGTCCATCGCCATTTTGTCGTTCATCGTGTGGGCGCACCACATGTTCACCACCGGCATGCCCGTCACGGGTCAGTTGTTCTTCATGTACGCCACGATGCTGATCGCGGTTCCGACCGCCGTGAAGATTTTCAACTGGATTGCCACCATGTGGCGCGGCTCCATGACCTTTGAAACCCCGATGTTGTTTGCGGTGGGCTTCATCTTTGTGTTCACCATGGGTGGTTTCACCGGATTGATCCTGGCCATGGCTCCGATCGACATCCAACTGCAAGACACTTACTATGTGGTGGCCCACTTCCACTACGTGCTGGTGGCAGGTTCCCTGTTTGCGTTGTTCGCCGGTGTTTACTTCTGGATTTCCAAGTGGACCGGTGTGATGTACAACGAATCACGCGGCAAGATTCACTTCTGGTGGTCCTTGATCTCGTTCAATGTGACCTTCTTTCCGATGCACTTCCTGGGTCTGGCTGGCATGCCCCGTCGCTACGCTGACTACCCCATGCAGTTCACCGACTTCAACATGATCGCCTCGGTGGGTGCCTTCTTCTTTGGTTTCGCTCAGGTGTACTTCTTCTTGTTCGTGGTCTTGCCTTGCATGCTGGGTAAGGGCGAAAAAGCGCCGCAGAAGCCTTGGGAGGGCGCTGAAGGCTTGGAGTGGGAAGTGCCTTCGCCCGCACCCTTCCATACCTTTGAAAATCCGCCCAAGCTGGACGCTACAGCAACCCGTGTGATCGGTTGAAGGACATGTCCATGACCCCTGATCAAAGAAAAAGCAACGTGCGTCTGGGCCTGATCTTGGCCTCAGTGGCCTGCGCCGTGTTGGCGGGTTTTGTGGCCAAGATGTTGATCTTGGCTTCCTGAAAGAACCAAGATGAACCTGCGCGGTGAAAATTTGAAGATGGTGGGCAAACTGGCGATCGTCACCGCTGGCATGTTCGGGTTTGGCTATGCGCTGGTGCCCATTTACAAGGCCATTTGTGAGATCACTGGCATCAACATCCTGTCGATTTCTGAGACGCAGGTCCCGGGCAACGCCAAGGCGGGCAAAGCCGCCGAAGTGCTGCGCAACAGCCAGGTTGACACCAGCCGCACGATCACCGTTGAATTCGATGCGAATGTGCGCGGACCTTGGGATTTCAAACCGGAAAAACGCTCCATGCAGGTTCACCCTGGTGAACTGAGCACAGTGATGTACGAATTTCAAAACGTGCAGAATCGTCGCATGGCGGCACAAGCGATTCCCAGCTACGCGCCGCAACAGGCTGCCAGCCATTTCAACAAACTCGAGTGTTTCTGCTTCAACCAGTACACACTGGAGCCGGGTGAGAAGAAATCCTGGCCCGTGGCTTTTGTGATCGACCCCAAGTTGTCCAAGGACGTGACGACCATCACGCTGTCTTACACTTTCTTTGAAGTAGGTGGCAAGACACCAGCGGCACCGACTGCACCATTGGCTGCCGCCGTACAAATTTTGCCGGTCAAGACAGGTTGGGGTTCATGAACGCGCCTGTCCGACAAACTTCTTGGCTTCGCACCATTCAGGCGGTGTTGTGGTCCTTTGTCGGGCTTCGCAAGAATTCCGAATACCAGCAAGACATTGAAAAGCTCAACCCTTTCCACATCATTGGTGTGGCCATCGGTTTGGCATTGTTGTTTGTTCTGGGGCTGATCGCCCTGGTCAATTGGGTGGTGGCTCAGCCGATTGGCCTTTAACCCGTATCGTTTGATTTCGAATAAGAGAGAGCAGGAGTCCCCATGAGTTCAGCAGCACACGGCACCACGCCTTATTACTACGTTCCGCACGCATCGCGTCACCCTGTCATGGCCGCCATCGGCCTGTTTTTCCTGATTCTGGGTGCTGGTCAGTGGATCAACGGTGTCGACTGGGGTATGTACTGCCTGGTATTCGGCTTGGCATGGTGGTTGATTGTTTTGTACCAGTGGTTCTCTGAAGCCGTGCAAGAAAGCGAAGGTGGCTTGTATGGTCGGAAAATTGATCTGTCTTTCCGCTGGAGCATGACCTGGTTCATTTTCTCCGAAGTCATGTTCTTCGGTGCCTTCTTCACTGCACTGTGGTGGGCCCGGTCACATTCGATTCCTGCGCTCGGCAGCTTGGAAAACGCATTGCTTTGGCCTGACTTCAAAGCTGCATGGCCCAGCGTGGTGGCCGGTGCCACCACCTCGCCAGCTGGCTTCGTTGAGCCCTTCCAAACCATGGGTCCTTTCTGGCTGCCCACCATCAACACGGCTTTGTTGTTGACATCTGGCGTGACCTTGACCATTGCTCACCATGCCTTGCAAGTGGGCAATCGCAGCAAAACCATCCTGTACATGTGGATGACTGTGTTGCTGGGTGTGACTTTTCTGTTGGTTCAGGGATACGAATACGCACACGCTTGGGGTGACCTGAACCTCAAGTTGTCATCCGGCATTTATGGCTCCACCTTCTACATGCTGACGGGTTTTCACGGCTTTCACGTGTTCGTGGGCATGCTGATGCTGTTGTTCATCACCTTGCGTTTGCAAAAGGGCCACTTCACGAAAGACCGTCACTTCGGTTTTGAGGGTGCGGCTTGGTACTGGCACTTTGTGGACGTGGTATGGCTGGGTCTGTACATCCTGGTGTATTGGATGTAAGCCTGCCCTTGGCCCCAAAAAAAAAGCGCCCTTGGGCGCTTTTTTGTTGGGGATGGATGACGCGAAAATGCCACACCTCATCAACATGGCGTTGGCCAAAAGGATCGACGTATCGGTCAAGCCCCTGGGGGGATGCCTGTAGGCTGGATCCAGCCCACTTTCCAGGCCACCAGCACGCAGATGAAGAGGACAATGGAAAAACCGACACGAAACGCCAGCGCTGTGGCCATGTTGCCCTTTTTGGGCGCTTGGCCCTCGGGGGGTGGGGTGTTGCCACGCATCATGTACATCAGGGCCGAACCCAGGCTGACCAAAATGGCAAGAAACGCGATAGCGACAAGAATTTTCATGAATGCATTATCCAATGACTGACAAACCCCTTCACTGGAAAAGATGGCTGGTGCTGGCAGGGGCTGCTGCTGGCGTGGCCATCACCTTTTCCTTGGGGCTGTGGCAGCTCGGCCGGGCCCATGAGAAAACTGCTTTGCAAGACGCACGAACTCAACAGGCGGGCAAAGAGGCGCTGGACGGTCGAACCCTGAATGGCGGGCCTCAAGGCGTGGCTCAGCGAAGCGAGTTGATCCACCGCCGCTTGGTGGTGACGGGACGTTGGCTGCCAAACCACACGGTGTACCTGGACAACCGGCAGATGAATGCCAAACCTGGATTTTTTGTGCTCACCCCTTTACGGATCGAAGGCACGGGCGAGGTCTTGGTGGTGCAGCGTGGCTGGGCACAGCGCTCCTTCACCGACCGTGCCGCATTGCCGCCTGTGCAGACGCCTGAAGATCGGGTACAGGTAGAAGGCCATTTGGCCCCATGGCCTTCAAGGCTCTATGACTTCGGTGGGGCTGAGACGGGTCCGATACGGCAAAATCTCGATCTGACAGCTTACCGCCAAGAGTCGGGTTTGAAGGTGCTCGAAGTCACCTTGCTGCAATCGGGCGGCCCCTCTGACGGGCTGCTGCGCGAATGGCCCGTGGTGGCCAGTGGTGTCGAAAAGCACCACGGATACGCTTTCCAATGGTTTGGCCTGTGTGGCCTGATTGCTTTACTTTATGTCTGGTTCCAAATTGTCCAACCCCGCCGCCAAAAACGACCTGCCTGACAGCCCCCTGGCCATGACGGTGCACGACTTGCCCAGCCCCGGTTCAGTGATGCAAGCCGATGCCCAGCGCACCCGTATCGGCCGCTGGAAAATGATCCTCATGCTGTTGGTCTGCGCGTCTCCGGTGATTGCCTCTTATTTCACCTATTACGTGATCCGTCCCGAAGGCCGTCGTGTGTATGGCGAGCTGATCCAGCCGCAAAAAGACATGCCTCAGCTGAGTGCAAAAAACCTGCAGGGCGAGTCGGTCGCGCTGGCCAGCCTGAAAGGCCAGTGGTTGCTGGTGACTGTTGGGCCGGGCAGTTGTGACGAGCGTTGCCAGCAAAACCTGTATTTTCAGCGCCAATTGCGCGAAATTCTCGCTCGCGAGAAGGACCGGGTCGACCGCGTCTGGTTGGTCACTGACGATGCGGCAGTAGCCCCCAGTCTCTTGCCCGCCTTGAACATGGCGCACGTGCTGCGCCTGGATGCGGCTTTGGTGCAAAGCTGGATCAGCCCGGCCCAAGGCCAGCAGTTGCAGGACCATTTGTACGTCGTCGATCCGATGGGCAACTTCATGATGCGTTTCCCCGCCAACATGGACGTGCCCAGTGCCTCTAAAGCCAAACGTGATCTGGAGCGATTGCTCAAGGCCTCCTCGTCTTGGGACCAGGCAGGACGCTGAAGCATGACCGAAGTTGACCTGTACAACCTGGAACCGATCTTGGAGCTCATGGCCGTGGGCCTGGCGGTGGCGGCATTGCCCTTGGGCTGGTGGCTGTGGCGCCAGCGCAGCACCACGCCATCGGGTCGGCTCAAGGCCTTGACCTTGATCACTTTGTTTTTGACCTTCGATCTGGTGCTGTTTGGGGCATTCACCCGGCTCACCGATTCCGGTCTGGGGTGCCCCGACTGGCCAGGTTGTTACGGCAGCGCCACGCCCATGGGGGCCAAGGTCGAAATCACGGCTGCGCAAACAGCCATGCCCACTGGACCGGTCACGCACAGCAAAGCCTGGATCGAAATGGTTCACCGTTATTTGGCCACGGGGGTCGGCGTCCTGATCCTGACTTTGGCCGCCCTGACGTGGTGGCTGCGCCGCCAAAGCCGTGAAGTGAGCCCTTGGTTGCCAACGCTCACGCTGGTGTGGGTGTGCATGCAAGGGGCGTTCGGCGCGCTCACGGTGACCATGAAGCTGTTTCCGGCCATCGTGACCTTGCACCTGATGGGTGGCATTGGCCTGTTGGCTTTGTTGATGGCGCAGGCGGTGCGATACGACGGCGCTGGCTCGCGGCCCCTTTCATCGGGCTTGCGACTGGGCCTGTGGTTGGGCTTGGCCTTGCTGTGGCTGCAGATCGCATTGGGGGGGTGGGTCAGCACCAATTACGCGGTGCTGGCCTGTCCTGACTTCCCCACCTGCCACGGCCAGTGGGTGCCTGAGATGAACTGGCAAGGCTTCAGCGTCTGGCGCGAGTTGGGTTATACGCCCGAGGGCCAGTTGCTGCCTTTCTTGGCGCTGGCGTCCATCCATTTTGTGCACCGCTCGGCCGCTTGGCTGGTGTTGGCGGTGCTGTTGTGGGTGGGCTGGCGTTTGCGGGTGCAACCTGGGTTGGCCGGGGCTGGGCGTTGGTTGTTGGGCCTTTGTGCCTTACAGTTCGCCACCGGGTTGAGCAATGTGGTGCTGGGCTGGCCCTTGCTGGCCGCCGTGATGCACACCGGTGGGGCCGCTGCCATGACCTTGACCCTGACGTGGGCGTTGAGTGTCAGTCGGGCTGATAATTCAGGGCCTGTTTCCCTTTCCAAAAAGCTTGCCGAATGACCGTCGCTACCGCCCGTTTGCCCATGAATGCCTGGCAACAGTATTACGCGCTGACCAAACCACGCGTGGTTCAATTGATCGTTTTTTGTGCCCTGATCGGTATGGTGCTGGCCGTGCCTGGCGTGCCCAGCCTGGCCGAGTTGAAACTGGGTTTGTGGGCCTGCATTGGCATCTGGCTGGTGTCGGGGGCAGCGGCGGCCTTCAACTGTCTGGTTGAAAAGACCATCGATTCCAAGATGAAGCGCACCGCCTGGCGGCCCACTGCCAAAGGTGAGCTGAGCGACCGCCAAGCTTTGCTGTTTTCAGCTGCCTTGTGTGCCTTGGGCTCATTCGTGCTGTATGTGTTTGTTAACCCGCTCACGATGTGGCTCACCTTTGCCACCTTTGTGGGTTACGCCATCGTTTACACCGTGATCCTGAAGCCGCTCACACCACAGAACATCGTGATCGGTGGGGCCAGCGGGGCCATGCCGCCGGTGCTGGGTTGGGCTGCGATGACTGGTCAGGTGGGGCCTGAGGCGCTGATCCTGTTTTTGATCATTTTCCTTTGGACGCCCCCGCACTTTTGGGCACTCGCACTCTACCGTGTCGAGGACTACCGCAAGTCGGGCCTGCCCATGCTGCCGGTCACACACGGCAACGAGTTCACGCGTCTGCAAATTTTGCTCTACACCATCGTGCTGATGGCGTCCTGCTTGATGCCTTTTGTGTACGGCATGAGTTCCTGGCTTTACTTGGCCGCCGCGGTGGTGCTGAGCATCGGTTTCATCGGCTATGCGGTGGCCTTGTTCCGTGCCTATTCAGATGAACTGGCCCGCAAGACCTTCCGGTTTTCCTTGATCCACCTGAGCGCCTTGTTTGCCGCTTTGCTGTTGGACCACTACATTTTTTGAGGCCTCAGGCATGGTGCAACGCAGAGTATTTTCGAAAGCCACCTTGGCCCTGAGTTTGGCCGCCGCGGTTGGGGGCTTGAGCGGCTGCGGCGTGGACAAACCTTCATTTCGCGGTGTAGACATCACGGGGGCCGACTACGCCCAAGGCTGGGAGTTGAGTGACCAAGATGGCCAAGTGCGCACTCTGAAAGATTTTGCGGGCAAGGCCGTGGTGGTGTTTTTTGGTTTCACCCAGTGCCCTGATGTTTGCCCCACCGCCTTGCAGGAAATGGCCCAGGCCAAACAATTGCTGGGTGCCGATGGGGTAAAGCTCCAGGGTATCTTCATCACCGTAGACCCCGAGCGCGACACGCCTGAATTGCTCAAGGCCTACATGGCCAATTTCGGGGCGGATTTTGTGGCCTTGCGCCCCACCGCCGAACAACTGTCCAAAGTGACCAAGGACTTCAAGATCTATTACAAAAAGGTCGAAGGCAAAACCCCCACCAGCTACACCATGGACCACTCGGCGGGCAGTTTCACTTTTGACCCGAAAGGGCGCATCCGGTTGTACAACCGCCACGCCAGCGGTGCCGAGGCGCTGGCCGCCGACGTGAAGATTTTGCTCGGCGGCAAGTGAGGCCTGGACTCTTGGCCGGGCTCTGAACCCGCTATTACAGGGCCTTCAGTTCAGCTCGATCTTCTGGCTGCGGATGATGTCACCCAGCGCTTGGGTGTCGGACTGAATTCGGTTGCGCAAACCCTCCGGCGAAGAGCCCACCACCTGCCAGCCTTGCTGAAACAAGCGCGCTCGCATCTCGGGCGCACGCACGATCTCGCTGACCACGGCAGACAGCTTGGTGGCCAAAGCCACGGGCATCGAAGCTGGGGCGGCCACCGCGTTCCAGATTTCCAGCTGGTAATCCTTCACCCCGATCTCACTCAGGCTGGGCACTTCGGCGGCAACCGGGCTGCGCCCTGTGCTGGAAGCCCCAATGGCCCGCAATTTGCCACCGCGCACCTGGGAGGCCGCCATGGCCGGAGGCAGCAAAGCCAGCTGAACCTGGCCACCCAACATGGCGGTGATGATTTGCGGGTTACCGGGGTAAGGTACATGCACAGGCGCAATGCCGGCTTTGGTTTTGAGCAGCTCCATGCCCAGGTGCGCCACGGTGCCTATGCCAGGCGATGCATAGCTGAGCTTGTCGCCCGCCTTTTGGGCTTGGCTCAACCACTCGGCAGGGGTTTGGCCAGGGGCATCGGCAGGCACAGTCAGCACCAGGGGTGCCTTGCCGATCAGGCTGATCGGCGCGAGGTCTTTGAGGGGGTCATAGGGCACCTTGGGGTTCAGAATGCGGGCAATCGTCATGTTGCCGTTGATCATCAGACCCAAGGTGTGGCCATCGGTGGATTTCGCCACAAAGTCGGCGGCGATGTTTCCGCCCGCGCCCACCTTGTTCTCGACGATCACGTTTTGACCCAAGGCCTTGGACAAAGGCTCAGCCAGTGCCCGGGCCGTCAGATCGGGGCTGGAGCCTGCTGGGAAGCCCACGACCAGGCGAACGGTTTGCGTAGGCCAGTTGGCGTTGGCCGGTGGGTTGGCCCATGAAGGGGTCAGTCCCAAAGCCAAAGCAGCGCCAAGTGCTTGGGCCAATTGGCGGCGAGAAAAACCAGAGGAGGTGTGAGCGGTCATGGCGGATTCTTTCAAAACAAAACTGCACTGACTTTAGCGCACTGAGGGCAAAAAAATACCCGGTCTAAACCGGGTGTCCGAATGCAATACGGCCCACAGTCTGGTGGACTTTAAGCGAACTCGACAAGCGCCTTTTTCATTTTCTTCATGGCCGCCACTTCGATCTGGCGGATGCGCTCGGCGCTCACGCCGTATTCGTCGGCCAAGTCGTGCAAGGTCATGCCGCCCGAGCCGTTGTCGTTGACTTTGAGCCAGCGTTCTTCCACGATGCGGCGGCTGCGTTCGTCCAACGCATTGAGGGCCGTGGCCAGTCCATCGCTGGCCATCAAGTCTCGCTCATGGGCTTCGATCATGGCGGTGGGTTCATGGTTCACATCGGCCAAATAGGCAATGGGGCCAAAGGCCTGCTCGCCATCGTCTGATGGGGCCGGGTCCAGCAGCACATCGCCACCGGACATGCGCATCTCCATCTCCCGCACTTCCTCGCGTTTGACGTTCAGGCTGTGCGCCATCGAATCGACTTGGTCGGGGGTCAGGGTGTCGCGGTGGGTGCCTTCGTCGGCATCCGCCTTGTAGCCCTGCTTCATCGAGCGCAGGTTGAAGAAAAGCTTGCGCTGGGCTTTGGTGGTGGCCACTTTGACCATGCGCCAGTTTTTCAGGATGTACTCGTGGATCTCGGCCTTGATCCAGTGCAGCGCGTAGCTCACCAGACGAACACCTTGCTCGGGATCAAAGCGTTTGACCGCCTTCATCAGGCCCACGTTGCCTTCCTGGATCAGGTCGCCGTGCGGCAGGCCGTAACCCAGGTATTGCCGCGACACCGAGACCACCAAACGCAGGTGCGAAAGCACCAGCTTGCGGGCGGCTTCGAGGTCGTCGTTGGCTTTGAGTTGGCGGGCGGCCTCTTGCTCTTCCTCAAGGGTGAGCATGGGCATGCGGTTGACCGCAGAGATGTAGGCGTCCAAGTGGCCGAGCGAAGGCACGACCGCCCATGGGTTGCTCAGCGCGATGGCTGTGGCGGGGGAACCAGTTTGAATGTTCATACCAGAACTCCTTTCAGAATACCCCAATATTAGCACTCTCTGGCGAGGAGTGCTAAAGGCCGGCGTCGGGGTGCCAACAGTCCGCGGGTTTTCCCTGATTTTACAGGCGACTGATGGCCGCGTCTGTGCGCTGGGGAACGGCGCAGGCGGGAGTGCGTGTTCAGCTGAGCAAGGCCAAGGCAAACTCGCGGGCGTTGAAGGTTTCCAAGTCTTCCAGTTTCTCGCCCACGCCAATGAAATACACGGGGATCGGCTTTTCGCGGGCAATGGCGCACAGCACGCCGCCTTTGGCGGTGCCATCCAGCTTGGTCACGATCAGGCCGGTCAGGCCGAGTGTGTCGTCAAAGGCTTTGACTTGGGCCAGCGCGTTTTGACCGGTGTTGCCGTCGATCACCAGCAGCACCTCGTGTGGTGCCGTGCTGTCGGCCTTTTGCACCACACGCTTGATTTTTTTCAGCTCTTCCATCAGGTGCAGTTGGGTGGGCAGGCGGCCCGCTGTGTCCACCAGCACCACGTCACGACCCCGGGCACGGCCAGCGCTCACCGCGTCAAAGCTCACGGCGGCGGGGTCACCTCCTTGTTGGCTGACGATCTCGACCGTGTTGCGGGTGGCCCAAACAGCCAGTTGCTCCTTGGCCGCAGCGCGGAAGGTGTCGGCCGCGGCCAGCAGCACGCTCAGACCTTCGTCAGACAGGTGTTTGGTCAGTTTGCCAATGGAGGTGGTTTTGCCTGCGCCGTTCACGCCTGCCACCATGATCACGGTGGGTTGGTGGTCACCAATGGTCAACGGTTTTTGCAGGGGCAGCAGCAAGTCGGTGATGGCGTCGGCCAACAGCGTTTTGACTTGTGAGGGCTCGGTGGCCTTGGCCTCTTTGACGCGGCGTTTGAGGTCTTGCAGCAAATGCTCGGTGGCTTTGACGCCGGTATCGGCCACCAGCAGCGCGGTTTCCAGCTCTTCGTACAGGTCATCGTCAATGCGCGTTCCGGTGAACACCGTGGTGATGCTGGAGCCGGTCTTGCGCAGACCCGCCTTGAGGCGATCCATCCAGCCCTGCCGAGCGGCGGGTGCGGGCGCGGGTTCAGGTTGTGTGGGCAATGGCGAAGACGTGATCGCGGGGGGGGGCGTTGCTGCGACAGGCTGTGCCACAGGGCGCGCAGACGTCACGGCAGGCGATTGCACCTCGACCAGGGGGGATTTTTTTTTGAAGAAGCTGAACATGTCGTGGATTTAAAGGATCATGCATTCTATGAAACCAAACTTTCTCTTGGGACTTTCTTTGGCCACTGCCTTAATGGCCTCGGCTTGGAACACTTCAGCGCAGGCCCCTCAAGGGTTGCCCAGCGCTGCCGCACCGTCTGGCCACACCGCGCAGGCCCAGGTTCACACCTTCACCTTGGCCAACGGCATGGCGCTGTGGGTCAAGCCCGACCGGCGCGCTCCCACGGCGGTGCACATGGTCTGGTTGCGTGTGGGTTCCATGGACGAGGTGGATGGCACCAGCGGCGTGGCCCATGTGTTGGAACACATGCTGTTCAAAGGCACGCCTACCTTGGCTGTGGGGGAGTTCTCGCGCCGAGTGGCGGCTTTGGGGGGGCGAGAAAACGCCTTCACCGCCAAGGATTACACCGGGTATTACCAGCAAATCCCTTCCAACCAGCTTGAAGCCGTGATGCGCTTGGAGTCGGACCGTTTTGCCAACAACCAGTGGCCCGATACCGAATTCGCCAAAGAGCTGGAGGTGGTCAAAGAAGAGCGCCGCCTGCGCACCGACGACAACCCCCGCGCCCAGTTGCACGAAATGCTCTCGGCCACCGCTTTGTCGGCCTCGCCTTACCGCCGCCCCATCGTGGGTTGGATGAGTGACTTAGAGGCCATGACGCCACAAGACGCACGCGATTTTTACCGCAAGTGGTACACACCGGCCAATGCAGTGGTGGTGGTGGCGGGCGATGTCGACCCGCTGCAAGTCAAGGCGCTGGCCGACCAGTATTACGGCACCATCCCGACCCGCACTGTGCCTGATCGAAAACCCCGAGACGAGCCCGCGCAGCAAGGCCTGCGTCGCCTGGAGTTCAAAGCACCGGCCGAGCAGTCGTATGTGGCGTTGGCTTTCAAGGTGCCGCGCTTGGCCAGTCTGGCGGTCTCGCCAGAGCACGACGATGCCCTGGCCTTGACCGTGTTGGCCGCCGTGCTCGATGGTTACAGTGGCGCGCGCCTGGACCGTGCCCTGACGCAGGGCGAAAACCGCCTCGCCGACAGTGCGGGGGCTTATAACGGCCTCATGGGCCGTGGTCCGCAGTTCTTTTACTTGGAAGGCGTGCCTGCCAAAGGCCAAACGCCTGAGGCCCTGGAAACGGCCTTGCGCGCCCAGGTGCAGCGTGTGGCCACCGAGGGCGTGAACGAGGCCGAACTGCAGCGCGTCAAAACCCAATGGGTGGCCAGCGAAATATACAAGCTCGACTCGGTGTTCAACCAAGCGCGTGAGCTGGGCGTCGCTTGGACGCTCGGCTTGCCGCCCGATTACGGCGCGCAACTGATCGCTCGATTGCGGCAAGTCACGCCAGCTCAGGTGCAGGCCGTGGCGCAAAAGTATTTTGGCGATGACAGCCTCACCGTGGCCACCTTGCGCCCCCAGCCCTTGTCGGGTCAGCCCCGTGCACGGCGTGCTGCGCCAGGTGCCCGGCATTGAACCGCGCTCATCCCATGAAAGACCCACACCCCATGTTCTTGATGCATTCCTTGTCCATGACCGCACGGGCTTTGCGACGTTCAGCTTTGGTGCTGGCCTGCTGGGGCGCGGCGGGCTGGGCACACGCTTCCTTGCCCATTCAACACTGGACCCAGCCCAGCGGTGCGCGCGTGTTCTTGGTCGAGAGCCACGCCATTCCCATGGTCGATGTGCAGATCGACATTGACGCGGGCAGCCGCCGTGACCCGGCAGCACAGGCGGGCTTGGCCTCGGTGATGACCGGGCAAATGGCCAACGGCATACGGGCTGAGCCGCAAGGCCAAGGACCTTATTCGAAGGCCATGGATGAAAACCAAATTGGCGAAGCCTGGGCCGACCTGGGCGCGAGCTTTGGGGGCAGTGCGGGCGCTGATCGCATGAGCTTTGGCCTGCGCAGCCTGAGCTACCCGGACCTGCTGGACAAAGCCGCGGCCTTGGCCGCACGTCAAATGGCGCACCCGGCTTTTCCTGAAGCCATGTGGCTGCGCGACCGTGAACGCATCAACGCGTCCATTCGCGAATCGCTGACCAAGCCCGGCACGGTGGTGCAGCACCGCTTTGCACAAGCGGTGTATGGCACGCACCCCTATGGCTATCGGGCCACGCCCGAAAGCTTGTCGCGCATCGCCGTGCAAGACCTTAAAAATCTGCACGCCCAAGCTTTGCGGTCTTGCCGCGCCACGGTGAGCGTGGTGGGGGCTTTGACCCGGGCTCAGGCGGACGCCATGGTGCAGCGTCTGCTGGCGCAGTGGCCCCCCGAATCAGTTTGCCCAAGCTTGCCGCCTGTGCCCGAAGTGGCCCCTTTGGCGGCTTCGCAAAACCTGAACCTGCCCTTTGACTCGGCCCAGGCCCATGTGCTGATCGGGCAGCCCGGCTATCCACGCACCGACCCCGACTTTTTTGCCCTGCTGGTGGGCAACCATATTTTGGGTGGTGGTGGTTTTGTTTCGCGCCTGACCGAGCAGGTGCGCGAAAAACGCGGCCTGAGCTACAGCGTCTACAGCGCATTTGCGCCTGGCCTGCACGCCGGGGCCTTCACGGTGGGGCTGCAAACCCGACCTGATCAAGCCAAGCAAGCCGTGACCGTGGCGCAAGAGGTGGTGCAGACCTTTGTGCGCCAAGGTCCGACCGAGGCGGAATTGCAAGCGGCCAAGTCCAACTTGGTGGGCGGCTTTGCGCTGCGCATCGACAGCAACCGCAAGCTGCTCGACAACGTGGCCAACATCGCCTGGAACCGGCTGCCGCTGGATTACCTGAGCAACTGGACGCGGCAAATTGAGCGCGTCAGCGCCACCGATGTACAACGTGCCATGGCCCGGGTCTTGCAGCCCGAACGCATGGTCACGGTGGTGGTGGGCGCTGCGCCTTGAAAGGCTGGATGACCAGCACACAGAGGGTACGCGATGGTGCACCCGATGCGCCAAGGGTCGATGGTTTGACATGATGGGGTCGCGTTGCAGGGCATTGCGACTGATCGGGTTGACGTGCCGAAACATGGCGTTACAACAACGGCCAGCGCGCCGTCATCAGCAGTTCGACTTGCCGCGTTGTAGTGTCAAGCCCAACAAAGTGTTGGACTTCAACCTCAATCAAGGACCCTTCTCATGAACAAGCTGCTCGCCACCCTCGTTGCCGGTTTCTTTGCTGTTGGTGCATTCGCTCAAGCCCCTGCTGCCGCGCCAGCGGTTGTGGCTAAGCCGGCTGCAGCCACTGCCGCTACCGCTGCCAAAACAGACGCCAAAGAGCTCAAGGCCGGTGAAAAATCAGACGCCAAAGTTGCTGCCAAAACAGAAAAAAAAGTGGTCAAGGCTTCAGCCCAAGCTGATGCACCTGTCGCCAAAACCGACGCCAAAATGGGCGCCAAAATCGCGCCCATGAAGTAATGGCAAGGGGCCAGCTTGACAGGCTGGCCACGGTGCGATGAAAAACCAGCTTCAGGCTGGTTTTTTTGTGGCCTTTACACTTGCCACCCATGCCCTCACTCAAAAACGCCCGTCCGACGGTCAGCGGCTCAACCCGCAAGCGGGTCGACAAAAAAACCGTTCAACATGCCCCGAAGGTGCAGCCCTCGCATGAGATCCGAATCATTGGCGGGCAGTGGCGGCGCACGCGCCTGAAGGTGCTGGACAAACCCGGTCTGAGGCCTACGCCCGACCGGGTGCGCGAGACCTTGTTCAATTGGCTGGGCCAGGACCTGAGCGGCTGGCGCTGCGTGGACGCGTTTGCGGGCACCGGCGTGCTGGGACTGGAGGCTGCATCGCGTGGCGCGGCCCAGGTGCTGCTGGTCGAGCAAGATGCCATGTTGGTGCGTGATCTGCAAGAGAATGCCACGCGCCTGAAAGCCAGCATGGTGAGCGTGCAACGCGGCGATGCCGTGAGCACTTTGGGCCGTTTGCCTGCGGGCAGTGTGGACCTGGTCTTCATCGATCCGCCTTTTGATGGCCCCTGGTTTGAGCCTGCGCTCAAAGCTGCGGCCCGTGCCATACCCGTGGGCGGCTGGATTTACCTGGAAGCGCCTGTGGCCTGGCCTGCAGACGCGCTGGCGGCTTTGGGCCTGCAGTGCGAGCGCCACCTCAAGGCAGGTGCGGTGCATGCGCATTTGTTGCAACGGGTCAGTCCTGAAGCTGCCCCCAACTCTATTGCCATTCCTGTTGAAGGAGACACGCCATGAGCCGATCTGCCAACACCCCTGTGACCGCTGTTGTCACAGCCGTTTATTCGGGAACCTTTGACCCGCTCACGCTGGGACACGAGGACGCGATCCGCCGCGCCGCGCAAATGTTTGACCAGGTCATCATTGCCGTGGCCGTGGCGCACCACAAGAAAACCGTGTTCAGCCTGGACGAGCGCGTGGCTCTGGCGCAAGCGGCGCTGGCCGATTGCCCGAACGTGAAGGCGCTCCCTTTTGACGGCCTGATCGTCGAGTTTGTGCGGGCGCAAAACGCCCAAGTGATTGTGCGCGGCCTGCGTTCGGTGACCGATTACGACTACGAAACCCAGATGTCGGGCATGAACCGCCACCTGGCGCCTGAGATCGACACGGTTTTTCTGCACACCAGCGCCCATGTGCAGCACATCAGCAGCACCCTGGTGCGCGAAATCGCCAAGCTCGGAGGTGACGTGTCGGGTTTGGTATCGGCCCCGGTGCTCAACGCCTTGCAGGCCAAGGTCGCCACCAAGCATTGACGATCCCCTGAAAACCATCTCGCACGGGGTGCGCTCCTACCAATTCAAACCTCCGCACCTTCCACCAAGAAGCGCACCCGCTTTTGCCCCTGCCACTCGTCGGCGTCCAGCCGATAAGCCAGCTTCACTCGCGCAGGCAGAGGCTCGGTGCGGCCAAACCAGATGCCGTCCACGGGCTGGCCTTGGTGCTTCATCTTGAGCGACAGGTGTTTCTCACCTACCAGGCGCTGCGACACGATCTCGATTTCTTCGCAAAACACCGGCGGCGCAAAGCCTTGGCCCCAGACCTCGTGGTGCAGCATCTCCACCAAATCCACCCGGCGGTATTCGGCAGGCAGTGGGCCATCGGTTTCCAGGCGGCGTTGCAGCGTGGCCGCGTCCAGCCACTCCAGGGCGACTTGGTTCAGGGTTTCCTCAAACACATCGAGGTGTTCTTCGGCCACGGTGCAGCCTGCTGCCATGGCGTGACCGCCAAAGCGCAGCAGAACGCCCGGGGCGCGCTTGGCCACCAGATCGAGCGCATCGCGCAAATGAAAGCCCGCAATCGAGCGGCCTGAACCTTTAAGTTCATGCTCCTTGCCCGGGGCACTGCTGGCCGCAAACACAAAGGTGGGGCGGTGCAGCTTGTCCTTGATGCGCGAGGCCACGATGCCCACCACGCCTTCGTGAAAATCCGGGTCGAACACACAAATGGCGGGCGGCGGCTCGTCGCCTTCGTCAAACAGCGACTCGGCCATTTCCATGGCCATCTCGCGCATGTCACCCTCGATCACCCGACGTTCGCGGTTGATGGTGTCCAGCTGTTTGGCCAGCTCCTCGGCGCGGCCCACGTCGTCGGTCAACAGGCATTCGATGCCCAGCGTCATGTCGGCCAGGCGGCCCGCCGCGTTGATGCGTGGGCCCAAGGCGAAGCCAAAGTCGAAGGTCGTGGCCTTGGCGGTTTCGCGGCTGGCGGCACGCATCAGCGCCGACATTCCCGGGGGCAGGGCACCCGCACGCACGCGGCGTAAGCCTTGCGCCACCAGACGGCGGTTGTTGGCATCGAGTTTGACCACGTCGGCCACCGTGCCCAGCGCCACCAGGGGCAGCAATGCGTCCAGGCGAGGCTGGTTGCTGGCGTCAAAAATGCCCCGCTGGCGCAGCTCGGCGCGCAGGGCCAGCAGCACATAAAACATGACACCCACACCGGCGATGGACTTGCTGGTGAAGCTGCAACTGGGCTGGTTGGGGTTGACGATGACCTCGGCCATGGGCAGTTCGCTGCCCGGCAAATGGTGGTCGGTCACCAGCACTTGCAAGCCCAGGGCTTGAGCCGCTTGCACGCCCGCCATGCTGGCGATGCCGTTGTCCACCGTGATCAGCACATCGGCCCCTTGTGCGTGCACACGCTCGGCAATCGGTGGGGTCAGGCCGTAGCCGTCGACCACCCGGTCAGGCACCAGATAGCTCACGTTCTGCGCGCCCAGCATGCGCAGGCCGCGCACGCCCACGGCGCATGCGGTCGCGCCGTCGCAGTCGTAGTCGGCCACGATGCACAGGCGCTTGTTTTGCGCCATGGCGTCGGCCAACAACTTCGCCGCTTCGTGCGTGCCCAGCATGCTGGCCGGGGGCAGCAGCAGGTTCAGCGCATCGTCGAGTTCGTCTTTGGACAACACGCCGCGTGCGGCATACAGGCGGGCCAGCAAGGGGTGGATGCCCGCTTGTTCCAGCGCCCAGGCGCTGCGGGGTGGCACATCTCGGGTGAGCAAATTCATGGGGGTTTCAAGGAGAGTTCAGGAGGCAATGAGGGCTTGGAGTGCCGCTGCAGGGGAGGGTTTGTTGAACAGGCGGGTGATCCGCTGGTGCCAAGCCGCAGGCCCGGCCATGTAAGTGTGGGCCGTGTGTTCGCTGCACAGGTTGAGCGTGCCTTGGCCGGTGGTTTTGACGTGTTGCAGCAAGTCGGCCACGGCCATGGCGTCGAGTTGCTGCCATGCTTGCTGCCAGGCCTGCGCTTGGCCGTGCAAGGCGGCTGATCGCAAGGCTGTTGAAACGGTCACTGAGGGCGGTGCAGACACCGGGCCAGTGGCGGGCAGCGTGCCCGCACCGTGCAGCCAAAAGGCGTTCACGGTGTGCTGTCTGCGGGCATCGCGGGCGTCGTTCACCGGGTGGTTGTACAGCAGCATCTGCATTTCGCTTTGCAGGCGTTGCAAGGGCCGGGCGGCGGGGTGGTCGGGCATCCAGTCTTTGACGTTTTGGCCGATCACCCGGTCGAGCGATGCGGTGGGCAAATCGGCCAGCATGGACCCTTGGGCGTGCCACAGCAAGGCGCTGTGCCAAGTCACTTGCAAGCCGTCTTCTTGCAAAAACGGCTGCATGGCCTGCAGCAGTTGCTGCGATTCCGGGTCCGACAGGCGCAAATGCTCTGGGTCGGCCATGACCACTTGGTCCATGCCGACTTGCCAGTGGCAGGGCGTCATCCAGGCTTGGGACGCATGGCGGGGGTGGCCTTGTTGCGTTTGGTGCCAAGCGGCCCAGGGCAGGGCCGTGGCCGCAGTGGGCCATCCCAGCGCCTGGGCGTGCAGGCGCTCGTGCGGCAAGTGAAGCGGTGCTTTTTCAGGGTCTTGCAGCACGTGCTGGCGCTGCATCAGGCTTAGCAAGGCTTGCAAATTCGGCAGCTGTAAACCGGCCCAAATCTCAGAGCCGTTGAGTGCTTGGCTGGCGGCGTAGGGAATGATCAAGTTCATGGGCCAGACGAAACTTGGGTGTCAAGCCCAGTCTTCCCCAGTGTCCCAAGAGCTGTCGCCCGCTTCATCTGCCGATGCCTGTGGCGACACCAGACCGGGCAAGCTTTCATCTTGGGCGTTGCCCGAGGGCGATGCGAGGGAGTTTGTGGGGGCTGCGTCGGCGTTGGGTGCGGGTGCAGGCTTGTTGTGCCCCATGAGGTTTTGCACGCCCTGAAACAACAAGCCGCCCGCCACCACGCCCGCTGCGGTGGTGGCCACTTGGGCCATCATGCCGCCACCCCAAGCGCTGGTGGGTGCCGGCGCAGGCACGGCTGCTGGGCGTGTGGCCACAGGCGAGCTGGAGGCCACATGGGCGTTGGCTGTGTGGGCTGGCATGGGTTGCGCAGGTGTTTCTGGCTCACGGCCCCAAGCCTGGGCGCCCGACATCCAAGAACCGCTGTTGGCTGGCGCGGTTGCTGGGGTGGCTTGGGTCGACCGCCATTGGGCCAGCTGAGCCAACTGTTGTGCGTTTTGCGCCTCCAATTGCTCAATGCGGGCTTGGGCTGCGTCCAGCGCCATGCCCAAACCCATGGCCCGCTGAACCAGCAAATAAGGGGCGTCAGCTTGCGCCCTGAACGCATCGCTGATGAGACCGTCTGCCGTGGGGTCTTTGGGGTCGGCACGCGTCTGGCGCAAAGCGCTCAAAAATTGCTGCAGCTGGTCACGTTCGGTGGCGTTCATCGGGGGAACCTTTTGGGCATGGATGGGGCATTATGGACAAACACACAGACCCACCGATCCAGGCGTGCAGATTCAAAGGCACAACGACTGCCACTTCCAAAAAAACGAAGACCCCATGAGGGGTGCTGAGCCTGCCTTTTTGTCGGGCGCGGTCGATTGGTCACAATAGCGGCCTATGTCTTTTTTCAAAAACATCCCCTACGAGCTGGTGCTGGGCTGGCGCTACACGCGTGCCGGCCGTGCCACGCGGCGCAACGGCTTCATTTCCTTCATCTCGGGGGTGTCCATGATGGGCATTGGCCTGGGCGTGGCGGCACTCATTATCGTGCTGAGCGTGATGAACGGCTTCCAAAAAGAGGTGCGTGACCGCATGTTGGGCGTGGTCTCGCACATCGAGGTCTATGCTGCCGACGGCGCGGCCGTGGCCGATTTGCCGGCTTTGCTGGCCCGCCTGAAGGCGCAGCCACAGGTGCTGGGCGCGGCCCCCTTCATCACTGCGCAGGCTTTGCTGGCCCGCGGCGAGGACATGAAGGGCGTGCTGGTGCGCGGCATCGACCCGGCGCTGGAGCCCGAGGTCAGCGATCTGTCGAACGACACGCAAGCCGGCGTGCTGCAGCGCCTGCAGCCGGGGGAGTTCAGCCTGGTGCTGGGCCGCGATCTGGCCAACAACCTGTTTTTGCAAAGCGGCGACCCGGTGACCCTGGTCTCCCCGTCGGGCCAGGTGACCCCTGCGGGCGTGTTGCCGCGCATGAAGCAAATGGGCGTCGTGGGCACGTTTTCTTCTGGCCACTATGAGTATGACTCTGCCTTGGCGCTGATGCATGTCGATGACGCTGCCCGCATGTTTCGTTTGGATGGCCCCAGCGGCGTGCGCCTGAAGTTGCGCGATTTGCACCAGGCGCGTGAGGTGGCGCGGGACCTGCAGTTGGAACTGGGGCCGACCTTTTTTGTGCGCGACTGGACGCAGCAAAACCGAACCTGGTTCGCCGCTGTGCAGGTGGAAAAACGCATGATGTTCATTATCCTCACATTGATCGTGGCGGTGGCCGCTTTCAACTTGGTCAGCACCTTGGTGATGACGGTGACCGACAAGCGCGCCGACATCGCCATCTTGCGCACACTGGGCGCCAGCCCACGCAGCATCATGGGCATTTTTGTGGTGCAGGGCGCCACGGTGGGCGTGATCGGCACCATGAGCGGATTGGGCTTGGGCCTGCTGGTGGCTTTCAACATTGACGTGATCGTGCCCGCCTTGGAAACACTCTTCAACGCCAGCTTTTTGCCGCGTGACATTTATCTGATCAGCCGCATGCCCAGCGAGCCGCTGGCCAGCGACATCTGGCCTGTGGCGATCATCTCCTTGGTGCTGGCTTTTGTGGCCACGCTTTACCCCAGCTGGCGTGCCAGCCAGGTCAACCCCGCGGAGGCACTGCGCTATGAATAACACCCAAAACGGGGGCACCGTGCTGCAGGCCCAGGGCTTGACCAAGCGCTTCACCGAAGGGCGCTTGGATGTGACGGTGCTGCAAGGCGTGGACCTGCAGGTTCATGCTGGAGAAACCATGGCCATCGTGGGCGCCTCGGGCTCGGGCAAAAGCACCTTGCTGCATTTACTGGGTGGGCTGGACGCACCCACGCAAGGGTCGGTGCAGCTCAAAGGCCAATTGCTGTCGGCCTTGAGCGCGGCTGAGCAAGGCCAGTGGCGCAACCGCTACCTGGGTTTTGTCTACCAGTTCCACCATTTGCTGCCTGAGTTCAGCGCGCTGGACAACGTGGCCATGCCGCTGTGGATTCGCCGGCAAGACCGCGTTGAAGCTGCCGCTGTGGCCACGCAGTGGTTGCAACGTGTGGGCCTGGGCGAGCGCTTGCACCATCGGCCTGCTGAGTTGTCGGGTGGTGAGCGACAGCGTGTGGCCCTGGCCCGCGCTTTGGTGAATGACCCAACCTGTGTGCTGGCCGATGAACCCACCGGCAACCTGGACCGAGAAACCGCCGACGGCGTGTTTGCGCTGATGTTGCAACTGGCCCGCGAGCGCGGCACCGCCTTTGTGGTGGTCACGCACGACCAAGCCTTGGCGGCGCGTTGTGACCAGCAATTGCACCTGGTCAAGGGCGTGCTGCAGGCGTCGGTTTGAATTGACAACGCGGGATGTGGATCGACACCCATTGCCACCTGGACGCGGCCGAGTTTGACGACGACCGCGACGCGGTGCGTCAAGCAGCCCGCCAAGCCGGCGTGGCGTGCTGCGTGATCCCGGCGGTGCACGCCCCCCATTGGGCCGAGGTGGTGCAACTGGCCAAGCGGCATGGCGACGCTTACGCTTTGGGCATTCACCCGCTGTATGTGCCGCAGGCGCAAGAGGCTGACTTACTGGCGCTGGACCTGGCCTTGACCGAGCGCCGCGGTGACCCGCGCTTGGTGGCGGTCGGTGAAATCGGGCTGGACTTTTTTGTGCCCGCGTTGTGCACGCCCGAGATGCGCGAGCGGCAATGGTTTTTTTACACTGCGCAACTCAAGCTGGCCCAACAACACGGCCTGCCTGTGATCTTGCATGTGCGCCGCTCTGCCGATCTCTTGCTCAAAGGCCTGCGCCAGTGCCCGGTGGTCTCGGGCATTGCCCACGCGTTCAATGGCAGTGCTCAGCAAGCACAGGCTTTTGTGGATCTGGGTTTTGCTCTGGGCTTTGGCGGCACCTTGACCTATGAACGTTCTTTGCAGCTGCGCCGCCTGGCCTTCGAGCTGCCGCTGAGCGCACTGGTGCTGGAGACCGACGCGCCTGACATCCCGCCTCAGTGGCTGTACCAGACCGCCGAGCAGCGGGCGCTGGGCGCAGCCCAGGGGCGCAACAGCCCGGCCGAGTTGCCCCGCATCGCGCAGGTGTTGGCCGGGTTGCGGGGCCTGCCGCTCACCGATCTGGCGGCAGCCACCAGCGGCAATGCCTGCCGCGTGCTGCCCCAACTGGCTGCTCTGTACCATCTCGCCCCATGACCCGAAAAAAAACCATCGAACTGCCCGAAGTCAATTTTTCCGAAGACGGCGAGATCCGTTACCTGCATTTGGGCACCCAGTGGATTCAGGGTTCCATGTTTCTCGAACGACCCTTTGACATCGAGCTGGAGTATGTGCAACGCATGTTCGCGTGGTTGTTGTTTTTGCCGCCGGTCGAAGTCAAGGGCGCACACGCCATGCAGTTGGGGCTGGGCGCGGGCACCATCACCAAGTTTTGCTACAAAAAGCTCCAGATGACCTGCACCGCCATCGAACTCAATCCAGGGGTGCTGCAGGCTTGCCGAGGTTGGTTTCGCCTGCCGCCAGACGATGAGCGCCTGCGCGTGGTGTTGGCCGATGCGTCGCTGGAAATCCAAAAGGACGAATGGCGCGGCAACGTGGATGCGCTGCAGGTGGACTTGTACGACGAAGAGGCCGCCGCGCCGGTGTTGGACACGCCTGATTTTTACCGCCACTGCCGCGAACTGCTGACCCAGCAAGGCTGCATGACGGTCAACCTGTTTGGCCGCTCGTCGAGTTATGCCGAGAGCTTGGAAAAGATTTGCGCCGCCTTTGGCGAAGACGCGGTGTGGGCCTTCAAACCCACGCGCGAGGGCAACGCCATCGTGCTGGCGCAGCGCACCGCCAGCCGTCCATCGCGCGATGCACTGCAGCAAACGGCCAGTGCCATTGAAGAAAAATGGGGCCTTCCCGCACCGAAATGGCTCAAGGTCTTCAAGCCCCTGACCCACTGAATGCCTCTCCTGGTTCCAGGCTTTTGTGGGGTCTGCATCAGGGTTAACCATGGCTTCGTCACCCCGGGGACATAGGTGTAACCCACATCCTTGAAGTGGTCAGTTTCAAGCAAAATCAACACAACTCAAAACAGAGGAGATATCTCGTGAACATCAAAAGTCAGAAAGACTTTTTCGCAGGGCTTTTTTACACCGTAGCCGGTGCAGCCTTTGCCTATGGCGCCACCAACTACAACGTGGGCACCGGTGCCCGCATGGGGCCAGGCTACTTTCCCTTGCTGCTGGGCGGCTTGCTGGCCCTGATCGGTGCATTTGTCATGTTCAAGGCCCTGACCGTGGAAACCCAAGACGGTGAAAAAATTGGCAAATGGGCTTGGAAGCCTTTGCTCTTCATCATCGCCGGCAACTTGTTGTTCGGTATTTTGCTGGGGGGCTTGCCCAGCATGGGCGTACCGGCCATGGGTTTGATCGTGGCGATCTTTGGCACGACCTTGGTCGTCAGCCTGGCTGGAGACACTTACAAACTCAAGGAAGTGCTGATTCTGGCCACCATCCTGTCCATCGGCAGTTACGGCGCATTTGTGAAGCTGTTGAATTTGCAGTTTCCCGTCTGGCCCACATTCATCACCGGTTGAGGAGAGAAATTCATGGAACTGTTTGACAACCTCGCGCTCGGTTTTGGGGTGGCGTTCACCTTTCAAAACCTGATGTACGCGTTCATTGGCTGTTTGCTGGGCACTTTGATCGGTGTGTTGCCGGGTGTGGGCCCTGTGGCCACCATCGCCATGCTGCTGCCAGCCACTTACGCACTGCCGCCCATTGCGGCTTTGATCATGTTGGCCGGTATTTATTACGGCGCCCAATACGGGGGCTCGACCACCGCGATTTTGGTCAACTTGCCGGGCGAAGCTTCGTCGGTGGTGACCATGATCGACGGCTACCAAATGGCCCGCAAAGGGCGGGCTGGCCCCGCTTTGGCGGCGGCCGGTTTGGGTTCTTTCTTTGCCGGTTGTGTGGGCACCTTGATCTTGGCCGCTTTTGCTGCGCCGCTGACCGAAGTGGCCTTCAAGTTCGGCCCGGCCGAATACTTTTCGCTGATGGTCTTGGGTTTGATCGGTGCGGTGGTCTTGGCCTCCGGCTCGCTCATCAAAGCGGTGGGCATGATCGTGTTGGGCTTGTTGATGGGCCTGATTGGCACCGACGTGAATTCGGGCGTGGCGCGTTTCAGCTTCGATATTCCGGAATTGACCGACGGCGTGGGCTTCATCGTGATCGCCATGGGCGTGTTCGGTTATGGCGAGATCATTTCCAACCTGTCCAAGCCTGAGGAAGACCGCGAAGTCTTCACGGCCAAAGTGACAGGCTTGATGCCCACGGCGCAAGACTTCAAGAACATGGCACCTGCGGTGTTGCGCGGCACCGCTTTGGGATCGGCTTTGGGCATTTTGCCTGGCGGCGGTGCCCTGCTGGCGGCTTTCGCGGCTTACACCATTGAGAAGAAAACCAAGCTCGCTCCTAGTGAAGTCCCTTTTGGTCAAGGCAACATCCGCGGTGTGGCTGCGCCTGAGTCTGCCAACAATGCCGCTTCGCAAACTTCGTTCATTCCTTTGCTGACGCTGGGCATTCCGCCCAACGCCGTGATGGCTTTGATGGTCGGCGCGATGACGATCCACAACATCCAGCCTGGTCCGCAGGTCATGACCAGCAACCCCGAGTTGTTCTGGGGCCTGATCGCGTCGATGTGGATCGGTAACGCCATGCTCATCATCTTGAACCTGCCCTTGATCGGCATCTGGATCAAGTTGCTGTCGGTGCCTTACCGCTGGTTGTTCCCGGCCATCGTGCTGTTCTGTGCGATCGGGGTGTATTCGACCAACAACAACACCTGGGACATATGGATGGTGGCCATGTTTGGCGTGATTGGTTATGGCTTCATCAAGCTGGGCATGGAACCTGCGCCTTTGCTGTTGGGCTTCATTTTGGGCCCGATGATGGAAGAGAACCTGCGCCGCGCCATGCTCTTGTCGCGCGGTGACTGGAGCGTGTTCGTCACTCGCCCCTTGTCGGCCAGTTTGCTGGCTGTAGCGTTGCTGCTCTTGATCATTGTGGCTTTGCCCTCCATCAAGTCCAAGCGCCAAGAGGCTTTTGTGGAAGAGTGACGCGTCTTGGGGTTTGAGAGGGCCTGGTGCCCCTTTGCAACGGCCTCTTCGGAGGCCGTTGCCTTTGGTTTTTTGCCTTCTTGAGAAGACCGAGGCCTTGTCACTTGGGTGCTGCAGAGGCGCATGGCCTCTGAGACAATCGCTTTTCGATTTTTACGTCTGACTGCGGTTGAGGAACTTCACCATGAAAAAACGACAACTCTGGCGTGGCCTGTGCGCCGCCACCCTGGCCGTGGCCAGCCTGGCCCTGGCCCAAGCGCAGACCTACCCCAGCAAAGCCGTGCGCCTGATCGTGCCCTTCCCAGCAGGTGGCGCGACCGATCTGTTTGCCCGCACCTTGTCGCAAAAAATCAGCGAAAAACTGGGCCAGACTTTGGTGGTCGAAAACCGCCCGGGTGCAGGCGGCACCCTGGGCTCGGACCTCGCAGCCAAGGCCGCACCCGATGGTTACACCTTGCTGCTGTCGACCTCGAGCACGCACTCGATTGGCCCCAACCTGAACCCGCGCATGCCTTACGACGCGGTGCGCGACTTCACGCCCATTGCCCATTTGGGCAACGCACCCAGCATCATGCTCGTTCCCAACAACTCACCCGCCAAAACCGTCAAGGAATGGATCGACCACGCCAAGAAAAACCCCGGCCGCCTGAACTACGCCTCAAGTGGCAACGGCACCATCGTGCAGTTGTCGGCAGAGCTGTTCAAGGCGCAGGCCGATGTGTTTGTGGTGCACATCCCCTACAAGGGCACGGCACTGGCCATCCCCGACCTGATCTCGGGCAAAGTGGACGTGCTGTTTGACAGCTTGCCCACGGGCATGCCGCACGTGCGCGATGGCCGCTTGCGTGCCCTGGGCGTGACCACCCTCAAGCCCACGGCGCTTGCACCGGGCATCCCCGCCATCGCCGATGTTTTACCCGGCTACGAGTCCAACACCTGGTTTGGTTTTTTTGGCCCCAAAAACCTGCCCGCCGAGGTGGTCACCCGCATCAACACGGCGGCCAATCAGGTGCTCAATGACCCTGAAGTGATGGACAAGCTGTTGCGCTTTGGCATTGAGCCGGTGGGCGGCACACCCGCCCAGTTCACCACCATGTTGGCCAGCGAATCGGCCAAATGGAAAAAGATCATCACCGATCGCAAAATCACATTGGACTGACATGAACTTCGACTACCAGTTCCCCTACACCAGCACCCGCTTGCCGCTGTTTGCACGCAACATCGTGTCCACTTCGCACCCCCTGGCTGCGCAGGCAGGCCTGCGCATGATGCTCAAGGGCGGCAACGCGGTCGATGCGGCCATTGCCGCCGCCGCCGTCATCACCTTGACCGAGCCGGTCAGCAATGGTCTGGGCTCGGACGCCTTTGCCATCCTTTGGGACGGCAAAGCGCTGCATGGCCTGAACGCTTCCGGACCGGCCCCGGCCACCTGGACGCCCGATTACTTCCACCGCAAATACGGGACCGATGCCAAAACACCGCCCAAGCGCGGCTTTGATTCGGTCAGCGTGCCCGGCGCGGTCGCGGGCTGGGTGGCCTTAAATGAGCGTTTTGGCAAGTTGCCCTTCGCCGATTTGCTGGAGCCTGCGATTGAGGTGGCCGAGCGCGGCTATTTGATTCCGGTGGTGGTGCAGCAAAAATGGGAAGCCGCAACGCCCGAGCTGCAGTCAGAACCGGGATTTGCGCAGAGCTTTTTGCCCTGGGGACGTGCACCGCAGGTGGGCGAGTTGTTTCAGTTCAAAAACGCAGCGCGTGGCCTCCGGGCCATTGCTGCCACCAAAGGCCAGGCACTGTATGGCGGCGAAATTGCCGAAGCCATTGAAAAGTTTGCCAAGGACAACGGCGGCAGCATCACCGCGAAAGACCTGGCCGACTTCAAGCCCGAGTGGGTCAAGCCCATGGCGCAAGACTACCGGGGTTACACCTTGCACGAGATCCCGCCCAACGGGCAGGGCATCGCCGCCTTGATCGCTTTAGGCATCCTGTCCAACTTTGATTTGGCCAGCCACAAGGTGGACAGCGCCGATTCGCAGCACCTGCAGATCGAAGCCATGAAACTCGCCTTTGCCGACGTTTACCGTTATGTGGCTGACCCGCGCTTCATGGAGCTGCCGCCTGAGCAAATGCTGGACCCGGCCTACTTGGCCAGCCGTGCCAAGCTGATCGACATGCGTCGTGCGCAAGACTTCAAGGCGGGCAATCCGGTCAAGGGTGGCACGATTTACCTTACGGCGGCCGATGAAAACGGCATGATGATCAGTTTCATCCAGAGCAACTACATGGGCTTTGGTTCGGGCGTGGTCGAGCCCACGTATGGCATCAGCCTGCAAAACCGGGGCCACGGTTTCAGCACCGACCTGCAGGGCCAAAACCCCGCCAACCTCGTGTTGCCGGGCAAGCGGCCGTTCCAGACCATCATCCCAGCCTTCCTCACCAAAGACGGCCAGCCTGTGATGAGTTACGGCGTGATGGGCGGCAACATGCAGCCTCAGGGCCACATGCAAACTCTGGTGCGCATGCTCGACTACGGCCAGAACCCACAAACCGCCTGTGATGCGCCGCGTTGGCGTTACAACACTGGCCTGAACATCAACGTCGAATCTGCCATGAATGGCCAGACCGTGCAAGACTTGATCGCACGCGGTCACCAGTTGGACATCATCAACGACTCCTATCAAGACTTTGGCGCAGGTCAGTTCATCTGGCGCATGGGCGATCCGGGAGTGCAGGGTTACCAAGCCGCCAGCGACCCGCGCCGCGACGGCCAGGCCGTCGGCTTTTGATGTCGGGCAGTCCCCCGTCGCAGCTCACCGCTGGTCTTTTGCTGGCCGCTGCAGGCTCGATCGCCTTCAGCGGCAAGGCCATCATCGTCAAGCTGGCGTACCGCTATGGCGTAGACGCTGTGACCTTGCTCATGCTGCGCATGCTGATGGCCCTGCCCATGTTCGCACTGATGGCGTGGTGGGCTGGCCGGGGCAAAGCGCCCCTAGAGCGGCAGGATTGGCTGGGCGTGCTGGGTTTGGGGTTTTCAGGTTATTACCTGTCAAGCTTTCTCGACTTTTGGGGGCTGGAATACATCAGTGCTTCGCTCGAGCGCTTGATTCTTTACCTCAACCCCACCTTGGTGTTGGTGCTGGGTTGGTTTCTGTACAAAAAGAGCATTGCACAGCGGCAAGCTGTGGCCATGGCCATCAGTTATTCTGGGGTGTTGGTGGTGTTTGGACACGAGCTGAGTTTGGCGGGCGCGAATGCCGCTTTGGGTGCGCTGTTGGTGTTCTTGAGCGCCGTGACCTACGCGGTGTACCTCACCTACAGCGGCGAGTTGGTCAAACGTTTGGGTTCTTTGCGCTTGGCCGGTTGGGCCAGCACGGCCGCTTGTGTTTTTTGCCTGTTGCAATTTGCCTTGCTCAGGCCACTCGAGGTGTCGCAGGTGCACGAACAAGTGCTTTGGCTGTCGCTGCTCAATGCTGTGGTGTGCACGGCTTTGCCCGTGCTGCTGGTCATGATGGCCATTGAACGCATCGGGCCGGGCCTGACGGCGCAAACCGGCATGATCGGTCCCATGTCCACCTTGCTGATGGGCGTGTGGATTTTGGGCGAACCTTTCAACGCATGGATCATCGCCGGAACCGTTTTGGTTTTGAGCGGTGTGTTTTGGGTCACGCGGCCGGTGGGCCGTACCACGTAGCGCGGCCATGGGGCCGTACATCGTGATGCGGCCAAAGGGCCACATCGCATCAACTTGAGGAGATCAACATGGACTTGGGCATTGCAGGCAAATGGGCTGTGGTGGGTGGCGCAAGCAAAGGCTTGGGCTGGGGGTGCGCACGGGCCTTGGCGCTCGAAGGCGTGAACGTGGTCATGGTGGCACGCGGCGACGAGGTGCTGAACAAAGCGGTGGACGACTTGCGTGCCGAGACACAGGGCAAAGTTCAGCTGATTGCTGTGGCGCAAGACATCACCACCGAGGCCGGACGCGAAGCCATCTGGAACGTGCCCGGTGGCCCCGGCAAGGACTACGACATTGTGGTGACCAATGCCGGCGGTCCGCCCCCTGGCGATTTCCGTGACTGGGACCGGGATGCCTGGATCAAGGCCATTGACGCCAACATGCTCACGCCTATTGAGTTGATCAAGGCCACGGTGGACGGCATGGCCGCACGCGGCTTTGGCCGCATCGTCAACATCACCTCCAGTTCGGTGAAGTCGCCCATCGATGTGTTGGGCTTGTCCAATGGCGCCCGCAGTGGCCTGACCGGTTTTGTGGCCGGCACATCGCGCAGCAAAATCGCGGGGCAGGGCGTGACCATCAACAACTTGTTGCCCGGCAAATTCGACACCGACCGCATCCGTTCGACCTTGCCGGCCATGGCACAAAAGGCGGGCAAGACGGTGGAAGAGTTGCGCGTGATCCAGCAAGCGCAAATTCCCGCAGGCCGCTACGGCAACCCGCAAGAGTTTGGTGCGATCTGCGCCTTCTTGTGCAGCCAGCACGCGGCATACATGACAGGCCAAAACGTGTTGGCCGATGGGGGGGCCTATCCGGGCACGTATTGACGCGGGTCAGGGGGGCTCAATGCAGCTTCACCGTCGGGTTGGTTTGTTTGGTGATCATGCGCGACAGGGTAAAGAGTGTGGTTTTGATGAGGCCGTGGATGGCCAGTTCATGCAGTTTGTACAAAGACAGGTACATGAGCTTGGCAAAGTAACCCTCGATCATCAGACTCTTGCCTGTCAAGCCGCCCATCATGTTGCCGACTGTACTGAACTTACCCAGCGACACCAGGGAGCCAAAGTCTCTGTAGCGGTAGGTTTTGAGGGGCTGATGGGCCATGCGGCGTTTGATTTGCTGAAACATGTGCGTGGCTTGCTGATGCGCTGCCTGCGCACGCGGGGGGACAAAGCCCGCCCGACCGCCATCGGCATCTGAACAGGGGCAGGCGGCGCAGTCCCCTAAAGCAAAAACATCGGGGTCGCGCGTGGTTTGCAGCGTATCAAACACGACCAACTGGTTGAGGCGGTTGGTTTCAAGCCCGCTGAAGTCTTTCAAAAAATCTGGTGCTTTCACCCCTGCAGCCCAGACCACCAGCTCAGATTCGATCTCGCGTCCATCGGCCAAGCGAATGCCGGTGGGCGTGACCTCCATCACCTTCGAGCTGGTGAGGACTTGGACACCCAGATGGGAGAGGAGTTTCTCTGTGGCTTGAGACATGCGTGGCTGTAAAGCAGGCAATATCCGGTCGGCCGCCTCGATCAAGCTGACTTTGATGTCCTTGTCCACATCAATGCGGTCCAAGCCAAATGCCACCACCTCGCGCGTGGTGCGGTGCAGCTCTGCGGCCAGCTCGACGCCTGTGGCACCCGCGCCGATGATGGCCACGTGCAATTGACGTTTGTGGATGACTTCCAATTGGTTGTGTGCGCGGATACACGCATTGACCATCTTGGAATGAAATGACTTGGCGTCGTGTTGCGTTTCCAACTTCAGCGCGAACTCTTTGACGCCCTGGGTGCCAAAGTCGTTGCTCAAGCTGCCGATGCAAATCACCAGCGTGTCGTAGCTGATGCGCTGAGTGGGTGTGACAGCGGCGCCATCTTCATCCAAATAAGGTGCGAGCTCAATGGTTTTTTGAGACCGGTCAAGTCCCGTGAGCTCACCGATGCGAAAAGTAAAGTGATTCCAATGGGCTTGGGCCATGTAATCCACTTGGTGGTCGCCCAGGTCCATGCTGCCCGATGCGATTTCATGCAGCTTGGGCTTCCAAATGTGCGTGCGGTTTTTGTCGACCAGGGTGACCAGCGCACGCTGGTTTCGGCCATAGGCATGTCCCAGTCGGGTTGCGAGTTCCAGTCCCCCAGCGCCGCCACCCACGATGACGATCTTGTGTTGTTTGTTCATCGTTCAGCTCGCATTTTTTCAATCAATTCAGTTCGCCCATTCCTACGCCGCGCAGCCACTGCTAAGGCACATTCCATGAATGGTCATTCCTGTGATTTTGAGGGAAAAAACAAAGACAGTACCTGGGAAGTCGAAAAATTCTGTGAAAGGGACTTTTTTTATCGGTGGTCATGCTTTTTCGAGTTGAAAGGGCCAACGTAATGACCGCGTTGGAGCCATCAGCCGCAACCTCCGACGCACCGCAAAAGTCCCCCATTTTGCAAGAAGTCTTTTGCAAAATGGTCGCCTGTGCTGGCAGCCAGAATCAACTTCAGCAGACTTGGATGCCGATGCGCACGACCCTTGTGCGCTATTGCCTCGCCGACACCACGATCCCACCCACAATCAGCGCGAATGCGGCCACGTGGTACAGGTGCGGCAGTTCACCCAGAAATGCAGCCGACAGCACTGCTGCAAACAGCGGTGTGAGGTTGGCAAAAAAGCCGGCCACTGCTGGTCCTGCCCTTTGGATACCCAATCCCCAGCAGCGGTAGGCCAGCACGGCCGGGCCCACCGCCACAAAGGCCAGCGCCGCGAGCAGGGGCCAGCCCCAGCGGATGTGGGCGTCGGTCAGGCCCCATTCCATGCCCGCAAACAAGCCCGACCAGGCCAAGCCGAACACCACCTGTGCAAGCAGAAAGGCCGCCCAGTCGTTGCGTATGGCTTCGGGCTCGTCCTTGCGGGTGAGCAACCAGCTGTACCAAGACCAGCAGGCCGTGGCCAGCAAAATGAACACATCGCCCACCACCAAACGCACCGCCATGAGTTGTGTCCAGTCGCCCCGCGACAACACCACCAACACGCCAAGAATCGAGAGCACAGCGCCAAAAACCTGAGCGCGCCGCACCGGCGCCTGAAAGAACAACGCCCCAATGCCCAGCATCCAGACGGGGCCACTGGCGGCCACCAGGGTCACATTCAACGGGGTGGAGGTTTGCAGCGCCAGGTATTGCAGCGCGTTGTAGCAACCCACGCCCAGCAAACTGAGCAGTGCAAAACGCCGCCAGTGTTGCCACAGGCCGCTGCTGCGTCGCAGAACCCATGCCGCCAAGGGCAACAAAATGAACAAGGCCACGGACCAACGTAAAAAGTTCAGTGTGATGGGCGGCACCAAGTCGCCGACCAGTCGGCCCACCACGGCATTGCCCGCCCACAGCAAAGGGGGGACCGTCAGCAGCAAAGCGGTCACGGGCGAAAGTTTTTGGGACATGGGGCAATGTAGCGGCATTCGGGTTTTCCCGCTGTCACCAAACTGTCCCTTCACCGCCCCTGTTCCCGGCTGGGAGACATGATTCGTGGCAAAGTGGCAAGTTGTTCACCATCAAACCTACAGGAGATTTCCATGAGCCTTGCAGTCCAGATTGACCAGAATGGTGGTCCCGAAGTCATGAAGCTCGTTGACGTGACGGTCGGCGAACCTGGCTCCGGCGAGATCCGCATCCGCCACAAGGCCATCGGCCTGAACTTCATCGACGTTTACCAGCGCGGTGGTTTGTACCCACTGCCCATGCCCCTCAAGTTGGGCATGGAAGCCTCGGGTGTGGTCGAAGCCGTGGGCGAGGGCGTGACGCACCTGAAAGTGGGCGACCGCGCTGCCTATGCCAGCCAGCCTCCCGGCAGCTACTGTGAAGTGCGCGTGATGCCCGCCAAGTGCGTGTGCAAACTGCCCGATGCGATCTCGTTCGAGACCGGCGCGGCCATGATGCTCAAAGGCCTGACAGCGCAATACCTGCTCAAGCGCACGCAGCCCCAAGGTGGCCTGAAGGCCGGTGACTTTGTGCTGTTTCACGCTGCAGCGGGGGGCGTGGGCCTGATCGCTTGTCAGTGGGCCAAGGCCTTGGGCCTGCGCTTGATCGGCACGGCAGGCAGTGACGCCAAGTGTGCTTTGGCCCTGGCCAATGGCGCGGAGTTCTGCATCAACTATTCCACCGATGATTTTCAGGCCAAGGTCAAAGAGATTACAGGCGGCAAGGGCGTCAAAGTGGTGTACGACTCGGTGGGCAAAGACACCTGGGACAAGTCACTCGACTGCCTGTCACCCTTGGGTTTGATGGCCAGTTTTGGCAATGCCTCAGGCCCTGTCGCGCCGTTTGCCCCAGGCATTCTCGGACCCAAGGGCTCGATCTATGTGACGCGCCAAACCCTGTTCAGCCACATCACCACGCGCGAAAGCACGCAAGAGATGGCCGATGACCTGTTTGAGGCCGTGACCAGTGGCAAGGTGAAGATCCACATTGACCAGACTTTCCCGCTGGCCAACATCCAAGACGCCCACATCGCGCTGGAAGCCCGCAAGACCACGGGTTGCACCATCATCACTTTGTGAAGTTTGGTTGACGGTGCTTAGGCGCCGGATGCCTATTCACACGGCGTGGAATGAAAAAAAACCGCTGGCCCAAGGTCAGCGGTTTTTTTGTGGCCGGTCTAGGCCGAGGCTCAGGCCGCCAGCTTGGCCTTGGGGGCAATGGTTTGCAGCGCATCGCTCAGTTGCTGCAGTGTGCGAGGCACCTGGTGCCATTTGTCCAGACCAAACAAGCCCATGCGGAAGGTGCGGAAGTCGGCAGGCTCGTCGCACTGCAGGGGCACACCCGCGGCGGTTTGCAGGCCCAGCGCCAAAAACTTTTTGCTGCTCTGGATCTCAGGGTCGGTGGTGTAGCTGACCACGACACCAGGGGCTTCAAAACCGGGCGCTGCCACGCTGGGGAAGCCGTGCTCCAGCAGCAAGGAGCGAACTTGGCGACCCAGCGCCATTTGCTCGTCGCGCACTTTGGCAAAGCCATAGGCTTCGGTCTCCAGCATGGTCTCTTGGAGGCGCTGGAGCGCATCGGTGGGCAAGGTGGTGTGGTACATGTGGCCACCACTTTCGTAGGTCTCCATCACTTGCAGCCACTTTTTCAGGTCCATGGCGAAGGTGGTGCTGGTGGTGCTGTCAATCGCTTGGCGGGCGCGTTCGCTCAGCATGACCATGGCGCAGCAAGGCGAGCTGCTCCAGCCTTTTTGTGGGGCGCTGATCAACACATCCACCCCCGTGGCTTGCATGTCCACCCACATAGCGCCCGAGGCGATGCAGTCAAGTACAAACAGGCCGCCCACCGCGTGCACCGCATCGGATACGGCCTTGAGGTAGTCGTCGGGCAGGATCATGCCGGCTGAGGTTTCGACGTGCGGGGCAAACACCAGTGCAGGTTTTTCTGAAGCAATGGCGGCTTTGACTTGCTCAATTGGGGCTGGGACCCAGGCGGCTTGTGACGACTCGGACACGCGGCGGGCCTTGAGTACGCTGTGGCTCTTGGGAATCTGACCCATGTCAAAGATTTGCGTCCAGCGGTAGCTGAACCAGCCATTGCGGATCACCATGACATGTTGGTTGGTGGCAAATTGCCGGGCCACCGACTCCATACCAAAGGTGCCGCTGCCGGGCACCAGGGCGACCGAGTGTGCACCGTAGACGGTTTTGAGCATGCGCGAGATGTCGGTCATCACGCCGCCAAAACGCTTGGACATGTGGTTCAGGGCACGGTCGGTGTAGACCACCGAAAACTCAAGCAGACCATCGGGGTCGATGTGGGGCAGCAATCCGGGCATGGGTGTCTCCGTTTTTCAATCAAGTCCAACAGCTTAACAAAATTCAACGCCCGCGACGCACGCGCAGGATTTCGTCCAGGATCAGCAGGGCCGCGCCCACGCTGATGCCAGCGTCGGCCACGTTGAAGGCCGGAAAGTGCCAAGTGCCCCAGTAAAAGTCGAGAAAGTCGACCACGTAGCCGTGCAGCAGGCGGTCGATCACGTTGCCAATGGCACCGCCCAAGACCAGGGCAATGGCCAGACTGAACAGTTTTTGACCGGGGTGAGCACGCAGCATCCAGACCATGAAGATGGCCGCAGCCACGCCAATGCCGGTGAAAAACCAGCGTTGCCAGCCACCTGCGCCCGCCAGAAACGAGAACGCTGCGCCATGGTTGTGCACCCGCACCAAATTGAAAAAAGAGGTGATGGGCGTGCTGTCGCCCAACTGAAAAGCGCCCAGCACCAGCACCTTGGTGAACTGGTCGATCAGCAGCACCAACAGGGCAATGCCCAGCCAGACCCACAGGCTGGGGCGGTTGTTGTTTTTGAGTTTGTTGGCCATGGGTGTGGGTCCTTGGGGTGGGTCAGCTTCAGGCCACCAAGCGGGTTTCGCCAGCGCCATGCAAATTGCTCACGCAGCGCCCGCAAATCGTGGGGTGGTCGGCGTTGTGGCCCACGTCGTCGGCGTAGTGCCAGCAGCGCTCGCACTTCACAGCCTGACTGACCGCCACTTGCACCACAAGGGAGTCGCCTGCCTGTAAAGTGACTTTGGACGTGATGAAGACGAACTTGATGTCTGCGCCCAAACTGGCCAGCAGGGCGTGGTCAGCAGCAGGCGCGGTCAAGGTGATTTCGGCTTGCAGCGATGCGCCCACTTTCCCGGCCGCACGCAGGTTTTCAATGTCTTTGTTCACCAGGTCGCGGACCTCGCGGATGCGCGACCACTTGGCCAAAAGGGCGATGTTTTGAGCGTCACCCGCCGCACCGAATTCGCTGAAGGTTTCCAAGAAGATGGATTCCGAGGTGCCGAAAGTTGTCCAAGCTTCTTCTGCCGTGAACGACAGGAACGGGGCCATCCAGCGCAACATGCCGTGGGTGATGCGGTAGAGCGCGGTTTGCGCGCTGCGACGGGCCAGCGACTTGGGGGCCGTGGTGTAGAGGCGGTCTTTGAGCACGTCCAGATAGAACGCGCCCAAGTCTTCCGAGCAATAAATTTGCAGCTTGGAGACCACGGGGTGGAATTCGTACGCGTCAAAGTGGGCGCGGATGTCGGCTTGCAGTTGCGCGGCGCGGGCCAGTGCAAAGCGGTCGATTTCCAGAAGCTGGTCATCGGGCACGGCATCTTGCGCCGGGTCGAAGTCGCTCACGTTGGCCATCAAGAAGCGCAGCGTGTTGCGGATGCGGCGATAAGAGTCCACCACGCGGGCCAGGATCTTGTCGTCGATGTTGAGGTCGCCCGAGTAGTCGGTGCTGGCCACCCACAGGCGCACAATTTCTGCACCCATTTTGGAGGTGATGGTTTGCGGGTCCACCGTGTTGCCCAGCGACTTGCTCATCTTGCGGCCTTGGCCGTCGGTGGCAAAGCCGTGGGTCAAGAGGCCCCGGTAAGGCGCGCGACCATACAACGCGCAGCCCAGCAGCAGCGAGCTGTGGAACCAGCCGCGGTGTTGGTCGTGGCCTTCGAGGTACAGATCGGCTTCAGGCCCCTCGGCATGGAAGGGTGCTACGCCATAAGCGTCTTTGTGGCTGGTGCGCAGCACATGCTGGAAGGTGGAGCCGGAGTCGAACCAGACTTCCAAAATGTCGGTGCTCTTGGTGTAGTGCGGCGCGTCCTGCTCACCCAAAATCTCCTCGACGGTCACGCGGCTCCAGGCCTCGATGCCACCTTTTTCAACCATGTCAGCGGCCAAATCCAAGATTTCCATGGTGCGCGGGTGCAGCTCGCCGCTGTCTTTGTGCAGGAAAAAAGGCACGGGCACGCCCCAAGAGCGTTGGCGAGAGATGCACCAGTCAGGGCGGTTGGCGATCATGTCGCGCAGGCGGGTCTTGCCGTTTTCGGGGTAGAACCGGGTTTGCTCGATCGCGTCCAAGGCCAGCTGGCGCAGGGTTTTGGGGGCTTTGTCCTTCGTGAACACGCCTTCACCCTCGTCCATGCGCACAAACCATTGGGCGGCGGCGCGGTAGATCACGGGGGTTTTGTGACGCCAGCAGTGCGGGTAGCTGTGGGTGATGGTCACGGTGGACAGCAATCGGCCCGCATTGCGCAGCGCGTCCAGCACCACCGGAATGGCTTTCCAGATGTGCAGCCCGCCAAACAGCGGGAAGTCTTCGGCATAGGTGCCGTTGCCTTGCACCGGGTTCAGGATGTCGTCGTACTTCAGGCCGTTGGCGATGCAGGAGTTGAAGTCGTCCACGCCGTAAGCGGGCGAGGAGTGCACCAGGCCCGTGCCGTCGCTGTCGCTGACGTATTCGGCCAGGTACACGGGGGACAGGCGTCGGTAGCCCGCGTCGATGTCATACAACGGGTGGCGGAAATTCAGGCCGCCCAGCGCCGTGCCTTTGGCGGTGGCCAGCACGGTGCCGCCTTGCAGGCCAAAGCGCTCCAGGCATTTGCCCACCAGCGACTCGGCCAGCACCAGGCAGACCTTGTCGGTTTGCACCAGCGCATAAGTCAGCTCAGGGTGGGCGTTCAGGGCCTGGTTGGCGGGGATGGTCCAGGCGGTGGTGGTCCAGATCACGGCAAACCCGCTTTGGCCTGCGGGCAGTGACTTGAGGCCAAAGGCGTCGGCCAACTTGGCAGCGTCGTCGGTTTCAAAGGCCACGTCCAGGGTGTCGCTTTGCTTGTCTTGGTACTCGATCTCGAATTCGGCCAATGAGGAACCGCAGTCAAAGCACCAGTACACCGGTTTCAGACCCCGGTACACAAAGCCGCGCTCGATCACGCGCTTGAAGGCGCGGATTTCGCCGGCTTCGTTGGCCGGGTCCATGGTGCGGTAGGGCCGCTCCCAGTCGCCCAGCACGCCCAAGCGCTTGAAGTCTTCGCGCTGTTGGCCGATTTGCTCGGTGGCAAAAGCGCGGCTCTTGGCCTGCATGTCGTCTCTGGACAGTTTGCGGCCGTGCAGTTTTTCAATCGCGTTTTCGATCGGCAAGCCATGGCAATCCCATCCGGGGATGTACTGCGCGTCAAAGCCAGCGAGTTGCTTGGACTTGACGATCATGTCTTTGAGCACTTTGTTCAGGGCGTGGCCGATGTGCAGCTTGCCGTTGGCGTAGGGCGGACCGTCGTGCAGCACGAACAGCGGCGCGCCTTGCCGCGCAACTCGAAGTTTTTTGTACAAACCGCCGTCGTTCCAGTCGCTCACCCAGCCCGGCTCGCGTTTGGGCAGGTCGCCGCGCATCGGAAACGGGGTGTCCATCATGTTGATGCGGGTGTCGGGGTTCTGGATTGGGTCGGTCATGGTGCGTCAAGTCGAGAAGGCTTCGACAAGCTCAGCCCAAGCGGCTGAGCCGTTCGGAGAGAAAAGGGTAGGGGGCCGTTTTGACGTTCGCCCTGAGCCTGTCGAAGGGCAGCAAACGAGGGCCAGAGCGTCAAATTCGGTCGCGGGTGGTTTGGCGGCTGGTTTCACCATGGCGCGAAGCAAACCACGCCTGTGCGTCGTCGCAGTCTTTGGCGATGCCCTTTGTCAGGGCGTCCAAACCGTCGTACTTGAGTTCGTCGTGTAATTTATGCAGCAAGTCCACGCGAATGATTTTACCGTAGCCCCCCTCAGCCCCCAGATGCGTCGGCCAGTCGAAGGCATGGGTCTCCAGCAGCACGCGACCGCCATTGACGTCATTTGGGTCGAGCGAGGGGCGGATGCCCAGGTTGGCCACCCCCTTCAAGGGCTGATCGGCCAGGCCATGCACCTCGACCACAAAGATGCCGCTGGCCGCGGGCTTCCAGTGCGAGAAGCGCAAATTCAGGGTGCGAAAGCCGTCGCCGGCGCCTTCGGCTGAGGCAGCCAATTCACGGCCCAGCTTGCGCCCATGCACCACATGGCCGCTGATGCTGTAAGGGCGGCCGAGCAGGGCTTGCACTGCCGGCAGGTCGCCTTTGGCCAGCGCACCGCGCACGGCAGAGCTGGACACGCGCAGGCCGCGAACTTCGTAGCTGTTCATGCGGGCCACGTCAAAGCCCAAGTTTTGTCCGGCCGCGTCGAGCATGGCGTAGTCGCCCACGCGCTTGGCACCAAACCGAAAATCATCCCCCACCAGCACATAGCGCACCCCCAGACCTTGCACCAGCACCAGCTCAATGAAGTCTTGGGGTGACTGGCTGGCCAGCCGAGCGTCAAAGGGCACCACCACCACTTGGTCCACGCCGCAGCGCTCCAGTTCCTGCAGTTTGTCGCGCATCGTGGCGATCCGGGCCGGGGCCAGATCGGGCTGGTGGAGGGCCTTGGCAAAGAAGTCACGCGGGTGCGGCTCGAAGGTCATCACGCAGCTGGACACGCCCCGATGGGCCGCTTCGCTGCGCAGCAGGGCCAGCATGGCCTGGTGACCACGGTGCACGCCGTCAAAGTTGCCGATCGTCAAGGCGCAAGCGGGGGCCAGATCGGGATGGTGGAAGCCTCGGTAAACCTTCATGTCGCTGGTGATGTCCTGCCGCTGATCTGGTCCAAGCGCCAGCTTTCACGGAATTGTCGGTGTAAGAGGGTATATTGTGACTGAGCCCGATCTTTCCGACTGTGGCAGCCAGCCTCAGGCAAACAGATCGAGACGGAACTTTTCGTGTCAGTGGTTTTTGAACTGTTGGATGGAGGCGTCTGTGAAGGTTTTGAAACTCTCGGCCCAAGGCTTGCCGCAATCGTGGATCACGCTGGAGCAAGCCGTCACCCATTACGCCGCCGACGAGGTGCGCTGGGAGGCTGGTCAGCAATTGGCGGTTTTTCACGGCGGTCACAACGCGCTCACAGGCCAGCAATCCATCATCACCGTCAACAGCATCATCGGCACCCAAGGCGTGCCGCGCATCAACCCGTTTGATTTGCGATCCGGCTTGACCAACACCAAATTGTTTGTGCGTGACCGCCAGGTTTGCGCTTATTGCGGTGGGCATTTTCACGAGTCGGAACTGACCCGCGAGCATATCGTCCCGCTGGCGCAACGTGGCCCTGACCACTGGATGAATGTGGTGACCGCCTGCCGTTCCTGCAACCACCGCAAAAGCAACCGCACGCCCGAGCAGGCCAGCATGCCCCTGTTGTATGCGCCTTATGTGCCCAGCCTCTGGGAAGACTTCATCCTGCGCAACCGCCGCATCCTGAGTGACCAAATGGCCTTCTTGATGGCGCATGTGCCCAAGGGCTCGCGCTTGATGGCCTGAGGGCAACGGCTGCAGGTTTTGCTTGCACGGGTGCTCAAAGCACCGCATCATGGCTTCCTGAATACAAAAGGATCATATTTAGTGGTCTGGAACTCTCAGGGAGGCATTTCATGCACACACCAACTCCAAGCTCGGCGCGTCGCCATGATCTGGCCGAGCCGGTGACGCACGGCACGGCGCCAAACGACGCTTTGGTGTTGGAGCAGAACGGCTCGAAGGGCGCACCACCTTCTCGTCGCCATGTCTTGTTGACGTTGGTTTTGGGGGGCTGGCTGGCGCCCCTGGCCCGTGCCAATCCAGCCGCCACGGCCACCCCAGTGCAGCTGGCCCTGTTTTGGCCCCATGCGCGGTCACCGCAAGGTTTTTTGGTGAGTGAAAAGTTGGACGGTGTGCGGGCGGTTTGGGATGGCCAGGTGTTGCGCTTTCGCAGTGGGCGGGCCATTGCGGCCCCGAGTTGGTTCCTGTTGGCCTTGCCCCAAGTGGCGTTGGACGGTGAGTTGTGGATCGGGCGCGGGACGTTTGACAGGCTGTCGGGCGTGGTGCGTCAGTCTGAGCCTGACGACACGGCCTGGCGTGAGGTGAAGTACTTGGTGTTTGACGCACCGGGGCATGTCGCCCCGTTTGCGGAGCGGGTGCGCTTTGTGGCGACTGCCCTGGCCCAGGCGAATCTGCCTTGGCTTTTGCCCGTGGCGCAACTTGAGGTGAAAGACGCCAGGGCTTTGCAGGCCCTGTTGCACAGCACTGTGCAACAAGGGGGTGAGGGCCTCATGCTGCACCGGGCCGATGCCTTGTGGCGGCCGGGCCGCAGCGATGCACTGTACAAGCTCAAATCCGAGTTGGACGAGGAAGGCTTGGTGGTGGGGCACCAGTCTGGCAAGGGCCGTTTGGCGGGCATGACGGGCGCTTTGCTGCTCCAGATGCCGTCCGGTCAGCGTTTTGCTTTGGGTTCGGGCCTGAGTGATGCGCTGCGCCGCGAACCACCACCGGTGGGGGCATGGGTCACTTACCGCTTCCGTGATCGCACGCCATCAGGCTTGCCGCGTTTTGCTTCTTTTTTGCGGGTGCGCGAGGCGGAGTGAGAATTCAGGTATTGGGCCGCAAGGTGAGAGGGCGGGGCGTTTCGGGCGCAGAGGCGCTTCGCTTTGCCGCATCGCCCGACCCGCGCCGCCCTCCCACCTTGCTGGGATTCGTTGATCGGATCAGGCGAACACGCCCGCTGTCTCCTGCATGCGGGCCGACACTTCGCCCAGCTGGTGCAATGTGTCGCCAAATGTCATGTCCAGCTGCGTCAATTTCTTGAAGTAATGGCTCACGATGTACTCGTCGGTGACGGCAATGCCGCCGTGCAGCTGCACCGCTTGCTGGCCAATGAAGCGCATGGACACGCCCAGCTGGTACTTGGCGCGGGCAAGCGCTCGGCGACGTTCGTCGGCGGGTGCATGCAGCTTCAGGCTCGCGTAGTAGCTCATCGAGCGGCCCAGCTCCAGCTGCATCTTCATGTCCGCCACGCGGTGACGCAGGGCCTGGAAGCTGGCGATGTTCACGCCGAACTGCTTGCGCGTGTTCATGTAGTCCACGGTGATGGCCAAGGTTTTGTCCATCACGCCCACAGCTTCGGCGCACGTGCAGGCGATACCGATGTCCACGGCCTCTTCCAAAGCGGTCAAGCCGTTCAGCGTGATCAGCTGCGCGGCGGCCTTGTTCAACACCACTTCGGCAGCGCGAGAGCCATCTTGCGTGCCATAGGCTTGGGTGCTCACGCCGTTGGCGCTGCGCTCGACCAAAAACAGGGCGATGTGTCCATTCACCGTGGCAGGCACCACGAAGGCATCGGCCTGGTCGCCCAGAGCCACCACGCTCTTGGTGCCGCTGACAGACCATGCACCGTTCGACTCGGTGGCCACAGCCGCGCAGCGGCCCAGTTGGTAACGGGCGCCGCGTTCTTGCTGGGCCAACACCACGATGGCTTCACCTGCCGCCATGCGGGGCAGCCAAGCGGTTTGCAAGGCTGCAGGGGCGTGGGTTTGCAGGGTGGCGCTGCAGATCAGGGTTTGGGTCAGCGGTTCGAGCACGATGCCTCGGCCGAGTTCTTCCATGGTGACCATGGCTTCGGTCGGACCCATGCCCATTCCGCCATGCTCTTCGCTCACATAAAGGCCAGTCAAACCGAGCTCGGCCATTTCGCCGTAAGCGGCGCGGTCAAAACCGCCCGCCGCCGCGATGGCGCGGCGGCGGTCAAAGTCGTAACCCTTGTCCACCCATTTGCGCACCGCGTCGCGCAGTTGTTCTTGGTCGTCAGAAAAATCGAAATCCATGTGTGTCTCCTTAACCCAGAACTGTCTGGGCGACGATGTTGCGTTGCACTTCGTTGCTGCCGCCGTAAATGGTGGTCTTGCGCATGTTGAAGTAGTTGGCCGCCAATGGCGCGTTGGCCACCACGCCGCCTGGGAAGTTGCCTTGCCAACCCGCGTCCATGGCTTCGAAGATGAAGGGCAGTGCGAAGGGGCCTGCGGCTTGCATCATCAGCTCGGTGTAGCGCTGCTGAATTTCGCTGCCCTTGATCTTGAGCAGGCCCGCGATGTCGAGTGAGTTTTTGCCGGACTTTTCGGCGGACAGGACGCGGAGCACCAGCATCTCCAGTGCCACGATGTCCACTTCAAGTTTGGCGATTTCGTCACGGAAGCGCAGGTCGTCGTAGACGCCTTCGGCTTTGGCGATGCGCTTCAAGCGCTCCAGCTCGCGCTTGGCGCGGTTCACGTCGGCGATGTTGGTGCGCTCGTGGGCCAGCAGGTGCTTGGCGTAGTTCCAGCCTTTGTTTTCCTCGCCCACCAAGTTCTCGGCGGGCACTTCGACGTTGTCAAACCAGACCTCGTTGACCTCGCACTCGCCATCGAGCAGCCTGATGGGGCGCACGGTGATGCCGGGCGACTTCATGTCGATCAGCAGGAAGGAAATACCGGTCTGTGGCTTGCCTTCGTTGCTGGTGCGCACCAGACAGAAAATCCACTCGCCGTATTGGCCCAAGGTCGTCCAGGTTTTTTGGCCGTTGACGATGTATTTGTCACCCACGCGCTCGGCACGGGTTTTGAGCGAAGCCAAGTCCGAGCCCGAGCCCGGTTCGCTGTAGCCCTGGCTCCACCAGACATCGCCGCTGGCGATGCCGGGCAAAAAGCGCTGCTGTTGCTCGGCGTTGCCAAAGGCCATGATCACCGGGGCCACCATCACCGGGCCAAAGGGCACGACGCGGGGTGCGCCAGCCAAGGCGCATTCTTCTTCAAACAAATGCTTTTGCACGGCGGTCCAGCCGGGGCCACCAAACTGCGTGGGCCAACCCCATCCCAGCCAGCCTTTTTTGCCCAAAATTTTGGCCCAGCGCTGCATGTCCTCGCGGGTCAGGCGCATGGCGCTGTGCACTTTTTGTGCAATGTCTGCGGGCAAGTTTGCCTTGACCCAAGTGCGGATCTCGTCGCGGAACGCGAGTTCGTCGGGGGTGAATGCCAAATCCATGGGGTGCTCTCTCAAAATCAAACGGTCGTGCTTTTTATCACGCGCAGCCTGTTTGGACTTGTCCTTGGTGCGACAAATGCCTTGATGTACAAGGCCAGCGGGGATAATCCAGCCCTTCATGAGAAACATCGTCATTCTGATTTCGGGCTCGGGCTCCAACATGGCCGCCATCGTGCGTGCTGCAGAGCTGGGCCGCTGGGCCGAGCGACTGAACGCCCAAGTGGCCGCTGTGCTGAGCAACCGGGCCGATGCTCAAGGTTTGGACTTTGCCAAGGATCACGGCATTGCCACCGCCGTGCTGGACCACAAGGCGTTTGCCAACCGCGAAGACTTTGATGCCGCCTTGATGGCCGAAATCGACCGGCATGCGCCCGCGCTGGTGGTGTTGGCGGGCTTCATGCGCATCCTGACCCGTGGTTTTGTGGCCCATTACGCCGGGCGCTTGCTCAACGTCCACCCGTCTTTGTTGCCTGCTTTTCCTGGGCTGAACACACACCAGCGGGCGATCGATGCCGGTTGCCGTTTTGCCGGTGCCACGGTGCACCAGGTCACGGCCGACCTGGACCACGGCCCCATCTTGGCGCAGGCGGTGGTGCCGGTGCTACCGGGTGACAACTCCGACACCCTGGCTGCGCGGGTGCTCACCCAAGAACACTTGATTTATCCGCAGGCGGTCGCTCAGTTTTTAGCTCAATCGCCAATGCGTTCAAAGCGCGGTTGAACTTTTCCATTGAACTCGGCCACATCGGCAAACATGGCGGCGGGCCTCACCCACAGACCCTGTTCGCCATAGAGGGCTTGGTACAGCGTCATGGGCTGCAAGTCTTCGCTGTGGCGCACAGTGCCCAGCACGCGGTATTGGCCGCCTTTGTAATGGCGGTATAGGCCTTTGGGCGTCTCGATCATCGGTGGCAGTGCTTCTGACATGTCTTTCCTGTGGTCTGTGTCTGTCTAAGGGTCGGGGATGGGACAATGCACCCCCTATGCATCCAAAAGCCCTTTTAGACGCCTGCGCCGATTTGGTCAGGCTGGTCCTCCAATTTGAACATCCCGCCGACGCTGTCGTGTCGCGTTATTTCCGTCAACACCGTGCCTTGGGGCCCCGCGAACGCGCCACCTTGGCTGAAACCGCCTTTGCCGTGTTGCGCAAAAAGCTGTTGTTTGAGCAACTGGCCCGTTCGGGCTCTGGCCCCAAAGAGCGCAAGCTGGCGATTTTGGGCTTTTTCGGCCCACGCGATTTCTTGGCCTCCGCCCTGAACGACACTGAGAAAAAATGGCTGGCCACCTGCGACGCCATTCCGGCCGACGCCCTGATGGCCCCGCACCGCCACAACCTGCCCGAGTGGATGGCGCAAGCCCTGCAGGCCCAATTGGGTGACGATTTCTGGGTGCTGGCCGAACACCTGCAGCAACCGGGAACGCTGGACTTGCGCGTGAACATGCTCAATGCCAAGCGCGGCGAGATCCAAAAAGAGCTGGCCCAAGCAGGCATTGCCGCTGAACCCACCCCTTATTCGCCTTGGGGTCTGCGCTTGCAAGGCAAGCCTGCCCTGCAAAAAACCGACGCCTTCACCCGAGGCGCCATCGAAGTGCAAGACGAAGGCTCGCAGCTTTTGGCCTTGCTGGTGGACGCCCACCGGGGCGAGATGGTGGTGGACTTTTGCGCCGGTGCAGGCGGCAAGACGCTGGCGTTGGGCGCGGCCATGCGCAGCACGGGCCGTTTGTACGCGTTTGACGTGTCGGGCCACCGCCTGGATGCGCTCAAACCTCGCATGGCCCGCAGCGGTTTGTCGAATGTGCACCCGGCGGCCATTGCCCATGAGCGCGATGACCGCGTCAAGCGCCTGGCAGGCAAGATTGACCGCGTGCTGGTCGATGCGCCCTGTTCGGGTCTGGGCACCTTGCGACGCAACCCCGACTTGAAATGGCGCCAAAAGCCCCAAGCTATGCAGGAGTTGACCGAGAAACAGCAAGCCATCTTGCAAAGTGCCTCGCGCATGGTCAAGTCGGGCGGTCGCTTGGTGTATGCCACCTGCAGCATGCTGCCCGAAGAAAACGAGCTGATCGCGCAAGCCTTCAGTGCTGCCAACCCCGACTTTGTTCCCCTCAATGTGGCCCAAGAGCTTGAACGGCTCAAGGTGCCCGACGCTGCCAGCTTGTGCTCTCCGGCACTTGCCGGTGATGAGTCGACGGGTGAGCGCTCAAGCGGTACATTCCTGCGCTTGTGGCCTCACCGCCATGCCACGGACGGTTTTTTTGCCGCTGCTTGGTTTAAAAAGTAATTATTTTTAATCCTTTTATTCCTTGTCCGATTGAAATCGCTGTCCTTTTTTGGACAGCAAACTTAAAATCGAACGATTGCCTGATCTCAGGCTCCAGTAGAAAGACGGACTCATGTTTTTGCCTGATTGGGCTTTTTTGGAAGCGGTGATTCACTGGATGGGCCACGGCCTGTTCGATTTTTCGTGGTGGCAAATGGTGCTGATCACCTTGGCCCTGACCCACATCACCATCGCCAGTGTGACCATTTTTCTGCATCGGCACCAAGCGCACCGTGCTTTGGATCTGCACGCTATTCCTTCGCACTTTTTCCGTTTTTGGCTGTGGCTGACCACGGGCCAGGTGACCAAGGAGTGGGCTGCCATTCACCGCAAGCACCACGCCAAGTGCGAGCAAGCTGAAGACCCGCACAGCCCGCATGTGCACGGCATCAAAACTGTCTTGTTTTCGGGTGCCGAGCTTTACCGCAAGGAATCCAAAAACAAGGAAACGCTGCAACGCTACGGTCACGGCACACCCGATGACTGGATCGAGCGCAACCTGTACACCCGCTTTTCCTGGCAAGGCGTGGCCTTGATGTTGATCATCGATGTGGCGCTGTTTGGCTTTTTGGGCCTGACCGTTTGGGCGGTTCAAATGGCCTGGATCCCGATCACGGCCGCCGGCATCATCAACGGTGCAGCCCACTACTGGGGTTACCGCAACTTTGAGGCGCACGACGCCAGCACCAACATCTCGCCGTGGGGCATCCTGATCGGGGGTGAAGAGTTGCACAACAACCACCACACCTACCCCACATCGGCCAAGCTGTCGGTCAAGCCTTATGAGTTCGACATCGGCTGGTTGTACATCCGCACACTCGAAATCCTGGGCCTGGCCACCGTCAAAAAGACGCCTCCGCGCTTGGCCTATGGCGACATCCGCCCTGTGGCCGACGAAAAGACCCTGGAGGCGCTGATCGCCAACCGCTACGAAGTGATGGCCGGATACGCCCGCAATGTGCGCGCTGTGATGCAGCAAGAAGCAGACAAACTCAAGCTCGACGCCAGCGTGATGCAGGCGGCCCAGCGTTGGTTGCACCGCGATGCCGCCAAGGTACCCGTTGCAGCCCAGGCCCATCTCCAGAAAGCCCGCGCTGCGAGCCCGGTGCTCGACAAGATGGTGCAAATGCGCGAAGAGCTGAGCCAAATTTGGCTCAACACCTCACACTCACGCGAGCAACTGGCGGCAGATTTGCAAGCCTGGTGCCGCCGGGCCGAAGAAAGCGGCATCGCCGCCTTGCGCGACTTTTCGGTCAAATTGCGTGCGGTACGGCAGACGGCCTGAACCCTTCACGCCTTCACACCGACAGGGCCCTACGGGCCCTGTTCTTATGGGGGGTTGTCTTTTTGAACTTGTTCCCTCGGGCTTGACCCGGGGTCCAGACCGCTGGCCTTGGCGAGGCCCAGGGGTTGACGGGATCCCGAATCTGAGTCCGGGACAACAAACTTTTCGATCTGCTCACCCGGAAGTTGCTTCAGGCAAGAAAAAACCCGCCAGAGGCGGGTTTGGATCCAGGAAGCTCAGGCCAAATCACTTCAGCTTGATTTCCTTGTATTCCACGTGCTTGCGCGCTTTGGGGTCGAACTTCATGATCGACATTTTCTCGGGCATGGTTTTCTTGTTTTTGCTGGTCGTGTAAAAGTGACCAGTGCCAGCTGTGGATTCCAGCTTGATTTTTTCGCGTCCGCCTTTGGTTGCCATGGTAGATGACTCCTAGTGTTCTGGGTTTAAGCTTGACCGCGTGAGCGCAGGTCAGCGAGCACGGCATCGATGCCATTTTTGTCGATCAGGCGCAGAGCGGCGCTGGAGACGCGCAGGCGCACCCAACGGTTTTCTGTTTCAACCCAGAAACGACGGTATTGCAGGTTCGGCAGGAACCGGCGCTTGGTTTTGTTGTTGGCGTGGGAAACGTTGTTTCCCGTCATTGGGCCTTTGCCCGTTACGTCGCAAACGCGTGCCATGTGGACACTCCGATACTTTTAAACAGCCGGTGCCGATGGGTCTCATGCAGTTTTGCACGGGGCCTGGCGCTCCAGCCTCACCTCGCCAAGATGGGTGGCGGTATCCCAGCTTGCTGTCCCTGTGATCCCGAATGACAATTCGGGCAGTTCCAGCAAAGCCTTGAATTATAGCCAGAAACGAGGGGCTTGGACTCTTTGGGCAGTCTTTTGTGACAAAAGCAGGGTGGTTTGAGCCTTGGTGGTGAGCCGAAGCGGGTGCCTGTCGGGGTTCAGAGGCGCTTCGCTTTGCCACATCACCCCGGCAGGCACCCGCTTCGCCTTTGGGGCGGTTCGCTGATGGCGCACAAACGCCATTTGGCCTGCTGAGCTGCGGCCAAATGGCAGTGCTTCAACCGTTGTGCTGTTCCAAAAAGCGCTGGGCATCGAGCGCGGCCATGCAGCCGGTGCCTGCGCTGGTGATGGCCTGGCGGTAAACGTGGTCTTGCACGTCGCCTGCAGCGAACACGCCGTGCACCGAAGTTTGGGTGGCAAAGCCCTTCAGGCCGCTTTGGGTCACGATGTAGCCGTTTTCCAGTTCCAGCTGGCCTTGGAAAATGTCGGTGTTGGGAGAGTGGCCAATCGCGATGAAGCAGCCTTTGAGTTCCACGTCTTCCAAACTGCCGTCTTTGGTGCTTTTCAGGCGCACGCCGGTCACGCCGGTGCTGTCACCCAGCACCTCTTCCAGAGTTTGGAAGGTTTTCAGCACGATCTTGCCTGCGGCGACCTTGTCCATGAGTTTGTCGACCAGGATGGGCTCAGCCTTGAACTTGTCGCGGCGGTGGATCAAATAGACCTTGCTGGCGATGTTGGACAAGTAAAGGGCTTCTTCAACGGCCGTGTTGCCGCCGCCCACCACGCAGCACAGCTGGTCGCGGTAGAAAAAGCCGTCGCAGGTGGCGCAGCCGCTTACGCCGCGACCCATGAACGCGGTTTCAGACGGCAGGCCCAGGTATTTGGCCGAAGCTCCGGTGGCGATGATCAGGCTGTCGCAGGTGTAGGTGCCGCTGTCGCCGATCAGGGTGAAGGGGCGTTGTTCAAGTTTGACGGTATGGATGTGGTCAAACACGATATGGGTGTTGAAGCGCTCTGCATGTTCCTGGAAGCGTTGCATCAGGTCCGGGCCTTGCACGCCGTGCACGTCAGCGGGCCAGTTGTCCACTTCGGTGGTGGTCATGAGCTGGCCGCCTTGCGCCATGCCGGTGATCAAGACGGGTTTGAGGTTGGCGCGGGCAGCGTAAACGGCGGCGCTGTAACCGGCGGGGCCAGAGCCGAGAATGAGAACGTTGGCGTGTTGGGTAGGGGTCGACATGAAAAGGGCCATTCGGTAAAAAGACGAAGAGATGCGGAAATCACACCAACCCGCATTGTAAGAAACACGCGAACGCATCGGGCATCAAGACTTTGCTGTGGCTTTGTCGGTCGTGGGGCAGCACCCCCGGCATGAGGGTGCCAGCCGATGCGCCGGGTCTGGCCTTGATCGGGTAAGCTTGTGTCTTCATTTATGACTTACTCACTGAACACCCTGACCCGAGATGGCCCTGACGCCGCCCCCGCTGCGCCAGTGACCTTGTGGTCACGTTTTGCCCAAGAAATCCTTTTGCTGTTGGGCGCCGGTCTGCTCCTCTTTTTGACATTGGCCTTGTGGAGTTATCACCCGCAAGACCCGGCATGGTCCACTTCGGGCAGCAGCGAGGCCGTGCGCAATGGGGTGGGTCGTTGGGGGGCCTTGGTCGCGGATCTGGCCTATTTCATGTTCGGATTTTCAGCTTGGTGGTGTGTGGTGGCGGGCTATCGGGCCTGGTTGGTGGCCCTGGCCCGTTGGTTGCGCGGCGTTGACCCTCTGGATGATTTGGACAAGTCCTCGTGGCAGCGAAGTTTGTGGGTGTTTTGGTTGGGTTTGGCCGTGTTGCTTGTGGCCAGTTGCGGGATGGAGTGGACGCGCTTGTACCGGCTCGAAACCGGCTTGCCTGGGCACAGCGGCGGTGTGCTGGGTTTTTGGGCTGGCGCGGCTGCTGTGCGCGGATTGGGCTTCAACGGGTCAGCTCTTTTGGGCATTGTGCTGTCCTTGGTGGGCGTGGCCATGGTGTTCCGGTTTTCGTGGGGTCAGTTGGCCGAAAAAATTGGTGCACAGCTCGATGCCTTGATCCGATCGCGACATGAAAAGCGCGAGATCGAAGAAGACATGGCCTTGGGCCAACAGGCTTTGCGCGAGCGCCAACAGGCCCTTTCGCCCCAGGCCATCGAACCGCAGTGGGATGTGAGCCCGCCCGACCTTGTTTCGCCAGAGGGTCAGCTGGATTTGCCAGCTGTGCCCATCCCTGCAACCAAGACCGTGCCCAGGGTCATTGAGTCCCCGGTGATGGATGTGCCGCGCAGCGACCGCGTGGTCAAGGAGCGACAGAAGCCCCTGTTCAATGAACTGCCCGACAGCAAGCTGCCCCAGGTGGATTTGCTTGACAGCCTGTCCATCCGGCAAGAAACCGTCTCGCCCGAGACCTTGGAGATGACCAGCCGCCTGATCGAGAAGAAGCTGTCTGATTTTGGTGTGAAGGTGCGTGTGGTGGCCGCCGCCCCAGGACCCGTGATCACGCGCTATGAGATCGAGCCGGACACGGGCGTCAAGGGCTCGCAAGTGGTGAACCTGGCCAAGGACTTGGCGCGCTCGCTCAGCCTGGTGTCGATCCGGGTGATCGAAACGATTCCGGGAAAGAACTTCATGGCACTGGAGTTGCCCAACGCCAAGCGGCAGTCGATCAAACTCAGCGAAATTTTGGGCTCGCAGGTTTACAACGAAGCCAAGTCCATGCTGACCATGGGCTTGGGCAAGGACATCATCGGCAACCCTGTGGTGGCCGATCTGGCCAAGATGCCGCATGTGTTGGTGGCCGGTACCACTGGCTCGGGCAAGTCGGTCGGTATCAACGCCATGATTTTGTCGCTGCTGTACAAGGCCGAAGCGCGTGATGTGCGACTTTTGATGATCGATCCCAAGATGCTGGAGATGTCGGTCTATGAAGGCATTCCACACCTGCTGGCCCCGGTGGTGACCGACATGCGTCAGGCTGCCAACGGTCTGAACTGGTGTGTGGGCGAGATGGAAAAGCGCTACAAGTTGATGAGCAAAATGGGCGTGCGCAACCTGGCCGGTTATAACCAGAAAATCGATGAAGCCACCGCCCGCGAAGAGTTCATCTACAACCCCTTCAGCCTCACACCGGACGATCCCGAACCGCTCAAGCGCCTGCCTCACATCGTGGTGGTGATCGACGAGTTGGCCGATCTGATGATGGTGGTGGGCAAAAAGATCGAAGAGCTGATTGCGCGCCTGGCCCAGAAGGCCCGTGCGGCGGGGATCCATCTGATTTTGGCCACGCAGCGTCCCAGCGTGGACGTGATCACCGGCCTCATCAAGGCCAACATTCCGACCCGCATCGCCTTCCAGGTGTCCAGCAAGATCGACAGCCGCACCATCTTGGACCAGATGGGTGCGGAAGCCCTGTTGGGCATGGGCGACATGCTGTACATGCCTTCAGGCACGGGGTTCCCGATCCGGGTGCATGGCGCTTTTGTGAGTGACGAGGAAGTGCACCGCGTGGTGAATTACCTCAAGAGCCAGGGTGAGCCCGATTACATCGAAGGTGTGCTCGAAGGCGGCACCACGGACGACGATGGCAGCCTGCTGGGCGAGGGTGACAACGCCGAAAAAGACCCGATGTATGACCAAGCTGTGGAGGTGGTGCTGAAGAACCGCAAGGCCAGCATCTCACTGGTACAGCGCCACCTCAAGATTGGCTACAACCGCGCTGCCCGTCTGGTGGAAGACATGGAAAAAGCCGGACTGGTCAGCGCCATGAGTGGCAGTGGCCAGCGTGAAATTTTGGTGCCCGCACGGGCAGAGTGAATCGAATGAAAAACAATGTTAGGCTGCGCCGCACGGTCCTGGGTTGGGGTGGTGGGGCTGTGTTGGCCGTTGCGGTGTGGGCCTTGGCCCTGCCCGCACAGGCCGACAGCGTGGACCTGCTGGCCCAGTTCATGAAGCAAGCACGCAGCGGCCGTGCCGATTTCACACAGGTCGTCACTTCGCCGACCAGGGCGGGGCAGGTGGCACGAACCAAGACATCGAGTGGTCGATTCGAATTTCAACGGCCGGGCAAGTTCCGCTTTGATTACCGCAAGCCCTTTTTGCAAACCTTGGTGGCCGATGGTCAAACCCTGTGGTTGCACGATGTGGACCTGAACCAGGTCACGGCGCGCCCACAGTCTCAGGTGCTGGGGGCCACACCCGCAGCGTTGTTGACAGCGGCTTCCGATTTGCAGGCCCTCAAAGCCGATTTCCAGTTCACCTCCGAACCGGTCCAGGATGGCCTGCAGTGGGTGCGCGCGACGCCCGTGCAGCGCGAGGGCCCGATCCGCTCGGTCATGGTGGGCTTGCGTGTCAGCGCTGCTGGGCCCGAACTGGCGGTGCTGGAAGTGCAAGACAGCCTCGGTCAGCGTTCGTTGCTGAGCTTCTCTGCCTTCGAACTCAACCCGGCTTTGCCCGCCACTACCTTCGCCTTCAAGCCCCCGGCGGGTGCCGACGTGATCAAACCTTGAAGCGGGCTGGGCTCGTGTGATGAAACCTGCTCCCATGTCGCCCCAGGCGCCTCTGGCCGAGCGCTTGCGCCCGCGCCACTTGGGTGAGGTGATTGGCCAGCAGCATTTGTTGGGCACAGGCATGGCCTTGCGCTTGGCGTTCGAGTCGGGCCAGCCGCACAGCTGCATTTTGTGGGGCCCGCCCGGCGTGGGCAAAACCACCATTGCCCGTTTGATGGCCGATGCGTTTGAGGCACAATTTTTGAGCATCAGTGCGGTGCTGGGCGGCATCAAGGACATCCGCGAAGCCGTCGAGAAAGCCGAAGCCGCCCGCACGGGCTTGGACCCCCAACGCACCATCATGTTTGTGGACGAGGTGCACCGCTTCAACAAAAGCCAGCAAGACGCTTTCTTGCCGCATGTGGAAAGCGGTTTGTTCACGTTCATTGGCGCGACCACCGAAAACCCTTCTTTTGAGGTCAACTCGGCCTTGCTCTCCCGGGCGGCCGTGTACGTGCTGCAGCCCCTTTCCGAGGACGACTTGCAACACATCGTGGTGCGGGCCCAAGCCATTCAGGCCATTCCCGCCATCGAGCCAGAGGCGCTGGCCCGCTTGCTGGCCTATGCCGATGGCGACGCCAGACGATTGCTCAACACCCTGGAAACCCTGGCCATGGCGGCCCAACAAGAAAGCATCGATCCGGTGACCGACGCTTGGTTGATGCGGGTGCTGGGCGAGCGCATGCGCCGCTACGACAAAGGCGGCGAGCAGTTCTACGACACCATCAGCGCGCTGCACAAATCGGTGCGGGGCTCTGACCCGGATGCCGCCCTGTATTGGTTCGTGCGCATGCTCGACGGAGGTGCGGACCCGCGTTACATGGCCCGCCGCCTGATCCGCATGGCCAGTGAGGACATTGGTCTGGCCGATCCGCGTGCGCTGCGCATGGCGTTGGACGCTGCTGATGTGTACGAACGACTGGGCAGCCCCGAGGGCGAGTTGACGCTGGCGCAGTGTGTGATTTACCTGGCGGTGGCCCCCAAATCGAATGCCGCCTACAAAGCCTTTAACCAGGCCAAGGCTTGGGTCAAAAAAGACGGCACCCGTCCCGTGCCCATGCATTTGCGCAATGCGCCCACCCAACTCATGAAGCAGTTGGACTATGGCAAGGGCTACCGGTACGCACACGACGAAGAGGATGGTTTTGCTGCAGGCGAGCATTACCTGCCCGATGGCATGCTTGAGCCCGGCTTTTACAAACCAGTTCGCCGGGGTTTGGAAATCAAAATCGCCGACAAACTGGAAGAACTGCGAAAGAAAAATTCAGCCACAGGGTAAGTCCCGACGGTAATGAATACTGGTGCGATCCTTTCTTTCACTACAATCCCGCCACCCCGCCCGGTATCGCATGAATCTGGCGGGGTTTTTGCTAGTGGTTTGGTGCGCCCACAAGGTGCTGGCCGATCCGAAAAAACAACCGAAGCGAAGAACTGTTAAGCGCAGTTCAAAACACGGAGAAATCAATGGACGTCTTTCTGCAGCAGGTCATCAACGGCCTGGTCATGGGCAGCATGTACGCCCTGGTGGCCTTGGGCTACACCATGGTGTACGGCATCATCAACCTGATCAACTTTGCGCACGGAGAAGTGCTGATGGTGGGCGCTTTGACGAGCTGGTCTGCCATCGGCATGATGCAGAGCGCCATGCCCGGTGCACCCGGATGGGCCATTCTGATTTTGGCCACCTTGATCGCCTGTGTGGTGGCAGTGGTACTGAATTTCTCGATCGAAAAAATCGCTTACCGGCCGCTGCGCAACAGCCCCAAGCTGGCCCCCTTGATCACCGCCATTGGCATGAGTATTTTGCTGCAGACCCTGGCCATGATCATCTGGAAGCCCAACTACAAGGCTTACCCCACATTGCTGTCGAGCACCCCCATCAACATGGGGGCTGTGGTGATCACACCCACTCAAATCATGATTTTGGGCGTCACGGCCGTTTCCTTGGCCGTCTTGATGTGGCTGGTCAATTACACCCGCTTGGGCCGCGCCATGCGGGCCACATCCGAGAACCCGCGTGTGGCCGCCTTGATGGGCGTCAAGCCCGACATGGTGATTTCAGCCACCTTCGTGATCGGTGCCGTGCTCGCCGCCATCGCGGGTGTGATGTACGCGTCCAACTACGGCACAGCGCAACACGCGATGGGCTTTTTGCCTGGCCTCAAAGCCTTCACGGCTGCGGTGTTTGGCGGCATTGGCAACCTGGCCGGAGCCGTCATTGGCGGTATTTTGCTGGGCCTGATCGAAGCCATTGGTTCGGGTTACATCGGTTACCTGACAGGTGGGGTGCTGGGCAGCCACTACACCGACATTTTTGCGTTCATTGTCTTGATCATCGTGTTGACCCTTCGCCCTTCGGGCCTCATGGGTGAACGTGTGGCCGACCGCGCTTGATGGAGGTGAACATGAAAAACAACAAGACACTACAAACCATCCTGATCGGTGCTGCGCTGCTGGCTTTGCCCCTGGTCCTGCAAATTTTCGGCAATGCCTGGGTGCGCATCGCCGACATGGCGTTGCTCTACATCCTGCTGGCCATTGGCTTGAACATCGTGGTGGGCTACGCGGGTCTGCTGGACCTGGGTTATGTGGCTTTTTTCGCGGTGGGAGCTTACATGTACGGCCTGCTGTCGTCACCGCATCTGACCAACACCTTTGCGTGGATTGCGGCCGCCTACCCCACGGGCATGCACATGCCCATTTGGCTCATCTTGCCTGTGGCTGCCGCTCTGGCGGGCTTGTTCGGCATGCTGCTGGGGGCGCCCACGCTCAAGTTGCGCGGTGACTATTTGGCCATCGTGACCTTGGGCTTTGGTGAAATCATCCGTGTGTTCATGAACAACCTGGACCACCCGGTCAACATCACCAATGGCCCCAAGGGCTTGTCCCAGATCGATCCCATTTCGATCTTTGGTGTGAACCTGGGTCAAAAACTGATGATTGGCGACTTTGAAATCGCCTCGGTCTCGCTTTACTACTACCTGTTCTTGAGTCTGGTGCTGGTGACCATTGTCGTTTCGCACCGTCTGGAGGTGTCCCGCATTGGCCGCGCCTGGATGGCCATCCGTGAAGATGAAGTGGCTGCCAAGGCCATGGGGCTGAACACCCGCAACCTCAAGCTGCTGGCTTTTGGCATGGGGGCGACTTTCGGGGGTGTCTCGGGCGCCATGTTTGCCGGTTTCCAGGGCTTCATTTCGCCCGAGTCCTTCAGCTTGATGGAGTCGGTGATGATTGTGGCCATGGTGGTGCTGGGCGGGATCGGCTACTTGCCGGGTGTGATTCTGGGGGCCATTTTGTTGTCGGCGTTGCCCGAGGTGCTGCGCTACGTCGCCGGCCCCTTGCAGGAGATGACCGGGGGACGTCTGGACGCCGCCATCTTGCGCCAATTGCTGGTGGCCCTGGCCATGATCGTGATCATGTTGATGCGGCCTCGCGGGCTGTGGCCTTCGCCTGAGCATGGCAAATCGCTCACGACGAAATGAAGGAGCAGACCATGAATCCAACCGCCAACCAAGACACGGTTCTCCATGTTTCGGGTATTTCCAAACGCTTCGGTGGTCTGCAAGCTCTTTCTGATGTGGGCATCACCATCCAGCGCGGTCAAGTCTATGGCCTGATCGGCCCCAACGGCGCGGGCAAGACCACGTTCTTCAACGTGATCACCGGTCTGTACACACCGGACAGCGGCATTTTTGAACTGGCAGGCAAGCCCTATCAGCCCACGGCCGTGCATGAAGTGGCCAAGGCGGGCATTGCCCGGACGTTCCAGAACATCCGCTTGTTCGCCGAAATGACGGCCCTCGAAAACGTGATGGTGGGTCGCCATGTGCGCACCCATTCGGGTTTGCTGGGCGCGATTTTTCGCACGCCCGGTTTCAAGGCCGAAGAGGCTGCGATTGCAAAGCGTGCGCAAGAGTTGCTCGACTACGTCGGCATCGGCAAATACGCCGAGTTCAAGGCCCGCACGCTGTCGTATGGCGACCAGCGCCGCCTGGAAATCGCCCGCGCCTTGGCCACCGACCCGCAGCTGATTGCGCTGGACGAGCCCGCTGCCGGCATGAACGCCACTGAAAAGGTGCAACTGCGCGCGTTGATCGACCAGATCCGAAAGGACAACCGCACCATTTTGCTGATCGAGCACGATGTGAAGCTGGTCATGGGCTTGTGTGACCGCGTCACGGTGCTCGACTACGGCAAGCAAATTGCCGAAGGCACACCCGCCGATGTGCAGAAAAATGACAAAGTGATTGAGGCCTATCTGGGCACGGGAGGACACTGAGATGGCCAATGTTCTTTTGAAAGTCAAAGACCTGCAAGTCGGCTACGGCGGCATTCAGGCCGTCAAGGGCGTGAGCCTGGAGGTGCGCGAAGGCGAGCTGGTCTCTTTGATTGGCTCCAACGGTGCGGGCAAAACCACCACCATGAAAGCCATCACCGGCACCTTGCCCTTGCAGGCAGGCGACATCGAGTACCTGGGCCAAAGCATCCAGGGCCAAGGCCCCTGGGATTTGGTCAAACAAGGTCTGGCCATGGTGCCCGAAGGCCGTGGCGTGTTCACCCGCATGACCATCACCGAAAACCTGCAAATGGGTGCGTACATCCGTTCGGACAATGCCGGTATTGCCGACGACATCGAAAAAATGTTCACCATCTTCCCGCGCCTGCGTGAACGCAAAGACCAGTTGGCGGGCACCATGTCGGGTGGCGAGCAGCAAATGCTGGCCATGGGCCGCGCTTTGATGAGTCGCCCCAAAGTCTTGCTGCTGGACGAGCCGTCCATGGGTTTGTCACCCATCATGGTCGACAAAATCTTTGAGGTGGTGCGTGATGTGTACGCCCAAGGCGTCACCGTGCTGCTGGTGGAGCAAAACGCCAGCCGTGCGCTGGCCATTGCCGATCGCGGTTATGTGATGGACTCGGGTCTCATCACCATGACGGGCGTGGGCAAGGACATGCTCGAAGACCCCAAGGTGCGCGCAGCCTATCTGGGCGAGTGATCAGTCCACCCGGGCGCCGCTGGACTTGACCACGCTTTCGTAACGGGCAAGCTCCTGCTTCATGAACGCGCCAAACTGCTCAGGCGAGTTGCCCACGGGTTCGGCCATCAGTTGGGCAAAGCGTGTTTTGGTTTCAGGGGCTTGGAGCGCGGCCACAAAAGCCTTGTTCAGGCGCTCCACCACATCGCGGGGTGTGGCCGCAGGCGCCACCAAACCCCACCAAGTGTCGATCGAAAAGTCTTTCAGCGTTTCGCTCATGCTCGGAATATCGGCCAGGGCGTTGCTGCGCTGCGCGGTGGTGACGGCCAGAGCTTTGAGGCGGCCTGCCTTGATGTTGGCAGCAGCCGTGGCCAGGTTGTCGAAGTTGAAGTCCACCTGCCCCGACAACAAAGCCAGCTGAGCAGGATTGCCACCGTTGTAGGGAATGTGCACCGCAAAAATGCCGGCAGCCCGCTTGAACATCTCGCCCGCCAAATGCCCCGCGCTGCCGTTGCCCCCGGAGCCAAAGTTCAGCTTGGCGGGGTTGGCTTTGGCATACGCCACCAAATCGGCCAGCGTGTTGATCTTCAGGCGCTGTGCGGTTTCGGCGTTCATCACCAGCACATTGGGCACGCGCAGCATTTGCGTGATGGGGGCAAAGTCGCGGCTGGCGTCGTACGGCATCTTGGCAAACAGCCAAGGGTTGATGGCGTGCGTGGCCGTGGCCGCGATGCCGATCGTCAAACCATCGGGTGCGGCTTTGGCCACCAGGTCAGCACCCAGATTGCCCCCCGCACCAGGGCGGTTTTCAATGATCACCGTGCCCAGGCTGTCTTTCACGCGATCGGCCAAGGCGCGCGCCGTGACGTCGATGGGGCCACCGGCTGCGTAAGGCACGATGATGCGTATGGGTTTGCCCTGCGCCCAGGCCGGGGCCGACAGGGCAAGCGAGGCAAGTGAGGCGGCAGTGAATTGGCGGCGGTTGATCACAGTCATGCAGGGCTCCAAAATGAGGGGTTTCAGACTTTGGCTTTGTCCGCCTCGGAGGTGAACGAGTCGGCGAAGAATTCTTCTTCGGACAAACCGCCTTGGGCCACATAGTCGCGCTTGGCCGAGTCCACCACGATGGGTGCGCCACAGGCATAGACCTGGTAGCCCGACAAATCGGGGAAGTCTTGCAGCACCGCCTGGTGCACAAAGCCGGTGCGGCCGGTCCAATGGTCTTGCGGTTCGGCGTTTGAGACCACGGGCACGTAACGCAGGTTGGGCATCTCGACCACACGGGCCTCCACCCAATCGGCCATGTACAGATCGGCCGGACGGCGGCCGCCCCAATACAGCGTGGCGGGCCGGGTGATGCCGCGGTGCTGCATGTGCTCAATCAGCGCCTTGATGGGCGCAAAGCCCGTGCCCGAGGCCAGCAGCACCATGGGCTTGTCGCTGTCTTCGCGCAGGTAAAAACTGCCATACGGGCCCTCGGCGCGCAGGATGTCTTTTTCTTTCATGGTGCTGAACACCGGGTCGGTGAACTTGCCGCCGGGCATGTGGCGGATGTGCAGTTCTACCGTGGGCGGTGCCACCTCCAAGGTGTGCGGTGCATTGGCCATGCTGTAGCTGCGGCGCGAACCGTCGCGCAACAAAAATTCGATGTACTGACCGGCGTGGAACTTCATCACGTCGTTGGCGGGCAGTTGCAGTTTCAGAACGATCACGTCGTGTGATTTTTTCTCCAGACTGACCACGCGCACCGGCATCTTTTTCACAGGCAAGCCGCCTTCAAGGGTGACTTGTTTCGATTCGAGCACCACATCGCTTTGGGCCGTCGCGCAGCAGGTCAGCACCAGGCCTTGGGCTTCCTCCTCGTCGCTCAGGGCTTTGGACTGGTGCGGGCCGTGGACCACAGTGCCCGAAACTTTTTTGCATTTGCACGAACCGCAGGCGCCGTCCTTGCAGCCATAGGGCAGGCCAATGCCCTGTCGAATGCCAGCGGCCAGCAGGGTTTCGTTGTCATCGGCGGTGAAGCTGCGGCCACTGGGCTGCACGGAAATCTGAAAGCTCATCTTTTGGGTATCCTTGAGGGGTTGCAATTGACCCGGAACCCCTGATTTTGCCCTCAAACCAAACCCCCTTGGGCGCGCTGCCTGCCCGCTTTCGTCGCCAGCGTGTTTTGATGGTGGGCTGTGGCGATGTGGGGCTGCGCACGGCGGGTCAGCTGGGGGCACCGCAAAGCCAACGCGTTCGCCTGATGGCGTTGACTTCTTCGCCTGATCGCGTGCGTTTGTTGCGTGCTTGCGGCATCACGCCTTTGCAGGGAGATCTGGACGATCCCGCGAGCATCCAACGCTTGGCGGGCCTCGCCCACCGCGTGATTCACTTGGCGCCACCGCCGACCGACCGTGCCGGCGCCTCCGAGCGCGATCCGCGCAGTCTGGCGCTGGTGCGCACTTTGCGTTTGCGCACACCCCCGCTGGCGCTGGTATACGGTTCGACCACGGGCGTTTACGGTGACTGCGGTGGGCAGCGGGTGGATGAAACCCGAACCGTGAACCCGCACACCCCCCGCGCCCAGCGACGTGTGGATGCAGAAAACCTGATGCGATTTTTGGGGCGCAGCGGTGTTCGGGTGAGCGTGTTGCGCATTCCCGGTATTTACGCGGCAGACCGAGAAGGCGGTACGCCCCGTGAGCGCTTGCTCAAAGGCACGCCAGTGCTGGCGGCCAAAGACGACGTGTACACCAACCACATCCACGCCAACGACCTGGCGCGCGCTTGTGCCGCTGCTTTATGGCGCGGCAAACCCCAGCGGGTGGTCAACGTCACCGACGACACCGATCTGAAAATGGGCGATTATTTTGATTTGGCCGCCAGCTTGTTCGGTCTGCCCAAACCGCCCCGATTGCCGCGTGATCAAGCCAGTTCAGCCTTGCCCTTGATGCTGCTGAGTTTCATGAGCGAGTCCCGACGACTGGACAACACCCGCATGAAGCAGGAATTGCGGCTCAAGCTGCGCTACCCCCATGTGCGCGATGGCCTGAGCCCACAAGGCCAACTGATCTGACATTTTCTGGACCCCCTGCCATGAATTCATTGCGCATCGACAAATGGCTGTGGGCCGCGCGTTTTTTCAAGACCCGCAGCATCGCCAGCGAAGAAATCGGCAAGAACCGTGTGCAGGTCAATGGGCAAGACGCCAAAGCCTCGCGCGAAGTCAAGGCAGGCGACACCGTGCGCCTGCGCCAAGGTGCGGTGGAGCGCACGGTGCGTGTCTTGGGTGTGAGCGGTGCGCGCGGACCGGCACCGGTGGCGCAATTGCTTTACGAAGAAACGCCAGAAAGCACCGAGGCCCGCCAAAAAGCGGCCGAACAGCACCGCTTGTCCCGCGAACCTGCGCTGAGCATTGAGCAAGGTCGCCCTACCAAACGCGACCGCCGGCAGATTGAACGCAACTGGAACAACCGCTGGAGTGCGGGGGTCGATACTTGACAAGGTTCCCAAATTCCCCCGGCGACCCTTGCCAAGACCAAAGCCGCTGCACCTTTTATTTCGCCTCGCGCATGCGTAAGAAGGCCAAGATCCCCATCAAACTGGCCAAAAACATCATGGCCCATTCAGACAGTGTGGGAATGGCTGCCGGCGCAGCCGCAGCTGTTCTGCAACCCACACCTGGGCCGGTGGAGATGCTCAGACCGCCATCCGTTGCGGCATAGATGGTGCCACCGCTGACGAAGACCCCACTGACGAAATAGCCGCCCAGGCAGTTCTCGGGGGTGTCGTTGGTGAATGACGTGCCACCATTGCTAGAGATGCTCAAACCGCCCCACGTGCCGACGTAGAGTTTGCCACTGTCCATGGCAATCGTCTGCACATTAGGTGCTCCATCGCTTAGGCCGTCAAAACTGTTTCTAAGGGCAGGCGCAGTTGCAAAATTGTCGGTGGAGACCTGCAAGCCAACGTTGCTGCCGAGGAACACTTTGGTCCCGTCTGTGAAAACTGCACGCGACGACAATTGTCCGCTGGGTGCATGGGTGAATGTCGTTCCGCCATCATTTGAGTAGACCAAACGTTCGCTCGTGGCGAGGTAGATGTTGGACCCACTGGCGTAGATGTCGTACACGTGGCTGCAGCTCACGGACCCACACAGCGCGGTGCTGTTGAAGTGGGTGAAAGTGACGCCACCATCTGTGGAAATACTCAAGCCACCAGGAGCCTTGAGTGTGGCTGCGCTGTAAGCAGGGTCCACAGCCGTTGTGGCGATGCTGGAGGCGGTCTTGGCGTACGAGAACTGCGTAGGCGACGGCACGGCAGTCACGGAATAAATGCCGTCCAATGTGAAACCTACACCGCTGACTTGCACGATGGAGCCGACTACCAGCCCGTGAGCGGTTGACGTGGTCAGGGTCACGATATTCGAGGCGACCGCCCTTTGGGTGACGGGGGTTGTGACTATGACTTGACTGCTGACGGAGGTGCCGACGTAGATGGTGCTACCGTCCACGAACACCGAATTCACATCATTGCTGCCCAAGCCGTCGTCTATGGTCCTGTTGGTGAAGGTGGTGCCGCCGTTGTTGGAGATGCTCAAGCCACCCTTAGTGGGGGTTCCCAAGCCGTATGTGGTGTCCTTGGTCGCCGCGTAGATGGTGCTGCCGACAACGAACACCCCGCTCACATTGTTGCTGCCGAGGCCGTTGAGGGTGGTGGTGTAGTTGGTGAAGGATGATCCGCCGTCCGTGGAGATGCTCAGCCCAGCATCGGTCGCGGCGTAGACGTTGCTGCCGACGACATAGACGGCTTTCACATAGTTGCTGCCCAAACCGTTGGTTGTCGTCCTGTTGACGTACTGCAGGCCGCTGTCGGCGGCATTCGCAGGACCCGTAACCAGTACCGTTAGGGATAAAACCAGCCCACTGATCGCCATGCCAATGTTGGCCCAAAACATGGCTTTGTGTTCAAGCAGGGCACGCATGAATCGGTGTTTCGCCGGGTGAGCGTTCATGGTCACCGCTGCAGCCTTCGCGCCGGTGGCCAGCGGCTGACAAGCCGGGCGGGGTGTGTTGTTCAGTTGGGCCATGGGCACGGTGGTTTCTCCATCAAATGCGTTCAGAAATTCAAAAAAAGACCATTCAGCAATCCATCTTTCTTGACGGGCATTTGAACCTTTTGAATTTTGTATTTCTTGCAAATGCTTAACCAAATAAATGTTTAATATCCAAAGGTGATCAAAAACATCAAAATTGTTTTACTGGCTTGGCTGCTGGGGATGGCCAGTCACGGCCTTTTGGCCAAAGACTTGGTGGTCGATCGTGCTGTTTTTGAGGATCCAACAGGGCAGTTGGACCTGCAAAGCGTCAAAAACAGCGAATTTGGTGCGGCCCCAGAAGTGTTGTTCAAGGGGTTCAGCCGTTCGACTTTTTGGTTGAAACTCAACATCCACGTCCCCAACGGTTCGGGGCCGGTGTCGGTGCGCATCCGGCCCACCCTGTTGGACCGGGCTACGCTTTTCTACACGGCCATTGAGTCCAGCGACGTTGAGCAGGCGCTGTCGATCAATGACCGCACCGCGCAACAAGACACCCGGATTGCCCTCCCCGCCGGCGTCCAAACGCTGTATGTGCGCTTTGAATCCATGGGCGGACTGCTGGTGCATGCACAGGTTCTGACCCTTGAGGGTGCGATGGCGCAGGACCTGAGAAACAAGACGGAATTGGGGGCCGTGTTGGCGATTTATTTGGTTGCCCTGCTGATCACTCTGGGACTGACGCTCGCCAGGCGAGAAACATTGAGCTTATTTTTGTTGTTGCATTTTGTGATCTGCCTGCAACATTTTTTGGTGCTGAACCACATCCGATTTGAAATGATGCCTTGGGACGTTTTTTACAGCCCCAGTGCACTGCGGCTGTTGACGATCCTGAATTTTTTGAGTTTTTCGTTGCTGATGCTGGCCTTTATCCGCCGATTTCAACTCGTCCGCTTGCAATATGTGGCTCGTTTCGGGGTAGCTTGTTTTGGAATTTTGGGCATTTTGTTTTTCTTCGTGGACCCACACTGGGTTTCGAAAATCACGGCAGTCCTCGGTCCGTTGATCACCTTTGCCCTGTTGGGGGCTCTGGCCTATTCACAGACGAAGTTTTTACAGGACAAGAAAATCAACCTGGCGGTTCGCTTGGCATTTGGCTGGGTGAACATCTTATTTGTGGTCATCGCCGGTCGTGTGATGCTGCAAATTTTGGGGGTCATGGAAGATGGCGCATTTTTGCTGGAAAGCCCCGTGTGGCGTGGCATCTTCATTCCACTGTATTTGTTGGGCTTTCTTTGGCAGCGCGACAACGAGCAAAAAAAGGCCTTGTTGCAGTCGAAAATTGACCAGGCTGCCGGGGCCTTGCTGATCAAAGACCAAGCGAACCGACTGGCGACACAGTCAGAGTTCATGGCGATGCTGATGCATGAGATCAAGACACCGCTCTTTACCATTCAATTGGCGGCCGCATCCTGGGGGAAACGACAGAACAACAACACCGAGGATGTGAAGCGTTTGGCGCACATTGAAAAATCAATTGGAGAAATCAATTTCATCATTGATGAATGCATTCAGGCGGACAAACTGGAGCAGAGCGAATTTGCCGTTCAAAAATCAGTGTTGACCCTGGAGGATTTGTTCTTTGAATGCAGACACTTGCCAGGTCATGAGCGGTTGGTTTTTTCTGGCATCGATCAAACGCGCGTTTCAACAGACAGCCATTATTCGCAAATCATCTTAAAAAATCTGATCAGCAATGCATTGAAATATTCCAGGCCCGACAGCCGGGTTTGGGTGGATGTTTTGCCGCCTGCACACGCAGATGACCCAGTGGTTCAGATCCGAATCGCCAACACCCTGGGCAAGGCCGGACGGCCGGATCCAGAAAAAGTGTTCAAGCGCTATTACAGGGGTGAGGGCGCCAAAATGGAAAGTGGCGCGGGATTGGGTTTGTGGCTGGCTCAAACGCTGGCCCTCAAGCTGGGCTCTCAATTGCGCTGTCACACCGAACAGGACCGGGTCAACTTTTATTTCCCGTTGGAGAAGATTTGAAAACAAACATTGACAACGCAAGAAAAACAGACCTGATTGTGGTCGAAGACAACGAAACATTGCGCCATGAGTTGTGCGATTTTTTGTCCGAAGAAGGCTTTGGGGTCAGGGCGGTTGACAGCGGAGAAAGCTTGAACCAAACGCTGCGTGAAAGGTTCACCGATATTTTGGTGCTGGATCTGAACATGGCCGACGAGGATGGCATCAGCATTGCCAAAAGAATCCGGACCCATTTACCCCAGATCGGCATCATCATGCTGACCGGGCGCGTGCTCAGCAAAGACCGTGTGGAGGGTTATCAGAGCGGCGCCGACGTTTACATCACCAAGCCCGCGCGACCCGCGGAGCTTGTTGCCGCCATCCGCAACTTGGCCGACCGATTAAAGCCTGCGCCCTTGCATTTTCCGTGGGTCTTGGACACGCTGAATTTGACCTTGAGTTACCAATCGAATGTGCCCATCGAGCTGACCGCCAACGAGGCCAAAATCCTCAAGACCTTGGCCTTGACGGCCAGTTGTGTGACTCATGCGGCGTTGATTGAATCGACCGCGCCATCCAAGTTGACAGACGCCATGAGCAGAGCCAGCCTGGAAGTGTTGATCAGTCGGTTACGTTCCAAAATCAGTTGGTACACAGGACCACTGAACCCCATCAAGTCCGTACGAGGAATGGGCTACCAGCTGTGCATCAAAATGAAAATCCAGTGAAGAGGACGTCTTGTGAGCGTGTCACCGCATCAACGGTCCATAGCGCACCCAAAAAAAGGCCAACCCGTGAAGGTTGGCCTTGTTTCGCTTGGAACCCGCAAGTTTGCTGAGTTTCCAGAGATGGTGCCCGGGGCCGGACTCGAACCGGCACGCCTTGCGGCGGGGGATTTTGAGTCCCCTGAGTCTACCAATTTCACCACCCGGGCGGTATTTGTGAAGACCCAAATTATGGCACATTATTGGGATGATTTATCCAACCATTGAAGATGCGATCGGCAAAACACCTTTGGTGGCTTTGCAGCGATTGGGTGCTGCCGACATGGCGGCCCGTGGCAACGTGATTTTGGGCAAGCTCGAGGGCAACAACCCGGCGGGCTCGGTCAAGGACCGACCGGCTTTGTCGATGATCCGACGGGCTGAAGAGCGCGGCGAGATCCAGCCGGGCGACACCTTGATCGAGGCGACGTCGGGCAATACCGGCATTGCGCTGGCCATGGCCGCAGCCATCCGGGGCTACCGTATGGTTTTGATCATGCCCGAGGACTTGTCCATCGAGCGGGCCCAGACCATGAAGGCATTTGGTGCCGAGCTGATCCTCACCCCCAAGAGCGGTGGCATGGAGTACGCCCGCGACTTGGCCGACAACATGGCCGCACAAGGCAAGGGCCGCATCCTGGATCAGTTTGCCAACGCCGACAACCCGCGCATCCATTACGAAACCACTGGCCCCGAAATTTGGGAGCAGACGGGCGGGAAAGTGACCCATTTTGTCAGCGCCATGGGCACCACCGGCACGATCACCGGCGTATCGCGGTTTCTGAAGGAAAAGAACCCGTCAATCCGAATCGTGGGCGCACAGCCCAGCGAGGGCTCGCGCATTCCGGGCATCCGCAAGTGGCCGCAAGAGTACTTGCCCAAAATTTACGATCCCAGCCATGTGGATGAGCTGGTGTATGTGAGCCAAAACGATGCCGAAGAGACCTGCCGCCAGATGGCCCGCAGTGAAGGCATTTTTGCGGGCATCTCCGCTGCAGGTGCTTGCTGGGTGGCCCAGCAGGTGGGCAAGACGGCGCAGAACGCCACCATTGTGTTCATCGTGTGCGATCGCGGTGACCGTTATTTGTCCACGGGTGTTTTCCCCGCCTGATTTGAGGATGCCCTATGGCTGAATACCGTTTTTGTCCGATGTGTGCCAGTCCTTTGGCCTGGCTCTCGCAAATGGAAGATGGGGGCGAGACGATGCGCCTGCGTTGCACCGCTTGTGACTTCACGCACTGGAACAACCCCACGCCCGTGCTGGCAGGCATTGTGCAAGTAGGTGACCAGATTTTGCTGGCCCGCAACGCGGCCTGGCCTGGGCGACGCTTTGCGCTGATCACCGGTTTCATGGAAGCAGGCGAAACGCCCGAAGAAGGCATCACGCGCGAGATTGCCGAAGAAACCAATCTGAAGGTGTCGGCCCTCAAGCTGATTGGTGTGTATGACTTCCAGCGCATGAACCAGGTCATCATTGCCTACCATGCAGTCGCCGAAGGCGAGGTGCGTTTGTCGCCCGAGTTGGCCGAGTACAAGATGTTTGATTTCAAGGATTTGATCTGCTGGCCAGCAGGCACCGGTTACGCATTGGGCGATTGGCTCCGAACCATCGGCATTGAGCCGAAATTCATGACTTGGGAAGAGCGTGCTGCGCAAAGCCAGGAAGTGAATCAGGGCACATGATGCACATCGACAAGGAAATTGACACCAGTGGGCTGAACTGCCCGCTGCCCATTTTGAAAGCCAAGAAGGCTTTGAATGAGATGGTCACCGGCCAAGTGCTCAAGGTGATCGCCACCGACCCGGGTGCTTGGCGAGATTTCGAGGCTTTTGCCCGCCAGACGGGCAATGAGTTGGTGATGCAGGAAAAAACCGAAAACAGCTTTATCTTTGGCCTCAAGCGGCGCTGATCAGAGACTCAAACCCTTGAGGTACTCACGGAAAGAAGCACCCACTTGCGGGTGCTGCAAAGCCAGCTCCACCGTGGCTTCCAAAAAGCCTTCCTTGCTGCCGCAGTCGTAGCGCTTGCCTTCATACTGGAAGGCATAGACCGCTTCGCGTTGCATCAAGCGGGCAATCGCATCGGTCAGCTGGATCTCGCCCCCCACGCCTGTGGGCTGGTTGCGGATCTCATCAAAAATGCCAGGGGTCAGGATGTACCGGCCGGCCACGCCCATGCGTGAGGGCGCTTTGTCGGGGCTGGGCTTTTCCACAATTTTTTCGACACGAAGCAGTTGGCGTCCCGCGGATTCACCGGCCACGATGCCGTAGCGTTTGACCTGATCGAGCGGCACTTCTTGCACAGCCAAAACCGACCGACCTTGCTTGGTGTAAGCGTCAACCATCTGGGACAAGACGGACGGGCCAGCGTTGACCATCAAATCGTCGGCCAGCAGAACCGCAAACGGCTCGTTGCCCACCAGTGGCTCGGCGCACAGCACGGCGTGGCCCAGACCCAGCATGCGGTTTTGCCGCACATAAGCGCAGACCATGTCATCGGGTTGCACCGAACGCACCAGCGCCAGCAGCTCGTCTTTGTGGGCGGCTTCGAGCTCGGTTTCGAGTTCATAGGCGGTGTCGAAATGGTCTTCGATGGCCCGCTTGCTGCGGCCCGTGACAAAAATCATGTGCCGCACGCCTGCCGCGTAGGCTTCTTCGACCGCGTACTGGATCAGGGGCTTGTCGACCACGGGCAGCATTTCTTTGGGTGCGGCTTTGGTGGCCGGCAAAAAGCGGGTGCCGAGGCCCGCGACGGGGAAGACGGCTTTGCGGATGACGTTGTGGCTCATGGTCGATTCCTTGTCCAATTGGGGCATCAGCCCAGGCGTTGCAGTTGCTGGCGGATTTTGTCGAGCGTGTCACCAAAGTCGGCGACGCATTTCTGGGCTTCGTCGATCACCGCAGGAGGGGCTTTGGCCACAAAGGCTTCGTTGCCAAGCTTGGCGTTGGCCTTGGCGATTTCGCCTTCCAGACGAGCGGCTTCTTTGGCCAGGCGAATTTTTTCGGCCGCCACATCGACTTCGATGAACAAGCACATGCGGGTGCCGCCCACCATAGCCACTGGGGCCGATTGGGCAGCGGCTTGCCAGGCGGCTTCGTCGTCAAAGATTTTGACTTCGCTCAGCTTGGCCAGCGACTGCAGCACCGCCGCGTTGGCGCGCATGAATTCGGCGTTGCCCAAAGCAAACAGCGGCATCTTGGTCGAGGCGGGTACATTCATCTCGCCGCGCAGATTGCGGCACGCGTCCACCAGGGATTTCAGTTGCGCCACATTGTCAATGGCCTGCGCGTCGATCTTGTTCAGCTGCGCCTCGGGGTAGCGCGCCACGCTGACCGAGGGGCCGGACAGTCCGGCCACCGGCGCCACCTTTTGCCAGAGTTCTTCGGTGATGAACGGGATGATGGGATGGGCCAAACGCAAAATCGCTTCGAGTGTGCGAATCAGCGTGCGCCGCGTGGCGCGCTGCTGTGCGGCGTCGCCGGTCTGGATTTGTACTTTGGCAATTTCCAGGTACCAGTCGCAGTACTCGTTCCAGACGAATTCATAAATCGCGCTGGCCACATTGTCCAAGCGGTATTCGGCAAAGCCTTTGGCCACTTCGGCCTCGGTTTGTTGCAGCACCGAGGCGATCCAGCGGTCGGCCTGGCTGAACAACATGTACTGGTAAAACGGTCCGGCGGGAATGGCTTCGCCGTTGTCACCGGTGCGCGGCGGCGCGCATTCGGCCTTGGTGTGTTCTTTCAAGCCGCAGTCTTGGCCTTCGCAGTTCATCAGCACGAAACGCGTGGCGTTCCACAGTTTGTTGCAGAAGTTGCGGTAACCCTCGCAGCGCTTGGAGTCAAAGTTGATGCTGCGGCCCAAACTGGCCAGTGCTGCGAAGGTGAATCGCAGCGCGTCAGCGCCATAGGCGGGAATGCCTTCGGGGAATTCTTTTTCGGTTTGCTTGCGCACCTTGGGGGCAGTTTCGGGTTTGCGCAAACCTTGGGTGCGTTTGTCGAGCAAGGGCTCCAACGTGATGCCGTCGATCAGGTCCACCGGGTCGAGCACGTTGCCTTCGGATTTGCTCATCTTCTTGCCCTGGGCGTCGAGCACCAGACCGTGGATGTAGACGTGTTTGAATGGCACTTTGCCAGTGAAGTGCGTGGTCATCATGATCATTCGGGCGACCCAGAAGAAGATGATGTCGTAGCCTGTCACGAGGACGCTGGAGGGGAGGTAGAGGTCGTAGTCGCTCTGGTTGTTGTTGGCGTTGGCGTTTGCGTCGCTGGCGAGGGTGCCGGGCTCGGCCTTGCTCATACTCGCTTCGCTCGCAAAGTCGCTGCGTCCGAGCCCGGCACCCTCGCCAGCTGAGTTTTTGGCGTTTGCGTCGTCGTTGCCCCAGCCCATGGTGCTGAAGGGGACCAGGGCGCTGGAGTACCAGGTGTCGAGCACGTCGTCGTCGCGCTTGAGTGTTTTGCCTGGGGAAATTGTGTCTGCTTGGGCTTGCGCCTCTGCTTCGTTGCGGGCCACGTAGACCTTGCCGTCTTCGTCGTACCAAGCGGGAATCTGGTGACCCCACCAGAGCTGGCGACTGATGCACCAGTCCTGGATGTTGTTCATCCACTGGTTGTAGGTGTTGACCCAGTTCTCGGGCACGAACTTGACCTCGCCCGAATGCACCGCGTCGATGGCTTTTTGCGCAATGCTTTTGCCGGTGGGGTCTTGGTCACTGACCTCGTTCATGGCGACGAACCACTGGTCGGTCAGCATGGGCTCGATCACCTGGCCTGTGCGGGCGCAGCGGGGTACCATGAGCTTGTGTTTCTTGACTTCGACCAAAGCGCCTGCAGCTTCCAGATCGGCCACCACGGCCTTGCGGGCCACAAAGCGGTCGAGACCTCGGTATTTCTCGGGTGCGTTGCTGTTGATGGTGGCGTCCAGGTTCAGCACGCAGATCATCGCCAGCTTGTGGCGCTGGCCGACTTGGTAGTCGTTGGTGTCGTGTGCGGGCGTGACCTTCACCACGCCCGTGCCGAAGGCTTTGTCCACGTAGTCGTCGGCAATCACAGGGATGGTGCGGCCGCACAAAGGCAGGTTGACCTGTTTGCCGATCAGGGCGCTGTAGCGCTCGTCTTCGGGGTGCACCATCACGGCCACGTCGCCCAAGAGGGTTTCGGGGCGGGTGGTGGCCACGGTCAATGAGCCGCTGCCCGCAGCGGCGAGGCTGCCATCAGGGTCTACCAGGTCGTAACGGATGTGCCACATCGAGCCGTCTTCTTCGGCGCTTTCCACCTCCAGGTCCGACACCGCGCTTTGCAGCACAGGGTCCCAGTTGACCAAGCGTTTGCCGCGGTAGATCAGGCCTTGTTCATACAACTGCACAAAGGTTTCGGTCACCGTTTTGGACAGTTTGGGGTCCATCGTGAAGTATTCGCGGCTCCAGTCCACGCTGTCGCCCATGCGGCGCATTTGGCTGGTGATGGTGTTGCCAGATTGTTCCTTCCACTCCCAGACCTTGCTCACAAAGTTTTTGCGCGCTTCGGCGGGTGTGGGGCCCATGTCGTGACGGCTGATGCCTTGGGCCTGCAGCTGGCGCTCCACCACGATTTGCGTGGCGATGCCCGCGTGGTCGGTGCCCGGAATCCAGGCGGTGTTAAAGCCCGACATGCGGTGGTAACGCGTCAACGAGTCCATGATGGTCTGGTTGAAGGCATGGCCCATGTGCAGTGTGCCGGTCACGTTGGGTGGGGGCAGTTGAATGGCAAAGGCCGGGGCGTCCGCCACTGGCGCTTGGGTACCACGGAATCCGGCCACGCCATAGCCGCGTTTTTCCCACTCAGGACCCCAATGGGCTTCCAGCGCGGCGGGTTCGAACGATTTGGACAGGCTGTTCAAGCCAGGTTGTTCGAGGGGGGAGGCGGGGGCGTTGCTCATGGGGGGGTTTTTCAAAAAAGAGATCAGCAGCTCAGCAGATGCCGTGCGGGACACTGTGAGTCCCCAAAATGCTGATTTTACCCAGCCCTTCAGGCCTTCTCATGGGCTTGGCGGGCCCGCTGTTCTGGTTGGAAGCCAGCACGCTCACTTGGATTGGGAAGCAGGGCAGGTAATTAGTTGATATTTATCAGATGGGTTGATCAATAGCCGTGAACAATGAAAGCCATTGCATCAATCTATTGGGCAGACTGGGCGGTACAGAGTTAACCTACGCCGTCTCTGGCGATCCTGCCAGGGCAATCTACTCGAAACCCACAAGGAGATATCCATGGCAGCACTCAAAGGCTCGCGCACGGAACAATGCCTGAAGGACGCCTTCGCTGGCGAATCCCAGGCCAACCGTCGCTATTTGTATTTCGCGAACAAAGCTGACGTTGAAGGTCAGAACGACGTTGCAGCCCTTTTCCGTTCCACCGCCGAAGGTGAAACAGGCCACGCCCACGGTCACCTGGAGTTCCTGGAGCAATCCGGCGACCCCGCCACCGGCATGCCGATTGGCTCGACACGTGACAACCTGGCTTCGGCTGTGGCTGGCGAAACCCACGAGTACACCGACATGTACCCTGGCATGGCCAAGACCGCTCGCGAAGAAGGCTTCGACGAAGTCGCCGACTGGTTCGAGACCCTGGCCAAGGCTGAGCGTTCACACGCCAACCGTTACCAGAAAGCTTTGAACGAACTGGTGGATTGATTCCCCCTGTTTCTTCAGCCCGCTGCGCTGAAAAGTGCAGCGGGTTTTTCTCAGGGTTCTGGCTTCAGAGTCTTCAGAAAAACCCCAAAAAAATCTCAAAGGAGCTCAACATGGCCAAAGAAGGCAACCTCGAAGCCCCCACCCGGCACGCGCTGGCTTGGGAGACCCCGGACTTCTACAACGAAGAAAAGTGCTTTGATGAGCTGGAGCGCATTTTTGACATCTGCCATGGTTGTCGCCGCTGCGTGAGCTTGTGCAACTCTTTCCCCACCTTGTTTGACCTGGTGGACGAGAGCAGCACCATGGAAGTCGATGGCGTGGACAAGAAGGACTACTGGAAAGTGGTGGACCAGTGCTTCATGTGCGACCTGTGCTACATGACCAAGTGCCCCTACACGCCGCCCCACGAGTGGAACCTGGACTTCCCGCACACCATGCTGCGGGCCAAGGCCATCAAGTTCAAAAAAGGTGAAGTGGGCGCAGCCGAAAAGTTTCTGGCCTCCACCGACACGCACGGCTCTTTTGCGGGCATTCCGATCGTGGTGCAAGCCATCAACGCGATCAACAAAACCGAAGCGGCACGCAGCATCATGGAAAGCGTGGCAGGCGTCGACAAAAACGCATGGTTGCCTTCCTTGGCCACCCAAAAATTCCGATCCAGCGCTCCTGATGCCCAGTCGGTCAAAGTGGTGGATGGCGAAAAAACACCCGGCAAAGTGGCGATCTATTCGACCTGCTACATCAACTACAACGAACCCGGTATCGGCCATGACCTGCTGAAGATCCTGGACCACAACGCCATTCCTTATGTGCTGGTCGAGAAAGAAAAGTGCTGCGGCATGCCCAAGCTGGAGTTGGGCGACCTGGACTCGGTCAAGGCCTCCAAAGAAGCCAACATCCCGGTGCTGGCCCAATACGCCAAAGACGGCTTCGCCATCATGGCGGCTGTGCCCAGCTGCGCCTTGATGTTCAAGCAGGAAATCCCGCTGATGTTCCCGGACTGCGCCGACACCCAGTTGGTCAAAGACGCGATGTGGGACCCGTTTGAGTACTTCATGGCCCGCAAGCGCGACGGTTTGCTCAAGACCGAATTCCCGCAAAAATTGGGCAATGTGAGCTACCAGATTCCCTGCCACGGCCGGGTGCAGAACATCGGCAAGAAGACCGAAGAAATGCTCAAGATGATCCCGGACACCGAGATCAACACCATCGAGCGCTGCTCGGGCCACGCCGGTACCTACGGCGTCAAAAAAGGCTCGCACGACATGGCCATGAAGATCGGCAAACCGGTGTTCAAAGCCATGGCCACCATGAAAGACGGCTCCAAGCCCGACTTCATCAGCTCCGACTGCCCACTGGGTGGCCACCACATTGCCCAGGGCTTTGAGGTCAACGGTTTGGGCGCTCCAGAATTGAACCACCCCCTGACCCTGGTGCGCAAAGCCTACGGTCTCCCATAAGGAACACTGCCATGCAATTGACTGGAAAAATCACGCCCGAGACCCTGATGTCGCTGGAGGCTTACACCAAGTGGCGCAAGGTCCATAAGCCCGAGGTGATCGCCCACCGCAAGCTGCGCAGCGTGCAGCTGGGCGAGCACATCAACATGCAGTTTGAGAGCGAAACCACAATCCGCTATCAAATTCAGGAGATGCTGCGCATTGAAAAGGTCTTCGAAGAAGAAGGCATCCTGCAAGAGATCGAGGCCTACGCCCCATTGGTGCCGGACGGCAGCAACTGGAAAGCCACCATGATGATCGAATACACCGACATCAACGAGCGCAAGCGCGAGCTGGCCAAGCTGATCGGTGTGGAAGACCGCATGTTTGTCGAAGTGGAAGGTCATGGCCGCGTGTATGCCATTGCCGACGAAGACTTGGACCGCGAGACCGATGAAAAAACCTCGGCCGTGCATTTTGTGCGCTTTGAGCTCAAGCCTGCCATGTCGGCTGCGGTCAAGGCCGGTGCTGGCGTCAAGATGGGCTGTGACCACACACACTACCCCTCTCACATCGATATTTCTCCAGACACACTGGCCAGCTTGGCGGGTGACTTGAAGTAATTTTCTCAGCCCGTTCTGGCCAGACCCTGCCGTGGCTTATGCGCTGCTGCAGGGTTTTTGTTTTTTGAGTTGTTGAGCGCTGTTCAGAATTTTGGCGCCCCAAGGCACAGGCCAGGCGGGCGCTTCCTCCGGCTCCAAGTCAAAGGCCCAGCAGCGCAGGATCGCCTTGACCGAGCCTGAGCACTTCGGTTGCGTCGCCGGTCATGTCGATCACGGTGGTAGGCGCCAACGAGCAGGCCCCCGCATCGATGACCGCGCCCACTTGGTGTTCCAGCCGCTCCCGGATGTCTTGCGGGTCGTTCAGCGGCAGCTTTTCGCCCGGCATGATGAGCGTGGCAGCCAACAGCGGCGCGCCGTGCAGGGCCAGCAGTTGCTGCAGCACTTTGTGCTCGGGCACCCTCAGGCCGATGGTTTTGCGTTGCGGATGGCTGACTCTGCGCGGCACTTCCTTGGTGGCTTCCAGAATGAAGGTGAACGGTCCAGGCGTGGCTTGCTTGATGGCCCGAAACTGCCGGTTGTCCACCCGTGCGTAGTTGGCCAACTCGCTCAGGTCGCGGCACAGCAGCGTCAGGTGGTGTTTCTCGTCCACAGCGCGGATGCGGCGCAATTGGTCGGCAGCGGTTTTATCGTCCAGATGGCAGACCAGAGCGTAGCTGGAGTCGGTGGGCACGGCCAGCACGCTGCCTTGGTTGAGCAGTTGCACGGCTTGCTTGAGCAAACGCGCTTGCGGGTTGTCTGGGTGAACGCTGAAAAACTGGGCCATGGGTAAAGGCAGACAGGGGGTCGGTGTTGAGCAGTATGCGGTACAGATGAGGCCAAAGCCCCGCCATGCAAGAGCGAGGACTCAGGATGAAGGTGGCTGGATGGCGACACGGTTTTCTCGCAGCGTGAGCCAAGCCCCCAAAGCTCCGCACAGTGCGACCAAGCCCATGCCTGCAAAAGTCCATTGGTCGGGCAGGTGGTCAAAAACAACCCAGCCGCCCAGCACGGCAAAACCAATCTGGCTGTACATGTAGGGCGTGAGGGTGGCTGCCGGGGCGCGGCCGTAGGCCAGGATCAACAGAAAGTGCCCGATCGAGGCGAGCACGCCCATCAAAAGCAATTGGAGCCATACGGTCCAGTCGCTGGGCATTTCCCAGACAAACGGCAGGATGAGGGTGGCCAAGGCCGTGCCGATCCAGCCGGTGTAAAAGTGGGTGGTGATGGGGTCTTCGGTTTTGGCCATTTGGCTGGTCAGCAGTTGAAAGCCGGCGTTGGTGCCCACCAGCATCAAGGGCAGGACCACGGTCCAGTCAAAGTGCTGGCTGCCGGGACGGACGATGATCAGGGTCCCGATGAAGCCGCCCAACACCAGCAACCAGCGCAGTGGGCGGATTTTTTCCTTGAGCATCCAGGCCGCAAGCAAGGTGATGACCAAGGGCGCCAGCAGCGTGATGGCGGTGAATTCACCCACAGGCATGTACTTGAGGCTCAAAAAGGCGAGGATGCTGCAGGTAAACAGCAGCAGACCGCGTGCCAGTTGAAAGCGCGGGTGCTGGGTGCGCAAGATTTGGCGGCCACGGCCTGGCCAGACGACAACCGTGGTGATGACGGCCTGAATGGCGTAGCGGAACCACAGCGCCACCAAAACCGACAGGCCCACGCTGACGTGCCGAGTGGTGGTGTCCAGCGTGGCAAAGCACGCTGTGGCCAAAACGGCAAAACCGATGCCGTGCAGTGTGTGGGGGCCAGGTGGTCTCACTGAACGCGGTCAGCCAGCAGTTCCCAAACCGGTGTCAGTTGGCCAGGCAAGAATGGCAGGGCACCCAAATCGATGCGGCTTTCGTCTGGACTGTGAAAGTCACTGCCGCGAGAGGCCGCCAAGTTGAATTCAAGCGCGGTTTCTGCGTAGCGTACCGCTTCGGGAGACGAGTGGCTGCCGGTGATGACTTCGACGCCGCGCCCACCGTGTGCTTTGAATTCGCTGAACAGCGCGTACTCCTCGTTGGGGCTAAAGCCGTAGCGCGCGGGGTGGGCGATGATGGCCATGCCGCCGGCATCGGTGATCCATTGCACCGCTTCCTGCAGGCGTGCCCAGCGGTGCGGCACGTAGCCGGGTTTGCCTTCGGTCAGGTATTTGCGAAACACTTCCGAAGTGTCGCTGCACACGCCTGTGTCGACCAGGTGCCTCGCAAAGTGGGTGCGTGAAATCAATTCCGGGTTGCCAACATAACGCAACGCGCCCTCATAGCAGTTCAAGATGCCGACTTTCGCCAGACCATCCGACATTTCCTGGGCGCGTTCACTGCGGCCGCCTCGGGTGCGGCGCAGGCCTTCAACCAAGGCGCTGTTGTGCGCGTCGAAACCCAGGCCCACAATGTGCACCGTCTGGTGGGCAAAGGTGACCGAAATTTCGGTGCCTGTGAGGTAGGGCAGGCCTTGCGCGCGGGCCGCGGCCAGGGCGCGTTCCTGGCCACCCACTTCGTCGTGGTCGGTCAGCGCCCACAGTTCCACGCCGTTGGTTTTGGCGCGTTCGGCCAGGGCTTCGGGGGTGAGGGTGCCGTCAGAGACGACGGAGTGGCAGTGCAGGTCAGCGTTCATCATGCAGTCCATTTTAGGCGCATGCCGCCCGGGCGGTGCGACTTGTGGGGTCATTGGAGATGAGAGGCCCAAGGGCCCGTAACAGCCCTGCAGTTTCTCGGGCTCAGACCTGTGGCCGATAATCCGGGCATGACCTCGATGCAGACCTTTGCGGAGCCCCAGCCATGGCACTGATGATCACCGACGAATGCATCAACTGCGATGTATGTGAGCCCGAGTGCCCGAACCAGGCGATTTATCTGGGCGAAGAAATTTACGAGATTGATCCGTCCAAATGCACAGAATGCGTGGGCCATTTTGACGAGCCGCAGTGTGTGCAGGTCTGCCCCGTGGCCTGCATTCCAGTCAACCCGCAGCACTCAGAAAATCAGGAGTCACTCTGGGCGAAATACCGGCGCCTGCAAGGTCAGTAACGCACAGGCTTCAGCTCTGCTGACCGGGTTCGGTCGTTGGGGCGGACTCTGCTTTTGGCGGTCTGGGTGGTTTGGGCCTGGGGGGCTTGCTGGTGTGGATTTTCACCATCGCTTTTTCCATATCCCCCGCCAACAAAAGCGGCAAGGCCAACACCGCGCGGTGGATGCTGTCGTCGATGGCTTTGCGGTGCTCCAGCATCGGTTTTTTCAACACCCAACTGACCACCTCGGCCTTGTCGCCCGGGTGGCCTACGCCAATGCGCAGCCGCCAGTAATCGGCCGTGCCCAGTTGGGCATGGATGTCGCGCAGGCCGTTGTGGCCAGCGTGGCTGCCGCCCAGCTTGAGCTTGGCTTCACCGGGGGCGATGTCGAGTTCGTCGTGCGCCACCAGAATTTCTTGCGGCTGGATTTTGAAGAACCTGGCCAGGGCGCTGACCGACTTGCCCGACAGGTTCATGTAGGTCTGCGGTTCCAGCAACCAAACGGACTGGCCGCCGACCGTGGTGCGGGCGACCAAGCCGTGGTAACTGCGATCGGGCACCAGCGACACCTTGAGTTCACGGGCCACGGCATCGATCCACCAGAACCCGGCGTTGTGGCGGGTGTCTTCGTATTCGGTGCCCGGGTTGCCCAGGCCGACTAGCAATTTGATCATGGTGCGAGATTATCCTTGCTGCTGGGTGCAGTGCTGCCAAGCATGGGCACAAAGCAAAAGGCCCGCTTGCGCGGGCCTTGAAAGAGCAGGACTTAAAAGCCCAAGCCAGAAGATCACTTCTTGCCTTTGCCCTTGCCTTTGGCGTCCACAGGAGCGGCTACGGGAGCTGCCACAACTTCTTCCACAGGCGCCACCACGGACACGAGGACCGGGTTTTTCTTGCCGTGGGTGACGGCCTTGCAGCCAGCAGGCAACGTGATGTCGTTCAGATGCAAAGACACGCCTTTGGTCAGGCCGGTCAAGCTCACGGCAATGAACTCAGGCAGGTTGGCGGGCAAGCAAGCGATTTCGAGATCCGTCACCACGTGGTTGACGGTGCACTTGTCGGTCTTGACGGCTTCTGACTCTTCTTCACCGCTGAAGTGCAATGGCACTTTCATGTGCAAAGTGGTGTTGGCGTCGACGCGCTGGAAGTCGATGTGCTGCACCAACTGCTTGTAGGGGTGCATCTGGTAGTCACGCAACAAGACTTTGCTGGACTGACCGTTGAACTCCATGTCCAGAATCGAAGCGTGGAAAGTTTCTTTTTTCAGGGCGTGCCACAAAGCATTGTGGTCCAGCTCGATCAGTTGTGGGGCCGATGTGGAACCGTAAACGATGCCAGGTGTGCGACCGGAATTGCGGAGACGGCGGCTCGCACCCGTACCCTGCTTGGAACGCTCAAAAGCGACAAATTTCATAGATTTCTCCTTCTAGGGCCCACCGCGACCAGTGCGACCCTGACTCAAAAAAGCCAGCCAGTCCAACAGGACGGCTGGCAGCTATTGGCCTCTTTCCGATCAGGTTTGATCGGAAAACAGGCTCATCACCGACTCGCCATGCGCAATCCGGTTGATCGTTTCGGCGATCAGCGGAGCCACAGAGAGTTGGCGAATCTTGGTACACGCTGCGGCTTCTGCCGTCAGCGGTATGGTGTTGGTGACCACGACTTCGTCGAGCGCTTCGCCCTTGGCGATGCGTTCGATGGCAGGACCCGAAAAGATCGGGTGTGTGCAATAGGCATAGACTTTTTTCGCGCCGCGCTCTTTGAGCACTTCGGCGGCTTTGACCAAGGTGCCTGCGGTGTCGATCATGTCGTCCATGATCACGCAGTTTCGACCTTCGATCTCGCCAATGACGTGCATGACTTCAGAGACGTTGGCTTTGGGGCGTCGCTTGTCAATGATGGCCAGGTCGCAGCCGAGTTGCTTGGCCAGTGCACGAGCGCGAACGACGCCGCCCACGTCAGGGGAAACGACGATCAGGTCTTCGTAATTTTTCTGGCGCAAATCACCCAACAGCACGGGAGATGCATAAATGTTGTCCACCGGGATGTCAAAGAAGCCTTGAATCTGGTCAGCGTGCAAGTCCATGGTCATGACGCGGTCGACACCCACGGCCTGCAGCATGTTGGCCACGACTTTGGCCGAGATGGGAACGCGGGTGGAGCGAGGGCGACGGTCCTGGCGGGCGTAGCCGAAATAAGGGATGACAGCACTGATGCGGCCAGCCGATGCGCGTTTGAAAGCGTCGACCATGATCAGCAGTTCCATCAGGTTTTCGTTGGTCGGTGCGCAGGTGGACTGAACCACAAACACTTCACGAGCACGGACGTTTTGTTTGAGTTCGACGGTGACTTCGCCGTCAGAAAAACGGCCGACATCGACGGCACCGAGCTGTGTACCCAGGCATTTGGCAATTTCTGCAGCCAAAACAGGATTGGCATTGCCGGTGAACAGCATGAATTCGGGGGGGAGTGAAGCAGGCTGCATGTGCATTCCAGCGATCAGATAAAGGGGCCTGTACGAGTGAACGTATTTGGCAGGGGAAGAAGGACTCGAACCTTCGAATGCCGGAATCAAAATCCGGTGCCTTAACCAACTTGGCGACTCCCCTACACGGGTTGACCGCTGAAACAGCGATCGACCGATCAACTATCGCTGGATGCCCAAGCTAACAAGGGATGGGCTTCCAAATTACTGCAAAGCCGGGCCAGAAAGAGGTCAGGGACCGAAACTTTCGTGGTGCTGTCCATGCAATGGGCAAACACGGCACTGCCGGAACCCGTCATTCTGGATTTGAGACCGGCTTGGTTGAGGGCTTGAAGGGCTTGCTCAACACCGGGGCACAAAGCCTGCGCAACGGATTGCAGGTCATTGTGACCGAAGTCATATGTCTCTGCAGCGAAGTTCGACATTGTAGCAGCGTTTGAGTCTCGTTTGAGGTCTGGATGGGCAAAAATTTGAGAAGTATCGATGCCTTGGGGCGGCTTGACCACCCAAAAACGGGCGGCGGGCAGTTCGATCGGGGTGATTTTTTCTCCTACGCCTTCGACCCAGGCGTTGTGACCGCGCAGGAAAAATGGCACGTCGGCGCCCAATTGAAGTCCCAACTTTTCCAATGCGGGCAGTTTGAGATTCAGCCCCCACAAGCGGTTGAGTGCCAGCAGGCAAGTGGCCGCATCGGAGGAGCCGCCGCCCATGCCCGCTTGCGCGGGGATTTGTTTTTCAACCGCAATGTGCACGCCATCGGTGCAGCCGGTCTGGTTCTGCAGCAGCTGGGCTGCGCGGGTGATCAGGTCCTGGGCGGGCAGGGCGAGGGTGAGGTCTTCGCGGCTGATGGCACCACCGGGCCGCTTTTCAAAATGAAGCGTGTCGCACCAGTCGATCAGCATGAAGACCGATTGCAGTTCATGGTACCCATCGGGGCGACGGCCCGTGACGTGCAAAAACAAATTCAGTTTGGCCGGTGCAGGCACATCGTGCAGCGATTTCATAGAGGGATTATCGCCAGGCTTGTCGTGTCCCAAAAAAGCCAGCTCAGCGGTCCAGCGCGATCCGCAGCACCGCACCGGGGCTGGGTTCACGCCGCTCTGCGTTGATGCGGCCTTGGGCGTGTGCCGACAAGTCAACTTGCCAGCCGGGTGCCTCGGCGGGGCGGCCCGCCAGCCACTCGAACAAAGCCGCGATGGGCAATTCCGTCCCCGTCAGGCGAGCCCCCAGCCTTTGCAGACTCGGGCTGTCCACTTGTTGCTGGCCTTGCGACAGGCGTGCGCCTTGGGGCGTCCATTCCAGGCGGGCCAGGGTGGTGCCGATGGGGCTGAGCAAGACCATCTCGCCGGCTTGGGCCGAGCCTTGCAGCTCGAAACTGGCACTCAGCGATTCAGGGGGGGCCTTGAGCACCTGAATGGCCATGCGTCCGGACCAGTAGGCCTTGTCGTCTACAGGCATCATTCGGGGGGAGGCGCAGCCTGTCGCCAACAAGGTGCAGGACATGGCCAGCGCCAAAACCCGTCGCCGGCCGTTGCAGGGGGGTTCTTTGCCAAGTGGCCAGAGTTTCATGGCTTGAATTCGAAGCGCTTTAAAGTCTCGACCAAGGTGTCGTTGTCGGCTTTGAGCAGCAAACCTTCGCGCCAGATCGCCTCGGCTTCCTGACGCTGTCCTGTGACCCACAAGACTTCACCCAGATGGGCTGCAATTTCTGCGTCAGGGCGGGCTTTGTAGGCCGCCTGCAATATTTTGAGAGCCTCGGCATATTGCCCTTGGCGAAACGCGACCCAGCCCAGGCTGTCCTGGATGTAGGCATCTTCGGGTGCCAGCTGCAGGGCCTGCGTGATCAGTTGGCGGGCTTCAACGAGACGGATGTTGCGATCGGCCAGGGAGTAACCCAAGGCGTTGAAGGCTTGGGGATCTTCGGGTTTGAGTTTGATCAAATCGCGCAGCAAGCTTTCCATGTCGTCAAAGCGTTTGAGCTTTTCGTTGACCAGAGCCAACTCCGACATCAAGTCGGTGTTTTGCGGCTGTGCAATCAGGGCTTGCTTGACCACGGTGTAAGCCTCGTCCAATTGCTTGTTGTCCCGCAACCACATGGACTGCACCAGAATTTTCCGCGTGGCCTGCTCAGCATTGGTGGTTTTGATTTGTGCGAGCACCTGTCTTGCTTCTTCCTTGCGACCTTGTTGTGTGAGCAAGTCGGCGCGGCGGCTGGCCAGCTTGATGGCGTCTGCATTGGGCGGCACCTGGGCCAGCCATTGCTCGGCTTGAGACAGTTGACCTTGGCGCTGTGCCATCTGGGCCAACGCCATCAGGGCCTCGGACAAACCGGTTGGCGTTTCCTTCTCCTGGCTGGCTTGGGCCAGTTCCACGTGCTTGCGCAGTTTTTCTTCAGCCTGGGCCAACTGGCCAGTTTCCTGCAGCAGCAAACCATGCACCAGCCAGCCATCCGCAAAGGAGGGGTGTTCGGCGTTCAGGCGGCCAAGTTGCCGCAAGGCTTCGGCCTGCTGGGATTGGGCGATGAGGTGCCGTGCATAGCCCATTCTCAATTCAGGCTGCACCGAGCCTTGCATCGCTTGAGCCAACAAAGGCTTCATTTCGGCCGGTGCCGCACCGGCCAAGCTCAGTGCCAGGATGATGGGCCCAGGAGCCGATGCATCGGCCGCGTGTCCTTGTCGAGCGGCCTCAACGGCCAATGCCAGTTGGCCGGCTTCGCGCCGCATGCGCCCTACGGATGTCCATGCGGCGGCTGCTGTATTGCTTTGTTTCAAGGCCAAACTCAGGGCTTTTTCGACGGTGTCGGCGGCCATCTTCTTGTCTTGGACTCTGGCAAAAATGCGGGGCACCGAGGCAATGGCGTCATTTTGTTCCGCCGCAGGCAGCTCCCGGATCGAGACGATCAGGGCTTGCCCGGCTTCGTCTACCCTGTTCAGAGCCAGCAAAATTTGCAGTTTGTATCGGTTGGCTTCGGTGGCTTCGGGGATGGCGCTTTTCCAAGCCTGGACCGCTTGCAAAGCCGATTCGCCAGAGCGCGATTGCAAGGCCAGATCAACGGCGCGTTGGAACAGTGCCGGATCGCGGGTTTTGCGTGCGGCATCCAGGATGAAAGAAAACCCACTGCCCGGCGAGCCGCTGCGCACGTTCAATTCGCCCAACAGCAATTGGTAAAACAAAGCTGCATCGAGTGCGGATTGTTGAGGGGTGCCTTTGTCCTTGAGCGGATTCGGGGTGCTGGTCAGAGGCTTGGCCGGTTGCGCCCAAGCGCTCCAGACACAAGTGGAGATGAGGGCAAGTCGAAACCAGAATTTCATGGCTTCATCATAATCCAGCCACCCACTCACGCGAACCTCGCTGCACAAGCCCCTTTTTGCTCCTTAGCCCATGCCCGAACTCCCCGAAGTTGAAGTCACCCGCCTCAGTTTTGCCGACCGCATCGCCTCGGCCCACATTTTGGTGCTGCACCTGGGCAAGCCCCTGCGCTGGCCGTTGGGCGTGCCTGCTGCTGCCCTGGTGGGGCGGCAAATCTGGGGCGTGCGCAGGCGCGGCAAATACCTGCTGCTGGACTTGGACCAAGGCCTGCTGCTGGTGCACTTGGGCATGTCGGGCAGCCTGAACTTTGCCCCCACACAGCCCGAAGCCGGCCCGCACGACCACATGGATTTGGTGACCGACCGGGGCGTGTTGCGCCTGCACGACCCGCGCCGGTTCGGGGCGGTGGTCTGGGCGCCTTCCGAAGATTCTCCCCAAGCGCAAAAGTTGCTGGGGCGACTGGGTGTGGAGCCCTTGAGCGGCCAGTTCGATGTGACGGCCTTTGCACAAGCCCTAAAAAAACGCCAGTCGGCCATCAAACAGGTTTTGCTGGCGGGCGATGAGGTGGTGGGCGTGGGCAATATTTACGCCTCTGAAGCCTTGTTCATGTCGGGTATTCGTCCCACGACCAAAGCTTCGCGTCTGACCAAACCCCGGGTGGCTCGGCTGCATGCGGCCATCATTCAGGTGCTGAACCGAGCGGTGCAGCAGGGGGGCAGCTCGCTCAAGGATTTTGTGAACGCCGAGGGCCGCACCGGCTACTTTCAGCTGGAAGCCGCGGTGTACGGCCGCGCGGGCGAGCCTTGCCGAGTGTGCGCCACACCCATCAAGTCCATGCTGCAAGGCCAGCGCACCACTTTTTACTGCCCCGCATGCCAGAAACCATGAAGACTTTGCCCAAAGGGTTTGCCCGCCGCATGGTCGAGTGGCAGCGCCTGCACGGCCGCCAAGGCCTGCCTTGGCAAAACACCCAAGACCCTTACCGCGTCTGGCTGTCCGAGATCATGCTGCAGCAAACACAGGTGAGCACGGTGCTGGACTACTTTCCCCGGTTTTTGACGCGCTTTCCCGATGTGGCCTCTCTCGCAGCTGCGCCGCAAGACGATGTGCTGGCGCTGTGGAGTGGTCTGGGTTATTACAGCCGCGCACGCAACCTGCACAAATGCGCCCAGGAGGTGATGGGGCGTTTTGGCGGGGCTTTTCCGCGCCGCGCTGAAGACCTGCAAACCTTGCCCGGCATTGGGCGATCGACCGCAGCGGCCATCGCGGCGTTCTGTTTTCAGGAGCGCGCAGCCATCTTGGACGGCAATGTCAAGCGCGTCTTGACCCGAGTGCTGGGCTATGGCGAGGATCTGGCGGTGAGCAAGAACGAAAAGGCCTTGTGGGCGCTGGCGCAAGACCTTTTGCCCGCCCAAGCCGCTGACATGCCGCGTTACACCCAGGCCTTGATGGACCTGGGCGCCACCGTGTGTTTGCCGCGCAAGACCCAGTGTGAGGCTTGTCCTGTGATCACAGGGTGCCAGGCCCGAGCGCGGGGAGAGCCGCTGGCCTATCCGGTCAAAACCCGCAAGCTCAAACGCAGCAGCATGACGCTCTGGCTGCTCTGGGCGGTCAATGCCCAAGGCCAGGTGTGGCTGCAAAAGCGGCCGGACAAGGGCATTTGGGCGGGCTTGTTCAGCTTGCCCGTGTTTGACTCTGAGGCGGATTTGCTGGCCGCTTGGGCAACGGGGCGAGACCCGCAGTTCGTCGCGCCATGGAAGCATGTGCTCACGCACCGCGATCTGCACCTGCACCCGATTCACATGCTGGGGTCTGAGGAGTTACCTCCGGTTGGTGAAGGGCAGTGGGTGGACGCCGATGTTTGGCCAAATTTGGGTTTGCCCGCACCCATCCGGGCCTTGTTGGGTTCCTGAAAGTGAACTCAGCGTTGGTTTTGAAATTCAACAATCCGTAATGCATTTCGTTTAGGTAAAATCGCTTCATTCATTGACCGGAGAAATTTCCATGTCCAAATCACCCACCAAAGCCCCAACGAAGGCGTTTGCCAGCCAGGCCGACCTGACTGAAAAGAAGATCACTTTTGAGCAGCTGAGCCAACACTGCTGGGCCTATACCGCCGAGGGTGACCCCAACTCAGGCGTGATCATCGGGGACCGATTCATCATGGTGAGCGACGCCACGGCCACCCCGGCCATGGCGCAGGACTTGATCAAGAAGATCCGCACCGTCAGCGACTTGCCCATCAAATACGTGTTGCTGACCCACTACCACGCGGTGCGCGTGCTGGGTGCCTACGCCTACGCCGCCGAAGGTGCGACAGAGATCATCGCCAGTGAAGGCACTTTGGGCCTGATCAAGGAGCGCGGCGCGCAAGACATGAAAAGTGAGATGGAGCGCTTTCCTCGCCTGTTCCGTGGCGCTGACAGCGTGCCCGGCCTGACCTGGCCGACCATGGTGGTGGGCGGCGGCAACCCCACCAAAGGCGAAGTGCCCGGCAAGCTCAGCATCAACCTGGGGGGCGTGGTGGTGCAGATCTGGCATCCGGGCCCAGGCCACACCCGTGGTGACACGATTGCTTGGGTGGAAGAAGAAAAAGTGTTGTTCTCTGGCGACCTGGTCGAGTACGAAGCCGGCGTGTACACGGGCGACGCCCAACTCGAAGAGTGGCCCGCGACGCTCGAAGCCCTGCGCGCCCTGAAGGCCGAGTTCATTGTGCCCGGCCGCGGCGAAGCCATGAAGGGCAACGCCAACGTCAACAAGGCGCTGGACTACACCAAGCGCTGGGTCGAGACCCTCTACAAAGCAGGTCAGGAAGCCGTGGCCGCCAAAATGGACCTCAAAGCCGCCATGTCCCACACCCGCCAAAGCATGGACCCGATTTTTGGTCACGTGTTCATTTATGAACACTGTTTGCCGTTTGACGTGACCCGCGCTTACGACGAAGCCAGCGGCATCAAGAACCCTCGCATCTGGACCGCCGAGCGCGACATGGAGATGTGGAAAGCACTGCAAAACTAAGCCCTGCAGCGCCGCCGAACAATAACCCTGCCCCTCTTGGATCAGCGGATTTTTTGTGAGCGCTTTGCGACAGAACGGTTTTTCAAGCCCCACACTCAGGGGCGGGTAAGGTCCAAAATGTCACGCTCATAGGCGCGCAAGCGCCGCGCCACACGGACGCGCTGCTCGGAAGTGGCCGTGTTGTGCAACTGCGCCAGGTTTTCGCAAGCGCGTTGCGACAGGCTTTGCAGCACAGCACGTTGTCCAACATCGGGCGACTGCAGCCAGCGCTGCCACACACCCCACAACTGCGCTTCGGCCTGGGCCTGTGTCATGCCGGTTTGCGTGATCCGCTGAAGTGTCGACAGCAAGTCCTGTTGACGCCGCTGGCGATCACGCCGACCCCATTCGGCCGTCCAGGGGGACTGGGCTAACTGCGTTTTGATCAGGTTGATTTGCGCCGCGTTCAATTCGCCATAAAAAGAGTTGTAGCGGCTCAATGCCTTGTCCAAGCGGCGTTCCATGCGGGCTTCGGTATCCCCTTGCAACCATTCCTTTTCCCACTCTTCGTTTTGACGCTCCCACTGCCGCGCCAGGTGGCTGAGCTGGCGTGGGCCCAATGCCATGGCGACAGGTGCGGCCTGCACCACCGCCTGGCGCATCAGGGTGTCGAGCCGGGTTTGCATCTCTTCCACCACGCGGCACAGTTGCCCAGGCTGCACCGGGCCTGCGCTCAGATCGGCCGTGCGTTGCAAGAGCGCAGCGTAGCCGGGCAGTTCTTCTTGGCGATGCCACAGGTAGAGCTTGTCAATCGATTCCTTGGCTGCAGGCGTTTGGTTGCTGCTGAACGAGACCGTGCTGTCGAGCCACCAAAAAGACAGCGTGGGCAACTGCTGGTAGCCGAGCTTGATGGCGCTGCAGGCGGGTAAAAGGAATAACGCCAAAACGGCGATGCCCAAGCGGATCATTGCAGTCCTTCGACTTGCATGGACCAGCCAACGAGGTAACCCATGGGGGTGTTGGAGACCGAGTTGTTATCGCGCACCCGCACGGTCCAATCACCTTTGAGACCACTGAAGGCCTGCAAACGGCTGACGGGCAGCGACTGGGTGAACAGTCGCCCGCTGATCAAACAGGTGGCACCTGGCGTAGAGGTTGGAAGGTTCAGATCCAAGGTGGTTTGGTCGGGCAAGACCAGAAGGGCGCTCAATTCATCCATTTTCCGATGGTCAAGGCACAGGCTCACACTGGCCGCGAGAGGCTGTTGGATGGTGCAGGCGTTGAAGGTTCTGGGGACCGCTTGGGCGACCGTGTTGATGCTGTAGCCGCTTCTGTCTCCATCTGCATATTTGAGGGGCACCTCACACAGGGTGGTCGAGCCTCCAGATCGAGCCGGGTCACCCCCGCCACAGCCCGAGAGCAAGAAGCTGCCAGCCAAAGCGGCGTAAAAAAGCCGAAATCGAATTTGACACATGGTGATTGCCCTTTTTGACGAATCATAGGCCCGATGCGAGGCAGCGATAATTTAACCATGAGCGATGACCGCCTGAAACCTGTGGCCGAACCAGAAAGTGTGCCCCCCATGACAGATCCCATTTTCCCCATCGACGTCGTCATCATGGCCGCCGGCAAAGGCACCCGCATGAAAAGCCGCTTGCCCAAAGTGTTGCACCGCTTGGCGGGTGTGACGTTGGTGCAGCATGTGCTGAACACCGCTGCGCAACTGAACGCCCGTTCGGCCGTGGTCATCACGGGGCACGGCGCTGACCAGGTGGAGCCGGTTTTGTTGGCCCCGGGCCAGGTGCTGGCGGTGCAGTGCGTGCGCCAAGAGCCGCAGCTGGGCACGGGCCATGCCGTGCAGCAAGCCGCGCCCGTGCTGGCCGACGATGGCGTGGTGGTGGTGTTGTCGGGCGATGTGCCCTTGACCCAGGCGGACACCCTGCAAGCGCTGATCGCCCAGTGCGGCGGCGACAAACTGGCGTTGCTCACGCTGGACATGGCCGACCCCACGGGCTATGGCCGCATCGTGCGCGAAGGCACTCAGGTGAAAGCCATCGTCGAACACAAAGACGCCAGCGAGGCGCAACGCCAGATTCAAGAGGTCTACAGCGGCATCATGGCCGTGCCTGCCCGCTGGCTCAAAGGCTGGCTGGGCCGCATTCACAACCAAAATGCCCAAGGCGAGTACTATCTGACCGATGTGGTCAAGCTGGCTGTGGCCGATGGTGTGCCGGTGGTGGCGCACAAGATCAACGACCCGGTGCAGGTGGCAGGCATCAACAGCCCGGTGCAACTGGCCGAGCTGGAGCGCGCCCACCAATTGCGTCAGGCGCATCGCCTCATGGCGCAAGGCGTTCGCCTGAAAGACCCCGCCCGCTTTGATGTGCGTGGGCAGCTGGTCTGCGCCCAAGACGTTGAGATCGACGTGAACTGCATTTTTGAAGGCATGGTGTCTTTGGGCGAAGGCGTCAAGATCGGGGCCAACTGCATCATTGCCAACTGCAGCATCGCTGCGGGCGCGGTGATCCACCCTTTCACCCACATCGACGGCGAAAAACTCGGCGTGTCGGTGGGCGAGGGTGCACTCATCGGCCCATTTGCCCGCCTGCGTCCCGGCGCACAACTGGGCGCCGAAGTGCACATCGGCAACTTTGTCGAGGTGAAAAACTCCACCCTGGCCAAAGGTGCCAAAGCCAACCACCTGGCCTATCTGGGCGACGCCACCGTGGGCGAGCGCGTGAACTACGGTGCGGGCAGCATCACCGCCAACTACGACGGCGCCAACAAACACCGCACCGTGATCGAGGCCGATGTGCACATCGGCAGCAACTGCGTGCTCGTGGCCCCGGTGACGATTGGTGCACGTGGCACGGTGGGCGGGGGCTCCACCATCACCAAAAGCACCGAGCCCGGCAGCTTGAGCGTGGCGCGGGGCAAGCAGGTGAGCATTGCGAATTGGAAGCGGCCGGAGAAAAAGCCGAAAGCCTGATGGGGTCAAATCAGCGAACCAATCGAACGATTCATTCGTTTGGTGCTATATTGGGGCCATGCAAACCTTCACAGCCAACGAAGCCAAAACTCAGTTCGGCCATTTCATAGATGTCGCGCAGCGTGAGCCTGTACGCGTGATGCGCCGTGAACGGGTGGTCGGCGTCATGGTGTCTGCCCAAGACTATGAGGCCATGCGGGCTTTTTATGCCAACCGCCTACAGCACACCCTGGCCGAAACTGCCTCGCAGGCAGAGCAGGCCGGCATGACTCCTGAGTTGCTGGAAGACCTGTTGCGTGACGAGTCTTAAGCTGGTCATTGACACCAACATCTTGATCAGCGCTGCACTGTCTGCGCAAGGTGCACCCGCCAAGCTGGTGCGGTTGGCTCTGGCGCATCACCGGCTGGTGTTTTCACAAGCCACCTTGTCCGAGCTGCGCACTCGCATCTACCGACCCAAATTTGACCGCTACATCAGCCTGGAAAGCCGTGAACGTTTACTGCACGACTTCAATGCCAGCGCGTTTTGGGTGGATGCGGGGGAACCCGCTGTCTACTGCCGGGATCGCGATGACGATCATTTCATCGAAGCCGCGTTGAAAGCCCAGGCCCACTATTTGGTCAGTGGTGACAAAGATTTGTTAGAAGCTCCCGCACCGGCAGGGCTGCGTATCGTGTCGGTTCACCAGGCGTTAGATGCATTGGCCAATTAAGTCATCGATATCACGGTTCAACAACGCCACCCTGGCGCTGTACGCATCCACTCTAGATTGACATAGCCGTACAGAACCCCCTCGGGGATACCAAGCCGCTTGGCCACATCGACGACGGCATGACCTTTATCGATGACTTGCTTGACCGCCTCGGACTTGAACTCGGGGGCATATTTCGTTCGTTCCATTTGAATGGCTCCTCTTCAGTTTTGACATCATTATTTGTCTACTGATTTGGGGGAATGCCAGTCCACAGCGCACGAGGTAGGCAGCTGCAACAGCTGGCTTTATGCCGAAAGCACCGGCCAGGTGGTGGTGAACTTGGCCCGCTTGGTGGCAAAAAACGCTTTCACGTTGCGCACGTTCGCGTCTTGTGTAAACAGCGCCTGGCTGATGGCCAAGTAGTGCGGCATGTCGCGGGCCTGCATCACCAGCATGAAATCAGGCCCCGGCGACACGCGCCAACACTGCTGGACCGCATCGTGCGCCACGGCGCGGGCTTCAAAGGCGTCCAGATGCTCGCTGCCTTGTTTGTCCAAAGACACTTCTACCAGAGCTGTCAGGCCGTGGCCCAGCGTGGCGGCGAGTTTGTCGGTACTGAGCACGGCCACCTGCCGCTCGACCCATCCACCCTCGACCAGGCGCTTGACGCGGCGCAGGCAGGTGGGCGGCGAGACATTCACTTTGTCGGACAGCGCCACATTGCTCAGGCTGGCGTCGCGCTGCAGGCTGTCGAGCAGTTGCAGGTCGATGGCATCAAGTTCGTTGGGTTCCATATTTTTCATTTTAATGAAATAAAAATTCACTACTCAAGTTTAGAGAAATAAAACATCGTTTTATTGATTTAAATGATCGGATATTTTTCAAAGTTGATCCTAAGATAGCCGCTATCCCCCTGTCCAGGAGCATCCTCATGTGTGGCATCGTCGGCGCCGTTTCTTCCCGCAACATCGTTCCCGTCCTCGTGCAAGGCCTGCAGCGGCTGGAGTATCGGGGTTATGACTCGTGCGGCGTGGCCGTGCACGCGGCCAGCCTGAGCGGGGCGAACGGGCCGAAAGGCGGCCTGCAGCGCGCCCGCAGCACTTCGCGTGTGGCAGAACTCATGGACCAGGTGACGGCGGACCACATCGAAGGCGGCACCGGCATCGCGCACACACGTTGGGCCACCCATGGCGCGCCGGCCGTGCACAACGCGCACCCGCACTTCAGCCACGGCACGGGCGCGGCTGACGGCAAGCCGGGAAAGGTCGCCTTGGTGCACAACGGCATCATCGAAAACCACGAAGAACTGCGCGCCGCGCTGCAGGCCAAGGGCTATGTGTTTCTGAGCCAGACCGACACCGAAGTCATCGCCCACCTGGTGGACAGCGTGTACGACGGCGATATTTTTGAAGCCGTCAAAATCGCCATCCGCCAACTGCACGGCGCGTATGCCATTGCCGTGTTCCACAAAGACGAGCCGCAGCGCGTCATCGGAGCGCGTGCCGGCTCGCCTTTGATTTTGGGTGTGGGCCAAGGCGAAACCTTTTTGGCCAGCGACGCGATGGCGCTGGCCGGGGAGACCGACCAAATCGTGTACCTGGAAGAGGGCGATGTGGTCGACATCCAGCTGGGCAAATACTGGGTGGTGGACCGCGAGCACAAGGCCGTGAACCGCGCCGTGAAAACCGTGCACGCCCACAGCGGCGCGGCCGAACTCGGGCCGTATCGCCACTACATGCAAAAAGAAATCTTCGAGCAACCGCGTGCCATTGCCGACACGCTCGAAGGCGTTGAAGGCATCACGCCCGAGCTGTTTGGCGATGGCGCTTACAGCACTTTCAAGGCGATTGACAATGTGTTGATCTTGGCCTGCGGCACCAGCTACTACAGCGGCTGCGTGGCCAAGTACTGGATCGAAGCCATTGCAAAAGTGCCGTGCCAGGTCGAGATCGCCAGTGAATACCGTTACCGCGAATCGGTGCCCAACCCCAACACGCTGGTCGTCACCATCACCCAAAGCGGCGAGACCGCCGACACCTTGGCCGCGCTGCGCCACGCGCAGAGCTTGGGCATGACGCACACGCTGACCATTTGCAACGTGTCCACCAGCGCCATGGTGCGCGAGTGCAAGCACGCCTACGTGACCCGCGCCGGAGTCGAGATCGGTGTGGCCTCGACCAAGGCCTTCACCACGCAGCTGGCGGGTTTGTTTTTGCTCACGCTGGCGCTGGCGCAGACCCAAGGCCGCTTGAGCGACGCCGAAGAAGCCGCGCACATCAAAGCCATGCGCCACCTGCCCGCCGCGCTGCAAGCCGTGCTGGCGCTCGAGCCGCAAATCATCGCTTGGGCGCAAGAATTCGCCAGCAAAGAAAACGCGTTGTTTTTGGGCCGCGGCACGCACTACCCGATTGCGTTGGAAGGCGCGCTCAAACTCAAAGAAATCACCTACATCCACGCCGAAGCCTATGCCGCAGGCGAACTCAAACACGGCCCACTGGCCCTGGTGACCAGCGCCATGCCCGTGGTGACCGTGGCCCCCAACGACCAGTTGTTGGAAAAGCTGAAAAGCAATATGCAAGAAGTGCGGGCCCGAGGCGGCGTGCTGTACGTGCTGGCCGATGGCGGCACTAAAATCGAAAGCAGCGAAGGCGTGAACGTCATCCGCATGCCCGAACACTACGGTGTGTTGTCACCCATCTTGCATGTGGTGCCGCTGCAGCTGCTGAGCTATCACACGGCGTGTGCGCGGGGCACGGATGTGGACAAGCCGCGCAATTTGGCCAAGAGTGTGACGGTGGAATAGTTTTGATGGTGAAAATACAGATTTAAGATTTTTAGTTTTTATGAGGTTATGGTATCGTTTATAAGGTTTTTTCCACTGGATTGGGATTTTTATATGATCGGTAAAAAAATTAACAAAATTGCTTTCGTATTTTTGTCGTCTTTGATCGCGAGCTTGCCTGCTTTTGCAGCTGATTGCGTGAGCGGTGCACAAACCACGGGCAGTTGTACTGTTCCTGCAGGCGTCTCATCAATGAGCCTTTCTATCACCGGAGGTGGTGGCGGAGGTGGTGGCGGTACTCCTAATTTTGGTGGTGGTGGTGGTGGTGGTGGTGGTAGCTGCATCTTGACCAACTTTGCGGTGTCACCAGGGCAGACGCTGGTAATCACCGTAGGTCCTGCAGGTATTGGTGGAATTTCTGACGCCATGATGGCAAATGCTGGTGGCTTTGGCGCCTATTCAAGTGTTGTCTACAGCGGCACAACATACCAAGGTAATGGAGGAGCTCCTGGGGCGGGTGCCATGGACTTTAGTGGAGAAGGGAGTGGCGGTTTGGGGGGAGGCTCTATTTGCCCTGGCGGTCTTGATCCAACTGGTGCAGATGGAGCTCCTGGCATTCTTCTTGTTGGTGGCTCTGGCGGCTCGGGAGGCAATTTACCTGCTCCAGGCGCGGCTGGCGGAGATGGTGGTGATGCAAGCCAACCTGGCGAAGCCGGTCTGAATGGTTCAGTCGTGCTCACTTTCACCGCAGCACCAGCACCAGCACCTGCTGCTGTCCCAACCCTGAGCGAATGGGCGATGATCTTGATGGCCAGCGTGATGGCGATGTTCGGTATCCGCAGAATGCGCCGCAGCAAGTGATGCTGTGCTAGACAGATAAAAAACCCGCTTCGGCGGGTTTTTCTTGTCTGCAATTTTTTGTTGTGACTCGGAACCCTGACGGGCATGTGTGTAAGCCACCAGAGGTGACGCTGCCAGATCACTTGGTGACCGATGTTGGCGATGCACTCCTAAAATCCAAAGCTCCATGGCCCTGATGCACCTGTGACTTCTGCTCTCGATGCCCCCATTTGGGTGCACGCGTCAGCCGTGCACGGCCAAGGTGTCTTCGCCACGCGCCACCTGGCGGCAGGCGAGCGTGTGATTGAGTACGTGGGCGAGGTCATCACCATGGCCGAGGCGATTGCCCGCCACCCGCACGACGCGGCCAACCCCGACCACACGTTTTATTTCCATCTGGACGGTGGCCGGGTGATCGATGCACTGCATGGGGGCAACGCTTCCAAGTGGATCAACCACTCTTGCCGCCCCAACTGTGTGCCCAACGAGGACCGGGGCCGCATCTTCATCCTGACGCGCAGGCCCGTGTTCAAGGGCGAGGAACTGACGTTTGATTACGGATTGGAGAGTGATGAGCCGATGAGCGAGGCCTTGAAGGCCCGCTATGTCTGCCGCTGCGGGGCCAAAAAGTGCCGAGGCACGATGTTGGCGACCTGAGGGCCGATGAAGTCTGATTAAAAACCTTGGCGCTTTTGATCACGCAGCATGAACAGGTACAGGCCCTCCACCTTCTCGCGCGCCCAGGGCGTTTTGCGCAAGAACTTCAGACTGGAGCCCACGCTGGGCTCGTGCGTGAAGCAGCGAATGGGAATGCGCTGTCCCAGATCGTCCCAGCCATAAAAGTCAACCAACCGGGTGACGATGGTCTCGAGCGTGAGGCCGTGCAGCGGGTTGCGCGGCTGTGCCGCCCGCACAGCAGGCGCGGTGGCGTGTGGCGTTGGCCAAGGGGTGGGCTGGTCGTCTTGCATGGTTGGATTGTCGATGCAAAACAGGCCCAAGCCCAGAGGACTTGTCCGAAAGGCCAAGGCTGATGGGCTGGGTTTGTGCCGCCAACTGGTGCATGCTTTGTGAGGTGTTGTTGTCCAAGGCAGTGATGCTTGTTTCGTTGCGCCTCCGTGGCCCGGTCAGTTCTTTACTGGTTTGGCAGTAAGGACTTCACTGTTTGCAGGGATTTCGGCCGAGTCGGGGCCGGTCTATTGTGAGGAGCAGTACTTTTTCAAGACGACCGAGCCATCCCGAGAGGGGGTGGCTTGGCCGCTGCTTTCATTTCAGAAAGAACACATCCCATGAGCATCGAACTGGTTTTGGCAGACCCCCATCCCGTGATGTTGGATGGCTTGGCGCATGACTTTCAACAATCACCCGATTTCTCGGTCAAAGCCTGCGTGAGCAACGGCAACGATGCCTTGGCGGCGGTGCGCAAATACCAGCAGGCCATTTTGGTGATGGATTTGTCGCTCACTCAGCGCAGTGGGCTGTCGCTGATCGAAGAGATCCAGCACCACCAGCTGCCAACCAAGCCGGTGGTGTTCACGGGCGCGCCCATTGGCGAAGTCATGCGCGTGATCGACATGGGTGTTCCGGGTCTGGTGTCCAAAAACAAGTCCAGGCAAGTGCTGGCGCGTTGTATCCACACGGTGCACCAAGGCGGCAAGTGGCTGGACCGGGACCTGACGATGAAAACCATGTCCTTGTTGCTGGAGCAGCAAAAGAAAAATGCCAAGGCGTCGCGGTTGCTCACGCCGCGCGAAATGATGGTCGCCCGCATGGTCACCGAAGGCTGGCCCAACAAGAAGATCGCCAGCAAGCTGTTCATCAGCGAAGGCACGGCCAAGCTGCATGTTCACCACATTTACCAAAAACTCAATTGTCCAGGTCGCATGTCGCTGCAGCGCTGCATGCAGGAAAACGGCTTGGTGTGATGGCGCTCACATCAAGAAACCTTCCGTCAGACCGTCCCCAAATGGGGGGCTGTGTGTTGGATCTCACATTGTTGGCGAGCGATTCTTTTTAAACTGGTTGGCAAGCGGTGCTGTCGGTGGACACGCTCTTTTTGGCGCAACACACAGCCGCAAGGGCCGTAAAAGTGTGAAGGATCGTTGACTGCAAGCAAGGAGCTTTGATATGTCGATTCGCGTTTTGTTGTCTTCTAAACACAAGGTGGTCTCCGAAGGCATTGCCGCTGTGTTGCGCACGCACCCAGATATTCAGGTGGTCGGCATGGCCGAGACCGATGAAAAAACACAAGCCCTGTGCAACGAGGTGGCACCGCATGTGGTCCTGATCGGCATGCACAACAACCAACACGATTTGGCCCTGATGCACAAGTTACACACGGGCAGAAGCAGCCTGAACATGGTGGCTTTTTCGGGCGATTCCGACCGCCACGCGATCATCGAGATTCTGGACGCTGGGGCCAAGGGCTTTGTGGCGACCACCAGCAGCATCGACGAGTTGATCGCTGCAGTGCGCGCTGCCGCTGCCGGACGGGTGTATCTGTGCCAAACGGCGGCTGGCGAGATGATGGCCTCGGTGCGCAAGTCACGTGCAAGGGGCAGTGGTTCTCGAGAGCGATGGGCCAGCAGGCGTGAAGCTGCACAGTCTGCAGTCCCAGATACTCAGCCGCTTGGCGTGTTTGTGCCATTTGCAGGTCGTACCGCAACAACGGTCAATGGGCTGAGCTGGCGTTCGACATCGGTTGGTTCAGGTGGGGGCCATCAGTGCCCGCGCCAAAGACTCGGCGACTTTGAGGCCATCCACCCCCGCCGACAAAATGCCGCCCGCATAACTGGCCCCTTCGCCCGCAGGGTAGATGCCCAGTGTGTTGGTGCTTTGGTGGTCGTCGCCTCGCGGAATGCGCAGGGGCGATGAGGTGCGTGTTTCCACCCCGGTCATCACCGCATCCGCCATGTCATAGCCCTTGATCTTGCGGCCAAACACCGGCAGCGCTTCGCGCATGGCTTCGACCGCGTAGCCCGGCAACACCTCGGCCAGATCAACCAGCTTCACGCCGGGTTTGTAGGACGGCAGCACGCTGCCCCAGGTGGTGGAGGGGCGCTGCGCCAAAAAGTCACCCACCAGTTGGCCGGGGGCCTCGTAATTGCTGCCGCCCACCTCAAAGGCACGCGTTTCCAGCTGGCGCTGCAGCACGATGCCCGCCAGCGGGTGTGCTTGGGGTGGCTGCTGTGCGGCCAGGGCCGCAGCCTCTTGCGCCAGCTGCATGCCGTCTTGCTCGCCAAAGGCGGCTTGCCAAGCGGCAGTGTCCAGCGGGTAGTCGGGGGGGTCAATGGCCACCACCATGCCCGCGTTGGCATTGCGCTCGTTGCGCGAGTATTGGCTCATGCCGTTGGTGACCACGCGGCCCGGCTCGCTGGTGGCGGCCACCACGGTGCCGCCGGGGCACATGCAAAAGCTGTACACGGCTCGGCCGTTTTGTGCGTGGTGCACCAGCTTGTAATCGGCCGCACCCAGCAGCGGGTGGCCTGCGTGGCGGCCCCAGCGGGCTTGGTCGATCACGCTTTGGGGGTGCTCGATGCGCACGCCGATTGAAAACGATTTGGCCTGCATGGCCACGCCACGGCGGTGCAACATGACGAAGGTGTCGCGCGCGCTGTGGCCCAGGGCCAGCACGGCGTGGCGGGTGTGCAGGGTTTGGCTTTGGCCTGTGCGCAAGTCGGTCACCTGAAGCCCAGTGAGTTGGTGGCCGTTTGCGGCTGGCGCGAGCAGCACATCGCTCACCCGTTGCTCAAAGCGGATCTCGCCACCCAAAGCAATGATCGTCTCGCGGATATGCTCAACCACCTTGACCAGTTTGAAGGTGCCGATGTGCGGGTGCGCGGCATACAAAATGTCGCCAGGCGCCCCGGCTTGGACGAACTCGTCCATCACCTTGCGGCCCAGATGGCGTGGGTCTTTGATCTGGCTGTACAGCTTGCCGTCGCTGAAGGTGCCTGCACCGCCTTCACCAAACTGCACATTGCTCTCGGGGTTGAGCACGTGTTTACGCCACAAGCCCCAGGTGTCTTTGGTGCGCTCGCGCACGGGTTTGCCCCTCTCGAGCACGATCGGTTTGAAACCCATTTGCGCCAAGGCCAGCGCCGCAAACATGCCGCAAGGCCCAAAGCCCACCACCACGGGGCGGTGGCCTTCTTGTTCGCCAAAATGGGCTGGCGCTTGGCAGGGCGCGTGCCAAATCATGTCGGGCGTAGGTTGGATGTGGGGATGGCTGGCGAACCTCTGCAGCAAGTGTGTTTCGGCCTGCGCATCGGTCAGGGTCAGGTCCACGATGTACACCGCCCGCAGGTCAGCTTTGCGGGCATCGAAGCTGCGCTTGAAAACCTGCAGCGTGGCGATGTCGGTGGCGCTGATGCCCAAGGCCTGGGCCGCCAATTGGCCAAGGGCTGCTTCGGGGTGCGGCGTGGGCAGGCGGTCTTCGTCGGTTTCGGAAGCTGCATCGGCCGCGCGACGCACTTCAACCGGCAGGGCCGAAAGGGGGAGTTTGAGTTCGGAAATTCGAATCATGGGCACCTCTGTGGCTTGTGGTTATCAAGCAAGAAGTGCTGATTATCGCTGTGTGGAGGTCAATGGGGCAGGAACCCTTCGACTGACAAATAGCGCTCGCCCGTGTCGTAATTGAAACCCAGCACCCTGGCCCCCGCAGGCAATTCAGTCAATTTTTGGGCGATGGCCGCCAGGGTCGCGCCGGAGGAAATGCCGACCAGCATGCCTTTTTCGTGGGGTGTCAGGTCAAAGCTCGCGCCATAGGCCAGCATCAAGCGCCGGCGCTCGATGCTCATGCTGTCAGGCATGACCAGCACCAGTTGGTAGCCCTTGACGGCAGCCACCATGGCCAGGCCAATGCCGGTGTTGCCGGAAGTGGGCTCAATGATGGTGCTGCCGGGCTTCAAGGCGCCGGACTTTTCAGCGTCTTCCACCATGGCCAGCGCGATGCGGTCTTTGATCGAGCCGCCAGGGTTGCTGCGCTCGGACTTGATCCACACCTGGGCATCTGTGCCGAACAGGCGTTGGATGCGCACATGCGGCGTATTGCCGATGGTGTCGAGAATGGTGCGTGCTTTCATGCGGTTTCTGAGGGTTGAAGAGTGGCCGAATTATGCTGGGGGCACGGGCTGTCTGTATGTGTTGAGTGGCACACAACGCAGACGCAGCACTGTTCGCCAACGGTGCCCTGCGCTCAGGCGATAATCAACGCGTGAAGCACGCCAGACCGTCGCTGGTGCAATTTCCGAAAGGAGGCACTGGAGGAACGTCCGGACTGCACAGGACAGCGTAGGAGGTAATACCTCTCCACCGTGAGGTGAGGATCAGAGCAACAGAGACGAGCCGATTGAGTTCGGGTGAAACGGGCAATCTCTACGCGCAGCAATACCAAGTAGGCCTTCCTGAAGGGGTGCGGTTCGCCGCATGCTTTCTCCCTGTGGTTCCGCGGGGTGAGTTGGCGGGTAGGTAGCACCGAGCCGGGTGGGCAACCCCCGGCCCAGAGTAATGACGGTCACGCAGCGGGCAACCGCTGTGCACAGAATCCGGCTTATCGGCGGGCTTCACACTTTTTTTAAACAAAAAAAACCCGCCGAAGCGGGTTTTTTGCTTTCACTACAGCGGATCAGCCGCGTGATGTGTTTAGCCGCGGGAGGGCATCAAGCTGGCGCCCAGGGCAAATACCGAGTTGGGTGCAGTGATCTTCAACGCACTTTTGGGCTTTGCAAATACACCGCGTTTGACGGCTGGGGCGGGCGCAGGCTCGACGGTCACGCCCTTGGTGCGCTGCTCGGCCACCAACTGGCGCAGACTGATGGACTGCAGGTGGGTCAGCATTTTCTCGTTCAGGCTGGCCCAAAGCTCGCTGTTCATCCAGCCGCCTTCGGCTGCGGATTCTTCTTCGGTGGGTGCGTCCACGGCACCCACGATGTCTGCCATGGTGATTTTTTCGGCATTGCGCGACAACGAATAGCCGCCGCCTGGGCCTCGGGTGCTCTCGACCAGGCCATGCTGGCGCAGTTTGCTGAACAGTTGCTCGAGGTAGGACAAAGAAATCTGGTGCCGCGTGCTGATGGCGGCCAGCGAAACGGGTCCACGGTCTTCGCGCAACGCCACATCGATCATGGCGGTGACTGCAAATCGGCTTTTAGTGCTCAAACGCATGGTGGGCTCCTTTCTGCGTGTTGGTGGCCTGCCAATGCGGGCCAACCTGTAGGGTCAAGACTGCATTGTGCGCAGCTTTGGCTTCACTCTCATTTTCTCAGACTGTATTTCCAATTGGGGATAAACCGGGATTATTCAAGGGTAAATCCGACTTTTTTAGCTTTTTTTCAAATTAAAAACAGATTAAAAGCGCTCATGGCTTTGCAGTTGCCGCCATTGCCCGAGCTCTAAGGGGGCCAAACTCATGCGGCCCACGCGCTGGCGGCGCAGTTCTTGCAAGGGGCATTGCTCGTCCAGCCAACGGCCAAGTTCCAGCCCGTCGATGTCCTTGCCCGCGATGCGCAGCACCGTGAGTTGGTCGGTTTGGCGGTTGATGCTGGTGCGGATGCCGGGGCCGTTCAAGGCCTTGATGGTGCCCTCTGGCACCTCGCCTCCCAGAGTGGCCATCCATTCTTGCTCCATCGGGCTGCGGCGGTCTTCCAAGTGGCGCAGCACGGCGATGTCATCTGAAAAAATGCACAAACCGCTGGCGGGTTTGGCCAGCGGCAGGGGCATTTGCATTTTGGCCAAGCGCTCGGGCCCCCAAAGACCCGGCTGGGCAGCTTTGAGGCCCACGGTGTCTTGCAGCCAGGCCAAGTTGGCCACCCGGTGGGGGGGCTTGAACAGCACCAAGGTCAGGGGGGCGAGGGCGGCCATGGAGACCAACCGGTTGACCTGAACGGCTTGTTCAGGCCGCACACGCCGGGCCGGGTCGGTCACCACTTTGCTGGCGACTTGCACGCCGCCGGCCACGATCAGGGCTTCGGCTTCGCGGCGCGAGCAGTTTTGCTCGGCAGCCACACGTTTGGCCAGGCGTATGCCTTCTTCAGAGGGAATCATCCAGGCTTTCAAAAAATCTCAAATCACGTCAGGACAGGGTTTGCTCGCGGATGTGGTCTACATGCGCTTGCAGTGAGCGGGCCGCTACGGGCCAGAGGCGTGATGGCACATCGTCGTAGGCTTTTTCAACCCACTCTTGCAGGCTGCCCTGGGGCAGGGCCTGCATGGCGGCGGCGATTTTGGCCTCGCGCTTCAAGCGGTGGGCCTTCAGGTGCGTGATGGCCTGGTGGGCAAAGCCCAACACATGGCCGTGCGCGGGCAAGATGAATTCGATGCCACCAGCCACACAGGCTGCAGCCAGTTTGTCCAGAGAATCCAAATAGTCGCCCATGTGGCCGTCAGGTGGATCGATCACGGTGGTGCTGCCGTTGAGCACATGGTCACCCGAAAACAGCAGGCCGTCTTCTTCGAGCACCAAACACAGGTGGTTGGCGGCATGGCCAGGCGTGTGCACCACGCGCAGGGTGTGGGTGGTCTCGCCGTCCACGCCAGTCCCTTGCAAGACCAGTTTTTCACCGTCGGCCAATTCGCGATCGGGCGTGAAGCGGCTGTTGGCGCGGGCGGTCGGCTTGGAGGCCAGGCCCAGGATGGGCGGCTGGTGGGTGCACAGCGCTTGCAGCGGGGCCGCGCCGGGGGAGTGGTCCGGATGAGAGTGGGTGCACACAATGGCTTTGATTTGCCCCCCTGCGGCACGCCACAGGCGCTGAAGGTGTTCGTCATCAGCGGGGCCGGGGTCGATGGCGATGTAGCCGGTGTTCGGGTCACCCACCAAATAGCTGTTGGTGCCGGGGCCCGTCATCACGCCGGGGTTGGGGGCGGTGAGGCGCTGCACGTTTTGGAGCAGCGGCACTGCTTGGTCTGTCTTCCAGTCCAGGTGGTGGTGGATTTGCCCATCGGGCGTGACCAAGGCCAGCTCACCAAACGGGGCTTCGTGCTCCATGTAGCGCGCTTCGTGGCCAGCCAGCCAGCCGGCGCGAGGGCAGCTGGTCCACAGCGGTTCGTCGTTCACCGCGCAGGCTTGCAGCACCGCGTCCACGCTGACAAAGGCTTTGAGGCGCTCCAGCGTGCGGATGGTCGGGTAGACCATGAAAAAATCACCCGCTTCGTGTCGGGTCAGCGCGTCAGCCGGACGCACCCAGACGGGCTCGAACTGCTCGGATTCGTCGGCCACCGGGGTCTGGCCTTCGGGCATGCGGGCGACCAGAAAGGGCACGTCAAAGCGCCGTGGCAGGTCGCGGTCGGTGATCCAGTGGGCCAATACGAACACCTGATCGGCGGACAGCGACAGGCCTCGGGCCTGGCATTGGCTTGCAAACGGTGCTTTGGGGTCGATGGCCGCGATGTCGCGCTGATCAGCCCCGCGCCCGTCCGCGCCGCGTGCCAACAAAATGCCCAGTTCCTCAAAGCTCTCGCGGATCGCCGCAATGGCTTGTGTCAGGTGCACATCGCTTTGCTTCGGGCGTCGCTTGGCCATGTGGTGGGCCTGAGCGTCAGCGGCGTCGATGCCGCCCCCTGGGAAGACATAGGCCCCAGGTGCAAAGCTGGCCGTCATCGAGCGGCGGGTCATCAGGACCTCGACACCTTGTGACCCATCTCGCATGAGCAGCACGGTGGCTGCGGGGCGCAGGGGGGCGGGTTCGCGTTGGGGGTACAGGAGTTGGGATGTGCGTGCCATGCCCCATTATCAGGCGGCTTGAGTTTCATCCAAGGGCGATAATCCCGTCTATGCACATCCGCTTTACCAAGATGCAAGGGGCCGGCAATGATTTTGTCGTGCTCGACGAGACGCAAGGCCGCTTAGGCCTGAGCATGGCCCAGTACCGTTTTTTGGCCGACCGCCACTTCGGCGTGGGGGCCGATCAGATCCTCACCGTGCGGCCTTCACCTGGGCCAGGGCTGGACTTTGAGTACGTGATCCACAACGCCGACGGTGGTGAGGTGGAGCATTGCGGCAATGGGGCCCGCTGCTTTGTGCGCTATGTGCGCGACAAGGGCCTGACCGACAAAAGCACCGTGCGCGTGAAAGTGCAACAAGGCGAGATCGAGCTGCGCATGAACCCCGATGGCCGCGTCACTGTGGACATGGGCGCGCCGGTGTTCGATTGGGAGCGTGTGCCCTTCAACCCGATCGGCCTCGTCAGCGACCAGGTCAATGGCTGGCCAGTGTTTGATCTGGACCTGGGCGCGTTGGGCCTGGCTCGCGTGGGTGTGGTGTCCATGGGCAACCCGCATGCGGTGCAACGCGTGGACGATGTGGCCACTTTCCCGGTGCTGGCCCAAGGCCCACGGATTGAAAATCACCCGGCTTTCCCCCAACGTGTGAACGCGGGTTTCATGCAAATCGTCTCGCGCAGTCAAATCAAGTTGCGCGTGTTCGAGCGGGGCACAGGGGAAACCCTGGCTTGCGGCACGGGCGCATGTGCAGCCGTGGTCGCGGGCATTCGCCAAGGCTGGCTGGACTCTCTTGTGGATGTAAAAACCCATGGCGGCCCATTGACGATTGAATGGGCTGGACAGCCCGAAAGTCCGGTCCTGATGACCGGGCCCGCCACTTCTGTATTTGAGGGCAGCATCAACGTGCCTGACTCACTTTGACCCTTTGAATTTCTGGAGCCTCCCATGACGACGCCTGAACCCATGAGTCCGATCACCGAAGACGACATCGCCGATTATTTGGTGAACACGCCGGATTTTTTTGAGCGCCACGCCTCGCTGTTGGCCACCGTGCAGTTGACCCACCCGCAAAGCCACCGCACGGTGGGTTTGCAAGAGCGGCAAGCTCAGATGCTGCGCGACAAAATCAAGGGCCTGGAGCACCGCATCATGGACATGATGCGGCACGGCAACGAAAACATGGTGCTGACCGACAAGCTGCACCGTTGGTCGTGCGAGTTGCTCGTCACGCCCCACGACCAATTGGCCGATTCGGCGGTGGACAACATCCGTGATCTGTTTCAGGTGCCACAGGTCGCTTTGCGTTTGTGGTCGCTGCAGGGTGCACACGCCCAAGCGGCGTATGCGCAGGGTGTGACCGAAGCGTTGCAGGCGCTGGCCACCTCACTGGACAGGCCTTACGTCGGGCCAAATGCGGGCTATGAAGCCGTGCAGTGGCTGGCCGAACCCACGCAGGCGGCCTCCTTGGCGCTGTTGGCCTTGCGTTCGGCACCGGGTCAACCCGCTTTTGGCCTGCTGGTGCTGGCCTCGCCTGATGCCCAGCGCTTTAACAGCCAGATGGGCACCGATTTGCTGGAGCGTCTGGCCGAGTTGGCGGGTGCAGCTTTGTCGGTGCTGCAAAAGCCGCAGGCTTGAACTGTGTCGGACGCGACCATGTTGGGCACAGCGGCCACCGACCCGCTGGTGACCCGGTATCTGGACCATGCGCGTTTTGAAAAGCGCTTGGCCGAGCGCACCTGCACGCTTTATCAATTGGATTTGACCCGTTTGGCGGAGATGTCGGCAGCATCACAAGTGGCATTGCTGCAGGTGCAAACCGGCCATGTGCGCCGTTGGGTGGCCCAGATGCACAGCGCTGGGCGCAGCGGGCGCGGCATTGCACTTATTCTGTCCGGCTGGCGTGGTTTCTACACCTGGTTGGGGCGCGAGGGCTTGATCGCGCACAACCCAGTGGCCGATGTGCGCGCCCCACGTGTGACCAAGCCCTTGCCCAAGGCGCTGGGTGTGGACGAGGCGGTGCAGCTGGCCGAGCATGAAGAAGACAACGACGACCCTTGGCTGGAAGCCCGTGACGCGGCCATGGTCGAGCTGCTGTATGGCTGCGGCCTGCGCATTGCCGAGCTGACGGGGCTGGATGTGGTGGCCAGCTCGCAAGCGTCGCGTGCCGGTCGCGGCTGGATCGACATTCCCAACGCCGAAGTTCAGGTGCAAGGCAAAGGCAACAAGCGCCGCACTGTGCCTTTGGGGCGTGCGGCCATCGAGGCGCTGACGCACTGGCTGGCCGTGCGCCCGCAATTGGCGGGCATGCTGACGCAGCCTCTGCCCAGCACGTCCTCGGGTGCGTCCAGTGTGGCGCTGGCGCTCTTTCCTGGACAGCACGGCACGCGCCTGACACCAGGGGGCGTGGCCCAGCGCCTCAAGCGCCGCAGCCTGCTGGCGGGCTTGGCCACCCCGGTGCATCCGCACATGTTGCGTCACTCCTTTGCCAGCCATGTGTTGCAGTCCAGCGGCGACTTGCGGGCGGTGCAAGAGCTTTTGGGCCACGCCAACATCAGCACCACGCAGGTTTACACGCGGCTGGATTTTCAGCACTTGGCCAAAACCTACGATGCGGCCCATCCCCGTGCCAAGCGCAAATGAACAGTGGCATGCGCTGCTCCAGTGCCTTGATGCCATGTCTGCTGGGCTCTCGCCGGGCTTGAATTCGTCGCTACACTTTCCAACTCGTGCTTTTTTGACCTGCAATGGAACCGCGCCATGTCCCTGATCCCCACCACCATCCTGACCGGCTTTTTGGGCTCGGGCAAAACCACACTGCTCAAACGCGTGCTGACCGAGGCCCATGGCCAAAAGATCGCTGTGATCGAGAACGAGTTTGGTGAGGAAAACATCGACAACGACATCCTGGTGTCAGAAACCGATGAGCAGATCATTCAAATGAGCAATGGCTGCATCTGCTGCACCATCCGCGAAGACCTGCGCGTGACCTTGCAGCTGTTGGCCGCCAAGCGCCGCAAGGGATTGCTGAACTTTGACCGCATCGTGATCGAGACCACGGGCCTGGCCGACCCCGGCCCAGTGGCGCAGACTTTTTTCATGGACGACGAGATCGCCGAGACTTTTTTACTGGACTCTATCCTGACCCTGGTGGATGCCAAGCACGCGGCCCAGCAATTGAACGATCGCCAGGAAGCCCGTCGCCAGGTCGGCTTTGCCGACCAGATTTTCATCAGCAAGGCCGACCTGGTTTCGCCGGAAGAACTTGACGGCTTACGGCACCGTCTGAAGCACATGAACCCCCGGGCCCCACAAAAAGTGGTGCATTTCGGTGAAGTGGCGCTGTCCGAAGTGTTCGACCTCAAGGGCTTCAACCTGAACGCCAAGCTCGACATCGACCCGGATTTCCTCAAAGAGGATGACCATGACCATGACCACGCACATGGCGAGCATTGCGACCACCCTTCGCACCAGCACGACGCGGCCCAAGGTCAGGGTCACCACCATCACCACGACGATGATGTGAAAAGCTTCGTTTTCCGCTCGGATAAAGCGTTTGATCCGGCCAAATTGGAGGATTTCCTGGGGGCCATCGTCAACATTTATGGCCCGCGCATGCTGCGTTACAAAGGTGTCTTGAACATGCGGGGCACCGAACGCAAAGTGATTTTTCAGGGCGTGCACCAGCTCATGGGCAGCGATTTGGGACCGATGTGGGCCGACGGCGAAGCCAAAATGAGCAAGATGGTTTTCATTGGCATCGATTTGCCCAAGGACATCTTGTTGCAAGGACTCGAGCAATGTTTGGTCTGACGGGCGTGCCATGGGAGGGCAGTCAGTTGTGCTTTGGGGGCGATTGGGTCTTTAATCCCACCCCGGACAATTTTTGACCCTTCTAGTCGCTACAATCGCCCGCCGATGGCAACGCCTTTTGGCGAAGCTGACGAACCCCAAAAGGTCCATAACAAGGGTTTGAATAGCACATGAACAGGTTTCCGGTCGGCTGCGCAGGGACAGTCGGTCAGAACTCTGCCCTTTGACACGGCCAGGAGACAAGACGTGAAGACCTCGAAAAAAGCAAAGCCCCTTGGCAAAACCGCTGTGGCCAAAAAAGCCACGGCCCCAGTGGCCAAGGCCAAAGTCGTGATCGCCAAAGCAGCAGTCAAAACAGCTGCAAAAGCCAAGACAACGCCTGCAAAGGCCAAGACAGCACCTCCAAAAGCCAAGACAGCAGCCCCAAAGGCCAAAGTCTTGATGGCCAAAGCGGCAGTCAAAACAGCTGCAAAGCCCAAGGCAACGCCTGCAAAGGCGAAGTCAACTGCAAAACCGGCCTTGCCTGTCAAGGCAGCGATGGCCAAAACCTCAGCGGTCTCTTCTGCATCTAAGGCGACTGGAAAAGCCAGCCCTGTCCGATCCTCTGCTGTCACCAAGGCTATACCAGCAGCCCAGACCCCTAAAGCGAAAAACATGAGCGTTACCAAAGTGGAAACTGTCACACCTCCCGTCGAATCAACCCCCGCCAACACCTCGCCTGCACCCGAACAATTTGTTCGTGCCGCTCGGCCATCTGCTCGATTGGCCCAAATTACCGTGCCCTCTTTGCCGCCAGCGGTGGCATCCACAGCGGCCAAGTCCAGTTTCTTGCCAAGTGCTGCGCCTGCAGTCGTCCCTGTTCCTTTTGCGCCCGTCAAGAAAGACCCCAAACTGGCGAACAACTGGAAGACCAAAAAGGTAGAAGACCTGTCGGATGCCGAAATCCTCGCCATGTCGGACGATGAGTACATGAACGACAAGCAGATGGCGTACTACCGACTGAAGTTGACCCGTCTCAAGCAAGATATCCTGACCAGTGCAGGCCAAACCACCGAGCACCTGAGAGAAGACACGGTGGTGGTGCCCGACCCTGCTGACCGGGCCACCATTGAAGAAGAGCACGCCTTGGAACTGCGAACGCGCGACCGCGAGCGCAAGCTGCTCAAGAAAATTGAGCAATCCATACAACGCATCGATGCGGGCGATTACGGTTTTTGCGATGAAACCGGTGAGGCCATTGGTGTCGGCCGCTTGTTGGCCCGCCCCACGGCCACTTTGTCGCTGGAAGCCCAACAGCGGCGCGAACTCAAGCAAAAAATGTTCGGCGATTGAGTTCGCCATGGCCATACCTTGAAAGAAACCCCTCTCCAGGGGTTTTTTTATGGGTGCGAGGTCGCGCATGGCTGGTATTTTCACTTGTCTGTTTTAAATTTTTTTGGTTGCAACGTCTCTTGAGGTGTTACTTGCAATGTGACTTGTAAGTGTCTAATTATTAAAGAAAATACGCTTTTTCGAAGATGTAAAATGCGTGCTAAGCCTTTGATTTCATTGAAAAAAATCGATCTAGACCCATGGTCAAGCCCTTATTTCCTGATACAGTGCAAAAAAGTGCAATTAAGTGGGAGATGGTGCCACTGATGTGCTTTTTCCACACCAAAGGGTCTTCGCTGTGTTTCAAGGGGCTTCATCGCTGAGTCTGGATGCCAAAGGGCGGCTGTCTGTGCCGACCCGGCACCGTGACGTCTTGAGCGCCACTGCACAAGGCCAGCTCACCATCACCAAGCATCCTCATGGTTGCTTGATGGTGTTCCCCCGCCCCGAGTGGGAGAAGTTCCGCGAACGCATTGCCCAATTACCCATGTCCGCCCAGTGGTGGAAGCGGATCTTTTTGGGCAACGCCATGGACGTCGAGATGGATGGCACCGGGCGCGTGCTGATCTCGCCTGAACTGCGTCAAGCGGCCGGCATTACCAAAGACACCATGCTGCTGGGCATGGGCAACCATTTCGAGCTCTGGGACAAAACCACTTACGACGCGCAAGAAGCGCAGGCCATGCAAGGCGAAATGCCTGACGTGTTCAAAGACTTTTCTTTTTGAACCCCATGACCGACAACGTTTTGACCCACACCACCGTTCTCCTGAACGAAGCCGTGGATGAGTTGATCCAGGCTTCTGCTGGGGCCGATGGCGCGTATGTGGACGCCACTTTTGGCCGGGGGGGGCATTCACGCCTGATTCTTTCCCGTCTGTCGGCGCGCGGCCGCTTGCTGGCTTTTGACAAGGACCTCGAGGCCATTGCAGAAGCCGGTCTCATCGAGGATGCGCGCTTTTCGATCCGGCACGAGGGCTTCTCTCACCTTGCCGAACTACCTGCAGGCAGTGTCGACGGCGTGCTGATGGATCTGGGCATCAGCTCTCCTCAGATTGACAGCCCCGAGAGGGGTTTTTCTTTTCGTTTTGAGGGCCCGCTCGACATGCGCATGGACACCACGCGCGGGCAGAGTGTGGCCGAATGGCTGGCCACCGCAGAGGTGGATCAAATCACGGAGGTGGTACGTGACTATGGCGAAGAACGGTTTGCTTTTCAGATTGCAAAGGCGCTTGTGGCTCGCCGACAGGAACGGGGCCCAATTTCGAGCACCTCTGATCTGGCCCAACTCGTGGCTGACACGGTCAAAACCCGCGAGCCGGGTCAGAACCCTGCAACGCGGACATTTCAGGCTTTTCGGATTTTCATCAATGCCGAACTTGAAGAGCTCGAACAGGCGCTAGAAGGCTGCTTGCAGGTGCTGGCGCCCGGTGGCCGTTTGGTGGTCATCAGTTTCCACTCGCTGGAAGACCGCATCGTCAAGCAATTCATGGCCAGGCATTCCAAAGAGGTGGTGGACCGGCGCGTACCCTTTGCCGAACCTGTCAAGATGCGACTGAAAACCCATGGCCGTGTGCGACCCAGCGAGAGCGAAGTGCGTGGCAACCCGCGCTCGCGCAGCGCCATCATGCGCATGGCCGAGCGCACCGAGGTGCCTGCATGACCCGCGTGAGCCTGCTCTTGCTGGTGGCCACCGTGGTCAGCGCCCTGTGGTTGGTGCACAGCCACTATGAGTCTCGCCGCATGTTCATGGACATGGAGTCTGCACGCAAAGAGGCCAAGCGCATCGAAGTGGACCATGACCGGATGGAAGTCGAGCGCCGCGCCCAGGCGACCCCTTTGCGGGTGGAGCAAATTGCCCGACAGCAATTGAACATGCGCACGGCTTCACCTGCGATCACCCAGTATGTCAATGCCCAGGGTTCCGCCGCGGGTACTGCGACTCTCCCAGCAGCGGGAGGCCGTCAGTGAACCACAGCCGCAGCGTGCAGTTGACCTCCAGCCCTTTGCTGGCCAGCAAGACGCCTGTCTGGCGCAGCAAGCTGATTGTGGCGGCCATGGCCTTGGGTTTTTTGGGCCTGGTGGGCCGAGCGGCCCATGTTCAGGTGATTGACAACGACTTTTTTCTGCGCCAAGGCGAGGTGCGTTTTGCCCGCACCTTGGAATTGCCCGCCAATCGCGGGCGTGTGCTCGACCGTAATGGCGTTTTGTTGGCTTCGAGCGTGCCTGCACCCAGCATTTGGGCCAATCCGGAAGACCTGGAGCGTGACCCGGCCAAGCTGCGCCAATTGGCCCGCTTGCTGGAGATGACGCCTGCCGAGCTGGAGCACAAGCTCAAGGACGAAGAAAAAACTTTTGTTTGGCTGCGCCGCCAAATGGACGAACCAGTGGTCAAGGAAATTCGGGCGCTGGGCATCAAAGGTGTTTACGACATCAAAGAATACAAGCGCCTTTACCCCGAGGGTGAGGCAGCCGCACACATTGTGGGGTTCACCAATGTGGAAGACCAGGGCCAAGAGGGCGTGGAACTCATTTTTCAGAAGCAGCTGGCCGGTCAGGCCGGTTCGCGCCGTGTGATCAAGGACCGCCTGGGTCGTGTGGTCGAAGCCGTGGGTGAAACAGTGCACCCGGTCGACGGCAAGGACCTGCAACTGAGCATCGACAGCAAAGTCCAGTTCTACGCTTACCAGACCCTGCGCGACGCGGTCAAGGAGCACAAGGCCAAGGCGGGCAGCGTGGTGGTGCTGGATGCGCAGACCGGCGAAATCCTGGCGCTGGCCAATTACCCCAGCTATTCGCCATCGCGGCGCGTCAACCTCAGCGGTGAGCAATTGCGCAACCGTGCCTTGACCGACAGTTTCGAGCCGGGCTCGACCATGAAGCCTTTTACCGTGGCCTTGGCCCTGGAGCAAGGCCTCGTCAAGCCCGAGACGATGATCCAGACTGCCCCGGGGCGCATCAACATCACCGGTTCAACCATCAGCGACGTGCACACCTACGGCATGCTCAGCGTGAACGAGGTGATCCAAAAGTCGAGCAACGTGGGCACCGTGAAGATGGCCATGCAGCTGGAGCCCCGCGAGATGTGGGAAATGTTCACTGAGTTGGGTTTCGGACAAAAACCCGCCTTGCCATTTCCTGGCGTGGTCAGCGGTCGTTTGCGGCCCTACAAATCGTGGCGGCCTATAGAGCAAGCCACCATGAGCTATGGCTATGGCGTGTCGGGAAGTTTGTTTCAGATGGCACGGGCTTACACCGTCTTTGCGCGTGACGGCGAGATCGTGCCGGCCACCATGATGAAAGCCGAACAACAGGTGCAGGGCACGCGTGTGATCAGCGTCGCCAACGCCAAAGCCATGCGCAAGATGCTCCAAATGGCGGCTGGGCCTGGCGGCACCGGACAAAAAGCCCAGACCATCGGTTATTCGGTTGGTGGCAAGTCGGGCACGGCCCGCAAGCAAGAGGGCAAGGGCTACGCCAGCAAAAAATACCGTGGCTTTTTCGTCGGCATCGCCCCGGTCGAGCAGCCCCGCATCGTGGTGGCTGTGATGATCGATGAACCCTCCAACGGGGTCTACTACGGCGGTGCCGTGGCCGCGCCCGTATTCAGCCAGACGGTACAGCAAACCTTGCGTCTGATGGGCGTTCAGCCCGACATGGCGGTCAAGCCCCAGATCGTGGCCAAAGCGGTTGAGGAATCGTTCTGATGCGCACCCTGTACAGCGCTCAGGATGCCGCCCTCTGGCTGCGCTCGCGCGTGACGGGCGAGCTGCGCACCGACAGCCGACGGGTGCAAGCAGGCGACGGTTTCATTGCCTGGCCGGGGGCGGCCACCGATGGGCGGCGTTATCTGGCTCAGGCCTTGGCGCAAGGTGCCAGCGCTTGCCTGATGGAAGAGGCCGGACACGCTCCTTGGCTGGAAGTGCTGCAGGACCCCAACCATGAGGGCCTGGCTTGTATGCCCGACCTGAAGGCGCAAACCGCCTGGGTGGCTGACGCCTACTATGAGCACCCCAGCCATGCCTTGCAGGTGCTGGCGGTCACGGGCACCAACGGCAAAACATCGACGGCCTGGTGGTTGGCGCAAGCGCTGTCTTCGCCCGTGCTGCAGAAAGTTTGCGGGCTGGTGGGCACCCTCGGCGTGGGCCGTTTGCCCCATTTGATGACCACTGGCATGACCACGCCCGACCCGGTGCTCCTGCAACGCCAGTTCCGGCAGTTTGCGGTTGACGGCGTGACGCACTGCGCCGTCGAAGCCTCCTCCATCGGCTTGGCCGAGCACCGTCTGGATGGCACGCACATCCGCGTGGCCGTGTTCACCAATTTCACCCAGGACCACCTGGATTACCACGGGGACATGGACCATTACTGGTCAGCCAAAGCGGCTTTGTTTGCTTGGTCCGGGTTGCAATCGGCTGTCATCAACATCGACGATGCGCAAGGCGCTTTGCTGGCCCAGCAGTTGCAAAGCGGCTCGCTCGACGTTTGGACCTGCTCGCGGCGCGGCCCAGCTCGCCTGCAAGCGCGCGCTTTGCCCAGTGTTCAGGGTTTGGCTTTTGAGGTGTGCGAAGGTGGTGCTGTGCAGACCCTGCATACCGGCTTGATCGGCGACTACAACATGGACAACCTGTTGGGGGTGATTGGCAGTTTGCGCGCGTTGGGGTTTGACCTTGAGCAAGCGGTGCAAGCCTGTGCCCAGCTGACGGCTGTGCCCGGGCGCATGGAGCGCGTGACCTTTGACACGCCCGGTGTACAGGCCAACCTGCCTTGCCCCTTGGTGATCGTGGACTATGCCCACACGCCCGACGCCATCACCCAAGCCTTGGCTGCGCTGCGTTCGCAGGCGGCGGTGCGTGGCGGCCGCCTGTGGTGTGTGTTGGGCTGTGGTGGTGACCGCGATGCCAGCAAGCGGCCCTTGATGGCGGCGGCTGCCGAAGCCGCGGCCGACCAGGTGGTGTTGACCAGCGACAACCCGCGCAGCGAATCGCCTGAGGCCATTGTGGCCGCGATGGTCCAAGGCCTGAGCCGCCCGCAGTCGGTCTGCATTCAACTGGACCGAGCCTTGGCGATTGATGAAGCGGTGGCCCTGGCCGCCGCGCAAGACGTGGTGCTGTTGGCGGGCAAAGGCCATGAAAGTGAGCAGGAGATCCAGGGCGTTCGCCACCCGTTTTCGGACGTGGCTCAAGCGCAAACGGCTTTGCAGCATCGCGCTTTGCAGCGGATGGGGGTTCACGCATGAACGTCCCAGAGTCCATGAAACTGAATTTGAATCTCGCCCTGGGCTGGTTGAGCCATGCCCGTGGCTTGAATGTGCATGGCGTCGTGGCTGACCGGGTGCACACCGACAGCCGCAGCCTGCAAAAGGGCGACTTGTTTGTGGCCTTGCGCGGTGAGCGTTTCGATGGCAACGACTTCATCGCCCAGGCCAAGGCGCAAGGCGCCGTGGCCGTGGTCTGCGAGGCCTCGGGTGAAGACCTGGCGCTGGCGCAAGGCTTGCCAGCCTTGGTGGTGCCCGATGCACGCATCGCTTTGGGTGAATTGGCCTTGAGCTGGCGTGCCCAGTTCAGTTTGCCGCTGATTGCCGTGACCGGCAGCAACGGCAAAACCACCGTGACGCAAATGATCGCGTCCATCTTGCGTGCCCATGCAGGGGATGGCGCCTTCTCAACCCAGGGCAATTTCAACAACGACATCGGCGTGCCTTTGACCTTGTTCAATTTGCGTGCCCACCACCGCATCGCCGTGGTCGAGTTGGGCATGAACCACCCCGGCGAGATTGCCTACTTGGCTAAACTGGCGCAGCCCAGTGTGGCCCTGGTCAACAACGCGCAGCGCGAGCACCAGGAGTTCATGGGCACAGTCGAAGCCGTGGCGCGCGAAAATGGCGCTGTGTTGCAGGCTTTGCCCCCTGAGGGCGTGGCGGTGTTTCCGGCCGACGAAGAATTTACGCACGTGTGGCAAGGCCTGTCGGGCCAACGCACGCAGTGGTGTTTTGCCATGGCGTCAGCCCCTGACGCCCTTGCACTGGCCCAGGTGTATGCGGCGGTCGTGGTCTGGCAGTCTGGAGCCTGGCAGTTCACCCTCAAAACGCCCAAGGGCACTGCACCCATTCGCCTGCACATTGCAGGGCGGCACAACGTCAAAAACGCTTTGGCCGCCGCGGCCTGCGCACTGGCTGCCGGAGTGCCTTTGGCCGCTGTGGCTCAGGGCTTGGTTGCCTTTGAGCCAGTCAAGGGCCGCTCGCGTGCCTTGGTGTTGCACACCGCCACAGACGAGATCACTTTGGTCGACGACACCTACAACGCCAACCCCGACTCGGTCCGCGCCGCCATCGACGTGCTGGCCGAGTTGCCCGCACCGCGTTTGCTGGTACTGGGCGATATGGGTGAGGTGGGCAACCAAGGCCCCGAATTCCATGCCGAGGTCGGCAGCTACGCAGCCGAGCGCGGGATCGAGGCGCTCTATACCCTGGGTGATTTGTGCGCGCACAGCGCGAAGGCCTTCGGTTCGGCGCAGTCTTTTGAAGACATGGACAGCCTGTTGGTCAGCGTCACAGCCCAAGTGGGCCTGTTCCGCAGTGTGGTCGTCAAAGGGTCGCGCTTCATGAAGATGGAGCGCGTGGTCCAAGCCTTGCAGTCAAACAGCGCAGTTGGCTCGATCACACACCCCAAAAAAGGGGAGCCTCATGCTGCTTAGCTTGGCCCAATGGTTACAAACCTTGTCTCCTGAGTGGGGGTTTTTGCGCGTTTTCCAATACATCACGTTCCGCGCCGTGATGGCCGCGATGACCGCTTTGCTGATCGGCCTGGCCGCAGGCCCTTGGGTCATCCGCCGCTTGACTTCACTCAAAATTGGTCAGCCCATTCGAGGCTATGGCATGGAGTCCCACCTGTCTAAAAGTGGCACCCCCACCATGGGAGGCGTGCTCATCTTGTTGTCGATCGCCATCGCCACCTTGCTGTGGTTTGACCTTTCCAACCGCTTTGTCTGGATCGTGCTGATCGTGACGCTGGGTTTTGGGGCCATTGGTTGGGTGGACGACTGGCGCAAAGTGGTCAACAAGGATCCCGAAGGCATGCGTTCGCGCGAAAAGTATTTCTGGCAATCGGTCGTTGGTTTGCTGGCTGCGCTGTATTTGGTGTTCAGCATCTCCGAAAGTTCCAATGCGCGGGTGCTGGACCTGTTTAGCCAGTGGGTCATGTCAGGTTTTGATGTGAACTTGCCCCCCAAGGCGGGCTTGCAGGTGCCCTTCTTCAAAGAGGTCAATTACCCCCTGGGTGTGCTGGGCTTTGTGGTCTTGACCTATCTGGTCATTGTGGGTTCCAGCAACGCGGTGAACCTGACCGATGGCCTGGACGGACTGGCCATCATGCCGGTCGTCATGGTGGGCTCGGCTTTGGGCGTGTTTGCCTATGTGACGGGCAGCGCTGTGTACTCCAAATACCTGTTTTTTCCGCACATCCCGGGCTCGGGCGAGTTGCTGATTTTTTGCGCGGCCATGGCCGGGGCGGGCTTGGCCTTTTTGTGGTTCAACACGCATCCGGCACAAGTCTTCATGGGTGATGTCGGCGCGCTGGCGCTGGGCGCGGCGCTGGGCACCATCGCGGTCATCGTGCGTGCCGAAATCGTGCTGGCCATCATGGGCGGCATCTTCGTGGTGGAGGCCTTGTCGGTGATGGTGCAGGTGACCTACTTCAAGTACACCAAGAAAAAATATGGAGAAGGCCGTCGTATTTTGAAGATGGCCCCTTTGCACCACCATTTTGAGAAAAGTGGTTGGAAAGAAACGCAAGTCGTCGTGCGTTTCTGGATCATCACCATGCTGCTTTGCCTGGTCGGCTTGTCGACCCTGAAGCTGAGGTAAGCCATGCAGCTGCAAGGTCAACACGTTCTGATTCTCGGTTTGGGTGTTTCCGGCCTGGCGATGGCCCGTTGGTGCGCACATGCCGGGGCCGACGTGACCGTGGCCGACACCCGTGACGCGCCGCCCCAGTTGGCCGCTTTGCAAGCCGAGTGGCCTGGCGTGCGTTTTGTGTCGGGCCCCTTTGAGGCCAGTCTGGTCGAAGGCACCGCTGTGCGCGCCGTGTTCCGCAGCCCGGGCCTGGCCCCTGACGTGGTTGCCCCGGTGGTGGATGCGGCCCACGCCATGGGCTTGTGGCAAGGCGGCGAACTGAGTCTGTTTGCAGCAGGTTTGCAGGATCTGAAAACACGCTTCGGTTATGCGCCTCAGGTGCTGGCGATCACCGGCACCAATGGCAAGACCACGGTGACGTCGCTCACCGGGCAGTTGGTGGCGCGTGCGGGCAAAACCGTGAAAGTGGCGGGCAACATTGGCCCCACGCTGCTGGACACCTTGACCGAAGCGATTGCACAAGCACAAATGCAGGTTGAGCAACAGGCCTCCGAACGTGCCGCCGTTGAACTTGAAAACCAAGATCAGGTCACTGAGCCGTCATCGCCGACCACCGTCCAAGAAGCTGTCACCCCAACGCAACCGCTCGATGAGACCGCAAGAGAGGCGGCCGATACAGAAGAGACGCTGGAAGGCCCGGAGGGCGACACCGAAGCGGAGCAGCCGCTGCCCTTGCCTCCTGCTGTGCATGACCCTATGGCTCAGTCGCTGCCCCAGGTCTGGGTGCTGGAGTTGTCCAGCTTCCAGCTCGACAGCAGCGAGGGCTTTGAGCCGACCACCGCCACGGTGCTGAACATCTCGCAAGACCACTTGGACTGGCACGGCAGCATGGCCGCCTACACCGATGCCAAAGCCCGTATATTTGGTGCGCAAGCCTTGATGGTGCTCAACCGCGAAGACGCGCAAGTCATGGCCATGCGGCCCGAGCCTGTGCGCGTCAAGTTGCAAAAGCCTGTTGAGCGCTCAAGCGTGCTGTTTGGTGGCGACATGCCCCAGCGGCCGGGCGACTTTGGCATCGAAGTCACACACGGCATGACATGGCTGGTGCGCGCCCTAGAGGCCGATGAAACACGACGCCGCCGCAAGGACGCTGAAGAAGAGCTGCACATCCAGCGCCTGATGCCCGCCGATGCCTTGCGCATCCGAGGTCGGCACAACGCGGTCAATGCACTTGCCGCTTTGGCGCTGGCCAGCAGTGCAGGTTGCGCCCTGGGCCCCATGCTTTACGGCCTGCGCGAATACCGGGGCGAGCCGCACCGGGTGGAACCGGTGGCGATCGTCAACGAAGTGGAATTTTTTGACGACAGCAAGGGCACCAACGTGGGTGCCACCGTAGCCGCCTTGCAAGGCTTGGGTGCAGAACGCCGTGTGGTGATCATTTTGGGTGGCGAAGGCAAGGGCCAGGACTTCACGCCATTGGTCGAACCCGTCAAGCGCTTTGCCCGAGGCGTGGTCTTGATCGGCCGCGATGCCTCCGTCATCTGCGAAGCGCTGCAAGGCACGGACGTGCCGATGCGAGACGCCACCGACATGCATGACGCGGTCGAACAAGCTGCGGCCATGGCCCGCAGCGGTGATGCGGTTTTGATGTCGCCCGCCTGCGCCAGCTTTGACATGTTTGACAACTACGGCCACCGTGCAGAAGTGTTTTGCCAGGCCGTGGCCCGCGTGGCCGAAGCGGCGGGTGTGGCCATGGAGGCTGGGCGATGAGCGAAGCCAGCACATTCCCTCAGCGACTGCAGCAGTCCGCAGCGGGTCTGCTCCAACGCATGACTGGCGGGCTTGTCGGTGGTCCAGGGGCCGGTTCACAAGGCTTGCCGGTCAATTTGGGTGACTACGGCATGACCGGTCGTGTCAACGCTCGCCCGGCCCGAATACAAAGTGTGGATCAGGCCTTGGTTTGGGTGGCGGTGGCTTTGCTGCTGTGGGGCATGGTCATGGTGTACTCAGCCTCGATTGCGATGCCGGACAACCCGCGTTTTTCCCGCTACAGCCATACCCATTTCCTTTTGCGCCATGTGATTTCCATGGTGGTGGGCTGCATCATGGCCTTGCTGGTTTTTCAGGTGCGCATGGAGACTTGGGAAAAAGCGGCCCGTCCCTTGTTCGTATTCTCACTGGTGTTGCTGGCGGTGGTGCTGATTCCCTTCATTGGCAAGGGTGTGAACGGTGCACGCCGCTGGATTTCATTTGGAGTACTCAACTTCCAGCCTTCCGAGTTGGCCAAGCTGGCGACCATCATTTATGCCGCCGATTACATGGTGCGAAAGATGGACGTGAAGGAGAAATTCTTCAAGGCTGTGTTGCCCATGGGCGCGGCCATTGGATTGGCAGGGGTGTTCTTGCTGGCCGAGCCGGACATGGGTGCGTTCATGGTGATCGCCACCATCGCCATGGGCATCTTGTTCCTAGGGGGAGTCAATGCCCGCATGTTTTTCTTGATTCTGGGCATCTTGGTGCTGGCCTTCGTGGTCATGATCGCCGAGTCGCCCTGGCGCAGGGAGCGGATTTTTGCCTACCTTGACCCCTTCAGCGCCCAGCATGCTCTGGGCAAGGGTTACCAGCTGACGCACTCGTTGATTGCCATTGGTCGTGGTGAGGTTTGGGGCGTGGGCTTGGGTGGAAGCGTAGAAAAACTGCACTGGCTGCCCGAAGCACATACCGACTTCTTGCTGGCTGTGATCGGTGAAGAATTTGGCCTGGTGGGCTTGACACTGGTCATTGGCCTGTTCTTGTGGCTCAGCCGCCGCATCATGGTGATTGGGCGTCAGGCCATTGCGCTGGAAAAAGTCTTTTCCGGTTTGGTCGCTCAAGGCGTGGGCATTTGGATCGGCTTTCAGGCCTTCATCAACATGGGCGTGAACCTCGGGGCCTTGCCCACCAAGGGCCTGACTTTGCCGCTGATGAGTTACGGCGGCTCGGCCATCATGATGAACCTGATCGCGATTGCCATCGTGCTGCGCATCGATGCTGAAAACAAGCAAATGATGCGGGGAGGGCGGCCATGATCGACACGCGCAAAACCGCATTGGTGATGGCGGGCGGCACAGGCGGTCACATTTTCCCCGGCTTGGCCGTGGCCGAAGCTTTGCGCGAAGCCGGTTGGCGCGTGCATTGGATGGGCGCGCCAGACAGCATGGAAAGCCAGTTGGTGCCGCCGCGTGGTTTCGCCTTCGAGGCAGTGGCTTTTGGCGGTGTGCGCGGCAAGGGCATTCAGACCCTGGCTTTGCTGCCGCTGCGCTTGCTGCGCGCTTTTTGGCAAAGTTTGCAGGTGGTGCGCCGCGTCAAGCCCGATGTGGTGCTGGGCCTGGGTGGCTACATCTCCTTCCCGGGCGGCATGATGGCCAGCCTGTGGAGCAAACCTTTGGTGTTGCACGAGCAAAACTCGGTGGCGGGCCTGGCCAACAAGGTGCTGGTGCAATTGGCCGACCGCGTGTTCACCGCTTTCCCCGGGGTCTTCAAAACCGGGCAGTGGGTGGGCAATCCCTTGCGGCGCGCCTTCACCGAGCAGGCCACGCCCGCTGAACGCTTTGCCGGACGCAGTGGTCCCTTGCGTGTGTTGGTGGTGGGTGGCAGCCTGGGCGCCAAGGCCTTGAACGACATCGTGCCGCAAGCTTTGGCCTTGATGCCAGAGTCCACACGCCCGCAGGTGATCCACCAAAGCGGGGCCAAACAAATTGAAGCGCTACGTACCAACTACGCGAATGCAGGCGTGCAGGCTGAATTGACCCCGTTCATCGACGACACAGCCAGCGCCTTCGCACAAGCCGATCTGGTGATCTGCCGCGCCGGCGCCAGCACCGTGACCGAGCTGGCGGCGGTGGGCGTGGCCGCTTTGTTCGTGCCCTTCCCATTCGCAGTGGACGACCACCAGACCACGAATGCGCAGTTTTTGGTGGCTTCGGGTGGCGGGTGGCTGGTGCCGCAGGCCGAGTTGACCGCACAAAACCTGGCCGAGCGCCTGACGGCCTTGAGCCGCGACACCTTGCAGGACGTGGCCCAAAAAGCCCATGCACAGAAAAAAACGAATGCAACCAGGGAGGTTGTGATGGCTTGTGAGGAGTTGGCGGCATGAAACACGCCATCCGAAAAATTCATTTCATCGGGGTGGGCGGCTCGGGCATGAGCGGCATTGCCGAAGTGTTGCTCAATCTGGGTTACCAGATTTCCGGCTCCGATTTGTCCGACAGCGCCACGCTGCAGCGGCTGGCGGGTTTGGGCATCGCCACCCATGTGGGCCACAGCGCGGGGAATGTCCAAGATGCCGATGCGGTGGTCACGTCGACCGCAGTGAAAGCCGACAACCCCGAGGTGCTGGCCGCTCGGGCGCGCCATATTCCCATCGTGCCAAGGGCTGTCATGCTGGCCGAACTCATGCGCATGAAACAGGGCGTGGCCATTGCGGGCACGCACGGCAAAACCACCACCACCAGCTTGGTGGCCAGTGTGCTGGCCGAGGCCGGGCTGGACCCGACCTTCGTGATTGGCGGTCGCTTGAACAGCGCCGGCGCCAATGCCAAGTTGGGCACGGGCGACTACATCGTGGTGGAAGCCGATGAGTCGGATGCTTCTTTCTTGAATTTGCTGCCCGTGATGGCGGTGGTGACCAACATCGACGCCGACCACATGGAAACCTATGGCCATGACCTGGCCAAGCTCAAGGCGGCCTTTGTCGAGTTCCTGCACCGCATGCCTTTTTATGGCACGGCCATCGTTTGCTCGGACGATCCTGGCGTGCAGTCCATCGTGAACGACATCGCCCGCCCCGTGACCACTTATGGCCTGAACGAAGGGGCCCAAGTGCGTGCGGTGAATGTGCAGGCTCAAAACGGTCAGATGCACTTCACGGTGCAAAGGCGCAACGGCGTGACCTTGCCCGACATGCCCATCGTGCTGAATTTGCCCGGCGTGCACAACGTGCTCAATGCTCTGGCTGCCATTTCCGTGGCCGTCGAACTGGGTGTCGACGATGGCGCGGTGCAACGCGCATTGGCCCAGTTCAAGGGCGTGGGTCGGCGTTTTCAGCGTTATGGCGATGTGGCCACGGCCGACGGTCAAGGGCGCTTTACCGTCATCGACGATTACGGGCACCACCCGGTCGAGATGGCCGCCACATTGGCCGCAGCACGTGGTGCTTTCCCAGGTCGCCGTTTGGTGCTGGCTTTTCAGCCGCACCGTTACAGCCGCACGCGGGACTGTTTTGAGGATTTCGTCAAGGTCATTGGCCAAGGCTGCGACAGCATGCTCTTGTCCGAGGTGTATGCCGCAGGCGAGGCGCCCATCGTGGCGGCCGATGGCCGTTCGTTGGCCCGGGCGCTGCGCGTCGCGGGCAAGGTCGAACCTGTGTTTGTTGATCAGATTGCCGACATGCCCCAGGCCGTGATGAACAACGCCCGTGACGGCGATGTGCTCATTTGCATGGGGGCAGGCTCCATTGGTGCCACCCCTGCGCAGGTGGTGGCCTTGGCCGGTCTCGTCAAAGATGCGGCCAAAAAGGTGATCGCATGACGAAGAGCGTCCATCAGATGAACATGGGCAAAGTGGCTGTGCTGATGGGTGGGCGCTCGGCTGAGCGCGAAGTCTCCCTCATGTCGGGCCAGGGCGTGCTCAAAGCCTTGTTGGCTTCTGGGGTTGACGCCCACGCTTTTGACCCGGCGAAGCGCGAGCTGAGCGAGCTCTCAAAAGAAGGCTTCCAGCGCTGCTTCATCGCCTTGCACGGTCGCTTCGGAGAGGACGGCACGGTGCAAGGTGCATTGGAATTGATGGGCATTCCCTACACCGGCTCGGGTGTGATGGCGTCGAGCATCGCCATGGACAAGGCCATGACCAAACGGGTCTGGCAAGCCGAAGGTTTGCCAGTGCCAAGGCATGTGCTGGTGCACCCCGCGCAGATCGACAGCTTGTCGGCCGACGAGATCATCCAGACATTGGGCCTGCCGTTGATCGTCAAGCCCGCACGCGAAGGTTCGTCCATTGGCGTGAGCAAGGTGCAGCGGGCCGAAGACCTGCACCCGGCTTTGCGCGCTGCGGCTGCATGCGACCACGATATCCTGTGCGAGCAGTGCATCGTGGGTGACGAGGTCACCTGCCCCGTGCTGGGTGCGGGCGACGAGGCCCGTGCCTTGCCTGTGATCCAGATCGTGGCCCCCGAGGGCAATTACGACTACCAAAACAAGTACTTCACCGACGACACGCAATACCTGGTGCCCTGCGGTTTGCCTGCGCAAGAAGAAGCTGCCATCCAGGCTTTGGTACGCCGGGCTTACCAAGCCCTGGGCTGCAGGGGTTGGGGTCGCATCGACGTGATGATCGATGGTGTCTCGCGTCAGCCCTATTTGCTGGAGATCAACACCTCGCCCGGCATGACTGGGCATTCGCTGGTGCCCATGTCGGCAGCGGCCGATGGCATGCCTTACGAGGCCCTGTGCCGCCATTTGCTGGCTTCTGCTGGGTTGGACTATGAGGGAGCAGCTGCATGAAAAACCCCATGCCCTTGCCAACGGATGTCCGACTCATGAACATCGCCACAGTTTTGCTGGTGGTTGCGTTTGTGCTGCTGACCTTGGGCGGATGGGCATGGTGGTTGATACGTCACCCGGGCTTTGCGTTGCAGACGATCACCGTGCAAGGCGAGGTGAGCCGCAACAACGCGTTCGCCTTCCGCACGCAAGTTTTGCCCAAGCTGGAAGGCAATTTTTTCACCATCGATCTGGCCAAGGCGCGGCTGGCATTCGAGGCGGTACCTTGGGTGCGCGTCGCGGTGGTGCACCGTGATTTCCCCAACCGTTTGCGGGCGGTCTTGTCGGAGCACCGGCCCATGGCCCTGTGGGGCAATGAGGATGCCGGCACTTTGATCAACGAACAAGGCCAAGTGTTTGAAGCCACTCTGGACGATGCTGATGCTGAACGTCTGCCGCGCATGAAGGGCCCCGTTGCCGAGTCGCAAGCCGTGGCCGGTATGTACTTGGCTTTGAGCCCGCGTTTTCAGACGCTGGACATGGAGATCGACCTGCTGGAGCTGACCCCCCGTGGCAGTTGGCGGGTTCAAACCAAACAGGGTGCTCAGATCGAGCTGGGCCGTGGCAACCGCACTGAAATAGTGCAAAGGCTGGACGTGTTTTTGACAACGTTGAAGCAGGTGACCGCTCGCTATGGGCGAGGTGCTTCTGCTGTGGCCAGTGCGGATTTGCGGCACAAGGATGCATATGCCTTGCGCTTGCATGGTGTGAGCACGGTGGATGCGGACAACAAGAAAAAGCCTTGAGCGGTCAAGGCGCAGGAATCAAACGGAAACGGTGGTGATCATGGCAAAAGAGTACAAAGATTTGGTTGTGGGCTTGGACATTGGAACGTCCAAGGTCATGGCCGTGGTGGCCGAGGTGATGGCTGATGGTCAGCTCAAGATTGCCGGGCTGGGCATCGCGCCGGGCAATGGGCTCAAGCGTGGCGTGGTGGTCAACATCGACGCCACGGTGCAAAGCATCCAGCAGGCGCTGAAAGAAGCTGAGCTGATGGCCGACTGCAAGATCACCCGTGTGAACGTGGGCATCACGGGCAGTCACATTCGGGGCATCAACTCCAGTGGCATGGTGGCCATCAAGGACAAGGAAGTTACCCAGGCCGACCTGGCCCGTGTGATGGAGACGGCGCGTGCCATCAACATTTCCAGCGACCAGCGTCTGCTCCTGGTGGCCCCGCAGGAATTCGTGATTGACAGCCAGGAGGTCAAAGAGCCCATCGGCATGAGCGGCATGCGCCTGGAGGCCAAAGTGCACATCGTCACGGGCGCACAAAGTGCGGCAGAAAACATCATCAAGTGCGTGCGTCGCTGCGGGCTTGAAGTTGACCAACTGCTGCTCAACCCCCAGTCCTCTAGCCTGGCTGTCTTGTCCGAAGACGAACGTGAATTGGGTGTGGTGTGTGTGGACATCGGCGCCGGCACGACCGATGTGGCCATTTTTGCCAACGGCTCGATTCGCCACACCGCCGTCATCCCGATCGCGGGGGACCTGATCACCAGCGACATTGCCATGGCCTTGCGCACGCCCACCAAGGATGCGGAAGACATCAAGGTCGAAAGTGGCAACGCCAAACAGCTGCTGGCCGACCCGGATGCGCAGGTGGAAGTGCCGGGTCTGGGTGACCGGGGGCCGCGCATGCTCAGCCGCCAGGCCCTGGCCGGCGTGATCGAGCCGCGCATTGAAGAAATTTTCTCGCTGGTGCATCAGGTCATCCGCGAGTCAGGTTACGAAGAAGTCTTGTCCTCAGGCATTGTGCTCACAGGCGGCAGCGCGGTGATGCCGGGCATGATCGAATTGGGCGAGGACATCTTCCTCAAGCCGGTGCGCCGGGGCTTGCCCAAGTATTCCGGGGGGCTGGCCGACATGGTCAGTCAGCCGCGTGCAGCGACCGTGATGGGTCTGTTGGAAGAGGCCCGCTTGGCTCGCCTGCGCGGCTACAAGGTGACCCAAAAGAAGAGTTCGGTGAACAACGCTTTTGGCCGATTCAAAGACTTCATTGTGGGGAACTTCTGATGAACTGGACCCAAATTTATCAAGCCAGAAGCAGCCCACCCTTGTCAAGGCCGCTGCGATGTTGACAACACTTTGAAACGAAACAAGAAATTCAGAAAACTTTCAGGCAACTGCAAACCCTTTAGGAGAAGTACCATGACCATCGAAATGATCCAGACAGAAGAATTCAACCAAGGCACACAGATCAAAGTGATCGGGGTGGGCGGCGGCGGCGGCAATGCCGTCGAGCACATGATCGAGCGCCAAGTTCAAGGTGTGGAGTTCATCTGCGCCAACACCGACGCACAAGCCCTGGCCCGCAGCGCGGCGCACCGTTTTGTGCAACTGGGTCAAACCGGTCTGGGCGCTGGCAGCAGGCCCGACAAAGGCCGAGAAGCCGCTGAAAATGCCGAGGCCGACATCCGTGCAGCCATCGAGGGTGCGCACATGTTGTTCATCACTGCTGGCATGGGCGGCGGCACTGGCACAGGCGCAGCGCCTGTGATTGCCCGCATTGCCAAAGACATGGGCATCCTCACCGTGGGCGTGGTCACCAAGCCTTTCGACTTTGAAGGCAAGCGCCGCATGGACAACGCTGACGAAGGCATGAAGGAGCTCGAAGCCAGCGTGGACTCGCTGATCGTGGTCCTCAACGAAAAGCTGCTGGAATTGCCTGGCGGTGAAGACATGACGCAAGACGAGGCGTTCTCGCACGCCAACGACGTGCTGAAAAACGCCGTGGGCGGCATTGCTGAAATCATCAACGTGCCTGGCCATGTGAACGTCGACTTTGAAGACGTGCGCACCGTGATGGGAGAGCCGGGCAAAGCCATGATGGGCACGGCTGCTGCCAGCGGCCCGGACCGCGCACGCCTTGCGGCCGAACAAGCCGTGGCATGTCCGCTGCTCGAAGGCGTGGACCTCAAGGGCGCACGTGGTGTGCTGGTGTTGATCAGTGCTGCCAAGGGATCCTTGAAACTGTCTGAATCCAAGCAAGCCATGAACACCATCCGCGACTGCGCTTCGGAAGATGCGCACGTCATCTATGGCACTGCCTACGACGAAAGCCTGGGCGACCAGATCCGAGTGACTGTGGTGGCCACAGGCTTGGCCAAGGCCGGTGCTCGCCGCGCGTCACCACCTTTGCAAGTGTTGCGCACTGGTACCGACAATGCCCCCTTCATGATGGGCGGGCAAGAAGCGGTGGCCTCCCCGATGGGCGCAACAGCTGCCCTGAGCGCTGCGGGCATGAACACCCCGGCCATCTGGCGCAGCAACCGCACCCATGCGGCGGCGCGTGTGGACGGCATGGCCAATGCGGGCATGGACGACATCGAGATCCCGGCCTTCCTGCGCAAACAGGCGGACTGATCCATTCGCCCTCAGGGGCTTTGTGGACAAGGGCCAGACCGGCATCCGCCGGTCTGGTCCCCCTTAAAATGCTTGCATGCTCGCCCAACGCACCCTCAAAACCCTGACCCGAGCCGTTGGCGTGGGTTTGCACAGCGGCCAGCGGGTCGAATTGACGCTGCGCCCCGCAGCGCCCGATACCGGCATTGTGTTTCGTCGGGTGGATCTGCCCGAGCCCGTGGACATCCCGGTGCGGGCCGAGTCGGTGACCGACACGCGCCTGGCCTCGACCATCTCGGTCGGGCAGGCCAAAGTTTTCACCGTCGAGCACCTCATGTCCGCCTGCGCGGGTCTGGGCATCGACAACCTGTATGTGGACATCACTGCCGAAGAAGTGCCCATTCTGGATGGCTCAGCATCGTCGTTTGTGTTTTTGTTGCAAAGCGCGGGGATCGTCGAGCAAAACGCGCCCAAGCGGTTTTTGCGCGTGCTCAAAACCGTGCAAGTCAGTGAAGGCGAGGGCAACAACATCAAATGGGCCAAATTAGAGCCTTACCACGGCTACAAACTCAGCTTTGAGATCGATTTCCGCCACCCCGCCGTCGATTCGACCGGTCAGTTGGTGGTGTTTGACATGTCCGAAGGCGTCTACTCGCGTGACATCGCCCGAGCCCGTACCTTTGGCTTCACCAAAGACGTGGAAATGATGCGCGCCAATGGGTTGGCTCTGGGCGGCGGTCTGGACAACGCCATCGTCATGGACGATTACAAGGTACTCAACGCCGACGGTCTGCGCTACGACGACGAGTTCGTCAAGCACAAAATCCTTGACGCCATGGGCGATTTGTACATCGTGGGCAAACCCTTGCTGGCTGCCTACAGCGCCTTCCGCTCGGGCCATGCCATGAACAACCAGTTGTTGCGCGCCCTGCTGGCCCAGCCTGATGCCTACGAGATCGTGACTTTTGACGTGGCCAGCCAGGCCCCCAAAGGCTTTGGATCGTTGCAACCGGCTTGGTGAAAGCAGGAACAGCGCGGCTCGTTTGTCCGTACCCCTTACTCTCCCAGCCGAAGCTCAATGAGCAGTCAGGTCTGGCCGCAGGCCGTTGCCATTTTCCGTGTCGCAGCCTGTTCAACCCCCCGTCTTGGCCTGCGCTACCATGGGTCACATGACCCTCAGCCGACAACAAATCACCTTGCTGATCATTTTGACTTTGGTCTGGGGTTTCAATTGGCCCATGCTCAAGCTGGGTGTCAGTTACTTTCCCCCCTTGTCATTTCGAAGTCTGAGCATGTGGATGGGCTTGCCCTTTTTGGCACTGGTGCTTTACATTAAAAAAGTGCCCTTCAAAATTCCGATGGCTGACTGGCGAGAGCTGTTCATTCTGGCCATCACCAACATGCTGGTTTGGCATGTGTTGATCATCCTAGCCGTACAGAATTTATCCAGTGGTCGTGCTGCGATTCTGGGTTACACCATGCCGATTTTTTCAGCCCTGATTGGGGTGCTCTGGTTCGGTGCTTCGATGCGCTGGCGGGCTTGGGCAGGGGTTTGCTGTGCGGCCCTCGGTGTGGTGTTCTTGCTTTGGCACGAATTGAGTGCCATCTCGGGCAAACCCTTGGGCGTGGTGCTGGGGCTGGTGGCAGCGGCCTTTTGGGGCTTGGGCACGCAGCAGATCCGTCACACCCGGATCCAAGTGCCGACATTGGCCATCGTGTTCTGGATGACTTGCATGAGCACATTGCTCATGAGTGTTTTGGCCTTTGCATTTGAGCGCCAAAACTGGGGGCCGATTCCAGACATCACTTGGGCGTCGATTGTGTACAACGCTTTTGGTGTGTTTGTGTTTGCCCAGGCCGCCTGGCTTTCATTGGCGCGCAATTTGCCACCGTTGGCCTCTACCTTGAGTGTGATGTTGATTCCGGTGCTGGGCGTTTTCAGTGGGGCATTTTTTTTGAACGAAGCCTTGCATTGGCAAGACTGGGCCGCCATCGTGTTGATCGTGCTGGCCATCGCCTCGGTGCTGTGGCCTGCTGGTCACCGCCCCCAATAGGCCCAACCGTCCACTGACCACTGACCACTGACTACTGACCACTGACAGCACATGAACCAGGACCTGACCCTTTTGAACTGCGCTGCCCTGCAGCAAGCCTACGGCCAGGGGCTGTGTGACCCTGTGGCCGTGACCCGGGCGCACTTGGCACGGATTGCGCAGCGCAACCCGGCGCTGCAGGCCTTTGTGCATGTGTGCGAAGACTTGGCCTTGCAGCAGGCACAGGCCAGTGCGCAGCGATGGGCCAGTGGGCAGCCGTTGGGGCCGCTCGATGGGGTGGTGATGGCCCTGAAGGACAACATCGACGTCGTCGGCATGCCGTGCACCGCTGGTACAGCGGCCTATGCGCAGCGCATGCCGGTGCACGATGCACCTGTTTACCAACGCTTGCGCGATGCCGGCCTGGTGTTGTTGGGCAAGCTCAACATGCACGAAGCCGCCTTGGGGGCCACCACCGACAACCCTGTCTATGGCCGCTGCATGAATCCCTTGCGCGAGGGCTACACGCCGGGCGGCTCCAGCGGTGGTTCGGCCGCTGCCGTGGCCGATCACCTGTGCACCATCGCCATGGGGACCGACACCATGGGTTCGGTCCGCATTCCGGCCGCTTACTGCGGTGTGATGGGCATGATCCCCACACGCACGCGCTTGCCCACGGACGGCATAGTGCCCTTGAGCCCCACCTTGGATGTGGCAGGGCCTCTGGCGCGCAGTGGACACGATCTGGCGCAAGTGATGGCCTGTCTCTTGGGCGTGAGCCTGGCGACCGCGTCTGACGCCAACGCCTGGCGTGGTTTGCGCGTGGGCATCTTGCCGCAGACGAGCGAGGTGGCGATGGCCCCGGACGTGCAAGCGGCTTGGCAGGCCACGCAACAGCGCTTGCAAGCGCGAGGCGCACTGCTCAAATCCGTGGCTTTGCCTGACTGGTCTCCTGCCCGCAACCGCTTGCATGCCTTGCTCATGAGCGAGTGGGAAGGGGCTGATTACTGGTTGGATGCCTTGGGGCCCGAGTTGCCGGGGTTGAGCGTTGGCTTGCAAAAAATGCTGCGTTACGGGGCGGGTTTACCGCTGCCCAAGCGGCAGGGCAGCCAGGCCGCCATTGACGGCTTGCGTGCGCAAGCCGGGCTTTTGTTCGCAGACATCGATGTTTTGCTGTTGCCCACCACGCCGCACACCAGCTTTGCCCACACCGAAGCCGCGCCTGCCAGCCAGGCCGACTGGGCGTGCCTGGCCAACCTGTTGGGAGCGCCCGCTTTGTCCTTTCCTTGCCCGAGCGATGGTTTGCCGGTGTCGTGCCAGTTGTTGGCCGCTCCCGGTCAGGACGAGCGCTTGCTCGCGCTGGCTTGTGCGCTCGACACGTTTTGGGATTGATGCCAGCTTTGCAAGCTGCTCCACAAACGCGCGGGTGAATCATCCTCAGCCAGCGCAAGCGCTGCGCTGATGAGATGCCGAGCCTGCCAATCTATCCAGCCACTGGCCTGCAGCAGTTGCGTGGCTTTGGCCATCACCTGGTCCGGGCTCAAGGGGTTTTCCGGATCGCCTAAAACGTTGACCACTTCACTGCTGTGTTGGGTGCCGTTTGCCATTTGCAGCTGCAAATGGGCACCAAAACTTTGCGGGTACGCCTGCTCTTGTGCTGGCCCGCACACCAGCGTGATGCATTCGCGCAGTGCGCTGCAGATCGGGTCCAACAGCGCCTCTGGCGCGGTGGCCTCCAGCCCGAAATCGCCATGGCACAGGGCCCAGGCCACGCCATGCTGCAAACTGAATTTGCCTTGCAAGGGCGTTTGCGGGCAAGGCTGGTCAGCAAACGACAGTGCCACCGCGTAGGTGTCAAGATGCATGTGTTCGATCTGCCCGGGATCGATCCCTTGCGCGTGTAACTGCAAAGCGCATTCGATGGCAGGGTGCACATGCCTGCACGCAGGCCAGGGCTTGAAGCTGACTTCGTGCACGCGCCAGGCGCGATCGGGTGGGGTCTGCAGCAGTGCGCGCGCCCTGGCCGCGTCCAGATTGCCTCCGGTGGCCTTCAACCAGCCCAAAGGCCCTTCTAGGATGGACAAAGGCCCGGTCATGCCAGCTGCCGCAAGGTCTGCTGCGACCAAGCCTGCTTGGGCGCTGTGGCCTGTGGCCAGTTGCTTGGCCAAGCCCGGCTCAAGGCGGCATTGCCAGACGCCCGCAGATTGCATGCCTGCCAAGGCCAAGGCGTGTTGCGTGTGCGTAGGGTCCAGACCCAGCAAGCGGGCGCAGGCCATGGCACTGGCAAAGACCCCGGTCGTCGCGGTGCTGTACCACTGGCCGTAATGGCTGGGCCCGCTGAGCAGGCCGAGCAAGATGCCGGTTTCATAGCCCACCACCACCGCATCGAGCAATGCCTCGGCGGTGGTGTTTTCGCGTTGGGCCATGGCCAGCACGGCTGGAATGACCGTGTCGCCTGCATGCACCACGGCTTCGCGGTGCACATCGTCCATTTCATGGCTGCTGCCCAGGCTACCGTTCCAGCGGGCGGCCTCTGCTGCCTGCAAGCTGCTGTGTCCACAGACCCAAATGGGACCGGGCGCCTGCTTAGCGGCCCATCGCCGCAGTACCGCGCCCAACTCGGTCGTTTGCCCCAAATGCGCACAAGCCATCCAGTCGATCAGCTGCAGTGCCGCACGTTGGCGGTCATGCAGGCGAATGGGTCTTCGCAAAGCCGCCACCAGCCATTCGCTCCAAGGTGTTGGGTGTGCGAGTGGCATCACAGGCCCTTGAATCGGGGCGGTCTTTTTTCATTGAAGGCCAGCACGCCCTCGCGCCGATCTTCGGTGTCCACCAGCTGGTTGTAGGCCTCCACCTCAAACCGGTAAGCTGTGCGCAATTCCATTTGGCTCCCGTACCGAATGGACTTTTTGACCTGCCTAACCGACAGCGGTGCATTGCGCGCCAAGGTTTGGGCCGTGTGCAGTGTTTCGCTCAGCAACTGTCCGGGTTCGAGGGTTTGATTGAGCAAGCCCCACTCCAACGCTTGCAGGGCAGTGAAGGCTTGCCCCGTCATGATGAGTTCCTTGGCGCGGCGCTCGCCGATGGCACGGGGCAGGTTTTGCGTGCCGCCCATGCCGGGCATGATGCCCAAGGTGACTTCAGGCATGGCAAAGCGCGCGCTGTTGCTGGCATACATGAAATCGCAGCACAAGGCCAATTCCAGTCCGCCGCCATAAGCATGGCCGTTGACGGCAGCGATCACGGGCAGCGGCAAATCCACCAAGGCCCAGGACATGCGTTCAAAGATCTCATGCTGGTGTGTCCATTGCGCACGCGTCATGCCCTTGCGCTCTTTCAGGTCACCCCCCGCACAGAAAATTGTCGAACCCGCGCCGGTCAACACCACACAGCGCACGCCCTGCGCATCGTCGGTCAGGCGCAGCCACAGGTCCAGCAGTTCCTGTCCCATGCGTGTGTTGATGGCGTTGCCCACATCGGGGCGGTTCAAGGTGACTTGCAGGACGCCATCGGCGTGGGACTCCAGCAAGAGAGTTTCAGGGGCTTGCAGCGGGTCCATGGGTATTGAGACGAAGCAAGGGTCAATTCGGCGCGTACTGTTGTCCACCGTCGACGTGCAACACGGTGCCACTCAAGTAGCCGCAAACGGGTGACGCGCAATGCACGGCAAGGCGTGCAATTTCGTCGGGCTCGGCCAAACGGCCAAAAGGCAATTTCTGCGTCATCTCCAACCAGCGTGAAGCGTCCCCCAGCTTGCTCGCAGCTTGCTGCCTGAGCACGCCTTCAATGCGGTCACTGCGCGTGGGCGAGGGGTTGATGCCGAACACCCTCACACCCTTGCGCACGCTGCCGGCGCCAACGCCCTGTGTGAACGAAATCAGTGCGCCGTTGGCTGCCGAGCCGCAAATGTATTCGTAGCGTGGTGCAGCCCCGGCCATGCCGATGATGTTGCAAATGACACCTTGCCCGCGTGACTCCATGGCCCCCAGATACAACCGGGTGAGGTTGATGTAACTGAACAATTTGAGCTCCCAAGAGGCGCGCCATGCGTCTTCGGCAATGTCGTGGAGGCTGCCGCCCGGGATGGCACCTGCGTTGTTGACCAGGATGTCTGCCGCAGGAAACAGATTGAACAAAGCGCGGTCAGAGCCAGGTTGTGACAAATCGATCTCGGCGATGGCGGGAGCTGGCAGGCCTTCTTTTGCAAAGGCAACCAAGGCGGCGTCCAGGTTGCTGCGTTGGCGTGACACCAAGACCGGCTTGGCGCCTTCGCGTGCAAAGTTCAGGGCAATGGCCAAGCCAATGCCTTTGGAGCCACCGGTCACGATGACTTGTTTTTGATCGAGTTGGAGGTTCATGCGTGAGGCCTGCGAATGGACCAGTCACTGGACTTGCCCGGGGTTTGGAGAGATCCAAGGGATTTTTGTGGGCGCACAGGGCGACGCAGATCAAGGACTTGGCGGCGGCACTTGCGTGGTGTACCAGTCGGCGATTTGCCCGCCGTTCATGAAGCACACCTGGGGGGACTTCATCAGCAAGTCCAGCATGCGCTCAAAACTGGCAAAGCGGTGGGGCACGCCAATCAAGTGCGGGTGCAGACCGATGGCCAGCACACGGGGGTGTGTGGCCGCTTCGCGCTCAAACAAGGCGAGAGTGCGGGCCAGGCGTTCGTACATTTCGTCGCTGGTGTGTTTCTCGATGGCGTAAACGATCGAGTCGTTGATTTCGAGGTTGTAGGGCATGGCCAGCAAAGGGCCGTTGCGCGTTTGCATCCAGCCAGGCACATCGTCCACCACCCAGTCAAAAACATAGTCTACGCCCTGCTTTTTCAGCAGTTCGGGGGTGTCGTGTGTTTCGCGCAAGCCGGGGCTCAACCAGCCTCTGGGGCGTTGGCCCGTGAAGCGTTCGATCATGTCCAGGCTCATGGCGATCAAGGATTCTTCGGACTCGCCTTGGTTGTGGTTCAGACTTTTTTGGTGCACCCCATGGCCAATGAACTCCCAGCCTGCTTCGTGCATGGCTTGCGCAGCATGTGGGTAAGCGTTGATGACCCCGGCGTTGAAACTGGTAGAGGCGGGCAAACCCCGATCCTGAATGGCCCGAAGGATACGCGGCAAGCCAGCTCGCATGCCGTAATCGGCCCAGCTGAAGTTGGGCACATCGGGCACCGTCTCTTTGCCGTGTGGGGGCGTGATGATGGTGCGCGGCATGCTCGACTCGAACTGCCAGTGCTCCACGTTCACCACCAAGTGCACCATGATGGCGCCTTGTGGCGCAGCCTTCAATGCTGGCCCATCGTTGGAAAAGCGGTACGGAATGCGGGGGTTGGCCATGTCAGTGTCGAATGAGGTTGAGGATGTCGAGCTTGAGCGAGGCAAATGTTTCGCTGGCGGTGTCGGCCACGGTGCGTGGGCGCGCCAGCGGCACGGTGATCTTGGTCTGGATGCGGCCCGGGCGGGCAGACATCACGTAAATCGTGCTGGCCAAAAAAATCGCCTCATCGATGTCGTGCGTGACAAAAATGATGGTGGGCTTGAGCTGCTGCCACACATTGAGAAGCAACTCTTGCATGGTCAAACGGGTTTGCGCGTCCAGTGCGCCAAACGGCTCGTCCATCAGCAGCACGCGCGAGCCCAGGGTCAAAATGCGGGCAATGCCCACACGTTGGCGCATGCCGCCCGACAACTGCACGGGCAAATGGTTCTTGAAGTCGCTCAGGCCCACGATCTTGAGCATTTCATGGGCGCGGTCTTCGTAGTCGCTGCGCGCCAGGCCCTGTACCTTGGGACCGAAGATCACGTTGTCCCAGACACTCAGCCAGGGAAACAATGCGGCTTCTTGAAAAACCACGCCACGGTCGGGCCCAGGTGCGTTGACCACGCTCCCATTGACCAACAACTGGCCCGCTGTAGGCTGCTCAAACCCCGCAATGAGGTTCAGCAAGGTGGATTTGCCGCAGCCTGAAGGCCCAAGTAAAGCCACCAATTCCCCCGGGGCGACCTGCAATTGGATGTCTTCCAGGGCTTTGACGGGCGTGCTGCCCGGGTAGGTTTTGTAAAGGTTCTGGATGGAAATATCGGACATGTTTTCTTCTCAATGGCTTTGCAGCATGCGCCAGACCAAAACCCTGCTTTCAATGAAAACGATCAAACGATCACTCAAGAATCCCATGATGCCGATCGACACCATGTCGGCCAGCACAATGTCCATGCGCCCCACGTAGTAGGCGTCCCATAGCACGTACCCCAGACCTGACTTGACGGCCACCATTTCCGAGACGATCACGGCGGTCCACGAAATGCCCAGGCCAATGCGCAAGCCTGTGAAGATGGAGGGCATGGCCGCGGGGAGAACAACCCGGTACAGCAATTGCTTGCGACTGGCACCCATCATCAGGGCCGCGCGCACCAGGTTGCGCTCCACATCGCGCGCACCCTGCGTGGTGTTGACCACGATGGCATAAAAACCACCCAGGAAAATCAGAAAAATGGCACCCATGTCCCGAATGCCAAACAGCGCGATCGAAAACGGCAACCAGGCCGTGATCGGGATAGGCCGCAAGCTCTGAATGAGCGGGTCAAAAAGCTGCTGAACCATACGGCTCCAACCGATCAGCAAACCCAGAGGGACACCGATCAGAGCCGCCAAGAAAAAGCCCTGCGCCACCCGCATCGAAGAGTACTGGACATTAGACACCCAAGAGCCCAGGTACGGATTCAGGCCTAGGCCGGGTGAGCCAAAAATCCAGCCGTGCCAGCCTTCCAAAACCAGCATGGGGGTGGGCAGGATGCCGGCCATGCCTGGCCTGCTGCCTGCGACCTGCCAGATGACCAGAACCACCGCTGGCACCAACAGGCCAAGCACTGTCCGACGAAGGGTATCGAGAGAAGCGTTAGCCATGAAGGTGCTGCCTGCTTACTTTTTGAGTTCAACGACCATGGAGTCGTCGTACAGAGCGGCGGCTTCCTTGGTCACGTCTTTTTGCACGATGCCTTGCTTGAAGGCCGCTTCAGCCAAGCGCGAAACTTGGTCTTTGGTCAGGACACCACCGAGTTTGATGATCTTGGCCGACTCTTTGGTCACGTTCAGTGGCAAGCCGGTGTACTTGGAATAGGCATCGGCAAAGACATCCTTGTTCTTGCTCAGGGTTTCTTCGGCCTTGAGGTAAGCCCACAGAAAGCGGCGCACCAGTTCCTTCTTTTGGGTCATGGCTTCGCCAGAGGCAGCCAGCATGCCCAGCTCGGCACCCACAGCGCGGGACTGGCTGTATTCCAGTTTTTGCGAGAAGTAGGCATCGCCTTCGGCCACAGCCTGGGACTCAAAGGGCTCCCATAGCACCATGGCATCGATGTCGCCACGTTTCATCGCCTGCACAAAAGCAGTGCCGCCACCTTGCACGTTCACGGGGGTGAACGAGTTGTAGGGGATGTTTCTCTCGATCAAGGTCATGGCCCACTGGAACCAGACGGCTGAGCCAGGGGCAATGGCAATCTTTTTGCCTGCAATGTCACCCCAGTCATCGATCTTCACGCCTTTGCGTACCACCAGGTATTTGGGCGAGCTGCCCACACCCGTGAGGCCCACCAGGTTTTTGCTGCCTTGTCCAGCCACGATGGCCAAGTCACCCGCCCCCACGGCCGAGACGTCCACCGAGTTGGACAGCAGCGCGGTGCGGGCATCGGCGTAGCGCACGAATTCTGCGCGCTTGACTTCGATGTTCATTTTCTTGAGTTCTTCTTCGACCAAGAGCATGGGTGAGAGGTGACCCACTTTGACATAGCCCACCGTGAGTGTGGCTTTGTCTTTGAGGGGGGCGGGCGCAGGACCCAAAGCCAAAGCCATGCCGGTGGAGACCGACAGCGCAAAGCCGATGAGGGAAGTCCAAAGTTTCATCTGAATACTCCTGGGTTGGTGGTTATTGGCCGGTGAATTGAGGGGACCGCTTTTGTGCGAAAGCCAGCCGGCCTTCCGCATAATCGTTGCTTTTGAAACATCCGTCGATGGCGGTTTTCACTGACGTCATGTCTTCTTCATCTTCTGCAAGTGCCACCAAAGTTCTCTTGGCGGCCTGAACGGTCAAGGGCGCATTGGTGGCGATCTCTTGGGCCAATGCGGTGCAGTGCGCAAACACATCTTCGACCACAGCAAGGACCATGCCCATGACCTGTGCGCTTTGCGCGTCATAGACCCGTGCGGTGTAGAAAGCCTCGGCCGTGGCCTGAGGCCCCAAGTTGTTCACAATGCTTTTCATGTTTTCGATGTCGTAGCCCAGTCCTAAGCGGGCCGCAGGCATGCGAAAACGCGAATGCGGTGCTGCGTAACGCATGTCGCAACTCAAAGCCAGGCCCAGCCCGCCGCCATAGCAAATGCCACTGATGGCCGCAATCACCGGCACCCTGCAGCGAAAAATGGCCTGTTGCGTGCGTTTGACCATGTCGTTGTAATTCGCCACCGAAGCTTCGGAGTTGCGCTGGGTTTCGAACTCGCTGATGTTGGCCCCAGAAACAAAGGACTTGTCACCCGCGCCGCGCAGCACACACACGCGCACTTCGGGGTTACGGTTCATCTCGTCAAAAGCCGCCAGCAAGGAGGTCCACATGGACAAACTCATCGCGTTGTGCCGGGAGACGTCGTCGATGGTGACCTGCGCCACATGGCCTTGCACAAGCAGATCGATTCGGCCTTCGCTCATACAACGCCCCGGGCATGGAAGCCCTCAATATCGGTGGCCGAAAACCCCAGGTCCGCCAGCACTTCGTCGGTGTGCTCGCCCCAGCCCGGGGCAGGTGCGACCACCTTGGACGGCGTGCGGCTGAGCACCACCGGCTGGGTGATGAAATGCATGTCTTTGCCAAACTGCGTGGGCAGCGTGGCGGTCACCTGCAGGTGCTTGACCTGTTCATCCTCAAACACCTGGGGAACGGTATACACAGGGCCTGCGGGCACGCCCGCTTGGTTCAGCAGCGACACCCACTGGTGCACGGTTTTCTTGGGGAACTCTTGCGCAATCAACTGATTCAAGCGCGCCCTGTTTTTGACACGCAGAGGCTCGGTCACGAATTCCGGGTCTTGGTACCACTCGGGCTTTTGCAACACTTCGCAAAAGCGCTTCCAGTTGCCCTCGCCCGATGCGCCCAGGTTGAAGCAGCCATCGCTGGCCTCGAACAAGCCCATGGGCGAGCTGGTCGGGTGGTTGTTGCCCACCTGCACGGGCACATCGTTGTCATTCAGGTAGCGGGCCATTTGGAAATCCATCATGGCAATTTGCGAATGCAGCAAGGAGCTTTGAACCCACTGACCCTGGCCCGAGGTCTCGCGTTCGATCAAGGCGACCAAAATGCCGATGGCGCAGTACAACCCAGCACTCAGGTCGGCCACCGCCAAGCCTGCCCGAATGGGGCCGTGCTCTGGCTCACCCGTCACGCTCATCAAGCCGCCCATGCCCTGAATGATCTGGTCAAACCCGGGCCGCCAGGCGTAGGGGCCATCCTGACCAAAGCCGGAAATGCTGGCCAGGATGATGCGCGGGTTGATGGCCTTGAGCGACTCGTAATCCAGACCCAGGCGGTCCTTGACATCGGGACGCCAGTTTTCCACCACCACATCCGCCTGGGCCATCATCCGCTTGAGGATGTCCATGGCCCCCTCTTTCTTGAGGTTCAACGTCATCGAGCGTTTGTTGCGGTTGATGTTCTGAAAGTCGCCGCCTTTGCGGTTGGCGGCGAACATGGCTTCGTTCGGGTCAACCCCTTCGGGTGGCTCGACGCGCACCACATCCGCCCCAAAATCGGTCAATATGCGCACGCAATTGGGGCCGGCGCGGACGCGGGACAAGTCGATCACCTTGAAACGTGACAGCGCGATAGAAGCTTGGATTTTGGCCATAAATTGTGTATTGGAAGACTTTAAAAACAAAGTCGCCATCCATAAATATATTTATAGCTCATATCGAGATGCATAGCAATATGACAAAATATCAGTGTTTGCCCTAAGAAACCCCCCATGAAAGTCAGCGACCAAATCCGTTTGCACTTGGAAGAAGCCATCTCCAAGGGCGATTTGTTGCCCGGGGATGCCATCGACGAAAGTGCTTTGGCCGAACAATTTGGTGTGTCAAAAACACCCATTCGCGAAGCCCTCATTCAATTGCAGGCCCAGGGCTGGGTCAGCAACATGCCCCGGGGCGGCAGCACCGTGGCCAAGATGAACTTGCAGCAATTGCTCAGCCTGTGGGAGTTGTTGGCCGAGCTGGAGGCCGTCGCCGTGCGCCTGGCCTGCGAGCGCATGAGCGAAGAAGACCTGCAAAAACTGATGGCTCTGCACGAAGCAAGCCGCCCGGTGGCGGCGGCCGAAGACTTGCAGGGCTGGCAAAAGATCAACTTGGCGTTTCACGAGCTCATTTACCAAGGCACACGCAACCCGTTTTTGCGGCAAGAGGTCCTGCGCATCCGTTTTCGGACAGGCGTTTATCGGCGCCACGCCTTTGGCGCTTTGGGCCGTTTGCAAGCATCCTTTGACCAGCATGAATTGATCGTGCAGGCCCTCAAGCTGCGCAATGCGGAGGGCGCCGTCGAATGCATGCGCGACCACATGCGACCTGGGCGTGATGCCAAAAGCCTCAATGACTTCATCTTGAACCTGCCCACAGACCTGTTGGCATCCCAGTAAAGCGGCGCTTGCGGGGCGCCCTTTAAAATCCTCCGCATGACCTTTCTTGACATGCTGCGCGCCGCTGAGCGCCAAAACGGCTCCATGCTCTGCGTGGGCCTGGACCCCGAACCCACCAAGTTTCCTTCGCGCTACAAGGGTGACTCCAACAAGATTTACGACTTTTGCGCGGCCATCGTGGACGCCACCGCCGATCTGGTCAGCAGCTTCAAACCCCAAATTGCCTACTTTGCCGCGCACCGTGCCGAAGGCCAGCTCGAACGCCTGATGGAGCACATGCGCCGCGTGGCCCCGCATGTGCCGATCATCCTGGACGCCAAGCGCGGCGACATTGGCAGCACCGCCGAGCAATACGCTAAAGAAGCTTTTGAACGCTACGGCGCCGACGCGGTGACCCTGTCGCCCTTCATGGGTTGGGACTCGGTGGCGCCCTACCTCCAGTACGAAGGCAAAGGTGCGTTCTTGTTGTGCCGCACCTCCAACCCCGGCGGTGACGATTTGCAAAACCAACGTTTGGCCTCGGTCGAGGGTCAACCTTTGTTGTACGAACACGTTGCCAAACTGGCCCAAGGCCCTTGGAATCTGAATGGCCAGTTGGGTCTGGTGGTGGGCGCGACTTATCCTGCTGAGATTGAACGCGTGCGGCAACTGGCCCCCACGCTCCCGCTGCTGATCCCCGGTGTGGGGGCACAAGGCGGTGATGCCGTGGCCACCGTCAAGGCCGGTTGGCGCGCCAATGCCGACGGCTCCAGCGCCGGATCGGTCATCGTCAACTCCTCGCGCGCCGTGCTCTATGCCTCTGGCGGTGAAGACTTTGCCACAGCGGCCCGCAAGGTGGCCATGCAGACAAGGGACACGCTGGAAGCGGCGAAGCTGTAAAGCGCGTTTGCAGGCAACTGGAGAGCCTCCAAGCGGGTGGATTGGCGTTCGCGCTGTTGGAAGGCCTGTCACCACCGTGCGCCTTTTTTTGCCCATCTCGTTTAGGATCGATGAAGGTTAAAGCGCACAAAACAGCACCCCGCCAGTGCCAAAGACGGTTGCTCTGACCGCTTATCACGCGTTTTTTCTGCTGAGATCTTCATTTGAAAGGTTTTCGATGGCATCCAAACTGACACGATATGTTTGCGCAGTGGTGTGCGCTTTGGCAGGCACTTGGGCCCAGGCGCAAAGCGTTGGCGCATACCCCAACCGTCCGATCAAACTCATCGTGACGGTGCCGCCTGGGGGCGCTGCTGACTTCATCGCCAGATTGCTGGCAGCCAAGTTGTCCACCTCGATGGGGCAACCTGTTGTCGTGGAAAACAAGGCGGGCGCCAGCGGCTCATTGGCCAGCGATTTCGTCGCCAAGTCAGCGCCCGACGGCTACACCTTGCTGCAAAACTCGATCACAACGCATGGCATTGGCCCCCATTTGATGGCCAAGTTGCCCTACGACCCCATCACATCGTTTGCACCCATCACCATGCTGGCAAGCTTGCCGTTGATCATGACCATCAACGCTGAATTGAAAGCACAAACGCTGCCTGAGTTTGTTGCGCTAGCCAAGCAAAGGCCTGGTAAGTTGGCCTTCGCCTCGTCGGGCAACGGTGGTGCACCGCACATGGCTGGGGAGTTGTTCACCGCTGCGACAGCGATCGACATGATTCATGCGCCTTACCGTGGCAGCGGCCCCGCTGTGGCCGACCTCGTCGGTGGACAAGTCCAAGTCATGTTTGATGGAGCCCCGTCTTTGCTGCCCCACATCACGAGCGGCAAGATCCGGCCCGTTGCCGCTGCCAGCCCTCGACGGAACCCCCTGCTGCCTAACACGCCCACCTTTGCTGAGTTGGGTTTTCCTTCGGTCAATGTCGCACTTTGGTACGGCTTGATGGCGCCAGCTGGCACACCGCCTGACATCATTGCCCGCTTGAACCGCGAAGTGAATCAGGCGCTCAAATCAAGTGACGTTCTCGAGCGCTTTGCGTCCCAAGGAACAGAGGCATTGGGTGGAACGCCAGAGCAAGCGGCCAGCTACGTGCGGCAAGAACTTGACCGCTGGGGCCCGGTGGTGAAAAAAGCCGGCATCGTTGCCAACTGAGCATGAACGCAGGCATGTTTTCACGGGTGTTGCGGCCTCTTTCATGAAGCTGCTGGATGGCTCATCTCCTACGCATGCGCTTGCCCAGTGGGCAGTTGATTCGAAGTGGGCTGATGTGGATGCGGCCACCCAATCCTCGGCGGCTTCATCATGGATGAATTGGTTCGCCTGTGCCCTCGGTGGTGCAGGTGATCCCGCTTTGGACAGGCTGCTCTTGGCTCTAGCGCCCTTTGGCCGCGGCGATGCCCCACTGATCGGCCGCGCTGAAAAGTTTGACCCTGCAAACATTGCATTGCTTCACGCTTTTTCGTCGAACATCCTTGACTACGACGACACGCATTGGCCGACAGGAATTCATCCTGCCGGCACGGTGGCATCGGCCCTGGTGGCCTGGGCCAGTCAGACGGTCGTGAGCGGCCAGGATTTCTTGCATGCGTTTTTGTTGGGTATGGAGGTGGAGTGCCGAATCGGTCTGGCCGTCTCGCCGGGCCACTACGAACGGGGTTGGCACATCACGGCCACTTGCGGTGTCTTTGGCGCTGCGGTTGCTGTGGGACGACTGATGCGACTGAGCCCCCTGCAAATGGCTTGGGCGATGGGTCATGCAGCCACACAGTCGAGCGGCTTGGTGGCCAGTCTGGGCAGCATGGCGAAAAGCTTGAACATTGCCCATGCGGCACGCAACGGCTTGGTGTCAGCGCAGCTTGCAAGGCATGGCATCACGGCCAACGACCGGGTGCTGGAGGCGCGTTTCGGATTCTCCGAGGTCATGGGGTCACGACCGCTGGATGCTGTCCTGTGCGAAGGCTTGGGACAACATTGGGTCGCGACACACAATACGTTCAAGCCCTACCCCTGCGGCTTTTTGCTGCAACCCACATTGGACGCCTGCCTGAGCTTGGCCGACGACCCGATCCATGCCGGGGACGAAATTGAACACATCATGGTCACGGTTCATCCTTTGTCGCAAATACGCGCAGATCGACCCCACCCGGCGGATGGACTTGAATCCAAGCTCAGCCTTCAGCATGCTGTGGCCGTGGCCATGACCTGGGGGCATGCCGGTGTGCGCGCCTTTACAGACGGCGCTGTGAATGATCTGGCCGTGCAAGACTGCCGTCAAAAGGTCAAGATCGTGGCAGACGAACACCTGAGCACGGAAGAAGCTCGGGTGGTCATTCACCTGCACAGCGGGCGTTTGATCACCCGCGAGATGCAGGGGACACCTGCACCCATGACCCCTGAGGCACTGGAGAGCAAGTTTCGCGAGCTCGCCACCTGGGGGGTGCCGCATTGCAACGCCGACGAACTTTGGGTGGCCCTGGCCACGTTTCCTCAAATGGTCAATGCCGCTGACCTGATCGCCATGACCACGCCGCAATCTTGATGGCATCCCTTTTTAATCACTCGAACCCCGCAAAAAAATGAACCTCCATCTTCAAAACAAGCACATCCTCATCACGGGCGGTAGTAAGGGCATTGGGTTGGCATGCGCCAGCGCATTTTTACAAGAGGGCGCGCATGTGACCTTGGTGGCGCGCAATTCCGACACCTTGGCAGCGGCGCAACGAGAGTTGAGTCTGGCAGCACCCGCAGGTTGCAAAATTCATGTGGTGTCAGCAGATCTGACACAAGCTGACGCTGCCCTGGCCGCCCTTGCCGAGGCAGAAGGCTTGGGGGGGCCGATCGATGTGCTGGTCAATTCGGCCGGCGCTGCCAAAAAGACGCCAGCCGCAGACCTGAAACCGCAGGACTGGCAAAACGCCATGCAGTCTAAGTTTTTCAGTTACATCAACATGATGGATCCCGTCATCAAAAAAATGGCGGCGCGTGGGCAGGGCGCCATCGTCAATGTCGTTGGCAACGGCGGCAAGGTGGCCAGCCCTGTGCACCTGCCGGGCGGTGCAGCCAACGCCGCCTTGATGTTGGCGACCGCTGGTCTGGCCAACGCGTATGCCGGGCAAGGCGTTCGGGTCAATGCGGTCAATCCCGGCAGCACTTTCACTCAGCGGTTGGAGACCGCCATAGCGGCAGACGCCAAGAGTCGGCTTATATCGCCCGAGACGGCCTTGTCGCAACTCACCGAAAAGCTGCCCATGGGGCGGATCGCCCAACCCGCGGAGGTGGCAGCTGCGGTCGTGTTTTTGGCGTCTAGCCAAGCGAGTTACATCACTGGTGCCAATTTGTTGATGGATGGCGCGTTGGTGCCTTTGATCTGAGCGCGCCTGTTTTGGCAGCGCCATTTTTTGCCATCGGCTTGTCCGGTTGGGCAGACCATCGCGCTGGCCTTCAACGGGTTCAGCCAAGCGCCAGCAGGGGATGCGCCGCGTCGCGCTCCAAACGCGTGACCCGTTGCAAGCAGCCAAGCCCCCAAAAAGGAGACCCACATGTATGAACATTTGATTGTCAAAGAACAAGGTCGCTGGGTTGAAGTTCATTTGAACCGACCCCAAGTTCGGCATGCCCTGTCGCGTGCCCTGATGCGCGAGATCACTGCCGTGGCGCGCGCCCTGAGCGATCGCACAGACATTGACGTGGTCATCCTCACGGGCGATGCGCGGTGCTTTTCGGCGGGTGCTGATTTGAACGACGCGCAAGCTTGGGCCGACGACAGCTTGTCCACGGTGCAGCGGCGCGACATGGCGGGCACGGGTTTTCGCATGTGCAAGGCTTGGGAAGAAATGCCGCAAATCACCATCGCCGCCATCGAAGGCTATGCGGTGGGCGGTGGGCTGGCGCTGTCGTTGGCCTGCGACTGGCGTGTGCTGGCGCAAGACGCCTTTGTGTCCTTGCCCGAAATCGCCTTGGGCATTCCGCTCACCTGGGGCACCATCCCCCGCTTGGTCAACCTGCTGGGCCCAGCCAAGGCCAAGCGCCTGACCATCTTGTGCGAGCGCATCGCTGCACCTGAAGCGCTGAGCCTTGGACTGGTCGACTACGTCAGTGACACAGGCCAAGCCATGGTCCGCGCACAAGCCCTGGCCGCGCAAACCCTGGCCCAACCCGCCGCTACCGTGCGCATGAGCAAAGAGTCGGTCAACGCCGCCGCCACAGCCCTGAACCACGCCACCTCGTACATGGCACACGACCAGATCGCCTTGGCCGCATCCAGCCCCGAGTCACGCGCAGCGCGGGGTCAGGCTTTGCGCTGAAGCCTGCAAGCCATCCACTTGCGGGCTGTTATGGGGCTGTGCCTTTGGAGGGCCAATCAGCCGATCATTCTGTGTGCAGCTTCCACACCGAGCGGTCAATGCGCTGGTGTCCAGTCCCATGACACCTGCTGTCACGTAAATGCACGTATGCCGATGGGTGTTTGGTGCAAAATTGGTTTTTTGAATTCAGGCAGACCACACCATGCAACCATTCCACTTGGCTTTTCCCGTCACCTCTTTGGCCAAGGCCAGAGCGTTTTATGGTGATCTTTTGGGGTGCTCAGAAGGCCGCTCCAGTGAGCACTGGATCGACTTCAATTTTTACGGCCACCAAATTGTGGCGCACCTGAGCCCTTCAGAGGCGGGTCACCACAACACCAGCGCGGTGGATGGCGACAACGTGCCTGTGCGGCACTTTGGGTTGGTGATGGAGATGGGCCAGTGGGAGGCCATGGCCGACCGGCTTAAAAAAGCAGGGACTTCATTTGTCATTGAGCCGCACATTCGCTTCAAGGGTCAAGTGGGGGAGCAGGCCACCATGTTCTTTTTGGACCCTTGTGGCAATGCGGTGGAGTTCAAGGCTTTTGCAAACCCCGACAGCCTTTTTGCCAAGTAAGCCCATCGGCCTGGTTCACCGATCCAACGACTGCATCACCTGGTTGATGCAGTCGTTTGTTTTGGCAGCGTCAATCCACCGCATGATGCACACCAATTCCAGCTTGGGATCGACCCAGGTGACGGACGAACCCGCGCCAATGGCAAACCACGAAGTGCGGGGAGCATCTTTGAACAGCGCCCCGTCATTGTTGAGCCAAATCAGGTAGCCATAGTAGGGCGCAACGTCACAGGGCTGCTGCATCCTGTGCAGCCATTGCTGGGACAAAATTTGTTGGCCCTTGAACTGGCCTTGCCCCATGAGCATCAGGCCAATCAGCGCCTGGTCCATGGCCGAGATGGACACACCGCCGCCCCAGTGGCTGCCGCCCGGCACCGACATCATGCGTTGGCCATGGACCTCGGTCCAGCCTTGCTCGTAGCCCACCCATTGAAACGCGTCCGAACACCCCAGGGGTTGTCGGAAAAATTCTTCAAACACTTCCGGCAGTGGGCGCTTGAACAAGTGCAGCAAGGCCAATGACAGTTGGTTGATGCGAACGTCGTTGTACTCAAACCGGGAGCCTGGCTCGCCCAGCGGTCTGGCATCGCCTTTGATGCCGTCGGCTTGCCCGCTTTGGTAAGGCAGCCAGCGGTAGCGGTCGACCTGTTCAGGAATGCCCAGGCAAGTGCCTTCCCACTCGCTGGTTTGTTGCAGCAAATGGTGCCAAGTGATGCGCGACAAGCGATCGCCCTCAAAGCCAATGCCGGGGCATTGCTCAACCACGGGGGTGTGGACGTCTTTCAACAACCCCTGGTCAAAAGCCAGACCGGCCAGCAAGGCCAAATAGGTTTTCGCCACACTGAAAGTCAGGTCGGCTTTGTGGGGCTCGCCCCATTGGGCCAACAACTGGTGTTGGTGAAACAGAACGCCCGACACGGGCCCACGGCCATGGACTGGGCCATACAAGCGGTTGTAAGGCGGTGGATCCAGATCGTGAATGCCCCAAGGCGGCGAGGTGTCTCTCGACCAAGGTGTTTCGCACGATTGGATGAATTCAAGGGTCGATTCAAGTGAATGTTTCATGTGGATGCTCGGATCAATGCAGGGATATTGTCTGGATGGTCTTTAGACCCGCGTTGCTTTGGTGGTCTGCTGCGCTTTGTAGACCATCTTGCGTGCCATGCTCCAGCGGTGGACTTCGCTGGGGCCGTCGTAAATCCGGAAGGCACGCATGTCCATGAAGATCCGCATCACGGGCGTTTCGGCCGTCACACCCTGACCGCCGAGGATTTGCACGCAGCGGTCCACCACGCGCCACTCGGCTTCGGAGCAGGCCACCTTGGTACGGCTCGATTCAAAGCCGCCTTTTTGGCCCTGGTCGAGCAGCCAAGCGGTGTGCCAGATGTGCAGACGGGCGGTGTGCAGGTCGATGTCGTTGTCGGCCAGCATGAAGCCCACGCCCTCGTGCTCGGCCAGAGGTTTGCCAAAGGCGTGGCGGCGGCTGGCGTAATCCAGGGCAATGTCATGGGCGCGACGCGCTTGACCCAGCCAGCGCATGCAATGGGTCAAGCGCGCCGGGGCCAGCCGAATCTGTGCGTAGCGAAAGCCCTGGCCCACTTCGCCCAACACATCGGTGGCAGGGATGCGCACGTTGTCAAAGCGCAGCACACCATGGCCGCCGGTGAAGCAGTTGTCCATGGCGTCCATGCTCCGCTCCAGCGTGATGCCCGCGTTGTCCATGTCGGTCAAAAACATGGTGGCCGTCCCGTCTTCCATGCGCGCCATGACGATGACGTAATCTGCGCCTTCGGCCCCGGTGATGAACCATTTGACGCCAGTGATCAGGTAGTTGTCGCCGTCTCGCACGGCGGTGGTTTTGAGCATGGACGGGTCAGCGCCAGCGCCGGGGTCGGGCTCAGTCATGGCAAAGCACGAGCGTGTGAGGCCCGCCACCTGCGGGCGCAGCCAGCGTTCTTTTTGCGCGGGGGTGGCCACTTCTTCCATGAGGTGGATGTTGCCTTCGTCGGGCGCGTGGATGTTCAGCGCGGTGGGCCCCAGGTTGGAGTAACCGGCTTCTTCAAAGACCACCGCTTTGGCGATGTGGCTCAGGCCCAAGCCGCCCATTTCCTTGGATGCGTGGGGGGTGAGCAATCCGGCAGCGCGTGCGCGGGCCACCAGCTCGCGGCGCAGGTCTTCGGATGGGCCGTGCAGGCCGTGGCGCGGATCGCCCTCCAGCGGTATGACTTGCTCTGCAATGAACTGGCGTGTGCGCTCGCGCAGGGCTGCAATGTCCGGTGGGATGTCGAAGTTCATGGTCGAGTTTTCTCAAATCGTTGAACAGGGTTTCTTGAGGTCATTGGAAAGGCTGCAGCGGCCTCGCCCTGTCCGGCCTGTGACTGGGTGTCGCCTGGGTGTCTACTCTTGTGCTTGGAAGCGGGCTGTCATCTGTGTGGCACGCCCGGGAACAGGCGGGTGCTAGTCTGCACGCCACGGGCACAAGACTTGAATATGCAATTGCCCCAAAAAGGAAAACCATGAAGCTCTACACCGCCCACCGCGCCCCCAGCCCCCGCCGGGTGCTGATGTTTTTGGTTGAGAAAAACATCACTGGCATCGAGATGGTGAACATGGACCTCAACGGTGGTGAGCACCGTACGCCCGAATACCTGGCCAAAAGCCCGCTGGCCAAGGTGCCTGCGTTGGAGCTGGAAGACGGCCGGGTGATCACCGAGACGCGGGCGATTTGCACTTTGCTGGAGGGTCGCTTTCCCGAGCCCAACCTGATGGGCGTGGACGGCGACGAGCGCGGCTTCATCGAGATGGCCGACCGGCAGGTGGAGCTGTATTTGTTGGGCGGCATTGCCAACGCCATTCGCCACAGCCACCCAGGGCTGGCGGCTCTGGAAAAACCGCAGTTTCCGGAGTTTGGCCGCTCTCAGGCCGAGAAGGTGCGGGACGTGGCGCGGGGCTTTGACCAGCGCCTGCAAAGCCAGCCCTTCATCGCGGGCGAACGTTTCACCATTGCCGACATCACCGCGTTTTGCGCGCTGGAGTTTGCGCGGGGCTTGATGAAGTTCGTGCCCGGCGACGAAGGCATGCTGGCCTTGCAGGCTTGGCGCGACCGCATGAATGAGCGGCCCAGCGCCAAGATCTGAGACGCCGCTTGGTCAGCATCGGGCTCCATGGCGGGCACCCGGTGAGGTTAGCGCACATTCAACGGTACACCGCCGTCGGGGTCGAGCGCAAAGGGCTCGACCATGCGGTGCTGCTGCCCGGGAGGCGCAGCGGTCCCTTTGGCTTGTCGCCCATGTGTCAAAGGCCACAACCCTCGCGCTGTGCGAGCGTTGCTAGACTGAATCCATGCGCATTTCAGAACTCTCTGCCAAGACCCGGGTGTCGGTGCACCGCTTGCGGCGTTACGAAGCTGACGGCCTGATTGAAAGTCAGAGATTGCCCAATGGCTATCGCGAGTTCGACGAGAGAACCGTCAAGCACGTCATCTTTATCGCCATGTCTCGGGAGATGGGTTTTTCGCTGCCCTCCATTGCCGAGGTTTTGCCGCGCTTCAAAGCGGGCAAGTTGTCAGCGCAAGACATGATCGACGCGATTTTGGCGCGTGTGGCCGAGATCGACCAGCTCATGACCGAGCAACAGGCACTTCGCAAAAAACTGATGGACCACATCGGGTGGTTCAAAACCCAAACCAGGAAAAAACCATGAGCCCACTTGACATGCTGAAAAAAATCAACGCCATGGCCGAATTCAACCGCTGGTGCGGCATCGAAGTCACTGTGGCCGAACCCGGCTTTGTAGAAATCCAGATGCCTTGGCGCCCTGAGGTCGGCCAGTACTCGGGCTTCTTGCACGCGGGCTTGATCGGCACACTCATCGACACTGCCTGCGGTTTTGCGGCCGGTACCGTGGCAGGGCCGAATTTGTTGGCTGCCAACTTTTCGGTCAACTGTTTGCGGCCTGCCGTAGGTCAAAAGTTCATCGCTCGGGCACGGGTGGTCAAGCCGGGCAAAACACAGGTTTTTACCAGTTGCGATTTGTTTGCAGTGGATTCAGAAGGCGAGAAGCTGGTCGCCAACGGTCAGACTTTGCTGACAGTGGTCGCCGCTTGACCGGTTCAGTGCAGCCAATGGCCTTCAAGCTGCAGGTGCTGCAAATCGCTCGCGCAAATAGGCCACGATCTCGTTCGAGTCTTGCAGCCAACGGGTCTGGCCATTGGCTTCGGTGATTTGGAGGCACGGCACCTTGGTGGCCCCACTGCCTTGCAACAAAGCGTCGCGGTTGACTGCATGGTGCTGCGCGTCGCGCGTTTCAATGGGCAGAGACAGGCGGCGCATTTCCTGGCGCACTTTGATGCAAAACGGGCAGGTGCTGAACTGGTAAAGCGCCAGGCTTTGGCATTGTTGGTCCACGCTGGCTTGCGCCGCAGCTTCGCGCACCACACCTGTGGGCTGGGTGAGCCGTTCTTTGAGCAGCATGACGGGGCCCAGCACAACGCGCAGGGTTTTGAAAAAAGCACGGATCACGGATTTCATAGAGGCTTGAAAGTTTAAAAGTGGGTGGATCAAAAGGTCGAAGTGGTGTCAAGCGCAGTGCCTTTAAAGCAAGCGTTTTAAATAATGGCCTGTGAAACTGGCTTTGTTTTTGGCCAGTTGTTCGGGCGTGCCTTCACCCAACACGGTGCCGCCGCCCGCGCCGCCTTCGGGTCCCATGTCGATCAGCCAGTCGGCGGTTTTGATCACGTCGAGGTTGTGTTCGATGATGACGATGGTGTTGCCTGCGTCGCGCAGCTGGTGCAACACTTTGAGCAGCAGGTCGATGTCGGCAAAGTGCAGGCCGGTAGTGGGTTCGTCCAAGATGTAAAGCGTGCGGCCCGTGTCGCGTTTGGACAGTTCCAGTGCGAGCTTGACGCGCTGCGCCTCACCGCCTGAGAGCGTGGTCGCGCTTTGGCCCAGGCGGATGTAGGTCAGGCCCACGTCAAGCAAGGTTTGCAGCTTGCGGGCGATGTTGGGCACGGCGCTGAAGAACTGGTGCGCGGCTTCGACCGTCATGTTCAAAATCTGCGCGATGTTCTGGCCCTTGTATTGCACCTCAAGCGTTTCGCGGTTGTAGCGCATGCCGTGGCACACGTCGCAAGGCACGTACACGTCGGGTAAAAAGTGCATCTCCACCTTCACCATGCCGTCGCCCTGGCAGGCTTCGCAGCGGCCACCCGTCACGTTGAAGGAAAAGCGACCCGGGCCGTAACCACGTTCGCGTGCAGCAGGCACTTCGGCCATCAGTTCGCGAATGTGGGTGAACAAGCCCGTGTAGGTCGCGGGGTTGCTGCGTGGCGTGCGGCCAATGGGCGACTGGTCGACGTTGATGACTTTGTCGAAGTGCTCCAGGCCCAAGATGGCTTCGTGCGCGGCAGCTTCGTCGTGGGCGCGGTGAATCTGGTGCGCCGCAGCGGTGTAGAGCGTGTCGTTCACCAGGGTGGATTTGCCCGAACCGGACACGCCGGTCACGCAGGTGAGCAAGCCCACAGGAAACTTCACGTTCACCTGCTTCAGGTTGTTGCCCGATGCGCCCACGATCTCGATGAAGTCCTTGCCCGCCTTGTGGCGCTTGGGGATCTCGATTTTCTTGCGGCCCGACATGTACTGGCCGGTGACCGAATCGGGTGCGGCCAGGATGTCGGCACATGTGCCTTGCGCCATCACGCGCCCGCCGTGTATGCCCGCGCCCGGTCCCATGTCGATGACATGGTCGGCCACGCGGATCATGTCTTCGTCGTGCTCGACCACCAGCACGCTGTTGCCGATGTCGCGCAGGTGTTGTAGCGTGCCGATCAGGCGGTCGTTGTCACGTTGGTGCAGGCCGATGCTGGGCTCGTCCAGCACATACATCACGCCCGTCAGACCCGAGCCAATTTGGCTGGCCAGGCGGATGCGTTGTGACTCGCCGCCCGACAGGGTGTCGGCGCTGCGGTCCAGGCTCAAGTAATTGAGGCCCACGTCGTTCAGAAACTTGAGGCGCAAGGCGATCTCGCGCACCACCTTGTCGGCGATTTCGGCCTTGGCCCCGTGCATTTTCAGGCCCTGAAAATACTGCTGCGATTCCCCCAGCGTGATGTGGCTGATCTCGTAAATGGCGCGGGCTTGCGCGCCTTCGCCGATGCGCACATGGCGGGCTTCGCGCCGCAAGCGGGTGCCTTGGCAATCGGTGCAAGCCTGCATGTTGCGGTAGCGGGCCAGGTCTTCGCGCACCACGGCAGAGTCGGTTTCGCGGTAGCGGCGCGTCATGTTGGGGATGATGCCTTCAAAGGGGTGTTTTTTGCTGACCTTCTTGCCTTGCGAGGCCCCGGATTCCATGGTGTAACTGAACTTGATCTCCTCCAGACCTGAGCCGTGCAGCAAGACCTGCTGGTGGATGGGCGCGAGTTTTTCAAAGGACGTTTCGATGTCGAACTGGTAATGTTTGGCCAGGCTTTCGAGCATGCTGAAGTAAAAGCCGTTGCGCCGGTCCCAGCCCTTGATGGCACCACTGGCTAGGCTGAGCGAGGGGAAGGCCACCACGCGCTCCGGGTCGAAAAACGCCATGCTGCCAATGCCGTCACAGGTGGGGCAAGCGCCCATGGGCGAGTTGAACGAGAACAAACGCGGTTCCAGCTCGCTGATGGAATAAGCGCACACTGGGCATGAAAACTTGGCGTTGAACAGGTGTTCTTTCCCTGTGTCCATCTCCAAGGCCACAGCGCGGTGTTCGGCCAGGTGCAGCGCGGCTTCAAAGCTTTCGGCCAGGCGCTGGCGCAGGGCGTCACGCGCTTTGGCATCCTCTTCAGACCTGACCTTGATGCGGTCCACCACCACGTCGATGTTGTGCTTCTCGGTCTTCTTGAGCGTGGGCAGGTCTTCCACTTCCACCGTCTGGCCATTGATGCGAAAGCGCACATAGCCCAGCGCCTGCATCTGTTCAAACACTTTTTCAAATTCGCCTTTTTTCTCACGCGCAATGGGCGCGAGGATCATGAGCTTGGTGTCTTCGGGCAAGGCCAGCACCGTGTCCACCATCTGGCTCACGGTTTGCGCCTGCAGCGGCAGGTTGTGGTCAGGGCAATAAGGCGTGCCCGCGCGGGCAAACAGCAGGCGCAGGTAGTCGTGGATCTCGGTGACCGTGCCCACGGTGGAGCGTGGGTTGTGGCTGGTGGCTTTTTGTTCGATGGAAATGGCGGGCGACAGGCCCTCGATCAGGTCCACATCGGGCTTGTCCATCAGCTGCAAAAACTGCCGCGCATAGGCCGACAGACTTTCCACATAGCGGCGCTGGCCTTCGGCGTACAGCGTGTCAAAGGCCAGGCTCGACTTGCCCGAGCCGGACAGCCCGGTGATCACCACCAGTTGGTTGCGCGGGATGTCGAGGTCGATGTTTTTGAGGTTGTGGGTGCGCGCCCCGCGCACGCTGATGTGGGTCTGCCGCAGCGCTGAGGCCAGATACCGCGAGGGTTCGGGTTCGTCAGGCAAGAGAGGGGAGTCAGCAAGTTTCACGGTGGCGGTCAGATCGGCAAAACCTTTGATTATCCCCGCTGGGGCATTGACAGGCACGCGGTGTTGCCAATCAAGGACAATTGCATGCTTCATTTCCCCTGTTTTAGGCTTTGTGTGGCCGACCTTTCGCAGACATCTTCTGACTTGAACATGACGCCCACCGAGCGGCGCGCCAGTGCTTCGCTGGGGGGCATTTTTGCTTTGCGCATGTTGGGGTTGTTCCTGGTTTTGCCGGTGTTCGCCCTGGAAGCACGCCGATACCCCGGGGGCGAAGACCCCCTTTGGCTGGGGCTGGCCATGGGCATTTACGGGCTGACGCAAGGCCTGTTGCAGTTGCCGTTTGGCATGGCTTCGGACCGTTTCGGGCGCAAGCGGGTGATCGTGCTGGGCCTGATCGTTTTTGCCTTGGGCAGTTTTTGGGCGGCTGCAGCCACCGATTTGACGCACCTGCTGTTGGGGCGCAGTTTGCAAGGAGCCGGGGCCGTGTCGGCGGCGGTGGCCGCTTTGCTGGCCGATTTGACGCGGGACGAGGTGCGCACCCGGGCCATGGCCTGGTTGGGCAGCACCATCGTGCTGATGTTTGCCCTGTCTTTGGTGGTGGCCCCTGTGCTGACGGTCTGGATCGGTTTTTCCGGGCTGTTCTGGTTGACCGGGGCGTTGGCGTTGGTGGGCGTGTGGGGGGTGATCTGGTGGGTACCGCCCGCACCGCCGTCTGCGACGGGAGAAGGGCGTGGGCGGCTGACCGATGTGCTGGCCCATGCCGACTTGATGCGCCTGAATCTGGGGGTGTTTGTGTTGCATGCGGTGCAATTGGCCATGTGGGTGGCGGTGCCGTCCTTGCTGGTGCAGGCGGGCCTGAACAATGCGCTGCATTGGCAGTTGTATTTGCCGGTGGTGGTGGTGTCCTTGTTGTTTTTAGGCGTGGTGTTTGCCATGGAACGCCGAGGGCACTTGAAAAAAGTGTTTTTGCTCTCCATTGGCCTGATCGCTGTGGTGCAGGTGGGTTTGCTGGTGCAGTCGCTGGGCACGCCCAGCCTCGGCGGTCTGTCTGTCTTGTTGCTGGTGTTTTTCTGCGGCTTCAATGCGCTGGAGGCGACCCTGCCCAGCCTGGTCTCGCTCATCGCACCCCAGGCCATGCGTGGTGCAGCCCTGGGGGTTTACAACACCTTGCAGTCTTTGGGCTTTTTTGTGGGCGGTCTGGCGGGCGGCTGGGTGGTCAAGTCCTGGGGCAGTCCGGTGCTGTTTTTGAGCTGTGGCGCGGCCATGCTGCTGTGGTTGCTGCTGGCCTTGCCCATGCGAAACCCCGTTCGGGGTGTGCCTTTGGTGCAGACCTGATGCGTCAGTGGGGGGTGGGGCATGTGACCAACTTTCGGGCCTTGGCCTAGGGGCGATTGGCCGCCTGAGATTGGCCGCATAATTGGGCATCATCGAGGAGTTTTCATGGCATCCGTCAACAAAGTCATCATCGTCGGCAATCTGGGAGCCGACCCTGAAACCCGTTATTTGCCCTCGGGCGATGCGGTCACCAGCATCCGAGTGGCCACCACCGACCGCTACAAAGACAAGCAAACAGGTGAGATGAAAGAGGCCACCGAGTGGCACAGCATCAGCTTTTTTGCCAAATTGGCCGAGATCGCTGGCCAGTACCTGCGCAAGGGCAGCCAGGTGTACGTTGAGGGCAGCTTGCGTACCCGCAAATACACCGACAAAAACGGCGTGGAAAAGTACGCCACCGACATCCGCGCCGACAGCATGCAGATGCTGGGCAGCCGCCAAGGCATGGGCGGTCCGTCCGAAGATGGCGGCAGCGGTGCGGGGGGCGGTGGCGGTTATGCGCCTCGCCAGGCTCCTGCGCGACCAGCGGCTGCGCCCGCCCAGCGCCCAGCCTCTGCAGCCAAGCCAGCGGCCAGCAACTTTGACGACATGGACGACGATATCCCGTTTTGACATCCGGCCGGTGTGCCTGGTACGGATCCGTGCTCGAACCCGTGGCTTACCCCATGGGTTTTTTATCGACCCAATTTCCCCATGACCGAACGACCTCCCGCGTCCTCCGTAAAGCATCCTGGTTTTTCTGTTTTTTCTGGTTTGCTTGGCGATGGGTCACGCCGCGCGCTCTGATGCGGGTGAAACTTATGCTGTCCAAAGTGCCAGCGCCTTTGCCCCAAGCCCTTGCGGTTCAGGCCTCGCTGTGGGGCCATGCCTGAGCGGTAGGGCCAGCTCGGTCAAAATCGGGTCATGCAAGACGTCACCACCTGCTCATTGCCGCCAGAAGGCGCTCAGCCGCGCGCACGCCACCACGCTGAGCCGGTCCTCTCCAGCGTCCGCGTGCGCCAGCGTGCCGATGCTGTGCAGGCACTGGCACCTCGCTCTGTCCATTCACGCCTTGGCGCAGCCCTCAAGTACCTGTTGCCATGGAACTGAGGCAATTGCGTTATTTTGTGCGGGTGGTGGAGCTGGGCAGCATCAGCCGAGCCGCGCTTGACTTGAACTTGGTCCAGTCGGCATTGAGCCAACAAATCACCCGGCTCGAAGGCGAGTTGAGCACCCGCCTTTTGCAGCGCAGTCCCCAAGGCGTGACACCCACCGAGGCAGGCGCGGCTTTTTTCACCGAGGCGCAGCTCACGCTGCGCCACGCCGAGCAGGCGATGCGTGCTGCGCAGCAGGCCCGTCTGACCGGCACAGTGAGCGTGGGCCTGGCCCCCACCACGGCAGCGGTGTTGGGTTTGCCCTTGATGCAGGCCATGCGCGAGCGTTACCCGGATGTGCGCCTGCACATGGTCGAGAGTTTGTCGGGCCATTTGTCGACCATGCTCAATGCGCGGCAGCTGGACTTGGCGGTGCTGTTTGACCTGCCGATGGGCGCCAGCCCGTCGTTGCAAGCGTCCCGGCGCTGGAGTGTGCTGCCCCTGATCGAAGAGGATATTTTTTTGATCAGTGCACGGCACGCCAGCAAGCCTGGGGTGCCGACCGCATTGCGTCTGGCCCAACTCAAGGACCATCCGCTGATTTTGCCTACCGGTCCACACGGTTTGCGCAGCACGCTGGACGCCGCTTTTTTGCGCGCCAAGCTCAAACCCCTGGTGGCGCTGGAGGTGGATTCCCTGGCCATGCTGATGGACGCCGTGCAGGCAGGCATGGGTGCCACTTTGCAGCCTTGGGCGGCCGTCGCGCGGCAAGGCGATGCTGCCCCGTCTTTGCTCATGGCGCGCATTACCGATCACCAAGTCAAGCGCAGCAATTGGCTATGCGGTTTGTCTGAGGGTGAGTTGTCTACCGCAGCCTTGGCCGCGCGGGTGGTTTTGCTCGATTGTGTGCGCACCCTGGTGGGGAGCGGCGCTTGGCAGGGTGCAGCGATGAGCCCGCAAACCTGAGAATCTGTACCGATGTCGTCGGGGTGGACGCCTGACCCAACTTGGCTTGGCCAGGGGTATCACGAATTGTGACGGCCCCATATCTGCCAGGGGCTGCGCAAGGGTCTGGGGTCAGGCTAAAGTCAAGTGGTTAATCTCTTTTTCAAAGATACCCATGGACTTGCAACTCAAAAACAAAACCGCCTTGGTCACCGGCGCCAGCGTGGGCATCGGGCGCGGCATTGCCAAAGCCCTGGCTGCTGAAGGCGTGCGTGTGGCCGTGTCGGCGCGTCGCGTCGACAAGCTCTATGAGCTGGCTGCCGAGATCGTGGCGGCAGGTGGCCATGCGCCCGTGGTCATTGCGTCAGACCTATACGCCGAAGACGCGGCCAAACGCTTGGCCGAGGCGGCCCTGGCGGGTTTGGGCAGCGTGGACATTTTGGTGAACAACGCTGGCGGCTCGCGCAGTTTCAAGGAGTTGCATGTGAGCGAAGAGGCCTGGCAAGAAGCCATCACCTTGAACTTTCACCGCCCACGCCAAGTGGCCGATGCCCTGATTGATCAGATGATTGAACGCAAGTGGGGCCGCATCATCAACATCACGGGCAAGAGTGAACCTGAGCACACCAACGGTGCGTTTTGCGCCAAAGCGGGCATGCACAGCTGGGCCAAAGGTTTGTCGCGCATGGTGGGCAAGCACGGGGTCACCGTGAACTGTGTGCCACCAGGGCGTATCCATTCCGAGCAAATTTTTCGCAATTACACGCCCGAATACCGCCAGTGGCAGTGCGACAACGAGATTCCCATGGGCCGCTACGGTGAGCCCGAAGACATGGCCAATTTGGTCACTTTTTTGGCATCCCCCTTGGCCAGTTACATCACCGGCGCGGTGATTCCTGTCGACGGTGGTTTGCGCAAGTACCAGTTTTGATCCAGCCTGGGCACAGTGCCCTGAAAGTATTTATGACGGTGGATGTGTTGGTGATAGGCGGCGGCAACGCAGCCCTGTGTGCGGCGCTCATGGCCCGTGAAGCGGGAGCCAGTGTGATGCTGCTCGAGTCGGCCCCGCGCGAGTGGCGTGGTGGTAATTCAGGCCATACGCGCAATTTGCGCTGCATGCACGATGCGCCGCAAGACGTGTTGGTCGAGGCCTATCCGGAAGAAGAGTTCTGGCAAGACCTGCTCAAGGTCACCGGCGGCTTGACCGACGAACACCTGGCCCGCTTGGCCATTCGCCACTCGGCCACCTGCAGGCCCTGGATGGTCAAGCATGGGGTGCGCTTTCAGCCCTCTTTGTCGGGCGCTTTGCACACGGCGCGCACCAACGCGTTTTTCATGGGCGGGGGCAAGGCGCTGGTCAATGCCTATTACCGCAGCGCCGAAAAATTGGGCGTGCAGATCCACTACAACGCCGAGGTGGACACGCTGGAGTTGGACCAAGGCCGTTTTGTGGCCGCGTCCGTCATGCACAAGCAGGCCGACGGCAGCGTGCGGCGTGAGCGCATCGCGGCCCGCACCTGTGTGTTGGCTGCAGGAGGCTTTGAGTCCAACCGCGAATGGCTGCGCGAGGCCTGGGGCCAAAACGAGCGCGGCGAGTACCCGGCCGACCAGTTTTTGATACGCGGCACACGCTACAACCAAGGCGTGTTGCTCAAACACCTGCTGGACCAAGGCGCCGACCGCATTGGCGACCCGACCCAGGCGCACATGGTGGCCATTGACGCGCGTGCGCCGCTCTACGACGGCGGCATTTGCACCCGCATCGACTGCGTGTCTTTGGGCGTGGTGGTCAACCGCGAGGCTAGGCGCTTTTACGACGAAGGCGAAGATTTTTGGCCCAAGCGCTACGCCATTTGGGGCCGTTTGGTGGCCCAGCAACCGGGGCAGGTGGCCTATTCCATCATCGACGCCAAAGCCATTGGCCGTTTCATGCCGCCGGTGTTTGAAGGCACCCAAGCGGACAGTCTGCCTGAGTTGGCCCGCAAGCTGGGCCTGGATGAGGCCACGTTCATGCAAACCCTGAACGATTACAACGCCGCTTGCCGCGAAGGCAAGTTTGACCACACAGCGCTGGACGACTGCCACACCGAGGGGGTCACGCCCGCCAAAACCCACTGGGCCAGGCCGCTGGACACCGCGCCTTATTACGCCTATGCCGTCAGACCCGGCGTGACTTTCACCTATTTGGGATTGAAAACCGATGAGACCACCGCTGTGCGATTCAACGACCAGCCCAGCCCCAACTTGTTTGTGGCGGGCGAAATGATGGCGGGCAATGTGTTGGGCAAGGGCTATACCGCTGGGGTGGGCATGACGATTGGCACGGCCTTTGGCCGCATCGCGGGTGAGCAAGCGGCCAAAGCTGTCCAAACGCAAAAGGAGGGCGCTGACCATGCAAACGCTTGAAGCCTTGACGCGTGACGCCCGTGCCCTGGCGCTTGGCGAGTTGACAGCCCCCGAAGCCGAAGTGGCCAGGCAGATGCAAATTTGCAATGGCTGCCGTTATTGCGAAGGTTTTTGCGCGGTGTTTCCGGCCATGACGCGCCGCCTGGAGTTTGGCAAGGCCGACATCCATTACATGGCCAACCTGTGCCACAACTGCGGCGCGTGTTTGCATGCTTGCCAGTACGCACCGCCGCACGATTTCGCCATCAATGTGCCCAAGGCCATGGCCCAGGTGCGCGGCCAGACCTATGCCGACTATGCCTGGCCACCCGCTTTGGGCAGTTTGTACCAACGCAACGGCCTGACCTTGTCGGTGGCGCTCGCTTTGGGTTTGGCTTTGTTTTTGGCGCTCGCCATGCTGCGCCAAGGCACGCTGTGGTCAACGCCCGTGGCCGGTGGCTTTTACGCGGTGTTTCCGCACAATCTGATGGTCAGTCTGTTCGCGCCCATCTTTTTGTTTGCGGTGCTGGCGCTGGCCCTCGGCGTGAAGCGCTTTTGGCGTGACGTGACGCCCGCCACCAGCGGGGCCGACTTGACGCCGCCTGCTGCGGCCGAAGCGGCGCACGACGCTTTGCGCCTGAAATACCTGGACGGCGGCCATGGCGAGGGTTGCCACAACGAAGACGACGCTTGGACACACGAGCGCAGGCGTTACCACCACCTGACGTTTTACGGTTTCATGCTGTGCTTTGCCGCCACCAGCGTGGCCACGCTGTACCACTACGTGTTGGACTGGCCCGCACCGTATGACCTGACGACTTTGCCCAAGCTGCTCGGCGTCATTGGCGGGGTGAGCCTGGCGGTGGGCACGGCCGGTTTGTGGCGCTTGAACCTGCGCCGCCACCCGGACCACGGTGATGCGGCGCAAAAGCCCATGGACCGGGGTTTCATCGCCTTGTTGTTTTTGGTCAGTGTGACGGGTTTGCTCTTGTGGCTGCTGGGCCAAACGGCGGCCATGCCTTTGATGTTGGCGGTGCATCTGGGCGCGGTGATGGCCTTGTTCCTGACTTTGCCTTACGGAAAATTTGCGCACGGCATTTTCCGCTCAGCGGCCTTGCTCCGCTTTGCCATCGAAAAGCGCCAACCCAACCGCTTGGGGCTGGGCGGCGAATGAATCAAAAGGGTAAACCCTCATTCATGGCGAAGTGATTTTCGGCACAGAATGGGACTTGCCTTCTTTGAGATGGCTTTTTCCTTTTTTGATGGTTTTGCCAGGAGTCATTCATGCGTTTTCCGGTGATCAAAAGTTTGTTGACGGTTTCCACTTTGGCGGCCTTGGCCTGTGCGCCCGCTCTGGCGCAGGACAAGGTCAAAATCGGCTTTGTCAGTACCCTTTCCGGCCCTTCGGCTGCTTTGGGCGTAGACATCCGCGATGCCTTCATGCTGGCCGTCAAACTCAACGGCGGCAAGCTCGGTGGCCTGTCCGCCGATGTGTCGATCTCGGACGACCAGTTCAAGCCCGACGTGGGCAAGCAGTTGTTCGAGCGCTATGTCAAACGTGACAAGGTCGACTTTTTGACCGGCGTGGTGTTCTCCAACATCATGCTCGCGGGTTTGCCTGAAGCCGTGAACGCCAAAACGATTTACCTCAGCCCCAATGCCGCGCCCTCGCCGATTGCAGGCGCGCAGTGCACGCCTTATTTCTTTGCTGTGTCTTGGCCCAACGATGCGTACCACGAGGCCGCAGGCCAGTACGCGACCAACCTCAAGGTGAAGTCGGCTTATTTGCTGGCTCCCAATTACCAGGCGGGCAAGGACTCTCTGGCCGGCTTCAAGCGATTTTTCAAGGGCAATGTGTCGGGTGAGGTTTACACCAAACTCGGCGAGCTGGATTATTCGGCTGAACTGGCAGCCATCCGCGCAGCCAAACCTGAAGTGGTTTACACCTTCCTGCCCGGAGGCATGGGCATCAACTTCATCAAGCAGTTCATGGCAGCAGGCCTGAACAAAGACACCCGTTTGATTCAGCCCGGCTTTGGCGCTGACCAAGACGTGATCCGTGCGGTGGGCAACGACATGCTGGGCGTGTTTGACACCGCGCATTGGGGCTTGGACCTGCCCAACGAAGCCAACAAGAAATTTGTGGCCGAATTTGAAAAAGAATACAAGCGCCTGCCCACTATTTACGCAGCTCAGGGCTACGACACGGCTTTGCTGATCGATGCCGCTGTGCGTGCGGCCAACGGCAAGATCGACGACAAAGAGGCCTTGATCAAGACCCTCAAGACGGTCAAGTTCAATTCGGTGCGGGGCGATTTCCGGTTCAACACCAACCAGTACCCGATACAGAACTATTACCTGCGCGAGATCGTCAAAGATGGTCAGGGCCGACTGGTCAACCGCATCGTGGGTCAACCTTTGCTGGTCAACCATGGTGACGCCTACGTCAAAGACTGCCCCATGAAGTAAGGACGCTTGCGTCTTCTCATGACTGGAATTTTGCTGTTGGAGCAGGCCTTGAATGGCCTGCAGTTCGGTTTGATGTTGTTCCTGCTGGCCTCCGGGCTCACGCTGGTTTTCGGCATCATGGACATGATCAACCTGGCCCATGGCGCCCTCTACATGGTGGGGGCGTTCCTGACGGCCTGGTTGGTTCAGTTGACCCAGTCGTTTTGGTTGGGCGTGGTGTTGGCGGTCATGCTCACAGCCTTGGTGGGCATGTTGCTGGAAGCCACTTTGCTGCGAACGCTGTATGCCCGTGATCACCTGTCCCAGGTGTTGGCCACCTTTGCCTTGATCCTGATCATCAACGAATCCGTGCGCATGATCTGGGGCTCTGATCTGCCTTTGTCCATGCCCCAAGCCTTGTCTGGCCCGGTGGAGTTGTTGCCTGGCTTGCGCTACCCGAGCTACCGGTTGGTGATCATTGCCGTGGGCCTGGTCATTGCGCTCTTGCTGTACCTGATGGTCACCCAAACCCGCATGGGGGCTTGGGTCAGGGCGGGGGCGTCCAACCGCGAGATGGCCATGGCCATGGGCATCAACATCCGGCGTTTGTTCACCGGGGTGTTTGGCATTGGCGCTGCCCTGTGTGCGGTGGCGGGGGCCATGCTGGGGCCGCTGCTGGCGGTGCAGGTGGGCATGGGTGAGAACATCTTGATCCTGGCTTTTGTGGTCATTGTGATTGGCGGCATTGGCTCGGTGTGGGGTGCATTTGTCGGGGCCATTTTGGTGGGCTTTGTCGACACCTTGGGGCGCACCTTGCTGCCCATGTTGTTTCGCGAAATTTTTTCGCCCCAGTTCGCCAGCGCGGCGGGGCCTGCGGTGGCGTCAATTGCGGTCTATTTGCTGATGGCCGTTGTGCTGTTTGTCCGTCCTCAGGGACTTTTTTCCGGTCGTTGAGGCACGGGTGCAATGAACCACAAAACACCGTTCTGGGTCTGGGGCCTGGTGCTGGCCGGGGCGATCGCCTTGCCTTTGTTTTTGCACGCGCGAGGCATGGATTTTTACGTCAGCATGCTCAGCCGCATGATGATTTACGGCATCGCCGCTTGCAGTCTCAACTTGATACTCGGTTACGGGGGCTTGGTGTCCTTCGGGCATGCGGCTTTTTTGGGGATCGGGGCTTACACGGTGGGCATTTTGATCACCGAAGGCGTCACCAATGGCTGGGTGGGTTTTGCCATCGCCATGGGTTTGTCGGCTTTGGTGGCCGCCATCATTGGTGCAATTTCGCTGCGCACACGGGGGGTGTACTTCATCATGATCACCTTGGCCTTTGCCCAGATGATTTATTACCTGGTCAACTCCATCAAAGCCTATGGGGGTGACGAAGGCTTGAACATCAAGCAACGCTCGGACTTCGGTCTGGGCCTGGACCTGAAAAACGATGTGACTTTTTATTTCGTGGTCCTGTTGGTGCTGGTGCTGAGCTTGGTGCTGATTTCCCGCATCATGGCCTCGCGCTTTGGGCGTGTGATTTTGGCGATACGCGATGACGATGTGCGCGTCGATGCCATCGGGTTTGCGTCTTACCGCTACAAATGGGTATTGTTTGTCATTGCAGGCACCCTTGGGGGATTGGCGGGTGCCTTGATGGTCAACCATCAGAACTATGTCAGCCCGAACCTGATGCACTGGACCCAATCGGGCATCCTGATGGTCATGGTCATTCTGGGCGGCGTGGGCACGCTCACGGGCGGTTTGTGGGGTGCACTGGTGTTGCTGATTCTGGAGGATGTGCTGGCCGAGTACACCTTGCATTGGCAGTTTTATGTGGGCTGGTTCCTGCTCGCGGTGGTCTTGCTGGCCCCCAAAGGACTGGCGGGCTTGCTCCGCCGCAAGTCGACCCGCAAAGGGGGGCACGCATGAACGCCGGGGCCTTGCTTCAGGTGAACGACTTGGTCAAAAATTTTGGTGCCTTGCGGGCCACTGACCACGTCACACTGGATGTGCAGCCCGGAGAAATCCACGCCCTGATTGGCCCGAACGGTGCGGGCAAGACCAGCTTGGTGGCGCAGTTGTCTGGCCACCTGCCAAGCGACAGTGGACAGATTTTTTTTGATGGCCAAGACGTCACCGCCATGCCCACGCACGCGCGTGTGCGCAGCGGCTTGGCCCGTTCGTTTCAGATCACGCGCTTGTTCAAGTCGTTCACGGTGCTGGACAACGTGGCGTTGTCGGTGCAAGCGCGCAGCGGCAACAGTTTTTCATTCTGGCGTCCGGTGCACTCTGAAAAAGCCTTGACGGCGCAGGCCATGGCCGTGTTGCACGAGTTGGGTCTGCAGGACCGGGCGCAGGACCCGGCCAGTGAACTCTCGCACGGCGAGCAGCGCATTTTGGAGCTGGGCCTGGCCGTGGCCACGCAGCCCAAGCTGCTGTTGCTGGACGAGCCCATGGCGGGTGCCGGGCCGGTGGAGTCCGAGCGCATTCTCCAGCTGATTCAGAAGCTGCGCGCCAAGGTGGCCATCTTGTTGATCGAGCACGACATGGACGCCGTGTTTCGCTTGGCCGACCGCATCTCGGTGATGGTCAACGGCGCTTTGATCGCCACCGGCACACCTCAGGCCATTCGGCTCAACCCGCAAGTGGTTGCCGCTTACCTGGGCGAGGAGCACGCATGAGTTTGCTGCAAGTGCTTGATGTGCAAGCCGCTTATGGCGAAAGCCAGGTCTTGTTTGGCATGGGCCTGAGCCTGCAGCCGGGCGAGGTCATGGGCCTGCTTGGCCGCAACGGCATGGGCAAGACCACCTTGATCCGCAGCATCCTGGGGCTCAAGTCGGTCAAGGCGGGCCAGGTGATTTTTGATGGCCAGGACATCACCAACATGGCGGCCGATCGGGTGGCGCGAATGGGTCTGGCGGTGGTGCCCGAAGGTCGGCAAGTCTTCCCCAATTTGTCGGTGGACGAGCACCTGACGGCGTTTGCCAGCAACCGCCACCAAAGCCGCACGCCGTGGACGCCCGAACGGGTTTACGACCTCTTTCCACGTTTGGCCGAGCGCCGTGCCAACATGGGTTCGCAGTTGTCGGGCGGCGAGCAACAAATGCTGGCCATTGGTCGGGCGCTGGTCACCAACCCGCGCCTGATGATTTTGGACGAGGCCACTGAAGGCTTGGCGCCGTTGATCCGGGAAGAAATCTGGCGCTGTTTGCGTTTGCTGCGCGAGGAGGGCCAGACCCTGATCGTGGTCGATAAATACGTCAACCGCTTGGTGGAGATTGCCGACCACCATGTGATCCTGGAGCGGGGCCAGGTGGCTTGGGCGGGCAACTCCCAGACGCTCAAGGACCAGCGCGAGCTGTGGACGCGCTATTTGGGTGTTTGATGGATGTAGGTTGGCCTTTGAGTGCTCAAAAGTTTTTGGCCACCGATTTCACCGCCGCCAGCAGCCTTTGGCTGGCCGGGCTCATGGAGCCCTTGCGTCTGCGCGTGATGCCCACCTGCCGGGCCCATTGGTTGCCCGAGGCTTGAAGCGCCTGGAGCTGGCCTGCACGGACTTCCCAGTAGATCAATTCGGCCGGAATGAAGGTGAGGGCGTCGCTTTGCATCACCATGGATTTCATCAGCACGGTGGAGGTGGTTTCGACTTGAGCGGTTGGAGGCTCCAGGCCTTGCGCCACAAAATAATCGTCAAACGCCAGTCGCTCAAGTTCACGCTTTCTTGGCAGAACCCAGGGGTATGGGGTGAGCATGTCGGGGGTGACCACTTTGTGCTGCGCCAGTGGATGTCCAGCCCGAGCGACCACGGTGGCCGTTTCGGTCAACAGGCGTTCGTGGGACAGGTCCGCGTCGGTGGCGCGCGCGGGCACCGAGGACAAGGCGAAATCCACCTCGCCTTGTTTGACCCAAGGCATCAGGGCCTCGTTCAACCCGTAGAGCACCGTGACTTGGATGTCGGGCTGGTCTTTGGCCAGCGCCTGCAGCGCCATGGGCAATAAACGGGTGGCCTCGGTCGGGCCGCATCCCATCAGCACATGGCCGCGCTGGGCGCCGCGCATGGCCTGAATTTCGCCCACCGCATTGCGCATTTCCGCCTCCATCACCTGGCCGTGTTGCATCAGGGCCTGACCAAAAGGGGTGACGCTGACCCCGAAGCGGCCACGTTCCAGCAGCCGCACGCCCAGGGTTTTTTCAAGCGACTTGATGCTTTTGGACAGGGCCGGTTGGGAAATGTCCAGCGATGCGGCGGCTTCGGTCATATTGCCCAAGCGTGCTGCGGCCAGAAAGAGTTGAACTTTTCGGTAATCCATAACCCATGGTAATGGAAAAAGCATGGCAGGTTGTAGGTCAAGTACTTGACCTTTGTTAACTTGAGGGCTGACATCCAACCCGAAGCCTGCCAAGGAGTTTTCATGCAACCGATCGATTTGGCGAACCTGGTTCAACCGGACCGCGTTCATAAGAGTGTCTACACGGATCAAACGTTGTTTGATCTGGAGATGGAACACATTTTCGAAAAAGCCTGGGTCTACTGCGGCCATGAATCCCAGGTCAAGGAGGTCGGTGATTACTTCACCATGCAGATTGGCCGTCAACCCATGGTCATGGTGCGTGACGTGGACCGCAGCGTGCGTGTGCTCTACAACCGTTGCCCGCACCGGGGTGTGGAGTTGTGCGGCAACCAAAGCGGCAACACGGGCAAGGGTTTTGTGTGCTCGTACCACGCCTGGAGCTTTCACCTCAATGGCAAAGTCAAGGCCATCCCCTTGGTCAAGGGCTATGACGGCACACGCATGCACACCGACAACGCCGATTGCAGCATGGTGCCTGCTGCGCGGGTCGACAGTTACCGTGGCTTTGTGTTTGCCAGCCTGTCCAAGGAAGGCCCGAGCCTGATCGACTTTTTGGGCGAGGCAAAAATAGCTTTTGACGACATGTGCGACCGCTCGCCCGTGGGCGAGGTGGAGGCCGTGCCGGTGTGTCACCGGGTGGTCCAGCATTCCAATTGGAAGTTCTTCATGGAGAACCAGCTCGACGCCTTGCACCCTTCGGTCACGCACCAGTCCACCGGGGTCTCGGCCCGCCGTGTGGAGCAGCGCCTGAAGCGGGACAATGGCTCAGCCCCCTTGTTTTTCCATTACCTGTCGACCTTTGCCTCCAGCTTTGACCAGTGGGATTCGGTGCAGACGGTCAACTTCAAATATGGCCACGGCATTTTGAAGGCCTACATGGGCTTGCGCCCCACCGATCCCGACACGGTCGAATACGAGGCCTTGATCAAGCAAGCCTATGGCGAAGAAAAGGGTGAAGAGTATTTGGCGCGCAGCATCCACCATGTGCTGATCTATCCCTATCTTTCGGTGCAGTCGCCTTTGCAGCAACTGCGTTGCTTGCGCCCGATGGCGCCCAACAAGACGCTGTCCGAGATCTGGCATTTCCGACTCAAAGGTGTGCCCGAGGCGATTTACGAGCGCTCGCTGTGGTATTTCAACCTGGTCAATTCGCCCGCCACCATGATCAATGCCGATGACCTGGAAAACTGGACAAAGGGCCAGCTGGGCCTGGAGTCCAAAGGTGGCGAGTGGGTGAGCTTTCACCGCAACTACGGAGGCGACACCGAAAAAGACGGCGTGCTTTATTCGAACAACGGCACCAGCGAAGTGGTGATGCGCAACCAGTTCATCGCCTGGGAGTCGTACATCCGCGCCGCCATTCAACCCAAGGCCACGGCCTGAACAGGAGTCATGATTCATGCAACCCAAAGAAGTCAAAGACGCCCTGGGCACGGGTGTGGTGATCGAAGCCATCCAGTCCATGTCGGGTGCCGAATCCATCGCGCCCGACCACATGGGACGCGGGCGCATGCCCAGCCAAGGCTACATCCCCAAAGCCATTGCGGTCGATGCAGGTTTGCGTAGGCAGGTCGAAGAATTGCTGTTCCATCAGGCCGCCTTGCTCGACAACAAGGCCTGGGGTGAGTGGGCCGAGTTGTTCAGCGAAGACGGCGTGTACTGGATGCCCTCGACCCCGCTGCAAACCGACTGGCGCCGTGAGGCATCAATTTTTGCAGAAGACCGGCTGCTGATGGAAGTGCGCATGGGCCGTTTGCTGCACCCCAATGCCTGGTCGCAAGCGGCGCAGTGGGGCACCAACCACATCGTGGGCAACATCGTGATTGAAGCGGCCACGCCCACCACGCTGGAGGTGTATTCGCGCTTTCAGATGATGGAGATGCGGCGAGATCAGGTGCGCCACTTCGGTGGCAGTTACCGCCACACGCTGATCAAGCAAGGCGAAGATTGGAAGATCCTGTTGCAGCGGGTGGACATGACCAATGGCCAGGCCGCTTACGACTACGTGATCCAGGCCTGGGTGTAAGCCAGCAGACTGGGGCACACAGCTGTGGAGACCGGCACCTGACTCAAGTCCGGGCGGTTTTCCGGCTGGTAATGACACCGCCGCCCAAGCACACCTCGCCGTTGTACAGCACGGCACTTTGGCCGGGTGTGACGGCCCATTGGTCCTGTGCAAAGTCCAGCTCAAAGCCTGGTTCAGAGCCTGGTTCAAAGTCCGCCTGACCCTTTGCCATGGGCAGAGGGTGATAACTGCAGGGCGCATCGGCTTGTCGGTAACGCGTCTTGGCGGCGTAGGCCCCAGGTGCAGGGGGCAGGCCTGCGCACCAGCTCACATCGGTGGCTTGCAGTTGCGGCGACAACAGCCAGGGGTGGTCGTGTCCTTGCACCACCCACAAGGTGTTGTTGGGGATGTCCTTGCGGGCCACAAACCAAGGCGTGTGCTCGCCCGCACCGCGCAAGCCGAGCGCCTGCAAGGCCTTCATGTCCGCACCTTTGGCTTTGATGCCGCCAATGCCCAGGCCTTGGCGCTGGCCCAGGGTGTAAAAGCTCAGACCCACATGCTGGCCAATGATCCGACCCGTGGGGTCCTTGATCGGGCCGGGCTCTTTGCTGATGTAGCGGTTCAAAAATTCGCGAAAGGGACGCTCGCCAATGAAACAGATGCCCGTGGAGTCTTTCTTTTTGGCATTGGGCAAACCGATCTCTTCGGCGATGCGGCGCACTTCGGTCTTGTGCAACTCGCCCACCGGAAACAGGGTTTTGGACAGCTGTGCTTGGTTCAGGCGGTGCAGGAAATAGCTCTGGTCTTTGCTGGGGTCCAAGCCCTTGAGCAGCTCAAACAGACCGCTGGCCGTGTTCTGCCGCACACGGGCATAGTGGCCGGTTGCGATTTTTTCGGCCCCCAGGCGCATGGCGTGGTCTAAAAATGATTTGAATTTGATCTCGGCGTTGCACAGGATGTCCGGGTTGGGCGTGCGCCCTGCTTGGTATTCGCGCACAAACTCGGAAAAAACCCGGTCCTTGTAATCGGCTGCAAAATTGACGTGTTCGATCTCGATGTCCAGCACATCGGCCACGGCGGCGGCGTCCACAAAGTCGACATTGGAGGAGCAGTATTCGCTGTCATCGTCGTCTTCCCAGTTTTTCATGAAGATGCCGATCACCTCGTGGCCCTGCTGTTTGAGCAGGTGGACGGTGACGGCGGAATCGACGCCGCCGGACAAGCCGACGACCACGCGTGAAAAGTGTGACATGACCGAATTATCCAGTGCACTGTGTCATGGTCACTGGTTGGCGAAAATTTATAATACGCGGTTGGTTCAAATTCATGACCTTGCATTGCACATGGTGCCTCCCCATTCGAACTTTCTTGCGCGACACAGCGCGAGGCCTGTTCATTGTGACCCACAGTGGCCTGGCCATGGTGGGTTTGAGCGCGGCTGCCTTGGTGCTGGCGTTGTGGTGGCAGCCCCATTGGTTGAACCAAGCTGAGGGGGCACTCTTTGATTGGTTACGCGATCGCCAAGTCTTGCTGTCTTGGTTGCCTGAAAACACCGCCGAACGTGCCACCGCGGTCGACTTGAAAGCTTTGCCCAAGTCCCAGGCGGCCGTGGCGGAGTGGTTGGGTCGCAAATACAAAGTGGCCCCTGAGCCTTTGGCCGCGCTGGTCGCTGAGTCACATGTGCTGTCCAAAAAGACCAAGCTGCCACCCCATCTGATCTTGGCAGTGATGGCCATCGAATCCAATTTCCACCCTTACGTGCAAAGCCCAGCGGGTGCACAAGGACTGATGCAAGTTGTCACCGGCATTCACGCCCAACGCTACGAAGCCTATGGCGGTCAGTTGGCCGCTTTTGACCCGATCAGCAATTTACGTGTGGGCGCGCAGGTGCTGGCCGACTTCATCAAGTTACGCGGTGGATCGATCGAGGAAGGGCTTAAGTTCTACTTGGGTGGCTATGAGTTGTCAGAAGATGGCGGTTACGTGGCCAAGGTCCTGGCGGAGCAGTCCCTGCTCGATCAGGTGGCTGCAGGCGTGAACGTGCCCACCCAGTGAGAGGCCCTGCATGAGTTTTGTCTCACCCGAGTTCGCCCTGCTGTGTCTGTTGTTTTTCCCGACTTACTGGTCTTTAGCCCATCACCCGGCTGCGCAGCGGTGCTTGCTCATTGCCTCCGCCTACGCCTTGTACGCGACCTGGGTGCCTCTTTTTGCTGTGGTGTTGGCGGTCTACAGCACCGTCATTTGGGCCTTGGGGCGCTGGATGCAGCGGGCGGCCTCTGTTCGGTTGCCTGTGGCGCTGGGCCTTTGGTTGGCGGGGTCTTTTCTTTTTTCCCTGAAATACTATGAATTTGTCCGGGAAACCTTTCAGGCGATCTTGCAGCACACGGGCTTTGTGTCTTTGTTGCCCGTGCTCAATTGGGTGGCACCTGTAGGGGTGTCGTTTTTTACCTTTCAGGCGGTGAGCTACCTGGTCATGGTCGGTCGCGCTCCGACTTTGGCGCGCTCTTGGCCGGATGTTTTGTTGTTCCTGAGTTTTTGGCCTACGTTGTTCGCTGGGCCCATTTGGCGTGCCGAACAATTTTTCGCCCAAACCGATAGACAACACCCAGCCCGCCGAGTGGGTAGCCCAAGGCAGGCCTGGTTGGCTCTTTACCTGATTGCGCTGGGTTTGGTGCAAAAGGTGGTGTTGGCGTCCTGGTTGTCAGGCCAGGTGGTGGACCCGGTTTACAAGTTCCCTGACCAGTACGCCAGTGTGTCGCTGGCAGCGGCCATGCTGGGCTACAGCATGCAGATTTTTCTCGATTTTGCGGGCTACACACTCATCGTGACTGGGCTGGCTTTGTTGCTGGGTTACCGTTTGCCGGTCAATTTCCGCCAACCCTATTTGGCGCGCAATCTGTCGGATTTCTGGACACGCTGGCACGTGTCTTTGTCTAGCTTCATCCGCGATTACATTTACATCCCTTTGGGAGGTAATCGCCTGGGTTGGGGCCGCACGCAGTTCAATGTCTTGGCGGGCATGTTGATCAGCGGTTTGTGGCATGGTGCCAATTGGACTTTTGTGGTTTGGGGCTTGTTGCACGGGCTCGGTGTGGTGGTGCAAAACACGGCCAAGCGCTGGGGCATGCCGGCGTGGCCGCGCTGGGCCGCGCAAACCGTGACCTTTGTTTTTGTCAGTGTGGCTTGGGTGTTTTTTCGGGCAGACTCTTTGCCGCAGGCGATCCAAATGCTGCAAGGACTCTGGCACAGTCCAGCTGGTTTTTGGTTGCCTGAACAATTGCCGTTGTGGGTTTTGTTGGGCATTTCTGCCTTGGTTCTGGGGCTCAGTCCCTGGGCTTTAACCTTGCAGCGCCTGAGTGTGGCGTGTCTGGTGCGTCTGGGGCCCTGGGGGGCTGCCGTGTTGCTGGCATTGCTGCTGTTTGCGGTGCTGTATGGGGCGCCTGAGGGGGTGCCCAGTTTTATTTATTACCGGTTTTGATATGCGTCATCGTTTGTCTTCACTTCAACTGAGCTGGCTGTTGCCAGGCATAGCCTTGCTGGTGTGCTTGAGTTGGTTGACATCGTTCGAAAAGTACTTGGGTGTTCGCTACCACTTCAGCCTGGAGGCGGCCTTACCGCCGGGGGTGGCTCAGGTCTTGTTCGCCCCTTCGCGTTGGATGGATGAACGCGTTCGCGCCGGAGGGGCCAGGCCCTTGTTTCGTTTGAATTGGCCTTCTTCGACGGGTGTGCAAGAGGACCCGGCTCCGATCAACCGAACGCCCGAACCCCCGCAACTGAAGAGTTTGCCTGAGCCCCTGCCTTCGGGACAGTTTTTGGCCACCTTGGCGCAGCAAAAATGGGCACCAGGTCCCCAGCGGATTTTGCTGGCAGGCGACTCGATGATGCAGGGCGTTGCGCCCTTGTTCATGCGTGAAATCACCCGCCTGCATCCTGATTGGCAAGTGCACGATTTGAGCCGTCAAAGCACAGGCCTGACGGTGCGGCGTTACTTTGACTGGCCCACGCGCATGATCGACGAAATGGATGCCAAGAGCCTGACGCTGATCGTCGTCTTCTTGGGCCCCAATGACCCTTGGGACATGCTGGCCGATGGGCAACGCCATCTGTTCCCATCGCCGGGCTGGGCTTTGAACTACGCTTTGCGCGTCGATGAGGTGTTGGCTGCTGCCGTGCAGCGTCAGGTGCGTGTGATTTGGGTGGGGTTGCCTGCCATGCAGGATGGCCGTATCAGGGACGGTGCGGTTTTGCAAAATCACATCTTCCATGCCAGGGCCGCCCAATGGCGGACCGATTACCTGGCCACGGAGCCCTTGATCGGTCTCTTGTCGGAACCCTTTCAAAAATTCAAACGCAAAGAAGACGGACAACGTGTGAATTTGCGCGCCAATGACGGCATCCACCTCACGCCCTCGGGGTTGCGTCTGATCAACCAGGCATTGCTGGACCACATCGAGCAGGGCCATCGGCCATGAATCACGTTGCACTTGCGAAGGCGACATTCTGTCTGGTGTTGGCTTGGGGCAGCGCGCTGGGGCACGCCCAAAGCGGGCTGGCAGCCATGATCCGTGTGCAGGTGCAGGCCCAGTCAAATCCACCCGATTTGCAGTGTGGCTTGCCGCCTCGTGCGCCCAGGCCAGAGCGGCAGGCTGATCCCGACCCGGTGGAGTGGCCCGATCAAGCCGAGGTGGACAAGCAGGTGCCTGCTTTCAGGGAGGCAGCATCGCGCATGCCCGACGCAGTGCCAGCCGATGTGCCGGGTGCTTTGCCTTTGTGGTCGCGCGCAAATGCTTCGGTGTTGCGCATGGGCATTTGGGGCGACAGCCACCTCGCGGCCGGGTTTTTCACGCAGGAGTTGCAACGTCTGTCTCGGCTTTCACCTGAGCAGGTGGGAGCGCGTTTTGTGCCGGCCAGTTGGGGTCGGCCAGGTGTGCGCCTGCCTTTGCGTAAAACTTGCGTGAGTCCCGATTGGCTATTTGAGCCCGCTCATGCTCAAAGCGCCGGAGCTGCGCATCCCAGCCCAGGGCTCGTCAACATGAGCAGCGTTCAGGACGGTGCTTGGCTGGCGCTGGACTTTCGCAATGCAGCTGGGCGCGCCGAGCATGCTCAAATCCGCTTGCTTTACCAGCAGACCGACCGACCTGTCACTTTGGCGCTGCAGGTGGACGCGGGTCCGGAACAGGTCATCACTTTGCAAGGCGAAGAAGGTTCTGCTGTGCTGGAATTGTTGTCCCAAGAGGCCATGTCCACCCTGGCTTTGCGGGTGATACAAGGCCCCCTGCGCTTACAGGGCCTGGAGTGGCCAGTGGCACCCCAAGTGCGATTGCAAATGGATGTGTTTGCTTATCCCGGGGCCACGGCCGGGGGCTGGCGGCTTGTGCGACCCGAGTCATTGCTGCCTTGGTGGCCTCAGCCGCCTTATGACTTGGTGGTGTTGGCTTTTGGTACCAACGAGGGCAATGTCAAGCCCTTCAGCGCCCAAGCCTATCGGCAGATGTTGCAGGCCGCCGTGTCCCAGTGGCGAACGGCTTTTCCCTTGACGGCCTGTTTGCTGATCGCCCCCGGAGACCGCGGGGTTTTATTGCGGCGTTCACAAAAGCTCGGCAAGTCCTCGCCCCGCCATACTGAAAGAACGGCCTCCGACTTGTTGCGTTTTACCCGCGTGCACCAAGAGATTGGGCGTATTCAAAAGCAGGTGGCGCAGGTCCATGGTTGCCATGTCTGGAGCATGTTCGAGGCCATGGGGGGGGCAGGCAGTGCTTACCGATGGGCGCGGCACAACCCGCCCCTGATGGCGCGGGACCTGATCCATTTCACCGTGCCCGGCTACCAGCGCTTGGCGCAGTTGATGGCAAAAGACTTGGGCTGGGGCCCGGCCCTCTTTGGTGATGTGTCCGCGCCTGCGGTGAGCCGTTGAATCTTGGTAAGCGGCACACGATCAGCCCGTGCGCGCAAAAAACACCAGGCTCATCTGCAAACCGGTGCCGATGACCAACCAGCGCACCCAGCGCACGGGCAACCGCTTGGCCAGGCGCGCCCCGGTCCAACCGCCTGCAGTGGCAAGCGCCATCATCCACAGTGCTTGCGGCCAGACGATGGCACCTGCCACAGCGAAGGCGGTCACCGACAGCAGTGACAGCAAAAAGGAGTTGAGGTTTTTCAGCGCATTGACCGTGTTCAGTCGGCTCTCGCCCGTCAGGGAGTACAGCGCCATCAGCAAAATGCCCAAGCCGCCGTTGAAGTAACCCCTCGTAAATGGCCACGCGCATCAGGCCCGGCAGCCGCCAGGCTGGGTGCCCTGACCAGAATTGCGCCGAGCGCGCCCGCGGCGAAAGCGGCCACGCCCGTGAGGAGACACAGGGCTTGGACGGGCAGATCGGGGTTCATGTCGACAGAGGGGGCAAATCCGCCACGGCTGGGTCGGTGTGGATCACTTCCAGTGGAAAGCGTTGTCCGGCCAGGTGGTCTTCGATGCAGCGCAACACCAACGGGCTGCGGTGGCGTTCGGCGCTGGTGCGCACTTCTTCGGGTGTCATCCACAGAGTGCGCACAATGCCCTCGTCCAGGCTCAAATGGGGCTGCAGTTCGCCAATGTCGCCGCAAAAGGCCATGCGTACATAGGTGATGTCTTCGCCCGTCGCCGGACGCTGAAAGCGTGAGAGGTAAATGCCCACCAAAGCGGTGGGCGTGAACGGCTGGGCCGTTTCCTCCAGCGCTTCGCGGGCGCATGCTTGCGCTGGCGATTCCCCCGGGTCCAAATGGCCTGCAGGATTGTTCAGGCGCAAACCCTCTTGGGTGTGTTCTTCGATCAACAGGTAGCGGCCATCACGCTCGATGATGGCGGCCACGGTGACATTGGGTTTCCAGCGTGTGTCCATGTCTCAATTATCTGTGGCCCAACGGGTCAAAATGCCCGGCAGAAACACTTTGTCTCCTAAAAGACTCCCGGGAAGGTCAATTGAGCCCCTTTGCATCAGTGTTTGCTGATGTTTTGTGGCCCTGATGGGCTCAACACGCTGCAAAGGACTTGCTTTGGCCTCGAATGGATTGACTTCGGTTAAGCTTTAAGATTGGCCATATTTTTTTGTGGATTGAGCGAGGAGACAGACATGCAGACAGGCGACAACGCCCCCACGCCGCAGCGCATTGGCGTGCCCAAAGAGATTTTCCCCGGTGAAAAACGGGTGGCCTCGGTCCCCGATGCGGTGACCAAGCTGGTCAAACTCGGCTTTGCCGTGGTCGTGGAACAGGGCGCGGGGGACCTTTCCGATCTCTCCGATGCGGCATTTGTTGAAGCCGGTGCCACCATTGCCCCCAACGCTGCAGCCCTCTGGAGCGGCAGCGACATCGTCTTCAAGGTGCGTGCCCCCACGCCCGACGAAGTGGCGCTGATGCACGAAGGTCAGACCTTGATTGGCTTTTTGTGGCCAGCCCAAAACCCCGAATTGATGCAGCAGCTGGCGACTAAAAAAGTCACCGCGTTGTCGATTGACGCACTGCCCCGCACATTGAGCCGCGCTCAGAAGATGGACGCGCTGACCTCGATGGCGGGTGTGAGCGGTTACCGCGCCGTGGTAGAAGCCGCCAATGCATTTGGCCGCTTTTTCAACGGCCAGATCACGGCCGCGGGCAAGGTGCCCCCGGCCAAAGTGTTCATCGCCGGTGCCGGTGTGGCCGGTTTGGCCGCGATTGGCGCGGCTGCCAGCCTGGGCGCCATCGTGCGCGCCAACGACACCCGCGCCGAAGTGGCCGACCAGGTCGTGTCGCTGGGCGGTGAATTTGTCAAAGTGGACTACGAAGAAGAAGGCTCGGGCGGTGGCGGTTACGCCAAGGTCATGAGTGAAGGCTTCCAGGCCGCGCAGCGCGAGATGTACGCCAGCCAAGCCAAAGAGTGCGACATCATCATCACCACCGCGCTCATTCCTGGTAAACCCGCGCCCAAGCTGATCACCGCTGAGATGGTGCAAAGCATGAAGCCCGGCAGTGTGATCGTGGACATGGCCGCCGAGCAAGGCGGCAACTGCGAACTGACCGAGCCCGGCAAGGCGGTGGTCAAGCACGGCGTGACCATCGTCGGCTACACCGATCTGGCCTCGCGCATGGCGCGCCAGTCGTCCACGCTGTATGGCACCAACCTGTTTCGCTTGACTGAAGAACTGTGCAAGACCAAGGACGGCGTCATCAACGTCAACATGGAAGACGACGCGATCCGGGGTCTGACGGTCATCAAAAACGGCGAGATCACCTGGCCTGCGCCGCCTTTGGCTGCTGCGCCCAAGCCTGCCGCCAAACCCGCAGCCGCGCCTGCCGCCAAAAAAGGCCACGGCCATGGTGAGCCTTCCGGCCCCATGCCGGTAGGCCAGTTGATCACCGTATCGGCCGTCGCCGCAGTGCTGTTGGTGCTGGTGGGTGCCTATGCGCCGGCTGCGTTCTTGTCGCACTTCACGGTGTTTGTGCTGGCCTGCTTTGTGGGCTACATGGTGGTTTGGAATGTCAAACCCGCGCTGCACACCCCGCTCATGAGCGTGACCAATGCGATCAGTTCCATCATCGCCATTGGTGCACTGGTGCAGATCTCGCCGTTGGCTGCGGACGGACGGCCCAACACGCTGATCGGGATTCTGGCCGCTTTGGCTTTGGTGCTCACGGCCATCAACATGTTTGGCGGCTTTGCCGTGACCCAGCGCATGCTGGCCATGTTCCGAAAGTAAAAACTTCGGGGAAAGATCTTTAGCTCTGTCCCCGACTGATGAAGACTTTGGGGTCAGGTCTTTAGCGCTGTCCCCGACTGATTAAGAAAAGAGACATTTATGAATTCAAGTCTGGCCACGGTCGCCTACATCGGCGCGACCATTCTTTTTATTCTCAGCCTGGGTGGTTTGTCCAACCAAGAAACCGCACGGCGCGGCAACCTCTACGGCATGATCGGCATGAGCCTGGCCGTGCTGGCCACGGTGTTTGGACCGCAAGTCACGGCCGAAGGCATCCCCATGATCGTGGGCGCCATGCTGGTGGGTGCCATCATTGGCCTTTACGCTGCGCGCAAAGTGCAGATGACACAAATGCCCGAACTGGTGGCGCTCATGCACAGCATGGTCGGCATGGCGGCGGCGCTGGTGGGTTATGCCACATACGTGGACCCTGAAGCTTCTAAGAATTTGGAGGGCGCAGCGCACGCCATCCACGCGGGTGAAATTTACATTGGCATCTTCATTGGTGCGGTGACTTTCTCTGGCTCGGTGGCAGCGTTTGGCAAGTTGTCAGGCCGCATCGGCGGCAGTCCCTTGTTGTTGCCTGCCCGCCACTGGCTCAACCTGATGGGCTTGATTGCGGTGGTTTACTTTGGCCGGGAGTTCATGAACGCCCAAACGGTGCAAGACGGCATGGTGCCGTTGATCATCATGACCGCCATTGCTTTGCTCTTCGGCATCCACATGGTCATGGCCATTGGCGGCGCCGACATGCCGGTGGTGGTGTCCATGCTCAACAGCTATTCCGGCTGGGCCGCAGCGGCCACCGGCTTCATGCTGAGCAATGATTTGTTGATTGTGATTGGTGCCTTGGTCGGCTCCAGCGGTGCGATTTTGTCTTACATCATGTGCAACGCCATGAACCGAAGCTTCATCAGCGTGATCGCCGGGGGCTTTGGCACCACGGCCGCAGCGCCCAAGCCAACGGGCGAAGCGGCCGAGCCGGTGGGCGAGGTCAGCCCCATCTTGGCCGCTGAGACCGCCGAAATGTTGCGTGACGCCAAGAATGTGATCATCGTGCCGGGCTACGGCATGGCCGTGGCGCAAGCCCAGCACACGGTTTTTGAAATCACCAAGCAACTGCGCGAAAAGGGTGTGAACGTGCGCTTTGGCATCCACCCCGTGGCGGGCCGCATGCCTGGCCACATGAACGTCTTGCTGGCCGAGGCCAAAGTGCCCTATGACATCGTGTTCGAGATGGACGAGCTCAACGACGACTTCCCGGACACCGACGTGGCCATCGTGATTGGTGCCAACGACATCGTGAACCCGGCCGCGCAAGACGACCCGACCAGCCCGATTGCCGGCATGCCGGTGCTCGAAGTCTGGAAGGCCCGCACCAGCATCGTGATGAAGCGTTCCATGGCCAGCGGCTACGCCGGTGTGGACAACCCGCTGTTTTACAAAGAGAACAACCGCATGTTGTTTGGCGACGCCAAGAAGATGCTCGATGAGGTGCTGATGGCCTTGAAGGCTTGAAGCTGCCGTAGCACTTCAGACAAAGGGCCCCGGGGGGCCCTTTTTTCTAATGGTGTTTTTGGGCGACAAGGACTCGCCTTTGCCTGCATCGACCATGTTCACGGCGCAAGCATGCGATCCGGCCTTTTCCTGGGTGTCCGTTGTCGCTGGTGCTTCAGCCTTTTTGGCATGGTTTTTTCAGCGTGCACGGTGGAGTGCCAAGAGCTCATCGCCGTTGCTGGCAAACCTCGGGAAATCGAGCATCAGCAAGCGTCAGTTGGATGTCAGGAGTGCGGTAGACTGACCGCAGGAGAACCCCACATGAACCTGAACCCCGTTTGGCTCAAGAGTTACCCCGAAGGTGTCCCCGCCGACATCGACCCCACCCAATACAGTTCGCTGGTGGGCTTGCTCGAAGAGAGTTTTTCCAAATTCGCGAACCGCGCTGCCTACAGCTTCATGGGCAAAGAGATGAGCTTTGCCCAAGCCGACCAAGAAAGCTTGGGCCTGGCGGCTTACTTGCAATCCCTGGGTTTGAGCAAAGGTGATCGCGTCGCGGTCATGATGCCCAATGTGCCGCAGTACCCTGTGGCAGTGGCGGCCATTTTGCGGGCCGGTTTGGTGGTGGTCAATGTCAATCCGCTGTACACCGCCCGTGAACTGGAGCACCAGCTCAAGGACTCGGGGGCCAAGGCGATTGTCATCATCGAGAACTTTGCCGCCACCCTCGAAAAGTGCATCGCACAAACCCCGGTGCAGCATGTGATTTTGGCGGCCATGGGTGACCGGCTGGGCCTGCTCAAGGGCGGCTTGGTCAACTACGTGGTGCGCAACGTCAAGAAAATGGTCCCTGCGTTTCGCCTGCCCCAGGCGGTGCGCTTCAATGACGCTTTGTCCAAAGGGCGCCAACAAGCCTTTCGCAAGCCCGAGTTGACAGCCGATGACATCGCGGTGCTGCAGTACACAGGCGGCACCACCGGTGTGTCCAAAGGTGCGGTACTGCTGCACAGCAATGTCATTGCCAACGTTTTGCAGTCTGAGGCCTGGAACGCGCCCGTCATGAAGCGCATCCCGGCAGGCGAGCAGCCGACCAGTGTGTGTGCTTTGCCGCTGTACCACATCTTCGCTTTCACGGTGAACATGATGCTGGGTCTGCGCATGGGTGGCAAGACCATCCTGATTCCCAATCCACGTGATTTGCCAGCTGTGCTCAAGGAGTTGTCCAAGCACACCTTCCACAGCTTCCCGGCCGTGAACACCTTGTTCAACGGCTTGGCCAACCACCCTGATTTCAACACCGTCAACTGGTCTAACCTGAAAGTGTCTTTGGGCGGTGGCACGGCCGTCACGCCCAACGTGGCCAAGCTCTGGCTGGAGAAAACCGGTTGCCCGATCTGCGAAGGTTACGGCTTGTCCGAGACCAGCCCATCGGCCAGTTGCAACCCGACCACCAGCACCGAGTTCACCGGCACCATCGGCGTGCCCTTGCCCGGGACCTGGATGAAGTTGCTGGACGACGATGGCCATGAAGTGACCGAAGTGGGCCAGCCCGGCGAGATCGCCATCAAAGGCCCGCAGGTGATGGCCGGCTACTGGCAGCGCCCTGACGAGACCGCCAAGGTCATGACGGCCGATGGGTACTTCAAATCCGGCGATGTCGGCACTGTGGATGCGCGGGGATTCTTCAAAATTGTTGACCGCAAGAAAGACATGATTCTGGTCAGTGGGTTCAACGTCTACCCCAACGAGGTCGAGGAAGTCGCTTCGGCTTGTCCAGGTGTGCTCGAATGCGCGGCCATTGGCGTGCCCGATGAGAAAACCGGTGAGACCGTGAAGCTGGTGGTCGTCAAGAAAGACCCTGCCTTGACTGCCGAGCAAATCATGGCCTATTGCCGAGAGAACATGACCGCTTACAAGCAGCCTCGCGTGATCGAGTTCCGATCTGAGTTGCCTAAAACGCCTGTAGGCAAAATCTTGCGGCGCGAGTTGCGCGACAAAGCTTGATGTTGAGCTGCCCCAGATGCGCCGGGGCTGAGTTTGGCGGCCTCAAGTTCTCTTGTGGCCGTTTCCAATTTGACGCCTGTTTCTCACGCACAGAACAAAGGATGATCTATGGCGGTGATCGGCATCATGAGTGCCCTGCACGAAGAGTTGGCGGCTGTGCTGGCCGACATGCCCGACGAGCAACAGGTGGTGGTGGCGGGGCGTGACTTTTGGGTAGGGTACTGGCAAGGCCATTCGGTCGTGGCGGTGCTCTCGCGCATCGGCAAGGTGGCGGCGGCCACCACCGCCACGGTGATGCTGGAGCGCTTTGGGGTGGATGCGCTGGTGTTCACCGGCGTGGCGGGTGGATTGGGTCTAGGGGTGCGCGTGGGCGATGTGGTGGTGGCCAGCGGCTTGGTACAGCACGACATGGATGCCTCGCCACTGTTTCCCAGACACGAGGTGCCGCTGTATGGCCGAGCTCTTTTTCAGGCCGATGCCGCTTTGTCGGTGCAATTGGCCGAGGCCGCGCAGCAGGTTCTGCAGGCGGCCGAGCGGCATTTGGGCCCTGACACCATGGCCCAATTTCAACTGAGTTCGCCCAAGGTGCACCAGGGTTTGATCGTCAGCGGTGACACCTTTGTCTCAACCAACGCCAAAAGCCATGCCCTTCGCGAGGCCTTGCCGGAGGCTTTGGCGGTGGAGATGGAGGGCGCCGCGGTGGCGCAGGTGTGTTTGGACTATGGTGTGCCGTTTGCGGCAGTTCGCACCATTTCCGACCGCGCAGACGACACGGCGCACACCGATTTCAATCGCTTCATTCGTGAGGTGGCTAGCCGCTACAGTTGGGCCATTTTGTCGCAGTGGTTGCGCGAGCGCACGCCGGCTTGAAGGGGCTTATTTGAGCCAACCGCGCCTACGGAAATACCACATGGGCACTACGGCGCTGGCGGCCATCAACGCCAGGGCGTAGGGGTAGCCCCATTTCTGTGACAACTCGGGCATGTACTGGAAGTTCATGCCGTACAAGCTGGCGATCAAGGTGGGCGGCAGCAGCGCCACGCTGGCCACCGAGAAGATCTTGATGATTTTGTTCTGGTTGATGTTGATGAAACCGACGGTGGCGTCCATCAAGAAGTTGATCTTGTCAAATAGAAATGCCGTGTGCGAGTCGAGCGAGTCGATGTCGCGCATGATCTGGCGTGCGTCTTCAAACTGCTCGGCGTTCAGCATTTTCGAGCGCATCATGAAGCTCAAGGCTCGGCGCGTGTCCATCACGTTGCGACGGATCCGGCCGTTCATGTCTTCTTGCCGCGCGATCGCGCCCAGCACTTCGCTGGCCATGGCGTCGGTCACATCACCCGACAGCACGGTGTTCCCCACTTTTTCGAGTTGGTCGTAAATCCCTTCGAGCGTGTCGGCCGAGTATTCGGCGTCGGCGTCAAACAGCTTGAGCAGCACTTCCTTGGCGTCTTCAATCAGGCCGGGTGCCCTGCGTGCGCGCATGCGCAAGAGGCGAAACACCGGCACGTCCTCGTCGTGGATGGAAAACAGCACGCCCTGGCTTTTCAGGTCAGCGTTGTGTTGGTTCAAGATGAAAGCGCAGCGAACAGTGCGGGGCTCGTCATCGTCGGCGATCAAGAAGTCCGAGCGGATGTGCAACTCGCCGTTGTCCTCTTCGTAAAAGCGTGCGGACTCTTCGATGTCCTCGTCCATCGCGTCTTCAGGAATGAACAGACCAAAGTATTGTTTGATCCAACGTTTTTCTTCCAGCGTGGGCGACTCCAAGTCAACCCAGATGGGCTGGAACCGGGAGAGTTCTTCGAGCGACTCGATCTCTTCCTGGAAGAGGCGGCCGTTGACAAGGGTGAAGATGTTGAGCATGGCGAATCCGAAAAATGGCCAAGTGCCAAAAGTTCAAAGGGGCGGCGAAGGGGTGTTTCTGCAGCTTTCGAACGATGGGCTCATGCTCAAGGCGTTCGAAAGCTACCAACTCGGGGTAGTTTCCACGGCGATATGTCTCCAGAATGAATCTGTGCATTATCGCACCGGTTGTTCCCCTGCTGTGCTCAGAAAAGACTGGATTTCGTCAGCGCGGGCCAGCACGTCGGCTTGGCCCAGGGCCATCAGCGCCGCGATGAACCCCGGCTCGAACAGCAAATAACTGGCCAGCGCCGCACCGCTGCCGCGCAGGGCGCCCAGCCCCTCCAGCACCCGAAGAATAGGCCGGGGCAGTGTGTGGGCATGGTCTTGTGCCAAGGCGTCGAGCGAGGCACTGGGCTGCAGTGTCAAGACCTGAACTGGGCGCAGGGGCAGACCCCCGCGAATCGCCTCCGGCAGGTGTTCCAGAGTCTGGTTGATGCGTTCGATCTGCTCCACATCGGCCTCCAGGGTGTCGTGGAATACGCTGGCCATGGCGTGGCCAGCGATGGTGCCCAAGGAGGGGCGTCCTGCGGTAAGGGCTGAAGTCACCTGGCTGACGCGTGGCGGTTGGCTCACACCAATGGCCAAAATCCGGTCGGCCCCGAGCTGCACCGCCGAGGATAACGGCGAGATCTGGCGCATCGAGCCATCTCCGAAAAACTCCATGCCGCCGTCGACCCACAGGGGCGTAGACGGGAAAATGAAGGGGATGGCGCTGGACGCCATCAGGTGTTCGATGGTGATGGGTTGCTGCTCGGCGCGACGGCCCGGGCGACTCCATGGAATGGGCAGGCCGTCGCGGGTTTGGCAAAACGTCCAATGAATACCGCTGGAATAACTGGACGCGGTGACCGCCAGGGCCTGCAGCACGCCCTGTTGCAAGGCCGTGTCGATCCGATCGAGGGCAATCGCCCGGTGCAAGGTGTTGACCAGGGCCAGGCTGTCCATCGCTGCGGCATGGGCACGGGCAGAGCGCAGCAAGCCAACAGCGGTGGCCCATCGGCTGAACTTGTCCAGCGGGGTCTGGGGCAAGCGGTACACCGCTTCCGTGCGGATACCGGTCCAGAAATGGGCCAGTTCGTCCAGTCCTGCCAAGCCATCCATGGCTTTGCTGGCCAAAAACGTGGCGTTCAAGGCGCCGGCTGAGGTGCCAGCCAGCACCTGGAACGGGAAGGTTTTGGACGAGCCAGCCCGGTGGCTCAGCAACTGGCCAATGGCTTGCAACGCCCCCGCTTGGTAAGCGGTTCGCGCACCGCCGCCCATCAGAACCAGCCCCAGCTTAGGGAGCGGATGCGCAGGCCGGTGGTCTGCATGGGGTGACATCGGCCGGGCGGGCGTCAAAGGGGCAATGGGCATGTGAGGGGGAGAGCGGCTTTGGGTTGCTGGGGGTGTTAGATTCAGTGCATTCTTCAGCATTGTTCCATGACCACCCCCCACTTGACCCCACAGCGCGAGCGCTGGCTGCTCTTCACGCTGGCCGGCATCCAGTTCACCCACATCCTCGATTTCATGATCATGATGCCGCTGGGACCGCAGTTCACGGCTTTGTTTGGCATCAGCAACGCCCAATTTGGGTTGCTGGTTTCGGCCTACACCTTGTCAGCGGGCTTTTCGGGTTTGATGGCGGCCACCTACATTGACCGTTTTAGTCGCAAGCAGTTGCTGCTCGGCATGTACTGCCTGTTCGGGCTGGCCACGCTCGCTTGCGCCCTGGCCCCTGACTATCTGTGGTTGATGGTGGCGCGTGTGGCTGCAGGTTTGTTTGGTGGGGTCTTGTCGGCCCTGTCCCAGACCATCGTGGCCGATGTGATCCCCTTCGAGCGCCGGGGGCGCGCCATGAGCGTGGTGATGACTTCGTTTTCAGTCTCCACCGTGGCGGGCGTACCACTGGGCCTGTTTTTGGCGGCGCATTTCAACTGGCATGCGCCTTTTGTCGGCATTGCTGTGCTGGTGGGTCTGCTGGCGCTGGGGGCCTGGAAAACCTTGCCCCGTTTGGATGCGCACTTGCACCACCCCGAGAGGGTGAGTGTTTGGCGCGGCATCGGTCAAGTTTTGGCCGAGCCCAACCACCTCAAGGCCTTTGCGGTGTCGGGTTTGATGATGTTTGCGGCGTTCACCGTCATTCCTTACATCACCATTTACCTGCAATCCAACGCGGGCATGCAGGCGTCTGAAGTGCCCTGGATTTACCTGTGCGGAGGTGTGGCCACTTTGCTCAGCGCGCGCTATTTTGGCCACCTGACGGACCGTGTGGGCAAGGTCCGAATGTTCCAGCGCCTGGCTTTGGCGGTGACCGCGCCCTTGATGGCCACCACGCTGTCGCAAGGGCTGCCCCTGTGGGGCTTGCTGGCCATATCGACGCTGTTTTTCACCGTCATGAGCGGCCGCATGATTCCCGGCATGGCGATGATTTCTTCAACAGCGGAGCCAAGATTGCGCGGCACGTTCATGACCCTGAACTCGGCCGTGCAGTCGGCCTCCATGGGCCTGGCGGCCTTGGTGGCGGGGCTGATCATCGGGCGGGATGCGCAAGGGCAGCTCACCTTGTATTGGGTGGCGGGCTTGCTGGGGGTTTTGGCCAGTGTGCTCAGCGTCTGGTTGGCCGGGCATTTGCGCCTACACGGGGCACCTGCGCCGACCTTGAGCTGAGTTGCAGGAGGTGCTCGGGTGTCTGCGGGCAGTCGAGGCGGTGCGTCAATTCTTAGTAACAAACCGCACAATAGCACTGAAATGCCGTGTTGGGCGCAAAAGCGGCGGGCTTGACAGGTTTAGTTGTGGGCGTATTGCTTTTCCATTTTTGGGGGCGCATAGTGGGGTTGAGCCACCCTGAAAAGGTGGTTTCAGAGTCCCGCACCAGCGGGGCTTTCCACTACCCTGAATCTATGGAGGCGACGATTATGAATTTAACCATCAGCGGGCACCATTTGGAAGTGACCCCGGCTTTGCGCCAGTACGTCACGGGGAAACTTGACCGCATCACCCGGCATTTTGATCAGGTGGTCGATGTCAAAGTGCTGCTGACTGTCGAAAAGATGAAGGAAAAGGAAAAGCGCCAACGCGCAGAGTGCAACATCCATGTCAAAGGCAATGACCTGTTTGCAGAAAGCGCCCACGAAGACCTGTACGCCGCGGTGGACGATCTGGTGGACAAACTCGATCGTCAAGTGGTCAAACACAAGGACCGTATGACGGACCACCACCACAGTGCGCCCAAGCGCATGATGTGATCTCTCCATTTTTTCACCGGAGCCGCCGCAAGCGGCTCTTTTTTCGCGACCTGGGTGTACCAAGGCGGCCCTGGCGGAGTCCCGTTCAGGTCAGCGACAAAGCCTGATCGTGGATCGGGTGCATAATCTCGCCTCGACCATGAACCGACTCTCATCCATACTGCCTGTTGCCCAAGTTCTTGTGGGGGTGGAAGCCACCAGCAAGAAACGAGCATTCGAAGAAGCCGGACTTCTCTTTGAGAATCTGCATGGCTTGTCGCGTGCCTTGGTCACAGACAGCCTGTTTGCCCGTGAGCGCTTGGGCTCCACGGGCCTGGGCCATGGCGTGGCCATCCCGCATGGTCGCATCAAGGGACTCAAAGCCCCAATGGCAGCCGTCTTTCAGTTGGCCCAGCCGATTGGTTTTGATGCACCGGACGAGCAGCCTGTCAACTTGCTGATCTTTTTGTTGGTGCCCGAAGCGGCGACGCAAAAGCATCTGGAAATCTTGTCCGAGATCGCCGAGTTGCTCAGTGACACTGCTTTGCGCGAAAGCATCAAAAGCAGCACAGCCCAAGTCGGTCTGCACCAGTTGATTGCCCAGTGGCAATCGGCCCAAACCGCCTGATCCCCTTTTTTGCAGCCTTCAGGCGATGAAGCCCTCCGTCATCAGCGCCGATGTCCTCTTTGAGGACCACCGCCAACAACTCAGGTGGCAGTGGCAAGCGGGGCTGGTTGCGTCGGAGAGGCGCTTTGACGAGGTCGCCGTGCGCCAGGCCCGCTCCGGCGCCGATCTGGTGGGTTACCTCAATTACATCCATCCCTACCGCGTCCAGATTTTGGGGCCGCGCGAAGTTACTTACCTGACAAATGGCACGCCTGATGACTGCTCGCGGCGCATCGCACGCATCGTGACGCTGGAGCCACCGATGCTGGTGCTGGCCGACGGACAGACAGCACCAGAGGCCTTGCTGGCCATGTGCGAGCGGGCTCAAATTCCGATGTTTGCCACCCAGCAATCCTCTGCCTTTGTGATCGATGTGCTGCGTGCTTATTTGTCCAAACACTTTGCCGATCGCATCACCATGCACGGTGTTTTCATGGACATTTTGGGCATGGGTGTGTTGATCACGGGGGAGTCGGGTCTGGGCAAAAGCGAGCTGGGCCTGGAATTGATCTCGCGTGGCAATGGTTTGGTGGCCGACGATGCGGTAGACCTGTACCGCATCAACCAAACCACCATCGAAGCGCGTTGCCCCGATTTGCTGCAAAACCTGCTGGAAGTGCGCGGTATTGGCCTTTTGGACATACGCGCTATCTTTGGCGAGACGGCTGTGCGCCGAAAAATGCGTCTGAAACTCATTGTGCACCTGGTGCGGCGCGAAACTTTGGAGCGTGATTACGAGCGCCTGCCTTCCGAGCCCTTGCGGCAAGACGTGCTGGGCATCCCGGTGCAAAAGGTGGTGATCCAGGTCATGGCCGGGCGCAACATTGCGGTGTTGGTCGAGGCGGCTGTGCGCAACACCATCTTGCAAATGCGTGGCATCGACACTTACCAGGATTTCATCGAGCGGCAGCGCCGCGCCATGGGCTGAAAGCTGGGGCAAGCGCTTTTTCAGCGAGCGTTGCGGTGCGGGCAGGGCTGTTGCGTGCAGTGGGCGTAAAGGCTCAGGGCATGGTCGGCGATCACAAAGCCCTTGGCCTGGGCCACGGCTTGCTGGCGCGACTCGATTTCCGCGTCATAAAACTCTTCCACCCGACCGCAGTCTAAGCACACCATGTGGTCGTGGTGTTGGCCTTCGTTGAGCTCGTAAACGGCTTTGCCACTCTCAAAGTGATTGCGGCTGAGAATGCCCGCTTGCTCGAACTGGGTCAGCACCCGGTAGACGGTGGCCAGGCCAATGTCGGCGTTGTCCTTGAGGAGTTGACGAAACACATCCTCGGCTGTCATGTGGCGCATCAAGCCGTTTTGAAAAACTTCCAGGATTTTCAGGCGCGGCAAGGTGGCTTTGAGGCCGTTGTTTTTCAGTTCGTTGATATGGCTCATGGGCTGTGTGGGTGGGGGCGCCAGTGGCGGTCTGCGGCAAGGCTGCCGCTACAATGACCTGATCATATCGGCACGCCTTCAACCATGACAGCTTCCCTGACTTTTCGTCTTTCCGTCCAAAGCTTGGCCGTCCTCTTGCTGGGGGCGAGCCTGGCTGGTTGTGGCAGCCTGTCGACCTCTGTGAGTCTGGACACATTCAAGCCTTTTGTGCCCGAGGTCGTACAAGGCAACTTTGTCTCCAACGAGCAGCGCCAGGCTTTGCGTCCCGGCATGGCGCGTGCTCAAGTGCGCGAAATCTTGGGAACCCCCTTGATTGCCAGTTTGTTCCATGCCAACCGCTGGGACTATGCCTTCAGCATCCAGCGCCAAGGCGTGGCCGCACAAAATTTCAGGCTCACGGTGTACTTCAAGGGCGATGTGTTGGAGCAGGTTGACAGCGACGTGCTGCCCAGCGAGTCGGATTTTGCCGGGCGTCTGGTGGGGCCCCAGTCGGTGGGCAAGCTGCCCAGTTTGCAAGCCAGCGAAGAGGATTTGAAGAAGTTTTCACCTGCCCCCACGCCAACTCGGACCGATGCGCTCGCAGTGCCTACCGCGCCTGCGGGTTTGCCACGCAGCTATCCGCCTTTGGAGCCTGCCGCACGCTGACCGAGTGCCGCTGGGTGCCCCTTGATGGGCCGTTGTTCCCAGAGCCCTTTGTGGACCGAGCCATTTCCATTTTGCCGATTCAAGCCATGAACTCAACGAACTTTTTGCCCATCACCGTCGCCGGCGCATCCGGTCGCATGGGACACATGCTGATCGAAGCCATTTTGGCCACCGACGACTGCCGCCTTGCGGGTGCACTGGACATCGCGGGGAGCCCAGCACTTGGACAAGACGCCGGATCTGCGCTGGGCCGGGTCACGGGCACCGCAGTCACCGCCGACTTGCACGCGGGCCTGCACGGTGCATCTTGCCTGATTGACTTCACCCGCCCTGAGGGCACACTGGCCCACCTCAAAGTCTGCCGTGAACTGGGCGTGAAGGCGGTCATTGGCACAACGGGTTTTACCGATGCGCAAAAAGCCGAGATTGCCGAGATCGCCCAGGACATTGCCATCGTCATGGCTCCGAACATGAGTGTGGGCGTCAATGTCACCTTGAAATTGCTGCAAATGGCCGCGCAGGCCATGTCCACAGGCTACGACATCGAGATCATCGAAGCCCACCACCGCCACAAGGTGGATGCGCCTTCGGGAACCGCCCTGAAGATGGGCGAAGTGATCGCGCAGGCCATCGGGCGCGACTTGAAAGAGTGCGCTGTGTACGAGCGCTACGGCCACACCGGCGAGCGAGACCCCTCCACCATCGGTTTTTCAACCATTCGCGGTGGTGACATCGTGGGCGAACACACCGTGTTGTTCGCGGGCATTGGCGAGCGCATCGAGGTCACGCACAAATCCTCCAGTCGCGCCACTTATGCGCAAGGCAGTTTGCGTGCCGTGCGGTTCCTGTCCAGTCAGCCGAGTGGTCTGTTTGACATGTTCGACGTGCTCAACCTGCGCTGATGCGCCCCAACTGAAAGCCACTCATGAGCCTGAACGACTTTTTGCTGCACAGCGATGTCGTCAGCCGCGTGCTGGCGCTCATGCTGCTGGCCTTGTCGGTGGGCAGTTGGGTGGTGATCGCCTGGAAATGGCGTTTGCTCTCGCGGGTCACGCAAGACGTGCCGCGCAGCGTGGCCGCATTCTGGCAGGCTGCAGGTTTCGACGATGCCCGCCAGCGCGTGGCGCAGTTTGACCGCGAAGCCTGTGTGCTGCCCTTGCTCGACGCCACCTTGCTGCCCCTCGGGGGCACTTTGGCCTCGGCGGGTCAGCGCCACCAACAACTCACCCGTGTGCTGCGCGAGGCGATGCAATCGGTGCTGCGGCGCTTGCACTGGGGGCAGGTGTTGCTGGCCACGGCCGGTTCCATTTCACCTTTCATCGGTTTGCTGGGCACGGTGTGGGGCATCTTCAATGCGCTGAGTGGCATGGCCGAAGGTGGTCCTGTCCGCATAGAGCAGATTGCCGGGCCCGTGGGCGAAGCCCTGGTCATGACCGCTGCCGGACTGGCGGTGGCGATACCGGCGGTGCTGGGCTACAACTTGCTAGGGCGGCGCATTGGCCAGATCGAGGCCGAGCTCGAAGGCTTTGCTCATGATGTGCGCGCGTTGCTCGCTGGCCCCAGGGACTGAGCGGCCATGGCTTTTGGTCGCCTTTCCAGCCGCCCAGTCGATGCGCCCATGAGCGAGATCAACGTCACGCCTTTGGTGGATGTGATGCTGGTGTTGCTGGTCATTTTCATCCTGACTGCACCCTTGATGACCAGCGCCATCCATCTGGACCTGCCCCAAAGCGAGGGCGCGGAGTCGGGTCCGGCGCCTCAGACCGTGGTCCTGGTGGTCGATGCACAAGGCCGTTGGTTCCTGAACGACCAGCCCATCGCCGAAAACGCCTTGCGAGAGCAACTGGCCCAGGCCGCCCGCCGCAACCCGTTCACCGAATTGGAGCTGCGTGCCGATGCGTCCGTGCCCTATGGACGGGTGGTCGAGACCATGGGTCTGGCCCAAAAAGCCGGTTTGAGCCGAATCGGCTTTGTCGCCGAAGTGGTTTCGCCCTGAAGCTGCGCCAGCGCCAGCGGCCGTGGCTTTGCTGAGTCCGCGTCAGGCCAGGAGCCGCTCAGCCCCTACAATTTAGCCCTATGCAAGACAAGTACAACCACCTCGAAGTCGAACCCGCAGCCCAAGCCCGTTGGACCGCCCGCGATGCCTACCGCGTCACCGAATACGCCAGCAAAAAGAAGTTTTACGCCTGCTCCATGCTGCCTTACCCCAGCGGCAAGCTGCACATGGGCCATGTGCGCAACTACACCATCAATGACATGCTCACGCGCAGCCTGCGCATGAAGGGCTTCAACGTCTTGATGCCCATGGGTTGGGACGCATTTGGCCTGCCGGCCGAAAATGCCGCCCTCAAAAACGGCGTGCCACCGGCCAAATGGACGTACGAGAACATCGCTTACATGAAAAAGCAGATGCAGGCGATGGGCTTGGCCATCGATTGGTCACGCGAAGTCGCGACCTGCGACCCGACCTATTACAAATGGAACCAGTGGTTGTTTTTGAAGATGCTGGCAAAAGGCATCGCCTACCGCAAGACCCAAGTCGTGAACTGGGACCCGGTGGACCAGACCGTGCTGGCCAACGAGCAAGTGATCGACGGCAAGGGCTGGCGCACGGGCGCGCCGGTGGAAAAACGCGAAATTCCGGGGTATTACCTCAACATCACCCACTATGCACAAGAGCTGCTCGATCATGTGCAAATCGGCAACGCGAAGGCCACGCTCAATGGCTGGCCCGACAAAGTGCGCCTGATGCAGGAAAACTGGATTGGCAAATCTGAAGGCGTGCGCTTCGCGTTCCCGCACAGCATCAAAGGCACCGATGGCAACCTCATCGGTGACGGAAAAATGTACGTCTTCACCACCCGCGCCGACACCATCATGGGTGTGACGTTTTGCGCGGTGGCGGCCGAGCATCCTCTGAGCACTCACGCTGCTGCGCGCAATCCCGTTTTGGCGGCGTTTTTGGAAGAGTGCAAGACCGGCGGCACCACCGAGGCCGAGCTGGCCACGCAAGAGAAAAAGGGTATGCCCACCGGGCTGTTCGTGACGCACCCGATCACAGGCGCTCAGCTTGAGGTCTGGGTTGGCAATTACGTGCTCATGAGCTACGGCGACGGCGCCGTGATGGGCGTGCCGGCGCACGATGAGCGTGACTTTGCGTTTGCTTTGAAATATGCCTTGCCGATCAAGCAGGTCGTGTCTGTTAAGGCCCAGGCCTTTGACGACAAGGCTTGGCAAGAGTGGTATGCCGACAAACAAAATTGCGTGTGCGTCAACTCGGGTGAACTCGATGGCCTGAATCAAAAGGCCGCCGTCTCCAAAGTGGCCGAATTGCTCGCCGCCCAAGGCCTGGGCGAGAAAAAAACCACCTGGCGTTTGCGAGACTGGGGTGTGAGCCGACAGCGTTACTGGGGCACACCGATCCCGATCATCCATTGCGACGAGCACGGCGCGGTGCCTGTGCCCGAAAAAGACCTGCCCGTGGTGTTGCCGCAAGACTGCATTCCCGACGGATCGGGCAATCCGTTGCACAAGCACGAGGGCTTTCATGCCGGTGTGACTTGCCCGGTGTGTGGCAAGCCCGCCCGCCGCGAGACCGACACCATGGACACCTTTGTGGATTCGTCCTGGTACTTCATGCGCTATTGCGACCCGACCAACACCGAGAAGATGGTGGCCGACGGTGCCGACTACTGGATGCGGGACCAGAACAAAGCCACTGGCGGCAGCGGCATGGACCAATACATTGGCGGCATTGAGCATGCCATCTTGCACCTGCTGTATGCGCGCTTTTGGACCAAGGTCATGCGCGATTTGGGTTTGGTCAAGGTGGACGAGCCTTTCAGCAAGCTGCTCACGCAGGGCATGGTGCTCAACCACATTTATTCGCGCCGCACCGCCAAGGGTGGCAAAGACTATTTTTGGCCGCACGACGTTGAGCATGTGTTGGACGAGACCGGCAAAGTGGTGGGTGCCAAACTGAAGAACGAAGCGGACAGCGGGGACGGTCGCCTTCCCGTGGGCACCACCATCGATTACGAAGGCGTGGGCACCATGTCCAAGTCCAAGAACAACGGGGTGGATCCACAGGACCTGATCGAACGTTATGGCGCCGACACGGCTCGCCTGTACACCATGTTCACCGCACCACCCGAAGTCACGCTGGAGTGGAACGACTCGGCCGTTGAAGGCAGCTACCGTTTCTTGCGCCGGGTGTGGAACTTTGCTTTCAAGCACCACGAACTGCTCCGCTCGGCCACCAGCCAAGACCTGAGCCAAGCCGCTTTGGGGGATGCCGCCAAGGCGCTGCGCCGCGAGATGCACTTGGTGCTCAAACAAGTGGGTTACGACTACGAGCGCATGCAGTACAACACTGTGGTGTCCGGCTGCATGAAGTTGCTCAATGCGCTGGAAGACTTCAAGCCTGAAGGCAGTGGACCTTTCAAAGAGGGTGACACCGCAGCCTTGTGCGAAGGCGTCTCGATTTTGATGCGCATGCTCTACCCCGCATGCCCGCACATCACCGATGAAATCTGGCAGCAGCTGGGTTTTGCCAAAGCTGCAGGCGAGTTGCTCGATGCGGCTTGGCCCACGGTGGATGTTTCGGCTCTGGAGCGCGACCAGATCGAGTTGATGCTGCAAATCAACGGCAAGTTGCGTGGGTCCATCTTGGTGTCTGCCAGCGCCGACAAAGCGCAGATCGAAGCGGCTGTTTTGGCCCATGAAGCGGTTGTCAAGCAGGCCGCAGGTGCCGCGCCCAAGAAGGTCATCGTGGTGCCTGGCCGGCTGGTCAACGTGGTGTTGTGAGCCCACAGCCTGATGCCTTCAAACCCCGAAGACCTCCCTGTGATGAACACCTCACGCCGCCGCTTGGGACTGTTGCTCGTGGCCTGGCCAGCGCTGGCCGGCTTGTCGGCCTGCGGCTTTCAGTTGCGCAATGCGGGCGACTACCCGTTCAAAACGCTGTACGCCAATTTTTCGACCACCTCGCCCCTGGGCGTGGAGCTGAGACGCAACTTGCTGGGCACAGGACGCATTTCGCTGCTGACCGAGCCTGCACAGTCGGCCTCAGCCGACGCCATTCTTGACATCTTGAGCGAAATCCGGGAACAGGCGGTGGTGGGTGTGAATGCCTCGGGCCAAGTGCGTGAACTTCAATTGCGCTTGCGTGTGAAGTTTCGTCTGCGCACCCCGCAAGGTCTGAACTTGATCGAGCCTGTCGAACTGTCGCAGCAACGCGACCTGAGCTTCACCGAAACCGCGGCGTTGTCCAAAGAAATCGAGCAGACCACCATGTACCGCGACATGCAGACCGACATCGTGCAGCAGATCATGCGGCGGCTCTCGGCGGTCAAGCCCCGCGCCGCGGCGACGGCCAAACCCTGAATCGCGCCATGCAACTGGCCTTGCTCCAGCTCGGTGTGCACCTGCAAAAAGGTTTGCGCAGCCTTTACATCTTGCAAGGCGACGAACCCCTGATGCAGCAAGAGGCGGCCGACGCCATCCGCGCCAGCGCCCGCGCGCAGGGCTACACCGAGCGCAGTGTGCACACCGTTTCTGGGGCCCACTTTGATTGGAGCGCGGTGCTGGCCGCAGGCAGCTCGCTGAGCCTGTTCGCTGACAAACAAATCGTGGAGGTGCGCATCCCCTCGGGCAAACCGGGCAAGGAGGGCAGTGCCGCCATCCAGCAAATGGCCGCCTCCACCCAGGGCCAAGACAGCACCTTGACGTTGATCATGTTGCCTAAACTGGACGCGGCCACCCGCAAAGGGGCTTGGTTCACGGCCCTGGAAAACCATGGTGTGCTGATCGCCACGGACCCTGTCGAGCGCAATGCCTTGCCCCAGTGGATCGCTCAGCGCCTGCAAATGCAGGGCCAAAGCGTGACTGCGGGCGAAGAAGGCCAGCGCACGCTGCAATTTTTTGCCGACCGTGTGGAGGGCAATTTGCTGGCTGCACACCAGGAAATCCAAAAATTGGGACTGCTCTACCCTGCGGGTGAACTCAGCCAAGCGCAGGTCGAGTCGGCCGTGGTCAACGTGGCCCGCTACGACGTGTTCAAGCTGTCCGAATCGGTCTTGTCGGGTCAGGTGGCCCGGGTGCAGCGCATGCTCGAGGGCCTGCAGGCCGAGGGCGAGGCCGCAGTGCTGGTGCACTACACCATCACAGAAGACATCCGGGCCATGAAGCGCGTGAAAGACGCCATGACCGCTGGCAAGCCCCTGCCCATGGCGCTGCGCGAGCAGCGCGTTTGGGGTCCGCGCGAACGCTTGTTCGAGCGCGTGCTGCCCCGCATGACCGAGGTCCGCCTGAATGGTCTGCTGCAAGCAGCCCACCAGGTCGACGGCATCGTCAAAGGCCTGAAAGTGCCCGATTGGCCGACCGACCCCTGGCAGGCGCTGCAGCGCCTGGCCGTGCGCTTTTCGCGCTTTTGCATCGTGCGATAAAGTGGCCAGCGGCCGATGACCCGCCATGCGCATGGCAGGCGGGGGCCAAAGTGTCTTTGGCTTCTGCGAAAATGAACCCATGTCCGAACTGAACACCGCTGAACACATGCAGGCCCTGGGCCTACAGGCCAAAAAAGCGTCTGCGCTGATGGCCAAGGCCTCCACGGCCACTAAAAACCTAGCTTTGCTTCGCCTGGCCGCCTTGCTGCGCGAGAACACCCAAGTCCTGCAAGCCGACAACGCCAAAGATCTGGGGCGCGCGCGTACCGCCGGATTGGCCGAGCCGATGGTAGACCGCTTGAAGTTGACCCCCCAAGTGCTGGAAACCTGCGCCCAAGGCTGCGAGCAATTGGCTGCCATGCCCGACGTGATTGGCGAAATCATCGGCATGAAGCAGGTGCCCAGTGGCATTCGCGTGGGCCAGATGCGCGTGCCCATTGGCGTGTTCGGCATGATTTTCGAGAGCCGCCCCAACGTGACCATTGAGGCGGCCAGTTTGTCCATCAAAAGCGGCAATGCCTGCATCTTGCGGGGGGGCTCTGAGGCTATCGAGTCGAACAAGGCGCTGGCGCTGCTGGTGCAGCAAGCCCTGACCGAAAGCGGTTTGCCAGTGGACGCCGTGCAACTGGTGCAAACCACCGACCGCGCCGCGGTGGGCCAACTCATCACCATGCCGCAATATGTGGATGTGGTCATCCCACGCGGTGGCAAGGGCCTGATCGAGCGCATCAGCGCCGAAGCCAAAGTGCCTGTCATCAAGCACCTGGATGGCAATTGCCACATTTATGTGGACAACCCATGCGACATCGACATGGCCGTGAAAGTGGCTGACAACGCCAAAACCCAAAAGTACAGCCCCTGCAATGCCAGCGAAAGCTTGTTGGTGGCGCGGGGTGTGGCGGCGGAATTTTTGCCTAAGATTGGTGCGATTTATGCCGCCAAACAGGTGGAGATGCGCTGCTGCCACAAAGCCAAGGCCATCTTGAGCCAGGTCTCCAAAGCCAAACTCAATGACGCCACCGAACAAGATTGGTTCGAGGAGTACCTCGCCCCCATCATCAGCATCAAGGTGGTTGAAGGCGTGGACGAGGCGATTGCCCACATCAACCATTACAGCAGCCACCACACCGATGCCATCCTGACCCGTGACCACATGCACGCCCAGCGCTTTTTGCGTGAAGTGGACTCGGCCAGCGTCATGGTCAACGCCAGCACCCGTTTTGCCGATGGTTTTGAGTACGGACTGGGTGCCGAAATTGGCATCAGCACCGACAAATTTCACGCCCGAGGCCCCGTCGGTATTGAAGGCCTGACCTCGCTCAAGTACGTGGTGCTGGGCGAAGGCGAGGTGCGCGGCTGAGCCACGGGGTTGGTGGGCCCGGCCACGGGTCTGCTGTGTTTTGCGCACACGCCGAAATGGGGTGTCCGCTAGGCGCTTGCAAAGCCGTCCTGCGCCCCCATATGATTTTCCTGATTTGTCCTGTTTTTTGCCCGATAAAGGTTGCCCATGGTTCCCCACCTCGTCACCGCCCTGACCGGCCCCATCAATGAGCTGGAGCAGCGCATCCTGGACTCCATGCCTGCCATCGAGCGCTGGTTCCGCCTGGAATGGATGGAGCACACGCCGCCCATCTACACTTCGGTGGACATCCGCAACGCGGGCTTCAAGCTGGCCCCGGTGGACACCAACCTCTACCCCGGGGGGTGGAACAACCTGACGCCCGAGATGCTGCCGCTGGCGGTGCAGGCGGCGCAAGCGGCCATCGAAAAGATCTGCCCAGAGGCCAAAAACCTGCTGATCATTCCCGAAAACCACACCCGCAACACCTTTTACCTGACCAATGTGGCGCAGTTGCAGCGTGTTTTCCACATGGCCGGCCTGAACGTGCGCCTAGGCTCGATCAACCCTGAAATCAAGGAAACCACGGTCATTGAGCTGCCCAATGGTGAAAGTGTGACTTTGGAGCCGGTGGTGCGCACCAAACACCGCTTGGGTCTGAAAGACTTTGACCCTTGCACCATCTTGCTCAACAACGACCTGTCGGCCGGAGCCCCAGGCATTCTGGAAGAACTGCACGAGCAATTTTTGTTGCCGCCCCTGCACGCAGGCTGGAGCGTGCGCCGCAAGACCAAGCACTTCCAGAGTTACGAGGAAGTGGCCAAGCGCTTTGGCAAACTGCTGGGCATTGACCCGTGGTTGATCAATCCGATGTTCAGCCAGTGTGGCGATGTGAACTTTGCCGAAGGCACGGGCATGGACTGCCTGCGCAGCAACGTGGATGCCTTGCTCACCAAAATCAAGCGCAAATACAAAGAATACGGCATCAATGAAAAGCCCTTTGTGGTCGTCAAGGCCGACAACGGCACTTACGGCATGGGCATCATGACGGTGCGTGACGTGTCCGATCTGGACCAACTCAACCGCAAGACGCGCAACAAGATGAACGTCATCAAGGACGGTCAAACCGTGAATGACGTGATCATCCAGGAGGGCGTGCTGACCAACGAGCGCATCAACGATGCGGTGGCCGAACCGGTGGTGTACATGATGGACCGCTATGTGGTCGGCGGTTTCTATCGGGTGCATGCCGAGCGCGGCGTGGACGAGAACCTGAATGCGCCAGGTGCCAGTTTTGTGCCCTTGGCCTTTGCCGACACCCCGCACCTGCCCCAGCCTGGCGTCAAACCCGGTGCCAGCGTGCCCAACCGCTTTTACATGTATGGCGTGATTGGCCGTTTGGCCATGCTGGCGGCCAGCTATGAGCTCGAAGCGACCGACCCGGAGGCCGAGGTGTACGACTGAAGCGTCGGTTTTTGGCTTGTGGGGGACCTGAAATATGTGATTTGGCGGACTACAAACTTTGCTTCTTTCTTCAAGTTGTCAATAGTTGTTGCGCTGCAACATATTCGCCAATGGGGCCATGACAGACCGCCTGAAGTGGGCGCAAAATAGGGCGCATCTCAGTCACTAAGCCTGACTTCTGTCAGGCTTTTTTTTGTGTCCTCAACAAAATCCTCACTCGCCGCCCTGACCTTGGGCGCCATTGGCGTGGTCTACGGCGACATCGGCACCAGCGTGCTGTACGCCATGAAAGAGGTCTTTGGCTCCGGCCATGTGCCCTTCACGCACGACAACGTCTACGGCATTCTCTCCATCTTCTTTTGGACCCTGACCACCATTGTGTCGGTCAAGTACGTGGTTCTGGTGCTGCGCGCCGACAACCACGGCGAAGGCGGCTTGGTGGCCATGTTGGCGCTCGCTTCACAGTCGGTCAAGGACAAGCCCCAGTTGCGCAAAGTCTTGCTGGTGGTCGGTATTTTTGGCACTTGCTTGTTTTATGGCGACGGCGTGATCACGCCCGCCATTTCCGTTCTCTCCGCCGTTGAAGGCCTGGAGATCATCTCCCCGAACTTCAAAAAGGCGGTGATCCCGCTCACCTTGGTCATCTTGTTCCTGTTGTTTTGGGTGCAAAAGCGCGGCACCGCGGGCATTGGCAAATTTTTTGGTCCCATCACGCTGGTGTGGTTCCTTGCCATTGCGGTCTTGGGCGTGTCGCACATCGTGCAACGCCCTGAGATCCTGTTGGCCATCAGCCCGCATCACGCGCTGGGCTTCATGTGGAATGAGCCGGGCATCACCTTCATCATTTTGGGCGCAGTGGTCCTGTGCGTCACTGGTGCTGAAGCCCTGTATGCCGACATGGGGCACTTTGGCAAACAACCCATTCGCCTGGCCTGGTTCAGCGTGGTCATGCCCTGCTTGGTGCTGAACTATTTTGGTCAAGGCGCCTTGCTGCTGTCCAATCCCGAGGCCGTGAAAAACCCGTTTTACATGATGGCACCCGACTGGGCTTTGATACCCTTGGTGGGTCTGGCCACCATGGCCACCGTCATCGCCTCGCAAGCCTTGATTTCTGGCGCTTTCAGCGTGACCAAGCAGGTCATTCAATTGGGCTACCTGCCGCGCTTGCAGGTGCAACACACCAGCGAAACCGACACCGGTCAAATCTACATGCCCTTTGTGAACTGGGGTTTGTTTGTGGCCATTGTGTTGGCCGTGGTCATGTTCAAGTCGTCCAGCAACCTGGCGGCGGCCTATGGCATTGCGGTGTGCACCGACATGCTGATCACCACTGTGCTCACTTTCTTTGTGATCCGCTACGCCTGGAAGCTGCCCTTGGCGCTGTGCATCGGTGCGACGGGCTTTTTCTTCGTGGTGGATCTGGCGTTTTGGGCCTCCAACATGTTCAAACTCTTGGACGGTGGTTGGTTCCCCTTGTTCATTGGCGCGGCTGTGTTCACCTTGATGTTGACTTGGCACGATGGCCGCCGTTTGCTCAACGCATCTTTGCGCTCGGATGCTTTGCGTTTGCCCGATTTCTTGGAGGCGGTGTTCGTCTCGCCGCCCACGCGCGTAGAAGGCACGGCCGTGTTTTTGACGGCCGAGACGGGTACGGTGCCCAACGCCTTGCTGCACAACCTCAAGCACAACAAGGTCTTGCATGAGCGCAACCTGTTTGTCACCGTGCGCAGCCACGAGGTGCCGCGTGTGGACTTGGGTCAGCGATTGGAGGTGACGCCGCTTGGACACGATTCCTGGCAAGTCATCGTCAACTATGGCTTCAAGGACAACCCCGACTTGCCCAGTGCCTTGGCCAGCATTGAGGGCGAAGGCTACAAGCTCGACCCGATGACGACCAGTTATTTCCTGTCACGCGATATCGTGATCCCCACCATTGGCGGGGGCATGGCCACTTGGCGCGAAAAACTGTTTGCCAACATGCACCACAACGCCAGCGGAGCGGCCGCGTTTTTGAACCTGCCCACGAATGCAGTGGTCGAGCTGGGCTCCAAAATCGAAATCTGACGCTCCGTGCTCACCACCCATTTGCTTTACCTGCACGGTTTCAGGTCGTCGCCACAGTCGGCCAAGGCCCAAATCATGGCCAAGTGGGTGCAGGCTGAGCACCCCGGTGTCACCTGGTGGTGTCCGCAGCTGCCCGCTTCGCCAATGCAGGCCATGGCCCTGTTGCTCGACGGCATGGCCGCTTGGCCGCGCGGACAGATGGCGGTGATGGGTTCTTCGCTCGGTGGCTTTTATGCAGCCTGGTTGTCGGCGTATTGGCGCGTTCCTGCTGTGCTGATCAACCCGGCCGTGCATCCCTCGCGCGATCTGGCCCGCTTCATCGGCGAGCACCCGGTCTGGCAAGACCCCTCTCAAAAAATCTTTTTTGAACCCGCTCATGTGCAAGAGCTGAAGCAGCTCGAAAGTCAGCCCTCGCCAACCCAGCCCGCTACGCTGGCCTTGATCGCCAAGGGCGACGAGGTGCTGGACTGGCGCGAAATGCTGGCCCGCCACCAGGCCGGGCAGGTGCGTCTGGTCGACGGGAGCGACCACGCCTTGAGCGATTTTGACGAGCACTTGCCGCAAATCCTTGAATTTCTGCAATTGGCGTGAACCCCGCCGGGCCGAATGCCCAGGTGGCATGGGAAAATCAGGCCATGTACGTATTATTTGAAGATGCCGGCAAATTCATGGCCGGACGGATCATGGCCGAAGCCGAGGCTTCCGCGCAGGTCGAACTCGACTCTGGCAAACGGGTCAAGGTCAAGGCGGCCCACATGCTGCTCAGGTTTGACAAACCGACCCCGGCCGCTTTGCTGGCCGAGGCGGGGGTGCTGAGTCAAACCATCGAGTTGGAACTGGCCTACGAATGCGCCCCGGACGAGGAGTTCGGCTTTGGCGACCTGGCCAAAGACTATTTCAGCAACAACGCCAGCACCACCGAGCAGGTGGCGGCCTTGCTGCGTTTGCACGAAGCGCCGCATTACTTCCGCCGGGGGGGGGCCAAAGGGCGTTTTCGCAAAGCCCCCGCCGAGATCGTGCAGCAAGCCCTTTTGGCCATCGAGAAGAAAAAGCAGGTCCAGGCCCAGATCGAAGCCTGGTCGGACGATCTGGTGGCGGGCACTTGCCCTGAGCCGATCCGCGAGCAGCTCTACAAAATTCTGTTTCGACCCGACAAAAACACCGCCGAGTACAAGGCCGTGGTCGAGGCCAGCAAAAGCAGTCAGACGGCGCCTTTGGACTTGCTGCAAAACGCAGGGGCCATCGCTTCGCCTTGGGATTTTCATTGGCAACGGTTCTTGTTTGACCTGTTCCCCAAGGGCACGGGCTTTCCCCCCTTGCAAGCGCCCGCCATCACCGACGAGTTGCCACTGGCGCCGGTGCAGGCGTTTTCGATTGATGATTCACACACCACCGAAATCGACGATGCCCTTTCCCTGCAGGGCCTGGGCACGGGCACGGTCACCGTGGGCATTCACATCGCTGCGCCAGGGCTGGCGCTGAGCCCTGGCGGTCCGGTAGACCTGCTCGGCCGCGCCCGCCTGTCCACCGTTTACATGCCGGGTTACAAAATCACCATGCTGCCAGACAGCGTGGTGCAGGCCTACACCCTGATTGAAGGGCGTGACTGCCCGGCAGTGTCCTTGTATGTGAGCTTCAGCGAAGACACGCTGGAGGTGCAAAGCGCGGTTACCCGTCTGGAGCGCGTGCCGATTTTGGTCAACTTGCGCCACGACCAGCTCGACGAGCGCATCACCCGTGAATGGCTGGAGGGCGAAGACCTCAGCGACCATGCCGATGTGCCAGTCAGCCGCGATACGCTGGCGTTTTACTGGCGTCTGGCGCAAACCCTCAAGGCGCGGCGCGAAGTGGTGCGCGGCAAACCCGAAAATTTCAACCGACCGGACTACAGCTTCAAGCTCGAGCGGGGCAGCAGCGACACGCCGCCTACGGGAGACGAGACCGTGTTGATCACCACCCGCAAACGCGGTGCGCCGCTCGATTTGATGGTGGCCGAGGCTATGATCCTGGCCAACAGCACCTGGGGCCAGTGGATGGCCAGTCTGGGTGTGCCTGGCATCTACCGCAGCCAGGCCAGTTTGGCCCCTGGCGTCAAGGTGCGCATGGGCACGAAAGCGTTGCCGCATGCCGGCATTGGCGTGCCCAGCTATGCCTGGAGCACCTCGCCGCTGCGCCGTTACACCGACCTGGTCAACCAGTGGCAAATCATCGCCTGTGCCAAGCATGGCGCCACGGCCGCCTTGGCCGCGCCCTTCAAACCCAAAGACGCCGAGTTGTTTTCCATCATCAGCGGCTTCGATGCGGCCTACAGCGCCTACAACAGCGTGCAGTCCAGCATGGAGCGCTACTGGACGCTGCGCCATGTGCAGCAGCACAGCATCGAGGAGTTGGACGCCAGTCTGGTCAAGGAGATGGGAGGTGGTATCTGGTTGGTACGCGCTGACGACTTGCCATTGATGTTCAGCGCCATGGGCGCACAGAACTTGCCTCGTGGTGCACGCGTGCGCGTCAAGTTGGCCGACGTGGATCTGATGGCCCTGGATGTGCGTGGCACCGTGATCGCACACCTGGACGCCGAAGGCCAAGGCGCTGGTGCCGAAGAAGCTGAACCAGAGGCCGAGGACGATGACAACCTGCCTGCGGGCCCGGTGACCATCGCGGTGGACCTGAATGACAGCACACCCCTCCATGCGCCCTGAGGAAAAAACACGCTCTGGCGGTGCGGCTCGCCCCACTGCGGGCCGTTTGCAGCCTTTTTCGCACCAGGGCCTGAGCTGGGCATTGGGCCTGTCGGTGGCCGTCCATGCGGGTTTGGTGGGTTGCCGGTTTGGGGCACCCGAGGCCTACAACCGTGTCTTTCAGGACACCCCGCTGGAAGTGATTTTGGTCAATGCGCGCAGTCAGGAACTTCCCCAAGAAGCCCAGGCCTTGGCCCAGGTGCGTTTGGCTGGCGGCGGCGAGGTGCCTCAGGTGCGCATCTCCAGCTCGCCCTTGCCAACTGCGATGAACGCTGAACCGGGCATGGACCTGAGCGCGACCCAACAAAAAATCGAAGTGCTCAAAATGCAGCAAATGCATTTGTTGACACAACTCAAGGATGAGTTGGCCGTGCTCAACCGTGAAAATGCAGGCGATCGGGCCGACAGTCCTGATCGTGAGTCCAAGGTGCAGCGTCAGCAGCAACTGGCACGCCAGATGGCGCAAATCGAGCAACGCGTGGACCAAACTCAGGGTGCGGCCCGCAAGCGCTACATCAGCCCCGCCACGCAAGAGGTGGTCTATGCGATTTACTACGACAAAATGCGCCGCACCATCGAGTACCGGGGCACCTTGAACTTTCCGGAGGCAGCAGGGGAAAAACTTTATGGACAGCTGACCATGGTGATCACCGTGGACAGTCGGGGGCAGTTGCTGGGCACCGAAGTGGCGCGCTCGTCGGGCCAGCCCTTGCTCGATGAACGTGCTGTAGCCATTGTTCGCCATGCCGCACCGTTTGGCCATTTCACCCCTCAAATGCGGGCCCAAGCCGATCAAATCGTGGTCGTCACGCGCTTTCACTTTTCGCGCGATGACACATTGGGAACCAAGATGATGGCGGCTGAACAGGGTTAACCATGACGCGATTGAATGCAAGCCACAAGGAGACGGGTTGATGCGCGCTTTGGGACGCTGGTTGCTCTTGCTGGTCATGGCGGGTGTGTGCCTGCAGCTGTTTTTTGCCCTGCGCATCTTGGGCATGAATTGGCTCGCGCCAGAATCGACCAGCTTCCAGCGGTCGCAAGCTTGGCAAATCCTGGTGCGTCAGGGGCAATTGCCTTGGCGGCAAGAGTCGGTGGCATTGCAAGACATCTCCAAAGGTTTGCAACGCGCCGTGATCGCCTCTGAGGACGCGGCCTTCACCCAGCACCACGGCATCTGGTGGCAGTCCCTTGAAAAAGCCTGGGAGAAAAACGCCCAAGCCAAAGCGAAGGCCGAGAAACGCGCCCAACGTCAACCTGACAAACCGGTGGACGTCAAAATTGTGGGGGGCTCCACCATCACCCAGCAGTTGGCCAAAAACCTGTTTTTGTCGGGTGAGCGCACGCTGCTGCGCAAGGGGCAAGAGATGGTGCTGGCACTGATGCTGGAGTCTTTGCTCAGCAAAGAGCGCATTTTGGAGATATACCTCAACAGTGTGGAATGGGGCGAGGGCGTTTTTGGTGCCGAGGCGGCGGCGCAGCACTACTTTCGCAAAAGCGCCGCTCGCCTGAACGCATGGGAGGCTGCACGGCTGGCCGTGATGCTGCCACGTCCGCGTTATTTTGAAAAACTCGCGCAGTCGCCCTATTTGGCGCGGCGTGCGGAGACCATCATGGCCCGCATGAACGACGTGGTCCTGCCATGAGCCTGAGTACCCCAGCCCCCGCCAGTATTCGAATCTTGGGCATCGACCCTGGCTTGCAAACCACTGGCTTTGGCGTCATCGAGATCACCGGATCGCGCCTGAAGTATGTCGCCAGCGGCGTGATCGAGACCACACGCGGTGAAATGGGCAACCTGCCTGCCCGGTTGAAAATCATCTACGACGGCGTGCGTGAAATCACCGCGCGTTACCAACCCGATGTGGCCTCGGTTGAAATCGTGTTTGTCAACGTCAACCCGCAAGCGACCTTGCTCTTGGGTCAGGCGCGGGGCTGCGCCGTCACAGCCTTGGTGTCGTGCGACTTGCCCGTGGCCGAATACACCGCATTGCAAATGAAGCAATCGGTCACCGGACACGGTCGAGCGGCCAAATCGCAAATTCAGGAAATGGTCAAGCGCTTGCTGCAGTTGCCCGTGCTGCCTAGGCAAGACGCGGCCGATGCCTTAGGGATGGCCATCACCCACGCCCATGCCAGCCCTTCCATGAACAAACTGGCCGCTCAAGGCGTGCTCAATCGCAAAACCCACGGCATGTTTCGTAGCGGGCGCAGCCACTGACAACCATCGATCAGTTGGGTGTGTAAGCCAGGCGCACGTAAATCGGCGCAAAGGCCTCGGCCTGGGTGATCTCGATCAGTGTTTCCTTGGCCAGCTCCAGCAGGGCGATGAAGGAGACCACCAGCACCGGCACGCCCAAACTCGGGTCGAACAGGTGTTCAAACTCCACAAATTTGCGCCCTTGCAGGTGCTTGAGCACGATGCTCATGTGCTCGCGCACGCTGAGTTCTTCTCGGCTGATCTTGTGGTGTTGTACCAGGTTGGCACGTTTGAGGATGTCGCGCCAAGCCGATTGCAGCTCGTCCATGCCCACATCGGGAAAGCGCGGTTGCAGGCTTTGCTCGATGTAGACCTGGACCTGCAGGAAATCGCGGCCGTATTGCGGGATCACGTTCAACTGCATCGAAGCCAGCTTCATCTGCTCGTACTCGAGCAGGCGACGCACCAATTCGGCACGCGGGTCTTCGGCCTCTTCGCCCTCAGGCGCCCTTTTGGGCGGCAGCAGCATGCGCGACTTGATCTCGATCAGCATGGCTGCCATCAAGAGGTATTCGGCGGCCAACTCCAGGTTGCGCTGGCGAATTTCGTCGACATAGCTCAGGTACTGGCGTGTCACGCCCGCCATCGGGATATCCAGGATGTTGAAGTTTTGCTTGCGGATCAGGTACAGCAGCAAGTCCAGCGGACCTTCAAAGGCCTCCAAGAACACCTCCAACGCATCCGGCGGGATGTACAGGTCGCTGGGCATCGCGAACAGTGGCTCGCCATACAAGCGGGCCAGCGCCACCTGGTCGACCACGGCTGGCATGGCCGCACTGGCCATGGCTTCGGGAAGCTGCAGGGGCTTGGGGGTGTCGGTGCTCACGGGGTCGGTTGGGCTTGAAAAATGGGGCCGGGAGGGTCAGTACAGACCCAGCGAAGTTCAGGCTTTCGTCTGGTACACGTAAGGTTTTTGCGCCACGCGGCCTTGCTTGAAATCGGCCTGGATGTCGCGGTCAATCGGCTTGTCCCACAGCAGGCCGCGACCTTGGCGCTGTTCGGCTTCGAGTTCGGGGCGCTGGGCCTTGAGTTGGTCAATGAACAAGGTGGTGTCGGAAGCGTAATCGGGGCGGCGAAAAAAAGACATGGTGGGCAATCCGTGTGGGCAAAAACAAAAGGGTTCTGGTAGCCCCTGAAGACCATCAGAACCGGAATGAGTGCATTTTAGCGGGCCGGTTCTGCGCTCAGGCTGACGGCCAAGGCCACGCTGCTGCTCAGGTCGGGTTGCAGGTGTGCCTGCAGGTGTTTCACCAGACCACTGCGCCGAGCCATGTCCAGTGGCTGGTGCGTCAGGCCGCACACGATGAGGTGCACTTGTTTCTTGCGACAGGTCTCGACCAGGTTCATCATTGCATCGGCCCCGGACGAGTCGATGTAAATGACGTTTTTAAGGTCCAGCACCAGCGTGGGTGTGCTGATCTGGTCTTCGATGGATTCGATCAGTTTGACCGCCCCAAAAAACAGCGCGCCGTACAAGCGCCAGGCTTGAACCTGGTGTTCAAATCCAGCCAGACCCGGTTGCTCCATGCGGGTCACGCCCTCGCTGCGACTGAGGCTGGAGATGCGGTAGATGAAGGTCAGGCAAGCGGCGATCAGGCCCACTTCGACGGCCACCGTCAGGTCAAACACCACAGTCAGGAAAAACACCGCCAGCAGGGTGACGCGGTAGGGCAAGCGGTACTGGCGCAGGTGCATGAATTCGCGCCATTCCCCCATGTTCCAAGCCACAAACATCAAGATCGCCGCCAGCGCCGCCAGTGGGATGTGCCCGGCCAGGGGGGCGGCCACCAGCACCATAACCAGCAAGGTCAGCGCATGCACCATGCCCGAAATCGGGGTGGTGCCGCCGCTTTTGATGTTGGTCACGGTGCGGGCAATGGTGCCGGTGGCGGGCATGCCACCAAAAAATGGCGTCACGAAATTGGCCACGCCCTGCGCCATCAGTTCCTGGTTGGGGTTGTGTCGGTCACCGATCATGCCGTCGGCAATGCGGGCGCACAGCAGCGATTCAACTGCACCCAGGAGGGCCAGGGTCAGCGTGGGCATGAGCAAAAAGCGGGCGCTGTCCCAGCTGAACTCGGGCCAAGCAAAGCCCGGCAGGGACGAGGGGATGCCCCCAAACTTGCTGCCAATCGTCTCCACGGGCAAGTTCAGCAGCCAAGTGGTGAAAGTGGCCACCACCAGCGCCACGATGGAGCCGGGCAGCATGCTGGCCCAGCGGTAGCGGGTGTCCGTCAAGCGACGGCTCATGCGCAACCAGCCCACCACCAGCGACAAGGACGTCAGGGCCAGCAACAAGGCGGCCAGATTGGCTGTGTGCAGGTTCAGCCACAGTGTGTTCAGGATGCCAAAGAAATCGGCCGGCATGGTGGCCACTTTCAGGCCCAGAAAATCCTTGATTTGCGACAACATGATCAGCACCGCGATGCCGTTGGTGAACCCAATCACCACCGCCACCGGGATGAAGCGGATCAGCGTGCCCAGACGGAACAAGCCCATCAAAAACAGCAGCACGCCCGACATGGCGGTGGCCAAGATCAGGTTGGCCAGGCCATAGCGCTCGACGATGCCGTAGACGATGACAATGAATGCCCCGGCTGGACCGCCGATTTGCACCCGGCTGCCACCCAGGGCCGAGATCAAAAAGCCCGCCATGATCGCGGTGAACAGGCCAGCCTCGGGTTTGAGGCCGGAGGCGATGGCAAAGGCCATGGCCAGGGGCAGGGCCACCACGCCCACAGCGATGCCAGCGCCCACGTCTTGGGTGAAGCCCGCTCGGTTGTAGCCGTGCATGCTGTCGAGCAAACGGGGGCGAAAAAAACGCTTGGCCCGCATCCAGTTCATGTGTCTCTCATGTTTGTTCTGGGCGTTCCATTATGTGGCACGACCGCGCAGGTCGAGGAGCAAAGGCCGCAGACACAAAATCCAGAGCGTGGCTGCCAACGGCACGGTGGTGATGAAGCCCCAGTGCTTGAAACCCAGCGCCCCGGTCAGCCCACCCATAAAAAAGCCCAACACCAGGACCAGTTGTACCCTCAGGCGCTGGCGCTCGGCACGCACCCTGTGGCCGTGTGGGCGCCGGTTCATGTACACAAGTTTGCCCAACTCAATGCCCAGGTCGGTCACCAGCCCGGTGATGTGCGTGGTGCGGATTTCGGCCTTGGATATTTTGGTGATGACCGCGTTTTGCAGGCCCATGATGAAGCACAGCAACAGGACTGTGAGCGGGACAAACTGCTGCGACCAGGCGGCAATGGCGGTGCCAAAAATTCCAAACACCAGCAAGGCGGCCGATTCCAGCAAAAGCGGGAGGCAGTAGCTGCTGCGAAGCTGCAGTCGCAGGCCCCAGTTGACCATGATCGCGGTGCACATGGCCCCAGAGACAAAGGCCCCCAGGCAAACCACGCCCGCCAGCGCCAAGGTCATGTTGCCCAACACCAGGTCGTCGGCCACCGAAGACACAATGCCCGTCATGTGTGAGGTGTAGCTGCCCACCGCCAAAAAGCCCCCGGCGTTGGTGGCCCCGGCAACGAATGTCAGCACCAGCCCCAGCCGCAAATTGGCCTCTGGGCTTCGCTGCACATCGGTCCATCCGCGGATCAGAGGAAACATGTGCAGCTTTTCATCGGTTCAGTGGATGCGCAGGCCAGGCTTGGCACCGGGCCAGGGGTGCAGCACGTAAATGCCCGCATCGGTCTTGTCGTCGGCATGGCTGGCGGCCAGCACCATGCCCTCGCTGACCCCAAATTTCATCTTGCGCGGGGCCAAGTTGGCCACCATGACTGTGAGTTTGCCGATCAGGTCTTCGGGTTGGTACATGCTGGCGATGCCGCTGAACACATTGCGCATGCGTCCTTCGCCAACATCGAGCGTCAGGCGCAGCAGCTTGACCGAGCCTTCCACGGGTTCGCAATTCACGATTTGGGCGATGCGCAGATCGATTTTGGTGAAGTCGTCGATGGAGATGGTCTCGGCGATCGGCTCGCCGCCGGGGATGAGCTTTTCTTCAACTACGGCTGGTGGCGCGAATAGGGCGTCAAGTTGTTCAGGGATGACACGTTGCATGAGAGATTTAAATTCGCCAAATTTATGCCCTGGCGGGATAAAGCGATTTGGATCAATCGGTAATGTTAGGTCAGACCATTTGAGCGGTTCGCAATTCAGATATTTTTCAGCCTCGCTGATTAGCTCAGGTAATACGGGTTTGAGAAACAGAGCAAGAGCTTTGAAACCAGCCATTGATGAAGCGCATATTTGCTCTAAGTTTTTCTTCGCAATCGGATCGGTGTCAGCCGTCTTTGCTAATACCCATGGCTTGAAGCCATCAAACTCTTTGTTCAGAGCATCGGCCACTTCCATGACCAGCCGAAGTGCTTTGCTGTATTCCCGTGATTCAAATGCATCTCGTATTGAAACGCTATTTTGAACGGCAACGGCAAACCCAGCGGTATTTGCAGTGATTGGAGCCACCCCTTGAAAGAGAGTCATCTCAATTTCAGGCATTCGGTTGTTCAGGTATTTGGTAAAAAAAGGAGCAGTACGGCTTGCTATATTTACAAATTTGCCAATCAAATCGGAGTTGACTCGCGCCAGAAAATCGTCGGCGTTGAAGTCGATGTCTTCGTTGCGTGCCGAGAGTTTGGCTGCCAGGTAGTAGCGCAGCCACTCGGGGTTCATGCCCAGGCTCAAATACTTGAGCGGGTCCAGACCCGTGCCCCGGCTCTTGCTCATCTTCTCGCCGTTGTTCACCGTCAAAAAGCCGTGCACGTTCACCTGGTTGGGCGTTTTGCGGCCGCTGAAATGCAGCATGGCTGGCCAAAACAGGGTGTGGAAGGTGACGATGTCTTTGCCGATGAAGTGGATCTGCTCTAGCTGAGGGTTAGCCATGTAGGCGTTGTAGTCTTCGCCGCGCTGGTCCAGCAAGTTCTTGAGTGAAGCCAAATAACCCACAGGCGCGTCCAGCCAGACATAAAAGTACTTGCCTGGTGCGTCGGGAATTTCGATGCCGAAGTAGGGCGCATCGCGCGAGATGTCCCAGTCGCCCAGGCCTTCGCTGGTCGTGCCGTCGGGGTTGGTGCGCACGCTGAACCATTCTTTGACCTTGTTGGCCACCTCGGGCTGCAGCTTGCCGTCTTGCGTCCACTTTTGCAAAAATTCGACACAGCGCGGGTCTGACAGTTTGAAGAAGAAATGCTCCGAACTTTTCAATTCGGGCTTGGCACCGCTGAGCGTGGAGAACGGGTTGATCAGATCGGTGGGCGCGTACACCGAGCCGCAGACCTCGCAGTTGTCACCGTACTGGTCTTTGGCATGGCACTTGGGGCATTCGCCTTTGATGTAACGGTCCGGCAAGAACATGTTCTTTTGCGGGTCAAAGAACTGCTCCACAGCGCGCACTTCGATCAGTGAGCCGCCTTTTTCGGCGCTGATGTCGCGCAGGTCACGGTAAATCTGGCGGGCCAGTTCGTGGTTTTCGGGCGCGTCGGTGCTGTGCCAGTTGTCAAACTGGATGTGAAAGCCGTCCAAATAAGGCTTGCGGCCGGCAGCAATGTCGGCCACAAACTGCTGGGGCGTTTTGCCCGCTTTTTCGGCCGCGATCATGATCGGCGCCCCATGCGTGTCGTCGGCGCCCACAAAGTTGACTTGGCTGCCCTGCATGCGCTGGAACCGGACCCAGATGTCGGCCTGGATGTATTCCATGATGTGGCCGATGTGGAAATTGCCGTTGGCGTATGGCAGGGCGGTGGTGACGAAAAGCTGGCGGGGCACGTTGGGGGCAGACATGGTGGGGCAATTTGTAGGGGAATCGGTGATTTTAGGGTGTATGGGCTGGCTTGTCGGTAAACTTCGGCCCATTCTAGAAAGTGACCATGGCGACCACAGAACAACTCCTGCAAGCATTACAAACCGTCATTGACCCGAACACGGGCAAAGATTTCGTATCCACCAAAACGCTGAAGAACCTGCAAGTCGAAGGCTCGGATGTGTCGTTTGACGTGGAGTTGGGTTATCCCGCCAAAAGCCAGATCCCGGCTTTGCGTCAAGCACTGATTGCGGCTGCCAAAACCGTGGCCGGTGTGGCCAATGTGTCGGCCAACGTGACCAGCAAGATCACGGCTCACGCCGCCCAGCGCGGTGTGGCACTGCTGCCTCAGGTCAAAAACATCGTGGCTGTGGCCTCGGGCAAGGGCGGCGTGGGCAAGAGCACCACCGCCGTCAACCTGGCGCTGGCGCTCGCCGCTGAGGGCGCCAAGGTGGGCTTGCTGGACGCCGACATCTATGGCCCCAGCCAACCCATGATGATGGGCATCGAAGGCCGTCCCGAGAGCGAGGACGGCCAGACCATGGAGCCCATGGAGAACTACGGCGTGCAGGTCATGTCGATTGGTTTCTTGGTGAGTCAGGACGAGGCCATGATCTGGCGCGGCCCCATGGCCACCCAGGCGCTGGAGCAGCTGCTGCGCCAGACCAACTGGAAAGAGCTGGATTATTTGATCGTGGACATGCCACCCGGCACGGGCGACATCCAGCTGACGCTGTCCCAGCGCGTTCCCATGACAGGCGCGGTGATCGTGACCACCCCGCAGGACATTGCCCTGCTGGACGCCAAAAAAGGTGTGAAGATGTTCGAAAAAGTCGGCGTGCCGATTTTGGGCTTGGTCGAGAACATGGCGGTTCACGTGTGCACGAACTGCGGCCATGTGGAGCACATTTTTGGCGCTGATGGGGGCAAGAAAATGGCCGCCGAATACGGCATGGATTACCTGGGCGCACTGCCTCTGGACATGCAAATTCGTTTGCAGGCCGACAACGGCAAACCCACCGTGGTGTCTGACCCCGACGGCGAAGTGGCCCAGATTTACAAGGCTGTGGCGCGTCAAGTGGCGGTGAAAATCGCGGCCAAGGCCAAGGACTTTTCCAGCAAGTTCCCGACCATCAAGGTCAGCAAAGACACCTGATCATGCTGATCACAGTGGCTTGAACATCACGTTCTTGGCGTGGATCTTGGACGCACAAAGGGCGCCATCAGGCGCCCTTTGTGCCTTCAACCAGAGCCATCAGCCCTTTTGGCCAGCCCGCATCAGCTGACCTGGCAGCGCGCCAGTGGCTTGCTGGTTCTCAAAGATGGGCTGGCCAGCCACCAAGGTGGCGATGTAGCCATCGCAGCGCTGCGTCAGGCGCCGTCCGCCTGCGGGCAGGTCGTAGACCATCTCGGGGGCGTACAGCCGCAGCTTGTTGTAATCGATGATGTTGATGTCGGCTTTTTTACCCACTTGCAACGTGCCCCGGTCGTTCATGCCGTAGATGCGTGCGGTGTCATGGGTTTGGCGTTTGACCATGGCTTCTACGCTGAACTTGTCGCCCCGGGTGCGTGAGCGGCTCCAGTGCGTCAGCATGAAGGTGGGCATGCTGACGTCGCAGATGTAGTTGCAGTGCGCGCCGCCGTCCGACAGGCTGTTGACGGTCACATCGCTCTGCAGCCATTCGTGCAGGTGGTCGAGGTTGCCATACGAGTAGTTGAAGCTGGGGTAATAGAGCATGGCCATGCCCTCGCGTTCCATCATCAGGTCGTACACCACTTCCAGGCCGCTGCGGCCCTGGGCTTGCATCATGGCTTTGACGCTTTCGCTGGCTTCGGGCTCGTAGTCCGGGTTGTCGGCCAGGCGGTAGATTTTGTGGAAGTTGCCAAACATGACGCGCATGCGCTCATCGGTGCGCAGGCGCTCGCCGCTCAGGATGGCCTGGCGCACTTCGGGCTGGCGCAGCCGGGCGATGCGCTCGGGCCAGGGCAGCTTGGCGATCTCCAGATAGGCCGGGCTGACGATGAACGGGTGCAAGCTGCTGTGCCAAGAAAACAGCAGGCCCACGGGTCGGCCGCAGATGCCGCCATACAGAGGAATGTTGTGCGCATGGGCTTCCTTGAGGGTGCCCAGAATGTCTTTCCAGAGGTCCGGGGCCGGGTCGGTTTGCTGCAGGTTGAACAGCACGGGCAGCTTGTTTTTGAGGGCCAGATTGCGCATCCATGGGATCTCGTGGTGCATCGAGATGTGGTTCGACGTCATCTGCAACACGCCGTGACCCACCTCGCCCAACACCTGGCCGAGGGTGGAGATTTCTTCACCGGTGGCAAAGGTGCCTGGCGGGTATTTGCGCTGGTCGTATTTGTGCAAAAAGGTGCGCGAGGTGGAAAAGCCGTAGGCCCCGGCCTTCAGGGCTTCGCGAACGATGTTGCACATCTCGAACAGGTCGTCGGGCGTGGTTTCGTCGTGCTGGATGCCGCGCTCGCCCATCACATAGGCCCGCACGGCCGAGTGGGGGATTTGCGTGGCGATGTCCAGGGCCTTGGGGCGGCGCGCCAGGGCGTCCATGTACTCGGGGAAGCTTTCCCAATCCCACTGGATGCCTTCGGACAGCACCGCGCCGGGAATGTCTTCCACGCCTTCCATGACCGAGATCAGCCAGTCGCGTTTGTCGGGCTTGACTGGGGCAAAGCCCATGCCGCAGTTGCCCATGACCACGCTGGTGACGCCGTGCGCCGTGGAAGGTGAGAGGTAGGGGTCCCAGGTGGCCTGGCCGTCGTAGTGGGTGTGGATGTCAATCCAGCCGGGCGTCACCATCGCGCCTTGGGCGTCGAGGGTGCGGCGGGCCGGCCCTGCCTTGCCGCCCACTTGGCTGATGACGCCTTGGTCAATGGCGATGTCGCCCGCTTGGGCTGGAGCGCCGGTGCCGTCGATGAGGCTGCCGCCGCGAATCACGAGATCGTGCATGGGGTTGTCCTTGTGGGATCGGGGTTGGTGTGAGGTCAGTCGAGCTTGATGTTTAGGCGTTTGATCACGGTGCCCCAGCGTTCATGGTCGCGTTTGACGATGCGGGCAAACTCTTCAGGGCCAGCGCCGCTGACTTCATTGCCCTGGTTGGTGATCATTTGGCTCACCTCGGTCGATTTCAAAGCGCGGCCCATGGCATCAGAGATTTTTTTGGTCAAAGCAGGCGACATGTTGCCGGGTGCAAAAAAGCCCTGCCAGCCCACGATGTCGATGCCTTCCACCCCAGCCTCGGTCATGGTTGGCAAGTCGGGCAGGACACTCAAGCGCTTGTCGGCGGCGACAGCCAGGAGCTTGAATCGACCCGCCTTGGCACCTTCAACTGCAGTGGCCGTGCCGTCAAAATAAAACTGAACATCGCCTGCCATCAGCGCTCGTGTGGCGTCTGGCGTGCCTTTGTAGGGCACATGCACCATCTGGGTGTTGCTGCGCATCATCAGCATCTCGGCATTCAGGTGCGAGGTTGAGCCTTGGCTGAACGAGGCGAAGTTCAGTTTGCCGGGATTGCTGCGCGCAAAGTTGAGCATGTCGCGCACCGAGTTGAAGGGCGACTCCTTGTTGACCACCAGCACCGTGGCCGAGCGGGCCACTTGGGTGATGGGCGTGAAGTCCTTGAACGGGTCGTAGGGCAGTTTGCTGTAAAGATGTGGGTTTTGGGTGTGGGTGACGACGATGGTGTAGAGCAAGGTGTGGCCGTCGTTGGCCGCTCGTGCCACGTCTTGGGCGCCGATCAGCGTGCCCGCTCCGGGTTTGTTGTCTACGACAAAGTTGCCGCCAGTGTCCTCGCTCAATTTGCGTGCAATCGTGCGGGCCAGCCCATCAGAGCCAGATCCGGCCGGGAAGGGGACCACGATGCGCACAGGTTTGCCGGGCGTGGGCCAGGCAACGTCTTGTGCAAAGGCCAGGCTGCCCAGCGGCCCCATGCACAGGCTGGCGAGCAGGGCGCTGGCCCAGGTCCGACGCTGGCGTGAATGGAAAGACTTGCGTGTTGATGTCATGGAGGTCTCCGTTGTTTTTTGTCGATGACGCCAGATTGGCTAGGCGCATGCGCCGGATTCAGCTTAGGGGGTACGCTGAATAAAAACAATTGCAAAAAAATAGAATTTTTATAAAATATTTTTATATGTTGAATCTGCGCAGGCTGGAACACTTGGCCGTCATTGCCGAGGAAAAATCTTTCCTCAAGGCAGCGATGCGCCTGAATCTGACTCAGCCGGCGCTCACGCGCAGCATTCAGACGCTGGAAGAGTCCTTGGGCTTGCAACTGCTCAACCGGGCCCATGAGGGCGTGAGTCTGACGGAAGCCGGGCAGCGCATCTTGCCCCGGGCCTTGCAAATTTTGGGTGATGCCGAAAGCCTCAAGCGCGAGGCGCAGCAACTGGTCGGGGTGGACTCGGGGCATGTGCATTTCGGCGTGGGGGTTTTCCCAGCTGAAGCTTTTCTGACCCGTTTGCTCATCGAGCAGGTGCGAGAAAAACCGGGTCTCACAATAGATGTGGACATTGGCAACTGGCAGCGGTTGCGGGGCAAGTTGCAACGCAATGAACTCGATTTTGTGGTGGCGTTGACGCACAGCTTGCCGCCGCCTGCCGACTTTGAAGTGCGCCCTTTGCCGCCCCAGCGCTTTGGTTTTTTTGTACGCCAGTCGCATCCTTTGCTGGCCTTGGATGCCTTGGCACAGCGCCAGGCTTTGCGGCATTACAAACTCATTGGCCCGGTCTTGCCGCTTCAGGCCAGACTGGCCCTGCAGGTCATTTATGAATTGCCCCACCACGAAGAATTGCCCGTGGGGCTGAGCTGCGACAGCGTGGCGGTGTTGCAGTCGGTGATGCTGTCCAATGACTGTGTTTTGTTTGCCACGCACGAGGCCATGGCCAGCGCTTGGCCCTGCGCTGTTTCCGCAGCACAAGGCGTCGCCTTGCCGCATGTGCAGTATGCCGCCGCACAGGCGCTGGCCACATCGGTCATCCATGCCCAAGGGCGGGTGTTGTCGCCAGCAGCTTTGTGGTTGATCGGCAAGATCGAGCAAGTGCTGGCTTCAACTGGCCCTGAAGTGAACGATTCTGTTCTGGTGGCTGAGCCTCCAGGGTTGAACCTGCGTTGAAGCCGCTTTTGGGTCCGCGCGGCGTCCTTGTGAACTGCCCGGAGGGTGGTGTTCAGCGGGCTTTTTCCTGCTCACGCAGGCGAAAGCGCTGGATCTTGCCGGTGGCAGTCTTGGGCAACTCGGCCACAAACTCGATGAAGCGCGGGTACTTGTAAGGGGCCAGGCGCTCCTTCACGAACGCTTTGACCTCCTCCTGCGTCAGGCTCTGGCCCGCCTTGAGAACGATGAAGGCCTTGGTCTTGGTCAGGCCGTCGGTGTCTTCCTTGCCGATGACGGCCGCTTCAAGAACTGCGGGGTGTTGCACCAGGGTGGACTCGACCTCAAAAGGCGAGACATAGATGCCGCTGACCTTGAGCATGTCGTCGTTGCGGCCCGCGTAGGTGTAGTAGCCATCGGCGTCGCGGGTGTACTTGTCGCCGCTCTTGGTCCACACGCCCTGGAAGGTGTCGCGGGTTTTGTCCCGGTTGTTCCAGTACATCAAGGCGCTGCTGGGTCCCTGGATGTACAGGTCGCCAATCTCGTCGTGGCCGGTGACCACGCTGCCGTCTTCATGGCGCAGCTGCACTTCGTAGCCGGGCACCGGTTTGCCGGTGGTGCCGTAACGCACGTCGCCCGGGCGGTTGGACAAAAACACGTGCAGCATTTCGGTGGAGCCAATGCCGTCGATGATTTCGCAGCCATAGTGGGCGCTCCAGCGCTCGGCGATGTCGCGCGGCAGCGCCTCACCGGCTGAGGAGCACAGGCGCAACGCCACTTGGCTCTTTGCGGGCAGGTCGGGGTTGGCCAGCATGCCGCCATAGCCGGTGGGCGCACCGTAAAACACGGTGGGCTGGTGGTCGACCAGGCGCTTGAAGGTGGCTTGCGGTGTGGGGCGCTCGGCCATCAACACGACGCTGGCGCCCACGCTCAAGGGGAAGGTGAGCGCGTTGCCCAAGCCATAGGCAAAGAACAGCTTGGCGGCTGAAAACACGGTGTCGCTTTCTTGCAGGTCCAGCACGCCTTGGCCGTAAAGCTCTGCCGTCCAGTACAGGTTGCCTTGACTGTGCACCGTGCCCTTGGGCTTGCCGGTGGATCCCGACGAATACAGCCAGAAGGCGGGTTCATCGGCCAGGGTCTGGGCGGGCAGCACCGGGTTGTTCTGGGCGACCAAGTCGGCCATGTTGAATTGGCCCTGCGTCAATGCACCAGCAGGGCGCGAGACCACCACCTGATGCACTTCGGTTTTCGCGAGGTCCATGGCTGTTTGCAGCGCGGGCAGTAAGGCCCCCGACACCAGCGCCGCTTGCGCCCGACTGTTGCCCAGCATGAAGGCATAGTCTTCGGCCGTGAGCAAGGTGTTCACGGCCACCGGCACCACGCCCGCATAGAGCGATCCCAAAAAGGCCACCACCCAGTCGCTGCTGTCTTGCATGAGCAAAAGCACGCGCTCTTCGCGCCGGATTCCCATGGCCTGCAGGCCACCGGCAAAGCGGCGGATTTGCTCGGTCAGTTCGCCATATGTCACAGCGCCGACATCGTCGATCAGCGCGGTTTTACCGCCGCGATGGGCGTTGCTGGCGATCAGGTGTTGGGCGAAATTGAAGTCGGTGGGTGGTGGTGTGGTGCTGGGGTTCATGGTTTGTCTCCTCGGATGTTTCTGATGTTTTGGGAACGATGACTGCTGGTATCTGGGCTGGCAAGGCACGGGCGGTGGTCATGCTCTGGGTTTTTGGTGTGAAAAAAGAGTCCTGTTCAAGGGATGCACTCGAGTGCATGCAAAAAAACTTTTCCAGCGGCCCATAAGCTTGTATAAACACAGCCTCATGCATTATTGTGCTTGGCAGTGAGTATGCATTAAAGTGCATGTTTTGTGTTTGGATTTGTTTAAGGGTTTTCCCTAAATCTCTGTAAAAGGTAAAAATGCAGTCAGATGATTTCACCTTGCCGGGACCGTCCGAGTCTGATGCCAGGCGCAGCCCTTTTCTGGAGGCGCTGGGCGAGCGCGTTCGCACTTTGCGCTCGCGCAAAGGCATGACGCGCCGCGCCGTGGCGGTGGCGGCCGATGTGTCCGAGCGCCATTTGGCCAACCTCGAATACGGCACGGGCAATGTGTCTGTGCTGGTCTTGTTGCAGGTGGCGCAGGCCTTGCAGTGCTCGCTGGCCGAGCTGCTGGGCGATGTGACCACCACCTCGCCCGAGTGGTTGCTGATTCGGGAATTGCTCTCCAAGCGCAGCGAGGCCGATTTGCGCCGTGCGCGTGTGCAGCTGAGCGACATGTTTGGCGAGGGTGGCAACGCGCAAGAGCGCAAGAACCGCATCGCCCTCATTGGCTTGCGCGGCGCGGGCAAGACCTCGCTGGGCCAGCGTCTGGCCGATGATCTGGGCTTTCCCTTCATCGAGCTCAGCCGTGACATTGAGCAGTTTGCAGGCTGCCAGATCAGCGAAATCCACAACCTGTATGGGGCCAACGCCTACCGCCGTTACGAGCGCCGAGCCCTCGAAGAAGCCATCCAGATCTACCCCGAAGTGGTGATCGCCACGCCCGGTGGTTTGGTGTCCGACTCGGCCAATTTCAACCTGCTGTTGTCGCACTGCACGACCGTGTGGCTGCAGGCCGATGCGGCCGATCACATGGGGCGCGTGGCCGCACAAGGCGACATGCGCCCCATGGCCGCCAGCCGCGAGGCGATGGAAGACCTCAAACGCATTCTGGAAGGGCGCTCGGCTTTTTATTCGAAAGCCGATATGAACATCAACACCAGTGGACGCACCGAAGACCAGGCCTTCGCGGCTTTGCGTACTTCGGTACGCCAGCATTTGACCTTGGGAGTATGAGGGCGAGTGGAAATTTCCTGATTAATAGGGTAAACCCTTATAAAATGAATTAAAGTGCATGTTGCGGCGCTGGAAAAGATGCACTAAACTTCAGCTCAACATGCACTGGAATGCATTTTTTGCCCCACATCAACCCTTCCACACCGACGGAGACAACCATGAGCACAGCACCTCAAGTCAACTACCAGACCAGCCCAGCCGAGTACAAGCACATCAACCTGGCCTTTGATGGCGAGATCGCGACCTTGTCGATCAACATCAACGAAGACGCCGGCATCCGCCCTGGCTACAAACTCAAACTCAACAGCTATGACCTGGGTGTGGACATCGAATTGCACGATGCGCTGCAACGCATCCGTTTCGAGCACCCCGAAGTGCGTTCGGTGGTGGTGACCAGCTTGAAGGACCGTGTGTTCTGCTCCGGCGCCAACATCTTCATGCTGGGTGTGTCAACTCACGGCTGGAAAGTCAACTTCTGCAAGTTCACCAACGAAACCCGCAACGGCATCGAAGACTCCAGCAAGCACGACGGCCTGAAATTCGTCGCAGCCCTGAACGGCGCTTGCGCGGGTGGCGGCTATGAGCTGGCGCTGGCTTGCGACGACATCGTGTTGGTGGACGACCGTTCTTCTTCGGTGTCTTTGCCTGAAGTGCCTTTGCTGGGCGTGTTGCCCGGCACCGGCGGCCTGACCCGAGTGACCGACAAGCGCCATGTGCGCCACGACCTGGCCGACATTTTCTGCACCAGCGTCGAAGGTGTGCGCGGTCAAAAGGCCGTGGACTGGCGTCTGGTGGATGCCATCGCCAAGCCTGCGGTGTTCAAGCAAGCTGTGCAAACCCGCGCCCAACAACTGGCCGCTGGCAGCATCCGCCCCGTGGGTGCCAAAGGCGTGACCCTGACCCCCCTGAACCGCACCATTGCAGCCGATGTCTTGACTTACACCAACGTCACCGTGGACATCGACCGCGCCAAGCGCATCGCCACCTTCTCCGTCAAGGCCCCTGCCACGGCACAGCCCACCGACATCGCCGGCATCGAAGCCGCAGGCGTGAACTGGTGGCCCCTGCAGATGGTGCGCGAACTCGACGACGCCATCCTGCACATGCGCACCAACGAACTCGACATCGGCACCTGGGTGCTCAAAACAGCGGGCGACGCTGCAGCCGTGCTGGCGTCTGACGCGACCTTGTTGGCCCACAAAGACCACTGGCTGGTGCGCGAGACCATCGGCCACCTGCGCCGCACACTGGCCCGCCTGGACGTGTCATCGCGCAGCCTGTTCGCCTTGATCGAAGAAGGCACCTGCTTTGCAGGCACCTTGGCCGAACTGGCGTTCTGCGCCGATCGGGCTTACATGCTGGCTTTGCCTGATGACGCTGACAAGGCGCCCAAGCTGCAACTGAGCGAAATGAACTTCGGCTTCTTCCCCATGGTCAACGACCAGACCCGTCTGCAGCGCCGCTTCTACGAAGAAGTGCCCGCCATGGAAGCCGCACGCGGCGCCATTGGCCAAGCGCTGGATGCCGACGCCGCACTGGCCCTGGGCCTGGTCACGGCCGCACCCGACGACATTGACTGGGCTGATGAGATTCGCCTGGCCTTGGAAGAGCGTTCTTCCATGTCGCCAGACGCCCTGACCGGTTTGGAAGCCAACCTGCGTTTTGCCCAGAAGGAAAACATGGCCACCCGCATTTTTGGTCGCCTGACCGCCTGGCAGAACTGGATCTTCCAACGCCCCAACGCCGTCGGCGAAAAGGGTGCCCTGAAGGTTTACGGCAAAGGCGAAAAAGTCAGCTTTGACCTGAACCGCGTTTGATGTTTTGACGTTGTGCAGTGCGGTGCCCGGTGGTCCGCGCTGCAACCTTATTTTTCCCCCACCGTTGCTTCTTAATTTCTGGAGACTCTCATGTCCGGTATCAACTACAGCGAAAAAATTCCCAACAACGTTAATTTGAGCGAAGACCGCACCTTGCAGCGCGCGCTTGAGCAGTGGCAGCCCAACTTCATCAACTGGTGGGACGACATGGGCCCCGAAGGCTCCACCGACATGGACGTGTACCTGCGCACCGCCGTGAGCGTGGACCCACAAGGCTGGGCCCAATTCGGCCACGTCAAGATGCGTGACTACCGTTGGGGCGTGTTCATGAACCCCGGCGAGCAAGACCGCAAGATCCATTTTGGTGACCACATCGGTGAAAAAGCCTGGCAAGACGTGCCTGGCGAACACCGCGCCAACCTGCGCCGCATCATCGTGACCCAAGGCGACACCGAGCCAGCATCGGTGGAGCAGCAGCGCCACCTGGGCCTGACCGCGCCCAGCATGTACGACCTGCGCAACCTGTTCCAGATCAACGTCGAAGAAGGCCGCCACCTGTGGGCCATGGTGTATCTGTTGCACAAATACTTTGGCAAAGACGGCCGTGAAGAAGCCGATGCTTTGCTTCAGCGCAACAGCGGCAACGAAGACAACCCCCGCATCTTGCAGGCCTTCAACGAGAAGACCCCTGATTGGCTGTCGTTCTTCATGTTCACCTACTTCACCGACCGTGACGGCAAGTTCCAGCTGTGCGCCTTGGCCGAGTCGGCTTTTGACCCTTTGGCCCGCACCACCAAGTTCATGTTGACCGAAGAGGCGCACCACATGTTTGTGGGCGAGTCCGGCGTGAGCCGCACCATCCAGCGCACGGTGGACGTGATGAACCAGCTCAAAACCGACGACGTGGGCAAACTGCGCGCCGCCGGTGTGATCGACCTGCCGACCATCCAGCGTTACATCAACTTCCACTTCTCGGTGACCATCGACTTGTTCGGTGCCGACGAGTCGTCCAACGCCGCCACTTTCTACAGCTCCGGTTTGAAGGGCCGTTACGAAGAAGGCAAGCGTGGTGATGACCACATCTTGAAGGGCAACAGCTACAAGATCTTGTCGGTGGAAGACGGCAAGCTGGTCGAAAAAGAAGTGCCGATGCTCAACGCTTTGAACGAAGTGCTGCGTGACGACTACATCACCGACTCCAAAGGCGGCATTGACCGTTGGAACCGTGTGATCAGCAAGGCCGGTATTCCTTTTACCTTGACCGCGCCTCACAAGGCGTTCCACCGCAACATCGGCTCTTTGTCCGGCTCCAAGATCACACCCGATGGCCGTGTGGTGACCGATGCCGAGTGGATGGCCAAAGTGGGCGAGTGGTTGCCGACCAACGAAGACCGCGCTTACGTGGCCAGCCTGATGGGCCGCTGCGTCGAGCCAGGCAAGTTCGCCAACTGGATCGCGCCCCCCGTCATGGGCATCAATCGTCAGCCGGTGGACTTTGATTACGTCCGGTTCAACTGATTGAGTCTCTGATCTGACTGCTGCCTCTGCTTTGTAGTGGGGGCAGCAGTTGACAGAGGAAGGGGCGGGTTCCTCATGCTGGGGTACCAGAAATCGCCACCCGCCCCCTTCCTTTGTCAACTGCATGGGGTTTGTCGCAGCTTTTCGTTTGATCTGGAGCACCCGTGTATTTGCAATTCGAATTTTTTTGCCTTGATGGAAGGCGGTCATTGAAAAGGGAAGGGGCGGGTTCCTCATACTGGAGTACCAGAAATCGTCACCCGCCCCTTCCCCTTTCAATGACATGTGTGTGCTGGATGCCTAGGCTGCCAGTAGACTTGGTACCTTTATGCAGGCACTGAGCGACGGTATGGCTTGGGGCCGGGCGCCGATTTCTGGTACCCCAGCATGAGGCGCCCGGCCCAAAGCCATACCGTTGCGGACCACGCAGACAACAAAGACATACCGCTGACCAAGAAGACACAAGAAAGCCAAGACATGAGCACAGAAGCGACCTTGATCAAACAACACCTGATCGACCCGGAAATCTGCATCCGTTGCAACACCTGCGAAGCGATCTGCCCGGTGGGTGCGATCACGCACGACTCGCTCAACTACGTGGTCAAGGCCGACATCTGCAACGGTTGCATGGACTGCATCTCGCCATGCCCCACCGGCTCCATTGACAACTGGCGCATGATGCCCAAGGCCAAGGCCTACAGCATCGAAGAACAACTCAAGTGGGACGAACTGCCTGCTGAACTCAGTGCAGAAGAAATCGCCGAAGCAACCGGTGGCACGGGCGGTGATGCGGGTGCAGCCCAAGAAGAAATGCAAGCGGCTGTGCAAGCAGCCGCTTCTTCAGCATCGGCGGCCACAACTGCAGCGGCCTCGGGTTTCAACTCCGCCCAGTTCGGCGCCACCATCCCCCCTTGGTCGGCGGCACACGCCTACACCAACCTGTATGGCCCCAAGGCCGCCGAGAAGACCATCACCGCCACCGTCACGGGCAACCTGCGTGTGACCGAGGTCGGCAAGCAAGACGGCCAACAAGACTACGACACGCACCACATCGTGCTCGACTTTGGCAACTTGCCCTTCCCGGTGCTCGAAGGCCAGTCGATTGGCATCATCCCGCCCGGTGTGGATGCCAAAGGCAAACCGCACCATGCACGCCAATACTCGATCGCCAGCCCCCGCAACGGCGAGCGCCCTGGCCACAACAACCTGTCGCTGACCATCAAGCGCGTTCTCGAAGACCACGAAGGAAAGCCGGTGCGTGGTGTGGGCTCCAACTTCATGTGCGATTTGAATGTTGGCGACAAGGTGCAGGTGATCGGGCCGTTTGGCGCCAGCTTCCTGATGCCCAATCACCCCAAGAGCAACATCGTGATGATCTGCACGGGTACGGGCTCTGCGCCCATGCGCGCCATGACCGAATGGCGCCGCCGCCTGCGCGCCAGCGGCAAGTTCGAGGGAGGCAAGTTGATGCTGTTCTTTGGCGCACGCACACCCGCCGAGTTGCCATACTTTGGCCCGCTCAACAACCTGCCCAAAGACTTCATCGACACCGAGTTCGCGTTCTCGCGCGAGGTGGGCAAACCCAAGCGTTATGTGCAAGACGCCATGCGCGATCGCGCTGCCGACATCGCAGTCCAGCTCAAGGACCCGAACACCTGTTTTTATGTGTGCGGCCTCAAAAGCATGGAAGAGGGCGTGGTCATGGCCCTGCGCGACATCGCACAGAACGCCGGACTCGATTGGGATACCGTGGGCGTGGCACTCAAAAAAGAAGGTCGTTTGCACCTCGAAACTTACTGAACCCGCATGGCCAATACCACGCTCATTGGCCTGAACCAAGTTCGCCAGCAACTGCGCCAGCCCCGCTCTCAGCTCAAAGGTCGACAGGTCAAGCCGGAGGCCCGCGACGAGGTGCAGGCTTTGATCGGTTTGCCACCTGTCAATGGCCATCGCCGTGACCTGTTGATCGAGCACCTGCATGTGCTCAACGACCATTTCCACGGTCTGTTTGAACGCCACATCGTGGCGCTGGCGGCTGAGATGCGGCTGCCGGTGGTCGAGGTGTTCGAGGTGGCATCTTTTTATCACCACTTCCAGATCCTGAAAGACGAGGATGTGGCCCCGCGCATGACCGTGCGGGTGTGCGACAGCTTGAGCTGCAGCTTGGCGGGCAGTGACACCTTGCTGCGCCAGCTGCAACGCGATTTGCGGGGGGATGTGCAGGTCGTGAATGTGCCTTGTCTGGGCCGCTGCGAGCAGGCCCCTGCGGCGCAAGTGGGCCAGCAGGCCGTGGCTTACGCGACCACCGAAAAGGTGACTCGCCTGGTGACAGAGAACCACACGCAGCCTTTGGCCTTGCCCCATGCGCTACTTTTCGATGAATACAAAAAAGCCGGGGGTTACCAGCTGGCCCTGCAAGTGGCAGCCGGCCTGAAAGACCACGAATCGGTCATCCAGTGTCTGGAGTCGTCGGGCCTGCGCGGCTTGGGCGGTGCGGGTTTTCCGGCCGGTCGCAAGTGGCGCATCGTACGCAGCCAGCCCGGTCCGCGCCTGATGGCGGTGAACATCGACGAGGGCGAGCCCGGCACCTTCAAGGACCGCACTGGCCTGGAGGCCGACCCGCACCGCTTCTTGGAAGGCGTGCTGATCGCCGCCAGTGTGGTGGGCTGTGAGGCGGTCTACATCTACCTGCGTGACGAGTACCACGAGGCGCGTGTTTTGTTGACCGAAGAATTGGCAGCGCTGAAATTGAACCCGCCTTGCGCATTGCCGCGCATCGAATTGCGCCGAGGCGCGGGCGCTTACATCTGCGGCGAAGAGTCCGCCATGATCGAAAGCATCGAGGGCAAACGGGGCGAGCCGCGCATGCGCCCGCCCTACATCGCCGAGGTGGGCCTGTTTGGCCGCCCCACGCTGGAGCACAATTTTGAAACCCTGTTTTGGGTGCGCGAACTGATCGAGCAGGGCGCGGACAGCTTTGCATCGCACGGTCGCCATGGCCGAAAAGGCCTGCGCCGCTTCAGCGTGAGTGGTCGCGTCAAGCACCCGGGCGTCAAGCTTGCGCCTGCGGGCATCAGCTTACGCGAACTGGTGGATGAATACTGCGGCGGCATGGCCGAGGGCCACACGCTGTACGCCTACCTGCCCGGCGGGGCCAGTGGCGGCATTTTGCCCGCGCGCTTGGCCGATGTGCCGCTGGACTTTGACACGCTGCAGCCTTATGGCTGCTTCATCGGCTCGGCTGCCGTGATGGTGCTCAGTCAACACGACGGCGCCCGCGAGGCGGCGCTGAACGTGATGCGCTTTTTTGCGCACGAAAGCTGCGGCCAGTGCACGCCCTGCCGCGTGGGCACCGACAAAGCCGCGCAACTCATGGCCTCTGAGGTTTGGGACGCCGACACCTTGCAAGACCTGGCGCAGGTCATGGGTGACGCCTCCATTTGTGGTCTGGGCCAGGCCGCGCCCAATCCGATCCGTTGTGTGTTGGACTACTTTCCCCACGAAGTGGGCGCAGAGTTGAAAGCATGAGCACCGTTCAATTCACCCTCAATGGCCAAAGTGTCGAAGCGCCTGCTGGCCAAAGCATTTTCAATATCGCCAAAGAATTGGGCATTGCCATCCCGCACCTGTGCCACAAGGAAGGCTTGATGCCCGACGGCAACTGCCGCGCCTGCGTGGTCGAGGTGGAAGGTGAGCGCACCTTGGCGCCGAGTTGCTGCCGCAGCGCCACCCCTGGCATGCAGGTGCGCACCGACAGCGAACGTGCTGTCAAAAGCCAGAAGATGGTGCTGGAGATGCTGCTGGCCGACCTGCCCGAGCAGGGCCACAAATGGCTGGACGATCGGGCTGAAGCGCCGCACGGCGAACTGAGCCAATGGGCCGAGCACCACAGCGTGCACGTGCGCCCGCAACTGGCGGCCCTGAGTCGTGAAGCCGTGCCTGCCGATGTGTCGCACCCGGCCATGGCCGTGAACTTGGACGCCTGCATCCAGTGCAACCGCTGCCAACGCGCCTGCCGTGACCTGCAGGTCAACGATGTGATCGGCCTGGCCTTTCGGGGCGCACACACCCAAGTGGTGTTTGACCTGGCCGACCCGATGGGTGGTAGCAGTTGTGTGGGTTGCGGCGAGTGTGTGCAGGCTTGCCCCACGGGCGCGCTCATGCCCAAGAGCCACATGGGGCCGCAAAAGGTGGACCGCGAAGTGGATTCCGTTTGTCCATTTTGTGGCGTCGGTTGTCTCGTGACTTATCAGGTTCGAGACGAAAAAATCGTCAGCGTCCAAGGCCGTGAAGGCCCAGCCAACGAAGGCCGCTTGTGCGTCAAGGGCCGCTTTGGCATGGACTACATCCACAGCCCGGACCGCATCACCAAGCCCCTGATCCGCAAGCCGGGCGTGGCCAAAGACCTGGGCCTGATCGATGGCCACACCGACTGGCGCGAAGTCTTTCGCGAAGCGACATGGGAAGAAGCATTGGATCGGGCCACCGAGCCACTGAACGCGTTGCGCCAGCAACACGGCCCCAAGTCGCTGGCCGGTTTCGGCTCCGCCAAAGGCAGCAACGAAGAGGCCTACCTGTTCCAGAAGCTGGTGCGCACCGGCTTTGGCAGCAACAACGTGGACCACTGCACGCGCCTGTGCCATGCATCCAGCGTGGCGGCCTTGCTCGAAGGTGTGGGCTCGGGCGCAGTGAGCAACCCGGTGCGTGATGTTGAGCACTCAGACCTCATCATCGTGATCGGCTCCAATCCCACCAGCAACCACCCTGTGGCGGCCACCTGGATGAAGAACGCCGCCCAACGCGGCACCCGCATCGTGATGGCCGACCCGCGCATCACCGACATCGGGCGTCACGCTTGGCGCACCCTTCAGTTCAAGGCCGACACCGATGTGGCGCTGCTCAACGCCATGCTCCACGTCATCGTGACCGAGAACCTGTGCGACGAGACCTTTTTGCGCGAGCGTGCCGACAACGTGGCCGAACTCAAGGCCCATGTGCAGGACTTCACACCCGAGGCCATGAGCTTGGTGTGCGGCATTCCGCCCGACACCATCCGTGAAGTGGCACGGGCCTATGCCACAGCCAAAGCCGCCATGATTTTGTGGGGCATGGGCGTGAGCCAGCATGTACACGGCACCGACAACGTGCGCTGCCTGATCGCGCTGGCCAGCATCACCGGGCAGATTGGCCGACCCGGCACCGGCCTGCACCCACTGCGCGGCCAAAACAATGTGCAAGGCGCCAGCGATGCGGGCCTGATCCCGATGATGTACCCCAACTACCAGTGGGTGAGTGACCCATCGGCGCACGACTGGTTCGAGAAATTTTGGGACATGAAACTGGACGACCAGCCCGGCTACACCGTGGTCGAGATCATGCACAAGGCGCTTGCCGATGACAGCGACCCGCACAAGGTGCGGGGCATGTACATCATGGGTGAAAACCCGGCCATGAGCGACCCCGACCTGAATCACGCCCGCCATGCCTTGGCCAGCTTGCAGCACCTGGTGGTGCAAGACATTTTCTTGACCGAAACCGCCTGGCTGGCCGATGTGGTGCTGCCCGCCAGCGCTTGGCCCGAGAAAACCGGGACGGTGAGCAACACCGACCGCACGGTGCAAATGGGCCGCCAGGCCGTGCTGCCGCCCGGCGAGGCGAAACCCGACCTCTGGATCATCCAGAAGATGGCCGCACGCATGGGTCTGAACTGGCACTACGCCGGCGAGCAAGAGGGTGTGGAACAGGTCTATGAAGAAATGCGCCAGGCCATGGTTCCGGCCATTGGTGGCATCGACTGGGCGCGCCTGAACGCGGGCTCGGTCACTTACCCCTGTGTGAATGCCGATGATCCGGGCCAGCCCATCGTCTTCCATGACCATTTCCCTACCGCCGATGGCCGGGTTCGGCTTATGACGGCCAGCCTGATTCCGGCCAACGAGCAGCCCGATGCCGAGTACCCGATGGTGCTCATCACCGGGCGGCAGCTGGAACATTGGCACACCGGCAGCATGACGCGCCGCGCCACCGTGCTCGATGCGCTGGAGCCTGCGGCCACGGCTTCGCTGCACGGCAGCGAGTTGCGCCGGCTGGGTCTGCAAGCTGGGCAACCAGTGCGCATTGCCTCGCGGCGCGGCGAGGTTCAGTTGCAGCTGCGGCAAGACGACGGCACGCCGCTGGGCACGGTGTACATCCCCTTTGCCTACCAGGAGGCAGCGGCCAATTTACTGACCAACGCGGCGCTGGACCCGTTTGGCAAGATCCCAGAATTCAAATACTGTGCTGTGCGGATCGAAGCGGCGATCCCGGTGAACGCATGATCGGCGGCTGTTTGCGCCTGTGGGCCGATGATCTGACTGCGTCCACGGTGGGCTGTACGATGTGGCCAAGGAGGCTGATTTGAGTTTGAATGTGCAAACCATCTTCTGGATGGATGCGTTTTTGTACCTGATGCTGCATGCGGCCATCTGGTACGGGCTGGCGCGCTTTCGCAGCCCGGTGGTGGTCATGTGGAGTGTTTCGGGCATTCTCAGTGCACTGTCTTTGTGCGTGCTGGGCAGCCGGGGTTGGATCAGCACCGATGTGGTGGTGGTGGTGGGGCTGTTTCTGATGACGGCTGGCAACTGGGGTCGACAAGTGGCTTTGCGCTCACTCAATGGACCGGCTTCGTCTGCTTGGTTATGGTCCTCCGGTGGGCTGAATGTGGCCTTTTTGACGCTCAGCTATGGGTTGCATTTTTCGGGTTCACCCGAGAGCACCATCATGCTGGTGTTTTATGTTTTTTACGCCTTCAGTTGTTTGGAGTACTTTTTCGCTGGCACCCGCATTGCCTTGACCCACGACAAAAAGGGCGCGGATTCGGTGATGTGGGCAGGCTTGATTTTTTCGGTGACTTTGGGCGTCAAGGCATTGGCCATGATGGCGGGCGTTGGGGCTGAAGATCTGTATGAACCCTCCTGGGATCACGTCTTGGTGTTCGTCGGTCAATTCACAGCCATCATGATGCTGTGTGTGGGGTTCATGCAGATTTTTGTGGACCAGGATCACCGCAGCAAAATTGCCATGCAGCAGCAACTGGCGCGTGAGCAAGAGCATGCCGCCTTGGCCTTGCAACATGCTCAAGATCTGAGTGTCTTGTTGACCGAGCGCCAAGAGATCATCCGGCAGTTGACCTTGTCCAACAAGAGCGCGGGCATGGGTGCATTGGTGGCCAGTTTTGCACACGAGCTGAACCAGCCGCTCACGGCCAACTTGCTGCATGCAGAACTGATCATGGCCAAACTGGAAGAGCTTGAAGTTGAGGTGCCAACGCCCAGTATGGGTATCCTTCAAAAAGTGGCCAGCGCCATGGTGCAAGACACGCAGCGATCGGCAGACATCATCCGCAAACTGCGCAATTTGTTTCGCATGAGCAAAGGCGAGTACACGGCCTTGAAACTGAACGAGGTGGTGCAAGATGTGCTGGACTTGGTCCAGTCGAAAATGAAACATGCCGGCATTGCCTGCACGGTCGATTGGGATCCCCACTTGCGCGTGCATGGCGATGCCACGCAGTTGCAACAAGTCGTTTTGAATCTGCTCAACAACGCCATCGATGCGCTGATCGAGTCCGGGTGTGTCAAGCCTGAGCTGCGCATACGGGGCACGGTTTTGGGCGATCACCTGAACCTGGAGGTGCAAGACAATGGCCCAGGCATCGCGCCTGAGCGGGCGGAAGATGTGTTCAGCCTGTTCAAAACCTCCAAGTGCCAAGGCATGGGCGTGGGACTGTGGCTCAGCCGTTCTATCGTCGAGATGCACGGTGGTCATCTGACCTTCCAGTCCGAACCCGGTCGCCGCACGGTTTTCACTTTGCGTTTACCCTTGCTGAACGAATCCCTGCTGGGTTGATGAAGGGGCAAGCCCCGCCGAAAGAAAGTGTCCAATGTCTGTTCATGTGGTATCCGAAATGGCGGTGCTGATGCGCCGAGAAGCCGTGCGAGGGGCCATGTCCCGCTGGCAGTCCCACCGCTGGGTGTTGGCCGATGTCGTGCCGCAAGAGCCCAGTTTTGGCTGGACCCCACGGTGCCTGCGCCAAACCGATGACGAAGCCCTCTGGCTCTACCCTGCTTGGCGGCTGGAACTGTTCAGTGACGACGCCGAAGGCTATTGGCTCAACCTGACCTCGCCCACCCCCAGCTTCTTTGTCATGTGGCGTCTGGAGCAAGGGATGGATGGTCAGAAGGAGCAGGCCGTGCCCCAGGCCCTGAGCCTGAGTTACCACGATGCGGGTCGATGGCTTGACGCCCAAGAAACTGTTGAAAACGTCCCTGCCTCGCCCGAAGTGGTGGCCAGGTTGCAAGCCTTCACCGACGCCTTTTATGTGCCCGAAGTCAAACGCCGACAGCGCCCGCAAAGCTTTCAGGGCCTGACCGACCGCTTTGGCCAGCCTGCCTCCGTCAGCACCATGGACAAGCGCAAGGGCGCAAGGCAGGGCCCATGAGCGAGCACTTTTTCAGCCGCTGGTCGCAGCGCAAACAGGCTGTGGCCCAAGGCTTGCCGGTGGCCGAGCCTGCCCTTCCGGTGAGTTCGGTCGAGTCGTCTGGATTGACTGGATCGTCCGAATCGGTGGAGCCATCCAAGGCTGTGCCCCAAGGGCTTGATTCGGGTTCAGCCCAAGCGAAGTCCAGTGAATTGCCTGCCCAGCCCTTGCCCAGCCTGGATGACGCGCGCGCCTTGACGCCGTCCTCGGATTTTCAGCCTTTCATGCGGCCTGGTGTGACAGCCGATGTGCGCAATGTGGCCATGAAAAAGCTGTTCACCGACCCGCACTTCAATGTGATGGACGGGCTGGACATCTACATCGGCGACTACAACACACCCGACCCCATGCCAGCCGGCATGTTGCAAAAAATGGTGGGCGCGCAACTGCTGGGTTTGTTCGACACACCCGATGACGCGGCGGCCAAGGCTGTGGCCACGGCCGAGCCCACGTTGACTGTTGTCAGCCCTGCTGCAGGCCCCCGGGAAAACCCTGTGCTAAATACTGCGGCACCGCAAGGCGCGCCAGTTGTGGCACAGTCGCCGCCTACCCTGACCGATTTGGCAGGATCGGTCAGCCCCATGCTGCAGCCTCACGTCCACGCGCACCCCGAACATGTCCACCCTGATTTGCAACTGCAACCAAACCATGCCCCTGCAAGCCCTAACTCTGGGCCAAGCACTGGGTGAAGACCTGACGCTGCACACCACTTTGTGCCGACGCGAAGCGGGGCAATTCCAGAAAGCCGTGAAAACTGGCGAAACCGTGGTCGTGGCCTGTACGCAAGAAAAACGCCTCTTCTCTGAATTGGCCGAGCAAACCGAAGGGGCGACTTCGCCCATCCGCTTTGTCAACATCCGCGAAACCGGTGGCTGGGGCCGTGAAGCCGAACACGCCATGCCCAAAATGGCCGCCTTGTTGGCCGCAGCCCGTTTGCCCGAACCCGAGCCGGTGGCCACCGTCACCTACAAAAGTGAAGGTCGCGTGCTCATCATCGGTGCCATCGATGTGGCCGAACGCGCTGCAAGTTTTTTGTCGGATGCGATGCAGGTCACCCTTTTTGCTCAAGGCCCAGGCCAGGTCGGGGGAGGCCAAGAGCGCCGTTTTCCGGTCGTGGCTGGGCGCTTGCAAAGTTTGAGCGGCTGGTTGGGCGCGTTTGAGGTGACTTGGGATGCCAGCAACCCGATTGATCTGGACCTGTGCACCCGCTGCAACGCCTGCGTGGTGGCTTGCCCCGAGCAGGCCATTGGCCTGGATTACCAAGTTGACCTGTCGCGCTGCAGCTCGCACCGCGATTGCGTCAAGGTGTGCGAAGCAGCCGGCGCGATCGACTTCACCCGCGACGCGCGGTTGCAAACCGAACGTTTTGACGTGGTGCTCGATTTGCGCGGTGACCAAGCTTCGCCCACCTTTTCATCACACGCCTTGCCGCAAGGCTATTTCCGCTGGGACGGGCAAGACCTGCACACCTTGCTCAAGGTGCGTGAACTGGTGGGTGAGTTTGAAAAGCCCCGTTTTTTTGCCTACAAGCAAAAACTCTGCGCCCACAGCCGCAACGAGCAAGTGGGCTGCAGCGCCTGCATTGACGTCTGCTCGGCCCAAGCCGTGCGCTCGGACAAAAGCCGCCAACAAATCGTGGTCAACCCCAACCTGTGCGTGGGTTGCGGTGCCTGCACCACGGCTTGCCCGACAGGCGCGCTGACCTACGCCTACCCGCGCCCGGCAGAGCAGGGCGCCAAGATCCGCACGCTGCTGTCGGCCTATCAGGCCGCTGGTGGGCGCGATGCCGCTTTGCTGTTGCACAGCCAGGAAAAAGGCCAGGCCTTGATCGACGAAGTAGGCCGCGGTGCGCAGCTGGGCCTCATGCAAGGTGTGCCCGCCCGCGTGATGCCTGTGGCCTTGTGGCACACGGCCAGTGTGGGCATGGAGCTGTGGTTGTCGGCTGTGGCCTACGGCGCTCGCCAGGTCATGGTGTTGCTCACCGACGAAGAAGCGCCGCAATACCGCGCTGCCCTCATGGAACAAATGGCCGTGGCCCAAAGTCTGCTGAACGGCCTGGGATACACCGGCGTTCACTTTCAGTTACTGCAAGCCAAGGCTGCCGGATCTTTGGACGCAGACCTGCAGCGCCTGTGCGCACGCAGCCTCCAGTCCACGAGCCTGCCTACAGGCCCGGCCGCCGCAGCCCGCCATACGGTGCAGGCCGAAAAGCGCAGCAACCTCGAGTTGGTCATCGACCACCTGATGGCCCAGTCACCCGTGATGGCGATGGCCGAGGCCTCGCGCCCCCGGGCGCTGGCCTTGCCTGCCGCTGGGTCGCCCTTTGGCAGCATCACGGTGGACGGCAGCAAGTGCACGCTGTGCATGAGCTGTGTGGGCGCTTGCCCTTCGTCGGCGCTGCAAGACAACCCCTTGCAGCCTGAGCTGCGTTTTGTCGAGAAAAACTGCGTGCAGTGCGGTCTGTGTGCGACAACCTGCCCCGAAAACGCGATCACGCTGCAGCCGCGCCTGTCGCTGCGGGTCGAACGGACGCAGCCGCGCGTGGTCCACAGCAGCCAGCCATACGCCTGCATCCGCTGCGCCAAACCCTTTGGCACCCTCAAGGCCATCGAGACCATGCTGGGCCGCCTGACGGGGCACAGCATGTTCCAAGGTCCGGCCCTGGAGCGCCTGAAAATGTGCGGCGACTGCCGCGTCATCGACATGTTCACCGACGAGAACCAGGTGCGCATCAACGACGGCCAACTGCCCCCCAAAACCCGATAAATGCTTGCCATGAGCCAAGAACTGAACCTGTCCGCCAGCAGCCACGCGCTGGACGAAGAAACTGCCCGTGCCGAGGTGTACGGCCTGCTGTCGCAGCTGCTGTATGCCGCGCCTTCGGCGGACTTGTGGGATCAATTGCAGGTGGCCGTGACCGAGGCCCCCGATGCCGGTGGCTTTTTGGAAGAGCCATGGCGCGACCTGGTGGCCAGCGCCCGCAGCCTGAGCCACGATCAGGTGGTGGCCGAATACAACCGCCTGTTTGGTGGGGTGGGCAAGCCCGAGGTTTACCTGTATGGCTCGCACTACCTGAGCGGCTTTTTGAACGAAAAACCACTGGTCAAGCTGCGTGACGACCTGGCGGCCTTGGGCTTGGGCAAAGGCGAGGGCATGTCCGATACCGAAGACCATGTGGCCTATGTCTTCGAAGTCATGCGCTACCTGATCGCCGGGGACGATGTGGCCGTGGCCAACCTCACGCACCAAATGGCATTTTTCAGCCAACATCTGCAGCCGTGGGTGCCGCAAATGTGCCAAACGCTGCTGGCGCATCCGGCTGCCGTTTTTTACGCCCGCGTGGCCGCATTCACCGAAGCTTTCCTGAGCGTGGAAATGCAGGGCTTCGATTTGGTGGCTTGATTGAAATTTTCAACATTTCAACATTTCAATTTGAAATTAATGACGAGACGACCTAGGGTTTTCACTGACGGATCGCCCTTTGGCGCGTTGCATAATCAAAGACCAAGCGGTAATTTTTCGCGCTTGTAAGTTCAACAACGATTGGAGCCTCACTTTGTCAGACAACAAAACCCCACGCCGTCGTAACCTTCTCAAAGGCGCAGCTGTTGCTGCAGGTGCTCTCTCAGCACCCATGATCGCTTCGGCACAAACCGGCCCGATCTCTATGCGCTGGCAGAGCACTTGGCCTGCCAAGGACATCTTCCACGAATACGCATTGGATTACGCTAAGAAGGTCAACGACATGACCGGTGGTGATTTGAAGATCGAAGTGTTGCCTGCTGGCGCTGTGGTGCCCGCATTTGGCTTGCTCGAAGCGGTTTCCAAAGGCACTTTGGACGGCGGCCACGGCGTGCTGGGTTATCACTACGGCAAGCAAAACGCTTTGGCTTTGTGGAACTCTGGCCCGGCCTTCGGCATGGATGCCAACATGATTTTGTCGTGGCACAAGTACGGCGGCGGCGCTGAGTTGCTGGCCAAGTTGTACGCGTCGATTGGCGGTAACGTGCAGTCGTTCTTGTATGGCCCCATGTCTACCCAGCCCCTGGGTTGGTTCAAAAAGCCGATCACCAAGTCTTCTGACTTCAAAGGCCTGAAGTTCCGCACCAACGGTTTGGCCATTGACCTGTTCACGGCCATGGGCGCTGCCGTGAACGCTTTGCCAGGCGGCGAGATCGTACCGGCCATGGACCGCGGCTTGCTGGATGGTGCCGAGTTCAACAACGCCACCTCTGACCGTATTTTGGGCTTCCCCGATGTCTCCAAGGTGTGCATGCTGCAAAGCTACCACCAGAGCGCCGAGACGTTTGAGATCATGTTCAACAAGACCAAATACGACGCCCTGCCTGCCAAGATGAAGTCGGTGATCGCCATCGCCACAGAAGCTTCTTCGGCCGACATGTCTTGGAAAGCCATTGACCGCTATTCCAAGGACTACATCGAGTTGCAGACCAAAGACAAGGTCAAGTTCTACAAAACCCCTGACGCCATTTTGCAAGACCAGCTGAAAATCTGGACCGAGATTGTCGCCAAGAAGTCTGCAGAAAATCCATTGTTCAAGGAAATCGTGGAATCCCAGCGCGCCTTTGCACAGCGTGCCGTCAAGTGGGACCAGGACACCAACATCAGCCGTCGCATGGCTGTGAACCATTTCTTTGGTGCCAAATCAGCTGAACCGAAAAAAGGTTAATTTCTTTTAGCGTTCCTATCAGCCATCCAGGTCTCCTGGATGGCTGATTCATTTATGTGGTTCCCTGATGCAAAATCTTCTGCTTTTTATTGACAAAGTCAGCACCTGGATCGGTCAATTTTTTTCCTGGCTGATTGTGGCGTTGACCTTCATGATCTCTTGGGAGGTGTTCTCCCGCTATGTGCTGGACAACCCCCATGCCTGGGCCTTTGATGTGATGAGCATGATGTATGGCTCTTTGTTCATGATGGCGGGCGCCTACACCTTGTCCAAGAACGGCCATGTGCGCGGCGATGTGCTGTATGGCTTTTTTCCGCCCCGCCTGCAGGCCTGGTTGGATTTGACGCTGTACATCCTCTTTTTCATTCCCGGTGTGGTGGCGTTGGCGTACGCAGGCTATGGTTTTGCAGCCGAGTCTTGGGCCATCAACGAACACTCCAACATCACGGCCGACGGGCCGCCCATCTACCCGTTCAAAACCATTTTGCCCATTGCGGGTGCCTTCCTTTTGGCTCAAGGTTTGGTTGAAATTGTCCGTTGCATTGTGTGCATCCAGCAAGGTGAGTGGCCCAAGCGTGGCGATGACGTGGACGAAGTTGACGTTGAAAAACTCAAAGAAATGGTCAACGTGAAAGACGAGGACATCGCCAAGTTGGGCGAGTTGGTGACCGCCAAGGGAAATCAAAAATGAAAAAAGAAGTCTGGTTTGGCCTGACGATCATGGCCTTGGTCGTGTTGTCGGCCTTTGTGTTGTTGCCTGCACCCGCCGATATGTCCAATGGACATTTGGGTTTGTTGATGCTGGCTTTGGTGGTTGTCGCGATCATGTTGGGTTTCCCCACAGCCTTCACCCTCATGGGCATGGGCATGATCTTCGCCTGGATTGCTTACCGAAGTTCCAACCCCGATCTGGCGGTTCAGCAAACGCTCGACCTGATGGTTCAGCGCGCTTTCTCGGTCATGTCCAACGACGTGCTCATCTCGATCCCCTTGTTCGTGTTCATGGGCTACTTGATTGAACGCGCCAACTTGATCGAAAAATTGTTCAAAAGCATGCACCTGGCCATGGCCCGTGTGCCGGGCTCATTGGCTGTGGCCACCATCGTGACCTGCGCTATTTTTGCCACGGCCACGGGCATTGTGGGCGCGGTGGTCACGCTCATGGGCTTGCTGGCGCTGCCCGCCATGCTGCGGGCGGGCTACAGCGTTCAGTTGTCGGCCGGTGCCATCACCGCAGGCGGTTGTCTGGGCATTTTGATTCCGCCATCGGTCATGTTGATCGTTTATGGCGCGACCGCAGGCGTTTCAGTGGTCAAGTTGTACGCCGGGGCGTTTTTTCCCGGCATCATGCTGGCCACTTTGTATGTTCTGTATGTGATCATCATTGCCAAAATCAAGCCCAGTATGGCTCCGCCCATGTCGGCTGAAGACCGCATCGTGCCTTTGCCCGCGTTTGCGCAAGTGGTGTCCAAAGACATCAGCAACAACGTGCTGCCTGGCTTGATCGGTGCCCTCAAGGGCAAGCGCAATGCGGCAGTGCCCATGCGTGACTTGCTCAACCACTTGGTCATTGCTTTGCTGCCGCTTTTGGCTGTCGCAGCGATCATGGGGACCATTTACTTCAAAGTCACTGCACCAATGCCCCTCGAAACGGTCGAGGGTGTGGTGGCCATGGGTGGAGAATTGTCCGATTCAGCAGACTCCGCAGAAGAGGAAAGCGTCAGCGGTTTGTCGGAACCGCAAGCCGACGGCTTGCAAACCCCACCTGCAGCGACCGAAGAGGCCAAAGCGGATGCGGCGCCAGCATCAGAGCCTGCCAAAGAGCCAGCGTCGGTTGCGGTCAGTGTTGCGGCGCAAACGCCTGCGGGTGAGGCCGAGCGCCAAGAAGCGCCGCTGTCTTTTTGGATTGGCCTGGCCAGTTGCGCAGTGGCCTTGGCCCTCTTTTATGCCTACTTCAGCTTTGCGCGGCTTGAAATTTTCAAGATGCTGCTGGGGTCGTTCTTTCCGCTGGCCATCATGATTTTGGCGGTGCTGGGCACCATCGTGTTTGGTTTGGCCACTCCGACCGAAGCGGCGGCCATGGGCTCATTAGGAGGCTTGCTGCTGGCCGCGGCTTACCGTCGCTTGAACTACGTGGTGCTGCGCGAGTCGGTGTACCTGACGGCCAAAACCAGCGCCATGGTGTGCTGGTTGTTTGTGGGCTCCAGCATTTTCTCGGCGGCCTTTGCGTTGCTGGGTGGCCAAGAGATCATCAACACCTGGGTGCTGGGCATGGACCTGACGCCTGTGCAGTTCATGATCCTGGCGCAAGTGGTCATCTTCTTGCTGGGTTGGCCCCTGGAGTGGACCGAGATCATCGTGATTTTCATGCCGATCTTTATCCCTTTGTTGCCCCACTTCGGCATCGACCCGTTGTTCTTCGGCTTGTTGGTGGCCTTGAACCTGCAGACCGCATTTCTGAGCCCACCTGTGGCCATGGCTGCTTTTTACTTGAAGGGCGTGAGCCCACCGCATGTCACGCTGAACCAGATCTTCGCAGGCATGCTGCCTTTCATGGCGATCCAAGTATTTGCGATTGTGCTGCTCTACTTGTTCCCAGCCATTGGCATGTGGTTGCCCGAAGTTCTGTACAAATAAAAACGTAAAAACGTATGTTCGCGCACACAAAAACCATGGGTTTTGTGGGCGTGGACGTTTTTTTATGTCCTTGGAGCACTTCCTGTGTCACGGGAATGACGCCAATCGATTGGAAGTAAGGGTTTTTACATCGAAAATCCGTTTTTGAAACGCTAAGATAACCTATGCAATTTTTTGCTTAGGCCAGATGGTTTTTGTGAGCCATCACCTATTCTTACACTCAGGAGTCTTTGATGTCTTCCAAAACTTCCGCTCTCTCGCGTCGCAGCCTGTTTTCGGGTGCTGCGACGGTGGGTGTTGTGGCTGCCGCCACAGCCGTTTTGCCCGGTGTGGTCAAGCAGGCGGCGCCCGTTGCGGCTGCATTGCCCAAGCCCACACGTGGCGGTGGTTACACCCTGAGCGAGCACGTCCAGCAGTATTACAAGACCACCCGCGTCTGATTTTTCGTTTCTCTTTCCTGTTCTTCCCCAACTGGAGCCCTCCATGTTGCTGACCAAAAAAACCGCAGGCACCACGGGTGCCATTTCATCGCCCTTCATCCACAGCTTGCGCCGTGGTTTGTCGCAGGCTTTGCCCACGCTGGATCGCCGCAGCTTTTTGCGCCGATCTGGATTGGGCGTCGGGGTGGGCTTGGCCGCATCCCAGCTGAGTCTGGTGCAAAAAGCGCAAGCGGCCACCGCCAAGTCCATCACGGGCGCAGGCAAGGTTGAAGTCAAACGCACCATCTGCACCCACTGCTCGGTGGGTTGCGCGGTCGATGCGGTGGTCGAAAACGGTGTTTGGGTGCGCCAAGAGGCAGTGTTCGATTCACCCATCAATTTGGGTGCGCATTGCGCCAAGGGCGCGGCCCTGCGCGAGCACGGCCATGGCGAGTACCGCTTGCGCTACCCCATGAAGTTGGTCAAGGGCAAGTACGAACGCATCAGCTGGGACACTGCTCTGACCGAAATCAGCGCCAAGATGCTGGAGCTCAAAAAGGCCAGCGGCCCGGACAGTGTGTATTACATCGGCTCGTCCAAGCACAACAACGAACAAGCCTATCTGCTGCGCAAGTTTGTCAGTTTTTGGGGCACCAACAACTGCGACCATCAGGCCCGTATTTGCCACTCCACCACGGTGGCTGGTGTGGCCAACACTTGGGGTTATGGCGCCATGACCAACTCGTACAACGACATGCAAAACAGCAAGGTCGCTTTGTACATCGGCTCCAATGCGGCCGAAGCCCACCCTGTGTCCATGTTGCACATGCTGCATGCCAAGGAAAACGGCTGCAAGATGATCGTGGTCGATCCGCGTTTCACCCGCACTGCGGCCAAAGCCGACGAGTACGTACGCATCCGTTCAGGCACTGACATTCCTTTCCTGTTCGGTGTGCTCTATCACATCTTCAAGAACGGCTGGGAAGACAAAAAATACATCAATGACCGTGTCTACGGCATGGACGCCATCAAGACCGAAGTGCTGGCCAAGTGGACACCCGACAAGGTGGAAGAGGCTTGCGGCGTGAAAGAAGAGCAAGTCTTCAAAATCGCCAAGATGCTGCACGACAACAACCCCGGCACCATCGTCTGGTGCATGGGCCAGACCCAGCACACCATTGGCAACGCCATCGTGCGTGCATCCTGCATTTTGCAATTGGCCTTGGGCAATGTGGGCAAAACCGGCGGCGGCACCAACATTTTCCGTGGCCACGACAACGTGCAAGGCGCAACCGACGTCGGTCCCAACCCCGATTCGTTGCCCGGCTACTACGGCTTGGCCGAAGGCTCCTGGAAGCATTTCGCCAACACTTGGGGCGTGGACTTCGAGTGGATCAAAAAACAGTTCGCATCGCCTGCCATGATGGGCAAAAACGGCATCACCGTGTCGCGCTGGATCGATGGTGTGCTGGAGAACAACGAGCTGATCGACCAAGACAGCAACCTGCGCGGTGTGTTCTATTGGGGCCATGCCCCCAACTCCCAGACCCGTGGTCTGGACATGAAGCGCGCCATGGACAAGCTGGACTTGTTGGTGGTGGTGGACCCGTACCCATCGGCCACAGCCGCCATGGCCGCCATGCCCGGCAAAGCCGAAGACCTGAACCCTAACCGCGCGGTGTACTTGTTGCCCGCTGCCACGCAGTTTGAAACCAGCGGTTCTTGCACCGCCTCCAACCGCTCCATCCAGTGGCGCGAGAAGGTCATCGAGCCTCTGTGGGAAAGCCGGTCTGACCACATGATCATGCACCAACTGGCTGAGAAACTGGGCTTTGCCAAAGAGTTGTCCAAAAACTACAAGATGCAAAAAGTCGGCGGCATGGACGAGCCTGTGCCCGAGGACATCCTGCGCGAAATCAACAAGTGTGTTTGGACCATTGGTTATACCGGTCAAAGCCCAGAGCGCCTGAAAGCCCACATGAAGAACATGAACGTGTTCGACGTGAAGACGCTCAAGGCCAAAGGCGGCAAGGACAAGGAAACCGGCTATGACTTCACGGGCGATTATTTCGGCCTGCCATGGCCTTGCTACGGCACACCCGAGATGAAGCACCCGGGATCGCCCAACCTGTACGACACCTCCAAGCATGTCATGGACGGCGGCGGTAACTTCCGCGCCAACTTTGGTGTGGAGCGTGAAGGCAAGAGCTTGCTGGCCGAAGACGGTTCGCACTCCATGGGTGCTGACATCACCACTGGCTACCCTGAACTTGACCACATCCTGCTGAAAAAGCTGGGCTGGTGGGACGAGCTGACCGAGGCTGAAAAGGCCAAGGCCGAAGGCAAGAACTGGAAGACCGATTCGTCAGGCGGCATGATCCGCGTGTTCATGAAAGGGCATGGCTGCCATCCCTTTGGCAACGCCAAGGCGCGTGCCGTGGTCTGGAACTTCCCAGACCCCATTCCGCAGCACCGCGAGCCTTTGTACGGCACCCGTCCGGACATGATGGCCAAGTACCCTACGCACGACGACCGCAAGGCTTTCTGGCGTCTGCCTACCTTGTTCAAAACCGTGCAGGACAAGAACATCGCCGACAAGGTGCACGAGAAGTACCCGCTCATCCTGACCTCGGGCCGTTTGGTCGAGTATGAAGGGGGTGGCGAGGAAACCCGTGCCAACCCTTGGCTGGCCGAGTTGCAGCAAGAGGCTTATGTCGAGATCCATCCCAAAACGGCGGCTGACCGAGGCATTCGCAACGGCGACCGCGTCTGGTTGACCGGTGCCACGGGCGCTCGCCTGGACGTGCAGGCCATGGTGACCGAACGCGTGGACACTGCCACGGTGTGGATGCCTTTCCACTTTTCTGGCCGTTGGCAAGGCGCCGATATGCTGGCGCACTACCCCAAGGGGGCTGCACCCATCGTGCGCGGCGAGGCGGTCAACACCGCCACCACCTATGGTTACGACAGCGTCACCATGATGCAAGAGTCCAAGACCACCATCTGCAACATCGAAAAAGCCTAAGCGCTCCAGGAGAACACGATGGCACGAATGAAATTTATTTGCGATGCAGAGCGCTGCATCGAATGCAACGGCTGTGTGACCGCTTGCAAAAATGAACACGAAGTCCCATGGGGCGTGAACCGCCGCCGTGTGGTCACCCTCAACGACGGCGTGCCCGGTGAGAAGTCGATCTCGGTGGCTTGCATGCACTGCTCGGACGCGCCTTGCATGGCCGTATGCCCGGTCAATTGCTTTTACAAAACCGAAGAAGGCGTGGTGCTTCACGACAAGGACATCTGCATTGGCTGTGGCTACTGCTCGTATGCCTGCCCGTTTGGGGCGCCTCAATTCCCCTCCAGTGGCACCTTTGGCTTGCGCGGCAAGATGGACAAATGCACCTTCTGCGCCGGCGGGCCGGAAGAGCACGGCAGTCAGGCCGAGTTTGAGAAATACGGCCGCAACCGCCTGGCCGAGGGCAAGTTGCCCGCCTGTGCGGAAATGTGCTCGACCAAGGCGCTGCTCGCCGGTGATGGCGATGTGGTTGCCGACATCCTGCGCGGTCGCGTGCTGGCCCGGGGCAAAGGCGCCGAAGTTTGGGGCTGGGGCACTGCTTACGGTAACCAAGCCAAGCCAGGAGCCTGAGCATGAAAAAAACCATCTTCATCATGGGGTGCGCGGCTTTGCTGGTGGCGTGCGGCGAAACTTCGCAAGGCACACCGGGTGTGCGTTCTGACAAGCCCGTGCAAAACGGCACGGGTGTGGCGGTCTTCACCGACCCGGGCTGGAAAGCCGGGGACAAAGACGGTTGGGCCAACCACCTCAAGGCCCGTGCCAGTTATGGTCAAGACGACCACGCCCGTGCTCCCAAGTGAGCCAAAAGGAGAAGTTCATGCGTCGCTTCTTACTGAGCATCGGTCTGGCCCTGTGGACCTTGGGCGCTGTGGCCCAAACGCAGGCCCCGGCCTCTGCGGCCCCGCCCACTGCCGCTACAGGTTCCGCCGCAGCTGACAATAGCCTGGGCGTTAAAAGCGCCAACATCTTCCAGATTGCGCCGGGTGCCGACGCCGATCCGAAGTACAAGGAACAGACCAACGCCGAACGCGGCCAGGTCCAACCCGGCAACAACGCGCCCATGTGGCGCTCGGTGGGTCAGGGCGTGACCGGTTACACCAGCCTGCCGAAAAGCCAGGCGCCTGAAGCCGGCAACCTGATCCAGCCGTTTGTGCAATACCCCGGCTCGCGTCTGGCATCAGCCGGTGAATCCTGGCGTCAGGTGCGCAACAACATCATCATTCCCTATGGCGCAGCTTTGTTGTTGATCGCTGTGGGCGCGATGGCCTTGTTTTATTTCTCCAAAGGCACCATCGAATTACACGGCCAGGAAACCGGCCGCAAGATCGAACGCTTCACACCCTTTGAGCGCTCGGCCCATTGGGCCAACGCCATTGCTTTTGTGTCGCTGGCCATCTCGGGCATCGTCATCGCCTACGGCAAATACTTCTTGCTCCCCATTTTGGGTGGCACGCTGTTTGGTTGGCTGAGCTTTGCCCTGAAAAATCTGCACAACTTTGCAGGTCCCTTGTTTGCGGTGTCTTTGGTGGTGGTCTTCATCACCTTCCTCAAGGACAACCTGCCCAGCAAGGACGATGTGGTCTGGATGCTCAAAGGCGGCGGCTTGTTCTCGGGCACCGAAGTGCCTTCGCACCGCTTCAATGCCGGTGAAAAAGTGGTCTTCTGGGGCGGTGTGTTGTTCCTCGGTTTGATTGTGGTGGGTTCGGGCCTGGTGCTGGACATGCTGATCCCCGGCCTTATTTACGAACGCGGCACCATGCAAATCGCCAGCATGGTCCACGGCGTGGCCGCCTTGTTCATGATGGCCATGTTCATCGGCCACATCTACATGGGCACCATCGGCATGCGCGGTGCCTACAAAGCCATGCGAACAGGCTATGTGGACGAAACATGGGCCAAGGAACACCATGAGTTGTGGTACGACGATGTGAAGTCGGGCAAGATTCCAGCGCACCGTTCAGCCACTTCGAATACGCCTGCCTCCTCGAATGCTTCCACCGCTTCGGCTTAAGCCTGGAGAACCCTCATGAAAAAATCCCTGTTTGTTTTGTCCGCCCTGGCCATCTGCTTCAGCGCTGCCGCCAAACTGCCTGCCCTCAGTGATGAGGCCAAAGCCAAAGCCGCCGAAGCCGCTGCTAAAACCGCGCACGGCAACAAAGTGGCCGACTTCCAGCTGTGCAAGTCACGTGAAAAAGTGGCAGCGCACTATTACAAAACCAATGGCAAAGGCAAGCCTGCTCCTACGGCCACGCCCGCTTGTGTGGACCCAGGTGCCTACAAGCCCGCAGAAACCACGGCGGCTGCACCTGCAGCACCCGCAGCCGCGCCAGCAGGTGCCAAGCCCGCGGCTGCACCTGCCAAAAAAGGCTGATCCTTTTTTGCACCCCACTGCAAAATCCCCCGTCGGCAACGGCGGGGGATTTTTACGTTAGGCTCAAGCCATGACTGTTGTTCTGAACGCCCCCGTAGCCGCATCGGCCCCGCTCAAGCCCCACATCACCCGCGCGCGTGCACCCCTGACCCGCAGCGTGCCCGTTTGTAATGAATTCGGAGAAGCTTCCGAGACGCAAATCCCCGCTGAGCGGGCGCTGACGATTTATCTCGATAAGAAAGAGCTGGTGACTTTGATGACCCTGGGGGCCGAGCCCGAGTGGCTGGTACTGGGTTTTTTGCGCAACCAGCGCTTGATCGACTCGGTGGACCAGATCGAATCGATCACCGTGGACTGGACGATTGGCGAAGGTGAACTGGGCGAACCCGGAGTTGCCGCTGTCAAAACCCGCGCCAATGCCCAGGTGGTGATCGAGCGCAGCGCCGAGCGGGTGGTGACCACTGGCTGCGGCCAAGGCAGCGTGTTTGGCGATTTGATGGCCCACATCGACGAGATCGAATTGCCCCCTGCGCAAATCACCCAAAGCCAGCTTTATGGTTTGGTCAACGCCATCCGTTTGCAGGAAACCACCTACAAATCATCCGGCTCGGTGCATGGCTGCGCCTTGTTTCAGGGTGAGCAGATGCTCATGTTCGTCGAAGACGTGGGTCGACACAATGCGGTGGACACCATTGCTGGTTGGATGTGGATGCATGACGTGGACGCCCAGGACAAGGTGTTCTACACCACGGGGCGCTTGACCAGCGAGATGGTCATCAAGTCGGCCCAGATGGGCGTGCCCGTGGTTGTCTCGCGCAGCGGCATCACGCAAATGGGTCTGGACGTGGCCCAGCGCCTGGGCCTGTGCGCCATTGGCCGCGCCACCCACAAGCGCTTTTTGTGTTTCAGCGCGCCCGAGCGCCTGGTCTGGCAACCCGAGTTGTTGACACCACCCGGCTGACCGCAAGCAGCGGCTTGCCGGGCAGCATGTAGTCAATCATGCGTTGATGAACTTGGGGGCGCGCTTGTTCAAAAACGCGTCCATGCCTTCTTTTTGGTCGGCGGTGGCAAACAAGCCGTGGAAGAGGCGGCGCTCGAACATCACGCCATCTGTGAGGCCACTTTCAAAGGCGCGGTTCACGCTTTCCTTGGCTGCCATGGTGGCCAGTTGGCCGTAGCCGCAAATCATCAAGGCCGCGCCCAGGGTTTCGTCCATCAGTTTGTCCAGTGGCACCACGCGGCTGACCAGACCACCGCGTTCGGCCTCGGCGGCGTCCATCATGCGGCCAGTCAGCACCAAGTCCATGGCTTTGGACTTGCCCATGGCACGCGGCAGGCGCTGCGTGCCGCCTGCGCCAGGGATGATGCCGATCTTGATTTCAGGCTGGCCGAACTTGGCGTTGTCGGCAGCGATGATGAAGTCGCACATCATGGCCAGCTCGCAGCCGCCGCCCAACGCAAAGCCGCTGACGGCGGCGATCACGGGCTTGCGGATGCTGCGGATGGTTTCCCAATTGCGCGTGATGAAGTCGTTTTTGTAAACCTCGTGAAAATTGAACTTGGCCATGGCCGAAATGTCAGCGCCTGCGGCAAAGGCTTTATCACTGCCGGTGATGACCATGCAGCCAATGGCCTCGTCGGCGTCAAAGGCCTTGAGGGCGGCGCCCAGTTCGTCCATCAGCGCACCGTTCAGGGCGTTCAGGGCTTTGGGGCGGTTCAGTGTGATGATGCCGACTTGCCCGCCTTCGGTGCGGACTTCAATGTTTTCGTAGGTCAAGTGCTGTCTCCTGGGTGAGCGTCAAAAGGAATCAATGGGCCCACTATACCCAAGGCGCTGACCCAGGGCTTTCAGGCCGTGATGGCACCAAAACCTAGGGAAAACCCAAGGTAATAATTAACCAACCGATTGGTCGGTTAATGGTACATTTTCGCATTCGGAGATTTTCATGACTGACACATCAACATCCACTGTTTTGTATGAAGAACACGGCCCTGTGGCGGTGGTCACCCTCAACCGGCCGTCGGCACTGAACAGTTTTGACCGTCAAATGCACCACGATTTGTGGGCGTGTTTTGACCAAGCCGAAGCCAATGCCCAAATTCGTGCCATGGTCTTGACCGGCGCCGGTCGAGGATTTTGCGCCGGTGCCGATTTGTCGTCCTTTGATTTCACGCCGGGTCCTGACCGCGTGGCTCGAGCCGATCCTGGGCCCATCATTGACCAAGCGTTCAACCCCACCACACGGCGCATCCAGACCTTGCGCATGCCCATTGTGGCCGCCGTGAACGGGGTGGCAGCAGGTGCAGGCGCTTCGGTGGCCATGGCCTGTGACATCGCCATTGCGGCCCCACAGGCCAGCTTCATTCAAGCCTTCAGCAAAATCGGATTGATCCCGGATGCGGGCAGCAGTTGGTTGCTGGTCGAGCGCTTGGGGTTGCCGCGGGCGCTGGCCTTGGCCATGACGGGCGACAAGTTGCCGGCCCAGCAGGCCAAGGAATGGGGTTTGATTTGGGACGTGGCCGACGACCCCTTGGCCGCGGCCTTGGCTCTGGCGCAGCGTTTGGCGTGCATGCCCACCCAAGCCTTGGTCGCCACCCGGGCGTTGTTACAAGGCGCCACCACCCGCAGTCTGTCTGAACAGCTGGATGTGGAGCGAGACATGCAGTCGGCGATGGGCCGCACGCACGACTATTTCGAGGGGGTGCAAGCCTTCCTCGAAAAACGCACGCCCCAATTCAAAGGCGAATGATGAGCGACCCCAAAGCACTGGCCCACTTGGTGGGCAAGACGATGTTCACCGTCGACGTGGCCTCCAAAGACACCATGGGCATGGAACTGCTGGCCTGCGAACCCGGCCGCGCCCTGATGCGCATGACCGTGAAGGCACTGCATCTGAATGGTCACCAAATTTGCCATGGCGGCTTCATCTTTACCCTGGCCGATTCGACTTTTGCTTTTGCCTGCAACAGCTACAACAAGAATGCGGTGGCTGCGGGCTGCAGCATCGAGTTTTTGAAACCCGGCAAGCTGGGCGATGTGCTGACCTGCGAAGGCATTGAGCAGACCCTGAGCGGGCGTCACGGCATTTACGACATGAAAGTCACCAACCAAAACGGTGAAGTGATCGCCCTGTTCCGTGGCAAAAGCGCGCAGATCCCGGGCACAGTCATCCCCGAATAAGTGAATGAATTGGGGGACAGGTCTTCAGCCCTGTCCCCCGCTGATCAAGTGGAGATTTGAATGAGTCAAAAAGCCTTCCCCCTGGAGCCGATTGAAAAGGCCAGCATTGACGAGATGCGCAGCCTGCAGCTCAAGCGACTGCAGCAAACGTTGCAGCACGCCTACCACAACTCACCCGTGTACCGCGCCAAATTCGACGCCGCAGGCGTGCACCCTGCCGACTGTAAAACGCTGGCCGACATCGCCAAGTTCCCGTTCACCACCAAGTCAGACCTGCGCGACAGTTACCCCTTTGGCATGTTCGCCGTGCCGCGTGAAAACTGCGCCCGCATCCATGCGTCCAGCGGCACCACGGGCAAACCCACGGTGGTGGGCTACACCCTCAAGGACATCGACACTTGGTCCACCGTGGTGGCGCGCAGCATCCGCGCAGGCGGTGCCAAGCCGGGTGACATGGTGCACATCAGCTACGGGTATGGTCTGTTCACCGGTGGCATGGGCGCGCACTACGGGGCCGAAAAATTGGGCCTGACGGTGGTGCCTTTTGGCGGCGGTCAGACCGAGCGCCAGGTGCAACTGATTCAGGACTTCCAGTCCAACATCATCATGGTCACGCCCAGCTACATGCTGGCGATTGCCGACGAGTTTGAGCGCTTGGGGCTGGACCCCAAAAATTCGTCGCTGCGCATTGGCATCTTTGGCGCTGAGCCTTGGACCAACGACATGCGTGCCGCCATTGAAAAACGCATGAACATTGACGCGGTGGACATCTACGGTTTGTCCGAAGTGATGGGCCCCGGCGTGGCCAGCGAGTGCATTGAAACCAAAGATGGCCCAACCATTTGGGAAGACCACTTTTACCCCGAGATCATCCACCCCGACACTGGCGAGCCGGTGGCTGATGGCGAGATGGGCGAGCTGGTGTTCACCAGCTTGACCAAAGAAGCACTGCCCATCATCCGCTACCGCACCCGCGACCTCACACGATTGTTGCCGGGCACGGCACGCCCGAGCATGCGCCGCATGGAAAAGATCACTGGCCGCAGCGACGACATGATGATCATCCGGGGCGTCAACGTGTTCCCCAGCCAGATCGAAGAGCTGATCTTGAAGCGTGCCGAGCTGGCACCTCACTACCAGTGCGTCCTGACCCGTGAGGGCCCGATGGACGACCTCAAAGTGCTGATCGAAACCAAGCCTGGCGTGTCCCCCGAGAGCAACGAGGCGCGTGCGGCGGCCAAGCAGCTGCAGCACGAGATCAAGGTCTACATTGGCTCGAGCGTGGCGATCGAGCTCATGTCCGAAGGCGGCGTGGAGCGCAGCCAGGGCAAAGCCAAGCGCGTGGTGGATTTGCGCGGAAAGTGAGTCAGACCGCAGGCCACTGATGGGCCGCGCGATCCTTGGACACGCGCAGTTGCCAGTGGCTGGCTTGTGCAGGTACGGTCAGAGGCAAGCGCAGCAGGCGTTTGTCGCGTGAGACCAAGGCCGTCAATTGGCGCTCTTTGCCCAGCAAGGCGCTCAGCTCGTCGAGCTTGCCCAGACGCCAGCTGCCGCCTTGCCCCTTGGTCCCCACCTCGAGGCCCAGCCATTCGTCGCCTGCAGCCAGGCCCGCGGCCTCGCCAGCGCCGCCCCGCAGCACCACTTTGACCTGGACAATGCCTGCGGTTTCGCTCACGCGCAGGCCCAGGCGCTGTGCCATCCCCGATGTTTCAGCCTCCACTTGGATGCCGTGCCCGGTGAGCAGTTCCCGCAGCGGCAGCTCTTGCGTGCTGTACGCCCAGCGTTGGATCTCGTCCGCCCAGCTGCGGCCGGTCACGGTCTGCAATTCGTCCAGCAAGTCCTGCTCGCGCATGGGCCCGGCCTTGCAGCGTTTCCACAGGCCACGCATCACGGTGTCGAGCGTGTGGCCTTTGGCTTTGAATTCGCTGCGCAGCGTCAGGTCCAGGCACAGCGCCACCAGCGAGCCTTTGGTGTAGTAACTCACGGTGGCGTTGGCGGTGTTTTCGTCCTGGCGGTAGTACTTGACCCATGCGTCAAAGCTGGACTGCGCCACGCTTTGCACATGGCGTCCGGGCGTTTGCTGCACCTGCGCGATGGTCTTGCCCAGCAGTTCGATGTAAGTGGCGTCGTCGATCAGCCCAGCGCGGCGCAGCAAAATGTCGTCGTAATAGCTGGTGAATCCTTCAAAGAACCACAACAGTGGCGTGTAGTTCTCTTGGCTGTAGTCGTAGCGGGCAAAGGCATCGGGGCGCAGCTGCTTGACGTTCCAGGTGTGGAAGTACTCGTGGCTGATCAGGCCCAGCAGTGTGGTGTAGCCCTCTTGTTTGCGCGGGCTGGCGGACAGGCCGGCGTGGCGCGGCAAATCATCGCGTTTGCAAATCAACGCGGTGCTGTTTTGATGCTCCAGACCGCCATAGCCGTCATGCACAGCGTTGAGAATGAACAGGTAGTTTGAATGAGGCGTTTTTTTTCCGGCTGCCTTGCCTAAGCCATGCCAAAATCCAATGGCTTTTTCGCAGATTTTTTGCGTGTCGGCCAGCAGACGGTCACCGTCAAAGGAGGGCAAAGCGCCCGCCACCACAAAGCGGTGCGGCACGCCGCAGGCGTTAAAGCTGCCGCTCCAAAACGCGCCCAGCTCCACCGGGCAGTCCACCAGTTCGTCGTAGTTCGCGGCTTCGTAAAGGCCAAAGCCGTTCTTGTCGGTTTTGAGTGGCGCCAGGCCCGTGGCGGCCTGCCAACTGGGTTGGCTCTTCACAGCTTGCAGCTGTAATTGGTGCGGCGCGTGCTCCTGGCCGTGGACCCGCAAGCACAGGCTGGTGCCATTGAAAAACCCCCTTTGGCTGTCCAGCCAGGCGGTGCGCACCGAGTTGTCAAAGGCATAGACTTCGTAGCTCAGCACCAGGGGCTGCGCGGTCTTGCAAGCCAGGACCCAGCTGCACTTGTCGTGCTGTGTGATGGGCAAACTGCGCCGGCCTTGTTTGGCGCTCAGGTTTTGCAGGTTTTTGGAAAACTCGCGCACCAGATAGCTGCCTGGAATCCACACGGGCAGCGACACGGTTTGCAGGGCCTGCGGTTGTGCAATGCTCAAGGTGACGCGAAACAGATGCGCATGCAGGTCGGCGGCCTCAACGGTGTAGTGGATCACGGTCATGTCGCACCTGCCGCCAAAAAGCAACTCAAACTGGCCACGGTGGTCAGATGCAGGCGCATGGGCAGCCACGGCGCCAAGCCAGCGGCGGGCCATGTTCGGCGGTCCATCACATAGCAGCCGATCAGCACAAAGCCCAGCAGTGGCAAGCCTGCAAAGGCTGGCATCATCACGCCCACCCAGGCCAGCAGGGAGGGCGTGACACCCCAGGTGAAGTGAATGCGCGGCGCGTCAGGGGTGAGCAAGGCGTTGCGAAAGCCCACGCCCCAGTGGATGCCACCCAAAAACGACACGATCACCGCGCCATAGCCTTGCATGGCCAGGGCCACATAGGGGTGCAGTTCGGGGCCAACCAGCCACAGGCACAGGGCCAAAAACACAAAGGGAATCAGCCCGGCGTACCCCAAGCGGCGGATCAGCCGCCACGTCGGGTCTTCGGTCATTGGGGTGGCTTGTGGTGTCGTCATTTGATCTCAGCGAGCATTTTTTCAACCTGGGCCATGGGCACGGCGCCGGGCACGCGGGTGCCATCGGCAAACAAGAGCAATGGTGTGCCGGTGATGCGGTTTTTCTGCCCAAAGGCCACGACCGAATCAACAGCCGAGGCATCGCAGTTGGCGGCGGGTGGCGTGGTGCCGTTGATCATCCAGTCGTTCCAGACCTTGGCCTTGTCTTTAGCGCACCAGATGTTTTTGGATTTGGTCTTGGAGTCCTCGCCCAGGATGGGGTAGAGGAAGTGGTAGATGGTCACGTTGTCCAGCTTTTGAAGGTCTTTCTCGAAGCGTTTGCAGTAGCCGCAGTTGGGGTCGGCAAACACGACCAGTTTGCGTTTGCCGTTACCGCGTACTTGGGTGAAAGCATTTTTGATGGGCAACTGGTCAAACGGGATGGCCGAGAGTTTGTCCACGCGCTCTTCGGTCAGGTTGCGCTTTTGTTTCGTGTCGATGAGTGCGCCCTGAATCAGGAAGTTGCCTTCGGCATCGCTGTACATCACATCGTTGCCCATGCGGATCTCGAACAGGCCGTTCATGGGTGTTTTGCTGACCTCATCGATTTTGGGCAGGTTGGGCAGGCGCTCGCTCAGATTTTTGCGAAGCGCCGCTTCCTGGGCCATCACATGGCCACAGGACAAGGCGATGGTGGCCACGATCAGGGCCCATTGGGAACGAACAAACTTCATGGAAGGGGCTTTCGGGTGCAAGAAAAAAAAAGAGCGGGGATCAGGCTGTGGCATCAGCGCTGCCTTGGGGTTTCGTGTTGCCCATGGCGCGTTGCGTGATCCAGTGTTTAAGGGGGCCGCTGCGGTCAAAGCCCAGCATGCCCCAGTTGCGCAGGTTTTGCCAAGCTGGACCGGGTTGGGCAAACAGTCGCTGCAGGCCATCGGTCACGAAACCCATGGCTTGCACATCGGCTTGGCGTGCGCGTTCGTAGCGTCGCAGCAGTTTGGGGTCGTGCAGTGGCCGCCAAAATTCTTTGGCGCGGATCACGCTGACCAGTTCCGCCACATCCGCCAGGCCCACGTTCAGGCCTTGACCGGCCAGCGGGTGCAGGGCATGGGCCGCATCGCCCGCCAGGGCAAAAGCTTGTTTGTTTTGGCCCGGCATGGAGCCGATCCAGCGCTCGGCACGGGCCAGTTGCAGCGGCCACATGGCACGCTCGGCCGACAGCTGCATGCCGCCCAGGGCATGTCCGCAGGCCTGGGCCAGTGCAGCGGCAAAGTTTTCGGGCGGCATGGTCATCAATTCTTGCGCCCGCAGCGGGTGCACCGACCAGACCAGCGCGACTTCACGTCCACCTTCGCCCCCCAAGGGCAGCAAGGCCAGCACTTCGGATTGAGGCTGCGACAGTCCGGGTGTAGGGCTCCAACCAAACCATTGCCTGGCAATGCCTTCGTGCGTTCGCTCGCACATCAGGCGGGTGGCCAGGGCGTGTTGCTCGTAATGCGTGATGTCAAAGCCCACACCCAGCTCGGCGCGCGTCTGGCTGGCGCGGCCTTCGCACACCACTGTGAGGGGCGCGGTCACCGGAGCCTGCACCACTTGAATCTGAGGCTGAAACTGCACGGCCTGGGCGAGCAGCGTTTGCAGCACGGGCACATCCACCATCCAGTTGAGCTCACCCACGCCTTGCTCGCGGGCACCAAAGTGGAGTTGACCACCATCGTCACCCCAGACTTGCATCTGGTGCACGGGTGTGACGGCGGGGGCCTCGGGCCAGCAGCGCAGGTCTTGCAGCAAGGCCTTGGCCGCGTCGTTGAGCGAATAGGCGCGCACATCGGGGGCCGTGTTGGGTTGAGGTGACTCGACCAAAGCCACGTTCAGCCGTTCGCGGGCCAGCAGCAAAGCCAAAGTGCGGCCCACGATGCCAGCGCCACGGATGCAAATGTCAGGGGTAAGAGCCATGCGCGCATTGTAAGGAAGCTGTTCATTGCACTGGGCCGCCGGGGACTTTGGGGCCGGGCCGGAGTCTTGGGTCCGTACCGCTAAAATCGAAGGCTCATTTCAGTATCTCTCTCGAATCACCGAAAGCCTTCCATGAGCCTCAAATGCGGCATCGTAGGTCTGCCCAATGTGGGCAAATCCACCCTTTTCAACGCCCTGACCAAAGCCGGCATTGCCGCTGAGAACTACCCCTTTTGCACCATCGAGCCCAACACCGGCGTGGTGGAGGTGCCCGATCCGCGTCTTCAGCAGTTGTCAGCTATCGTCGAGCCCGAGCGCATCGTGCCCGCCATTGTGGAGTTCGTGGACATTGCCGGCCTGGTGGCCGGTGCCAGCACGGGCGAAGGCTTGGGCAACAAATTTTTGGCCCACATCCGCGAAACCGACGCCATCGTCAACGTGGTGCGTTGCTTTGAAGATGACAACGTCATCCATGTGGCCAACAAGGTCGACCCGATTGCCGACATCGAGGTCATCCAAACCGAGCTGTGCTTGGCCGACTTGGCGGCAGTCGAAAAAGCCATCCACCGCGTGAGCAAAATCGCCCGCTCGGGTGACAAAGAAGCCGTCAAGCAAATGGCGATTTTGGAAAAATGCCAGGCGGCCCTGAACGACACCCAACCGGTGCGCACCATCGACTTCAGCAAAGAAGAGCGTGTCGAACTCAAGCAGTTCTTCTTCATCACCGCCAAGCCTGCGATGTTCGTGGCCAACGTGTCGGAAGACGGCTTTGAGAACAACCCATTCCTCGACCGCCTCAAGGCCTTTGCGGCCAAGCAAAATGCGCCCGTGGTGGCCATTTGTGCCAAGATCGAAGCCGAATTGTCTGAGATGGACGATGCGGACCGCTTGGAGTTTTTGAAGGAAATCGGCCAAGACGAGCCAGGTCTCAACCGCCTGATCCGCTCGGCTTACGGCTTGCTGGGCCTGCAAACTTATTTCACCGCAGGCGTGAAAGAAGTGCGCGCCTGGACCATCCGCGTGGGCGACACCGGCCCACAAGCCGCAGGCGTGATCCACACAGATTTCGAAAAAGGCTACATCCGCGCCCAGACCATCGCGTTTGACGACTACATCTCCTTCAAAGGTGAGCAAGGCGCCAAGGACGCAGGCAAGATGCGCGCCGAAGGCAAGGAATACGTCGTCAAGGACGGCGATGTGATGAACTTCTTGTTCAGCTCCTGAGCCACTTAAGAAACCCACAGAAAACCGCCCAGAGGGGCGGTTTTTTCATGCGTGGCTCAAGGCCTTGCGCTTCACAGCCCTGCCAGCGGTGTGGTTCCGCCCATGTTGCTCAGCAGCCGCTCTCGCCCCTTGAGCACATGCCGCTCAGCGGTGGATTTGGCTTTTGCCTTGGAGCCTTTGACGATGGCTTCGTACAAGATGCGGTGCTCGGCGTTCGACTGGCGCATGTTGCCCGGAGCGTTGAAGTACTCGCGCCGGAACAGGTGCATTTCCTTGATGATGTCGTCGTACGCGGCCTGGGCCCGCTGGTTGTTGGCCAAGAGCAGCACCAGCGCATGGAACTTCAGGTTCAACTCGTAATAGAGGTTGGCGTTTTCGGTTTCGCAGGCCACATCCATGGCCTGCAGCAGTTGCTCAAATTGCGCTTTGTGGCTTTCAGCCACGTGGTCGGTGGCGCGCTCTGCGGCAAAGCCAAACACCAGTGCCCGCAGGTCGTACAACTCCAACATTTCGCGTACCGACATTTGGCGCACAAACACCCCACGGTTGAGCACGGCCGTGACCAAGCCTAAACCGGTGAGCATGCGAATGGCCTCGCGCACGGGGCCCCGGCTGGTGCCCATGCGCAGGGCCAAGGCCGCTTCGTTCAGGCGCTCACCGGGCTTGAGTTCGCCGCTGTAGATGAGCTGCTTGAGCTGCTCGGCGACAAAAACGGGCAAACCTTGTTCGGGTTTTTCGGGGGCGGCGTTCATGGGCAAAGCTTTGACTGGTCAAGGGTGTGGATTGCTGAAAAAAGAAGCAAACGCATGCTTCATCCTAACTGAATATGGCCAAAATCAAGCCATCATCGTCGCCAATGTGTCAACAATTCAGCCAAAGTGTTGACACTTATGGGGCTGACGTTCACACTTTGCCACCAACAACAAGTGCATGCACTTGGCCTTAAAGTATCTTTCGTTTGGAACTTTCCATGCCGCATCAACCCGCTTCTGCTGCGCTGTCGCGCTTTCGAGTGATCGACTTGACCCAAGTTCGCGCAGGCCCCACAGCCTGCCGCCAACTGGCCGACTGGGGTGCCGATGTGGTGCAGGTGCAAATGCCCGAGCACATGCGTGGCGACGACACCTTGGGCGGGCAAGAGGGCTCTGACTACCAGTACACGCACCGCAATAAGCGCTCGATCACCCTCAACCTCAAAGAGCCCGAAGGCATTGCGCTGCTCAAGCAGCTCATCGCCAAGGCCGATGTGGTGGTGGAGAACTTCCGCCCGGATGTGAAGTTCCGCTTGGGCATCGATTACGAGAGCCTGAAGAAAGACAACCCAGGGCTGGTTTACGCCAGCATTTCGGGTTTTGGCCAAACTGGACCCTTGGCCGCACGGCCGGGTTTTGACCAGATTGCGCAGGGCATGGGCGGGCTGATGTCGGTAACGGGCATGGCCGAGCAAGGCCCGATGCGGGTGGGTATCCCGATCGCCGATTTGTGCGCCGGCATTTTTGCGGCTCAAGGCATTTTGGTGGCTTTGCTCGAGCGAGAAAAGTCTGGCCAAGGCCAGTGGCTGCACACCTCGCTTTTAGAGTCCATGGTGTACATGATGGATTTCCAGACCTCGCGCTGGTTGATTGACGAAGAAGTGGCCACGCAGGCGGGCAACTTCCACCCCACCAGCATCCCCACCGGGGTGTACAAGGCACGCGATGGTTACATGAACATCGCGGTATTCGGCTCCAAGATTTGGGAGCGCTTTTGCGACATCTTGGGAGCGCCGCAATGGGTCAATGACCCGCGGTACAAGGACAAGCCCAGCCGCTCGGTTCACCGCGATGCGCTGAATGCCGAGATCAACGAACGCCTGGCCAAGCAAGACCGAGCCTATTGGATCGAACGCTTGAACGATGGCGGTGTGGCCTGTGGCTTGATCAACAGCATGGACGAGGTGTTCAACGAACCGCAAGTCCAGCACTTGAAGATGTTGAAAGACGTGGTGTCGGTGCACCAAGGCCCGCAGCGCTTGGTGGGTCAGCCGGTGCAGCTGGAACGCACGCCCAGCACCATCGCCCGCGCTGCGCCACGCCGGGGCGAACACAGCGCAGAAATTCTGGGCGAGCTGGGGCTCGATGCCCAAACGCTTGCGCAACTCAAATCCAAAGGAGTGTTTTGAATGTCTGATGTGGTCTACACCTCACCCACCGAGCGGGTCAACACCTGGCTGGACGGCAGCACGCTGTTCATCCAGTTCAACAATGTGGCGCGGCACAACGCCTTGTCGGTGGACATGTGGGAGGCCGTGCCGGTGCTGTTGAACCAGGCCGAACACGACCCGCGTGTGCGCTTGGTGGTGTTCACCGGTGCGGGTGAAAAAGCCTTTGTGTCTGGCGCAGACATCTCGCAGTTCGAAGACATGCGTGCGGCGCGTGAAGCGGTCACCCGCTATGAGCACATGGCCGAGACCGCGCTCATGGGCATTTACAACTTCCCCAAACCCACGCTGGCCTGCATCCGCGGTTTTTGCATCGGTGGTGGCATCAACGTCGCCATCAGCTGCGACATGCGCATTGCTGCCAGCGACGCCGTGTTCTCGGTGCCGGCCGCCCGCTTGGGTTTGGGTTACCGCTACTCGGCCATGAAAAATTTGGTGGACCTGATCGGTCCCGGTCCGGCCAAGGATCTGTTTTTCACGGCCCGCAAAATCAACGCGCAAGAAGCGCAAAGCCTGGGTCTGATTACGCGGGTCTGCGCGCCCGAGGCCTTGCCCGAATTGCTAGCCGAGTACACCTTGGCATTGGCGGCCAACGCGCCCCTGACCATTCAAGCGGCCAAGGCGATCACCCGCGAAATCCTCAAGCCCTCGCCCGAGCTGGACCTGGACTTGTGTACGCAACTCATTCGCGGCTGCTTTGACAGCGCCGACTACGCCGAAGGCCGCAAGGCCTTCATGGAAAAACGCAAACCCGTCTTCAAAGGCGAATGAGGTCCCTCATGAAGTCGTATTGGATGAACATCAGCAATGGCCAGGGCCAGATGGAACTGCGCGAGGTGGACAGGCCTGTGCCTGGCGCGGGTCAGGTGTTGGTCAAGTTGCACGCCGCCGCCCTCAACCGAGGCGAGTTGATCATCGGCCACGGCCTGCATGGCAAAGGCGGCAGCAAGCCCGCAGGCATGGAAGGGGCGGGACAAATCGTTCAGCTGGGCAGCGAAACAGGTGCTTGGCAAGTGGGTGATCGCGTCATGGGCCGCTGCCCTGGTGCTTTTTCGGAATACGCCTTGATGGATGTGCGCGAAATCATGCGCGTGCCGGACAACTTGACGCTCGAACAAGCCGCATCGATTCCGTTGACGTTTTTGGTGACCTATGACCTCTTGGTCTTGCAAGGCCACTTGAAAGCCGATCAATGGTTGCTGATCAACGGCGTGTCTTCGGGCGTGGGCGTGGCCAGTTTGCAAATGGCCAAAGTCTTGGGGGCCAAAGTGATCGGCACCTCGGGCTCACAAGCCAAGTTGGATCAACTCAAGCCATTGGGTCTGGACGTGGGCCTGTGCACCCGTGCGGCCGACTTCCACCAGGCTGTGCTGCAAGCCACCGACCAAAAAGGCGCCAACCTGGTGGTCAACACCGTAGGGGGCAGCGTCTTTGCCGAGAGCATGCGCTGCATGGCGTTTCAAGGGCGTTTGGGTTTTGTGGGCTATGTCGACAACACGCTCAACGCCACCATCGATCTGGAAGCCCTGCACGCCAAGCGGCTGTGTCTGTATGGCGTGTCCAACAAAAACCGCACACCGGCCCAGCGTGCCGATGGCATCGCCCAGTTTGCGGCGCAAATCCTGCCGGCTTTTGCAGATGGCCGGATCCACCCTTTGCTCGATCGGGTGTTTGAGTTTGACCAATTGACACTCGCCAAGGCGCACATGGAAGGCAACCAGCATACCGGCAAAATCGTGTTGCGCATGCCTGGTGCGAACTGACGACCCTGACACTTTTATCTGTAGGAGACACCCATATGAACAAAAGAAACCTGATTTGTGCATTGGTCTTGTCGTGCTTGACGTGGGGTGCACAGGCCCAAGGCGCAGCCTATCCCAACAAACCCATCCGACTGGTGGTGGGTTTTGCCCCAGGCGGCGCAGCCGACTATGTGGCCCGAGCCATCAGCGACGCGATGGGAAAATCCATTGGCCAGAGCATCATTGTTGAAAACCGCGCCGGTGCAGGCTCCAGCATTGCCGCCGAAAACGTGGCCAAGGCCGCGCCCGATGGCTACAGCATTTTGTTGGCCAGTCCCAGCAGCATCTCGGTCAACCCGGCGCTCAACCCCAAGTTGAACTACACCTCCAAAGACTTGGTGCCCATCACCAAAGTCACCACCTCGCCCTTGGTGATTGCAGTCAACCCCAATATCGGCGTCAACTCGGTGCAAGACCTGATCGCACGGGCCAAGCAAGCGCCCGGCAAGATCAACTACGCCACCTCGGGCAACGGCTCTGCGCCGCACTTGGGGGCCGCTTTGTTCACCCAATTGACCGGTGTGGACATGGTGCACATTCCGTTTCGCGGGGGTGCGCCCGCCATCCAGTCGGTGATCGCGGGCGACACCCAGGTGACCTTTGGCACGCCGCCTTCGGTCTTGCCCATGATCCAAGCCGGTCGCTTGAAAGGCTTGGCCGTCAGCACGCGCAACAGCTCGGCTTTGGTGCCCGGATTGCCAGGCATGCAAGAGGCCCGTTTGCCCGAGTATGCGATCGAGTTTTGGTATGGTTTGTTTGTCCCCGTGGGCACACCGCCAGCTGTCATGAAACGCATCTTTGATGCCGCGCAATCGGCCATGGCCCAACCCTCTGTGAAAGCTGCATTGGCCCGCGAAGGCACCGATGTGTCGGTCTCCACCACGCCCGATCAATTCGCTGCGTTTTTGACCGAGGATGCCAAGTTCTGGGTCAATTTGGTCAAGAGTGCTGATGTGAAACTCGACTAAGCCCCAAGGAGTTGTCATGGTTGAAAATGGATTTTTGAAAATCGAATCGATGCAATCGCGCTGCACCCCTGCAGAGTGGCAAGCTCGTGTGGATTTGGCCGCTTGCTACCGCTTGGTGGCCTTCTACGGCATGTCCGACATGATGGCCAACCACATCTCGGCGAGGGTGCCCGGCGAAGACGGTGCCTTTCTCATCAACGCCTACGGCATGATGTACGAAGAGATCACTGCCTCCAGCCTGATCAAGATCGACCACGACGGCAACATCCTCTCCAAGCCCGATTTTGCTGACCTGAATTACGGCATCAACAAAGCCGGTTACGTGATCCACAGCGCGGTGCATGAAGCGCGCCCCGAGGTGGACTGCGTTATCCACACCCACAGCTGGGCTTCCATGGCGGTGTCGTCGCTCGAATGCGGTTTGTTGCCCATCACCCAGACTGCGATGCGTTTCCTGAAAATCGGCTACCACGACTACCAAGGCGTGGTGCTCGATTTGGACGAGCAGGCCTCGCTGGTGAAAGACCTGGGGCAGGGTGAAGCCCTCATTTTGCGTAACCATGGCGCCCTCACCGTGGGGCGCAGTGTGGGCGAGGCGTTCAACTGGATGCACCGCTTGGAGCTGTCGTGCCATGCCCAACTTGCGGCCATGGCATGCAACACGCCTTTCGTCAAAGTCGCGCCCGATGTGCTGGAAGAGACCTGGAATAACTACCAGCCCAGCACCCGCAGACCCTATGGCCTCATGGAGTGGCCCGCCTTGCTGCGCAAACTCGACCGCATGGACCCGAGTTACAAAACCTGAACCCATGGCTTCTTGACACCCAACGAAAGATCCGAATGCCTTCACCCTCTCTGTGGTTTGCCGCCAGTCTTTCCGCCTTGACCATCGCCATGCCCTCATGGGCGCAAGCGCAGGCCTATCCTCAAAAATCAGTCAAAGTGGTGGTGGCCTTCACGGCAGGAGGCACCACCGACATCTTGGCGCGCACGGTCACGCAGCAACTGTCCGAAAAGCTCAAGCAACCCTTTGTCATCGACAATAAGCCCGGCGCGGGCGGTAACCTGGGTACCGAGTTGGTGGTCCGCTCGGCGCCTGACGGGTACACCTTGATCGTCAATTCTGTGGGCCCGATTGCCGTCAACCCCACCTTGTACGGCAAGCTGCCCTACAACCCTTTGACCGATTTGGTGCCGATTGTTCAGATCGCGGATGTTCCGAATGTCTTGGTCATCCACCCATCGGTACCGGCCAACACCATGGAAGAGCTGATCGCCTACGCCAAAGCCAATCCGGGCAAGCTCAACTATGGCTCGACCGGCATTGGCACCTCGTCCCACTTGTCCAGTTTCATGCTGTCCAAGCGGGTGGGTTTTGAGGCGACCCACATTCCCTACAAAGGGGCCGATGCGCTCAAAGACTTGTTGGCAGGCCGTATCCAGTTCATGTTTGCCACCATCCCTTCGGTCATGGCGCACATCACGGCGGGCAAGCTCAAACCGATTGCGGTCAGCTCACTCAAGCGTTCGCGTTCCATGCCCGAAGTGCCCACCGTGGTTGAAAAAGGCTTTCCCCAGTTTGAGGCCGGATCGTGGTTTGGTTTTTTTGCACCCAAGGGCACGCCCGACGCTGTGATCAGCACGGTCAACAAAGCCGTCAATGAGATCTTGCAAGTGCCCGCCATTGAGCAGCAAATGATCGCTCAAGGCGCAGACCCAGCAGGCGGCACGCCCGCCCAGTTTGGTCAATTCGTTCAGCGCGAGCATGACAAGTGGCGTGTCATCGTGCGAGATTCTGGAGCCAAAGCCGAATGATTGATCCGCACACCCCCGTGCGCATCCTGATGTCCCAGCAGTCCATTGACCGCTGGGGCACATCGCTTGCGGCTCGGATGGGGCAGCGCCCTTATGAATTGATCTCTTTCGAGACGGCGATAGCCGAACAACGCACGGATGCCCATGCGGCGTTCATCTCGCGTGAGGTCACAGGCACCTCCACCAAACATGAAATCCATCCCGCCTTACAGCGGGTCTACGCGCTGTTGCGTCAGTCGTCAGGCCTGCAGTGGCTGCACATCCATTCAGCGGGCGCTGACCGTCAGATTTATCTGGATTTGTTGGCAAAGGGCGTTCAGATATCCACCTCATCCGGCGCGAATGCGCAAGTGGTCGCCACCGTGGCCTTGGCGGGCATGCTGGCGTTGGCACGCCGTTTCCCTTTGCTCTGGGCCGAGCAACAAAACCGCCAATGGATTGCGATGATGGGCGCGCGCATGCCCCGCGACCTGCCGGGTCAAACCGCAACCATCGTTGGTTGGGGGCCCATTGGCCAAAAACTGGGAAGTTTGCTGCAGGCGCTGGGTCTGCAGGTCGTGGTGGTGCGTCAGCAATTGGCCGAACCGCACCACCCGTCGATCGAAGGCGTTGAGATGGTCTTGTTTGAGTCTTGGACTCAGGTGCTGCCCAAAACCGACTGGTTGATCCTGGCCTGCCCTTTGACTTCCAAAACCCGCCAATTGGTCAATGCCTCTGCCCTGGCTGCGTTGCCCCAAGGCGCTCACGTGATCAATGTGGCGCGAGGCGAAGTGGTGGACGAACCCGCTTTGGTATCTGCATTGCAAAGCGGCCATTTGGGTGGCGCTTTTCTGGATGTGTTTGCGCACGAACCCTTGCCCCCCAATTCACCCTTGTGGGCCATGCCCCAGGTCATGATCACCCCGCACGCAGCAGGGCACTCCGATGGCAATGAAACCAGGGTGGGGCAGATGTTTTTGGACAACTTGCGCTGCTGGACAGAGGGCGCGCCTTTGCGCAACACGGTGTCCTGAACCCCTGTCCGATCAGGGATTGCCAGGGCAAGGTTTTCCCGAGTAGCGGACCACTTGATTTCTTTTCATAATGGGTTGGCTATTTTTTATTCGGAGATCTATTGATGACCCAAGCCCATGACCCTCGCCGCCGACAAATTGGCCTTGCTGCAGTGTCGGGCCTTGCACTCAGCGCCTTTGGTTCAGTGCAGGCCCAAAGCGCCTGGCCTGCGGCCAAACCCATCCGCATGATTGTGAATTTCCCTGCGGGCGGTTCGCCAGACCTGGTGGCGCGTGCCGTGTCGTCTGCGGTGTCTCAAGCGCTGGGTCAACAAATTGTGGTGGACAACCGAGGCGGTGCCGGTGGCATCATTGGTTCTGACTTGGCCGCCAAAAGCGCCCCCGATGGGTACACCATTTTGTGCAGCTCTGGCAGTGGCGCTTCCATCGTGCCCTACGTCACGCCCAAGATGCCTTTCGACCATGACAAGGACCTCATTCCCGTGGCGGCAGGTGCTCGATTGCAATTGTTCTTGGTCGTGCGCAGCGATGCGCCGTACAAGACTTTTGCCGAATTCATCGCCTTCGCCAAGGGCAATCCGGGCAAGTTGAGTTACGGCTCACCAGGCAACGGCACCAGCCCCCACATTGCGGGCGAGATGCTCAAGTCCCAAGCTGGTATTTTTACTTTGCACATCCCTTATCGCGGTTCGGGTGCAGCCTTGCAAGACTTGCTGGGCGGCAACGTGGACTATTTGCTCGATCCAGGCATTGCTTTTTCGCACGTGCGTTCGGGTCGTCTGCGCTTGTTGGCGGTCACGTCGCCACAGCGCTTGTCCATGTTCCCTGATGCGCCTACGCTCAATGAGTTGGGTCTCAAGAATTTTGACGCCGGCACATCGCATGGTTTCTGGGCGCCTGCAGGCACACCGGCGGCGATCGTTGACCGCTTGAACCGCGAGATCAACCGCGCCTTGATGTTGCCCAGCGCCGTCGAGTCCATCAAAGGCATCGGGGCCGAGCCCACCCCCATGACGCCCGCCGAGTTCGGTGCGGTCACCAAGGGCGATGCGCGACGGTTTGCTCAAATCATCAAAGAACGCAAGATCGTGCACGATTGATGGTCAACTTGGCTGCTGGGTGTTGGGGCCGCCTTAAAATTGCCCTGGAAACACCCACAGCAGACCCGCTGTCATGACCAAGTAGCGGGCGAATTTGCCAATCATCATGTACAGCGTGCAGGGCCAAAAAGGCATTTTCAGCCATCCCGCCACCGCACACAAAGGGTCACCAATTCCGGGCAGCCAGCTGAGCAAACAGGCCTTCGGCCCCAGCTTTTCCAGCCAGACCAAGGCGCGGTGGTGGCTGTCCGATGACCGCCAACGGTTCACCGCCTTGTGCGTGCCCCAACCCATCCACCAACTGAGCATGCCGCCCAGCGTGTTGCCTGCAGTGGCCACCAAAATCGCGGGCCAAAACAGTTCGGGGTTCAGTTTGACCAGGCCAAACACCGCAGGCTCCGAGCCCATGGGCAACAAGGTGGCCGAAAGGAAGGCCACCACAAACACGGTGCTCAGGCCATGTTGCGGCAGGGCCAGCCATTGCAGTGCATCGTTGAGCCAAAGTTCCATGCTGGCAGTGTAGCGCCGGTGACATTTGCTTAGCACACGCAGCTTTCATTTGCTGAAATATTAAGCAATTACAATCGTGCCTCTTCTTCAGGCCACGCTCTAAAACAACCACTTCCAATTCATGCAGATTGGCCCTTACGCATTGCCGAACAACTTGTTTGTCGCCCCCATGGCCGGGGTGACAGATCGGCCTTTCCGCCAGTTGTGCCGGCAGTTTGGGGCAGGTTATGCGGTGAGCGAAATGGTGACCTCTCGCCCGGACCTGTGGGCCTCATTGAAGACCTCGCGGCGCGCCAACCACGATGGCGAGCCCGGCCCGATTGCTGTCCAAATTGCCGGTACCGAGGCGCAAATGATGGCCGATGCTGCGCGCTACAACATCGACCGGGGCGCACAGATCATCGACATCAACATGGGCTGTCCCGCCAAAAAGGTGTGCAACAAATGGGCCGGATCGGCCCTGATGCAAGACGAGCCACTGGCACTGAAGATCATCTCTGCTGTGGTCGAGGCGGCGTTGCCCCACGGCGTGCCCGTCACACTCAAGATGCGCACCGGTTGGTGCGATGCCGAAAAAAATGCCTTGAGCTTGGCCCGCGCTGCTGAGCGCGCAGGGGTGCAAATGGTCACCGTGCACGGCCGGACCCGCGAGCAAGGTTACAAAGGCCTTGCCGAATACGACACCGTGGCCGCCGTCAAGGCGGCGTTGAACATCCCGGTGGTGGCCAATGGGGACATCGATTCGCCTGAAAAAGCCCGCGATGTGCTGAAGTTCACCAGAGCAGACGCTGTGATGATCGGTCGCGCCGCACAGGGCAGCCCCTGGATCTTCCGCGAGACCGCTCACTTTTTGGCCACGGGCACGCACTTGGCTCCGCCGTTGGTGGCCGAGGTGCGCCGCGCCTTGCTCGAGCACTTGCAAGACCATTACAGCCTTTACGGCGAGTACACCGGTGTGCGCTCGGCGCGCAAGCACATTGGGTGGTACGTGCGAACGCTGCCTCGCGGCGATGATTTTCGAGAGTACATGAACACCCTGGAGACTGCAGCGCAACAACTGGCCGCCGTGGCCGCCTATCTGGACGGCTTGGCCGACCTGATGGAGCGCTTGCCCCTGCGCCGTGAGGCCTGCCCCGAATTAGAGACCACGCCATGAGCGAACCCCAATCGATTGAAAATTGCATCCGGGACAACCTGGACAACTACTTCCGCGACCTGGACGGGACCGATCCCACGGGCCTCTATGACATGCTGGTCAAGCTGGTCGAAAAACCTTTGCTGGAGGTGGTGATGAGCCAGACGGGCCATAACCAATCGCGTGCTGCCGAATGGCTGGGCTTGAACCGCAATACCTTGCGCAAAAAATTGTTGGAGCACGATCTCCTGAAATGAAACCCTCACTGCGCCCAAGTCCATTGGACAGTGCTGGGTTGTTCCCCCCTATTGGCCTACCGAGCCGGAACCCTTGAGCCCGGCCTGAGCCAGGCCTGAACACTGTTGAAGAAAGTCTCTCATGCGCGCCCTCATTTCCGTCTCTGACAAAACCGGCATCGTTGACCTGGCCAAAGCACTGCACGCCCTGGGCGTGGCCCTGATCTCCACCGGGGGCACCGCCAAACTGCTGGCCGAACAAGGCTTGCCCGTGACCGAAGTGGCCGAAGTCACCGGTTTCCCGGAAATGCTGGATGGCCGTGTCAAAACCCTGCACCCCAAAGTGCACGGCGGCTTGCTGGCCCGTCGCGACACCCCAGAGCATATGACCGCTTTGCAGGCGCATGGCATCGACACGATTGACCTGCTCATCGTCAACCTGTACCCGTTTGAAGCCACCGTGGCCAAGCCAGGTTGCACCTTGGCCGACGCGATCGAGAACATCGACATCGGCGGCCCCGCCATGGTGCGCTCTGCCGCCAAGAACTGGAAAGACGTGGGCGTGGTGACCGACGCGAGCCAATATACCGATGTGATCGCCGAGCTGAAGGCCAGCGGAAAGTTGAGCGACAAACTGCGCTTCGCTTTGTCGGTGGCTGCGTTCAACCGCATCAGCCAATACGACGGCGCCATCAGCAACTATTTGTCCAGCGTGAACTTTGAAGCCGAGAAGCTGAGCGAAAAATACGTGCCCGAGCGTGCCCAGTTTTCTGGTCAATTCAACGAACAGTACGTCAAAGTGCAAGACCTGCGCTACGGCGAAAACAGCCACCAGCAAGCCGCTTGGTACCGTGACTTGGCGCCAGCCGCTGGTTCCCTGGCCACCGGCGTGCAGCTGCAGGGCAAAGAATTGTCCTACAACAACATCGCTGACGCCGATGCGGCGTGGGAGTGCGTCAAGAGCTTCGAGACCTCTGCGTGTGTGATCGTCAAACACGCCAACCCCTGCGGTGTGGCCGTGGGCTCTACCGCACTTGAGGCCTACAGCAAAGCCTTTCAAACCGACCCCACCAGTGCGTTTGGCGGCATCATCGCCTTCAACCGTCCGGTGGACAAAGCGGCTGCTGAGGCCGTCAGCAAGCAGTTTGTCGAAGTACTGATGGCCCCTGACTTCAGCGCCGAAGCGCTGGAAGTGTTCAAGAGCAAAGTCAATGTGCGCTTGATGAAAATTGCCTTGCCCGCGAACTACGGCAACGTGCGCAATGCTTTGGAGACCAAGCGTGTCGGATCAGGCCTGCTGCTGCAAAGCGCCGACCACCACGAGTTGGCGCTGGCCGAGATGAAGATCGTCACCGTCAAACAACCCACGCCGGCAGATCTTCACGATCTGTTGTTCGCCTGGAAAGTAGCCAAGTTCGTCAAGTCCAATGCCATCGTGTTCTGCAAAGACGGCATGACCATGGGCGTGGGCGCAGGCCAAATGAGCCGTCTCGATTCAGCCCGCATCGCCAGCATCAAGGCCGAAGCCGCCAAGCTCAGCCTGCAAAACACCGTGGTCGCCAGCGACGCTTTTTTCCCCTTCCGCGATGGTCTCGACGTGGTCGTGGAGGCCGGCGCCACCTGCGTGGCCCAGCCCGGCGGCTCTATGCGTGACCAAGAAGTCATCGACGCAGCGAATGAGCACGGCGTGGCGATGGTGTTCACGGGTGTGCGGCACTTCCGCCATTGATTCGCGTCATTCATAGGATTGTTTTGAACTTTGACCCACTCGGCCTGACCCCTTCGCTCTTGCGCGCCGTGGGCGACATGGGCTTGTACGCCCCCACCCCCATTCAAGCCGAAGCCATTCCGGCGGTACTCCAGTCAGCCGACGTGTGGGCCACCGCGCCCACCGGTTCGGGCAAGACACTGGCTTTTGCGCTCCCGCTGTTGCAGCACTTGCTGGCCGCGCCGCGCCAGACCAATTTCCGCCGCCCCGTGCGCTCCTTGGTGCTGGTGCCCACGCGCGAGCTGGCAGTTCAAGTGGGCGATGTGTTGGCCAATCTGGCCTGCAAACTGCCGCAGTCGCTCAAGGTGAGCACCGTGTTTGGTGGCGTGTCGGCCAACCCGCAGATGATGGCGTTGCGTGGCGGTGCCGACATCGTGGTGGCCACGCCGGGACGCTTGCTCGACTTGATTGATCAGAACGCTTTGCGCCTGGCCGATGTGCAGCATTTGGTGCTCGATGAAGCCGACCGTCTGCTGGATTTGGGCTTTGCCGATGAACTGCAGCGCGTGCTGGCGCTGCTGCCTGCCCAGCGCCAAACCCTGCTGTTTTCCGCGACCTTCGCACCCGAGGTGCAAGCGCTGGCGGCCAAGCTGCTGCGTGACCCTGTGCGCATCACGGTGGAAGCCTTTGAAGGCCATCAACCCGACATCACCCAGCGTGCCATTGCGGTGGACGAGAAAAACCGCACGGCCTTGCTGCGCCACCTGATCACCGAAAACGGCTGGAAGCAGGTGCTGGTGTTTGTGGCCACGCGTTACGCCTGCGAGCATGTGGCGAACAAGCTCTATAAAGGGGGTGTGTTTGCCACGCCTTTCCATGGCGAGATGAGCCAAGGCGCAAGGCAAGAGGTGCTGAGCGAATTCAAAGCTGGCCGCTGGGATGTGGTCGTGACCACTGACCTGGCCTCGCGCGGCATCGACATTGCCATGTTGCCCGTGGTGGTGAATTACGACCTGCCGCGCTCGGCCACCGACTACACCCACCGCATCGGCCGCACGGGCAGGGCGGGTGCGCATGGCGACGCGGTGAGTTTTGTCACGGCCGCAACGCTGGCGCATTGGCAGTTGATCCAGAAACGCGAGAGCCTGGAACTCGCTTTAGAGCAAATCACAGGCTTTGAGCAAACCGAAACCCCACCACCCCCGTCGCCCGGTAATGGCGGCATCAAGGGTTCACGGCCGAGCAAGAAGGACAAGTTGCGGGCGGCGGCTGCAAAAGACGGGTCTTAACCCATCCAGCCTGGCAACCAGGTGGCGATGCCCGGCACCATGAAGACCGCCACCAGCAGCAACACGCTCATCGCCAAATAGGGCGTGACCGCCAAAAAAATATGCGTCATGGTGACCGAGGGTGGGGCCACGCCCCGCATGGTCATGAGCAGCAAGCCATGAGGCGGCAAGAGCAGCCCCATTTGCATGCAGATGAGGAACAGCACGCCAAACCATACCGGGTCGATGCCCAGGGCGTTCACGATGGGCATGAAGATGGGCAGAGTGATCATCATCATGCTGACCTGGTCGACAAAAATGCCCAGAAAAATCAGGAAGACCATCATGCCGATCAGGATCTGGTTGGCGGTCAATCCTTGTTCGGTGATGAGCTGCACCAGGCCCGAGCTGGCCCCTGAAAAAGACAAAATCTGCGCAAAGGTGGTGGCGCCCAAAATGATGAACAAAATCATGCCGGAGATGCCTGCCGTGCCCTTGAGCGCTTTGAGCACCGCCTCCCAGCGCAAGGCGCGGTAAAGCGCGGCCAGCAGCATGGTGGCGAAGGCTCCAAGCGCCGCGCACTCGGTGGGCGTGGCCCAACCCGCTGCCAGCGCGCCCACCACCACACCAAAAATCGACAAGGTGGGCAAGACATAGGCAAACAGGGGCTGCCAGCGGTCCCAGCCATGGTGTTCTGCGGCATCCGTGTCAGATGGGGCCAGGTGGGGGCTGATGCGCACGCGCACAATGATCCAGGCCACAAACGCCACCGACAGCAGCAGTCCAGGAACAACACCGCCCAGCAGCAGCTTGGAAATCGAGATGCCCGAAAGCGAGCCCAGCAAAACCGTCAGGGCCGAAGGCGGAATCAGCATGTCCACCGCGCCAATGGCCATGATCGGACCTGTGGCCATGGTGGGGTGGTAGCCGCGTGCCAGCATCACAGGCAGCATCAGGGCCCCCAGCATGGCCGTGGTGGCAATGGTGGAGCCCGAGATGGCCGAAAACACCGTGCCTGCCACCACCGCCACCACCGCCAGGCGCCCAGGCACGCGAACGATCAAGCGCTCGACCCCGTCGATCACCTTCACCGCCAAACCGGTGTGGAACAAAATCTCGCCCATCAGCACAAACAGTGGAATGGGCGTGAGCGCAAAGGCCGTGACCGAACTCACGCTGTTGCGCACCAGTTGTACCAAACCAGGCTCGCCACCCATGTAGAGTATGGCCCCGATGATGTTGACGCCTAGAAAAGTCAGGGCCACGGGCATGCCCATGAACAGCAGCAAAGTGGATCCGCCCAACATCAACCAGGCTGCGATGGGCCAACTGCTCATGTGCAGACTCCAGACGAGAAAAATAAAAACATGGGGAACCCGTTCAAGCTGCGCTTACGGCATCTTGGCGCGGACCGCGCTCGGCATGCAGCAGGCGGTGCATGCGAAACACCATCTCGATGGACAGCAGCACAAACACCACCGGCAAGGGCGCCAGTGACCACCACTCGGGCGTGACCAGGGTCTTGATGCTCAGTGAGCCTGCCGCATAACTGGCCCAAGTGGCCTGCGCACCGTACCAGGCCAGCACCAAACAACACAAAAGGCCCAGCACATCGCCCACCCATTCCAGCGCCCAAGCGGCAGGCGGTGGAATGGCCTGCAGAAAAATGTCCACCCGGATGTGCTGGCCCTGACGCAGCAACCAGGGGGCCACGCACATGGTGATCAGGTACAGCATGAGTTCGGACACCTCGTTGCTCCAGGACAACCCCAGCGGCAGGCCGGGGATGGCCAGATTGCGAAGTGCCACATCGGCCACGATGATGAGCATCATGGCCAGCAGCAGCAGGCAGCCGAACAGGGCAAGACCCGACAGCCACCGGCCAAACCGCTCAGACAGCGCTTGCATCATTTGGAGAACAGGGCCTTGAACCGAGCCGCCACTTCAGGGCTTTGCTTGGCGGCACCGGCCCAGCCGATGTCGTAAGCCTTGTCGCGGAAGGCCTTGCTGGTGGCGGCATCGAAGCTGATGGTCTGGATACCCGCCTTGGTTTGGCGAGCGATTTCATCGGCCCCGTAACGCGCCCAGAACGTGTTCTCAGCTTCCAGCGCCAGCAACTGCTTTTGCAGATAGTTGCGCTGCGCATCTGTGAGCTTTTTGTAGGCGGGCAGGTTCATGATCAGCGAGACCTCGGCATCGTAGAAACCCGGGTCGATGCGGAACTTGGTTTTTTCGTGCCAGTTGAAGTCAAAAATACCGCCAATGGGCCAGCCATAACCGTCCACCACACCGCGCTCCAGCGCGGTGTAGACCTCGCCCGGTGGCGTGGTGATCACGCTGGCGTTCAGGGCCTGAAAGAAGTCGCGGTAAACAGGCGTGATGCGGATTTTTTGACCCGCCAGGTCAGGCTTGTCGACCTTCTTGTTGGTGTAGATGTGGAAGGGCTGGTTCTCCACCATGCGCGCCAGGTACTGCATGTTGCCTTTTTCGTTCCAGACCTTGTTGATGGCATCAAAAGCGCCGTTTTTGCGTTGTTCGGCCACAGGGATCTGGGTCAGCTTCAGGAAATCGGCCTCGGGCATCACGTTGGTGTAAAACGCACCGGTGTTGAGCGCCATGTCGACCACGCCGGTCTTGACCGCGTTGCCCAGCTCAAACGAGGGAATGGCGCGTGGACCGCCGATGAAGTTGATTTGCAAAACCCCTTTGCCTTCGGCGTTGACCTTGTTGATCCAAGGCTGCAGGCGTTGCACGTAGATGCCGTTTTCGGCAAAGCCGCTGATCAGGCGCAAAGTGACTTCTTGCGCCAGTGTGGCCGAACTGGCGCCGAGCGCCAAAACCAATGCGGTGGCCTGGGTGAGTAAACGTCGTTTCATGGGCTAGTCTCCTGGTGTGGTTGGGGGTCGTTGGGGAATTTGAAGGGTAGTCGTTGAAGCCACGATGCGGGGGTCACGCAGGTGCCAGTTGCTTCACGGCTTGGTCGAGCGCCTGGCCACTGTCGTCGGCCAGGGCTGCTTTGCGCAAGGCGCTCAGGCGGTTGGCCGCGTCGGGCAATTGCTGCAGGCGAGGCAAAGTGGTCATGAGTTTTTCAAAATGCCGCCAGCCCCGTGCATGGGTATCGCCATAGCCTTTGACCAACTGCTGCCCGCGCAGCACCTCTAAGGCCAGGTCCGCGTGTCCAGGCAACAATTTCATGGCGTTCAACCACCAGGCTTCGATGCGTTGCTGCTCGGTTTGGTAACGCAAAGACACCGGGCGAATGCGGCGCAGGCTGGCCACGCCGTACAGCAGCAAAAAGCCGCGCAAGGAACTGGTTTGCACCACTCGGCCTTTTTGCGTGAAACGGCCGACTACGGCGCGGGCAGTCTTGGAGCCCAGCAACCAGCGGCCCAGGCCCGCAGGCAGGGTGTCGGCAATTTCTTCCAGGCGCGGGTGCATGAATTCGTGGATGTCGATCAACTGTTTCTCGCTCAGGCTCACTTCCTGGCTGACGCGTGCAAAACGTGAGCGGCGCGTTTTCAGATCGGCCACACGCACCGTGTCTTCGTAAGACATCCACAAGGCCAGGTGCCGAGCGCCTTCGCGCAAGATCTCTTCGGCCAGGTTTGTGGCTGTGTTTGACGAGGCCAGCGCACCAGCCATCTCTTGTAAACGCTTCGCATACAGGGTGGCATAAGCGACATCCTGGTAATCGGCCAGACGCGTCAACCCCGAGGCGATGACCTCGTGCGCTGCGGGTACGAACGAGCCTTCCAAACTTTGCGCCAAGGCCTGCAGCTTGGGGCCGACTTGGCGGTGCAAAGGCAAAGCCACAGGGGTGGCATCGGCCACGCTGGATGTGCTGGGCTGCAGCACTTGCATGGCGGCATCAAAGCCGGCGGCAAAAGCTTTCAGACTGGTCTTCACGCCCACGCCACTTCGCTCGATGGTGGCTTCGAATTGCGCCCGCGAGAACGGCAGGCGCTGGCTGGCCGCCAGCGCGCCGTACAAAGCGGGTGCAATCAGGCTGCCGGTTTGTTCGGCCAGTTGGGCAAAGTCGGCGCTGATGAACTGCCGTGCGGCGGCCTGTGCCCCCGCCAACAGCTTGGCTTCGTCCACACGGCCATCGCCCATGGCGGTGCGCTCGGTCATGGAATAGACACGGTGCGAGGACGCGATGAAGGTGGTTTTGTGGGGGTCCACCAGCCCGCGTTGCAGGGCGCGACCAGCTTCCATCAATTCGGAGGCCAGCACGATGTCGACTTCGCCCGGAAACGGGCTGAGCGCCATCACCGGCATCTGGCCTGAAGGCGATGCCGATTGCGGGTACATCTCGATGTAATAGATGGTGGCGCCGGTACGCTGCGCCACGCCGGGCACCGAGGTGGTCTGGGCCCAATGGCCGTTGTGTTCGGCCAGGTCGACCAGCCAGTCGGCCAGCACGCCGCCGCCTTCACCGCCCATGGCCAAAATGGCCAGGCTGATGAGGCCTTGTGATTGGGGGGTGTCGTTCATGCGGCGATGCCTTCCAGGCGTCGTTCAATGCGGTTTTGCAGCCAACCGATCACACGCTCACGCAAGCCTTGTTTGAAGCGGTCCCAGGCGGTGGGGTTGTTGATGATTTCGGCCCGGTAAAACGAAGGGCAGAGCACCGCAGCGTGTGCGACCTCGCCGCACAGGCCACAGCCCACGCAGCTGTCGGCCACGGCCGCCACCGGGTCCTGGCGCAGCGGGTCGGGGTTGGGTTTGATGCTCAGCGATGGGCAGCCCGACAGGCGAATGCAGGAGTGGTCGCCGGTGCAGGTGTCGGGGTCAATGCCAAAGCGCTCGCGCACCACGCGTTCGCCTTTTTGGATGCGCTGGCGAATCAGGGGTTTCACGCGCCTTTGCCGATTGAGCATGCACTCGCTTTGCGCCACGATGACCTTGGGGCCTTGCTGCTTCGTGGTCAGGGCGTCGCGCAGGGCATGGCGCATTTGGTCCAGGCTGTAGGTGTTGGTGACGGTCTTGACCCACTCGACACCCACACCGCGCACGGCTTTTTCAATCGGGTTGTTGGTGTTGCGAATCGGATTGATGGCTTTGGACGACAGCACGTCTTGCCCGCCCGTAGCAGCCGAATAGCCGTTGTCCACCACCAGCAACAAGTTGTCGGATTGGTTGAACACCGCGTTGCCCACGCCGCTGGTCAGGCCGTTGTGCCAGAAGCCCCCATCGCCCATGATGGAGACGGTGCGCTTGCTCGTCTCGCTGGTGTTGAAGGCCGAGGCACCTGCCCAGCCCAGGCCATAGCCCATGGTGGTGGCGCCGATGTTGAAAGGCGGCAGGATCGAAAACAAATGGCAGCCGATGTCGCAACTGACATGGTGCTGGCCCAGCTCTTTTTCGATCATCTTGATGGCCGTGAAGATGGGCCGCTCCGGGCAACCGGTGCAAAACGAGGGCGGACGTGGGTGCACCTGGGCCACGGCTTCGCTGATCGCCAGACTGTTGCCTGGTTTGGCCGCAGAGGCTGGCGCAGGCAGCAGGTGGGGCGCATATTGCCCGATGAAGGCCCGGATGCCTTGCAGCAAGACACCACCGGTGTATTCGCCGCCCATGGGCAACACATCCTTGCCGTGCACCTGGGTGTTCAGCTTGGCCTTGTGCAAGATGCTGTGGATGTTTTGCTCGATGAAGTCGGGCTGGCCCTCTTCCACCACCAGCAAGCCTCGTTTGTCCGCACAAAAGCGCTTGAACTCCTCGTCCACCAGCGGGTAGGTGATGTTGAGCACATACAGCGGAACATCGGTCTTGCCGAAGTCGTCGGCCAGGCCCAGCAATTGCAGTGCACGCACCACACCGTTGTACAAGCCACCTTGCAGCACGATGCCAAAGTCTTGCGCGTCTTCAGAAAAGAATTCGTTGAGCTGGTGCTCCTGAATGAACTTGACCGCCGCTGGCCAGCGGGTATGGGTTTTTTCTTGTTCGTGCAAATAGCTGGCGGGCGGCAGCACGATGCGGTTGACATCGCGCTTGGGGTTTTCGATGGCGTCTTTCAGGGTGAAGCTGGGCCGCACGTTGTCGCGTGTGGGAAAGCGGCCATGCACATGGCAGGCGCGGATGCGCAGCTCCAGCATGACTGGCGTGTTGCTGGCCTCTGACAGCTCGAACCCTTTTTCCACCGCATGCACGATACTGGGCAGGTTGGGGCGCGGGTCGATCAACCAGACCTGCGACTTCATGGCAAAGGCGTGCGAGCGCTCTTGCATGATGCTCGAGCCCTCGCCATAGTCCTCGCCCACGATCAGCATGGCGCCACCGGTGACGCCGCCCGAAGCCAGATTGGCCAGCGCGTCAGAGGCCACATTGGTGCCCACCGTGGATTTGAACGTGACCGCGCCGCGCAGCGGGTAATTGACCGAGGCGGCCAAAGTGGCGGCTGCCGTGGCCTCTGAAGCGCTGTGCTCAAAATGCACCCCCAGCTCATGCAGGATGTCGTTGGCGTCGGTCAGCACATCCATCAGGTGCGAGATGGGCGCACCTTGGTAACCGGCGACATACGACACGCCCGACTGCAGCAAGGCCTTGGTGACGGCCAGAATGCCCTCGCCGTGGAATTCGTCGCCATCGCCCAAGCGCAGTTTTTGAACCTCTTGCACAAACGAGCGTTCAGCCATGCCCAAAACCTTTCATGGGGTTTTTAACCCCTCAGTGACCCATTGAATGGATTTCAATGTAGGTCAGTCATTGGGGCTGTGCAAATGGATTCTTCCAATGCGCTACATTGACGCTGTGAATAATTGGTAACAACCCTTATTCATTTGAACCATGGGCAAAACATGAATTTCCGACAACTCGACTTGAACCTTTTACGCGTGTTGGTGGCCATCCACCGCACCCGATCTGTCACGGCCGCAGGCAAGGCGCTGGCCTTGTCGCAGCCCGCCACCAGCAATGCATTGGCGCGTTTACGAGAATTTTTTGGCGATGAGTTGTTTGTGCGCTCACCCGTCGGGCTGCAGCCCACCCGCTTGTGTGAGCAGCTGGCACCGGCCATGCAGTCTCAACTGCTGGCCATGGAAAGTCTGGTGCTCAACCACCAGCCGTTTGAAGCGTTGAGCAGTCACCGCCATTGGCGATTGTCCTTGTCTGATTTGGGTGAAATTCTGTTTTTGCCGGGTCTGGCGGCCGCCTTGCGCACCGAATCGCCTCAGGCTTCTTTGTCCAATATTTCAGTGGATGCGGCGCAGGTGGCTTCGGCGTTGGAGGCACGAGACATCGACATGGCCATTGGCATCTTGAAGCCACAGCACCGGGGCATTCGCAGCCAGTTGCTCTTCAAGGAACGTTACATGGCCATTTCATCCCAAGATTGGTCTCCCACACCCCGTGGACGAGGAAAGACGCTGAGCCTGACGCAGTTGGCGCAAGCGTATTTTGTGGTGGTCTCGCCCACGGCGACGTTTCACGGCAGCGTTGAAAAAATGCTGACAGCCATGAAGCTGCAAGACCGCATTCTCGTCAGGCCCCGGCACTTTGGGGCTATTGCGGTGCTGGCGCAGAGCACTGATTTGCTGTGCATCGTGCCCGAGATGTACGCCCGCAACCTGAGCCAGCGCTTGCAGCTGCAAATGTGGACGATTGAAGAGGCTCCGGCCTATGAGGTGAATCTGGTCTGGCACGCCAGTACCGACCAAGATGCCGATCAGCAGTGGATGAGGGGCGTGGTGGAGCGGTTGTTCCGCAGGGCTTGAGGGTCTAACGGTGGCCAGGCATGGCTGACCACCGGAGGGGCTTGGGCTCAGTGCGGTTCAGCCAGGTCGTCGCCCATGTCTGGGCCGCCTGCGTCCGGGTGGCTGCGCAGCACGCGCACACCGTGCTTGCTCAAAATCTCCACATACACCGAGGCCGCGCCAGTTTTGACCGCAGCGTCCACGGCTTCGATCACGCCACTCACGCGCACCACTTCGGCGCTTTCGGCGCTCAGGCCCACTTTGCAGTCAAAGTCCCAAAAGTCCACGCCTTTGGGCACGTCGCGGTTGCGCTCGCGCTTGAAGTATTTGCGGATCTCGTGCTTGACGGCTTCGAGCACCCGGTCGGGGTGCTTGCCTTCGGCGTGCAGGGGGAAATTCTTTTTCATGAGGGTCCTTGGGGGGCTGGGCAAGCGCCCGGTCCGGACGTGAATGCAGGGGCGGATTATCGCCGTTTTGCCTGGCGAGCCTTTGGCCTTGGATCGGCGATCTTGCACATTTTCATGCATTCATGCAAAAATGCAGACATGCGAACTTCACTTGATTTTCCCGACGCGCTGTTCAAGCACCTCAAAACCCGGGCCGCCCAAGAGGGCCGGACCCTGCGCGACCTGGTCATTGAGTTGGTGGAGCGGGGCTTGACCGCCCGCGAGGTGGTGGACCCGCAAAAGCGGTTTGACGCCAGGCCCGTATTTGGTTCAACCGATCCAGCGGCAAGGCCAGTGCATTTCATGAGCAATGCCGCTTTGTATGAAATCATGACCGAGGACGACGATGAGCGAGCAATCCAATTCATGGCGCGTCGCTGAGGCAACGCCCAGCTGGCATTTGTCCTCGGGCGATTTTCTGGACGTGAATGTCTGGTTGATCTTGTCTTACCGATCGCACGAGTTACATGCAGCGGCATCGCGTTATTGGCAGTCGGCGTGCGAAAGTGGCACGCCGTTGTGGTTCAGTCGTGGCACCATGATGGGCTTGGTGCGCTTGCTGATGCAGCCCCGTGTGATGGGCCCTGATGTCATGACGATTCACCAAGCGCTAGACATTTACCGCAATTGGTTGGACACACCTCAGGTGGCTTTGCTGCCCGAAACACCAGGTTTTGACGAGGCCTTGGTTCGCTTGATGGGGAGTGCCTCTGCGCCCTTGCCCAGCCGTCTTTGGACAGACCTGTGTTTTGCCTCAACGGCCGAAGCGTCGGGCCTTCGCATGGTCACTTTCGATCGTGATTTTGAGCGTTTCGGGCTAACGCGTTGCCTGGTGCTGCCCACAGACGCCAACACCCCCACCGACCCAGACAGCGCGCCCTGAGCGCGTTCACATCAGTCGGCCTTGATGCCTTGGTCCTTGATCAGGCGTGCCCAGCGTTCGGCGTCGCGCTCGACCAGTTGGGCAAAGGCTTGCGGGGTGCTGCCGCTGGGGTCCATGCCTTGCGAGAGAAATGCTTTTTGCACGTCTTCGCCGCTGAGCAGTTGGTTGATCTCGCGGTTGTACAGGTTGACGATGTCGGCCGGTGTGCCTTTGGGGGCAAAGACGCCGTACCACATGTCCACGTTCACATGGCCCGCTTTGGCTTCGGCCAGGGTGGGCAGATCGGGCAGCAGGGCGTGGCGTTTGTCACTGCCAATGCCCAGCGCCACCATCCGACCAGAGCGAATGTGCGGCAAGGCCACATGGATGGGCAAGAACATCGTGTCCACCTGGCCACCGAGCAGGTCGGTCACAGCCGGGCCAGTGCCTCGATAGGGGATGTGGGTGAGAAACACCCGAGTGGTGTTTTTGAACAACTCCATCGACAAGTGGTGCGGCGTGCCCACGCCGGGCGATGCGTAGTTGATCCGACCCGGCTGCTGGCGTGCCGCTTGCACCAATTCACCAGCGGTCTTGAAGCCGGTTTTGGGGTGGGTCACCAGCAGCAGCTGCCCCCAACTGGTTTGCGAGACGGCGCTCAGGTCTTTCACCGCGTCAAAACTCAGGCCCGGGTACAACGCCCGGTTCATGACCAAAGTGTTGACGCTCACCAACAAGGTGGCGCCATCGGGCGCGGCGCGGACCACGGCTTCGGTGCCAATGTTGCCCGAAGCGCCGACACGGTTTTCCACTACCACGGGGCGGTTCAGTCGTTGAGACAACTTGGGTCCCAGGGTGCGGGCGATCAGGTCGATGCCGGTGCCGGGGGTGAAGGGCACGATCAGCTTGAGCGGTGCTTGTGTGGCCGCAGTTTGCGCCCAGGTCCAAGGGGCAGTCCCCAGACTCAAAAGGCTGGCGCCCAGCAATGTGCTCAGATGGCGGCGTGACGGGTTCATCGGGATGGTCTCCATGGGTCTTCGGTCAATCGCCCATTATTGATGAGCCCACAGGCTTTTTGCACCCATGGATTCCCTGCACTTGTCGTGTGCCGGACTCTGCCGTGTCAACGAAAGCGGTACTTGAGCTGAAAACTGACCGCGCCATACAGCCGGTCTTTGAGGGGCGGAACCCAAGCCACGTTCAGGCCCCAGTGCTGGTCTTCCAGGCTGGCGGTGGGAATGAGGGCCGGAAACCAGCCGCCTTGGTAGGCGTTGGGGTAGCCGTTGAAAGCCCCGGCCACCACGCCCAGCTTCACGCCAGCCCAGGTCCAGGGCTGGTAATAGGCACCAACATAATTGGAATTGGCGTTGTTGCTGTTGCGAAAACGCCCCGCTGTGGCCGACCAGGTGTCGTCGATGCGGTATTCGAAGCCAATGCCGGGGTTGGCATTGCGCAGGCCTTTGTGGGTGTCAAAGTGGGCCGAGTAAAACCCGGCGTTGATCCACACGCGGCTGGCATCGAACTCAGCGTGGGCCGTCAGCGCGGCCGTGCAGGTGCAAAGCAGGCAGGCTAGGCGCTTCATGCGGTGGCTCACAAGGTTTTGAACACGTTGCCAGCCACCCGCACCGTCTCGGCGATGTCGGCTTCGGTGTGCGCGGCGCTGACAAATCCAGCTTCGTACAAAGCGGGCGCGATGTAGACACCGCCATCGAGCAAACCGTGGAACAGCTTGTTGAACTTGGGGCTGTCGCTGGTCATGACCTGGGCGTAGTTTTGCGCCAACTCGGGCAGCAAGAAGAAACCAAACATGCCGCCTTGGCAATCGGCACTGAAAGGTACACCTGCGGTGGCCGCAGCGTTTTTGAGGCCGTCGACCAGACTTTGGGTGCGGGCACTCAACGCTTCCCAAAAGCCGGGCTTGGCGATTTCGCGCAGTGTGGCCAAGCCGCAAGCGGTGGCCACCGGGTTGCCGCTGAGCGTGCCCGCTTGATACACAGGGCCGGTGGGGGCCAATTGCCGCATGATTTCGCGCGGGCCGCCGAAGGCGGCCAACGGCATGCCGCCGCCAATCACTTTGCCCAGTACCGTCATATCGGGCTTGAAGCCTGGGATCAATTTGGCGTACACGCTTTGGGCGCTGCCCAAGGCCACGCGGAAACCGGACATGACTTCGTCAAACACGAGCAGCGCACCGTGCTGTGAGCACAACTCGCGGCAGCGTTTCATGAAGGGCACGCTGGCGCGCACAAAGTTCATGTTGCCCGCGATGGGCTCGATCATCACGCACGCCAGTTCCTTGCCGTGCAGGGCAAAGGCTTCTTCCAACTGCTCAATGTTGTTGTACTCCAGCACCAAGGTGTCGCGCACCACTTCGGGGGGCACACCGGCGCTGGTGGGGTTGCCAAAGGTGGCCAGGCCCGATCCGGCCTTGACCAGCAGTGCGTCGGCGTGGCCGTGGTAGCAGCCTTCGAACTTGATGAACTTGCTGCGGCCGGTGGCGCCACGGGCCAGACGCAGCGCACTCATGCCCGCTTCGGTGCCTGAGCTGACCAGGCGCACCATTTCCATGGACGGTACATGCTTGAGGATTTCTTCGGCCAGTTCGATCTCGCGTTCGGTTGGCGCGCCAAAAGAGAACCCGTCGAGCGCGGCTTTTTGTACCGCTTCGAGCACGGCGGGGTGGCCATGGCCCAGGATCATGGGTCCCCAGGAGCCGATGTAGTCGATGTACTTCTGGCCGTTGGCGTCCCAAAAATAAGCACCTTGAGCACGCTGCACAAAGCGGGGTGTGCCGCCCACGGCGCGAAAAGCACGCACAGGGGAGTTGACCCCGCCGGGGATCACTTGGGCGGCGCGGTCAAAAAGGGCTTGGTTGCGGTCGGTCATGTCGGGTCTCAGTGTTTGGTTTCGTTGAAAGGCACTTCAAAATAATCTGCCCCCGGATGCACTTCGGGACCATCGTTGTCGGTTTCTTCGCCTTCAGGCAGGGCCCAGAACAGGCGGTCCGGAATGACTTGGCCCATGCCGGGCCGAAAGCCTTCGTCCAAGCACCGGTCCAGGTAATGCAGGGCTTCGCTGGTGGCTTCGGGCAGGTCCATGCCGGTGGCCAGCAAGGCAGCCAAAGCAGCGGTGAGCGTATCGCCCGCACCCGCAAACACCGCTTCGATGCGTTCAAATTTTTCGTGGGCCAGTACGGTCTCGGGTGAGGCCAGCACGTTGTCGATGTGCTGCTCGGGCAAGGGCAACCCGGTCACCAAGGTGTAGGGCACGCCCAGAACAGCGGCTGCTTTGGCGATGTCGCGCGGGCCGGGGTTGCGATCGCCGCTCCAGTCGGGCAGCAGCCAGCGGCGCAGCGTGCTGTGGTGGCCGACCAGCACGCTGGTTTGCGGCAGCAGCAATTCGCGAAAAGCGTCCAGGTAGGCGTCGATCTTGTCTTCTTCCCACCAAGACAGGTTGGGCATGTAGGCCACGACCGGGACACCGTCGTAGTCGTCCGACAGTTCGGCAATCACCGCCAGGCTCTCAGGCGTGCCGACAAAGCCCACTTTGATGACCTGGACCGGCACGTCTTCGGCCACGGCACGGGCCTGGTCGTGCACGGCTTCGTCGTCGAGCGCGAAAAAGTCGGTGATGCTGCTGGTGTCACGCACGTAAGTACCTGTGCAAATGGGCATGCAGTGCGCCCCCACCGAGGCCATGGCCACCGCGTCACAGCCCAGACCGCCTGCGCCGCTGGGGTCGTTGGCATTGAAGGACAGCACACAGGCCAAGCTGACCGACTCTTCGTCATCCAGAAGTTGTTCGATGTCGGTGTTGGCGGGCTTGGAATCGGTCATGGAAGGTCAAATGTCAGGGCCATGAAGCCCGAAGCTGGGCGCGTCAGGGATGGGCCGATACAATCAATTCATTCTATTCGACTCTCTGATTGCGACACTGTGATGGAACACAAAACCTGGATGTGCCTGATTTGCGGCTGGATCTACGACGAAGCCGCTGGTGACCCCGAGCACGGCATCGCCCCCGGCACCAAATGGGAAGACGTGCCCATGAACTGGACTTGCCCCGAATGCGCGGCCCGCAAGGAAGATTTCGAGATGGTTGCCATCTGATCAGTCGGCGCTTTTCTTGACCACCGCATACCGGGCCAGCGTTTTCTCGCGGGCTTGGGCGTGGTCGACGATGGGTGCTGGGTAGGTTTTGCCGATCACCACCCCCGCTGCTTGCAATTCCATGGGTTTGGCCAACCAAGGCGCATGCAGCGCCGCCGTGGGCAGGGCCACCAACTCGGGCAAGTAACGGCGTATGAATTTGCCCTCTGGGTCAAATTTTTCGCTTTGGCTGATCGGGTTGAAGATGCGAAAGTAGGGCTGTGCGTCACACCCGCTGGAGCTGGCCCACTGCCAGCCGCCGTTGTTGGCCGACAGATCAAAGTCGTTCAGGTGGGTGGCAAAGTACTTTTCGCCCCAGCGCCAGTCGATGCCCAAATCTTTCACCAAAAAGCTGGCCACCACCATGCGCAGGCGGTTGTGCATGTAGCCGGTTTGGTTGATCTGGCGCATGGCCGCGTCCACCAGCGGGTAGCCGGTGCGGGCCTCACACCAGGCGTTAAAAAGCTTATGGGCGTGGGGGCCATGTTCCCAGCAGATCGCGTCGTAGTCGGGCTTAAAGCTTTTGCCTTGGCCCACATGCGAAAAATTGTGCAGCACCTGCACATAAAAGTCGCGCCAGATCAACTCAGACAGCCAAACGCTGGCCCCGACGCTGCCTGCCAACATGCGCGGATGCGCCTCGCGGGCCAGTTGGCGGATCGACACCGTGCCAAAGCGCAAATGCACGCTTAAATAACTGGGGCCTTTGACGGCTGGGAAGTTGCGTGTGTCTTCGTAATGGTCAATCCGGGTTAAAAAGTCTTGCAGCAAGGCTTGGGCGCCGGTCTCGCCCGTGGGGATTTTCAGGGCCTGCAGGTTGGTGGGTTCAAAGCCCATGTCTTGCAGTCTGGGCACGGGCATGGCCAAGTCGGCCGGACGCGGGGCCAGGCGCTGCGCAAATGGTGCCACCTCGAAGGCCTGCAGGTCTTCGGGCGTGATTTTTTTCAGCCAAGCATTTTTGTAGGGTGTGAACACACTGAAGGGCTTGGCCATCTGGGTCAGCACTTCGTGGCGTTCAAACACCACATGGTCCTTGAAGGTGTGAAGCACGATGCCGTGGTCGGCCAGGTGGCCGCGCACCTGGATGTCGCGCGCCAGGGCCAGAGGTTCGTCGTCGTGGTTGGCAAATACCGCTTGCGCCTGCAGGTGCTGGGCCAGTTTGATGATTTTGTCTTTGGCCACGCCGTGGCGAACGATCAGGCCGGCTTGGGGGTGGCCAGCCAGGGCACGCAATTGGGCGTCGACCTCGACCAGCGATTCGCGGATGAACTCGACCCGGCGGTCGGCGCGGGGCAGGGTGTCCAGGATTTCGGTGTCGAACACAAACACCACATGCACCCGCTGGCAGTGTTGCAGGGCCTGGTGAAGGGCGGCATGGTCGCTCACGCGCAGGTCGCGCCGCAACCAGACCAGGCCACAAGAAAAAGGGGTTTCCATTGGGGTTTGCCGGTTTGAGTCAAACAATGCACCTGTGACCCCGTCTGCAGAGTCGGGACCGCTAAAATCGGGGCATGACCGCTGATTCTGCCTCCATTGACCTCAAGCATCATTTTCTGATCGCCATGCCCGGGTTGGAGGACGAGACATTCTCCCGCAGCGTCATCTACATGTGTGAGCACAGTCCCCGCGGCGCCATGGGCCTGATCATCAACAAACCCTCTGACATCAGCATGCGCCTCTTGTTTGACAAGGTGGAGCTGCCGCTGCGTCGCGAAGACCTGATGCAAAACCCGGTAGGTCACGGCGGCCCGGTGCAAACCGAGCGTGGCTTTGTGCTGCACGACCCGCTGCGCATGGACAAGCCCGAACAAGAAGGCTCGGCTTACGCCTCCACGCTCACCGTGCCCGGTGGGCTGGAGATGACCACTTCGCGTGACGTGCTCGAGGCCCTGTCGTCTGGCGCTGGCCCGCGCCGCGTGCTGGTCACGCTGGGCTATGCGTCTTGGGGCGAGGGCCAACTCGAATCTGAGTTGGGCGAAAACACATGGCTCACGGTGGCGGCCTCGGCCGAAGTGATTTTTGAGGTGCCCATGGCCGAGCGCTACGACCGCGCCCTGGACCTGCTGGGCCTCAAAAGCTGGATGCTCTCGCCTGATGCGGGGCACGCATGAACAGCACGCCCGATCAAGCCATCCCTTCCCATCACCAGAGTTTTTTGGCCTTTGACTATGGCCTCAAGCGCACCGGCGTGGCCGTGGGCAACCGGTTGATGAAATCGGCCACCCCGCAAGGCACCATCGCCGCCGAGGGCGATGCCCGCTTTGAGCACATCGCCAAACGCATCCAAGAGTGGCAACCCGACGCATTGGTGATCGGCGTGCCCACCCACCCCGATGGCGGAGAACACGAAAATACCTTGCGCGCCCGCAAGTTCGGCCGCCAGTTGCGCGGTCGTTTTGGCCTGTCGGTGTACGAGGTGGACGAGCGTTACACCACCACCGAAGCGCATTCTTATGGCGCCAAAGACGCCGATGCGGCGGCGGCGGCGATCATTTTGGACCAATTCTTAAGGAGCCTGCCATGAGTGCTTTGGCGTTGAATGCAGAAGCCCTGTACCAAGAACTCTTGCGCGGCGTGCGCAGCCTGTGTCAGGGCAACACCCGCCTTGTGGGCATCACCTCGGGTGGCGCCTGGCTGGCCCAGCGCCTGCAACGCGACCTGGGCCTGGCCGGTGAAGCGGGTCAGGTGTCTTCGGTCATGCACCGCGACGACTTTGCCCAGCGCGGCTTGTCGGCAGGTGGTCAGACCAGCATGCCGTTTGAGGTGGCTGGGGCCGACATCCTGATCCTCGACGACGTGCTCTACACCGGCCGCACCATCCGCGCCGTTCTCAATGAAATTTTTGATTACGGCCGTCCTGCCCGGGTGCAGTTGGCGGTGCTGGTGGACCGGGGAGGGCGTCAGCTGCCGGTGCAGGCCGACTTCGCCGCCGCCCGTGTGGCTCTGCCCGAGACGCAATCGCTGGCGCTGGCACGCGATGAGGCGGGTCGGTTCAGTTTTGACGTGGAGACCAAAGCCGCGATTTCTTGAAGGTGCACCCTCAGGCCACCAGGTGAATACACATGCTCTACAAACGCAACAACCCCCAACTCAACCAAAACGGCGAGCTGATCCACCTGCTCTCCACCGAAGGCTTGTCCAAGGACATCCTCACGCACATCCTTGACACGGCGGCCAGCTTCGTCAGCGTGAGCGACCGCGAAGTCAAAAAAGTGCCTCTCTTGCGCGGCAAGAGCGTGTTCAACCTGTTTTTTGAAAACAGCACCCGTACCCGCACGACCTTTGACATCGCGGCCACCCGCTTGTCGGCCGATGTGTACACACTGGACATTGCCCGCTCGTCTGCAGCCAAGGGGGAGTCACTGCTCGACACCATTGCCAACCTGAGCGCGATGGCCGCCGACATCTTTGTGGTGCGCCACAGTGAGTCAGGCGCTCCGTATTTGATCGCGCAACACGTCGCGCCCCATGTGCATGTGGTCAATGCCGGTGACGGGCGCCATGCCCACCCCACCCAGGGCCTGCTGGACATGTACACCATCCGGCACTACAAGAAAGATTTTTCCAACCTCACCGTGGCCATTGTGGGCGATGTGCTGCACTCGCGCGTGGCCCGCTCGGACATCCACGCGCTCACCACCCTGGGCTGCGCCGAAGTGCGGGTGGTGGGCCCCAAAACCTTGGTGCCGGCCGACATGGCCCAGATGGGTGTGCGTGTGTTCAACAACCTCGAAGAAGGCATCAAGGACTGTGATGTGGTCATCATGCTGCGCTTGCAAAACGAGCGCATGAGCGGCGCCCTGCTGCCCTCCAGTCAGGAATACTTCGAGAGTTTTGGCCTCACCCCCGAAAAACTCCAACGCGCCAAGCCCGACGCCATCGTCATGCACCCGGGCCCCATCAACCGGGGGGTCGAGATCGACTCCGCCGTGGTCGACGGCCAGCAAAGCGTGATCTTGCCGCAGGTGACTTTTGGCATCGCGGTGCGCATGGCGGTGATGAGCATCGTCGCGGGCAACGAGGCTTAAGGAAAAACCATGAAGCTCCTCATTCAAAACGGCCGTGTCATCGACCCCGCCAGCGGCTTTGACCAATTGGCCGATTTGGCCATTGCTGCGGGCCGCATTGTGGCGATCGGCCAGGCTCCCGCTGACTTCATCCCCAACCGCGTGATCGACGCGAATGGCTGCATCGTGGCCCCGGGCTTGGTCGATCTGGCTGCGCGTTTGCGCGAGCCGGGCCAGGAACATGCCGGCATGCTGGAGAGTGAAATGGCCGCCGCTGTGGCCGGTGGTGTGACCAGCCTGGTCTGCCCGCCCGACACAGACCCGGTGCTCGATGAACCGGGACTGGTCGAGATGCTGCGCTACCGTGCCGAAAAACTGCACCAAGCCCGTGTGCTGCCGCTGGGTGCGCTCACAGTGGGCCTCAAGGGCGATGTGCTGACCGAAATGGGCCAACTCACAGCGGCTGGTTGCGTGGGATTTTCCCAGGCTGAGGTGCCGATCTCCAGCACCCAGGTGCTGCAACGTGCGTTGCAATACGCCAGCACCTTTGGCTACACCGTCTGGTTGCGCCCGCAGGAATTGCACCTGGGCAAAGGCGTTGCCGCCAGTGGACCGTTGGCCACGCGCATGGGCTTGTCAGGCGTGTCGGTGGCGGCCGAGACGATTGCCCTGCACACGATTTTTGAGTTGGTGCGCAGCACCCGTGCCCGCGTGCACCTGTGCCGCATCAGCAGCGCCCAAGGCGTGGAGCTGGTGCGTCAGGCCAAGGCTGAGGGTCTGCCTGTGACGGCCGATGTGAGCATCAATTCGCTGCACCTGACCGACGCCGACATGGGTTACTTTGACAGCCGTGCACGCCTCACGCCCGTGCTGCGTCAGCAGCGTGACCGCGAGGCGCTGCGTGCGGGTTTGGCCGATGGCACGCTGGATGTGCTGGTGTCCGACCACACCCCGGTCGATGCCGATGCCAAAGCGCTGCCCTTCGCAGAAGCCGAACCTGGCGCCAACGGCATGGAACTGCTCTGGAGCCTGGCCCTCAAGTGGGGTCAGGAGGCCGCTTTGCCTGTGCCGCAAGTGCTCTCGCGCATCACCGCCGACCCGGCCCGCGTGCTGGGCACCACGCTGGGCAGTCTGCAAGACTCGGTCGGCCATCTGGCCGTTGGGGGTGTGGCCGATGTGTGCGTGCTGTCCACCGAAGGGCATTGGCTGGTGCACGACGCTGCTCTGCGCAGCCAAGGCAAGAGCACGCCGTTTTCCGGCTACGAGTTGCCCGGCCGCGTGCGCGCCACGGTGGTCGGCGGGCAAGTGGCGTTCGAAGCGCAATGAGCGAAGCTCACGGGATGCCTATCTCCGCAGGAGCCCACCCCTGTGGGCAATGCGCGGCACGGTGGGGCACCGGCCATTGTCCAAGGGAATGGTTTACAAAAGCTGCAAAGCATGGCGCTGCAACGGTATGCGTTCTGTAAAAGCCCTCTTGAAATTTTTGCGCGGCTTGTGGCACGTGCTGGTGGGCATGTGGACGATTTATGCGCGCTTTCCCCAGCTCACGCCCGAGCAGCGTGAGATGCGGGTGCAAGCCTGGGCGCTGCAATTTCTGGCGCTTTGGGGCATCCATTTACGGGTGCAGGGCCATCCGGTGCCCAACGGACCGGCGCTCATCGTGGCCAACCACATCTCCTGGCTCGACATCCTGGTCATTCACGCGGCCAGGCACTGTCGATTCGTGTCCAAATCCGACATCCGAGACTGGCCTTTGGTGGGCATGCTGGCCACGGGCGCAGGCACGCTCTACATCGAGCGCACCAGCCGCAAAGACGCGCTGCGCATGGTCAAGGACATGGCCGATGCCATGAGGAATGGTGATGTGGTGGCGGTGTTTCCGGAAGGCACGACCAGCGACGGGCGCGAGTTATTGCCCTTTTACGGCAACCTGATCCAGGCGGCCATCCTGGCCGAAGCACCGGTGCAGCCCATGTCGCTCAAATTCATCGATGCCCAAACGGGTGAGCCCAGTTTTGCACCATGCTACATTGGCGACGACACCCTGATCGGCTCCATGTGGCGCACACTGAAAGCCCGCCGCATCGAAGCTGTGGTGCACTTTGGCGAACCCCAAGCCGTCATGGGCCGTGGCCGTCGGGTCTGGGCGCAAGATTTACGTGAAGAAGTGATTCGTTTGCGAGATTCTTTGTAGGCTGCTGCCCAAGTGCCCGCAAGATTGCATTGAGCGTCAGCCCACATCGGGGCTCAAGCGGGCGACACAAAACAACCCTTGGGCAGATTTTTCAACTGAACTTGACCGGCTGATATGGCGGGTCTTTGCGCTCAAGAGCCGCTGCTTTGGCGCAAGGCATCTGGCAAAGCTCACGGTCGTTCATCTGACAGGCACGGTTGAAGGTGACGACGTGGTCCACCTCGGCCCGAATACCGATCCATTCTCCGAGCTTGTGGTCGTGGTGACTGGGCACATGGGCCATCAACTGCTCGCCCGTGGCCAGGCGCAGTGTGTACAAAAATTCTGAGCCCCGAAAAGCCTTGCGGATGATCTGAGCCTTCACCGGGGCCTCGTCGTCGTGCACGATGTCGTCGGCCCGAAGCAGCACGTCGCACTGACCATCTTCAAACGCGCAAGGCAAAGGGCATTCGGCCACATCGCGCAACTCGCCCACCGGGGTGCTGACCAAGATGTGTCCGTCCACTTCGCGCAGCGTCGCAGGGGTGAACACGCCATGGCCAATGAAGTCGGCCACAAAGCGGGTGGCGGGGCGGTGGTAGAGGCTGTAGGCATCGTCCCACTGATGCAATTGGCCTTCGTTCATGACGCCGATCACATCTCCAATGGCAAAAGCTTCAAGCTGGTCGTGTGTGACCAACAGTGCTGTGGCCTTGGCGGCTTTGAGGATGTTGCGCACCTCGAGGGCCAGGCGTTCGCGTAAGTCGATGTCCAAGTTGGAAAACGGCTCATCGAGCAGCAGCAAGTCGGGCTTGGGGGCCAGGGCGCGGGCCAGCGCCACGCGTTGCTGTTGACCGCCCGAGAGTTCGTGCGGAAATCGCTTGTCAGAGCCGGTCAGACCCACGAGTTCCAGCACGTCAGCCACCCGTTGTTGACGCTCGGCTTTGGGCAGGTGTTCCAGGCCAAATCCGACGTTACGGCCCACGTCCATGTGTGGAAACAGCGCATAGTCCTGAAACACCATGCCGATGCGGCGACGCTCAGCCGGCTCGGTGTGACCCTTTTCGCTCACCACGCGATTGGACAGCAAAATCTGCCCACCCGTGACGGGTTCCAGCCCTGCCACCGCACGCAGTAAGGTGGTTTTGCCGCAGCCAGAAGGACCGATCAGCACGCCAATATCGCCCGATCGCAGCCCAAGGTTCACCCCCCGCACGGCGGGCGCTGTGCTCCCAGGGTATTGGATGTCCAGTTGGCGCAGTTCTAAAAACATGGTTGTGATTGTAGGCAGGTTGTTTTGCGCTCCTACAATCCAAGCCTATGCTGACCACTTTGGCCCGCCGTTTATCGGGTCTGTCTTCTTTGCTCTTTGCCTTGCTGGCGTTGGCTTTGGCCCTGCCGGTTTTGGCCGTGCTCGGCTCGTGGCTGCAGTGGAGTGGCGAGAGCGGCAGCATTTTGCGCGAAATGGCCGCCACCGTGCTGCCCGATTACGCGCTGACCACACTGGGACTTTGCCTCATGGTGGCGGTGGGCGTGACGGTGCTGGGCTTGGCCACCGCCGCTTTGGTGACGCTGTTTGATTTTCCGGGACGCGGGGTGTTTGAGTGGCTGCTGCTCTTGCCACTGGCCATGCCCGCTTATGTGGTGGCCTATGCCTACACCGACTTTTTGCAGTTCAGTGGGCCACTTCAGGTGGCCTTGCGTGAGGCGCTGGGCTTGCAGGGGCGTTTGTGGCCCGATGTGCGCAGCGTCTGGGGCGCGGCGCTGGTGTTCACGCTCTCGCTATACCCCTATGTGTATTTGCTGGCCCGCACAGCCCTGGTCGAGCGGGCTTCGGGCTTGATGGAGGCGGCCCGCTTGCTGGGAGCCCCTTTGTCCCGTCGCATCCGCGAGATTGCCTTGCCACTGGCCCGCCCCGCCGTGGCAGCAGGTGTGGCGCTGGCCCTCATGGAAACGCTGGCTGACTTTGGCGTGTCCAGCTACTTCGGCATCCAGACTTTCACGGCCGGGATTTACAAGGCTTGGTTGTCGATGGACAACCGCATCGCCGCCGCGCAGCTGGCCACAGTGTTGCTGGCGGTGGTGGTGGTCTTGCTGCAGTTGGAGCAACGCGCCCAAAAGCGCATGCGCTTCAACCAGGGGCGTGGCTCGCGCCAGGGTTCGGCCGAGGCGCAGCCGGTAGAGCTGCACGGCACGCGCCGCGTGCTGGCGTGGACGGTGTGCAGCTTGCCGGTGCTGCTGGGTTTTGTCTTGCCTGTGCTCATCATGCTGCGCGCTTTGATGGGTGAGACCACCGCGCTGCCCTGGGAGCGTTTTGGCCAATGGGCCTGGACAAGTTTGCGCTTGGGCGCGGTGACCGCTGTGCTCGCCGTGGGCGTGGCGATGGCCTTGTCTTTCAGCGTGCGCACACGCGGTGATGCGCTCAGCCGTTGGTCGGTTGCCCTGGTGGGCTTGGGGTATGCCATCCCCGGGGCGGTGGTGGTGGTGGGCTTGTTGCTGCCGGTGGGTTGGATTCAGCAAATTTGGCCCGCGTCTTCGGCCGGGTCCTGGATCACGGCCACCTCGCTGGGCCTGGTGTGGGCCTATCTGGTGCGCTTTTGCGCGGTGGCTTTGCAGTCTGTACAAAGCGGCTACGCCCGGATTCCTGTGAGCCTCGATGATTCGGCCCGGATGCTGGGCGTGACCGGTTGGGGACTCATGCGCCGCGTGCACGCCCCCTTGCTGCAGCGTACCACCATGGCGGCGGCCTTGATGGTGTTTGTGGACGTGATGAAGGAGCTGCCCGCCACCTTGGTGCTGCGCCCCTTCAACAGCGACACCTTGGCTGTGGTGACTTACCAGCTGGCGCGCGATGAGCGCCTGGGCGAGGCCGCTTTGCCCGCGCTGGCGCTGGTGCTGGTGGGCTTGATTCCGGTCATTTTGCTCAGCCGAACATTGCGACAAAAGCATTGAGAGGGCAAGCCGCGAGATCGGTCGCGACAGCGTGCCATGGAGCAGGCCTCGCCCCAAGTCGCAAAGGCGGCCCAAGGCACAAACCTCTGGTCAAGGGTATCCAACACGCCATCAGTGCGCAGGACAACAGACGGTTGAGTGGGGACACTCAAAAATGGTGAAGTGAATCAGGTGCACATGGTTCACACCTCGGTAACTTCTCCTTTTTTTGAAGGCTATTTCCATGTCATATGATCCCAAAACGCCCGCGACCCCAACACACTCAACCACTTTGCTCAAGCCAGAGCAGCACCACAGCAAAGCCGCTGAGCACTTGGAGCATGCCGCCAAGTCGCACAAAGACGTGGCCAAGTTGATTGGCGCCAACGACCACGCAGGCGCCCAAGCCCACACCAAGGTCGCGCACCTGAGACAGAGCAAGCTTCGGCTATTCCTGTGGGACACAAGTTCATGCAAAAACGGGCGGGACAACCTGGCATGCCACTTTCACTCACAGCGACTGCCGGTAACGTTCCATCATCTGGGCCTGGGTTTCGGCCTCGATCTCCTCGCCCTTGAAGGCGCGAATCTGGTCGCGCATCATCTCGGCCATGCTGGGCAGCTGCGTCCGGTTGGCTTGGCGCGAGGCGTCCCACAACTGCGAGCGCATGAATGCCTTGGCGCAATGCAAATATACCGACTCCAGCGCCACGCGAATGACCAGCACAGGTACGCGTCGCGCATCGGCACACAATGCCAGATCGGCTGGGTCGGTGGACAGCACAGCGCGGCCATTTACCCGCAAAGTCTCGTCAAAGCCGGGCACCATGAACAACAAACCCAGCCGCCCAGTGGCGATGATGTTCTCCAGCGTGTCCAGCCGGTTGTTGCCCGGCGCATCGGGCAACAGCAGCGTGTGTGCATCGGTCACTTTGACGAAACCCGGCTCGCCCCCACGCGGCGAAGCGTCCATGTGTCCATCCGCATCGCTGCTGGCCAGCACCACAAAAGGCGACAGCCCAATGAACTGCACCGCATGAACGTCCAGTGCCGGGATTTCTTTTTTCAGCGAACGCTCACGGGCGGGGCCATAGAGCTCGCGCAGGGCGGTGGTGGTTGTGACGTGCATGATGATATGGACAGAGAACCAGGATGTTCACTTCCCCCAGCTGTCCTTGAGCCCCGTCACCCGGTTAAACACCGGCTTGGCTCCCGCCACATGATCCAGGCGGTCCGCCACAAAGTACCCAAAGCGCTCAAACTGGAACTTCTGGTCCGGCTGCGCTTGGGCGAGTGATGGCTCCACATAAGCGGTGACCACTTTCAAGCTGTCCGGGTTGAGCGACTGCAAGAAGTCTTTGCCGCCCGCGTCGGGGTGCGCTTCGGCAAACAGGCGGTCGTACAGGCGCACTTCGGCTGGCACGCCATCCATCACGCTCACCCAGGTGATGGCGGCTTTGGCTTTGACGCTGTCGGCGCCGGGTGTGCCGCTTTTGGTGCCGGGGATCACTTTGGCGTGCACTTCTGTCACGTTGCCCGCCGCATCGCGTGCGCAGCCTGTGCATTCGATCACGTAACCGCCTTTCAGGCGCACCACCGCTCCAGCGGACGCAGTGCCGTCCGCGTTTTTTTGCGGCGGGGAAAGGCGTTTGTAGCCCTTGGGCGGCACTTCTTCAAAGTCTTCGCGCTCGATCCACACTTCTTTGCCGATCAGGAATGTGCGGTCTGCTGGGGGCGTTTGGCCTTCGGCAATGGCCGAGTGGGGCAGGGCGGGTTGGGTGCAGGCTTCGGTGTAGCTGTCGCTGCCAAAGGCATCCATCCAGTTGGTCAGCACCAGCTTGACGGGGTCGAGCACGGCCATGCCGCGGTGGGCTTTGTTTTCCAGGTCTTCGCGCAGGCAGCCTTCGAGCGTGCTGTAGTCGATCCAGCTGTCGCTTTTGGTCACGCCAATGCGGTCGGCAAATAGGCGCAGGCTCTCGGGCGTGTAGCCCCGGCGACGCAGGCCCACGATGGTCGGCATGCGCGGGTCGTCCCAGCCGCTGACTTTGCTTTCATTGACCAGTTGCGCCAGCTTGCGTTTGCTGGTGATCACATAGGTCAGGTTCAGGCGGGCAAATTCGTATTGTTTGGGGCTGGGCGCGGCCAGCAGGCCACATTCGCACAGGCGCTCCATCAGCCAGTCGTAAAACGGGCGCTGGTCTTCAAACTCCAGCGTGCAGATGCTGTGGGTGATTTGCTCCAGCGCGTCTTCGATGGGGTGGGCAAAGGTGTACATCGGGTAGATGCACCAGGTGTCGCCCGTGTGGTGGTGGGTGGCGCGGCGGATGCGGTAAATGGCCGGGTCGCGCATATTGATGTTGGGCGACTGCATGCTGATTTTGGCGCGCAGCACGGCGGCACCGTCGGCCAGTTTGCCGTCACGCATTTCTCTGAATCGCGCCAGGTTCTCGGCAACGGTGCGGTTGCGGAAGGGGCTGTCCACGCCGGGTTTGACAAAGTCGCCCCGGTTGGTGCGCATGTCTTCCGCGCTTTGTTCGTCCACATAGGCGTGGCCGGCTTCAATCAGCGCCTCGGCGGCGCGGTACATGAAGTCGAAGTAGTCGCTGGCCTGGTAAGGCTTGTCGTTGCCCGCTTGGCTCCAGCTGAAGCCCAGCCACTTGACCGCTTCGATGATGCTGTTGACGTATTCGGTGTCTTCTTTTTCGGGGTTGGTGTCGTCAAAGCGCAGGTGGCACACGCCGCCGTATTCCTTGGCCAATCCGAAGTTGATGCAAATGCTTTTGGCATGGCCCACATGCAGGTAGCCGTTGGGCTCGGGCGGAAAGCGGGTGCGGATTTTGGCCGGATCGGGCTGGCCCGCAGCGTGGTGTGCGGCGTCGCCCGGGCTGCCCGCCCAGCGGCGGCTGGCGTAGGTGCCTTGCTCGAAGTCTTTCTCGATGATCTGGCGCAGGAAGTTGCTGACTTTGTGCTCAGCAGAAGTGTCTTTGTCGGTGGGGGTGGTCATATCGTCTGATTTTAGGGGCTGGCGGGGAGCTGCCCGTGTGGTCGCCGTTACGAATGGAAACCACTGTAAAGCACTTGCAGTACACCGATCACGGGGCTGCCGCGCTAAAGGGCGCAGGGAGCCCGTTTGCAAGTCAAACCCACGTGATGAGAGGTACTTTGTTATGCGTTATCCGTTCAATCTGTCTTTTTCAAGAGCCATCGCGCTGCTCGGCCTGCTGTTCTTGGGTCTGGCACAGGTGGGCTGCGCCCATCCAGTGGTGGTCGAGCCTTCGGTGTCGGTGCATTCGCGCATCGGTCATCTCCCGATTTACACCCAAGTGGGGGTGCCTGGTTCGGTGATTTATGCCCCGCCGCCGCGTGTGATCTACGCCCCGCCACCGCCACCGCGTGTGGTGTATGTGCCGCGGGTTTATGCACCTGTTCACGGCTGGGGGCATGGGCACGATGGTCGTCTGCGGGGCCATGAACGCAGGCATTACCGTCAAGATAATGGCGAGTATGGGCGTGGTGGCTGGGACCATCGCCACGATGGGCGTCGCTGGTGACACCTTCTCGGCTGACATGAGGCTGCCAAGTTTCAAGGGCGCTGACGCAGCAGCATCTCGTCGCGCCGGATTTCCACGTCAAAATGTTTCAGGAAAGCTTGGCCCAGCAGCGCTTGTTCGGGCGGCATGCCGGTCAGGCCCACGGTCACGCTGGCATCGTTGAGCACCAGGTGCCCCGCCCGCACGGGCACATTGCGCACCAGTTGGCCGGGGCGCTGGCCGTTGGCGGTGTGCAAGGTGATGATTTGGCCTGCTGGCAGCCCAGCCTGCGTGGCCAGCGCTTGGCTCACGCTGACGTGGCTGGCCCCGGTGTCCACCAAAAAGCGCACGGGCTGGCGGTTGACTTCGCCATCGACATGAAAATGCCCGTCGCGCTGGCGCGGAATGACCAGATCGCCCGAGCTGAGCGCATAGGGCTTGAGGCTGGCCTGGCGCTTTTGCTCCATCTGGTCAAACACCAGGTACAGCGCCCCGGCCACGACCAGCCAAACGACAGCGATGGCGAAGGCGCCGAGGCGGGCGGTTTTGTGGTGAGAGGGGCTGGACATGGGCGGGCGGGTGAGCTTGTGAATTAGAGGCTGTTTCTGGAGGCTGTTTCAGGCTGCCTGAGCGTAACCTGTTCAGAGGTGGTCTCCGATCAGCACACTCTCAGATGCCCTTTCGCCCACGGGGTGGGCTCCTACAAAAAACCCCCCTCAGACCAGGCACCTCACATCGCTTTGAACAAATGGGCGTACAGGCGGCTCACGGCCAGGGTGTCGGCATGGCCTTTGAGGCGCAGGCTCAGGCGGCCCGTGTCGTCGCGGGTGACGCTGTCGATGGCGCTGGCGCGCACCACAGAGCCCCGGTGGATTTGCCAGAACACTTGCGCATCGAGTCGCTGCATGAGTTCTTTGAGCGGGGTACGCAGCAGCACTTCTGCGCCGTCCAGCGTGAACACGCGCACGTACTTGTCGGCGGCCTCCAGGCGCAGCACCTCGGCCACGGGCACCATGCGCAGCTGCTTGCCCACGCTGGCCTGCAGCAGCTGCAGTGGGGGCAAGGCGAGATCCGGGTGATGGGGGCGCTGGGGGTGGGTGGTTTCGAGGCGCAAGCTGAGCAGGGTGCGCAGTTGGGCCAGCACCGGGTCTTGTTGCAGGTCAGGGGTGGTGTTGTGTTGGGTGCGTTGCTGCAGGGCGTTTTGCAGCCGCGTCACGGTTTGCAGCAGTCGCTCGGTCCGCACGGGTTTGAGCACGTAGTCCACGGCCTGCGCTTCGAAGGCTTGGATAGCGTATTGGTCGTAGGCGGTCACAAAAACCAGCAGCGGAAAGGGCGTGCCACTGGGCCATTCTTCGGCCAACTCGGCTGCGGCTTCGAGCCCGCTTTGGCCGGGCATGCGGATGTCAAAAAACAGCACGTCGGGGCGGTGTTGCAGCGCCAGTTGCACGGCGCTCAGACCGTCCCCTGCGGTGGCCACGATGTGGATGTCGGGCCACAAAGCGCGCAGTTCATTTGCCAGGGTTTGCGCCAGCAGGGGCTCGTCTTCGGCGATCAGGGCGGTGGCGGGTGTGTTCATGCGGTTGGCGTTGTTAAAGGCAATGTCAGCACCACGCAGGTGCCGCCCATGGGCAAGGAGCTGATGTGCATACCCGCGCGTGGGCCATACAGGGTGTGTATGCGCTGGCGCACGTGGCTCAAACCCCATGAAGGTCCGGCCTGTGCGCCGTCTGCCTGCAGCGGTCGGGCTGCATCGGCCAGTGCCAGCTCGCTGATGCCGCAGCCGTTGTCGCGCACCGTCAGCACCAGTTGTTCGCCATTGGCGCGGGCCTGCACCTCGATGCGGCCACCGCTGACTTGGGGCTCAAGGCCGTGGCGAATGGCGTTTTCTACCAGCGGCTGCAGGATGAAGCGCGGCACCGTTGCGGTTTCGAGTGTGGGCGGCAAGTCCAGCTCAAACGCCATGCGTGGCCCCATGCGGATCGCCATCAGGCTAAGGTAATCGCCCAAGCGTGAGAACTCATCGCCTAGCGGGTGCAGCGCTTGGTGTACGGGCAGTCGCGTGGCCTGCAGCGTGGTGCGCAGGTAGTCGTTCAGGTGGTCCAGCATGGCATGGGCGCGTGCCGTGTCTTGCCCGATCAATGCCCGCAAATGCGCCAGGGTGTTGAACAGCATGTGTGGCTCCAGCTGCGATTGCAGCAGCATCAGCTGGGCCTGTGTCACCTCGTTGGCCAGCGATTCAGCCTTGCCGCGTTGGCTGAAATACGCGACGAAGGCGATGCTGATGGCAAGGGTGCTGACCATCAGGCCCAAAAAGCGGTTGCGATTGAGGTACCACAACTCCCAGGTAGACCAGCCGGCATAGGCGTCGCCCACCAGCGTGCCCAAGACATAGCCCAACGGAATGCCCACCAAGAGCATGAGCGTGGCGGGCAGGGCGGGCGGCCAGTAGTAGGGCGCGGGTGAGCGCAGCAGGCGCTTGAAGGCAAAGCGCGTCACATCGGTCAGCAGCCAAATGAAGGTGGAGATAGCGTAGGCGTAGACCAGCGACACATCGATGGCGCTGGGGTGTCCTTTGGCCAGGTTGCCGTTCCATGTGGCCAAGCCGATCAATAAGGCCACGGCCCAAACGACCAGCAAGCGCTGGAGCAAGGGGCGACGGTGCTGGGCTGGGAGCCATACAAGAAGTGGGTATGTGGTCATGGCTGAGAGAGCTTTTGTTGAAAGAATAACGCGATCTGGGCGAAAGCTTTTTGGCGGTCTGCGTCGGTGAAAGCAGGGTTGGGCATGCCGCCGCGCATCTGGGTGGCGCCCACGGTTTGGGCCAATTTGGCAGGCCAGGGTGATAGCCAGTCAAAGTGGCCCGCTTGCGGATGGTCCGACAGGGTGGTGCAGCTTGTGCAGTGTTTCAGCACATGATGGCTGTGGAAGCGGGGCAGCAGTACGCCGTCATCGCCCGATGTGCTCAAGGCCACGGGGATTCGGATTCGCGCGAGGCTGTCGGGGGTGAAGATGACCCCGACGGGCACGGAGAGGCTGACGGCTGCCACACGGGGGTCGGGGCGTGGGTCTGGTGCTTCGATGCTTTTTCCGCCAAAGCTCACTTTCAAATTGGCTGGCATGTACTGCTCGGGTGCACCGCGTGCCATCTCAAATTGGCGTCTGCGTTGGGTTTGCAGTTTAGGAAGCTGTCCCAAGCCGTTCAGACAAAAACCGATGTCTTCGTCCAGGTTCTGCGCACAGTGCTGGATCAAATTCAGCATGCGCCACTGCGCCCCGGCCAGCACCAGGCCGGCCACACCGCCTGCCGACATGCCGTGCACGCCCACGCGGCGGGTGTCCACCAGCGGACCGAGGGCTGGATCACGCTCTACCGCGTCGATGGCCTCGCTCACGTCTTGGGGGCGGGTTTTCCAGCTCTCGGGACCAGCGCGGCTGAAGTCTTGCCAGTTGTCGCCTCGGTGTTCGGGCTGGGCCACCACAAAACCGGCGCGGGCCAGTGTGGCGGCCAGCGTGTGGTCGGGCAGGGCGCTGCCCGCGCTGCCGTGCGACAGCACAATCAGCGTCCGCTTGCCCGATGCCGCAGCCAAAGGTGATGCATTGTTGGCCACTTGTACCGTGAAGCTGCCTTGGTTGTGGGGCTGAACCGCTGCCTCTGTGGGGTAGATCAAGGTGATGGACATGCCGCCAGACTGGATTTGGCGCATGCCCACAGAGGTGACTTGGGCCTGGCTGGCGCTGGCGGCCAGCAAGCTGAAGGCGCAAGCCATGCGGGTGAAGGTTTGGAGAGGGATGTTCATACAGTTTCTTTCATTGAAGTTTCAAAAAACGCCAAACCCGAGCGATCACGATGCCGGACAACAGCCCATACAAGGCGCTGATGCCGATGACCGCTGGCACGCTGCGCAGGGTTTCTGGCGCGATGGCGTTCAGCGTGCCCACGACAAATTTGCAGGCAAAGATGGCCATGAACAAAGCCAGTGGCCACCAACTGCCGGGCAAGGAAAAACGCTGTGTGGCGGGGTTGTAGCTGGCCCCAGCGGGAGCGTCACTTTGTCTTGAGGCCCAGATCACAAACAGGCCTGTGAGTGCCCAACTGATCAGCGCGATGGCCAACCAAGGCGTGGGCCACCAAAGTTGAACCACGCTGATCAAGGTCACAACGGTCAACGCGACTTTCACACCCAACAGTTGCAGCTTGTGCACTTGCCGGGTGCGGGTTTGGAGCCAACCCAGCGCGACCAAGCCGATGAACAGGCCGAAAACCCAGAAGGGGATGTGTTGGAGAAAGTGCATGTTTGTCCCTTTCAAAGCCAGCCAAGGTTTTGGCTCCACAACAGGTCGCCCAAGTAGCGCCCAGGCAGCAAAGTGAAGCCGCCTGTGACGATGCAGGCCCAGAAATACAGCTGTTTCATGGTTCTGCGGTGACCGGGGATGTTGCCTTGGGCCAAATACCGGAAGGCCCGGTACAGGCTGAACAGGGTGAGCGGAATGAGCAAATGGATGGGCGTGTAGCCCCAGAGGTTGGGCAGCCGGAAGTCGCGGATGAACAAGCCTGTAAGTGCCGCTCCCAGCATGCAGGTGACCCAGGCGTAGCCCAAGGCGCGGTGCAGTTGTGGGCGAAGGGTGGAGCCCATGCGGGCCCAGAGGACCCAAGGGCCGATGGCGACGGCGCTGAGCGCCAGGCTCATGTGGACGGCGATGGTGGGCGTGAGTTGCACGGTTTTCCTCCTGAATTATTGCTTGTGCCTGCACTGTGGCGTGCCAGGAGCCCCTTATCAATGCGTATGCGACGGCTGACCGTTCAAGCGGCGCGAGATGCCATGGGCGGGTGTGAATGGCTAAATCAAATGAGCGTGTGTTTTGAATTGGAGGAGGGCGTCACCCCTAAGCAACGATAATCCCCCAGATTTTTCGAGGAGCGTTTGTGGACCTGATGTTGTTGCTGAAAGCCGCCGTGATGGGCGTGGTCGAGGGTTTGACCGAGTTCTTGCCGATCTCGTCCACCGGGCATTTGATTTTGGCCGGGGCTTTGCTGGGCTTTGACGATGACAAGGCCAAGGTGTTCGACATCGCCATCCAGACGGGCGCGATTTTGGCGGTGATCATTGTGTATTGGCAAAAGATCAGCTCCACGGTGCGGGCCTTGCCGCACAGCGCCGATGCCCAGCGTTTCGCTTTGAATGTGTTCATCGCCTTTGTGCCTGCTGTGATCTTGGGTTTGATGTTTGGCAAGGCCATCAAGGCGAACCTGTTCACCCCCGAGGTGGTGGCCACCACCTTCATCATCGGTGGCTTCATCATCTTGTGGGCCGAGCGCAGGCAGGCCGCCGCTGTGCGCATTGGCGAGGTGGAAGACATGCGTTGGCAAGATGCGCTCAAGGTGGGTTTGGTGCAGTGCCTGGCCATGATTCCGGGCACCAGCCGCAGCGGTGCGACCATCATCGGCGGCATGCTGCTGGGCATGTCGCGCAAGGCGGCGACCGACTTTTCTTTTTATCTGGCGATCCCCACGCTGATTGGCGCCGGGGCTTACAGCCTGTACAAAGACCGCGCTTTGCTCAGCATGGCCGATGTGCCCATGTTTGCGGTGGGATTGGTTTTTTCGTTTTTGAGCGCTTGGGTGTGCGTGCGTTGGTTGCTCAAGTTCATCTCGACCAACAGCTTTGAGGTGTTTGCCTGGTATCGGATCGTGTTCGGTCTGGTGGTGCTGGGCACCAGCTACTTTGGGTTGGTGACCTGGGCGGCTTGATCGGGTTTTTTTGGGGACCTTTGTGGGGTGAACCTAGGCGACATGCCGCTTTATGGGCCGCACCCAGAATGAAAGTTCTTTTTTTGACGCATCTTGTCGATGCGTTTGTTCAAAGTCCCCTGCATGTCTGAAACCATGTCCGCCTCTTTTCGCCGTCTGGCCTGGTCCAATTTGCTGGCCCAGTCGGCCGAGCAGCTGAGTCTGGCGGCTGTGCCCATCGTGGCGGTGCTGTTGCTGCAGGCCGGTCCCGGTGAAATTGGTTTGCTGGCCTCCATTCAGTCGCTGCCGTTTTTGCTGCTGTCCATGCCGCTGGGCCTGCTGGCCGACCGCACTTCGCGCACGCGTTTGATGGCCCTGGCCGAGACACTGCGTGCCTTGGCTTTGTTGTTGTTGCTGGCGCTGATTGTCACCGGTAAGGTGTCGATTGCGGCTTTGGCCATCATTGGTTTCATGGCGGCGGTGGGCACGGTGGCCTTCAGCGTGGCAGCGCCTTCGCTGGTGCCCGCGCTGGTGCAGGTCGATGGCTTGGCGCAGGCCAATGGGCGGTTGGAGTTGGCACGCAGCGCGGCGTTTGCGGCAGGCCCGGCTTTGGCGGGGGCCTTGATCGCGTGGACCGGGGCGTCGGCGGCGTTCGTGTTGTCGGGCATGTTGTCGGTGGCGGCGGTGTTGTGCTTGCGTGGCATCCACGAGCCTGACCGCGCGGCCATGCCTGCACGCCATCCGTTGCTGGAGTTGCAAGACGGGGCCAAGTGGGTGTGGCAAAGCGACTTGCTCCGGCCCATGGTGTTTTGCTCGATTGCCTGGAATATTTCTTGGTTCATGCTGCAAGCGGCCTATGTGCCCTATGCCATCCACGACCTGGGGCTGGACGCCAGTGGCGTGGGCGTGACGCTGGCGTTGTATGGCGTGGGCATGATCTTGGGGGCATTGCTGGCGCCGCGTGTGGTGCGGGCGCTGCCGTTTGGGCAGGCGATTTTGCTGGGGCCTTATTTCTCAGTGTTGGCCGCGTTCACCATGGCGCTGACCCTGTATTGGCCGCAGGGCTGGCTGGCGGCGCTGTCTTATTTTTTCTTTGGGGTGGGGCCCATCATCTGGACCATCACTTCCACCACGCTGCGTCAGACGGTCACGCCTCGCGCCATGATCGGGCGGGTCACGTCGATCAACATCGTGGCCAGCACGGGCGCGCGTCCGCTGGGTGCGGCGCTGGGCGGTGTGGTGGGGGTGAGCTTTCCGGTGTCGGTCAGCCTGTGGTGTGTGGTGTTGGGCTTTGGACTGCAGGCCATCATCATCAGCGCGTCCAAGGTGCGCACGCTCAAGCGCTTGCCTGAGCCTTTGCCCGATTGATTTTAAAAACGAAGGAGACCAGTGCATGCAACAAGCCGAGTTTGAAGAATTGCTCAAGCGGTTTTCGGCCGCCGCCGAAGCGGGCGATGGCGAGGCCTTTGCGCAGTGCTTCACGCCAGACGGCACTTACCACGACTACATCTACGGCGACCACACGGGCCGCGCCGACATCGCCCACATGATGAACGACCTGTTTCATCGCGATGCGGGGCCCGATTACCGCTGGGAGATGTTTGAGCCCGTGTGCAATGGGCAGTTGGCCTATGCGCGGTCTTTATCGAGCTTCACCTCGAAGGTGCCCGAGTTTGCGGGGCGGCAGGTGGTGATCGACGGCATCAGCCGCTTTGAGTTGCGTGACGGGCTGATTGGCGACTACAGCGAGTCGGTCAATGGCGGCGTGGCCATGGTGCAGCTGGGGGTGGCAGCGCCGCGCCTGGAAAAGGTGCTCAAGCGCTGGAGCCAGCAGTTGATCGACCAGCCTGCGACCCAAGCGTTTCTGGCCCGTGGCAAGCGCACGGTGTGAGTTGTTTCATGTTTCTTTGAAAGGCCAAGCCATGAGTTACCAAGACATCCTCTACAACGTCGAACACCGCATCGCGACCATCACCTTGAACCGGCCGGACAAGCTCAACGCCTGGACGCACGTCATGGAGCGCGAGGTGCGCCAGGCCATGGACGTTGCAGCCGCTGACGAGGGCGTGCGCGCCATCGTGCTCACGGGGGCAGGGCGGGGCTTTTGCGCTGGGGCCGACATGGATTTGCTCAACGGCCTGGACCCGAGCGACATCACGGCCACCACTTGGACGAAACCTTTTGATGTGAACCAGCGGCTGGATTACCAGACGCGCTATGGGTATTACCCGGCGATTCCCAAGCCGGTGATCGGCATGCTCAACGGCGCAACGGCGGGCATTGGTCTGGTGCACGCCTTGTATTGCGACATCCGTTTTGCGGCGGACAACGCAGTGTTCACCACCGCGTTTTCCAGGCGCGGTTTGATTGCTGAGCATGGCCTGAGCTGGATGCTGCCCCGCATCGTGGGCCACGCCAATGCGATGGATTTGTTGCTGTCGGCCCGCAAGCTGCTGGCCCCTGAAGCGCAGGCCATGGGCTTGGTCAACAAGGTGTTTGCGCCACAAGCTTTGGCCGAAGCGACGTATGCCTATGTGCGCGATTTGGTGGACAACGTGTCGCCGCGCTCGATGGCCGTGATCAAGCGCCAGCAGTACGACGCACCCTTTCAGACGCTGGCAGAAAACACCCGTCAGGCCAATGCCGAGATGGCCCGCAGTTTTGAGAGTGAAGACTTTCGAGAAGGCGTGGCGCATTTCATGGAAAAACGCGCCCCGCAATTCACGGGCCAATGAGGGGGACGCCGCTGGGTGCGGCTTATTTGAGTGTCATCAAAGGAATGTCTTTGGCCACCGCCAGCTTGTCGAGCTGAGCGCGGGTCTGGCTGGCCAAGAAGGTTTCGATGGCTTTGCGGGTGGCTGGCTTGAACAGGTCCTTGACCGGGTGGGTCAGTTGGACGCCTGCAGCTTCACAAAGGCTGACGGCAAAGTGCGGCTCCAGGGCCGCCACGGCCACGCGGCCGTTTTTGCAGGCATAAATGCGGTAGCCCGCGTGCGCACCCCCCACCGCACCGTCGGGTGTGGTCATGCGCAGCTGTCGGGGCAGGGCCAGCCAGGCGGCGGCCTCAGACAAGGCCACTTCGTGACGCGAGCCTTTGCCCGTGGTCTTGAGCGAGATGACGGCCTTGAGCGTGGCTTCACTGGCCATGAGTGCGCCGCCCATGTCGGCAAACAAACTCGGTGGCAAGTCCATGCCGTTGACCAGGCCCACTTCGGCTTGGTAGGTCAAATCGTGGCCAGGGATTTCGGCCAGCGGGCCAGGGGCGCCGACCACTTCGATCAGGCTGAGTGCGGGGTATTGCTTGCGCAGGGTTTTCCAGCTCAGGCCCAGCTTGGTCAGGGCCGAGGGGCGAAACGAGGTCAGCAGTACATCCGTCTTGGTCAGCAGCTGGTGCAGGGCGGCTTGTCCGGCCTCGGTTTTGAGGTCCAGGGTATGGTGTTTCACGCCCTTGTGCATCAGCGCATAACCGTCGGGGGTGTAGTGCTGCATGGGGTCGCCAGTGGGTGGGTTGACCTTGGTGCAGCTGGCGCCCATTTGCGCCAAGCGCATCAGGGCGGCAGGGCCGGGCAGATTGAGGGCCAGGCTGACGACGCGAACGCCGCGAAGGGGTTTTGTGGGTGACATGCGAAGACCTTCAAATCGTGACCCGCGGATTATGGGCATGGCCTGGACGTGGAACTGTCACATGTGCGGAAAATCGAGCCAGCCAATGGCCGTCAGACACCCAAATTGCGCAAAGTCGCTTCGAGGGCTGCGGCGGTGGCGATGGGCTTTTCCATTGGGAACAGGTGAGAGCCGTCGAGCATCATGATGCGGCCTTTGACGACTTGATGCGTCAGGTCGGTGCCGGCTTGGCGCATTTCTGCCGAGTGCGTTCCGCCGATGAAGGCGACCGGGCATTTGAGGGGCTTGCGCTTGAGCAGGCTGTCGAGTTTGTGTGGCAGGCTGTTGTAGATCGCGGTTTCGATGTCGCGGTCAAAGCTGAGCACGCGCTGGCCCTCTTCGTCGTGGGTACCGTGGTCAATGTAGTCCTGTAAGACTTGCGGATCCCAGCGGGCAAAGGATTTTTTGTGCGCAAAGCTCTCCAGCGCTGCCTGGGCGTTGGGCCAGTGGTGGCGGCGTTTTTGGCTGATGCGACCGGGTGAGAGTGCGCCGATCAGGGGGGTGCGTTTGGCCAGGCCCAAGGTGGTGGCGCGCCAGCCTCCCAGCACGGGCGAGTCGACCAGCACCACACCGCGGGCCAGCTCGGGATGACGGGCGGCACACATCAGGCTCAGGATGCCGCCCAGTGAGTGGCCGACCAAGAAGGCGGGGCCTGCCGAGCCTTGCTGGTCATGCGCGAAGTCGGCCAGTTGCTGCACCAAATGGGGCCAGTTGTTGGTGACGGGGTACTTGGGGTCATGACCAAACTTCTCGACCGCATCGACCTGAAAGCCGCGCTGGCGCAGGTTGTCGAACAGCACGCGGTAGGTGCTGGCCGGAAAGCTGTTGCCGTGCGAGAAAATGATGCGTGGTTTCATGCTTCAACGGATAGAACGTCAGTGAGGGCTTGGTGGCAGCTTGTCTGTGCGGGCGAGTGCGTGATGGACTTCATCATGGATGAGCGAGTGGAGGGCCGCCTGTCAGGGTTCCTGCCGATTAACCCATCATTTTGTGGTCTAGGTAAAGAAGTCATCTGCATCTTAAACCACGAAAGAAAAGTCAAAATCCAGCGACAATTGTTTGATGAATGACAACTCGCACCCACAGGACTGCGTCCCTGAATCCGAAGCCTTGAAATGGCTGGCGCTTTCGCAAGAGTCCGCGCCTCCCGGACACTGGGATGAACTGCGGGGTGAAGTCACGCCACCGGCTGATGTTCAGCCCGTGGTTGCGCCCGCAAGAACTGCCAGCCCCATCAGCGAGCCTTGGCAAACCTTCACACAACCCCTGGCCTCGAAAACCTCGGGCCTATGGCCAGACCTGAACGCCCGCATGGCCAACCTGCAGCGACAAGTTCGAGACAACGGGATCACTTACAACGTGTATAGCGCAGCCGACCAGCCTCAGCGACCTTGGTCGCTGGACCTGTTCCCACTCATGCTGGACCTGAAGGACTGGCAGAAAATTGAAGCGGGCGTTTTGCAGCGCATGCAATTGCTTGAACGCATCATGGCTGACGCTTATGGCTCGCAAAAGCTTGTACTCAACGGCCAACTGCCTGCGGCTTTGGTGCAAGGCCACCCAGCGTACCTGCCCGCCATGCACGGTGTGCCACCTGTGGGGGGGCGCTACTTGACTTTGGCTGCATTTGACTTGGCTCGCGGCCCTGACGGTTGCTGGTGGCTGCTGTCTCAACGCACACAAGCGCCTTCGGGTCTGGGCTATTTGCTCGAAAATCGGCAAATTGTTTCGCGTTTGTTCCCGCAAGCCTTCGATGCTTTTCCGGTGCAGCGCCTGGCCGAAACTTACCGCACGTTGATCGACGGCATCAAGGCCCGTAGCCCTGCTGGGGCTTTGGCTCACATCGCGCTGCTCACACCCGGGCCTTACAACGAAACCTATTTCGAGCACGCCTATCTGGCGCGGTATTTGGGTTTGAGCCTGGTGCAAGGCAATGACCTGACCGTACGCAACGAAAAGCTTTATCTGAAAACCTTGCAGGGCTTGCAGCCAGTGCACGGTTTGCTCAAGCGGGTGGATGACGATTGGCTGGATCCCCTGGAAATGCGCGCCGACTCCACGCTGGGCGTGCCTGGCTTGCTGCAAGCTGTGCGCAGTGGCCACGTGTTGGTGGCCAACACCCCGGGCTCGGGCTTTCTGGAGTCGAACGCGCTGCTGGGTTTCATGCCTGCATTGGCGCGTGACCTGCTGGGCGAAGAACTGCAATTGCCCGCCATACCGAGCTGGTGGTGTGGCGAGGCCGCTGCGCTGCAAGATGTGTTGCCACGGATCGGCAGCTGCGTGATCAAACCCACCTACCCCTACAACACCGATCGCCAAAGCTTTGAGCCGATTCAGGGCCATTGGCTCTCGCGCCGCGAACAGGACGAGTGGGCGGGCCGCATCCTGCGTGACCCGGATGCCCACACACTGCAATCGTGGTTGCCCTTGTCACACCAGCCCACATGGCAAACGGGTGCCGATGGTGCACCCTGCATCCAGTCACGGCCCGTGGTGCTGCGCGTGTTCTCCATGGCCAACGCCCAAGGCCACTGGCAGGTTTTGCCTGGCGGACTGGCGCGTTTGGGCACCCGCGAAGGCATCGCCTCCATGCAGCGCGGTGGCAGCAGCGCCGATGTGTGGGTGCAGAGCCCAACACCGGGTGCAGCGCAATCACAGTCACAGTCGTCCAGCCCATTACCCACGTCGACCCCTACAGCCGCTGGTCCACAGTCGGAACCCATTGCCGATGCCTCATCCTTGCAGCGTCAACGCCTGGTCACCAGTCGTGCCGCCGAAAACCTGTTCTGGATGGGCCGCTACACCGAGCGGACCGAAAACACCCTGCGCTTGGTGCGCATGAGTTTGGAAACGCTGGGCAGCGAGAACCAGAACCAGCCTGACCTGCTCCATTTCATCACCCGCATGGCCGCACGCCACGGACTGGTACGGGCAGGCGTGCCCGCCGCATCGCAAGCGCATCGGGTGTTTGAACGCTCTTTGGTGGCCGGTTTGTGGGACAAAGAACTGGCCACCAGCGTTGGTTTCAACTTGCGCGCTGTGCGACTTGCCGCCGCTTCGGTGCGCGAACGCCTGTCGCCCGAACATTGGCGTTTGCTGGAGCAAGCTGAGTCGCGTTTCTTCAGCCCAGAGCATCAGACTTCGGCTCCCGACACGTTGGCTGTGCAGCGCCTTTTGGCTGACACCAGCCAGATGTTGGCCGCACTGACCGGTGCCCAAACCGACCGCATGAGCCGAGACGATGGGTGGCGTTTGCTCTCGATCGGTCGTCACATCGAGCGCCTGGAATTCCTGTCCAACGTCCTCTCTGACGCTGTCCAGTTGGGCCTGATCGGAGAGCAGGCCGGGTTTGACGCCGTGCTCGACCTGTTTGACAGCACCATCAGCTTCCATGCGCAGTATCAGCAAAGCCGCACCCCCCAGGCATTGATGGATTTGCTGGTGACCCACACCGACAATCCGCGCTCATTGGGCTGGGTGGCGCACACCTTGCGCGCGCGCTTGCGCCGTATGGGCCACCTGGCCGATGGGGCCACCACCCCGATGGCCGAGTTGGTGCCACAGATGATTGAGATGACGCCCGAGTCGTTGTGGCCCCAGGCAAGCAACCCAGCACAACCCGGTCACGAGTTGCCATTGCAAGTCGTGCTGGCGCATTGTCAAACTGCTGCCCGAGATGTTTCAGAACAGCTGTGTAGCCTGTTTTTCACCCACAGCGGCGACGCCCGCTACAGCATTGGCGCCTGACCTGCCCCCTCCATCATGCGACTGACCATCACCCACGAAACCCGCTACCGATACAGTCCATCCGTGCAAACCGCGCAGCATGTGGCACACCTGCAACCCGCCAACACACCCTGCCAAAAAGTGATCAGCCATAGGATGAGGGTGGAGCCTGCGGCCAGCGTGCAACACAACATCGATGCTTTCTTGAACCACCGTGCTTATTGGGCCTTGACGAATCCTCATGAAGGTTTGCGGGTACAGGCGCACAGCGTCGTCGACACAAGCACCGTGCCTGCGGCCAGCGGCAGTCAAAGCTGGGAATCGGTACGCGAGCATTTTCGTTACCGGGGTGGTCAGCCAGGCCATGTGCACAGCGGCTTTGTGTTTGGTTCGCACCATGCGCCTGTGCATGAGGCGTTTTTGTCCTACGCGCAAAGCAGTTTTGCGCCTGGTCGTTCCCTGATGCAAGCTGCGCAAGAATTGACAGCGCGCATGCATCGCGACTTCCGCTACGAAACAGCCAGCACCGACGTCAACACCCCAGCGCTTGAAGCCCTGGAAAATAAACGCGGTGTTTGCCAGGACTTTGCGCACATTTTGTTGGCCTGCTTGCGCTCGCTGGGTTTGCCCGCCCGCTATGTGAGCGGCTATCTTTTGACCCAACCACCGCCTGGGCAGCCCAGGTTGGTGGGTACCGATGCCTCGCATGCCTGGGTGTCGGTCTACCTGCCTCAGTTGGCCCAACACGCTTGCCAAGGCTGGCTGGATTTGGACCCAACCAACGACCGTACTGGCCTGGCCAGTCCTGGTGAAGACTACGTGCGACTGGCCGTAGGCCGAGATTTTGCCGACGTCTCGCCGCTGCGGGGTGTCTTGCAAGGTGGCGGGGCGCACACGCTTGAAGTGGCGGTGACGGTCGCGCCTTTGGGTGCATGAACCCGTGTTGACTGGGCTGCTTGTCAGATTCAAGCTGCATGTGGCATCAAGAACTCCCGGCTGATGCGACCGCCCAGAACGTTCACTCGCTCCAGGAACTGGGTCAGGTAGGCGTGCAGGCCGGTGGCCAGAATTTCGTCGATGCGGCCAAAGGCCAACTCTGAGCGCAAACGCCCGGCATGGCGCAGCGTGTCGCTGTTGGCATCGTGCGAGACCAGCTTCAAATTCGACACCACCTCGTTCAGACTGGCATGCAGTGAGCGCGGCATGTCAGGACGCAAGATCAGCAGCTCGGCCACACGCTCGGGGCGGATCACATCGCGGTAGACCTTACGGTAAACCTCAAAGCCGCTGACGCTGCGCAAGATGGCGCTCCAGTGGTAAAAGTCGTATTCCTGTGCGCTTTCGGTCTCGGGGGCACCGTATTGCGGCGCGCCAAAAAAGTCGTTTTGCATGGCATGGAACTTCACATCCACCAAACGCGCTGTGTTGTCCGCCCGCTCCAAAAACGTGCCCATCCGCATGAAATACAGCGACTCGTCCATCAGCATCGTTCCCACCGTCACGCCACGGGACAGGTGCGATCGGAACTTGACCCACTCAAAAAATTGACCTGGGTCGCGCTCGAATTCACCGCTTTTGAGCATGCGGTTGACTTCGAGCCAGGTCTGGTTTTGCGTCTCCCAGACCTCGGTGGTCAAGGTGCCACGTACGGCGCGGGCGTTTTCTCGGGCGGCACGCAGGCACGAGATGATGGACGAAGGGTTGTCCACATCTTTCACCATGAAAGCCATCACATCGCGGGGGGTGATGTTTTTGTAACGCGCCGTGTAAGCAGGCAGCAACTCGCTGATCGACAAAATACCCTCCCACCCGGCTTCCACGGCCGCCGCCGATTGGGGCAAAAGAGAGGTTTCGTAGCTCACATTGAGCATGCGGGCCGTGTTCTCAGCCCGCTCCATGTAACGGGACATCCAGAAGAGGTGATCAGCGGTTCTAGAAAGCATGTTGATTGTCCTCAGTCCTGCAATATCCAAGTGTCTTTGGTGCCGCCACCCTGGGAAGAGTTCACCACCAAAGAACCTTCTTTGAGTGCCACGCGGGTCAACCCGCCGGGCACCATCTGTACCGTACGACCACTGAGCACAAAGGGGCGCAGGTCGATGTGGCGCGGCGCAATGCCGCTGTCCACATAGGTCGGGCAGGTGGACAAGCTGAGCGTGGGTTGTGCGATATAGCCTTCTGGGTTGGCCAGCAAGGCTCCGCGAAAGCGCTCAATTTCATCTTTGGTTGAGGCGGGCCCCACCAACATGCCGTAGCCGCCCGCGCCGTGCACTTCCTTGACCACCAGGTCCTTCAGGTTGGCGAGGGTGTACTGCAGATCGTCGGACTTGCGGCACTGATAGGTGGGCACGTTTTTGAGGATCGGCTCCTCGCCCAGGTAGAACTGGATCATGTCGGGGACATAAGGATAGATCGACTTGTCGTCGGCCACGCCTGTGCCCACCGCGTTGCAGATCGCCACGTGCCCAGCTTTGTAGGCGTCCATCAGACCTGCACAGCCCAAGGTGGAGGAGGGACGAAACGCGTTGGGGTCCAAAAAGTCGTCGTCCACACGGCGGTAGATCACGTCCACCCGCTTGGGGCCACGCGTGGTGCGCATGTACACAAACTTGTCTTTGACGAACAGGTCTTGGCCTTCCACCAACTCCACCCCCATTTGCTGCGCCAAAAAGGCGTGCTCAAAGTAGGCGCTGTTGTACATGCCAGGCGTGAGCACCACCACCGTGGGCTCGGCCGTGGTGGCGGGGCTGCTGGCGCGCAAGGTTTCGAGCAACAAATCGGGGTAGTGCGCCACCGGGGCCACGCGGTGCTGGCTGAACAGTTCAGGGAACAACCGCATCATCATCTTGCGGTCTTCCAGCATGTAGCTCACGCCGCTGGGCACGCGCAAGTTGTCCTCGAGCACGTAATACTCGCCGTTGCCTTGGGCATCGGGCGCACGCACGATGTCGATACCGCTGATGTGCGAATAAATGTGGTTGGGCACGTCGACGCCCACCATCTCAGGGCGGAACTGGGCATTGCGCTCAATTTGTTCTCGGGGCACGATGCCAGCCTTGAGGATGTCTTGGTCGTGGTAAACGTCGTGGATGAAGCGGTTGAGGGCAGTGACACGTTGTACCAGACCAGCCTCCATGCTGTTCCACTCTTTGGCGGCGACCACGCGGGGGATCAGATCAAATGGAATCAGGCGCTCGGTACCTGAGCCGTCTTCGTCTTTGTCGCCATACACAGCAAAAGTGATGCCCACACGGCGAAAAATCATTTCGGCTTCATCACGACGCGAGGCCATGGCCTGCGGGTCTTGGGCATTCAACCAACGGGCATAGGCTTCGTAGTGTTTGCGGACATCTCCCGCGTCCCCCCCGGTTGGCAGACGGCTGTACATTTCGTCGAATTGGCGCATGACTTCTCACTCCTGTCGAAAATTTAGCAAGATGTATACCCACGCCTCCAGTATCGAATGAAGGTCATCGCAGAGGTGTCAAGCCAATTCGGCAAGCAGTGTCTGCAGGGCCCAGCGTGTCAACATCCCGAATGCGGATGGCCATGCACCCTGATGGTGCTGTATCGCAGTTTGCACCAAAGATGTGCGGCCCCTCGGCTGTGCAGCGCCCAGGTCGAGGCGCGATTCTTGGCGCGTGTCTTGCTTGTTTTAACAGCCCAAGCTGCATTTGTCATGCGTGCAGCCCCTGTTGCGCTGAACGAGATATGTCGATACAAGTTGCCTTGCACCACGTGACCCATTACGAATACGACCGCCCCGTGCAGCTGGGCCCGCAAGTCATCCGCCTGCGCCCTGCGCCGCACAGCCGCAGCCGCATCCTCAGCTACAGCCTCAAGGTTGAACCTGAAGGGCATTTCATCAACTGGCAGCAAGACGCTTTCGCGAATTACCAAGCGCGGCTGGTCTTTCCCGTAAAGACCAGAACCTTCAAGGTCACCGTGGACGTGGTCACCGAGATGGCGGTGTTCAACCCGTTTGATTTCTTTTTGGAGCCTTTTGCCGAAGAAGTGCCTTTCAACTACTCGGACATGGTCAAGGAGGAATTGCAGTCCTACTTGATGAAGGACAGCAAAACACCGCTGTTCAAGAAATACCTAGTCACCCTAGACCGCAAGCGCCAGCGCACCATCGACTTTCTGGTGCAACTCAACCAGCGTCTGCATCAGGACATCCGTTACACCATCCGCATGGAGCCGGGCGTGCAAACACCCGAAGAAACGCTCACGCGCCGAAGCGGTTCTTGCCGTGATTCGGCTTGGCTGCTGGTGCAATTGTTTCGCCACATGAACATCGCCGCGCGCTTTGTTTCGGGCTATTTGATCCAACTGGCCCCCGACGTGAAATCTCTCGATGGTCCCAGCGGTACCGAGGTCGACTTCACCGATCTGCACGCCTGGTGCGAGGTGTATTTGCCAGGCGCTGGCTGGGTCGGTCTGGACCCGACATCGGGCCTGTTGGCGGGCGAAGGCCATATCCCGCTGGCCTGCACGCCGCAGCCGTCTGCCGCCGCACCCATTGAAGGTTTGATGGACGAAGCCGAAGTCGAGTTTCACCACGAGATGAACGTGACGCGCATCCACGAGTCACCCCGCGTGACCAAGCCCTACAGCGAAGAACAATGGGCCGAAGTGCTGCAACTGGGTGAACAGGTCGATGCGCAGTTGGTGGCGCAAGACGTGCGCCTGACCATGGGCGGCGAGCCCACTTTTGTGTCCACCCAAGACCGCGATGGCGCCGAATGGAACACCGACGCCTTGGGGCCCACCAAGCGGGGATTGGCCACCGAGCTGGTGCACAAGTTGCGCCAGCAATACGGGCAAGGCGGCTTTTTGCACTTTGGCCAGGGCAAGTGGTACCCGGGCGAGCAACTGCCGCGCTGGGCCCTGTCCATTTACTGGCGCACCGACGGCAAGCCCTGCTGGCAAGACCCGGCCGTGTTTGCCGACGAGCGCAAACCCAGTGCCTACACCAGCGCCGACGCGCTGCGCTTCATGCAGGGCCTGACACAGCAACTGGGCCTGCCTGGGAACACCGTGTTGCCGGGTTATGAAGACACCTGGTACTACTTGTGGCGCGAACGCCGCCTGCCCGTGAACGTGGACCCGTTTGACGCGCGGCTGGACGACGAGATGGAGCGCAACCGCTTGCGCCGCATCTTCAGCCAGGGGCTGGATGCGGCAGTGGGTTATGTGCTGCCGCTGCAACCCATCGATCCTCCCGAAGGCGAGAGCCCGGTGCTGACAGAAACGCAGTGGCAAACCGGCCGTTGGTTTGTGCGCGAAGAGCGCATGTACTTGATGCCCGGCGATTCGCCCATGGGCTGGCGCTTGCCGCTGGACTCGCTGCCCTGGGCCGCGCCGACCGATCGCTGGCACATGATTGAGCAGGATCCCTTCTCGCCTCACCTCTTGCCGCGCGCGGCTTTGCCCGCTGCACCGGTTGCCAAGCAGCCCAGGCACATCTCGGCAAGCCCTGACGCCACCGCAGCCACCACGGCCCTTGCCGTGCAAGCTGAGCCCGTCAAGTTCCAGTCCGACCCGTCCGTTGTGCGCACGGCCCTGTGCGTAGAAGTGCGTGACCCGAACCGCGCCAACGGCCCCAATGCCGAGGCCGATGCCCTGGCCAAGGGCGAAAAGTCGGGCGTGCTTTATGTCTTCATGCCGCCTCTGGCACGGCTTGAAGACTACCTGGCGCTGGTCAGCGCGGTCGAAGCTACCGCACGCCAACTGGGCATGAAGATCGTCATGGAAGGCTACCCGCCGCCCCGTGACCCGCGCCTGAAACTGTTGCAAGTCACGCCTGATCCTGGCGTGATCGAGGTCAACATCCACCCGGCGCACAACTGGACCGAGTTGGTGGACCACACCGAATTTTTGTACCAAGCCGCTTTCGAGACACGCCTGTCGGCCGAGAAGTTCATGACCGACGGCCGCCACACCGGCACCGGCGGCGGTAACCACATGGTGATGGGCGGGGCCACGCCTGCCGATAGTCCGTTTTTGCGTCGCCCCGAGTTGCTGGCCAGCCTCATCCTCTACTGGCACAACCACCCCAGCTTGAGCTATTTGTTCAGCGGCATGTTCATTGGCCCCACCAGCCAAGCGCCGCGTGTGGACGAGGCGCGCAACGACCAGGTCTATGAGCTGGAAATCGCATTGCGCGAGATCGTTCGCCACCGACAAAACCATGGCGAGGACATGCCGCCTTGGGTGGTCGACCGCACCCTGCGCAACATCCTGATCGACGTGACCGGCAACACCCACCGCAGCGAGTTTTGCATCGACAAGATGTACTCGCCCGACAGCAGCACCGGGCGGCTGGGTTTGCTGGAGCTGCGCGCTTTCGAGATGCCGCCGCATGCCCGCATGAGCATCGTGCAGCAACTGCTGTTGCGTGCGCTGGTCGCGCGCTTTTGGGACGCAGCCTATTCCGCGCCCGTGACACGCTGGGGCACCGAGCTGCACGACCGTTTCATGTTGCCGCATTGGATCCACAAAGACTTCGACGACGTGCTGACCGAGTTGGGCGATGCTGGCTTTCACTTTGACCCGAGCTGGTTTGCGCCGCATTTTGAGTTCCGCTTTTCGCTGGTTGGGCAGATTCAAGCCGATGGCGCGGTGGTGACGCTGCGCAACGCACTTGAGCCCTGGCACGTCATGGGCGAAGAAAGCAGTGCAGGCGGTACCGCCCGCTATGTGGACTCGTCGCTCGAGCGCATCGAAGTCCATGTGACGGGCCTGAACCCGGCGCGCCACTGCGTCACTGTGAACGGTCACCCCCTGCCCCTGCAGCCCACGGGCGTGGTGGGCGAGTACGTGGCCAGCGTGCGTTACAAAGCCTGGAACCCCCCTTCGTCGCTGCACCCGAGCATTGGCGTTCATGCGCCGCTGACATTGGACCTGGTGGACACTTGGATGAAGCGCTCGCTGGGCGGCTGCCAGTACCACGTCGTTCACCCTGGGGGCCGCAACTACGATACCTTCCCGGTCAACGCTTACGAGGCCGAAAGCCGACGTTTGTCACGCTTTTTCCGCATGGGGCATACCCCGGGTGTGATGCGCCACCTGACGGCTCTGGGGCCCAATGCCTCACTGCACGCCAGTCCCGAGTTCCCGTACACCCTGGATTTACGACGGGTTTGAATGTACCCCCGTTCGCTTTGTCGAGTAAGTGCTGACGCTTGCAAAGCCTACTGGCCTGACACACAGCACAGGTAGGCGAGGGAGCTTTCCTAGAGAGACCGCCATGCTGCCGAATGGCTGTTGAGGTCTGCATTCGCGCTCAGGGTTGACCCCTTCTGGTTCAACGCAGGTTCAAATCAGTTTCTCTTGCGGCGTGGTGATCTTTTTGAGCAAGGCGTTGCGATGGGCGGGCACCATGAGTGGGACCGCGGTCGCCCCGCCGTGCCACATGGGGTCTTCGATGCTGTCGAACATCTGGCGCAGTTTGTCCCCCCAGCTGCTGCGCAGCATCTGAAAGTAGGGGTTGTGCTCGTCGATGCACATGATGCGGTCGGTGTGCAAGCTGCCCGCTTGGTAGACGACCATGTCCAACGGCAGGCCCACCGACAGGTTGGATTTGAGGGTCGAGTCCATCGACACCAGGGCGCATTTGGCCGCTTCATCCAGCGGGGTGTGGGGGGTGATCACGCGGTCGAGCACCGGCTTGCCGTATTTGGATTCGCCGATCTGAAAGTAGGGCGTTTCGTCTGTCGCTTCGATGAAGTTGCCGGGCGAATAAACCTGGAACAGGCGCATGCCTTCGCCGCCGATTTGCCCGCCAAAAATCATGGACACGTTGAACTCCACGCCCGAGGCGCGCAGGGCGGTGGCGTCACGTTCGTACACGCGGCGCACGGCCGCACCCAGCACGCGGGTGGCGTCGAACATGCTTTTGGCGTTCCAGATGGTCAAAGGTTCGTCTTGGCCGGGTTCGACCAGTTTTTCGATCTGCAGCACTTCGCGCACGGACTGAGAGACGCTCAGGTTGCCCGCTGACAACAGCGTCATGAAACGGTCGCCCGCTTTTTCATAGACGATCATTTTGCGGAAAGTGCTGATTTGGTCCAGGCCCGCGTTGGTGCGAGAGTCGGACAAAAACACCAAACCAGCGCGGGTTTTGACGGCAACGCAATAAGTCATGGGTTCAACTTTTTGGCAAAAGACGCCGCAGAGCGTACAGGGCATCGAGCGCCTCGCGGGGGCTCAAGGCGTCGGGGTTGATTTGGGCCAGCGCCACCTCGATAGGGCTGGGGCCGCTGGCTTCGGTCTCGGGTGGGGCGGCAAACAGGTCGACTTGCTGGCGACTTTCGGTGGCACCGGCTTCCAGTGCGCTGAGTGCATGGCGGGCGTGGTTGAGCACGGCCGCTGGCATACCGGCCAGCCGTGCCACCTGCACGCCATAGCTTTTGCTGGCGGGGCCGGGTTGCAGTTCATGCAAGAACACGATGGAGGCGCCGGACTCTGCGGCACCCACATGCATGTTGACGGCAGCGGTGTGGGTGGCCGGGAATTCGGTCAGCTCGAAATAGTGCGTGGCAAAGAGCGCAAAGGCTTGCGTTTTGTTGTGCAGGTGCGTGGCGATGCCGCTGGCCAAGGCCAGGCCATCAAAGGTCGAGGTGCCTCGCCCGATCTCGTCCATCAGCACCAGGCTGTGTGGCGTGGCGCTGTGCAAAATTTGAGCGGCTTCGGTCATCTCCAGCATGAAGGTCGATTGTGCGTTGGCCAGGTCGTCGGCCGCACCGATCCGGGTGTGGATGGCGTCGATCGGTCCGAGTCGGCAGCGGCTGGCGGGCACATGGCTGCCGATGCTGGCCAGAAGCACGATCAGTGCCACCTGGCGCATGTAGGTGGATTTGCCGCCCATGTTGGGGCCGGTGATGATCTGCAAACGCTGGCGCGAGCCCAGCACCGTGTCGTTGGCGATGAAGCTTGCTCCGGACATCTGGGCCAGGCGCGCCTCGACCACCGGGTGTCGGCCCTGGCGAATCTCGATGCAGGGTTCTTTGGTGAATTCAGGCGTGCACCAATTGAGGGTGAGTGAGCGCTCGGTCAGGGCGCACAGCACGTCCAGACTGGCCATGGCCTGCGCCAGTGCGGTGAGCGCGGGCACAAAAGGCTGCAGCTGATCCAGCAGGCCTTCGTAGAGCCACTTCTCGCGAGCCAAGGCGCGTTCTTGCGCCGACAGGGCTTTGTCTTCAAAGGTTTTGAGCTCAGGTGTGATGAAGCGCTCGGCGTTTTTCAGGGTCTGACGGCGGCGGTAGTCGTCGGGTACTTTGTCCAGTTGGCCTTGTGTGACCTCGATGTAAAAGCCGTGCACCTTGTTGAACTGCACGCGCAGATTGGCAATGCCGGTACGCTCTTTCTCGCGGGTTTCCAGGTCGAGCAAAAACGCATCGCAATTGGTTTGGATGCCGCGCAGCTCGTCCAGCTCGGCGTCCAGGCCGCCCGCGATGATGCCGCCGTCGCGCACCAGCGCGGCGGGCTCTTCGAGCAGGGCCATGTGCAGCAACTCGGCGCAATGCGTGGGCGGGGTCAGCCAGCGGGCCATACCCGACAGCAAGGTGCTGGGCTGGGGATTGAGTGCTTGCAATTGGGTTGACAGCGCAGCCGCACGCGTCAGCGCTTGGCGCAGGGCCACCAGCTCGCGCGGGCGAACCTGGCGCAGCGCGGTGCGGGCTGTGATGCGCTCCACATCGCTGGCGCCTTTGAGTTGTTCGCGCAGGCTGCTCCAGGCAACTTTGCCGGTTTTGCCGCTGTCGCCACGTAACATGGCCTGGGCTTGCAGGCGTTGTTGCGCCACTTGCCGGTCTCGTGGCGGGCTGAGCAGCCAGCTTTTGAGCAAGCGGCTGCCCATGCCGGTCATGCAGGTGTCGAGCAGGGCAAACAGGGTGGGCGAATCGGCAGCACTTTCTCCGCGCAGGGTTTGCGTCAGCTCCAGGTTGCGGCGCGTGCTGGCGGGCAGGTCCATCAGCGCGTCCGAGCGCTGCACCTGCACCCGCTGCACATGCGGCAGGCTGCGGCCCTGGGTGTGTTCGGCGTAAGTCAGCAGGGCGGCGGCGGCAGCGTGCGCATCGGCCAACGCATCGGCGCTCCAAGCGGCCAGCGACGCGGCTTGCAGTTGCTCCAGCAGCTTGCGCTGGCCTAAGCCTGGGTCAAACTGAAAATCGGGCCGCAAGGCCAACGCCCAGCTGCCCCGGCCTGTGGTTTTGAGGCCGCGCAGTTTTTGCTCGAAGGGGGGTGTCATGCCCGCGCTGGCCAGCAGTTCGCTGGGGCTGATGCGGTCGATCCAGTCGGCCAATTCATCTTGTGCGCATTCGGCCAGGTGCACCACACCTTGGGTGACGCTCAGCCACGCCAGGCCGCAGCGGTTTTTGGTGGCTTGGTGCACGGCCAGCAAGATCGCTTCATTTTTGTCGGACAGCAGTTCGGTGTCGGTCAGGGTGCCAGGGGTGACCACGCGCACCACTTTGCGCTCCACCGGGCCTTTGGACGTGGCCACATCGCCCACTTGCTCGCAAATGGCCACCGACTCGCCCAGTTTGATCAGCCGGGCGAGGTAGGTTTCCATGGAATGGAAAGGGACGCCCGCCATCAGCACCGGTAGGCCAGCGGACTGACCCCGGCGCGTCAAGGTGATGTCGAGCAGACCGGCGGCTTTTTCGGCATCGGCAAAGAACAACTCGTAGAAGTCGCCCATGCGGTAGAACACCAAGGTGTCTGGAAATGCCGCCTTGATGCCCAGGTACTGCTGCATCATGGGCGTGTGGCCAGCGAAGTCGGCGGGACTGTGGGCGGGAGTGGTGTCGTTTGGCATCAAGGGCTGGGCCGACTCGGCAGGGGTGCACCGGGGCAGAGGTGCAATGGTGGGGCTGCGCTGATTTTATTCGGCGCGAGGGGGCACGGCGGACCAGAACCGGGTGATCGAAAGTTTTGGGCACATTGCATTGCTGAAAAACCACGGTCCTTTTTGGAATTGGCCCTGCTTTTTGACAAGGTGTGGGGCAGCGCATGGCAAGGTCTTTGGAGGGCTTGAATGCATTTACTTACAATGTAATCTGTTCAACTACCAGGGCTCAGGCGAGCCCGTTGTATGGAAATAGCGATACTTTTTGCCCTCATCTGTCTGAACGGGGTGTTTGCCATGTCCGAGATTGCCTTGGTCACGGCCCGTAAAGCCCGGCTTCAGAAGCTCATCGATGAGGGCGACAGCGGTGCAGCAGCGGCTGTCAAACTCGGTGAAGACCCCACGCGCTTTTTGTCTACCATCCAGATCGGCATCACCTCCATCGGTGTTTTGAACGGTATCGTGGGTGAGGCCGCTTTGGCCGCACCGATGGCCCTGTGGCTGGTGTCATTGGGTGTGCCCAACGGCTACGCCAGCTTCGCCGCCACCGGCATTGTGGTCCTGACGATCACCTATTTTTCCATTGTGGTGGGCGAGTTGGTGCCCAAGCGCATCGGCCAGTCTTACCCCGAAACCTTTGCACGCTTGGTGGCCCGTCCCATCAACTTTTTGGCGCTGGCGACCAAGCCCTTCGTGATTTTGCTGTCGGCGTCAACCCGCGCTTTGCTGCGCTTGATGGGTGTGAAGGAGACCAAGGGCACGCCCGTGACCGAAGAGGAAATCCACGCCATGCTGGTGGAGGGCACGTCAGCAGGGGTGATCGAGTCGCACGAGCACACCATGGTGCGCAACGTGTTTCGGCTGGACGATCGGCAAATTGGTTCGCTCATGGTGCCGCGTGCGGACATCGTGTGTCTGGATGTGGACGATTCCTTCGAGGACAGCCTGCGCCACATCGAAGAGTCGGACCATGCCCGTTTTCCGGTGGTGCAAGGCGGCATAGAAAACATACTGGGCGTGATCAATGCGCGCCAGTGGCTGTCACGTGCCTTGAAGGACAAATCGCAATCGCTGCGCGAGCAAGCGCTGCAAAGCCCGCTGTACGTGCCCGAGACCATCACCGGCATGGAGTTGCTCGACAACTTCCGTCTGTCCGATGTGCACATGGCTTTTGTGATTGACGAGTACGGCGAGGTGCAGGGCATCATCACGCTGCAGGACTTGATCGAGGCGATCACGGGCGAGTTCCAGCCGCGTGACCCCGAAACCTCTTGGGCGGTGCAGCGCGACGATGGCAGTTGGCTGCTGGACGGTCACATCCCCGTGCCCGAGCTGAAAGACCGTTTGGGCCTGGATGAGGTGCCCGAAGAAGAGCGTGGCCGTTACCACACCCTGAGCGGCATGATCATGCTGCTGACCGGCACTTTGCCCAAGGTGGCCGACTCTGTGGTGTGGGAAGGTTGGAAGCTGGAAATCGTGGACATGGACGGCCGCGCCATCGACAAAGTGCTGGCCATGCGCTTGCCGCCCGCCGACGGAGATTCGAGCGACGAGTCAACGGCCGGTAACTGATCGGCTGACAGGCACAAAAAAAAGCACCTGGGATGGGTGCTTTTTTTCGAGCTCAAGAAGCGGGTTGACAGCGTCGGTCGCGTGCTTAAAAAGGTGCGTCTTTGCGCTCGTCGCTGGCCGCTTCGGTGCTTTCAGCGGCAGCGCTGTCTGTGGTTTCGGCGTCCGGGTTGTGCGTGTCGCCTGTGCGTTCGCGGCTCAGGGCGTCCACAGCGGTGCGCACGTTGGCCTTGTCGCCCGCGCTGGCAAATTTGCTGTACTTGCCCAAGATGCTGACCAGCTGGCCATAAATGCGGGGCGCACCAGCCAAGCATTCTTTTTGCTCTAAAAAGTCGGCTTCGCCCGTGAAGTTGCCAATCAGGCCACCGGCTTCAGTGACCAGCAGTGAGCCCGCGGCCACGTCCCAAGGGGACAGGCCGGTTTCAAAGAAACCATCGGTAAAACCTGCGGCCACATAGGCCAAATCCAGAGCCGCAGCGCCCGGGCGGCGCAGCCCGGCGGTGCGCTGCATCACGTCGCCCATCATGCGCAGGTATTGGTTGAAGTTGTCGCCCTTGCGAAAAGGAAAGCCCGTGGAAATGATGCACTCTTCCATCCGGATGCGCTTGCTAACGCGCAGTCGGCGGTCGTTCATGAAGGCGCCACGGCCTTTCGTGGCGGTGAAAAGGTCGTTGCGGGTGGGGTCGTAAATCACGGCTTGTTCGATCTTGCCGCGAACTTGCAAGGCGATGCTCACGCAGTAAACAGGAAAGCCGTGGATAAAGTTGGTCGTGCCGTCCAGGGGGTCGATGATCCAGATGTGGTCTGCGAGCGGGTTGCCGAATTCGCGGCCAGACTCTTCGGCCAAAATGCCGTGGTCGGGGTAGGCGGTCAACAAGGTCTCGATGATGATTTTTTCGCTGGCGTGGTCGACTTCGGTGACGAAGTCGTTGACCTGCTTTTGCGAAATGCGAACCGCTTCAACGTCAAGCGCCGCGCGGTTGATGATGGCGCCAGCGGCGCGCGCAGCCTTGATGGCCACGTTGAGCATGGGGTGGAGATTGGACGACATGAATTGTGTGAAGAACTGAACTGCCCCACGCACGATCGCGGCGGCGAAAGGTGGATTTTCTCACGAAAAACGGGGACATTCGCCATTTGGGCATCCTGAGCCGCGTGTGCATGCCCATGGCCGGGCTTGGGAGCATGGACAATCGGGGCATGCAAACGCGATTCATCTTGATAGAAACCAGCCATGCGGGCAATGTGGGTGCTGCCGCCCGGGCCCTGAAAGTCATGGGCTTTGACGACTTGGTGCTGGTGGCCCCGCGCTGGCCCAATGTCCTGCGCAAAGAAGAGACCATTCAGCGCGCCAGTGGGGCCAACGATGTGCTGGCCAAGGCGCGGGTGGTGGACTCGCTGGACGAAGCTTTGGACGGCGTGACCCATTTGTGCGCCACGGCCATGACGCCGCGTGACTTTGGGCCACCGACCCGTTCGCCCCGAGATCATTTTGCCGATCTGACCCGGCCCGGTGCACCCAAGCAGTGTGTGGCCTTCTTGTTTGGCTCGGAGCGCTTTGGCATGAAAAACGAGGACGTTTACCGCTGCCATGTGGCCTTGTCGATCCCGACCCATCCGCAATTTGGCTCGCTCAATTTGGGCTCAGCGATTCAAGTCATTGCCTACGATTGGCGCGTGGCTTTGGGCGGTTTCCCGGGGCAGGACACGGCGGCACCTGCCGACAAGGCCGATGCGCAGCAGGTGGCGGGCATGCTCACGCATTGGGAACAGGCCTTGATCGATATTGGCTTTTTGGACCCGGCCGCGCCCAAAAAGCTCATGCCGCGGCTTAACCAGTTGTTCAACCGCGTTGACCTGAGCCCGGAAGAAATCCATATCTTGCGCGGGGTGGCCAAAGCCATGATTCAGAGCGCTCAATCAAAAAGCCCAGTCAAGCGCTAGACTTGCAGTCTATGTTTTCTCGCATCCGCTCCGACATCCAATGCATCCTTGACCGGGACCCCGCCGCCCGCACCGCTTGGGAGGTGCTGACCTGCTACCCGGGCCTGCACGCTTTGGTGCTGCACCGCCGGGCCCACTGGTGCTGGAACCACGGCTTCAAGTGGCTGGGTCGTTTCATTTCACACGTCTCACGCGGCTTGACGGGGATCGAAATTCATCCCGGTGCCAAGATCGGTGAACGGGTGTTTTTTGACCATGCCATGGGTGTGGTGGTGGGTGAGACGGCCGAGATCGGCGACGGTTGCACGATTTACCAGGGTGTGACCTTGGGCGGAACCTCGCTGTACAAAGGTGCCAAACGCCACCCCACCTTGGGCAAAGATGTGGTGGTCAGTGCCGGGGCCAAGGTGTTGGGTGGCTTTGAGGTGGGCGATGGGGCCAAGATCGGCAGCAATGCGGTGGTCATCAAGCCGGTACCTGCCGGGGCTACAGCGGTGGGCATTCCGGCGCGCATCATCCCGTCTAAGTTGGGCGAGAGCGCCGATGTGTCGGGCACCGAGCGCAAATTCAGCGCCTATGGCATCACGCAAGACGATGACCCGGTGAGCCAGGCTTTGCGCGGCTTGATCGACAACGCGGCGGGTCAAGAGGCGCAAATTTCCTTGATCTGGAAGGCCTTGGAGCAGCTGTGTGCACAACAACAGATGCCCGTACCCGGAGTCGGCGCAGCCCGGGAAGCTTTCGAAGCCGATAAATTCAACCAACTGGTGGGCAAATAAGCCTCAATCCAGTGGCACCGCGGCCGCGGCAGCTTTGAGTTCTCGCCAGCGTTTGTCCAGGCTGCTGTAACGCGCCAGTGCATCGGGGTCTGCACCGGACTGGTGTTGGGCCAAGGCTTCGTTTTTGAGTTGTTGCAAGTGGTCCACCATGAGCATGTTCAGCAAACGCCGCAGCTCTTGCCGGGCTTCTTGCAGATCGGGTGGGGTGGCTTCTTCGCTGCCCGCCACCGCATTCATCTTGTCTTGCGCCACCCACCGTTGGGCCTCTTCGGCAAACGGCTGGCCCAGCATGAGCTCTCGCAAAGCGGACCAACCCAAGGCCCCCTGTTCGTGGAATTGCGATTCGAGCCAAGCAAACAAAGGTCCGTGCGGTGAAGGCAATGCGCACAGCATGGCATGGTCTTCGCCGCCCATCGTTTCCCACAGCGCCATGTTGCCCAACAACACGCGGGCTGCATGGTCAGCTCGGCTGGCGGGCACGGTGCGCGGGCCCGTGTAGACGGGTGCGGCATCGCGCTTGTACTTGCTGTTGCCGAATTTGCTGCCCGGTGTCCAGTTGGGGTTTTTGTTTTTCCAGTGGCTGTTGCCGTTGGACGGCACGAAAGTGTTGGCTCCCGACCAGGCCGGTGGTTCGCCATAGTTTGGCTCGAAGTGGGGGTATTCGTCATGCCCTGCATGGGCAGCTTTGCTGAAGGCCGCGTTGGCAGACTGGGGTGCGGGCGCTGCAGCAGGGCGTGCCCCAGGTGCATAGCGCTGGTCACTGGCCGCTTGCTGATCCCAGAGTTTTTCGAGGCCTGCGGTTTCCAGTTGTATCAGTTGCGCCAACTCTGACAGCAATTGCTGCTTGAGCGCACCGTCGGGCAGCAGCTGCCACAGCGGGCGGGCCTGGCTCGACAAACGGGCACGGCCTTCGGCGGTTTGCAGGTCGCAGTCGGCGCTGGCCGCTTCGATCAAAAAGCGCGACAGCGGCATGGCCTGCTTGATCTGCTCTGCAAACGCGTCCTGACCAAACTCGCGCACATAGCTGTCGGGGTCGTGTTCGGCGGGCAAAAACAAAAACTTGATGCTGCGCACATCGGTGGCATACGGCAGCGCGCCGTCGAGCGCTTTGCGGGCAGCGCGGCGGCCAGCGCCGTCGCCGTCAAAGCTGAAGACCACCGAGTCGGTGAAGCGGAACAGCTTTTGCACATGGTCGGGCGTGCAGGCCGTGCCCAGCGTGGCCACGGCGTTGGCAAAGCCCAGCTGCGCCAGAGCCACCACGTCCATGTAGCCTTCGGTCACCAGCACATAGCCCGCGCTGTGCAGGGCTTCGCGCGCTTCGTAGAGGCCATACAACTCGCGGCCTTTGTGGAAGACCGGGGTTTCAGGAGAATTCAAGTACTTGGGTGTGCCGTTGCCGATCACCCGCCCGCCAAAGCCGATGCACTCGCCCTTGATGTTGCGAATCGGGAACATGATGCGGTCGCGAAAGCGGTCGTAGCGTTTGTCATCTTCTTCGTTGACGATGACCAGGCCCGACTCTGCCAAGAGCGGGTCGTCGTATTTGGGAAAGATGCTGGCCAGCGAGCGCCAGCCTTCGGGCGCGTAGCCCAGGCCAAAGCGTTTGGCGATCTGGCCCGACAGGCCGCGACCTTTGAGGTAGTCGACGGCGTGCGGGGTGATTTTGAGCTGCTCTCGGTAGGCCTCCCCCGCTTTTTCGAGCACATCGCTCAGGCTGTCTTGTTTGGCCTTGGCGGCAGCGGCGCGGGCGCGGTCTTCGGGGGACTGCTGCTCTTCGGGCACCACCATGCCGGTTTGCTGGGCCAGGTCTTTCACCGCCTCGATGAAGGTCATGCCCGCGTGCTCCATTAGGAAACCAATGGCATTGCCGTTTTTACCGCAACCAAAGCAGTGGAAAAACTGTTTGGTGGGGCTGACGCTGAAGCTGGGGGATTTTTCGCCATGGAAGGGGCACAGGCCCATGAAGTTGGCGCCGCCTTTCTTGAGCTGCACGTACTTGCCCACGATGTCGACCACGTCGACGCGAGACAGCAACTCCTGGATGAAAGACTGGGGGATGGCCATCGGGGTATTTTCACCGATAAGGGGCATGTGATTTTCGGCGGGTTCGGGGCAAACCAGCATGGATTTCAGCTCTGGGTCAGGCAAACTCAGCACCATACGCCTTAAAGCCTCAACGGAATGCCACCATGAATGAAACCAAAGTCAGCATCTTTGACCAAGACTTGCCCCAGACCCCCGCCAACCATGCCCCGATTTCCCCATTGAGCTTCATTGAGCGGACGGCCGAGGTGTACCCGAACCGCTTGGCCATCGTGCACGGCGATTTGCGCCAGGACTGGGCCAGCACCTACCGACGTTGCCGCCAGCTGGCCAGTGCCCTCACGCAGGCAGGCATTGGCAAGAACGACACGGTGGCCGTGATGCTGCCCAACACGCCCCCCATGGTGGAGGCGCACTTTGGCATTCCCATGGCCGGAGCGGTGCTTAATGCCCTGAACACCCGGCTAGACCCAGAAACCGTGGCCTTCATGTTGGACCACGGCGAGGCCAAGGCGGTGATCGTGGACCCGGAGTTTGCGGGGGTGATGAAAAAAGCGCTGGCGCTGCGCCAGTCCACACGGCCTTTGCTGGTGATTGACGTGGAGGACGCGCTGTACACAGGACCCACCGAGCCGCTCGGGACCGCCACGTACGAGGCTTTTTTGGCCGGAGGCGACACTGACTTTGCTTGGCATCTGCCCGCCAACGAATGGGACGCGATTGCGCTGAACTACACCAGCGGCACCACTGGCAACCCCAAGGGCGTGGTCTACCACCACCGGGGCGCAGCCACCAATGCGATCTCCAACATTCTGGAATGGGACATGCCCAAGCACGCGGTCTACATGTGGACGCTGCCCATGTTCCATTGCAACGGCTGGTGCTTTCCGTGGACGGTGGCGGCGCGTGCGGGCGTGAACGTGTGTTTGCGCAAGGTGGACGCACAGGCCATGTTCGACGCCATGCGCAATCACGGCGTCACGCATTACTGCGGCGCACCCATCGTGCACGGCCTGCTGGTCAATGCCCCGGCCGCGATGAAGGCGGGTGTGCCCGCAGGCATCAAGGCCATGGTGGCGGGCGCTGCGCCTCCAGCTTCGATGATCGAGGGCATGGAGCAACTGGGCTTTGACTTGACCCATGTGTATGGCCTGACCGAGGTGTATGGCCCGGCCACGGTGTGCCCCAAACACCCCGAGTGGGATGCGCTGGACATTGGCGATCGGGCCCGGCTGAATGCCCGTCAGGGCGTGCGCTACCACCTGCAGCGCGATGTGCGCGTGCTCAACTCCGAAACCATGCAGCCCGTGCCGCAAGACGGCGAAACCATGGGCGAGATCATGTTCAAGGGCAACATCACCATGAAGGGGTATCTGAAGAACCCCAAGGCCACGCAAGAGGCCTTTGCGGGCGGCTGGTTCCACAGCGGCGACTTGGCGGTGCAGTACCCGGACGGCTATTTCAAGATCAAGGACCGCAGCAAGGACATCATCATCTCGGGCGGCGAAAACATCTCATCGATCGAAGTGGAGGATGTGCTGTACCGCCACCCTGCCGTGCTGGCAGCGGCCGTGGTGGCCAAGCCTGATGCGCGCTGGGGTGAGACGCCTTGCGCCTTTGTAGAGTTGAAGGCCGACGCCCAAGTGACGGCCGAACAGATCGTGGCGCATTGCAAGCAACACCTGGCGGGCTTCAAGGTGCCGCGTGCGGTGGTGTTTGGCGAGTTGCCCAAAACCAGCACGGGCAAAATTCAGAAATTCGAGTTGCGCAAACAGGCCGGGTCAACGCAAGCCATTGACATTTGACGGACCCCTGGGCCAGCACCTGAACGGTCTTTTTTTCTGCGGGTCCAATGACGAAGGCCACCTTGCGTTGGCCTTGACGTGGGATCTGACGTGGGTCATGCCCGTTGGCAGGTCCTGTCTGGGATGGGGCTCAGGCCTTGCTCTTCTTTTTGGACTTCTTGCTTTTTTTGGCGGGTTTTTTGGCTGCTTTTTTCTTGGCAGGTGCTTCGGCTTTGGGGGTGGCAGCCGGGGCAGGTGCGGGGGTCACGGCCGGGTTGGCGGTGACGGCGGGGGCAGCAGCTGGCACAGGTGAGGGGGACGGAGCCGGTGCAGCCGTCTGGGCCATGGCGGCGGCAGCCAGCAGGCCGACCAATAGGGTGGAGATGGACTTGATCATGCGTGGCCTTTGAAAATCAGTGAAAAATAATTCCTTTCCATTATGAAAGGTGAAAATCTGTTTTTGAGAGGACATTCAAATTTTTATGCGATGTCGAAGGCGTGGGTGCTGAAATGGCCGGCTCGGCGGTCGGCAAAATAGTGCTCCAGTGTTTCCTTGACGGTTCTGAAGGCCAGTTCGTCCCAAGGTATCTCTTCTTCCTTGAACAAACGCGCTTCCATGGTCTCGTGGCCTGGGTCAAACACGTCGCTGGTCAGTCGGGCGCGGTAATACAAATGCACTTGGCCTACACGGGCGACGCTCATCACGGTGAACAGGTCCTCCATGATGAACTGCGCACCCGCCTCTTCGGTGGTCTCCCGCGCTGCGCCTTCTGAGGTGGATTCGCCCAGCTCCATGAAGCCGGCTGGCAAGGTCCATTTGCCTTTGCGCGGTTCGATGTTGCGTTTGCACAGCAGCACCTGCTCGTCCCAGTGGGGCACCGTGCCCACAACGTTCAGCGGGTTTTCGTAATGCACCGTGTGGCAGGCAGTGCAAATGGCCCGCTCGCGGGTGTCACCGTCATCGGGCAAGCGCCGAGCCACGGGTGCGCCGCATTGCCGGCAGTGTCGAATGGTGCGGTCAAACATCATGGAATCGGCTCGAGGTGGAGAGCAAAGAAAGTGTTGGCCCAAGTCTAACCAGTCCGCCATGAAAAAACCTCCAAGGCGGTGAGCCATGGAGGTCTTTGCTGGGGCATGGTCCGATCAGGTCAGGAACGGGATCAGGAACAGCGAGATGCCCGGGAAGAACAGCAGCAGCAATGTGCGGATGGTGTCGCTGATCAGGAAGGGCATGATGCCTTTGTAGCTTTCGCTCAGGGGCACGTCTTTGGCCATGCCGTTGACCACATACACGTTCAGCCCCACGGGCGGCGCCAACATGCCAAAGCCCACGGTCATCAACACCATGATGCCGAACCAGATGGCGGTGTATTCGGGGGTCATGCCGAAGTCGAGCTTCATGATGATCGGGAAGAAGATCGGGATGGTGAGCAGCAGCATGGACAATTCGTCCATCACCGCGCCCAGCACCACGTACAGCAGCAAGATGCCCGAGACCACCATCAGTGGGGCCAGGTTCATGCCGACCACCATTTCGGCCAGTTGAGCGGGAACTTGCGTGCGGGCCAGCGAGGCGTTCATGACGTCCGCGCCCATGAAAATCATGAAAATCATGGCGCTGCTCAAGGCAGTGGCATGAAAGCAGTGTAAAAACTTGTCCCAATTCAATTCGCGCTTGAGCAAAGCGGCCACAAACGTGGAAGCCGCGCCCACAGCTGCCCCTTCGGTGGGGGTGAAAAAGCCCGCATAAATGCCGCCAAACACGATCACGAAGATGGTGGCAATCGGCAAGATGCCTGCGAGCGATTCAAACGTCAGTCTTTCGCGCTCCTCTTGGTCAGGGGCTTGGCCGGGAACCAGTCGAACATAAATCGCAATGGCGACCATGTAACCGACCATGGCGATGATGCCGGGCACCATGGCGGCGGCAAACAGCTTGGCGATGTTCTGCTCGGTCAAGATCGCGTAAATCACCAAGGGCACGGAGGGCGGGATCAAGATGCCCAAAGTCCCGCCGGCAGCCAGTGTTCCCGTAGACAACCGGCCCGAGTAGCCATGGCGCTTCATCTCGGGCAAGGCCACGCCAGTGATGGTCGCTGCGGTGGCCACTGACGAGCCGCAAATGGCGCCAAACGCACCGCAGGCCAGCACAGCACCCATGGCCAAGCCGCCTTTGAAGCGGCCCATGACGGCCGCAGCAAACTGGAACAGTGCTTTGCTGATGCCGCCTTGCGTGGCGAAATTGCCCATCAAGATGAACAGCGGGATCACCGACAAGTCGTAGTTGGCCAAGCGGGCAAAGGCCAGGTTGTTCAAAAAATTCAGAAAAGGCGAAACGCCTGACTGCAAAACGAACCCCACAGCACCGGCCAGAAACATGGCGCCGGCGATCGGCACGCGCACGACCATGAGCAGCAGCATGATGCTGAAAATGAGCAAAGCCAATTGGATGGGGGTCATGTCGATGCCTTCTGGTGATCCATGGACGAGAGCGTTTGCATGGCGGCGATGACCGCGCTGATACCAAAAGGAATGCACATGCTGGTGAAGACGATCCAGTCGGGGAAACCCAGCAGCATGGATGCCCCCATGGTTTCTTTGGCGTTGATGGCCGCAGCGCCGCAGCGCCAAGCCAACAGGGAAAAGATCAAGGTCATGAGCAGGTCACCCAAGCGGTCGAGCTTGAAGTTGGTGGCCTCACTGCACTTGGCGGTGAAAAAATCCACGATGATGTTTTCGCGCTTGAATTGGCACCAGGGCATGAACAGCGCAATGGCAGCGCCTGCGCCAACGCCGGTGAGCTCAAAGTCGCCAATCAGCGCAGTGTCAAAAAAGTTGCGTCCGATCAGGCTGTAACAGGTCATCAGCATCAGGCTGGTGATGACCAGCCCACCCAATATGCTGCAGAGCCGGGCAAGCCGCTCCAAGGGGTTTGAAAACATCATGGTGTGCTCCACTGGGCGGAAAAGTGAACAATCTGTTGGTCTGCTTGCGCAGGCGGGGCACAAACCCGCTTTTCATCAAAAAAAGAGCAGGGACAGCCCTGCTCTTGGGTGACATCAAAGCGCCAATTACTTGGTGTACTGCTTGATCAGGTCTGTAGCTGATTGGAGCATGCCTTTGCCGTCCATGCCCTTGCCGGTCATCTCGGCCACCCAAGCATCGTCCAGGGAGTCCGTGGCTTTCTTCCATTTTTCCAGTTCAGCTTTGGGGATGATGCTGATCTTCTGGTTGGCCGTAGCTTCAAACACTTTTTTACCGACCGCATCATGGCCCGCTTGGGTCTTGCCCAGGAAGGCTGACAGCTCGCGGCCCGAGTTCTTGTCGATCACAGCTTTCAGGTCGGCTGGCAGCGAATCGTACTTGGCTTTGTTCATGGGCAGCACAAACACCGTGGTGTACAGCGCGTTGTAGCTGCGGTCGGTCTCGGCCGTGAAGTTGGTCAACTCGTTGACCTTCAGGCTGGGCGCGACTTCGTAAGGAATCACTGCACCATCGATCACTCCCTTGGACAGTGCTTCAGGCACTTGGGGCACAGGCATGGCCACAGGCGTGGCGCCCATCACTGCGATCATCTTGTTGACTTGGCGTGTGGGGGCGCGCACTTTCAAGCCCTTGAGGTCGGCCATGGTGGTCACCGCTTTGTTCTTGGTGTAGATGTTGCCTGGGCCGTGCACGTGGATGGCCAGCATCTTCACGTCTTTGTAGTCGTCTTGGGCGTACTTCTGGGCGTAGTCCCAAGCGGCGCGGCTGGTGGCTTCCGCGTTGGTCATCATGAAGGGCAACTCGAACACTTCGAGCTTGGCCAATTTCGGGGTGAAGGCTTGCAAAGTCCAAGCCACGTCAACCACGCCATCACGGGCCTGCTCATACAACTGCACGGGTGTTCCGCCCAGTTGCATCGAGGGGAAGATGTCGCACTTCAGGCGGTCTTTGGAGTCGCGTGCAATGTTTTTGCACCAGTCACCCAGCATGGTGGTGTGCTGAATGGTTTGTGCGCTCAGAAAGTGGTGCACTTTCAGGGTGATGGTTTGGGCATGCACGCCAAAACCAATGGCCATCAGGCCTGCGGCCAAAGCCGTTTGTTGTAAGAGCTTTTTCATTGACTTGTCTCCATCTTGGGTTAAAAAAAGGGATCATAAACCAACCGAGCGGTCGGTTAATGAGGGGAATGTCTCCAGTGGTTCGCCCATGGGGGTCTCCCAAAGCCTCATGATTGGAATGTATATGAATTATGTTGCAACTTTTGGGGTCGAATTTAAGGGTTAACCCTTTGTTTTTGAGGGGTTGGCATTTCTTTATTGAATAAAAGTGCTTTTACTTCAGTCCAGATTGTGTTTTGGCGGCCTGGCAGATCAGGAAATTTTTATTTGTAAGCTGCCCAGCCCTGCCACTTGGCCCACCAGCACATCGCCTGCGACCACGGCGGCCACACCTTCGGGGGTGCCGGTGTAAATCAGGTCGCCGGGCTGCAGTTCCCAAGCGGCGGACAAGTGTTCGATGGTTTCGGCCACGTTCCAGATGAGTTTGGCCACGTTGCTGCGCTGACGGTCTGCACCGTTGACTTGCAGGCTGATCTCGGCGTTGTTCGCATCGCCGGCTTGGGCGATGGGGGTGATGGGGCCGATGGGGGCTGAATGGTCAAAAGCCTTTCCGATGCACCAGGGGCGGCCTTGTTTTTTCATTTCGTTTTGCAGGTCGCGGCGCGTCATGTCCAAGCCCACGGCATAGCCATAGATGTGCTGCGCCGCGTTGGCGGCCGAAATGTTGCGCCCACCTTTGCCAATGGCCACCACCAGTTCGATCTCGTGGTGCAGGTTTTGCGTGAGGCTTGGGTAAGGCATGGCACCGGTCTGGCCGGCTTCGACCACCACCAGACTGTCGGTGGGTTTGAGGAAGAAGAAAGGCGGCTCGCGCCCTGTAAAACCCATCTCCTTGGCGTGTTCTTCATAATTGCGGCCAACACAGTAAATGCGGTGCACCGGAAACCGTTCAGGTTGGCCCAGCACAGGCACCGAGACCACGGGCATGGGTGAAAATACAAAACTCATGGGTCGCTTTCTTAAAAAATGAAAATCAGATGGTAATCGCAATGCCTGAACGCAGGCGCCTGTTGAACCGCAGCAACACGACACGCACATGATCCAAAGCATCGACCTGCACGCCACACCAGGTCACCTGATTCGACGGGCCCAGCAAATTGCCGTGGCCATTTTTGCCGAGCAACTGGCCAGCGCCGACATCACGCCGGTGCAATTTGCCATCCTCAACGCCTTGTTGGACAGTCCGGGCATTGACCAGGTGAGTCTGGCCAAGCGCGTGGCCTTTGACCCGGCCACTTCGGGTTCGGTCATTGGGCGGCTGGAATCCAAGGGTTGGGTGGTGCGCGAGGCCGATCCTTCTGACCGCAGGCGCAAACTGTTGCTGGTCACGTCGCAGGGTGTGCAGGCGCTGGCCCATATTCAAAACGATGTGGCCCGGGTGCAAGAAAAAATCCTGGCTCCTCTGATGCCGCAAGAGCAAAGCCAGTTTGTGCACTTGCTATCGCGCCTGGTGCAAGGCCATCAAGCCGAATGAAGCCCGGCTCAGGCCGAGGTGTAGGTCAGCTCAAAATGCTCCACATGCGGGGGCGCGGCAAAGAAGGGGCCGACGATGGCGCGCCACTCTGTGAACAGCGGCGACTGACGAAAGCCCACCGTATGGTCTTCCAGCGTGTCCCAAAAAATTTGCAGCACAAAGCGCTCGGGGGTTTCAATGCAGCGGTTGACCTTGGCCCCCCGAAAGCCCTTGGCACGCGCGGCCACGGTGCTTAAGCCCAATTCAATGGCTTGTTCAAAGGCGGCTTGCTGGCCAGGCTGGATGCGGATGTCGGCGAGTTCGAGGATCATGGTTCTGTCCAAAATAAGGCGAGTAAAACACCACGATACCTGATTCCCGGCCAATCAGGCGTCACGGGCAGGCCATTTATAAGCCCCGTGATCAGCGCACTTTGCCGCTTGGGGTGTTGGCGTCTGAACCGGCCATGAGCCAGGCCAGACTTTGGGCCAATGAGGCGCAAGCGTCTGCGGTGAACTGACCCGATTGCATGCACGCGACCACCTCGCCGGGGCTCAGACGCAGGAATTCCTGCACCTCGCCATCGGCATTGGCGGGGGTTTCTTGCTCAGACAGGTGCAGCGTGTACACCAACAATTGCTCGTCATGCCAGCCCTGGGGCTCGGACCTTTGTGTGCGAATCACCCCGGAGCCACGTAAGCGGCCGGGTTCAGGCAGGTGCAAGCTGGCTTCTTCGGCCAGTTCACGCAGTGCCGTTGTCAAAGGGCTTTCTCCGGCCGTCAATCCCCCTGCGGCCAGGTTGTCCAGCAGGCCCGGATCGGTGGCTTTGTGGCTAGAACGGCGGCCGCACCACAAGTCACCTTGCGGCAAGAAACCATGGATGTGCACCGCATGGCTCATCATGCCCAGGTGCCTGAAGCCCGCCCGCTCGACGCACAAAAACGGGGGCACGTCCAAAGCCGGTGGCCAAGCGGGCGTGTCAGACCACCACGCGAAAAATTCACCGCGCCAACCGCTCAAACGCCCATGGGCCGATTGCTGAACCAAAAAAGTCTGCAGCGCTTGGCTGCGCTGCAAAGCCTGGTGTGCGCCCGATTGCCATTGCAAGCGACCTTGAACGATGGTGCAGCCGGGCAATAAGGCCACCATGTCCTGGGCCCGATCGTGAGACACCCAACCGATGTCGATCCCGTCACACGACCAGACCAAGCCACCCACAGGCAGCGCGTGTTGGGCCTGCAGTTGGCTCGCCAGCCAGGCTTGTTGCGGCCCGCTCAGGCGGGACCAAAAAGCTTGCTCAGGGCACAGGCCAGGAGTCATGTGGAGTCAAGGGGTTTCGCCCGAGGCCATGCGCTGCTCAATGCGGGCGATGGCGTCTGGCAAATCGGCCACACTGTCGATCACCTCGTGGGCCCCAGCCGCGAGCAGCAGGGCGCTGGCGCTGGTCTTGGCATGGGCCTGGTCTTGTTTGCTGGCTTGCAGCCAGCGCTCATGCGTCCAGCCCAAGGCGTTGCCGCTGATGGACACACCCACCGTCCAGGCGCCTGCAGCCAGGCCTTCGGCCAAGCCAGGTGCGGTGTCGTCGACCTTGATGACTTGCGACGCCTGGCCTTGCAAGCCCATGGCCTGCAAACAAGCTTGCATGCCCATGGGGTCTGGGCGGCTGCGGGCCACGTCGTCGCAGCACACCACCAAGGCCGGTGTGAAGCCTTGTGCATGGGCGATCTCAATCAAGGGCGTCATGATTTTTCGGGTGTAACCGGTGGTGGTCGCAAAGGCCAAGCCTTGGGCTTTCAGCTCATGGTACGCCGTCATGAAGCCTGGAATGAAGTCGCTGCGGTCTAGCGCCGCTTTGGCACTCATGGGCTCAAACTCTTTCAAAAGTTGTTGCGCATCCGCGTTGTTGAAGGGGCGGCCATTCAGTGCTTCCCATTGGGCTGCGATGGTCGGCATGCATCCCAAGGCCGCGATGTGGTCAATCTTGGGCAGACCCATCGGCACACGGGCCTCAGCGATGGTGACCTCAACCTGGTGACGAGCAAACAACTCGACGAAGGCACCCATGGGTGCCAGGCTGCCAAAGTCCACGATGGTGCCTGCCCAGTCGAGCACGATGCCGCGGATTTTTTGTTCTTGTTGGGGATTCATGTTTTGCTCCAGTTGTGAATGATGTCTTCAGCCAAGCCAAAAGAGGTGCTCATGCCGGTGCCACTGGTCACGCTGACCAATTGCACACCTGGCAACACATCGCGCACCAGGCTGTCTTGTTGGGCGCTGGGGTAAATGCCCGTCCAGCGCTCTGTTACCTGGTAGTGGCCCAGGCACAGCAGGCGCTGCATTTCGTGAAGAATCAGGTCATCCACTTCGCGCGAAGCAAAAGGCCGCATGGCCTGGCCGTAGTGGTGGGAGTCTCCCACCACCAGCGAGCCATCCTGGCTTTGCACCACGATCAAGTGAATGCCATGGGCCAATTCCTGGGGGGCTTCAACGCGCAGCTGATCAAGCAGCAATTGGGCGCCGGGCAATTCGCTGTAGCCCCGGTAGCGCACCAAACTCAAATCGCTCATCACCCCGGCGCCGAGCTGGTAGCCGTGCGGCGGCTGAACCCGCAGCATTTGCAGCTGACACAGTTGGGTGTTGTTTTCACTGAAGGCCTCAGGAAACAAGCTGCGCATGTCAGGTCCGGGGCAGACCAAGATGCGCTCGGCCGGCAGCCATTGCCCGCCGGTGAAGACGGCGCCAGAGATGACCTCTTGAACGTGTTGCCCGAGCTGAAAAACCACCCCTTGAGTGGCCAGCCAAACACGCAGTTTTTCAATGGCGCTGCGGGCTTCGATGCGCAGCTCGTGAGGGCTGTACAGCGCCCCCTGCAAATGGCGCATGGCAAATTGTGGGGCCTGGTCTTGCAGGGCTTGGCCTTCGAGCCAATGCAGATCGTGGCCCTCGGGTTGTTTGCACAATTCCTGTAAAACCAATTTGGCTAGTTGTCTTTGGGCCAGCACATACAAGCCCTGGTGCTCAATGGCGATACCCGCTTGTGGCGCCAGTGCGGCCCACACATCGCGTGACCTGCGGGCGCGGCGCCAGGTGTCACCCCGGCCTTGGCCGGTCACAGTGATGAAGCCAAAGTTGCGAATCGAGGCCCCCACACAAAATGGGTCGCGGTCGATCACGCGCACGCTTTGGCCTTGTTGCAACGCAGCCCAGGCACAGGCCAGGCCGACGATGCCACTGCCCACAATGATCACATCGCTGCTCATGCTGTGCATCCCACAAAGTTGCGGCCTCTGGCTGAGCCGAGTGCCAGTTGGAGTTGATGAAGGCCGGCCGGGCTGCTGCGCAGATCTCGCGGAGCAATACCCAGGTTTTGAAGCCAGGCCGACAACTGCTCGCGGGCCTGGTGCCAGGGACAGTCAAAAATGTCTGCCAGGTCACCCTGCACCTGTGGGCTGCTGGCCGCAGCAATGTCCAACACCATGGGCAACCACACCGCGCAGGCATGGCCATGAGGCAGGTTTTCTTTCAAGGTCAGGTCATACGACAAAGCATGGGCCAAGGCCGTCTGGGTTTGCGACATCGCCAAACCTGCCAGCAACGAGGCCTGACTCATGTGCTCGCGCAAATCCTGATCTTGTGGCTGCTTCAACAGTGCCGGCAGGGTCTGCAAAACGGTGCGCGCTGAACGCACTGCCAAAGGGCGCGTGATCGCATTGGCATGGAGGTTCCAGATGGATTCCAGCGCATGCGCCAGGGTGTCCAGCGCGGTGTCCCGGGTCAAACCCTCGGGACATGTCAGGGTCAAGTTCGGGTCAATCCAAGCCTGATCGGCAAAGCCCTGGACGCAGGACCACGAGCGCTTGACGGCAGGCTGGGCTTCGAGGTCCCATAAGGTGGCCCAGGGCGTGACCTCACTGCCCGTGCCCGAAGTGGTGGGAGCACACCACAAAGTATGCCGCTGGTGATCGGCAGGCAATTTGTTGGCACGCCAAACCGATGGGGCCAACGCCAGGTCATTCAGCTCAAAGCGGGCCAATTTGGCCAGATCCAGCGTGGTGCCGCCACCGATGGCCAGCAAGGCGGCGTTTGGTTGTCTGGCCCACAACGGCCAAAGTTGCTGGCATACCTGCATCGCTGCCGTGATGCTGCTTTGGGCCGAATGTTGCCAAATCCAGCCCTGGCACAGTTCTCCCCAGTGCCTTTTCAATTCGGCCTCCAATTCCAAAGAGATGGCGTGTGGGTCGGCCAACACAAAAAACGGTTGTTCAGGTGTGTGGGTGTGCAACAGGTTCTGGCCCCATTCGAGCTGGACCGGGTTGAACCATGTCAAATGAATCGCTGTCGCAGCCATGATGAAACCATGTCAATGAGGGATACGGTGACGATCAACATCAACAAGACGGCGCAGGTCTGGGCGTACTCAAAGCTGCGGATCACTTCAAACAAGATCACGCCAATGCCGCCAGCACCGACCATGCCCACCACCGAAGCCGAACGCACATTCGATTCAAAACGGTACAGCGAGTACGACAACCAAAGCGGCATCACCTGAGGAATCACGCCGTAGGCAATCTCGGCCAGCTTATGGGCACCGGTTGCCCGGATGCCTTCCACTGGCCTTGGATCAATGGCTTCGACTGCCTCGGAAAAAAGTTTGGACAAAGTGCCTGTGGTGTGGACAAACAAAGCCAGCACCCCGGCAAAAGGTCCCAAGCCCACGGCCACAATGAACAACATGGCGAACACCATTTCATTGGTGGCCCTGCACGCATCCATCAAGCGGCGAACGGGTTGGTATACCCAAGCTGGCGCTACATTGGAGGCCGACAGCAAACCCATGGGCACGGCGGCCGCGATGGCCAGCACCGTGCCCCACAGCGCGATGTGCAGCGTGATCACCATTTCGCGCAAATACATCCGCCAGTCCTTGAAGTCAGGCGGAAAGAAATCGGCGGCAAACGTGCGCATGTTGGCTGCATCTCGGATCAAGTCCAGGGGGCGAATTTCCGCCCCCTGCCAAGCCCAGGCCAGAACCCCTGCTGCCACCAGCCAGATCAAGTAGCTCAGGCCCTGGCTCTTTTTGTGCGAGGCCAGTTGTTGTAGTTTTTCCAGATCTGAGCTGGGTATGGCGATGGGCATTGTGGACATGCTTATTTCTTCAAAGCTGCCAGTTGCTTGTCAATATCGGCCAACTGTTTGGTTTTGTCCGCTGCGTTCAATTTTTCATCGCTCTCGACCTTGCGACGGTCCTTGAACAGCTCCAGTTGACGGATCGGGATCAGTTGGTCGTTGTTGGATTCACGGAATCCACCGTAGTTGTAAATGTTCTTGAGCACAGCTTTTTCGGCTGGATCGTTCTTGGCGTAATTCAGAACAAAATCTTTGATCTTGGTTTTGACCGCTGGGTCCAGGTCCTTGCGCCACACAAATGGATCGCTCGGGATCAAGGGGCTTTTCCAGATCACGCGTAACTGGCTGAACAAATCTGGCTTGGCACTTTCGAGTTTGCCCATGTCTTCGGTGTTGTTGGTGGCGACATCGATCTGTTTGGCCAAGGTGGCCTGGATGTTGGCACCGTGGCTCGCGTTGCGCACTGTTTTGAAGGTGTTGCGGGCTTCGATGTTGCGTTGGGCAAAAATGTAATAAGAGGGCACCAAAAAGCCCGAGGTGGAATTGGGGTCGCCAATGCCGAAGTTGATGTTCTTGCCGTTGGCGATCACATCGTCCAGCGTTTTGTAGGGGCTGTCCTTGTGCGTGATCAGCAAGGCGTGGTAACCGAATGTGCCGTCGGCATACATGAGTTGCGCAAAGACTTCGCCGTTGGAGCGGTCCACGGCTTCCATGGCGGCTTTGTTGCCGTACCAGGCCACCTGAATTTTGTTGAAGCGCATGGCTTCGATCACGCCAGCGTAGTCAGGGGCATAGAACGACTGGATTTTCAGACCCGTTTTTTTCTCCATGTCGCGGAAGAAAGGCTCCCAGCGCTCACGTTGGGCCGAAGCCGAATCGGTTGCGATGATGCCAAAGCTGATGTTTTGAGCAAAGGCGCTGATTGCACTCAGGGAAATCAGGCCGGTGGCCAGGATGCGGGCAAGTTTCATGGTGAGGTCCTCAGGTTGAAAAAGTCAATGCGCCAGAAGTTGGCGCGTCGGGTTGAAAAGCGGCTCTGGTGTTTCGGACGGATGGTCCATGAACAACTCGTCTGAATGCGTGCCGTAGAGCTCGCGTAATCTTTGGTTGTCCAGGCCCAAGGGAGGGCCGTCGTAGACCAGGCGACCCTCGCGCAAGGCGATGATGCGGTCGCAGTACTGCCGCGCCAGGTTCACGTTGTGCAAGCTGATGACCAAGGTCATGCCCTGATCTCGTTGCAGTTGGCGCAACAAGTCCATCACCCTTCGGGTGGACTCGGGATCGAGCGAGGCCACAGGTTCGTCTGCCAGCAAAATGCGCGCGCCTTGTACGAGTGCGCGGGCAATGGCTGCTCTTTGCTGCTGGCCACCGGAAAGGGTCGAGGCCCGTTGCATCGCCTGCTCAGAAAGGCCGACCGAATGCAGGGCCTTGAGCGCTTTGAACTTTTCTTCGGGCGTGAACCAGCCGAGCAAACTTCTGTGCAGGGGGATGTGGGGCAGCAGCCCTGTCATCACGTTGGTTAGCACATCCATGCGGCCCACCAAATTGAACTGTTGGAAAATAATGCCAATGTGCGTGCGCAGTTGCCGCACATCCGCGCTCAGCTTGCCCGACTTCTGCAGGCTTTGGCCCCACAGCTGGATTTCGCTGTCGACACCATCGAGCCTTTCCAGCCCGCACAAACTTCGCAGCAAGGTTGATTTGCCCGAACCCGAGGCACCCAACAAGCCCACACACTCGCCCTTGTCGATGCGCACGTCGATGGCTTGCAGGGCCTGCCGATCCTTTTGGAAGGATTTGCAGGCATTGATAACGCGGATGGCCAGTTGTTCATTTGACATGTCTGGCATGGTGCAAAGGGCCTGTGACGGTGTGATGAAGAAAATAAGTCAATTCGGTGGCGCGTCGGCTTTGTCATTTTTTTGACACGAGCGGAGTCCACAGTCACGCCATGCAAAAAATGTTGAACACCCTTTTGGCGCTGTACGTGCAAGGCGGTGACCACGTCTATGCAGGCGAATCGGTCACTCAGTTGATGCATGCTTGGCAATGCGGACGTTTGGCTGAAAAGTCAGGTGCCAGCTCGGCTTTGCAGTTGGCCAGTTGGTTGCACGATGTCGGCCATTTGTGGGCGAATCTGGAGGGCACGCCCACCCTCAGAGGCCAAGACGATGTTCACGAACACATCGGCGCTCAGGTGCTGCTGCCGGTGTTTGGTCTCGCTGTTTCAGAGCCTGTGCGCTTGCATGTGCAGGCCAAGCGCTACCTGGTCGGCACACGCGAGAGCTACGCCAGCAAGTTGTCGCCTGATTCCGTGCGAAGCCTGCGCTTGCAGGGCGGACCCTTGGGGCCGCAAGAGAGTGCGGCTTTTGAGGCGAAGCCTTTTTTTGCCGATGCTGTGAAGTTGCGCGTGTGGGATGACTTGGGGAAAAAACCTGATTGGTTTGAGGTCACGCGCCAGGATGCGCTTGACCATTTGATGCAGTTGATGCATCGCGTGGCGCGGGATCACGTCATTCAAATTTAACAAAAGAGACATGTCTTTGACACGGGTTCGGGTGAGCATTCAGTACAAGAAAAAAAGGAGCTGAAGTCATGAAAGAGTCACCCAACCCCACCTTGGCAACGTCCCCTGTTCAATTGTCTGGGGGAGCACTCCATTCGGGGTCTGCTGTCATCGGTTTGGATTTTTTGCCTCGGCGTGTGCAAAGCACCATTGAAGTCAGCTGGGCACAGCATCTGGACGAAGTTCGCGAAGCGCAGCGTCTGAGGTATCAGGTGTTTGCCAATGAACTGGGTGCGCGGTTGCCCAAATCGCTTCCGGGCCATGACATCGATTTGTTCGACGATTACTGCGAACACCTGCTGGTCCGAGACCACGCCTCAGGCCAGGTCATTGGCACCTACAGGGTGCTCACGCCTGCGCAAGCCAAGCGAGCCGGCAGCACCTACAGCGACACCGAGTTTGACCTGACCCGCCTGCGCGATCTGCGCAGCCGCATGGTGGAGTTGGGCCGCAGTTGCGTGCATGCAGATCACCGCCATGGCGGCGTCATCATGGCCTTGTGGGGCGCCTTGTTTGAATTCATGGATCGCAACCGCCTGGACACCATGATCGGTTGCGCCAGTATCCCGATGCTGCACAACGGGCTGGTCTCGGGGGATGTCGCAGCGAGCATCTGGCACCAATTGCGGCAGACGCATTTGGCCGAAATCCAGTTCCATGTACGACCCCGTTTGCCACTTCCCGTGGACGAGTTGGACCATGGTTTGGCCATCGATCCGCCTGCGCTCATCAAAGGCTACTTGCGCTTGGGTGCCAAGGTGCTGGGTGCGCCTGCTTGGGACCCTGATTTCAACACGGCCGATTTGCCCATGATGATGCGGACAGCCGATTTGCCTATGCGCTACCGCAAACATTTTTCCATGGGGGCCGCATGACCAAAGCCACCGCACTTGCGACGGCCGCTGCGCTGTTCAAAACCTCTTATGCGTCTTTCGATGACACTTTGACGCATGTCGTGCCTCAGTTGCTGCAGGGGTCAGAGGATTCAGACGAAGACATTTTGCCCGCAGGCCGGCAGCGTTTGCGGGCTGTTTTTATTTCGGACCTGCACATCGGCACGCCTGGTTTTCAGGCTGAAGCCTTGCTTGATTTTCTGAAACACCACCCCAGCGATGTGCTGTACTTGGTGGGGGACATCGTGGACGGTTGGCAGCTGCGCAGACGCTGGTTCTGGCCCCAAAGCCACAACGATGTGGTGCAAAAATTATTGCGCCGAGCGCGCAAAGGGTGCCGCGTCATTTATGTGCCGGGCAACCACGACGAGTTTGCGCGGCATTTTGTGGGTCACGCATTTGGCGGTGTCGAGGTGCTGCACGACACGTCCCACACCACGGCCAAAGGCCTCAAGTTGTGGGTGGTGCACGGTGACCACTTTGATGGCGTGATCCAGTGCGCCAAATGGCTGGCTTATTTGGGCGATTACTTGTATGAGCTGACTTTGCGTTTGAACCGTCACCTCAACAGCTTCAGGGCGCGCATCGGGTTGGAGTATTGGTCCTTGTCGGCTTACCTCAAACTCAAGGTCAAAAAAGCGGTGAATTTCATCAGCGACTTTGAGGTGGCCGTGGCACAAGAGGCCAAGCGCCGGGGTTTTGATGGGGTGGTGTGCGGTCACATTCACCACGCCGAAATTCGCGATGTGAACGGTACCTTGTATTGCAACGACGGTGATTGGGTGGAAAGCCGCACCGCCTTGGTTGAACACGCTGACGGTCGTTTGGAGATCATCCACTGGGCCGGACAGGCGGTGGTCGTCAACGTTTTGCCCGCGCAGGCGGTGCCCGCTTGAAGCTGGCACTGATCACCGACGCCTGGCACCCCCAAGTCAATGGGGTTGTGACCACCTTGCACGAGTTGGTGGAGGCTTTGGGACCCATGGGGGTCGAGGTGACGGTTCTGCACCCTGGCCAGTTCAAAAACCGCCCGTGCCCGGGATACGCGGGCATTGATCTGGCGCTGCGCCCTGACAAAGCCTTGGCAGCGATGCTTGACAGCCTGTCGCCCGATGCGGTGCACATCGCCACCGAGGGGCCTTTGGGCTGGGCTGCACGTAAGCATTGCATCCAAAAGGGATGGCGCTTCACCACCGCTTTTCACACCAAGTTCCCCGAAATCCTGCGAGCGGCTTTGCGTGTGCCTCTTTTTCTGGGTTACGCCCTGTTTCGGCGCTTTCACCGGCCCTCCTCGGGGGTCATGGTGCCTACCGAAGGCGTTCTGAACATGCTGAAAGCAAGGGGTTTTCAATCCTTGAAGCCCTGGACCCACGGGGTGGATTTGTCCTTGTTTTCGTTCCAGCCGCGGGCGATGGGGTTGCACGAGCTGGAACATCTGCCGCGCCCTTGGGCTTTGTATGTGGGGCGCGTTTCGTATGAAAAGAACATCGATGCCTTTTTGAGCATGCCTTGGTCGGGCACACGCATCGTCTGCGGGGAGGGCCCTTTGACCGCGCAGCTGAAGGCGCGTTATGCCGATGTCGTGTGGATGGGGGTGTTGCCTCGCCCGCAATTGGCCCAGGTCTATGCCACCGCGGACGTGTTCGTCTTTCCCTCACGCAACGAAACCTTCGGACTGGTCATGCTCGAAGCCATGGCGTGCGGTACGCCGGTCGCGGCTTATCCGGTGGATGGGCCTTTGCAAGTCTTGGGTGCTGAAACCGGCCAGCCTTTGGGGGGTGCGCTTGACGAGGATTTGGAAAAAGCTGCAGCGCTGGCCTTGCGGGTGCCACGCCAAGAGGCCAGGCGCAGGGCCGAAGCCTTTGGCTGGCCCCACACGGTGGCGCTGTTCAAGTCTTACTTGATGCCCATCAAACGCGAGGGTGAAAAAGCCTAGGCGTTCACGAATTTGTCATCAAAATGTCTTAATGGCTTTATAAGATGATTTGAATTCATCGATGCTAAGCCATGGCCCATCCCATTCCACAGACCATTTCGCCAGAGTTGCCCCCTGAGTTTTTGGATCGCGATCTGAGCATCCTGGCGTTCAATGAGCGTGTGCTCGATTGGGCGCACCGCCCCGAGGTGCCTGTGCTTGAACGCCTGCGGTACCTGTGCATCGTGTCCTCCAACCTGGACGAATTCTTTGAGGTGCGGGCAGAGCCGCATGTGATGGGCAGCTTGCAGGAGATCAGGTCCGGTCAGTACACGAACGACAGCTTGAAGGCCATTGCCGACAAAACCAATGCCATGGTGGCGCGGCAGTACGCTTTGTACAACGACGATTTGCTGCCCACCTTGCAGCGTCACGGCTACCGATTGTTGTCTCACGGAGAGCGCAATGCTGAGCAACGCCGCTGGGTGAGAAGCTATTTCCAGCGTGAGGTGCAGCCCCTGCTGGTGCCCGTGGGCCTGGACCCGGCCCACCCTTTTCCTCAAGTGGCCAATAAATCGCTCAACTTCATTGTGCAGTTGTCGGGCAAGGACGCTTTCGGGCGGACCAACGAGATTGCCATCGTCAAGGTACCACGCGTGTTGCCGAGGGTGATTGCCTTGCCGGACCGGGTGTGTGAGGGCAGCAAGGCTTTTGTACTTTTGTCCAGCGTGATCCGCGCCCATCTGGCCGAGTTGTTCCCTGGACGTGAAGTCGGACAGTTTTCTCAATTCAGGGTCACGCGCCACTCGGATCTGGCAGTGGACGAAGACGAAATCGCCAATTTGCGCATGGCCCTGCGCCAAGGTCTGCAGCACCGCCACTATGGCCAGGCAATTCGCCTGGAGGTCTCGTCCAACTGTGCCCCCCGATTGGCAGAATTTTTGCGTAAAGAATTTCGCCTGCCAGAGGCTTCGGTGTTCCGGGTCAATGGCCCGGTGAACCTGGTGCGCCTGATGCAGTTGATCGATTTGGTGCCTGCACCGGACTTGCTTTTTCCGCCTTTCAAAGCCAGCTTTCCAGTCCAATTGCCGCAACACGGCTCGATTTTTAGCAGGCTCAAAGCGGGCGATGTGGTGATTCACCAACCCTTTGAAAGCTTCGATGGCGTACTGGCCTTTTTGCGAGAAGCCGTGATGGACCCGAATGTCTTGGCCATCAAGCAAACCATTTACCGCGCAGGCAGCGACACCACCATGATGGATTTGCTGCGCGAGGCGGTACGCCGGGGCAAGGAAGTCACGGCCGTGGTGGAGCTCAAGGCCCGTTTCGACGAAGAGGCCAACATCAACTGGGCCGAGCAACTTGAATCGATCGGTGCGCAAGTGGTCTACGGCATTGTAGGCCTGAAAACGCACGCCAAAATGCTGCTGGTCACACGCCGCGAAGACCGTGTGCTGCGACGCTATGGTCATCTGTCTACGGGCAATTACAACCGCCGCACCGCGGCGCTGTACACCGACATCAGTTACCTCACGGCCGATGCCGACATCACCGCCGACATGGACCAGTTGTTCGGGCATTTGGCCAGCCAAAGCCGCTTGCCCAAGATGAAGCGTTTGCTGGTCGCACCGTTTAATTTGCATGCGCAAATGCAGGCCCGCATTGAGGCGGTAGGCGAGGCTGCTTCGCGTGGCGCGACCGGACGCATTGTCATCAAGATGAATGCCCTGACCGACCAGCCCTTGATGGAGGCCTTGCTGACGGCTGGCCTAAAAGGCGCCAGGATCGATTTGATTGTGCGCGGGGCCTGCATGCTGCCCGCTGGGGTGGCTGGTTTGAGCGGCAACATCCGGGTGCGCTCGGTCATCGGCCGCTTTCTGGAGCACTCACGGGTGTTTTACTTTTGCGCGGACCAGGACGAATCTCTGTACTTGTCGAGTGCTGACTGGATGAGCCGCAACATGACACGCCGCATTGAGTTGGCTTGGCCCGTGACCGATCCTTTGCTGCGCCAGCGCATCATTGATGAATGTCTGATCGCCTACCTTCACGACGGGCGCGACGCCTGGGACTTGGCCCCAGATGGCCAATACCACCGTGTCGGCTTGACCGCTCCGGGGCCTGGAGCCCAAGAAGCGTTAATGCAGCGCTATGACGCATCGCCTGCGCCGGAGTAAGGGCCATGGATTTGATCGTTTGGCGGCATGCTGAAGCCCATGAGGCCGAGCCGGGCGAAGATGACGTGCAAAGGGCCTTGACGCCTCGCGGGCGCAAGCAGGCCGAGCGCATGGCCGCCTGGCTGGACGCCCAGTTGCCACAAGGGACCCGCGTGCTCAGCAGTCCCGCCGTGCGTGCCGAGCAAACTGTGCGTGCCCTGGGCCGCAAGTACAAGGTCCGAGACGCCCTGTCCCCTGGCGCCAGTGTGGCGGATGTGCTGGAAACCTCGGGCTGGCCCGCGGCGCGTTACCCGGTCTTGCTGGTAGGGCACCAACCTGCGCTGGGTGGCATGGTGGCGTCATTGCTGGGCATGCCCGAGGCCGCATGCGCCATCCGGAAAGGTGCCGTGTGGTGGCTGCGCCACCGCATCCGCGAGGGTCAGGCGCAAACCGTGCTGATGGCTGTGACTTGTCCAGAGCGCGTTTGAGCAGAGGGCTCTCGATCGCCTCAGTCTTTGGCCGGCCGACCGGTTTTGATGGTCGGCACCTTGGCCATGGCGTTCTTGAAAGCGCTGTCGGACATGCCGGACAGGGCCTGCAGGCCGGCGCGGATCAGCTCGCTTTTCTTGACTTCGACACCCAAAGCCATGGCGCGTTTTTTCATCTCGGTGATTTGCAGCAGTTCGGTCTTGGGCAAAGTGAAGCTGTCGCGCACAACTTTGATCTTTTTCTCTTTGGGCGCCTTGTCAGGGGCGGCCGTATTTTTCTTGTCCAAGGCTTTGGGCTGAGGCGCTTTGGCCAGACTGGCCTTGGCATGGGCGGGCGCGGCAGGCGGCGTCACCAAAGTCTTGGCCGATTTGACTGGTTGGCGCAGCGGGGCTTTCGCGGCGGTTTTGTGTGGTGCTTTCACGGGTGTTTTGGAGGCGGGTTTTGCCTTGGCCGCTGGTTTGCCAGAAGGTGTGGTGCTGGCGGCACGGTGGGTCGTGGCTGAGGAGTTTGTTGTAGCGTTCATGGTGAATCACCTTCAAAAATTAACGGTGCATACAGTTTATACCGTTGATTTTTGTTCGGCAAGACATCTGCCCCAAAAACCCAGGGAATCAGCTGACCGCAACCTGCAAGACCCATTCGGTTTTCAGCCAGGCATTTTTTTCTTCGCGCAGCAAGTGGGCCGATTGGGGCCAGAGTTCGGCCCAGTCGCTGTCCAACTGAAGGCTGGCGGTGCGCCTGTCCACATCGCACTGGATATGCAAGCCCGACAAATCTGGGTCGCGCCGGGCATGGCACAGGATGACCGCCAGGCGCAGCGCCATGAGTTGCTGCACAAATCGGGTGCTTTGCAGTTCGGCTTCGAGCTTGCGCAGCTTGCCTCGGTGACCCAGCACCAATTGACTCAGGCGGTGCAGCTCGTCCAGGGTGAAGCCGGGCAGGTCGGTGTTGTCCAGGATGTAGGCACCATGCTTGTGGTAATCGCTGTGCGAGATGCGCATGCCGGTTTCGTGAAGTTGGCAGGCCCAGTGAAGCTTTTGCAAATGACGTTGGCGTTCGTTGTGGGGCAGGTCGGGCCCCGACCCAATGATGGCCTCCAGCAGGCCCTGGGCTGTGCGCGAGACCCGATCGGCCTGCTGGGCATCGGTGCCAAAGCGTTGGGCCAACCAGCCGACCATGGACGAGCGGACATCCTGGGGGCTTTCACGGTCGATCAAGTCGTACAGCGCACCATGGCGCAAGGCCCCTTGCGCAGCATGCATCTCATCGATTTGCAGCAAATCAAATACGGCTTGCAGAACCGCCAGCCCGCCACCGATGACGGGTTTGCGGTCCTCCTTGACGCCTTCCAGGCGCAGGTTGTCCAGCTTTTGGGCCTTGAGCAAACGCTCTTTGAGCCAACTCAAACCGTCGCGTGTGACACGCCCTTCGGGCCAGCCGGCTTGGGTCAAGATATCGGACACCGCGCCCACCGTGCCCGAGGAGCCGTAGCACTTGTCCCAGTGCTGGCGGTTGAAGAGGATGTGGGCCTCGTCGAGCACCGCCATGGCCCCGATCTCGGCGGCCTTGAAGGCTTGGGGAGTCCACAGACCATCGGGAAAATACTTCATGGACCAGCCCACGCTGCCCACACGGTAAGACTCCAACGTACTGGCGGTAAAGTGCTGGCCCAGAATCATTTCCGTCGAGCGCCCGCCGATGTCCACCACCAGGCGACGCTCATCCGACTGGGGCAACAAGTGCGACACGCCCAGGTAAATGAGTCGGGCTTCTTCGCGCCCGGCAATCACCTCGATCGGAAAGCCCAAAATCTGTCTGGCTTTGACCAAAAACACATCCCGGTTGCGGGCCTCGCGCAAGGTTTGGGTCGCCACAGCCCGGACTTGATGGGGCTGGAAGCCCGCAATCCGTTCGCCGAAGCGGGCCAGGCACTCCCAGCCCCGGGCCATGGCGTCTTCGCTCAGGTTGCGTTCGCTGTCCAGTCCGCTGCCTTGGCGCACGGTTTCCTTGATGTATTCCACGCGCCGCAGCTGGCCTGCGTCCATCTGTCCAATCTCTAGCCGAAAACTGTTGGAGCCCAGGTCAATGGCGGCGAAAAGGGAATGGGTTTGCATGGCGTGGGCGGAAAGCGAGAACGATTTGGCAAAGTGATGATTATGTGACTGGATTGTGAAGTTCTGATGACATGGACCTTGGGTGTGCAGGGCGACGCGGCAGAGGATGGACCTTGGATCCAGTCTGGGATGGCACCCAACTGGCCGGACATGGTGCTGCTTTATGCCTGCGGACACATCAGATTGAGCGCCTCGCCACAGGGCACGCCCTGGCAGCAATGCGCGGTCAAAAAGTCCATCAGGCTTTGCATGGCGCTCAGGTCGGCGCGGTAGCGTAAAAAACGGCCTTCTCGCTGCACACTGACCAAGGCCGCGTGGTGCAATTCCTTGAGATGAAAAGACAGCGTGTTGGCCGGCACATCCAGTGCGGCTGACAACTGACCTGGCTGAATGCCCGCAGGCCCAGCGCCCACGATGGCCCGGAACACTTTCAGACGCGAGCTTTGCGCCAAAGCCGCCAGGGCCTTGACGGCCACGTCCTCGTCCATCACCGTGAAAAGAGAGGTGGGGTTCATGGTGTGCCCTGTGCAGTCGGGGTGTGCGATGGCAAGCCCATGGGCAAACGCAGCGTGGCCAGCCAGCACAAAAGCAGCATCAGCGCCGAGCCCAGCAGCGCATACATCAACCCGCCCCACTGGTACAACAGGCCCGACAGCAAAGTGCCCATGAAACGGCCCAATGCATTGGCGGCGTAATAAAAACCCACGTCTTCCGCCGCTTTTTCAGAGCCCGCATAGGCCAGCACCAAGTAGCTGTGCACCGAAGAATTGATGGCAAAGGCAAAGCCGAACAAACTCAGACCGCCCACCACCCACCACTGCAACTGCGGGGCTTGCCAATACATGGCCGCGGCAATGCCCAGCGGTATGAAGGTGAGCACCGCCGACCACCAACGGGCTGCAGGCACTTCGCGGCTCAGGCCATCGGCGCTGCGGCGCACGATCTGTGGTGCCAAGGCCTGCACCAGGCCGTAGCCAATCGTCCACGCCGCCAAAAAGCCGCCCACCATGGTGAAGGTCCAACCCACCGAATACAAAAACACTGGCACGCCCACCACAAACCACACATCACGCGCCCCAAACAAGGCCACGCGGGCGGCGGCCAGGGCGTTGATGCCTGGGTTTTTGGCGAACAACTCTTTGGCTGAGCTTGAAGGCTTGCTCTTGCCCATCATGGGCGGCAAGCTGCTCACCACACCCACCAACACCAGCGCCAAAAGGCCCGCCATGGCCCAGAGCGAGCCCTGAAAACCCAGCGTCTCCAACAATAAACCACCCAGGAAAAAGCCAAAGCCTTTCATGGCGTTTTTGCTGCCGGTGAACCAAGCCACCCATTTGAACAATTGGCCGTTTCCTGTGTCTTTGGCTTGCGCCTGCGTGATCTTGATGGCCGATTTGCTGGCGGTTTTGGTCAGGTCTTTGGCGACACCGCAGACCCCTTGCGCCAACACCACCCAGGCCACCGACATGGTGGCAGTCCACTCGGGTTGCAGGGCCGAGAGCAAACCAAAGCCAATGATCTGCGTGACCAAGCCCACGGTGAGCATGCGCGCAATGCCAAAGCGCGTGGCCAGCCAGCCGCCGATCAGGTTGGCCAACACGCCCGCGCCTTCGTACAGCAAAAACAAACACGCCAGCGTGAACGGCGAGTAACCCAACTTGTAAAAGTGCAGCAACACCAACATGCGCAAAGCGCCATCGGTCAGGGTGAAGCCCCAATACGCCGCAGTGACGATGCCGTAATTTCTTTCAGCAGCGTTCATCTCAGATGCCAACGTCGTGCATGTGGCAAGCCAGGTCCACCATGCGGCAGGCATAGCCCATCTCGTTGTCGTACCAAGCGTAAATTTTCAACAAGGTGCCGTCGGTCACCATTGTGGACAGCGCGTCCACGATGGCGCTGCGCGTGTCGCGGGCGTAATCCACGCTCACCAAGGGCCGCACCTCGTAACCCAAAATGCCGGCCAACGGGCCTTGGGCCGCAGCGGCAAACAAGGCGTTGACTTCTTCGGCGCTGGTCTCGCGCTTCATCTCGAACACGCAGTCGGTCAAAGACGCATTGAGCACCGGCGCACGCACCGCGTGGCCATTGAGTTTGCCCTTGAGCTCGGGGTAAATCAGAGCAATCGCCGTGGCGCTGCCGGTGGTGGTGGGGGCCAGACTCACCATGGCGCTGCGGGCGCGGCGCAGGTCTTTGTGCGGGGCGTCCACCACCAAGTTGGTGTTGGTCGGGTCGTGGATGGTGGTGATCTGGCCGTGCCGGATGCCAATGGCTTCGTGCACGACTTTGACCACCGGGGCCAGGCAGTTGGTGGTGCAGGATGCGGCCGTGACGATACGGTCTTTGGCGGGGTTGTACAGCGCGTGGTTGATGCCCACCACGATGTTCAGCACATCGCCCACCTTGATCGGCGCTGCCACGATCACGCGCTTGGCCCCTCGGTCCAAATGGCCTTGGATGGTTTCGGGCGTCAAAAATTTGCCGGTGCATTCCAGCACCAGGTCCACGCCCATGTCACCCCAGGGAATATCGGCCGGGTTGGCGTGCGATGAAAAACCCAAAGTACGCTCACCGATGCGGATCTGGCTGTCGCCCTCTGGTTCGATGCGCTCGCGCCATTTGCCTTGCACGCTGTCAAACGCCAGCAAATGCGCGGTGGCCGCTGCGCCGCCTTTGAGCTCGTTCAGGTGCACCACCTCCAGGCGGTTGCCTGCGCGGGGGTCGTCAGATTGGCGCTCAGCAGCGCCCATGGCCGCACGCAGGGCCAAACGGCCGATGCGACCCATACCGTTGATACCGACTTTCATGGTTGATCCTTCGATGGTTCTGGAAATGTCAATGTGATTGACTGTGCCACTTCTGCGTGACAAAACCATGACAAGTCTGCAAACCAGCCCCCTGGCGGGCGTGATGCCCTCGCAGCAATGGGCTTTTTGACATCAAGAAGTCACACAAAGCCCTTTCAATCGGTGCTTTGCTCAGGAGCTTTCATGTCGCACCACGATCACGATCCCGTCTTCAACACCTCGGACAACCTTCACTTTCAGGACGTTTTGGCCCAATCGCTGCAAAACCCTGCGCGCCGAGGCTTGTTGCGCGGTGGTTTGGGCTTGGCCGGTTTGGCCATGCTGCCCGGTTGCGCCAGCATGGTGTCGGGCATGGCCGCAGCCCCTGCGGCGCTGGGCTTTCCTTCCTTGGACAAAAGTCTGCTGGACAACGTGATATTGCCGCCCGGTTACCAGTACACGGTGTTGCACGCCACCGGCGATGCACTGGATTCAATGCTGCCTGCTTACTCCAACAAAGGGGTTGAGACCGATGACTGGTCGCGCCGCATTGGTGACCACCACGACGGCATGGACATCTATTACATCGATGCCAATGGCCGCTACACCGAGAACGAAACTGGCCGCGCTGTGCTGTGTGTGAACCACGAAAGCTCCGCCGATGCGCATTTCATGCACCCTAATGGCCAAACGTCCAATGGCGTGAGCGGCAAGCGGTTTGACCAATTTGGCTCTTGGGACTTGGGTTCACGCCCCGAATTGGAAGTGCTCAAGGAGATCAACCACCACGGCGTTTCGGTGGTCGAGATGGTGAAAACCCCACAAGGCTGGCGCATCAAGCAAGACTCGCCATTGAACCGCCGCATCACCGCCCAAACACCGGCGCGCATCAGCGGCCCACGCGCTGAAATCGACAACATCCGCGGCTTCATGGTGACCCGTTGGGACACTGCCGGTGCCATGTCGCGCGGCACTTTGAACAATTGCGGCCACGGCAAAACCCCTTGGGGCACCTATTTGGGCTGCGAAGAAAACTGGGCGTTTTACTTCCAGACCACGGGCACGGGCACTGGCCTCTCCCCCAAAGAAGTGGCGGCACGCCGTCGCTATGGTGTCGCAGCTGCAGCCCCCGCTGCCGGTGTGCAAAGAGCCATCAGCCAAGGCTGGCACACCGTCTCGGCCACCGACGACCGTTTTGCCCGTTGGAATTTGGCCGCTGTGGGCACCAATGCTGAAAGAGATTTCCGCAACGAAGCCAACACCTTTGGCTACAACGTCGAAATCGATCCGCTGTCCCCCAATTCCACGCCCGCCAAGCGCGTGGCCATGGGCCGCTTTGCCCATGAAGCCGCGGTTTGCGGCGTCCCCAAAGCGGGCGAGCCCTTGGCTTTCTACATGGGTTGCGATTCGCGCAACGAATACATCTACAAGTTCGTGAGCACCGCAGTCTGGGACCCCCGCGATGTGGGCGGCGGCATGCTGGCCGGTGACAAATACCTGAGCGAAGGCAAGCTCTATGCAGCTCGTTTTGATGCCACAGGCCAAGGCCAATGGTTGGAGTTGAGCTTCGCCGATCCGCGCATCGCCAACTTTGCGGCTTACAAATTTGCCAACCAAGCCGATGTTTTGGTCAACCCCCGACTGGCGGCGGATGCGGTGGGCGCCACCAAAATGGACCGCCCAGAGTGGGGTGCCGTGAACCACCGCAACGGTGAAATCTATTTTGCTCTGACCAACAACAATGCCGCTAACCGCACGCCAAGCAAAGTGGACGCGGCCAACCCCCGCGCCTACATGGACTTGGACGGCAACAAAGGCACGGGCAACCCCAACGGCCACATCATCCGTTTCAAAGAGGTGGGCAACCAATCGACCGCCAAAGCATTTGCTTGGGATATCTTCCTGTTCGGTGCTGAGGAAGACTCGGGCGATGCCAACTTGTCCGGCTTGAGCACCAAGAACGCGTTCTCATCGCCTGACGGCTTGTGGTTCAGCAAGGCCACGGGCATCTGCTGGATCCAGACCGACGACGGCGCCATGACCGACGAAAGCAACTGCATGATGTTGGCCGCCATTCCAGGCCAAGTGGGCGACGGCGGCAAGGTCACCGTGAAAAACAAAATGGTGGTCGGTGGTGTGGAGCAAACCGGCACCCAAGAGACATTTGTGGGCGCCGCTTTGGGTGATGCCAAACTGCGCCGCTTCTTGGTGGCCCCCAAGGGCGCTGAGGTCACCGGCATCACGGAAACCGCTGACGGCCGCACTTTGTTTGTCAACATCCAGCACCCCGGCGAGTTGTCCAAGCCCTTGGCTTCGGGCGAAGCCCCGCAGAGCGTCTGGCCCGGTAACCAGGGCTACGGTGTCCAGGGCCGTCCACGCTCGGCCACGATCGTGATCACGCGCAAAGACGGCGGCGTGATCGGTCTGTAAACCGCGCAGGCCTCAGCTCATGGCCAAAGTGAGCATGGCCTGCTCTACTTCCTGAGAAGCCTTCTTGAGGTGGGGGTTGCTGGACTCGCTGCCAGCACGTCCCACATCCAAGTCGGCCTGAAAGCCGTCACGCTCGGGCCAGACGGCGTTGAGCATGTCAAAACCGGCCTCGGCGATGGTGGCTTCGGCTTGTTCGAGCAAGCGTTCTGAGCGGCCTGTTTTGGACAAGACAATGACGATTTTGTTGCCGACTGCGCGGGTTTTGGACAGCTTGCGCGCCAAGGCCAATGTGGGGCGAAGGTCGTCCATGGACGTGCCCGTGGGCAAGAACACAATGTCACTTTCCCGGCTGACATCTTCGGTCAACTCATCGGCCAATCCCCGGGTGTCCACCACGACCAGTTCGTAACCGACCACGGTCTTGCGCAATTTTTTAAGGCTCTTGAATGCCCGGGCTTCAATCTCGGGCTCGACGCCGTTACGCAGCCTCAAAGCGCCCCACTCCACGCAGGTCAGCTGCTCCAGATCGAAGTCGCCGATCAGCACCTTGTGCTGCGCACGGGCCGCAGCCACGGCCAACACACGGGCCAAGGTGCTTTTGCCAACACCGCCCTTTTGTCCCACAAATGAAGCAATTCGCATGAATCAGTTCCTGAATCAATGAAGGTCACACATGATCAAATCCGAAGAGACTGATTGTGAAGGCTATGCCCCCCTGATGTGTGACATTTTCATGAATCGGCTGGGGGGATGAAACGCCAAGCCCATGAACAGACCTCTCTGAAAACAGGGGCAAATACGGTCACGTCCATGTCATTCGCATCGGGCAAGCTCAGTCCCGATGAAACACCTTGTTCAGCTCATTTACTTCAATGCCGGAGGCGGCCACCGGTCCGCAGCGCTGGCCCTGCAGGAAGTCATCGCTCAAAAGCACCCGGACTGGTCGGTGTCATTGATCAACCTCTTTGAAGTCATTGACTCGGACCGTTATTACCAAAAACTGACCGGATTTGCCCCCGAAGATTTGTACAACCTCAGGCTGAAAAAAGGCTGGACGCGTGGCTTGACCACGGAGCTCAAAATTTTCCAGACCATGATCAGGCTCACCCTGCCCAAGCTGAAAAAGAAGCTGCGGTCATTCTGGGGCAACAACCCACCGGATTTGGTGGTCTCGCTGGTCCCCAATTTCAACAAAGTCATGTACGAGGCACTGCGGGACGAATTGCCGGGGGTGCCTTATGTCACGGTCCTGACCGACATGGCCGACTACCCGCCCCACTTCTGGATGGAGCCTCGGCAAGGCCAGTACATCATTTGTGGCACAGCGTTTGCGGCTTCCCAGGCGGCCGCGCTGGGTTATGACCACCGGGCCATCATCACCACATCGGGGATGATATTGCGCCCTGATTTCTACCGCAGGCAGTCTGTAGACAAAGCGGCCCGGCTCTCAGAGATGGGTCTGGACCCCAACGTCCCGACGGGCTTGATCCTGTTTGGTGGACATGGGTCCTCTGAAATGCTGCAAATTGCCAAGGCACTGCCGGGCCGACAGCTGATTTTCATGGCCGGCCACAACACCGCTTTGGCCAAGAAAATGGCAGCGCAATCGGCTTCTGCCCGGCACCGTGTCATGGGTTTTGTCCAGGACATCCACCTTGTCATGCATGTGTGTGATTATTTTGTGGGCAAGCCCGGCCCTGGCTGCTTGAGTGAGGCGGTGCATATGGGTTTGCCGGTCATCACTTTCCGCAATGGCGCCACCATGCCTCAAGAAAGGTACAACACGGTTTGGCTGGAAGAGAACCAACTGGGCAAGGTCATTGCATCGGTCAATCAATTGCCGGGTGCTGTGGACGCACTGTTGAGCGAACTGCCCAAATACCATGGCCATGTCCAACAAATGAACAACAAAGCGGTGTTTGAAGTGGTCGATGCTTTAGGGACGATCAAGGCGGGTTGAGCTGACTGTCTTGGGTGGGCTGTCCCGAGTCGCTGGACTGCCATTGTCCTGAAGCCGTCAAAGAGTCACATCACAAACGTTCTGCGGGTTTTAAAAGAAATTTCATGTTGCCTGTTTTTCGGAATATCCATTTTTTGCACCGTCTAGGTGAACACCCGCTGTGGAGGGCATGCGCAGTTTGGGCGATTGTGGGAGCCATCGGTTCGGCCCAAGCTCAGCCTGAAGAAAACAGGGGGGTATGGCAGCTGAGTGCAGGTTGGCAGGATTACAGCGAACCGCAAGTGAATTTGAAAGGTCCCGAGCTGGGCGTGCATTGGCAAACCCGAACATGGGGGCCTTTCACCTTGGAGGCTGAAGCGCAGCTGGGCCTGCAAAACTACAGCAGCGTTCCGTCAGGGCGTTTGGACTCGGTGCTGAACCTTGACACCCGCTGGCGAGTTCTCCGGGCATCAACCGCCCAACCCCAGTGGCAGGTCGGCTTGGCTTTGCACACCCATGCCAATTTTTTGCGCGGCACCACCAGTTTGGGTTTTGGAGGCTATGACCGGCTTTCTACCCAAGTCTGGTTGCCCGTGCGCTGGCATCAGGACAGCGCAGAGCCCTGGGCGGTCGATGCAGGCTGGCTGTTGTGGGGGCAGCATGTGTCCCGTTTGTCACAAGTGAACACCCGCTTACAAGATGTGACCAACCAACAGCGCAAGGGTGTTTACTTTCAAATCAGCAAAACAATCCCCACCGACCTGGGAGCGATGCAGCCCTATGCTCGCTGGACTTGGGTCGACGATTCGGACGTTTATTGGGTGAGTTTGGCTGGACTGGACAGAGGCACTTACGAGCCACGCAACAACAGGCTGCAAGTGGGTTTGAAATGGCGCATTCGATGAACTAGGCGATTGGCCGCTAGCCAAAAAGACAACTGATCGCGTCGAGCACCGATCAGGCACCCAAACGGGTATCAATCCGCAGGTGACAAAATGACCTCAATGGCATAACGCGTAGGCAGTAGACCGGTTTGCTGAAACCACAGCGTCATAGACCCTTCGCCCAGCTGCGATTTGGACACATTGGCCAACACGTTGCGTGCCAAATCGCTGGGTCCCATGTGGCCGTACGCCAACATGCGCGACACATTGACCCCTGCGTCAAACACCTTGCTCGGTTGCAAAGCATAAAAGGCGATGGCGTCTTCCGACATGTAATGCACCAACTTGACCGACACCAACTGTTGGCCTTTCGGAGTGTCCCAGCGCACATAGTCGGCATCACCACGCACCACCACGCCATGGATCAAGTAGGTTTGCAAGCCAGTAGCCAAAATGCTGGGCTGCAAAGGGTCGCCTGAAGCTTCATGCGAGAGCACACTTGGGTTTTGCAAATCGAAACCTTGGCTCGCAGAAGCATTTCCGGCCATGTCCACTTGGCGTAGCCAAACCCGGCTCAAGCCATTACCCAAAACACCGAGCGCGCTGCCTTTGCCTGTAGACCATGAGCGTTGTTCGTCCAATGAATATTCCCAGCGCGCACCCGGTTCAATGCCAGACAATTTGAATGTGTTGGTCATGCCTTTGGATTGACTTGCGATGGCTACAGCAGCGGGGGGTGTGGTGTCCAATACACAGTTGACGCGCACGATTTCCGAGGTGTTGCCTGCGTCGTCTCGTGCACGCACCCAAATCATTTTGGCGCCGTCGCCTTTGACTTCAAAAGAGGTGCCAGATCCGCGCTTCCAAGTGACCCCTTGGTCCAGCGAAAACTCCCAATCAATCCCGCCGCTTTCAACACCCCATCTGCCGTTGCTGGTGACGCCGTCGGTCACGCTCAGACCGGTGTCGTTGAACGACAAAACAGGGGTTTTGAGAACGACTGCATTTGCACTGGACCCCGCACCTGATCCGCCACAGGCCACTGAATAAAATACCACAGTGAGCACGGCGAAGGACCGCATGAAAAAGGTTTGGGGCGAAAACATGTGAAGGGATCCAATTTTCAAAGAAATTTAAGGGCATCACCAGAATGCAAGCAAAGACCTGAAGCCGTGATCAAAAAAATCGTCAACAACCCAAAAAAAACCCTCACAAGAAAGCATTCCAGTGAGGGTGATGGGACCGCTGCGCAGGGGGCGCATGACCGACGATGCTCGTTCAAGCACGCCATGCATCCGCTTGACAGAGGAAGGGCGTTTCAACGCTGCGATGCACAACCCCAAGGGGGTTGGAGCGTCTGGCCGTTGAAACGCCCGTCGGTTGGATCACAGACCGATCTTGCCGCCATCGTCTTTGGTGATGACGATGGTGGCCGAACGGGCCCGTGTGCCTGCACCGTAAGCGCCACCTGCGCCGTTCATGGCATTGGTGGGCCAGACGCCCTTGGTGGTGTCGTTGTAGGCTGTGGCTTCTTCAGCGGGGTGCTGAATGCCCACAAAAATCGCTTTGCCATCGGGAGTCTCGGTGATGCCCGTTACCTCTGCGCCCTTGGGGCCAACCAAGAAGCGGCGCAGGCGTGATTCGCCCAAGATGCCACCCACAAAGGTTTTTTGGGTCTCTGTCTTTGCTGCACCAGACACCGTCATGGTGTTGCTGACGGTGAAGGCACCGCCATCGCCCACGGTGCCCGGTACAGCGGCCACCAACATGCAGTTGGTTTCGTCGGTGAAAGCGCCGTCGTCGGTCTGGATCCAGCAAATGCCGGTGGACTTGCTGAACCACAAGCCGTCTGGGGAAGAGAAAGAGTTGGCAGCCGTCAGGCCAGAAATGTTGACATCGCCCTTCGGCGCATCTTCTTCAGCACCGAACAAGAAAATGTCCCAGGTGAAAGTGGTGGCTTCTGCCATGTTGCTGGTCTCTTTGAAGCGAATGACGTGGCCGTTTGGATTGCCATCCCGACCCAGACCGTCGTTGTCTTTGTAAGCGCGTGGGTTGGCGGCATCGGTCTTGCCTGGCGTTCTGTTTGAAGCATTGTTGTTGGTCAATGCAAAGTAGATCTCGCCGTTGGCGTGGTTGACCGCGCCCCACTCGGGTCGGTCCATTTTGGTCGCGCCTGCGGCGTCCGCGGCAATGCGCGTGTGCACCAAGACTTCAGCCTGGCTGGTGAAGCCGAAAGTGGCGGCCTTGATCTTGGGGTTGTTGATGCTGAGTTCCAACCACTCCCCTTTGCCGGTGTCGTCGAACTTGGCGGCGTACAACTTGCCCTCGTTGAGGTACTTGTCGCCTGCTGCGGTGCCGCCGCCAATGTCGGCTGCGTCCCAGTTCTTGGCGCTGACAAATTTGTAGATGTATTCGTTGCGGGAATCGCAGCCCATGTAGAAGGCCAAAGGCTTGCCGACCACGGGGATACCGCAAACCGCAGCTTCGTGCGCAAAACGGCCCATGGCCATGCGTTTGGATGGCGCCGAGGTCGCGTTGGCTGGATCGATTTCCACGTTGTAGCCAAAGGTTTGTGGCTCGTTGCGGAAGTCAGCGGCTGCAGTCGCACCCGAAGCGGACACGTTCCAACGGGCGAACCGGGAGGTCGGGTCTTCGCCGGCCACGGTGTGCCAGCCTTGCGTGCGCGAAGTGGCGGCCGTGGCGGAAGTGGCGGTGGTCTGAACACCATAGCGCGTGCGCGAGGCGATCAACTTGGTGTCGGTGGGCACCGTGGCGCCCGCGGGCATGGTGAAGTAGGTGGCCCAGTTTTCTTCACACGTGATCAAGGTGCCCCAAGGCGTGATGCCGGTGCCGCAGTTGTTCAGCGTGCCGCGCGTGGTGCTGCCCGTGGGGTCAAACTTGGTGACCATCATGGCTTTCAGGTTGGCGAGTTCAGCAGCAGGGCCCGTGACCGTCATGACAGTTTCAGGGGTGATTCTGCGGTTCAACGGCGATGTCGCGTTGTAGCCAGTGGGCTTACCGCTCGCGTCCAAGTTCACTTCCACCAGCGTGACGCCGTGCGACAAGATTTCTTTGATGGCTTCGGTTGCAGGACGGACACCCATGGGCCAAGTGCCGAACTGGTCGAATTTTTTACCGATGGCAGAGCCAGAGGTTTGGCCGGTCGGGTGCAGCAAGTGCGCTTCTGCAGAGCTTTCGTTGTTGACCGCGAGCACAGCCTTGTCGCCGCTTGCGTAGCTGTAGCTGCCTTTGGATTTGCCGTTGGCGCCGATGAAGAAAATCTCAGTGCCGTCGTGCTGGTCACCCACGCGGTTGGCCCAGCTTTCAGCGTCGTCGGTGCCTGCATTGGAGTAAGCCGCAACGCCAGTTTTCATGGTGTCGCCCGTGGCATGCAGAACTTTGACGGTGTAGCCAGCGGGAACCAAAATCTGGTCGGCCAAGCTCTTAGCGACCGGTGTGAATTTCATCAAAGTGCTGCTGGCCAAGGCGGGCAACACATTGCTCGCTGCGGTGGAGCTGCCGCCGCAACCGGGCAACATGGGCAAAGCAAACATGGAGGCCAAACCCAAACCACCGCGCAAAACAGTACGGCGCGAAGGGCTGCTCAGGGCTTTGTCGAGTACTTCTTGGAAGTGCTCATTGTTGGATGTGTTGTCGATGGGGTCGAAAGAATGAGACATGAAAAAGTTGCTCCGGGTTGATGGAACTGACAAATCTACAGAGCGCTTATTTCATTTGTGTGACGTCAAAATGGCCGGATAAACATGCAGGGCATTGCGCTTGCCTACCCAGCACGGAGCGAAGCGAATTCTTTGCCGATTTTTCAAAAAAGTTTCATGGATAAGTCATCAATTTGAAACGTCATCCGGACATGCTGGTGATTCTGTGAACTCATTGGGGCAACGCATGTTGAAGACCATCACCAAAAAATCATGGGCCACCCTTCTGGCCACCGCCTTGTTGCTCAGCGCCTGTGGCGGCACATCGGATGCGCCCGAGGCTGCCTTCACTTTGCAGTTGCTGCACATCTCTGACGCCGACGGCTCGGACAGCACGGCGCTCAACAGTGTGGCCAATCTGTCTGGGATGATCCAGAAGTTCCGCGCCCAGTACCCCCAGCAAACATTGACCGTGAGCTCGGGTGACAACTACATCCCTGGGCCGCGTTTCAATGCAGCCAATGACAGCAGCCTGAATGCTGCACTGGGCGTGGCTGAAGTGGGGCGTGCTGACATTGCTTTTTTGAATGCGATGGGCGTGCAGGCTTCGGCCATTGGCAACCACGAACTCGATTTGGGCACCAAGCAATTCGCTGACATGATCAAACCCAGTGGCGCATGGTCTGGCGCACGATTTCCCTACTTGGCCTACAACGTGGACTTTGCTGCCGACAGCGAAGTGGCCAGTTTGAAGTTGGCCAACGGCGGCAAGGCGTCTGAGCAATCGGGCAAATTGACCGGTTGGACCGTGGTGGACGTCGGCGGTCAAAAAATTGGCGTGATCGGCGCGAGTTCGCCCGTGTTTGCCAACATCACCTCGCCTGGAAAATTGCAATTCATGCCTGCATTGACCAGCAGCGAAGTGGATGTGGCCGGCTTGGCATCGGCCATCCAAAAAGGCGTGGATGAGATGACCGCTGCGGGCATCAACAAGGTGGTCCTTCTGGCACACATGCAAACCCTGGCCATTGAAAAAGCCTTGGCCCAGCGCTTGAAAAATGTGGACATCATCGTCGCCGGGGGCTCCAACACTTTGCTGACCGATGCCAACGATGTGCTGCGCTCAGGCGACAAATCCGCGGGTGACTACCCCTATGAAACCAAAGACGCTGCCGGCCAACCGACGGTGGTGGTCAACGTGGACGCGGATTACAAATACCTTGGGCGCTTCATGGCCCCGTTTGACGACAAAGGCGTTCTGATTCCCCAGCGCTTTGACAGCAAACTCTCGGGTGCCTGGGTGACCAGCGAAACCGACGACAGTGCGGGGGGCGTCACCGTGTCAGGCCTGGTGACCCAGGTGCGCGATGCCATCAAGGCCGTGCTCAAGGCCAAAGACGGCAATGTGTTTGGCAAAACCAGTGAATTTCTGGAAGGCCGCCGTGCGGCTGTTCGCAATGAAGAGACCAACTTTGGCAACCTGACGGCAGATGCCAACCTTTGGTATGCCCGTCTGCAGGACCCCAAGGTCCAAATTTCCTTGAAAAACGGCGGCGGCATCCGATCTGAAATTGGCGAAGTCCTGGCACTGCCAGGGTCCACCTCTGGCGCTGTCCTGACCGCACCCAAAGCCAACGCCGAGGCCAAGCGCCAAGCGGGAGAGATTTCTCAATTGGCGGTGGAAACGGCTTTGAAGTTCAACAACAAGCTGTGGGCTTTTGACGTCACGGCCGCACAACTCAAGTCCTTGCTGGAGCACGGTGTGGCGGTGTTGGGCAGCCAAGGCCGTTTCCCTCAGGTGGGCGGCATGAGCTTCAGTTATGACCCGAGCCGCACTGCGCAAGCCCTGGATGCCAACTTTGCCGTTACCACAGCCGGTGAGCGCATCCGTTCGCTCAAAGTGGGCAGCGATGTGGTGGTGCAAAACGGGGCCCTGGTGGGCAATGCGCAGCGCACCTTCCGCATGGTGACTTTGAACTTCTTGGCCGAAGGCACGAGCACAGCTGCGGGTGGCGGTGATGGCTACCCCTTCCCGGCCACGGCTGATTTTGTCAACTTGGTCAAGCTCGACAGCAGCATGACCGACACCACGTCCGGTGGGGCAGCCAGCACCAGCACCGCGACTTTGGGCAGCGAGCAAGACGCCTTCATGAAGTACATGAAGAGCCAGTTCGGCACGACGACTTTCGGGCTGAAAGACACGCCCGCCGCGCAAGACCTTCGCATCCAAAATCTGAGTCAACGCTCTGACACGGTTTTGAACTGAAATTTCAGGAGCATCAAATGAAACTGAACTTGAAAAAAACCTGGGTTTACGGCGCATGCGGCTTAAGCCTGCTGGCCGCTTTGGTCGCTTGCGGCGGATCTGCTGCAGTGGAGCAGACGCCCAGCGCGTTGGGGTTGGTCAAACTGGGTGGCTTCACCCACCAAGGGGGTGAAGGCTCTGCTGAAATCACCGCCTATGACGCGGCCAGCAAAAAGCTGTTTGTGGTCAATGGGGCGCTGGCCAGCCTGGATGTGTTGGACTTGACGAACCCGGCGCAACCGACCTTGCTCAAAACCGTCACCATGACCAGTTTGTGGGCCGGTGCAGGCGCCGCCAACAGCGTGGCGATTCACCAAGGCATGGTGGCTTTGGCCGTGCAGGCTTTGGACAAAACCCAACCGGGCCGTTTGATCGTGTTGCGTGCCTCGGATTACGCCGTGTTGGGCACTGCTGTGGTGGGCGCCTTGCCCGACATGGTGACGTTCACCCCAGATGGCAAAACCCTGTTGCTGGCCAATGAGGGCGAGCCCAATTCTTATGGACTGCCTGACTCGGTCGACCCGGAGGGATCGATCAGTGTGGTGGATGTCAGCGGTCTTTCTTTGACCAGTTCAAATGTGGTGCTGACAGCCAAAACGGCCGACTTCAAAGCCTTCAATAACCAAAAAGATGCGCTCATTGCTTCGGGCGTGCGGATTTTCGGACCAGGCGCCACGGTTGCGCAAGACATGGAGCCTGAGTACATCACGGTGTCAGCGGACGGCAAAACAGCCTATGTCACTTTGCAGGAAAACAATGCCATGGCCATTGTGGACATTGCCTCTGCCAAGGTGACTGCCATCAAACCGTTTGGCTACAAGGACCACAGCCTGGCGGGCAACGGTCTGGATGCCAGTGACAAAGACAGTGCCGTCAACATCAAGACTTGGCCTGTGTTGGGCATGTATTTGCCCGATGCGATCGCCAGTTACAGCGTGGGCGGGCAAACCTACTTGATCACCGCCAACGAAGGGGACGCGCGTGCCGATTGGCCGGGTTACAACGAAGAGTCTCGCGTCAAGGATCTGGCCTTGAGCCCGGCGTTGGAGGCTCTCAAATCCGATGCCCAACTGGGCCGTCTGACGGTGACCAAGTCACAGGGGGCTGTCAATGGTGTTTACGAAAAACTCTATGCCTACGGCACACGCTCGTTCTCCATCTGGAATGCGCAGGGCCAACAGGTCTTTGATTCTGGTGACCAGCTCGAGCAGTTGACCAAAGACTTGCCCCAAGCCAAGTTCAATGCCAGCCACTCTGGCAACGCGCAAGACGACCGCAGTGACAACAAAGGCCCAGAGCCGGAAGGCGTGATCGTGGCCCAGTTTGGGCAGAAACATTACGCGTTCATTGGCCTGGAGCGCGTGGGCGGGGTCGTGGTCTATGACGTGAGCAATCCAACCCGTCCGGTTTATGAGACCTACATCAACACCCGCAATGGCGCCACGGGCGACTTGGGTCCCGAAGGGATGCACTTTGTGCCGGCAGACAAGTCGCCCAATGGCAAGCCCTTGCTGGTGATCGGCAATGAAATCAGCGGGACGACCGCTATTTATCAGATCAATTTGAAATATTGACTTAAGTACCGAAGTTTGTAACTTCTTGACGGCGCGCTGTTTCAGCGCGCCGTTTTTTTGGGTTCATCCAGACCACACTGCTTTGATCCTATCCCGGATGAATCACAATCCAAATCCATCGCGGGGTGTATCTGTAGGCTGGGCGGACAACATCGGCTTGTCCGCGATCCATTCACTTTTTAAACTCGATGGGGGCAGTACCATGCGGCAGATCCCAATTTTCCGGATGACCGCCATGGCCTTTTGGGGAGGCTGTGCTGCCGTTGCCCTGGCCTCAACTTACCCCTCGGCTGTTCCCACGCAGTCCAAAGATCTGGTGCGCCAGTCTCCCGCCCCCTTGGCGTTTCAGGTGCAAACCCTGGTCAAGGGCTTGAGCCACCCCTGGTCTCTGGCCTGGTTGCCTGGTGGCGATATGCTGATCACCGAGCGCGAAGGGCGCTTGCGCCGTGTCAGCCGTGATTTTCAGCTGGACCCGCGCCCGATAGAGGGTTTGCCTGCCGACATCGTGGCGGACGGCCAGGGGGGCTTGTTTGACGTGGCTGTGCACCTCGACCACGCCCGCAATGCTTGGGTTTACCTGGCGTATGCGCAGGCTCCCAAAGACGGTGCACGCGGTGCATCGGCCACGGCCTTGGTCAGGGCGAGGCTGCTGGGGCACCGGCTGGTGGATCTGCAAAATCTGTTTGTCATGCGGCCTGCTTCGCGGGGTGGGCGGCATTTTGGTGGGCGCATTGTGTTGGACCGCCAAGGCCATGTGTTTTTGAGCTTGGGTGACCGGGGTGACGAAGCGCGTGCCCAAAAACCGCGCGACCATGCCGGGTCGGTCATCCGCTTGCATGACGATGGCCGCGTGCCCGCGGGCAACCCCTTTGTGCAGCAGCCCCAGCAGATGCCCGAGGTGTTCAGCCGGGGCCATCGCAACATCCAGGGCGCGGCGATTCACCCGCAAACGGGCGAGTTGTGGACGCACGAGCACGGCCCGCAAGGCGGGGATGAGCTCAACATCATCCGCAGCGGGCGCGATTACGGCTGGCCCACCATCACTTATGGGGTGAACTACGTGACGGGCACGCGCATTGGTGTGGGCACTCACCAAGCGGGCATGGTGCAACCGCTGCACGTCTGGGTGCCCTCGATCGCGCCCTCGGGTATGGCGTTTTACGAAGGGAATGCTTTCCCAGCTTGGCGTGGCAGCCTGTTGCTGGGGGCTTTGCGGGGACAAAGCCTGGTGCGCCTGGTGCTGGAAGGCGAAAAAGTGCTGGCCGAAGAGCATTTGCTGACGCAGCAAGTGGGGCGCATCCGCGATGTGCGGGTCGGCCCGGATGGTCTGGTTTACCTCTTGAGCGATTCGCCGGACGGCGCTTTGTGGCGTTTGAAGCCCTGAGATCAGACGTTGGGACACGAAATTTGACCGTGTGAAGGGTTGAAACACCGCGGGCAGCACGCGCTTTTGGCAGTCGGCCCGACGGAACTTCGTCATTTGCCATACAAACCAAGGTTATTTGACACAAACTTGTCACAATTGAGGGCTACATTGAAGTCAGTCAGCAGCAACAGGTTGTTGGCAAGAATTTTCTTTGAACCTGCATCAGGAGCTGAAATGCTGAAATTTAAATCCCTCGTGGCCGCTGTCGGTCTGAGCGTTGTGGCTGCGACCACTTGGGCTGCCGACATCACCGGCGCTGGCGCGACTTTCCCATTCCCTGTTTATGCCAAGTGGGCTGAAGCCTACAAAGCCGCCACAGGCACAGGTATGAACTACCAGTCCATCGGCTCTTCCGGTGGTATTCGCCAGATCCGCGCCAAGACCGTGACTTTCGGCGCCACAGATGCCCCAGTTTCGGGCGCTGACTTGGACAAAGACGGCATGGTTCAGTTCCCCATGATCATTGGCGGCACCGTGCCTGTGATCAACCTGGACGGTTTCAAGCCCGGCGAATTGCGCGTGACTGGTCCCGTGATGGCCGAGATGTTCATGGGCAAGATCAGCAAGTGGAACGATGCCAAGTTGGCTGCTTTGAACCCCGGCAAAAACCTGCCCAACGAAATCATCACCGTGGTGCACCGCGCTGACGGCTCCGGCACCACCTTCAACTGGACCGACTACCTGACTGCCATCAGCAAAGAGTGGGCTGACACCGTGGGCAAAGGCGCTGCAGTCAAGTGGCCTGCTCCTACGTCCGTGGGTGGCAAGGGCAATGAAGGTGTGGCGGCCAACGTGAACCGCATCAAAGGCTCTATTGGCTACGTGGAATACGCCTACGTCAAAAAGAACAACATGAATTTCATGCAAATTCAAAACGCCAATGGCAAATACGTCAGCCCTGACGACCTGACTTTTGCCGCCGCAGCCGCTGGTGCCGACTGGTTCAGCGTGCCCGGCATGGGCGTGTCCATGGTCAATGCCAAAGGTGAGAACAGCTGGCCCGTCAGCACGGCCTCTTTCATCTTGATGTACAAAGCGCCTGCTGACAAAGCCGCCTCGGCCGAAGCCCTGAAGTTCTTTGACTGGTCCTTCAAGAATGGCAAGAAAATGGCTGCTGATCTGGACTACGTGCCCTTGCCTGACAGCTTGACCGATCAGATCCGTTCACGTGTCTGGTCACAAATCCAGAAGTAATCCAGGCCCTGGTCTGTCATCCGTCGGTTGTGATTCAGCGACCGACGGATTTCCTGTTTATTTGATGCTCTTTGTTTGATGGGTCAAGACATGCAAACCCCCCTCTACAGCGCGGACAACCAAAGCCACCTGATGGCTGTGGTCAAGCGCCAGCGGCTGCAAGACGTGTTGTTTCACCGCCTGACGCAGTTGTTCTCTCTGTTGGTTCTGTTGGCCTTGGCCGGGATCATCGTGTCCTTGTTCATCAATGCTTGGCCCACGTTTGCTAAGTTCGGTGCGCGTTTCATTTGGTATGTCGAGTGGGACATCATCAATGAAGAGTTTGGTGCGGCCATTGCCATTGTGGGCACCATGGCCAGCGCGGGCATTGCCATGTTGGTGGCAGTGCCTTTGGCTTTTGGCATTGCGGTGTTTCTGACCGAAACCTGCCCAGTCTGGTTGCGTCGTCCTTTGGGCACGGCCATTGAATTGCTGGCGGCAGTGCCCTCCATCATTTACGGCATGTTTGGCCTGTTTGTGTTTGCGCCCTTGTTTGCCGATTACATCCAGGTGCCTCTGCGCGAGGTGTTGAGTGGTATGCCCTTGATTGGGTTCTTGTTTGGTGGCGCCCCGAACGGCATGGGCATTTTGGCGGCCGGCATTGTGCTGGCCTTCATGGTCTTGCCTTTTGTGGCTGCTGTGATGCGCGATGTGTTCGAAATCACGCCACCCATTTTGCGCGAATCGGCCTATGGGCTGGGTTGCACCACTTGGGAAGTGGTTCGCAAGATCGTGCTGCCGTACACCCAAAAAGGGGTGATCGGCGGCATCATGCTGGGCCTGGGCCGAGCCTTGGGAGAAACGATGGCGGTGACCTTTGTGATTGGCAATGCCAACCGCATGCCCACCTCGCTGTTCTCGCCAGGCACATCCATCGCTTCGACCTTGGCCAACGAATTCGGCGAAGCCGCCGACTTCCACATGTCCTCCTTGTTCGCGCTGGGATTTTTGTTGTTTGTCATCACGTTTGTGGTGTTGGCCATGGCCAAAATCATGATCAATCGGGCTGAAAAAGCCAAGGGGTTCTGACATGGCGATGAACATGAATCACGCGCTGTACCGCAGGCGTCGCCTCGCCAATGCATGGGGCATGGTCACCTCCATGTTGGCCATGGCTCTGGGCTTGACCGTGTTGTTGTGGATTTTGGTGGTCTTGTTCACCAACGGTTTTGCGGCACTCGATTGGAACATTTTGACCAAGGACACCCCTGCGCCAGGCACCGATGGCGGCGGCTTGCGCAATGCCATCGTGGGCAGTTTGATGATGGTTGGTTTGTCGGTGCTGGTGGCGACACCTGTGGGGATCTTGGCTGGCATTTACCTCACCGAATACGGCGATCAAAGCAAAACGGCCGAGCTCACCCGTTTTGTGACCGACATCATGCTGTCGGCGCCCTCGATCGTGATCGGTTTGTTTGTGTATGCCATCGCCGTGGCCACTTTGGGCGGTTTTTCTGGTTACGCAGGCAGCCTGGCGTTGACGCTGATTGCTGTGCCTGTGGTCATGCGCACCACTGAAAACATGCTCCGCCTGGTGCCTGGCAGCTTGCGCGAGGCGGCTTTCGCGCTGGGCGCGCCGCGTTGGAAAGTGTCGCTGTCGGTGACGCTGCGCGCGGCCAAAAGCGGTGTGATCACCGGTGTTTTGCTGGCCATTGCCCGCATCAGCGGTGAGACGGCGCCTTTGTTGTTCACCGCGTTGAGCAACCAGTTCTACAACGATGACATGAGCAAGCCCATGGCCAATTTGCCGGTGGTGATTTTCCAGTTTGCCATGAGTCCTTATGACAACTGGATTCGCCTGGCTTGGGGTGGGGCACTCTTGATCACCTTGACGGTTCTGGTTTTGAACATCTTGGCCCGCGTGTTTTTCAGGGACAAACAGTCGGCCTGAGGCTGACGGTTCCGAATACCACTGCTTTTTCTCTTTGCATTTACAGGAATTCTCATGCCTGACAAGACACCGACCCAAAACGCCCTCGAAGTGCGTAATCTGGACTTTTACTACGGCAAATTCAAAGGCCTGAAAAACGTCAACTTGGACATCGCCGAGCACCGTGTGACGGCCTTCATTGGTCCATCCGGTTGCGGCAAATCCACCTTGCTGCGCACGCTCAACCGCATGTACAGCCTGTACCCCGGCCAACGTGCAGAGGGCCAGATCAACTTTTACGGTCAGAACATCCTGGACAAAGGCCAAGACCTGAACCTGCTGCGTGCCCAAATCGGCATGGTGTTCCAAAAGCCCACACCGTTTCCCATGTCGATTTACGACAACATCGCTTTTGGTGTGCGCCTTTATGAAAACCTCAGCCGCTCGGACATGGACGAGCGAGTCGAGTCGGCCCTGACCAAGGCCGCCATCTGGAACGAAGTCAAAGACAAACTGGGCCAAAGCGGCCTGTCCCTCTCGGGCGGTCAGCAGCAGCGCCTGTGCATTGCCCGCACCGTGGCTGTCAAGCCCAAAGTCATTTTGCTGGACGAGCCCACCTCGGCCCTGGATCCGATTTCGACCGCCAAGGTCGAAGAGTTGGTGAGCGAGTTGAAAAAAGAATACACGGTGGCCATCGTCACGCACAACATGCAGCAAGCTGCGCGTGTGTCCGATTTCACGGCTTACATGTATTTGGGTGAACTGGTGGAATTTGGAAAGACCGAGCAAATCTTCATGAAGCCCGCCAAGCAGGAAACCGAAGACTACATCACCGGCCGTTTCGGCTGATCAGGAGCACACCATGGACAAGCACATTTCAAGTCAATTCGATGCCGAACTCACCGGCGTTTCTTCCCGTGTTCTGGAGCTGGGTGGCCTGGTCGAGTCGCAAACCCGCCACGCCGTGTATGCATTGGCTCAGTTCAGTTCCGAAGTGGCCGATCAAGTGGTCGCCACTGAAAGACAGGTCAACGCGCTGGAAGTGGAGATCGATGCCGAGTTGGCTTCGATCATCGCGCGCCGTCAGCCTACAGCCCGCGATCTGCGCTTGCTGATGGCCATCTCCAAAATCACCGGCAACTTGGAGCGTGCAGGCGACGAGGCCGAGCGCATTGCGCGCATGGTCAAGCAGATCCTGGATCAGGGCAGTCCGCGCAATTTGCCATCTTCTGAGTTGCGGGTGGCGGCCGATCTGGCCACCGCCTTGTTGCGCAAGGCGCTTGATGCCTTTGCCCGCCTGGACGTGAACACGGCGCTGGTCATCCTGAAAGAGGACGATTTGATCGATGCCGAGTTCAATGGTTTTGTGCGCAAACTGATCACTTACATGATGGAAGACCCGCGCACGATTTCGGCCAGCCTTGACCTGCTGTTTGTGGCCAAGGCCATCGAGCGCATTGGCGACCATGCCAAGAACATCGCCGAGTTTGTCATTTACGTGGTCAAGGGTGCTGACGTTCGTCACACCGCGTTGACCGAAATCGAAAAAGCGGTTCTATGAGAACCATCCCACGCATTCTGATTGTCGAGGACGAGCCTGCCATCGCCGAACTGATTGCGGTGAATTTGCGGCACAACGGTTTTCAGCCGATGTGGGCCATCGACGCCGAAACTGCTCAGCGCGAGCTCGACGAGATTTTGCCTGATGTGATCTTGCTCGACTGGATGCTGCCGGGCGAGAGTGGCTTGACCCTGGCTCGCAAATGGCGTGCCTCGGCACGCACCAAGGCCGTGCCCATCCTGATGTTGACTGCGCGGGGTGATGAGGCCGACCGGGTGGCTGGGCTGGATGCGGGCGCTGACGATTACATCGTCAAACCGTTTTCGCCGCGTGAGCTGCTGGCCCGCATCCGTGCGGTGCTGCGCCGCCGCGTGCCCGAGGCTTCGGGGGGCGTCGTCAAAATGGGCGACTTGCAACTCGATGCCGACACGCACCGCGTCAATTTGGCCGACAAACCCCTCAAAGTGGGGCCCACCGAATTCAAGCTTTTGCACTACCTGATGCGCCACCCCGAGCGGGTGCACAGCCGTGGGGGCTTGCTCGACAAAGTGTGGGGCGACCACGTTTACATCGAAGAGCGCACGGTGGATGTGCACGTCAAACGCCTGCGCGAGTCGCTGGGCGAGGCGGGCCACATGATCGAGACCGTGCGTGGTGCGGGCTACCGTTTCACCGCCAATCCCACCGTGTGAAGCCAGGTTCCTGATGCTGTTTTCGCTTCTCGAAATGCTCTTCTTGGCGGGCTTGGCGGGAATACCGGGCTGGTTCTTGGGCGGCACCCTAGGGGCTGTTCTGGGTGCTGTTCTGGCTTTGCTGATTCACGGCACCATGCTGCAGTGGAAGCTGGACCGGCTCGAGCAATGGCTGAGTGCGCCGGTTTTGCGCCAAGACCCGCCTTGGCAGGGGGTGTGGCGCGAAATCGCTGAACGCGTGCTGCGCTTGCTGCGCCAGCAGGAAAGGCTGGCCGCCGGGCACCAAAAACAGCTGCAGGATTTTTTGCAAGCCATTCAGGCTTCACCCAATGGGGTGATTTTGCTGGACGAACAAGCCCGCATCGAATGGTGCAACGACACCGCTGCGGCGCATCTGGGGCTGGATGCGCAAAGAGACCGTCTGCAGCACATCGTGCACCTGGTGCGCGACCCGGTGTTTGCGCGGTACTTCGCGCAGGACAACCACGCATCGGAGGCGATCATTGAGGGCCGCGCCAGCTCGGCCTTGAACCGGCAAAAACTGTCGGTGCAATTGCACGCCTACGGGGAAGGGCGTTCGCTGCTCTTGACGCGCGACATCACGGCTGTGTCGCAGGCCGATGCCATGCGGCGTGATTTTGTGGCCAATGTGTCGCACGAAATTCGAACACCTTTGACGGTGCTCAGCGGCTTTGTGGAAACGCTGCAGTCCATCCCCTTAGGTGCAGACGAAACCCAGCACTACCTGCAACTCATGTCGGCACAGTCGGACCGCATCCAGTCCTTGGTGGTGGATTTGTTGATGCTCTCGCAACTCGAAGGCAGCCAATTGCCCAGCACCCAGGAAAAGGTCTCTTTGGCGGCCTTGATGCTGCAAGTGACCACCGAAGGGCAGGCCTTTTCGGATTGGATGGCCAACAAAGGCGAGGGGCCTGTGCACGAATTGGAATTTGCCCCGGTGCCCGATGTGTATTTGCTGGGTGCGCGTTCGGAGCTGCTGAGTGCAGTCTCCAATTTGGTCAGCAATGCGATCCGTTACACCCCTTTGGGGGGGCGCATCCAGATTCATTGGGCCAGAACGGCAGAGGGCTTGGTGTTCACGGTCCATGACTCTGGGCCAGGCATTGCGGCCGAGCATTTGCCGCGTTTGGCCGAGCGTTTTTACCGGGTGGACCGCAGCCGTTCCAGAGAAACCGGTGGCACGGGATTGGGCTTGGCCATCACCAAGCACGTGATGCAACGCCACGGCGGTGAGTTGCGCATTGAAAGCGTGGTGGGTCAGGGCTCAACATTCAAGCTGGTGTTTCCACAAAGCCGAGTGGTGGTCGACTTGGGCTGAGCCTGGGGTCGATGGGCATTCACAAAAAGCCGGTTTTTGAATACACCCGAAAGCCACGCCTGCGTTGTCGTGATTTCTTCATGGAAATGACACGCTTGATTCACAGATGAGGTGGAACATGCAAAGCAAACTTGGAGGTTTGCCATGCGTGTCACAGTCATTGGTTCGGGTTATGTTGGTTTGGTCACAGGCGCATGCTTGTCGGACCTGGGTTTCAAAGTGGTGTGCCTGGACAAGGATGAAGAAAAAATCCGGGCCTTGCAAGAAGGGGAAGTGCCGATTTACGAGCCGGGCCTCAAAGAACTGCTCACGCGCAATCGGGCTGATGGGCGGATTCGCTTTACCAGCGATGCCTGTGAGGCGATCGAGCATGGCGACATCCTGTTCATTGCCGTAGGCACACCACCGGCCGAAGATGGTTCGGCCGACTTGGGGCATGTCTTGTCTGTGGCGGCCACCGTTGGACGCCACTTGAAGGGTTTCAAGTTGGTGGTCAACAAATCCACGGTGCCGGTGGGGACTGCCGACAAAGTGCGTGCTGCGATTTCGCATGAATTGGTGCACAGGGGCATGTCGCCTGATTTGTTTGACGTGGTGTCCAATCCGGAGTTCCTCAAAGAGGGGGCTGCCATTGACGATTTCATGCGACCAGACCGCATTGTGGTGGGCGTGGATGAGGGCCTGCACCATGCCCGCAGCCGCCGTATGATGGGTGATTTGTATGCCAGCTTCAACCGCCACCATGCCCGCACCGTGTGGATGGATGTGCGCAGTGCCGAGTTGACCAAATACGCGGCCAATGCGATGTTGGCCGCTCGCATTTCCTTCATGAATGAAATGGCCAACTTGGCCGATGTGCTGGGGGCCGATGTGGACCACATTCGCCGGGGCATTGGGGCTGACAGTCGCATTGGCCACAGCTTTTTGTATGCGGGTTGTGGCTATGGCGGCAGTTGCTTCCCAAAGGACACACAGGCGCTGGTCAACACCGCCAAGTCCCATGGGCACAGCATGACGGTGGTCAGCGCCACGGAGCTGGTCAATGAGCGACAGAAAACAATTTTGGTGGACCGATTGATTCAGCGCATGGGGCCCGATTTGACAGGCCGAAAAATCGCGGTGTGGGGCTTGGCCTTCAAGCCCAACACGGATGACATGCGCGAGGCGCCCAGCCGCGTGGTGATTCGTCAATTGTTGTTGCGCGGTGCAAAGGTCAGTGCCTTTGACCCTGTGGCAGGCCCGCATGCCTTGCAGGCTTTGCGTTTGGATCTGAGTCAAGAACCGCATCTGCTGGAGCGCTTTGAATTGGCGGCTTCAGACATGCAGGCCTTGGAGGGTGCGGATGCGCTGATGGTGTTGACCGAGTGGAAAAATTTCCACAACCCTGATTTCGAGGCCATGAAGGCCCTGATGCGCAAACCCTTCATTTTGGACGGCAGAAACCTCTACAACCCGGAAGCCCTGAGTGAATTGGGTGTGGCGTACCAAGGTGTGGGCAGGCGCAATGATTTGGCGCAATTGATGGATTTTGGCCTTCCAAACGAAGCGCCCACCGTTGCTGAACTCATGAATGCCTAAGGGCTTTGCTTTTTTGATCCTGGCCCAGTTTTTCAGTGGGCTGGCCGACAACGCCTTTTTGTTGCTGGGCATTTACTTTTTGCAGGAGCAAGGCCATCCCGGCTGGTGGGCCCCTTTGCTGAAAATGGCCTTCACTTTGTCCTATGTGGCGTTGGCCAGCGTGGTGGGGCCTGTGGCCGATGCCTTTCAAAAACGCCAGGTCATGATGGCGATGAATCTGCTCAAGTTGTTGTCGGTCGCCTTGTTGTGGACTGGCGTCAGCCCTCTGGTGGCCTTCGCCCTGACTGGCTTTGCAGCCTCTGTCTATGCGCCCGCGAAATATGGCTTGCTCACCGAAACCGTGCCTTCGGCCAGTTTGGTCAAAGCCAATGCCTTTTTGGAGGTGTCGGTGGTGTTGTCCGTTTTGTGGGGTGTGGTGTTGGGTGGGTGGCTGATGGGCTCGGGGTCTTGGTGGGCTGATGGGCCTCAAAGTGTCTTCAGCAGGTTCACAGCCGATTGGCTGGTTGAAACCCAAATCGGTGTTGGTTTGGGAGTGGTCTGCCTGTTGTATGTGTGTTCTGCAGGCCTCAACATGGGGATGTATGCCTTGCGCTCGCCTAGGCAATCGGCGTGGTCTTGGGCAGATATACGTTGGTCGGCTTTTTGGGTCAACCACTTGAAACTGTGGCGAGACCCCTTGGGGGGCGTTTCTTTGCGGGTCACGACTTTCAGCTGGGGTGTGGGTGCTGTGCTGCAGTTCTTGGTCCTGGTGTGGGCGCAGACGCAGGCCGGCTTGACTTTGCAAGCCGGGGCGTATTTGCAAGGTCTGGTGGCATTGGGGGTGATCGGTGGCGCCGTCATGGCGGCGCTCACCTGCCGCATCTTTCGTGCCCGAAGGCAGAGGGTCTGGGCCGTGGTGTTGGCCTGCTTGATGCCTGCTTTGGCCCTGACAGAAAGCTTGTGGCTGGCTGTGCCCATGATGCTGGCGGCAGGCTGGGCGGGTGGCATGCTGCTGGTGCCTATGAATGCCTTGTTGCAACACCGGGGCCTCAAAATCATGCCGCCTGGGCGTTCGATTGCGGTCCAGGGCTTCAACGAAAACCTGAGTGTGTTGGTGATGCTGGGCTTTTACAGCCTGCTGCTGGCCTGGGATTGGCCTTTGTTGGCCATGATGCTGTGCTTGTCTTTGCCCTTGTGGATGGCGGTTTTGCCGTGGCGCCGCAGTGCAGTCAAGCGGGGCTCATTGCTCAGTTAGTGCGCCCCCGTCAGGACCCTTCGGAACATGTTCTCCACCTCGGTGGCAATGCTGGACCATTCCCATTTCCGAATACTGCCCGCTGCGTTCAGTCGAGCCTCTTGCAAGGTTGAGGCTTTTTGTGTGATCGCCAAGGCTCGCAAGACAAAGCGTTGCGCGTCTTCACCGGGAACGAGCCAGCCATTGTGTTCGTCGTCAATGACTTCTTTGGCCGCGGCGCAGTCAAACGCCAGGACCGGGGTGCCGCTGGCCAGGGCTTCTAAGGTCACGTTGCCAAAGGTTTCGGTGAGGCTGGGGAACATGAACAGATCGGCACTGGCGTAGGCTACGGCCAATTGTGCTTGGCTGGCCATGCCCATGAAGATGGCGTCTGGACACTCGGCCTGGAGTTTGGCCCGGTAGGGGCCATCGCCGCAAAAAACAAGTTTCACTGGACGGTTGTTTTGTTTCATGGCCTGGTAGGTTTTGACCGTCAAATCCAGATTTTTTTCTGCCGCCAGGCGCCCCACCGACAAGATGACCAGGGTCTGGTCATCAGCGTGCCACTGGCTGCGCAAGCTGGCGCTGCGTTTGTCGGGTGTGAACAGCTGCGTGTCCACGCCGCGGGCCACCACCTGGAGGTTGTGAAACCCCAAGACCTTGAGCTGGTCGTGCATGGCTTGGGTCGGCACCATGGTGCACAAGGTGCGGTTGTGAAATTTTCGCAAGTAAGCCACGATGGGTTTTTGCAACCAACCAACGCCATAGTGTTTGCTGTAGCTTTGAAAATTGGTTCTGAAGTCGGAGGTGACGGGCAAACGCAAGACCCTGGCCGCTTGCAGGGCCGACCAGCCCAGAGGCCCTTCGGTGGCGATGTGCACCAAGTCGGGCCTTTGCAGACTCCAGGCTTGGACCAGTGACTTCTTGCTGGGAAACCCCAGCTTGAGTTGGGGGTAGCGTGGGATGGGCATGCCCTTGAGCAGCAGTTCACTCCAGCCCTCCCTATGGCTTTCCGTTTCATGGCGGTCTTGCCGCGGTCGGATGAGCTGGATCGTGTGTTGACGTTGGCTCAGCTCTTGGATCAGGCGCGACAGGGTCAGTGCTACGCCGTTGACCTCGGGGGGCCAGGTTTCGGTGACCACCGCAATGCGCAGCGGAGCGTTGGCGGGCACAAAGTTTTCGACCCAGAAGGACGCATTGTCTTGTTCTTGCATGCCCCGATGGTGAACGCAGGTTTTAACAGTTTGATGACAAAAGCTGTGTCACTGTTTTTTCACACGAATTGATGATGATCTTCACACATTCAACTAGAGGGGTCCTTGTGAAAGATTTTTTGAAAGCATTGGAAGTGCAGCGTTGGGACGATCACCGTTACTACCACCATTGCCGCATCAACCAGTCCCTGCACTTGCTCAGTGCCATGGCTTTTGTGGTGGCTTACGGCATGCTGTGGATCGATCCGGCCATGGCCGCACTGTTGGCCTGGATGGTTTCCATGACCTCCAGACAAGCCGGTCATTTCTTCTTTGAACCCTTGGGCTATGACCATGTCAACGAAGCCACCAATGAGTTCAAGGAAGAGATCAAGGTGGGCTACAACTTGCGCCGCAAGGTGGTGTTGTTGAGTGTCTGGGCCCTATTGCCTTTGGCCATTTACATGCATCCTGGCTTCTTGGGCTTGCTGCCTGTGCATGAAACTTGGTTTGAATTTTTGCGGGCTGTGGGTTTTGCTTGGCTGTATTTGGGTGCGGCGGCTTTGCTGTTCCGCACGGTGCATTTGTTTTTTCTACACGACGTGCAAACCGGCCTGGTCTGGATGACCAAGATCATCACCGATCCCTTCCACGACATTTACCTGTACCACAGGGCGCCTTGGCAGTTGTTGCGGGGTGAGCGCTTCGCTGACAGCAGTCTTCACACTGGCCGCTGAAAGTTCATAACCCCGGTTCACTGCGCAACAGTGAACCGGGGCTTGGCTTCAGCGAAACAGCGTTTCCTTGAGGATGCTGCGTCGGATGGATTTGTTGGTCATCTCAGGGGCATGCCACCACCAGCCATCGCGCTGCATGTCTTGACAAGCCAATACAAACTTTTGGAGCACCGCATCAAAGTCGGCGTCGCTGTAGTTCAGGCTGAAGATCAAACGACCTGTCCCCACCCAACTGAGCGCCAACCCATGCAGCCTGAGGTAGTACTGCAGCATCCAGTTGTACCGGCTGGGCTGTGTGTAAAAGAGCGTCCAGACGCTCGACATGTTGGCTGCTTGCAAGGGCAGCTCAAGCGTTTGCATGGTGCTGTTGAATTGGGTGGCGCGGGCATTCCAGCGCTCGTCCAAGCCTTCGTAAATGGCCTTGATTTCGGGGGTTTCCAGTTGTTCCAGAAAGACCGACATCGCACCCATGACCGCAGGGTGTGCGTTGAAGGTGCCACGTGCAAAGCAAATATCAGCGGGGTGTTTTTCATTGAATCTGCGCATCCATTCGCGCCTGCCGCACACCACACCGACGGGAAATCCACCGCCCAGGGTTTTGCCATAAGTGACCATGTCAGCCTGCACGCCAAAGTAGGCTTGCGCGCCCCCTGCGGCCAATCGGAAGCCCAAGAAAACCTCGTCAAATATCAATGCAATGCCGCGTTCAGTGCAGACCTGTCGCAAGGCCTTGAGCCAAGCGGTGTAAGCCTCGCGGTCATAAGCGGCGCGTCGGCTGCTGTCCACCAGGGCCGAGTCGCCGGGCGCGTTCGCATTGGTGTGCAGGGCCTGCAGGGGATTGATCAGCACGCATGCGATGTCTTTGCGGGTGCGCAACACCTGCAAGCTGCGCTCGTTCATGTCGCTCAGGGTGTAGGTTTCGCGCGGTGGCATCGGGTTGCCCGGACCGGGTTGCACGTCCTCCCACCAGCCGTGGTAGGCCCCGCAAAAACGCACGATGTTTTTGCGTTGCGTGTGGTAGCGGGCCAGGCGCACGGCCTGCATCACGGCTTCGGTGCCCGACATGTGAAACGAGACCTCGTCCAGACCGGAAATGGCTTTGAGGCGCTCGGCGTTGTCGGCCACCACCGGGTGGTAAGAACCCAGCACTGGGCCCAAGGCTTGGGTGCGTGCCATGCCCTCGGCCATGGTGCGTTTGTAAAAGTCAGCGCCAAACACGTTCACGCCATAAGAGCCTGTCAGGTCGTAAAAAACCTGACCGTCCAGATCGGTGACGTGCACGCCATGGGCCGATTGCAAGAACGAGCCGACTTTCAGGTGCTCGCGCACCACTGGGCTGAATTGGAAGGGCACGCGGTAGGCCGTGATGAATTGCATGTCAGAGATGTTCTCGCGTGCCCCCGCGGTGGCCTCGATGCTCAGGCGGTGGCGCGTTTGCAGCGTTTGGCCCAAGGCAAAAAATGCCGCGCGACGATGCGCCTGAATGTTGGCGGGGGCGCCGTCGCAGCCGAAAAATTCAGCCTCATCGAAGCTGTAACCGGGCAACCATCGCGCCAGGCGCTTGGCCATGCGCGAGTGTCCGGCCAGCGAGCGGTGCTTGGCACGCGAAAGTTGTATGCGCCGATGCAGGCTTGGGGCCAATGCGGCCAGCACGCCCAAACTGATCCAAGTGGGGTTCACAGCAATTTCCTTGTGTCAATGAAATTTCTTTTTATTCAAATTGAGTGACAACATGATGAAGATTCGCCGACTTTTTCAAAACTGGATGCTGCAAGAAGACCTGAACTTCTTGCTCACCAACCGCATCCCGCGCATCACCCTGACCCGATTCATGGGTTGGTGGAGCCAGATCCGACACCCTTGGGTGGTCAAGTTGTCCATGTCGGTTTGGCGCTGGTTCAGTGATCTGGACTTGAGCGACGCCAAGCACACGCAATTTGACAGCTTGCATGCGTGCTTCACGCGTGAGCTCAAGCCCGGGGCTCGGGTGGTCAACCCGGACCCTGCGCACATGACCTCGCCTTGTGATGCCATCGTGGGGGCCTGCGGCACGATCACACAGGGCCAGGTTTTTCAGGCCAAGGGGTTCCCTTATCAGTTGGAAACTTTGCTGGGCACATCCGCGCACTGCCAGCATTGGCCTGCCGCGCTGGAAGGGGGCACCTACATCACGTTGCGCCTGACCAGCAGCATGTACCACCGGTTCCATGCGCCACACGATGTGCAACTCCAGCAGGTGACTTACATCTCGGGTGACACTTGGAATGTGAACCCAGTGGCTCTTGCGCGTGTACAAGAGCTGTTTTGCAAAAACGAACGGGCGGTCTTGCACATGCAAACGCAAGAGGGCGTGCCTTTCTTGATCGTGCCCGTGGCGGCTGTGTTGGTGGCGAGCATGCGCTTTCATGCGGTCGATGTGTTGCTCAATCTGCGCTACAAAGGCCCGAACGAAATGCCCTGTGATGCGGTCTATCGCAAGGGCCAGGAAATGGGGTGGTTCGAGCATGGCTCCACCATCTTGGTCTTTGTGCCTAAAGGTTTTGCCTTGGCCGATGGCATTGCGTCGGGCGTACGAATTCAGATGGGTCAGGCCTTGCTGAAACGGCTTGGTTGATCAAGCCCGGGTACGGTCGACCAAGACCGTGCTTTGTGGGTAAGGTCAATACTTCTCGGGCACGATCATGTCCGCAGGAACCGGGTGGCGGATGTAATCCGGGTTACGCACCCGCCCTGGGAGTTCCACCTGCGGGTGCGCCACCTCGTGGTAAGGCACCTGTGCCAGCAAGTGGTCAATGCAATTGAGTCGCGCTTTTTTCTTGTCCACCGCCTGTACCACCCACCAAGGGGCTTCGGGAATGTGGGTGCGCTCGATCATGGTTTCTTTGGCGCGGGTGTAGTCTTCCCAGCGGCGGCGGCTTTCCAAGTCCATGGGACTGAGTTTCCACTGCTTGAGGGGGTCGTGTATGCGACCCAAAAATCGGGCGTGTTGCTCGTCATCGGTGATGGAGAACCAGTATTTCACCAGCTGAATGCCGCTGCGCACCAGCATTTTTTCGAACTCGGGCACCGAACGGAAGAACTCTTCATACTCTTCGTCGTTGCAAAAACCCATGACTTTTTCGACGCCCGCGCGGTTGTACCAGCTGCGGTCAAACAACACGATTTCGCCCGCTGCCGGCAGGTGCGAGATGTAGCGCTGAAAGTACCACTGGGTTTTCTCGCGGTCGTTGGGTGCGGGCAGGGCGGCCACGCGGCACACACGGGGGTTCAGGCGCTGCGTGATGCGTTTGATCACGCCGCCTTTGCCGGCTGCGTCACGGCCCTCAAACAGGATGACCATGCGGTGGCCGGTTTTGACCACCCAGTCTTGCAGCATCACCAGCTCGGACTGCAGGCGCAAAAGTTCACGAAAATAACGGATGCGGTCACCCGCCTGGCCATCGTTGGCCGCTGCTCCATCGCCCCAGCGGTCGTCGAGCTCCAGCTCAAGCTCTTCGTCCATGCTGTCCAGCAGGTCTTCGCGCAGCTGGCGCATTTGGGCTTCATCGATGGCGTGGGTGGGTGTCATGGTGTGGGGAAGGCATCAAAAAAATCCACTGTCGTTGTTTTGTGTGAATTTTTGATGAACGACGGACAGGCCGAAGCCCAAGGCCAGGGCTTCAGACCTGGGCGGTTGCGCCTGTGCCAGACTGGGCTGCACGCCACACCAGCGTCGCAAACAGCGCCGAGACCAACGCCAGGGCCAAGCTGCTGCTGATCCAGAACGTGTCCACGGCCGGCCGGCCGGTCCATTGCAGCCAGCCACTCAGCGCTGAATCGTCGTAGGCCCACAGATAACCGCCGTACAAACCAAAGCCCCACAAAAATGCGGTGTAGATCAACAGGGGCGCAAGGGTGATGCGGTAGCAGCGCAGCAAGAAGACGCAGACCGCCTGCACCGCATCGGCCAGGTGGTAAATGGCCACCCAGACCAGCCATACCTTGGCGGTTTGTGCCACCAAAGGGTCGTTGGTGAAAGCATGGGCGATGGCTTCGCGGCCCATCAGCAAGGCCGCAGCGCACAGCACAGCCGCGCCGATGGCCAAGCCAATGCCCAGGCCTGCTGCTTGCCGGGCGCGCTGGGGGTTACCTGCGCCCAACCAGTAGCCGGTGCGGGCGCTGCTGGCGATGCCCAGGGCCAGCGGCACCATGTACAGCACCGAGGCCAAACTGGCCGCAATCTGATGACTGGCCGAGGCCACCGAGCCCAGGCGCGCGATGAACAGGGCCATCAGGGTGAATGACGTCACCTCCACCATGATGGACAGCCCGGCGGGTACGCCCAGGCGCAAAAAGTGCCGCAGCACAGGCCACTGGGGTTTTTCAGGCAAGCGCCAGAGCTGGTAGGGGCGGTAAATGTCTTGCGTGCGCAAGAGCCACAGCCCGGTGAGCATCATCATGCTGTTCACCACCAGTGTGGCCCAAGCGCACCCCACCACGCCCAGGCCCGGCACATTGCCAGCGCCAAAGGTCAGCAGCACCGATAAAGGAATTTTGACCAGCAAAGCGCCCGCTTGCAGCCAAGTCACCAGGCGCGGGTAGCCCAGGCTTTGGTTGAGTGTGCCGTACATGCGAAACAGCAAGGAAGGCACCAACGCCACCCCCAACACGCGCAAATAGGCCCGCACATCGGGCCACAGCTCGGTAGGCACTTGGGTCCATGACAGCCAAGGGTCGGGGAACCACAAACCGGTGATGCCCAGTGCTGCCGCGATCGCCGAGATGTACAGCGCTTGGCGCACCGAGCGCCCGATCTCAGCGCGCCGGTTGCTGCCATGCAGCTCGGCCCAGACCGGCAGCAGCGCCTGCAGCATGGCGTTGAGGGCCACATAAATGCTGATGTAGATGGACGAGGCCAGCGACAAAACAGCCAACGCCTGCGGGCTGTAGCGCCCGGCAATCACCGTGTCGGCCACGCCAAAGGCCATGACGGCCAGTTGCCCGACCAGCACGGTGCCTGCATGGCGGGCGATGGTGCGCAGCTCGGACATGGCTCAGTGACTGGCCGCGTCTGGCAGGGTGGGCGTGTTGTCAGGGGGCGGCGGCAAGGGTCGGAAGATCAGCAGACGGTCGCTGCGCTCACCCAATCGGGCCGCTGTGGCCTCGCGGGTCCAGCCCAAGGCTTGGAGACGATCGCTCAGCAAAGGCAGGTTCTTTTCGTCCATGACCAGCCAGGGGCATTCGGCGCTGGGTTGGGTGGCCGCTTGCAGGCGCACCTGGGCGTGGAACAGCAATGCTGCGCCTTGCGCTTGGCTGATGCCCGCATATTGCAAGCAACCGGCGGTGCCAGTGACGACCTGCACTTTTTGCACCGTAGGGCCGTAGCTGCGGGCAAAGTTGAGCAAAGGCAACCACAGGCTCATCAGCAGCAGCCAGCACAGCACGGCCCCCGAGGCCGGCAAGACCATGCTTTTCCAGATGGCAGCGCGGTGGTAACCAATGCGCCACTTGACCAAGCCGGCCCAGGCCACGGTAGCCAACAAGGCCAGTACACATGCCGGGGCCGAAAACGTCGGTAAAAATCCGGGGGCCAGTTTGGCCACGTTGGCCGCAGTCTGGGCCGGAAAGCCTGTTTGCATGGCGATCCAGACCACCCAGATGGTGAGTGCGCAAATGCTGAAAAACAAAAGGGTGAACCAGTCGATCAAGGCCCCGAGGCTGCGCCGCAAAGTGGGCAGCGCAAAAGCGGCCAGCGCGGCTATACCGGGCAGAGCCAAGAGCAGGGCCCGGTCAGACAAGCCAGTGAACCAGGTGGCCCCAACCGTGACGGCTACGAACCACAACGGCAAGGCCAAGTGTGGGTAGCGCCAAACTTGCGACAGCTGTCCCCGCCAGCGCCACAAGGACCACAGCGCCAAAGGCCAAGCCGGCCAGGTGAACCAGAGCATGAGTTTGGCCAGGATGTGTACATCGAGCAGGGTGTGAGGCACCACGCGCCAGCGCCACACATCAAGTGTGTCTGCGGTGGCGATGCACAGCAGGCACAGCAAAGCCAGCAGCCCCAAGTCGAGCATGCGCGTGCGGCCTTGTACGGGGTCGATGGGCGCCACGGCACGAATCAGCGACCCACCTAGGCCAAGCCACAGGGCCACACTGGGCGCCCCCGAAAGCGTCAGGCCCATCATGCCCACCACCACGGCCAGCCCACTGTGCAAGCGCCAGCGTGGCAAGGTGGACATGCCCACAAAAATCAGTGATGCAAAGCAAAGTTGGCTCAGTGCTGGGGTGGCTTCATGCGCCAACCGAGCCAAGCCCAGGCAGGCCAGCAAAGCCAGCAGTCCGCCGTCCGCCAGTGCGCGGGCATAGTCGCCTGGTTTGGCCTCGCCACCAAAGGCAAAAGCCACTGGCTGAGCAGCGGGGTGACGTGCCAAGGCGTACACGGCGTACCAGGTGGCGGCCAATGTCAGGCCCAGCATCCCGATAAAGGGCAGTCGGGAGAACGCGACTTCCCATCCTGCCGGTGCCCATTGAAGGAAGCTGGCCCCTAGCCAAAAGGGCAGCAAAGCCAGTTGCGGGTCTTGCTGGCCCAGCAAGCTGGGCCTGAACCAATTGGCGGTTTCCCCCAGAGCAGGCTGGGCCAGTTGCAGCATGTACCCCAAGGCTTCCAGGTCTTGCGATTTCCAGGGCGCACGGTCCCAAAAACCAGCCAAAACATAGACCACACACAGCAAAAGCAGGGCTGGGCGCGGCAGTCTGCGCACAGCACTTTGGGCAACGATGGCGGGGGTGGGGAGGTTCACAGTGGCAAGGGCAATCAGGTCTGTTGCAAAGGCTGGGACACGGGACTTCGTATTTTAGAAAAGCCAGGCGGGCGGGTGCGTGCCCATGCAAAAAGGGCAGGCCGGTTGCCCGGGCTGCCCTTTGGGGTTCACCGATTCGCGAATTACTTGGCGATGGTGGTGGTCTTGCCGAAACGGTTGCGGAACTTCTCCACGCGGCCGCCCATGTTGTCGACCGACTTTTGCGTGCCGGTATAGAAGGGGTGTGACTCGCTGGTCGTGTCCAGTTTGTACAAAGGCAGTTCGCGACCGTCTTCCATTTTGATCATCTCTTTGGTGTTGGCGCATGAACGGGTCACGAACTTGAAACCATTGGACATGTCTTGGAAGCAAACTTCACGGTAGTTGGGGTGAATGCCGTCTTTCATGGGGAATCCTTTTATTTTCGCTACGGCAGCCACTCCTCAGCCTATCTGAGAGCACTTTCCGCAAAACCTGTCGATTATAGGGTATCAACCGCCGCGCCGCATCATGTCGAAGAACTCGGAATTGTTCTTGGTCGCTTTCATGCTCTTCAAAACCATCTCCATCGCCTCGATTTCGTCCATGTTGTACATGAATTGACGCAAGATGCGGGTTTTTTGCAGCACTTCAGGCTGCAGCAACAGCTCTTCGCGGCGGGTGCCACTGCGGTTCAAGTTGATGGCCGGGAACACGCGTTTTTCGTAGAGGCGGCGTTCCAAGTGGATTTCGCAGTTGCCGGTGCCCTTGAATTCTTCAAAGATCACCTCGTCCATGCGGCTGCCGGTGTCGACCAGGGCTGTGGCGATGATGGTGAGGCTCCCGCCTTCTTCCACATTGCGTGCAGCACCAAAAAACCGCTTAGGTCTCTGCAGGGCGTTGGCGTCCACACCACCCGAGAGCACTTTGCCTGACGAGGGCACCACGTTGTTGTAAGCGCGGGCCAAGCGGGTGATCGAATCCAGCAAGATGACCACGTCTTTTTTCAGCTCAACCAAACGCTTGGCGCGTTCGATCACCATCTCGGCCACATGCACATGGCGGGAAGCGGGTTCGTCGAAGGTGGACGAGATCACTTCGCCACGCACATTGCGCTGCATTTCGGTCACTTCTTCGGGTCGCTCATCGACCAGCAAGACCATCAGGTGCACATCGGGGTAATTGGCCGTGATGGCATGCGCGATCTGCTGCATCATGACCGTCTTGCCCGACTTGGGCTGCGCCACGATCAGGGCGCGCTGGCCGCGACCGAGCGGGGCAATGATGTCGATCACACGGGCGGTGATGTTTTCCTCGCCCTTGATGTCGCGCTCCAAACGCATCTGCTCTTTGGGGAACAGGGGCGTCAGGTTCTCGAACATGACTTTGTGCTTGTTGTTCTCGGGCAAGTCGTCGTTGACCTTGTCGAGCTTGGTCAGGGCAAAGTAACGCTCGCCATCTTTCGGGATGCGAACTTCGCCTTCGATCATGTCGCCGGTGTGCAGGTTGAAGCGTCGCACCTGGCTGGGGCTGATGTAGATGTCGTCGGTGCTGGCCGTGTAGCTGGAGTCGGGGCTGCGCAAAAAGCCAAAACCGTCGGGCAAAATTTCAAGCACACCGTCTGCAAACACCTGCTCGCCCGCTTTGGCGCGCTTTTTGATGATGGCAAACATCAACTCCTGTTTGCGCATGCGGCCGGTGTTCTCGATTTCGAGCGTGTCGGCTTGCTTCAGGAGTTCGGACACATGAAGTGCCTTGAGTTCGTTCAAATGCATGGAATGGGGCCTGTGGCGAATCGGTCGGCTGGCGACCTTTGTTCGGATAACCGGGTGGATGTGCTGTGTGCCGGATGAAGCCCGGGGTTGGGGCTGGTGCTTCCGGCAGTCTTGGCGCTGTCCCGTGTCCGGGATGCCTGTGAGAAATTATGACAGGTTTTTGGGAGAGTCTGAAAACTGAAACCGGGCCCAGCAAGCCCGGTTGTCGGTGGCGATGCCGGTGATCCCGGACTGCCCAGGTTCATCAAGCCAGCTGTTGGTCGATGAAAGCGGTCAGTTGAGACTTGCTCATGGCGCCCACCTTGGTGGCGGCAAGCTGACCGCCCTTGAAGACCATGAGTGTGGGAATGCCGCGAATGCCGAACTTGGCGGGGATGTCGCGGTTGTCGTCGACATTCATTTTGGCAATTTGAAGTTTGCCCTCGTAGGCGCTGGCCACTTCGTCGAGGATAGGGGCAATCATTTTGCAGGGGCCGCACCATTCGGCCCAAAAGTCGACCACCACGGGCTGGCTCGACTGGAGCACGTCGGCTTCGAAAGTGGCGTCTGTGGTGTGTTTGATCAAATCGCTGGCCATGGCCTATTCCTTAAAAACATTGATATGCGGCTAAAGTTAGTCCTATTTTGACAGAAACTTTTCCCACCCGCATGCAGCAGTTCTCTTGCCAGATCACAAATACATGAGCCCTCCAGAACCGATTTCAGATTTTCCCGGCGCACTTGATCTTTCGGCAGAGGTGGCCATTGTGGGAGGGGGCCCTGCTGGCTTGATGGCCGCTGAGCTGCTGTCGCAAGCGGGTCTGCAGGTGCATCTGTTTGACGCCATGCCGTCGGTGGGGCGCAAGTTTTTACTGGCTGGAAAAGGTGGCTTGAACCTCACCCACGCGGAGCCCTCGGCTTTGTTCAACACCCGTTTTGGAGCCCGCCAAACCGAGGTCAGTCAGTGGCTCTCTCGGCTGGACGCCCAGGGCGTGCGCGACTGGGCGCAGAGCTTGGGCGTGGAAACTTTTGTGGGCAGTTCAGGGCGTGTTTTTCCGACCGAAATGAAAGCTGCGCCTTTGCTGCGTGCCTGGCTGCAGCGTTTGCGCCACCCTGCCAGCGGTGTGCCTGTTCAGTTCCACATGCGCCACCGTTGGCTGGGCTGGCAAGGCGACCGCCTGGTGTTTGGCCGTCGGAACGATCCCTCGCCGCTGCAGGTCAATGCGGGAGCCACTGTGTTGGCGCTGGGCGGGGCCAGTTGGCCGCAGCTCGGCTCGGACGGCACATGGCTTGCCCATTTGAAGGAGCAGGGCGTCGAGGTCGCCCCCTTGAAGCCAGCCAATTGCGGCTTTGATGTGTTGGGGCGTGAGGGCGAGGGTTGGACGGCCCACTTCAGGGACAAATATGCTGGACATCCGCTCAAGTCGGTGGTGTTGACCGTGCCAGGTTTTCTTGAAAACGCGCGGCCCCCCCGTTTTCAGCGCAAAGGTGAGTTTGTGATCACCGAGACCGGGCTGGAAGGCAGTCTGGTGTACGCCGCATCGGCCTGGCTGCGCGATGACTTGGCTGAGCGCGGGCAGACCTGTTTGCTGCTGGATTTGTTGCCCGATAAATCACCTGAACAGGTCTTCAAAGAAGTGGCCTGGCCACGCGGCAGCCGCAGCCTCAGTAGCCACCTCAAAAGCCGACTCGGCTTGGACGGCGCGAAGATGGGCTTGCTGTTCGAGTTGTGCACATCCGAGAATTGGGCACGGCCTGAGGCCTTGGCTTCGACCATCAAAGCTCTGCCTGTGCCCTTGAAGCGTACCCGCCCCTTGGCCGAGGCGATCAGCACCGCCGGAGGGGTGGCTTTGCAGGCTATGGGGCCTGATTTGATGCTGTCGGCCCGTCCGGGCGTATTTTGCGCGGGTGAGATGCTCGACTGGGAAGCGCCCACCGGCGGTTACCTGCTGACGGCCTGTTTGGCCAGTGGTCAACAGGCTGCAATGGGTGTTTTGAGGCACCTTTCAGGCAGGACATGCACAATTTGATACCGGTTGTGTATGCCTAATCGCCTTTGGCCGCGTTATGTAAGGGCTCAACCAACCCATCCATGACCGAGGTCTTTATGTCTCCAGAAGCCAGCCAGGAATACCAACATGCCGTTGAAGAGGCAGCCAATGCTTTCATGAAGGTGATGACCCTGCGGGGTTTCCAGGTAAGGGATTACCCTCAAAATTTTGTGGCCCAGATGGCCCAAACCACCCGTTTGGCCTTTGAGGCCAATCGTCAAGGTGCGCACGATCGCGCGGATGCTTTGGTCTCGGACATGCTCAGCGTTCCCAGTGCTCCCGTGCGTGCAGCCTCAGCCAAAGTGCCCCACAAAAAGACGGCTTTCCCATCGCTGAGCCGTCGCCTGGCCTGATGGCCCCTTCCGGGTGGGCAGTTTGCTTCCCAGTCTGGGCTCTGGCTCGAGGTCTCGTTTGCCATTTTTGGCAATGGCAGTTCAAAATGCGACAATAGCGGGTTAATGACCGACTCTTTTTCCAATTTATCTCTGGCGCCCACGCTGGCACGAGCCGTGGCCGAAATGGGCTACGAATCCATGACCCCTATCCAGGCCCAAGCCATTCCGGTGGTGTTGACGGGCCAGGACGTGATGGGCGCAGCCCAGACCGGCACCGGCAAAACGGCGGCGTTCTCGTTGCCTTTGCTGCAGCGCCTGCTCAAGCACGAAAACCCCTCCACCTCGCCCGCCCGCCACCCGGTGCGCGCCTTGGTGCTGTTGCCCACGCGCGAACTTGCCGATCAGGTCGCCCAGCAGATCAAGCTGTACGCCAAGTACACCCAACTGCGCAGTGCGGTGGTGTTTGGTGGCATGGACATGAAGCCCCAGACCCTGGAGTTGAAAAAAGGCGTTGAGGTGCTGGTCGCCACACCCGGCCGCTTGCTGGACCACATCGAAGCCAAAAACGCGGTGCTCAACCAAGTGGAATATGTGGTCCTGGACGAAGCCGACCGCATGTTGGACATTGGCTTTTTGCCCGATTTGCAGCGCATCCTGAGTTATTTGCCCAAGCAGCGCACCACCTTGTTGTTTTCGGCCACGTTCTCACCCGAAATCAAGCGCCTGGCGGGCAGCTACCTGCAAAACCCCATCACCATCGAGGTGGCCCGGCCCAACGAAACAGCCTCCACCGTCGAGCAGCGGTTTTACGCCGCGCAAGACGACGACAAGCGACGCGTGATCCGCAAGGTGCTGGACGACCGGGGTATCAAGCAGGCCTTCATTTTTGTGAACAGCAAGCTCGGTTGTGGCCGTTTGGCCCGCTCTTTGGAGCGCGAAGGCCTGCGCACTGCTGCCTTGCACGGCGACAAAAGCCAGGACGAGCGCCTGAAAGCGCTGGAAGCCTTCAAGCAAGGCGAAGTCGATTTGCTGGTTTGCACCGATGTGGCTGCGCGCGGTCTGGACATCAAGGACGTGCCCGCGGTGTTCAACTTCGACGTGCCCTACAACGCCGAAGACTACGTGCACCGCATTGGCCGCACCGGTCGCGCCGGCGCTTCCGGCTTGGCCGTGACTTTGGTCAGTCCGTCTGACGCGCGATTGGTGGCCGACATTGAAAAGCTGATCAAGAAAAAGCTGGAGGTTGAAACCCTCCAGCTGGACACCGCTCCGGCCGGCCCCGCGCCCGAGAAGTGGGGCGCACGCGCCGAAGACCGACCGCGTGGCCGCGCTTTTGAAAGCCGCCGCCGTGACGAGTTTGACCCGCGTGACGCCCTGGAAACGCCGCGAGAGCGCCGTGGGGGCTTTCGTCCCGCACCCATCAACCGCGATCCTTTCTTCAGCAAGCCCTATGAGGCACAGCCTGCCGATGCCTCGCCCAGCTGGGATGCGGTGCCCAAAGCGCCGCGCTCGTCGATTTCGGCCAACATCAAGCCCAAGCGCAAGGTGGCGGCTTTGTTCAAATCGGACGACTGATTTTTTGAGGGTCTGGCCTGTCAAGTGATTCAGGCAGGGTCCCAGGGCGGACACTGGCTTTTTTGTATGCTCTACACGCCAGCAGCCGGGCGCTGTCAAAATACACGGATGCGTCCACCCCATCTCACCCCCATCCTCAATCCCTTGACCCACAGCCTGCTGCTGGCAGGGGTTGCCTTGTATTTTTTGCCCGGTTGGGCTTGGGCTCAAAGCCCTGCCAGCGCGACGCCCAGCGCACCTGCGGCCACCGCGCCTGCGGCGGCTGCGACCGATCTGGGCCAAGTCGAAATCCGCAGCAACCGCAACAACGACACCGAGGTGCGCCGCGAGTCTTCGGCCTCCAAAATCGTCATTGGCCGCGAAGAAATTGAAAAGCAAGGCGATTCGACTTTGGGCGAGGTGCTCAAACGCTTGCCTGGCGTGACGGTCCAAGGTGCACCGGGTCGTGGCGGTGCCATCCGCATGCGGGGCCTGGGGGGCGGGTACACCCAAATCCTCATTGACGGCGAGCGTGTGCCGCCAGGCTTTTCCATCGATTCACTCACCCCTGAGCAGGTCGAAAAAATTGAAATCATGCGAGCCCCCACGGCCGAAACTGGCGCCAGGGCCATCGCGGGCACCATCAACATCGTCCTGCGCGAGGGTCAAAAAGCCAACCCCGACGACCTCAAAATCACCCGCAGTCAGGAGCATGGCGAGGGCTCGACCATGCTCAACTGGGTCCACAACCTCAAGACCCAGCCCCTGAGCGGTACCGTGACCTTGTCCCTGATGGACCAGTACCGGCCAGATGAAAGCACATCGGTCATCACCTCCGATCCGGGCGTTGACCGCATCCGCTTCAACGAATCGGTTGGGCACCGCAAAGGCCTGCACGCCAATGCCCGTCTGCAGTGGAGAGGCGAGCAAGGCCGCACCCTCACGATCACGCCTTTTGTGGTGTATTCAGACTACACCAGCCCCGGCCAAGTGCAGATCCGTGAAACAGCGGGCAGCTTGCGGTCTGACAGCGCCCAGACACTGAACCAAAGCATTTTTGCCATGGCCCGGCTGAACGGCCAATGGGCGCAGCGCCTGTCGGCCGATGACCGGCTTGAAGTGCGCTTTGGCTTGGGCCTGTCAAAGTACGACTTTCGCCTGGACCAGACCGGCGCGGCCGATGTGCTGCTGTTCAATGGCTTTGAAACGCAAAACTTTGTCGACCGCACGGGCAGCCTCAACGGCAAATGGACCCGTGCCATGGACAACGGCCACCAGATCGTGAGCGGCCTGGAATTCGAAGGTGTGCGACGGGTGGAACAGGCCAATGCTGCCGTGGACGAGGACGGTGGCGATATCCGGGCCCGCACCATGCGCTGGGCCGCTTATGCGCAAGACGAGTTCAAAATCAACGCCAATTGGTCGGCCTACACCGGTTTGCGCTACGAATCCATCTTGACAGAAGGCACGAGCGAGCAAGGGCTCAAGTCCAATACCAGCTCGGTCTGGACGCCCTTGTTGCATGCGCTGTGGAAGCCCGATCCGGCCAAGCGCGACCAGGTGCGCATGAGCCTGACACGCAGCTACAAAACCCCCACGCTCTACAACCTGGTGGCCCGGCCAGTGCCCTCGCGCGAGGCCAACAGCCCCACCCGCCCCGACCGTGTGGGCAACCCCGACTTGAGGCCCGAAATGGCCACCGGCATTGATGTGGCCTTTGAGCGCTACTTGCCCGGCGGTGGCGTCCTCAGTGCCAACGTGTTTCATCGGCAAATCACCGACCTGATCCGCTACACCGTGGCTCAGCAAAACAGCCCTTCTTGGGCGCCTGGTCAAGACCGCTGGGTGTCTTCGCCCATCAACCTGGGCGATGCCACCACTCAGGGCATCGAGCTCGAAGCCAAATTCCGTCTGGACCAGGTGCGGGCAGGCGCCTTGCCGGTGGACATCCGCAGCAACCTGAGCCTCTTCAGCTCCCGGGTCAAGCAGGTGCCTGGCCCCGACAACCGGCTTGACCAGCAGCCCGGCATGACGGCCAACCTGGGGGCCGACTACCGCGTGCGCAGCATCCCGCTCACGGTGGGTGGCAACCTCAATTGGAACCCCGACTACGACACCCGCCGCAGCGAGCAGCAGTGGGCCTATCAGGGCACCAAACGCGTGCTCGACGTGTATGGTCAATGGCGCTTTTCCCCCGCCACCGCCTTGCGCCTGACGGTGAGCAACTTCACCTCCCGCGATTTCCTGACCACGTCCACCTACAGCGGCAACGGCGTGAGTGAAACCTCCCGCAACACCTCGCCAAGCTGGCGCAATGTCCAGTTGCGCCTGGAGATGAAAATCTGACGTTTCTTGTGACAAGATGGTGGCCCAAGAACAATCCTCACTGGAGACAAACATGCCCCAAAAAGACGGCGCCTGGCATGACAGCATGTACAACAACCGGGCCTTGGTGCCCGATTTTGCGGACCACTTAGCCCATTGGACTCGGACCTCAAAGCAGGCGCGTGAAACGCATCAACCTTTGTTGGACGTGCCCTATGGCGACGGCCTGAATGAAACACTGGACATTTTTCCCGCAGCACGTGCCGGTGCGCCCGTGGTCATTTTTATCCACGGTGGTTATTGGCGCAGCTTAGACAAATCGGACAACTCCTTTGTCGCCCCGAGTTTGTGTGACATAGGCGCTTGCGTGGTGATGGTCAATTACGCGTTGTGTCCCGGCACGCCCGAGCGGCCTGTCACCATCCCTGACATTGGTATGCAGATGGCCCGAGCCGCGGCCTGGGTTTGGCGCCACATTGAAGCGCATGGCGGCGATCCAGGCAACATCACTGTGATCGGTCACTCGGCGGGTGGGCACTTGGCGGCCATGCTGCTGGGCTGTGACTGGAAAAAGCTCGGACGTGATTTGCCTGCAGGTTTGTTGACCAAAGCCTTGGCGATCTCTGGTGTGTTTGACCTGGAGTCCATGCGCAAAACGCCTTTTTTGCAGGGTGACTTGCGGCTCACGTCAGCGCAGGTGCGCAAGGCCAGCCCCGCCAAATGGCAACGTCCCAGCAAGGGCGTGTTGTATGCCGTGGCGGGGGGCGAGGAGAGCGCTGAATTCCTGCGCCACATTCGCCTGATTCAACAGGCTTGGGGTCCCAAAACTGTGCCGGTGTGCGAAGCCTTGCCGGGCTTGAACCACATGAGCATCGTGACCGACCTGACCCTGCCGGGCACGCGTTTGCATGCGCTGGCCCAGCAGCTGATCGCTGCTTAAAAAAAGCCCCAGCGGCATGACCGTTGGGGCTTGGTTTTTTAGGCCCTTATTTCAGCCCCGCCTATTCGGGGCTTTTTTCAATCCAGCTTGATGTTGGCGGTCTTGATGGCCTGGGTCCAGTCGGCGATTTCGCGGTCCAGCAATTTGGTCATGTCGGCCGGGGCGAGAAAGCGCACCTCAATGCCCGCTTGGTCAGCACGTTGTTTGCTCTCGGGCAAGTCCAAGCTGCGCTTGACGGCATCGGCCAGTTGGTTGATGGTGGCTGTGGGTGTGCCTGCTGGGGCATAAAGGGCCACCCAAGCTTCCAGGTCAATGTTGGGGTAACCCGCTTCGGCCATGGTCGGCACTTGCGGCATGCCGGGGTGGCGTTTTTTGCCGGTCACGGCCAGCGCCTTGAGTTTGCCCGCCTGGATGTGTTGCATCACCGAGGGTGGCGTGGTCATGAACACCTGCACTTGGCCACCCAACACGTCGGCAATGGCCTGGCCAGAACCCTTGTAAGGCACATGCACCAAATCCACGGCGGTTTGCTGCTTGAAGATCTCGGTGCCGATGTGTGAGACCGAACCATTGCCCTGCGAGGCGTAGTTCAGCTTGCCCGGGTTTTGCTTCAAATACGCGATGAAATCCCGCATGTTGTTGGCAGGCACTGAGGGGTGCACCGCCACCACGTTGGTGGCCACGGTGATCAAGCCCACGGGTGTCAAATCTTTCAACTCCCAAGGCAGTTTGCTCATCAGGATCGGGTTGGCAATGTGGTAACCCGAGTAAGACACCAACAAAGTGTGACCATCTTTGGGGCTGCGGGCCACTTGTTGGTAAGCCAGGTTACCGCTGGCGCCACCTTTGTTGTCGATCACGACCGATTGGCCGATCAAACGGCCCAAAGGCTCCGAGATCAAGCGGGCCGATGTGTCGACCAAGCCGCCTGGCGGCACGGGCACCACCAGGGTGATCGGCTTGCTGGGGAAGGCCTGGGCCATCAAGGCCAAGGGGGCGCACAAGCTGGCCATGGTCAGCAGTTTGGAAAAATGGCGACGTGTGTTCATGTGTCTCTCTTTGTGGGTGGGTTTTAAAAATCAGCGCATGCCAATCTTGGCGTCGTTGAAGATGTTTTTGGCTTCGCGGGGCAGGCTGCGCCAGTACTGGTGTTGTGAGTCGACGGTGCCGCCCAGGGCCACGGCCGCTTCCCAGCCCCAGCGCGGCTTGTACATGAAAGAACGGGCCAAGGCCACCAGATCGGCGTCGCCGCGTTGCAGCACGGCTTCGGCCTGCGCAGGCTCTGTGATCAGGCCCACGGCGATGGTGGTCAGATCCGACTTGGCTTTGACCGCTTTGGCCAAGTGAACTTGGTACTCCGGGCCCAAGACGATTTTTTGCAAAGGCGAGACACCGCCCGACGAGATGTGCACAAACTGCGCTCCGGCTTGCTTGAGCTGGACAGACAGCTCTGCGGTTTCTTCGACCGTCCAGCCGTCATCCACCCAGTCGGTGCCCGAAATGCGCATGCCCAATGTGCCGCCAAAAGCCTCGCGCACGGCTTTGAACACTTCCATCGGCAAGCGGATGCGATTTTCAAACGAGCCACCGTACGCGTCGGTGCGCTGGTTGGAAATGGGCGACAAAAACTCATGCAGTAAATAACCGTGCGCTGCGTGCAACTCGATGGCCTCAATGCCCAGTTCGTGGCTGCGGCGGGCGGTGTTGACAAAGTCGGCCTTGAGTTGTGCGATGTCGGCCAGGCTCATCTCGGTGGGGGGCGCTTCATTGGGCAGGTGGGGCAGGGCGCTGGGGGCCACGGGCTGCCAGCCACCGTTTTCGGGGGCGATCAGCATGCCGCCGTCCCAAGGGGCTGCGCTCGATGCTTTGCGGCCTGCATGGCCGATCTGGATACACACAGGCATGGCTGGCGCCAAGCGGCGGGCGCGGTGCAGTTTGTCACCCAGCGCCGCTTGGGTGGCGTCGTCCCACAGGCCCAAGCAGCCGGGGCTGATGCGGCCCACGGCCGACACGGCGGTGGCCTCGATGGTGAACAGACCCGCGCCGCTGTTGAGCAAGTTGGTCCAGTGTGTCAGGTGCCAATCGGTGGCTTGGCCGTTATCGGCCGAGTACTGGCACATCGGAGCGACCACGATGCGGTTGGGCAAAGTGAGGGGACCAGAGGGCGCGTTGAAGGTGAAGGGGGTGAACAGCAGGCTCATGGTGTGGGTGGCTTGGCGTGTGAAATGGGTGGCGCTGGCACAGCCAGCTTGGCAGGGGCATTGGGGGTCTCCCCCAACGCAGAACGTGCGATCTTAGGCAGATCAAGAGGCAAGTCTTATCCTCTGCGTGACATCAATCACTGCCCGCACTCGGGCATTCTGGAATTCGTCCCAAATTGCCCATTCATCTGGTAATGGGGCATCGATGGCCAGCAGCTGCCCGCTGACGGGGTGAGGCAGTTCCAGACTTTCCGCATGCAACCACAGCCGCTGCAGCCCCATCACATCAGCCACCGCACGGTTGAGTGGGCCTTTGCCGTGCGTGGCGTCGCCGATGATGGGGTGGGCGATGTGCTTCATGTGGCGCCGCAGCTGATGGCGGCGGCCGGTCAGCGGCTCCAGAGCCACTTCGGCGCAGCGGGTGCTGGCAAACCCCTGCTGGGGTTTGGACTGGGACTGCGGGATCGGCAGTTCAAAGCGCCGCAGCGTGGCAAAGCGGCTTTGGGCGGGCTGCACCTCCAAGCGCTCTGTGCGCATGTCGTCGGGCATGCGCTTCAAAGGGTGGTCGATCAGACCCGATTCAGCAGGCCAGCCCCGCACCACGGCGCGGTATTTTTTTTGCAGGCTATCGCCGCTTTCAAAAGCCAGGCCCAGCGTGCGCGCCACCTCGGCGCTCAGCGCAAACACCAGCACGCCACTGGTGCCCTTGTCCAAGCGGTGCACGGGCCAGACATGCCGCCCAATCTGGTCGCGCAGGGCCTGCAGCACAAAGCGGGTTTCACCCTTGTCCAGCGGGGTGCGATGCACCAGCCAACCCGCGGGCTTGTGCACGATGGCGAGATAATCGTCCAGATAAAGGATGTCGAGCATGTTGTTCTTATTGTCACCCGCCAAATCTCTGGACTACGAAACCCCCGCCGCGGGCGTGCCCCACACGCTGCCGCAGTTTGTGCCGCAATCGCAGGCCCTCATTGAGGTGCTGCGCCAAAAGTCACCCCAGCAAATCGCCGAGCTGATGGACTTGTCGGACGCGCTGTCGGCCCTGAACGTGGCCCGCTACGAAGCCTGGACCCCCAAGTTCACCGCCAAAAATGCCAAGCAGGCCGTGCTGGCCTTCAATGGCGATGTTTACGAAGGCCTGGACGCCAAGACCCTGAGCGCCAAAGACCTGGACTGGGCGCAAACCCATGTGGGCATTTTGAGTGGCTTGTATGGCGTGCTGCGCCCACTGGACTGGATGCAGCCTTATCGGCTGGAAATGGGCACCGCGCTGAAAACCGACAAGGGCAGCAACCTGTACAAGTTTTGGGGGCCGCAAATTGCCGAGCACCTGAATGCGCAGCTGGCCAAAGACAAAACCCCGGTCATCGTCAACCTGGCCTCGCAGGAGTACTTCAAATCGGTGGACCGCAAAACCCTCAAGGCGCGGGTCATTGAATGCGTGTTTGAAGACTTCAAAGGCGGCAAATACAAAATCATCAGCTTCAACGCGAAGCGGGCGCGGGGCCTGATGGCGCGTTATGCCATCCAAAACCGCATCAGCCACCCCGAAGGCTTGCTGGGTTTTGACCTGGAAGGCTATGGCTACGAGGCCGCTGTCTCTGAACCCGACCGCCTGGTCTTTCGCCGCAAAGTGCAAGCATGAACTCCCCCGAACAATCGCAGCTGGGCAAGTCCAGCGCCTATGTCGACCAATACGACGCCAGCCTTCTGTTCCCCATCCCCCGCGCCACCAAACGGGCTGAGATCGGCGTCACCGGACAGCCCGTGTTTTTTGGGGCCGACATATGGACCGCGTTTGAGCTGTCCTGGCTCAACACCAAAGGCAAGCCGCAGGTGGCACTGGCGCACATCACCGTGCCCGCCGAAAGCACACACATTGTCGAGAGCAAGTCCTTCAAGCTGTATCTGAACAGTTTTAACAACACGCGTCTGGACAGCGCCGACGTGGTGCGCGACATGATTCGCCGTGACATCAGCGCGGCGATCTGGTACGGCGGCGCGGTGCAGGCCAGTGTGGGCGTGAAGCTGATTCTGCAAGAGCAGTTTGACGCGGAGCCGGTGCACGAGCTGGACGGTCTCAATCTCGACCGCATGGACATTGAGTGCACACGTTACGAGCCTGCGCCGGACCTGTTGAGCGCCAACGCCGAAGAACTGCCCGTTAGCGAAACCCTGGTCAGCCACTTGCTCAAAAGCAATTGCCTGGTCACCGGCCAGCCCGACTGGGGCAGCGTGCAGATCACCTACAGCGGCCCGCAGATTGAGCAAGCGGGTTTGCTGCAATACATCGTCAGCTTTCGCAACCACAACGAGTTCCATGAGCAATGCGTGGAGCGCATCTTCATGGACATCTGGACGCGCTGCAAACCTACCACCTTGACGGTGTACGCCCGCTACACCCGGCGCGGCGGCCTGGACATCAACCCCTGGCGCACCAGCGCACCGGGCAAGTTGCCACCCAACGTGCGCACGGCACGGCAGTGAATCAGGTCAGCGGGGCCGCACCACCGACAATTGCAGTCCTGTGGCGTTCAACACAGCCAGCCAGGTTTTGAGTGTGGGGTTGCCGCGTGGACTGAGTGCCCGGTACAGGCTCTCGCGGGGCATGCCCGCTCTCTCGGCCACCGCTGACATGCCTTGCGCCTCGGCGATGTGCCGCAAAGCCGCCAACAAAGCTTGTTGCCCGCCGGGTTGATCTGCTTGATCCAGTGCAACAGCCAGGTACTCGTTGGCAAACTCAGGATCGGCTTTGAGCATCTCCACAACGGCTTCGTCATGCGGACGGCTGGTCACGATGGTCATTTGAGCTTTCTCCTGTTTTGCCAGTCCATCCAGTAACGGTGGGCCTGTTCAATGTCCGTTTGCTGTTTTCGCTTGTCACCACCGACCAACAGCAAGATCAAGCGCTGCCCGGCCTGTGCGTAGTAAATCCTGTACCCCGGTCCCCAATCAATTCGGGCCTCCCAAACGCCTTCGCCAACCGGTTTCACATCGCCAAAATTGCCGCTGGCCATTCGGCCAACCCGAATCAAAATTCGGGCTCTGGCTTGTCGATCCGCCAGTGACATCAACCACAGTGCATACGGGTCATCGCCGTGCGCGGTCAGGTAATCACGAACTTCAAACATGTGAATTATAAGTTACAAGGCAATTCGACCGCATCACAAAGGCAGGCCGGCTGCCCATAAAATCAAATGGCGTGAGGATGCTTTCATGATCAACTCCAATAAGCGTCTTGAAGTCAGCGAGTTTAGCGATACGAGTAATTTAATGAAATATAAAGTATCCATTAAAAAATCGACAGCCTACTTGTCAGCCTTTCGCCCTAACGAGCTAGACCTTAACCCCTTGCGCACCAGCCCAACCCCCCAAGCTGAATCATTGGCCGTGAGCGTTAAAGGAGTTGGCGATGTGAGTGCCGCTCTGGCATTCCTGAGCCGTCAGGGTGGCCAAGCGCCTGACGAGCATGACGTGTTAACTTCCGACACCCGCGGCTGAAAGCGCTCTTTACTTGCTGGCCATCTCACCCCATTCCCCAACATGACCCCGACCCGCCGCCGCGTTCTTCAGGCCCTTTTGTACGAGGCCATTGCCATCGCCGTGGTCGGGCCCGTGTTGAGCCTGGCCTTTGACAAGTCGCACACCTCCACATTGGGCCTGGCGGTCGTTTTGTCGAGCATTGCACTGACGTGGAACTACGTCTTCAACGGGCTCTTTGAGCGCTGGGAGTCGCGCCAATCGGTGCGTGGCCGTTCCTTTGCCCGGCGGCTGGCCCACGGGGCGGGTTTTGAAGGCGGGCTGGTGGTCATTCTCTTGCCCGTCATGTCGCTGTGGCTGGACATTTCGATCACCGCTGCCTTGCTGGCCAACTTGGGCCTGCTGGCCTTCTTTTTCTTCTACGCCATCGCGTTCACCTGGTGCTTTGACCGGGTCTTCGGCTTGCCCGCTTCTGCTCAGGTGGGCGATTAAAACCGGGGCTGATGGCTAGGCAGTGAAGCAGGCCGCAAGGGTTTACTCCGCGAATACTTCCTGCAGCGTGGTCAGCGCTGCCGTCAAGGTCTTGGCGGACACTGCGCCCAGCCGCTTGACCAAACGCAGCTTGTCAACCGTCCGAAGCTGATCCAGCACGATCAAACCTTTGGTACCCGCATGGGTCACAGGCACCCGAAACGGCGCAGCAAACCCCTTGGAGGTCATGGGCGCCACCATGACGGTGCGCAGGTGGTCATTCAACTCTGCTGGGGACAGCACCACGCAGGGCCGCGACTTCTTGATTTCGCTGCCCACGGTCGGGTCCAGGTTCACCAGCCAAATGTCGCCGCGCTTCACCAGCCCAACTCCTCATCGTCCAAGTTGCCGAACTCACCCATCACAAGCGCATCTTCGCCTTTGGAGGACACGGCTGCAGCAGCCTGTGCCCAGCCAGCACGAACGGTCTTGGCGGGCTTGCGCAAGACGATGGAACCGTTTTCCACTTCGATGATCGCGGTCGCCTGTCCGTCCAGCCCGACTTGGGCCAGAAACGGCTTAGGCAACACCACGCCTTTGCTGTTGCCGATGTTCCGAATGGCAATTTCCATGATAATCCTCCAGTTGCAACAATGTTAATCCATACGAAGTGGGCGGGCAAGACCCAAGGTTGTAACAATGTGACCACATCATTGTGACGAAAAAGTCCCTGTACCTTTGGCCGACCAAGACCCCACCCCCACCGCACATCTCTCTGTTGAACACGAGCTGCGCCATGTGCGTGCGCTCATGCACCTTGAGCAACAGGAAGACCAGGCGCAGTTCAAGCTCAAAAACGCCAGTGCCAGCATCAAAGAGCGCCGTCGGCGTGGCCTGACTTGGTACCCCGTCACCATCACCCACGAAGACATCGGGTTTGGCGGCAAGGTTGTGCTGGAGCTGGAGCGCCCGGCGCATCGGCAAGACCTGCATTTGTTTCAGGTGGGGGCGGCGGCTGCGCTGTTCAGCAATGCGCCCGGCTATTCGGGCACACATTCGGCATCAGATCGACCCGTGGTGAGCGGCGTGGTCACCCGCGTGCGTCGCAACAAGTTGCTGTTGGCCACCACCAAAGAAGCGCTGCCCGACTGGGTGCTGGACGGCAGCAACCTCAACGGAAGCACATTAGGCATTGACCTCACCTTTGACGAGGTGAGCTACCGCGAGATGAACCAGGCCCTGAGCGCGGTCATGGCTGCACACGGCAACCGCTTGGCCGAACTGCGCGACGTGCTGCTGGGTGCGAAGGCAGCCCGCTTTCGTGAGCCTCAAGCCGATGACCTGTTTTACCCCAGTGCGCTCAACGACTCGCAGCTGGCGGCGGTGCGCCATGTGGTCACGGCGCAAGACGTGGCCATCATCCACGGCCCGCCCGGCACGGGCAAAACCACCACGCTGGTGCAAGCCATTTTGGAAACCATCCGGCGCGAGCGGCGCGTGCTGGTGTGCGCCCCCTCGAACACCGCCGTGGACCTGCTGACCGAAAAGCTGGCCGAGCGCGGCGTGAATGTCATCCGCCTGGGCAACCCCAGCCGCGTGTCGGACTTGTTGCTCCAGCACACGCTCGACGCCGGGGTGATGGCCCACGCCAGTTACGCCAAGATGCACGCCATGCGCCAAACCGCCGAGCAGCACCGCGAGACCGCCAGCGAACGTGTGCGCCACTTTGGTTTTGAAGAGCGACAGCGCCGCCAATGGCTGCGCGAAGAAGCCCGCACGTTGCGCCAAGCCGCCGACGATTTGGAACGCTTCATGACCGAAGACGTGCTCGAATCGGTGCAGGTCATCACCTGCACGCTGGTGGGCGCCAGCCACCGCCACATTCGCCACCTGGGCTTTGAGACCGTCTTCATCGACGAAGCCGCCCAGGCCTTGGAGCCGGGTTGCTGGATTCCGATTGCCAAGGGCCAGCGCCTGGTGTTGGCGGGCGACCACCACCAGCTGCCGCCCACTGTGAAAAGCGAAAAAGCCGCCCGCGAAGGCCTGCGCGAAACCCTGTTTGAAAAGTGCATCCAGCGCCAACCCAACACGGCCCGCATGCTGAAGGTGCAATACCGCATGCACGCGCACATCATGGGCTTCAGCTCACAGAAGTTTTATGGCGGCCAACTGGTGGCGCACCCCAGCGTGCGCCACGCCGACTTGGCCGCTTATGATCCGCGCTTTAGTTACCCGCGCTTTGATGACCCACGTTTTACGCCCGACCTACCCGTGGAATTCATCGACACGGCGGGCTGCGGCTTTCAAGAACTGGCCATCCCCGAAAGCCGATCAACCGCCAACCCCGAAGAAGCCCACTTGCTGCTGGAGCGCCTGGCGCATCTGCTGGCCCAACTGTCGGAACCAGGCGAACCCACCGCCCCAGACCAACGCCCACTGACCATTGGCGTCATCGCGCCGTACCGCGCCCAAATCAACTATTTGAAAGACGCCATCGAAGACAGCGAAGTGCTGAACGATTTGCTGCTGCAACGCAGGCTCAGCGTGGGCACCGTCGATTCGTTTCAGGGCCAAGAGCGCGACATCATTGCCATCACCTTGACGCGCAGCAACCCCCAAGGCGAGATCGGCTTCCTGTCCGACATCCGCCGCATGAACGTGGGCATGACCCGCGCACGGCGCAAGCTGCTGCTGGTGGGCGATTCGTCCACGCTGTGCAGGCATCCGTTTTTTGGGGAGTTGTTGGCTTATGTGAAGGGGGTGGGGGGTTACCGTACGACGCATGAGATGGGCAAACAGACCTGACTCGGTGATGGCCAGTGCTGTGAAGTAGGCGCGTTAAGCTATCGGATGGGAATTGCCTAAATGCAGATGAAACGCTTGGAGGAATCGACGTGAAAAGCTTGAAAGACCTGAAAGCCGAACTGCTGGCAAACCCTGCCGTTCGCCAAGCCTATGACGCACAAGCGCCCGAGTTGGATCTGGCCCGTGAACTGATTGCAGCACGCACGAAAGCGGGCCTGTCACAAGGCGATGTGGCCGCACGCATGGGCACGACCCAAAGCGTGGTGGCACGCATCGAAAGTGGCAGGGGCACGCCATCCATGCGAACCGTCCAACGCTTTGCCAGTGCTGTGGGTGCGCGTGCTGTGGTGCGCAGGAGCCTTTGACGGCTGCATGACCAGCTGCTGCAACGCAGGCTCAGCGTGGGCACTGTCGATTCGTTTCAAGGCCAAGAGCGCGGCATCATTGCCGTCCAATGAAGCTAGCTCACGTTGAACATACTCAGCTTCTGACAGAACATTTGAAGTAGCCTTTTTCGACCCGTGCCGTATTTCCAAAGTGTCTGCTCGAATTGCCTAATCGAATCGTTCTCATCAACTTCTTGGTACTCGGACTCGCTTAGCATTGAAAAACGGACCCAATCCAACAGCCAAATCAAGTGGTGCTTGTCTTCCTCTTCCTCGCTAAGTTCGCTAAATCCAAGTTGTACGCGCAGAGTCGCAAACGATATTTTCCCCAAAAGTAGATTTCCGAATAGGTTCGGGTTGACGACCTTTACGACCGCGATGAAAACGATGATTGGAACGAGTCGAAGATGATTCTCTTCAGACGTGCTGTATATGATGGCCAAGTTGGTAAATACCTTTTCCAACTGTCTCAGCGAAAGATTGAAATGCTGAGCAAGAGGAGTTAAGCAATCAGCTATCAAACGATCATCGCCCCAGGTTGTGATCTCATGCAACTGAAGCAACTTCCTGATGTACAACTCGATATCGTTGCTGTATCGATCAGTCACTCTCTTTGGAATGGACGTTTCAACATTAATGAACTTTTGGAGATAGGTATGGGCATCAATATTGGCCCCGTATACGCTCCTAATTGCTTCCTCTAGTTGGAGTTTATTCATGACAAGAAGGAAGACAACGTTCTTCACGGAAAAGAGGTGCTTAATTTTCTCAAGAACCTCTAATGCAAAGGAGGGCCTGCATCTATCTAATTCATCGATAACGATAACAAACCGACCGCTGCTGTTATCCGTCAGGTTTGCAGGTAAGTCTGATAAAGACTCTCGAAATGATTGAATGAGTTCTGTCTCTTTACTGAGTGCGTTAAGGCGCTCTTTGACCAAGTCTGCGATTGTTTCCGAAGTATCAGCAGCAACTTCGTCACCTATTTCAGACAAGGCGTCAATGTCTGATTCCTTGATAATTCCCAGTGTCGCTGCTTTGATGCCGATCTTCGCTGTCCATGAGAGCAGACGTACCCCGACTTTCTTGGCTTTATCCTTAAAATCCGAACTATTCTGAGCTTCGGCGGAGTGCAGATCTACATACGAAGTGATTGCGCTTGCAATTGAAATGAATGCATCCTCCGTGTAGTCATTTTGAAACGCATCAATGTAGATACTCGGAATGCCTTTTTCTTTCAGAAGGCCTTGCCACATCTTTACGAATGTGGTTTTCCCCTCACCCCATTTGCCATCAAGCGAGATTACGAGTTCGTCCGTCGAGCGAGTGACCAAATTTGAGAGGGCATCTCCAAATTGTTGGCGTTTAAGTATGTCGTTTCCGAATCTATCTGAGTCTTCAACTAACAATGAGGGTGTTACAAGTTTCATGTGTGCCTAAAGTGGGTATAACAAAAATTATGCGTAGAACTTGAAGGATAGCTACCAGTCAACTTTCTGTTGATCGAGTTCTTCGTGATTTCTTGGCTGCTGGCGCAGGCAGCAAGCTGGTGATACGTTGGTACAGCTCGAACAGGAAGGCGACGCGTTCGGCGTCGGAGGCGTAGGTCTTTTTGCCGCCGCTGGGTTGGTAGGCGGCGTCTACGGCGGTGTCTAGTTTTTGGTGGGCCTTGAGTAATGCCGGGGGCATGGTCAGTGGGTCGTAAAGGTCGGCCAGTGACGAGCTTGCAAATTGGGCGCGGGCGTTGAGGACGCACAGGGCGGCTTGTTCGATGGCGGTGCGGTGTTTGTCGCTGAGTGGCTCGCCAGCCAAGCCGGGCCAGGGGTAGTTGTTGTAGACGATGGTGTTGGAGTAGCTGTACCGACTTTCCAATCGACCGCAAGTCTGTCGCATCCAAGCGTTGTGCATCGTGCTGGTAAGCACGCCAAAGGTGAACAGTGAGGCGTCGTCGACAAAGAAAATTTTGTCACCGCAGATGACGTCACTGTCCAGATAGCCGATGGGGATGAATTGGCGGCGTTCGGAAGAAACCTTTGGGATCGCCAAATAGCGTTTGGATTTGGGTTGGCGAATTTCACCGAACAGTGTCGGTGTGCTGGCCAGAGCCACGGTTGCGGCTTTGGTGCTGGCTTCGCGCATGGCGCGTACACCCTCTACGCGCTTAAGCACATGGGGCATGGTGCGAAGTTCCGCTGGTGGGATGTTGACGAGCCACAAACACCAGCGGCCAATGTTGTTGATGAATTCATCGCCCATCAAGTACGGTCGAATCCATTTGGCTGCTTTGGGTTCAACAGCGAGGAGTACTTCTTTTTCTGCATCGCTCATCAACAAGTTTCCACCGTCCACTGGCGAGCTGCCTCTTGTCATTTGTGCGGATGTAAAAAGTGGTGCGCGCTGCTTTTCTAAAAAAACTGTCGGGGCATCTACGAGATACGGGTTGATGTTTTTTACCGGGACGGCAAGCGGTAGCCCTTTGATGTCTTCGTATTCATAGATGGTTTTGACGGCTTGGTTTTCGGCGCCAAAACCCACGATCACGCAATGCACGGCAGCGTTGCCTTTGGCTTCATTGCTCCACTGGAACGTGCGGTGGGCAAACTGGATGTGCATACCCAGGCGCTGCATCTCACCCCAAAGCACGGCCACATGTTCACCTTGTGTGATGCTGTTGGTCGAGACAAACGCAGCATGTGTTTTTTGGCCTTGGCAATACCTTGCGGCCAAGATGTACCAGCCACACACAAAGTCCAAAACGCCCGCGCCATGGATGCCCTGCATCACGGCAGCCAAATCATCTTTTTGCTCTCTGCTTTGGTAGCTGTATCCCAAGAACGGCGGATTGCCCAGCACATAACTGCACCGCTCCGCTGGCAGCACCTCGTTCCAGTCCAGCCGCAGCGCGTTGGCGTGGCGGATTTGCGGTGAGCTTTTGAGCGGGATGCGGGCAAAGTACAGGCCAAACTCCACGCTCACGCGCAGGTTCATTTGGTGGTCCACCAGCCACAGGGCCACTTGGGCAATTTGCGCTGGAAACTCTTCGATCTCGATGCCAAAGAATTGGTCCACGTTCACGCCGATCAGGCCATGCACGTCCACCGTCAGCTGGCCTTTGTGGGCGCTCAGTTCGTGGTCGGCCCGCAGCACCTTCAGCTCCAGCTCGCGCAGTTCGCGGTAGCTGATGACCAAGAAGTTGCCGCACCCACATGCCGGGTCAAAAAACGTCAGCTGGCGCAGCTTTTTGTGAAACTCAAACAGCTTGTTGCGGTGGCCTTTCACGCGCTCAAACTCGGCGTGCAGTTCGTCCAGAAACAGCGGCTTGATCAGCTTGAGGATGTTGGCCTCAGATGTGTAGTGCGCGCCCAGGTTTCGGCGGGCTTTTTCATCCATGATGCTTTGGAACAAGCTGCCAAAAATCGCCGGGCTGATGGCCGACCAGTCGAGCGCACAGGCGTCCAGCAGGGCTTCGCGCATGGCGGTGCTGAAGTCGGCCATGGGCAGGGTTTCTTCAAACAGGCGGCCGTTGATGTACGCAAACTGGCCCAGCTGTTCGTCGATGTTTTTGCTGCGCTGGTTCTCGTGCGTGTTGAGCACCTGAAACAGTTGCCCCAGGCGCGGCCCCAGGTCTGAGCCGTCGGGCGCGGTGCGTTCTTCCACAAAGTCGCGGAACGATTGCGCAGGCTGAAAGATGCCGGTGTCGTCGGCAAACAAACAAAACAGCAGGCGCACCAGCAGCACTTCGAGGGCGTGGCCGCTGTAGCCGCTGGCTTTCAGGGCGTCATGCAGGCGGCCCATGCGCTCGGCGGCCTTGATGTTGACTGGGTCTTCGGCCTGGATGTCTTGCACCTTGTAGCCCGCCAGCAGGCCAAAGAGCTTGACGTGTTTGTGCAGGTGTTGAAGCTCAAACTCCACCGTCTCGCCCGTGGCCAAGCGGCGCACCCGAAAGCGGGCAAAGTCGCACACCACCACCAGCTGCGGCAGGTCGCGCTCGCTGAGGTTGTGGAGGTAGCCAATGGCCTGGTCCACCGCGTCGTCCAGGCTTTTGCCACGCGACTTGTGCTCCACCAACAGCACGCCGGGCCAAAACAGGTCCACAAAGCCTTGCGCACCGCCGAGCTTTTTTACATGAAGCTCAAAGGTGGCGACGCGTTTGTTGGTGATGCCAAAGATTTCAAAGAAATCGATCCAAAAGGGCTTGGCCTGGCTGTCCTCGTTGCAGGCGTCGGCCCAGGTTTTGCTGAAAAGCAATGCCCTGGATTTGATTTCGTTCCAATTAAGACCCATTTGGTACTCATAAAGTGAGCTTGGATGTTAATGGAAAGTTCTCTATTTTTTAGATTGGGTAGTTCTGGGGAAGTAATTAAAGGGTTGATGTCAGCGGTCATGCCGTCATCAGCCCCTCGGTTTGACAAACATGCCCATCACGATCAAACTCGGCATCTGACTAGATAGATGACCAGTTTGAGGGGGTTGAGATGCACACATGGCCAGTACAAGACGCGAAAGCGCGGTTCAGTGAGTTTTTGGATGCGTGCTTGGTCGAGGGGCCGCAAATGGTGACCCGGCGCGGCACTGAGACCGCCGTGCTGGTGCCCGTGCAGGAGTGGCGGCGCATGCAGTCGGCAGCTCGCCCCTCGCTGAAGCAACTGCTGCTCTCAGACCAAGCCCGCACCGACTTGATCGTGCCGCCACGTGGGCAAGCCAAGCGGCGACCTGTGGAGCCGATGCTGTGACGCAGCGGTATCTGCTGGACACCAATGTGGTGTCCGAGTTGCGCAAGCCGCGCCCGCATGGCGGCGTGGTGGCTTGGCTGGAATCGCTGGATGACGCTCAGCTTTTTGTGTCTGCCGTCACCCTGGGCGAAATTCAAGCGGGCATCGAGCTGACCCGGGAACAAGACCCCGACAAGGCGCAGCAAATTGAAGACTGGCTGGCCTTGGTGGCGGGTGCATACAATGTCTTGCCCATGGACGCCGCAGCCTTCACGGCTTGGGCAAAGTTGATGCACCGCAAGTCAGACACGCTCTCCGAAGACGCCATGAATGCCGCCACGGCGAAAGTGCATGGACTGACTGTGGCGACAAGGAATGTGTCGGACTTTCAGGCGCTGGGTTTCGAAGTGTTCAACCCATTTGCCCCGGTGTAATCCAATTTTTTGCACGGGGCTTGACTCAGCCCTCACCCGAATTCCCGAAACCCCTTGAGCGGCGGCAGCGGCGCAAACTTGGCTTCGCGTTTTTGTTGCATGGCGCTGATGGCTTCGCGCACGTTGGCGTTGCTCCAGATCGCGCCTTGCAGCCAGCCCATGTGGCGCAGGCTGTCTTCGGTGCTGTGGTCGCGGGCGTAGTGCAGCACTTGCTTGGTGCCCCAAATCGCCACAGGCGGTTTGCTGGCGATCTCTTTGGCCGCTTGCAGGGCGGCGGCCACGGTGGCTTCTTGGGTGGGCAGCACCTCGTTGACCAGGCCGTGGGCCAGCGCTTTGTCGGCACCCAGGCGGCGGCCAGTGTAGGCCAGTTCTTTGACCAGCGCCATGGGCAGCAGCTTGGGCAGGCGCTGCAGCGTGCCCACGTCGGCCACCATGCCGATGTTGATTTCTTGGATGCAGAAAAACGCATCGGCCGAGGCATAGCGCATGCAGCAGGCGGTGACCATGTCCACCGCGCCGCCAATGCAGCCGCCGTGAATGGCCGCGATCACCGGGATGCGCAGTTCTTCGAGCAAGGTGAAGGTGTGCTGCATGTCGGTCAGCAGGTCGTACACCGCAGAGCGGCCTTCGGCGCTGGTGTCGTCCATTTGGATGGCGCTGCCAAAGGTCTGCAGGTCCATGCCTGCGCTGAAGTGTTTGCCCGTGCTGGAGATCACCAGCGCACGCGCCGTGCCCGCCTTGTGGATGTCGGTCAGCACCTCGTGCAGCTCGCGCCAGAAGGTGGGGTGCATGGTGTTCATCGCCTCGGGGCGGTTCATCACCAGGTGGGCGATGTGATTTTCAGTCGAGAGGGAAAAGCAGTTCAGTTTGTCCATGGTCGTTCACTTGGGGTGGTGGGTTGGCAGATGCTTCACTGTAAGAGGCCACAGGGGCGGGCGCTGTCCCGGCTTTGACCAGGGAGCCCACCCGCACACCCAATAGCCGTATGCGGCGTGACAGGTCCACGCGTTTGAGGCATTGGCCTGCGGTTTGCCGGATTTGTTTGGCATCGGCGGTGTATTCGGTCAGGGTCTGGTCGCGTGTGACGGCCTGGAAGTTGTCGTACCGCAGCTTGATGCCGATGGTTTTGCCTTCGTAGCCTTTGCGCTGCAAATCGGCCGCCACCTGCTGGCACAGGCGGGTGAAAACAGCCCCCAGTTCTTCGCGGTCACGCACGGCGTGCAGGTCCCGATCAAACGTCGTCTCGCGGCTCATGCTGACGGGTTCGCTTTCGGTCTCGACCGGGCGGTCGTCACGGCCCCATGCCGCTTCATGCAGCCAGGCGCCGTAGCTTTTGCCAAAGTTTTCAATCAGCCAGTGCAGCTCTCGCGCCGCCAAATCGCCAATGGTGTGGATGCCAAAGCCCTTGAGCTTTTCGTCGGCCTTGGGGCCCACCCCGTTGATCTTGCGGCAGGCCAGCGGCCAGATGTGGGTTTGCAGGTCGGCCTCGTGCACGACCGAGATGCCATTGGGTTTGTTGAACTCGCTGGCCATTTTGGCGATGAGCTTGTTGGGCGCGACACCCACCGAGCAGGTGAGCCCAGTGGCCTCAAAAATGCTTTTCTGGATCAGCCGCGCCAGCACGCGTCCGCCTTCGCGCTGGCCGCCGGGCACCTCGGTGAAGTCGATGTAAACCTCGTCCACGCCCCGGTCCTGCATGAGGGGCGCGATGTCGGTGATGATGCTTTTGAAGGTGCGCGAAAAGTACCGGTAACGCTCAAAGTCCACCGATAACAAAATGGCTTGTGGGCAGAGCTTGGCGGCTTTCATCAGGCCCATGGCCGAGCCGATGCCAAACTGCCGCGCCGCATAAGTGGCGGTGGTGATCACACCGCGCCCGGTGTAGCCCTCGATGCGTGGGAAAAAATCCACCGGGATCCGGTCCAGCCGTTCGGCAAAGGTGTCTTCGGTCCACTCGCCATCGGGGTAAGCCGCTTGCAGTTTGCCCAGCAGGTCGTCTTCCTTTCGGCGGCCGCCGCCAATGACCACGGGCAAGCCCTTGAGCTGCGGGTAGCGCAGCAACTCGCAAGACGCGTAAAACGCGTCCATGTCGAGGTGGGCAATGCGGCGTATAGGAGGGGCCACGGTGATTGAAACAGGTGAAATGGTCACCTATCAAGCATAGCGCGGCCCCAAGGGGTTTTGGCTTTGCCCAAGCCCTGGCCGGTCCGGTTTACTGACCTGTGGGAAAAGTGCCTGGCAGCAAGATGCTCTTGTCCACCGTGTCCATTTGCGTGCGACCGCAAAAGGCCATGGTCAGGTCCAGTTCTTTGTGGATGATTTCCAGCGCTTTGGTCACGCCCGCTTCGCCCATGGCGCCCAGGCCATACAGCATGGAGCGGCCAATGTAGACGCCCTTGGCGCCCAGGGCGCGGGCCTTCACCACGTCCTGGCCACTGCGGATGCCGCCGTCCATGTGCACTTCGATGTTTTGGCCCACGGCATCCACGATGGCGGGCAGGGCTTCGATACTGGACTGTGCGCCGTCGAGCTGGCGGCCGCCGTGGTTGCTGACAATCAGGGCGTCGGCGCCCGATTGCACCGCCATGTGGGCGTCATCCACGTCCTGAATGCCCTTCAAAATGAGCTTGCCGCCCCAGCGCTTTTTGATCCACTCCACATCGCCCCAATTCAGGCCGGGGTCAAACTGCGAGGCGGTCCACGAAGACAGGCTGCTCATGTCGGCCACGCCTGTGACATGGCCCACGATGTTGCCGAACTGGCGACGCGGTGTGCCCAGCATGCCCAGGGCCCAGCGGGGCTTGCTGGCGATGTTGATCATGTTCTTGATCGTCAGCTTGGGCGGTGCAGACAGGCCGTTTTTCAGGTCCTTGTGGCGCTGACCCAGAATTTGCAAGTCCAGAGTGAGCACCAGCGCGCCACAGTTGGCGGCTTTGGCGCGGTCAATCAGGCGCTCGATGAAGCCCTTGTCTTTCATCACATAGAGCTGAAACCAGAAGCCTTCACCGGCATGCTGGGCCACGTCTTCGATGGAGCAGATGCTCATGGTGGACAGTGTGAAGGGCACGCCAAATTTCTTGGCAGCGCGGGCAGCCAGAATTTCACCGTCTGCGTGCTGCATGCCCGTCAGGCCCGTGGGCGCAATGGCCACGGGCATGGCGACCTTCTCGCCCACCATGGTGCTGGCAGTGCTGCGGTTTTCCATGTTCACGGCCACTCGCTGGCGCAGCTTGATCTTCTGAAAATCGCTTTCGTTGGCCCGGTAGGTGCTCTCGGTCCAAGAGCCGCTGTCTGCATAGTCGTAAAACATGCGCGGCACGCGTTTTTCGGCCAAAACGCGCAGGTCTTCGATGGTGGTGATCACGGACATAGGGGGTCTCCTGGGTTTTTATCAAGCAGAACTGGTCAACATCGTAGCCGCTGGGGCAGTGCCAGCTTGTGAAACTTGGGACAGTGCGCTTGAAATTTTTTGTGGCGTGCTTCAGCCGTGGGGTGTGGCTTTCACAAACGCACCCCCCTGATAGATGGCTGCTGGGTCTTGTGTGTCGATGCTTGATTGGCGTGCTTCCACGGCAGGGCGGAACACGTCGGACGAATCCAAAGGGCGGTAACCAAGGTGTTTGGCATGGGTGTTGTCCCACCAAGTGGTCTGGTTGTCGGACATGCCGTAAATGATGCTGTGGCCCACGATGGGCGCGGTCAGGGCAGACACGACCAGACGCTCCAGGTCGTCAAAGCTCAGCCAGGTGGCCAGCATGCGGCGGTCTTTGGGTTCGGCATACGAGGAGCCAATGCGCAGGCTGACGGTTTCAATGCCCCAACGGTCCCAATACAGTTGGGCCAGGTCTTCACCAAAGGCTTTGGACAGCCCATAAAACCCGTCGGGCTTGGGCGGCATGCGGGTGTTGACCACCTCGTCCTGGCGGTAAAAGCCCGTCACATGGTTGGAGCTGGCAAACACGATGCGCTTGACCCCTTGCAAACGGGCGGCTTCGTACAGGTTGACCATGCCCACAATGTTGCCCGCCAAAATCGGCTCCCAGGGTTGTTCGGTGGACACCCCGCCCATGTGCACCACTGCGTTCACACCTTCGAGCAAGGCCATCATCTGGTCTTTGTCTTCGAGCGATGCGAGTTGCACCTCTTCGCCAGCACCCGCTGGGTCCAGTTCTCGCCTGTGGCTCACGCGCAGCACGTCGCAATAGCCTTTCAGGCGGGGGCGAAGTTCTTTGCCCAAGTTGCCACCCGCACCCGTCAGGAGCAGGCGGGGAAATCGAATGGGGGAGGCCGGTGTTTTGAGCATGGGGTTTTTGAAATTCAGAATTTGAAACGACCCGCCAGAGCCGTGGCGCTGTCGCGCAGCACGTTCTGGTCGGCGCCCACGGCCACAAACAGGCAGCCTTGTTCGACGTAGTGCTTGGCCAGGGCTTCATCACCGGTCAGGATGCCCGCTGCTTTGCCACAAGCCCGGATGCGGGCAATCGACTCGTCGATGACTTTGAGCACTTCGGGGTGCTTGGGGTTGCCCAAGTGGCCTAAAGCGGCCGACAAGTCACCAGGGCCGATGAACACGCCATCCACGCCGTCTACGTTCGCAATGGCTTCGATGTTCTTCAGGCCCAGCACGGTTTCCACTTGCAGCAACAGACAAATTTCTTCGCTGCTGTGTTGGGCGTAGCCTTTGACGCGGCCGTAGTGGCTGGCGCGGGGCGCACCTGCATAGCCGCGCACGCCGTGGGGCGGGTAGCGGGTGTAGGACACCGCTTGTTGCGCTTCTACTTCAGTTTGAATGTAGGGCACCAACAGGGATTGCACCCCTACATCAAGCAGGCGCTTGAAGGTCACCATGTCGTTCCATGGCGGGCGCACTATTGGCGTGGTGGGGCTGCCCTTCATGGCCTGCAATTGCGCCACGATTTCAGTCAGGTCGTTGGGCGAGTGCTCCATGTCCAGCAGCAGCCAGTCAAAGCCGCAGTGCGCCAGGATTTCGGTGCTGATGTTGCTGCACAGGTGAGACCACAGGCCAATTTGCTTTTGACCCGACTGGATCGCGTGTTTGAAATGGTTGATGGGCATGTCCATGGTGTGATTCCTCAAAAGGGGGGAGTGCGTGTGGTGACCTTGATTTCAGCGCACCATGCAGGGCATCTTGTGGTTGAACTTCCAGCCGGGGATCAGGTACTGCATGGCGATGGCGTCGTCGCGGGCACCCAGACCGTGTTGTTGGTAAAGCTGATTTGCTTTCATCACCGCGTCCATGTCCACCTCGATGCCCAGGCCCGGTTTGGCGGGCACATCGACATAGCCGTCCTTGATTTGCAGCGGGTCTTGGGTGAGGAACTGGCCGTCTTGCCAGATCCAATGCGTGTCAATCGCCGTGACCTTGCCGGGTGCGGCAGCGGCGCACTGGGTGAACATGGCCAGCGAAATGTCAAAGTGGTTGTTGGAATGCGAGCCCCAGGTCAGGTCGTACATCTGGCACAGCTGCGCGACGCGCACCGAGCCTTGCAGCGTCCAAAAGTGCGGGTCGGCCAGCGGAATGTCGACCGACTGCAGTTGGATGCTGTGGGCCATCTCGCGCCAGTCGGTGGCCACCATGTTGGTGGCGGTCAGCAAGCCGGTGGCGCGGCGGAATTCGGCCATGACTTCGCGGCCCGAAAACACGCCTTCTGCACCGCAAGGGTCTTCGGCATAGGCCATGGTGCTGCGGTGGTCGCGCAGCAAACGGATGGCGTCTTTGAGCAGCCAGCCCCCGTTGGGGTCGAGCGTGATGCGCGCCTTGGGGAAGCGCTCGTGCAAGGCGACCACTGCTTCGACTTCTTCTTCGCCGCGCAGCACCCCGCCCTTGAGCTTGAAGTCTTGAAAGCCGTAGCGCGCTTGCGCCGCTTCGGCCAGGCGCACCACAGCCTCGGCGGTCATGGCTTTTTCGTGGCGCAGGCGAAGCCAGTCGTCGCCTTGGTCCGGCTCGCTGCGGTAGGGCAGGTCGGTCTGCTGGCGGTCGCCCACATAAAACAGATAGCCCAGCATTTGCACCCGCTGTCGCTGCTGGCCATCGCCGAGCAAGGCGCAAACCGGCACATTCAGGTGCTGGCCCAGCAGGTCGAGCAGGGCGCTTTCGACGGCCGTGACGGCGTGGATGGTCGTGCGCAGGTCAAAGGTCTGCTGGCCTCGGCCGCCACTGTCGCGGTCGGCAAACTGCTGGCGCATGGCGCTGAGCACAGCGTTGTAATGGCCAATCGGTTGGCCTTCGACCATGCGGCGTGCGTCTTCAAGGGTTTGGCGGATTTTTTCCCCACCAGGCACCTCGCCCAGGCCCGTCTGGCCTGCCGAATCAGTCAGCATGACGATGTTGCGGGTGAAAAACGGGCCGTGGGCACCGCTGAGGTTCATCAGCATGCCGTCGTGACCGGCGACGGGAATCACCTGCATGCGCGTGATGGTGGGGGTGTGATGGGATGTCATGGTGTGAAAATTCTAGTCAATAGACATCGTACAACTTAATGGCGTATTCGCCATTGGGGAAAACGCGGGTGATGGGCCGCGTTGTTTCAACCCGGGCTATCGGGGTCGCTCTTGCGCAGTCGTTCTCGGCTGTTGGCCAGGTGGGTGCGCATGGCGGCTCTGGCGGCTTCCACGTCCTGCGCGGCAATGGCGTTGTAGATGCTCTCGTGTTCTTGGTTGACGCGGCGCAGGTAGTTTTGCCTCTCTGGGTCAGTGGTCAGGATGCTGCTGATCCGGGCGCGAGGGATGACGCCAGCGCCCAAAGAATGCATCAGGTCGACAAAGTGGTGGTTTTGGGTGGCTCGGGCAATGCCCTGATGAAATTGGTGGTCTGCCATCACAGCGTCGCGGCCTTCTTCGAGGGCGCTGTTGAAGGCTTGAAGTGACAACTTCAATTCAGATAAATCCTCCGCCGTGCGGCGAACAGCAGCCAAAGCAGCCGCTTCCGTTTCCACGCTGATGCGAAATTCAAGCAGGGCAATGACCTCTCGCAGAGTGCCCATTTGTTCAGGGCTGATGCGAAAAGACGGGTGCTCGCTCTTGGGCAGCACAAAGGTGCCAATGCCGTGACGCGTGTCGACCCAACCTGAGGCCTGCAGCCGCGAAATCGCTTCACGCACCACGGTGCGGCTCACGCCAAAATCTTTCATGATGGCCGCTTCGGTCGGCAATTTGTCGCCAGCTTTGAGTCGACCGCTGCGGATTTGTTCGGTCGTGGCGTGCACCAGCTGTACCGCCAGGCCGCCAGGCTTTTTCAGTATGGAGATCTGTGCATCCATGGGTAATCCCTAGCTGTCCGAATGTCGAAGCTCAACGATAATCATGCTGTCGATTGTACGACAACTGATGACTTGGTGTTGGGTTTTCAAAGTTTCAGTTGATGCCAATTTCCCCCAATCTTTCACAGGAGACCACCATGAACTTTCGCAGAAACCTGCTTTCCTCAGCGGCCGCCGCAGTGCTGGCCATGAACATGATCCCAATCGCTTCAGCACAAACCGTGCTCAAGGCCTCGGACGTGCACCCTGCTGGCTATCCCAATGTGGTGGCGATTGAAAACATGGGCAAAAAGCTTGAAGCCGCCACCAATGGCCGCTTCAAGCTGCAAATGTTCCCAGGCGGCGTCTTGGGCTCTGAAAAAGAAGTTGTGGAGCAAACCCAGATCGGCGCGATTCAGATCGCCCGCATTTCATTGGGCATTCTGGGGCCGGTGGTGCCCGATGTGAACGTGTTCAACATGCCCTTTGTGTTCCGCGACGAGGCGCACATGCGCGCTGTGATCGACGGGCCTGTGGGCAAGGAAATTTTGGAAAAAATCACCAAAAGCCCTGCCCGACTGGTGGCTCTGGGTTTCATGGACAGCGGCTCGCGCAGCCTTTACACCAAAAAAGAAATCAAAACCCCGGCTGACCTCAAGGGTCTGAAGATCCGCGTGATGGGCAACCCGTTGTTTGTCGACACCATGAACGCCATGGGCGGCAACGGCATCAGCATGGGCCACAACGATGTGTACAGTGCGTTGCAAACCGGCGTGGTGGACGGTGCTGAAAACAACCCACCGACTTTGTTCACCTCTAACCAGTATTCCACTGGCGTGAAGTTTTACACCCAGACCACCCACTTGATCATTCCGGAAATTTTCGTCATGTCCAAGGTCACTTGGGATAAATTGACCCCGGCCGATCAAGCCAGTGTGATGAAGTTTTCTGGCGAGGCGCAATTGGAGCAGCGTGCCTTGTGGGACAAGAGCGTGACCGAGTACTCGACCAAACTCCAGGCCGCTGGCATTCAGTTCAAGGCAGTCGACAAAAAGCCTTTTTATGACGCCACTGCCCCTGTGCGAGCCAAATACGGCGCGCAATACGCCGAGCTGATGAAGCGCATCGAAGCGGTCAAGTGACCGGCATGCAGCGGCCTTGGACGCCGCTGCGCGAGATGGGACGGGCCAAGCCCCGTCCCTTTGGTTTTGATGAACTCGCCCGCGAGGATGTTGGAATATGTTGCGTTTATTTGACCGCCTTTACCTGCTCTGCATTTGGATTTCTGGCCTGTCGATTTTGGCGATGAGCCTGATCATTCCATGGGGCGTTTTCGCCCGCTATGTCTTGGGTACGGGCTCGAGCTGGCCAGAGCCGGTGGCGGTCTTGCTGATGGTGACCTTCACGTTCATGGGGGCGGCCGCGGGTTACCGAGCCGGTGCCCACATTGCCGTGGGCATGCTGGTGGACCATTTGCCAGCGGGCGTGCAAAAAATCGGTGCCTACCTGGTTCACATTTTGATGTTGGTCATTTGTGGTTTTGTGGTGGTGTGGGGCAGCAAGCTGGTCATGGGCACCATGGGGCAAACCTTGGCTGACTTACCGTGGATGGCGGTGGGCTGGACCTATTTGCCCCTGCCATTGGGCGCATTTTTGACCTTGGTTTTTGTGGTCGAGGTGTTGTTTTGGGGGCCTGCACATGACCGTGCCGTGGTGGTTTTTGACCACGAAGGTCCGACATCGGCGGAGGCCATCTGATCATGGATGCATTGGTTCTCATTGGCAGTTTTGTGGTGTTGATGTTGTTGGGCATGCCTGTGGCCTACGCCTTGGGCATGGCGGCCTTGGTGGGGGCTTTGTGGATCGATTTGCCGCTGGATGCGGTGATGATCCAGATGGCCAGCGGGGTGAACAAGTTTTCTCTTTTGGCCATACCGTGTTTCGTGCTGGCGGGCGCGATCATGGCCGAGGGGGGCATGTCGCGGCGATTGGTGGCGTTTGCCGGTGTGCTGATCGGTTTTGTGCGAGGTGGCTTGTCGCTGGTCAACATTTTGGCCTCTACTTTTTTTGGCGCCATTTCCGGCTCGTCGGTGGCTGACACCGCATCGATTGGCTCGGTGCTGATTCCTGAGATGGAAAAGAACGGCTACCCCCGGCCTTTTGCCACAGCGGTCACGGTGAGTGGTTCCGTGCAAGCCATCCTGATCCCGCCCAGCCACAACGCGGTCATTTATTCCATGGCCGCAGGGGGCACGGTGTCGGTGGCTGCGCTGTTCATGGCAGGCGTTTTTCCCGGTTTGCTGCTTGGCCTCAGCCTGGCGGTGTATTGCCTGTATGTGGCCCGCCGGGAAAACTACCCCAAAGGCCGCGTGATTCCTCTGAAAGAAGCGCTCAAAATTTGTGTGGACGCGCTGTGGGGGCTGGCCACCATGGGCATCATCTTGGGCGGTATTTTGTCGGGCGTTTTCACGGCCACCGAATCGGCCTCAATCGCGGTGGTGTGGGCCTTTTTTGTGACCATGTTCATCTACCGCGATTACAAGTGGAAAGACCTGCCCAAGCTGATGCACCGCACGGTCAAGACCGTCACGATCGTGATGATCCTGATCGGCTTTGCGGCGAGCTTCGGTTACATCATGACTTTGATGCAGATTCCGCTGAAGATCACCACGATCTTCACAGCCTTGAGCAGCGAACCTTGGGTGATTTTGTTGTGCGTCAACCTGATGCTGTTGGTGTTGGGCACCTTGATGGACATGGCCCCGCTGATTTTGATTTTGACCCCCATCTTGTTGCCGGTCATGAAAACCATTGGCGTGGACCCTGTGCACTTTGGCATGATCATGATGGTCAACCTGGGCATTGGGCTGATCACGCCACCGGTGGGGGCGGTGCTCTTTGTCGGCAGTGCGGTGGCCAAGCTCAAGATCGAACAAGTGGTCAGGGCCATGAAGCCGTTCTTTGTGATCCTGTTGTTTGTGCTGGTCCTGGTCACCTATGTGCCGCAAATTTCACTGTGGCTGCCTCGCAGCATGGGTTTGTAAAAGCAGCCATGGCCGTGCCCACGGTGCTGGTCACCCACCCTAGCCCGCGCCTGCAAACCTATTTTGGTGAGCAGGCGTTGGCTAATTTGAAGCAGGTGGCCCGCGTCAAGCTCAACCCCGATGCGCATGACTGGTCAACCGCCGAGTTGATGGAAGCTGCCCAAGGCTGTGAGGTGTTGATCGCCTACCGGCAGACCGTGCTCGATGCCGACTTTTTTGCCGCTGTTCCGGGTTTGCTGGCGACTGTGCGTTGCGCCGTCGACATTCGCACCATCGATGTGGCGGCGGCCAGCCGTGAAGGCGTGCTGGTCACACGCGCCAGTCCTGGGTTTGGCCCGTCGGTGGCGGAATGGGTGATGGGCGTCATGATCGATTTGAGTCGCCACATCACCGCGGCCACTGTCGCTTACCGCCAAGGTCAGACAGTGGAGCCCAAAATGGGACTTGAGCTGCGCGGAGCTTGTGTGGGCATCATTGGGTACGGCGAAATCGGTCGCCATGTGGCCCGGCTGGCACAGGCGTTTGGCATGCGTGTGTGTGTCTATGACCCGCATGTGGTCCCGCAAGACCCATCTGCGCAGTCAGTGGACTGGCGGGAACTGCTGGCACAGGCAGACCATGTGGTGTGCCTGGCCCCGGCGACGCCCGAAACAGAAAATCTGATCAATGCCCAAGCCTTGTCACTCATGAAACCCACAGCGTTTTTCATCAACGCATCGCGTGGTCAACTGGTCGATGAGTCTGCTTTGTTGCACGCCCTGGACCACGACCTGTTGGCGGGTGCCGCGCTGGATGTGGGCCGGGCCGCTGACCAGATGCCTTCGCCCGAATTGGCGCGTCACCCCCGGGTGATCGCCACGCCCCATGTGGGCGGTTTGACACCCCAGGCCATTGCCCATCAGGCGCTGGAAACCGTGGTGCAAACGACGGAGATTTTGCAAGGGCGAATGCCCTACGGCACGGTCAATCCGGCACACGCGCAACGTTTGCTGGATCGGTTGACGCCATGACCGCTGTTTCTTTTTCTGTGCCCCCGGGGGCTTGTGACTGCCATATCCATGCCTATGACGAGGCCTACCCTTTGGCACCCACGGCCACCTTCAAGCCGCCACATGCGCCCATGGCCGACTATGTCCAAGTGCAGGCTGCGCTGGGTTTGACGCGTGTGGTGGTGGTGCAGCCCACGGGCTATGGTTTTGACAACCGCTGTACCCTGGACGCCGTGGCCAGCATGGACGGTCGCGCCCGCGCTGTGGCCATGGTGCCGGTGCAGGTGACCGATTCGGAAGTGCAGGCTTTGCATGCTGCGGGTGTGCGGGGTGTTCGCATGATGATGTTTCCTGGCGGGTTGTTGGGGTGGGACGCGCTGGCCCCCATGGCGAACAAGGTGCGGCCTTGGGGTTGGCATTTGGATGTGCAGTTCAATGGCTGCGACTTTGTGCAACGTCTGCCCCTTTTGCAAAGCCTGGACGTGCCGCTGGTGATCGATCACACCGGAAAATTTTTGGTGCCCCCTGCGGGCACAGACGACCCGGCATTTCAGGCGCTTTGCCAATTGCTGGACACTGGCCGTGTCTGGGTCAAGCTCTCTGCACCTTATGAGACTTCGCGCCAGGGCGCGCCGCATTACGATGATGTGGGTTTCCTGGCGCGTTATCTGGCCAAGCATTACCCCGAGCGCTGTTTGTGGGCAAGCAATTGGCCCCACCCCAACCAAGACCCCGTGCCGTCCAATGCCGCCCTGCTGAACCTCTTGCCCACCTGGGTTGCGCGCCACGCAGACCTGCAACGCATCTTGGTGGACAACCCTGCTCAGCTTTATGGTTTTGACGCTTGACCGCTCAGCTTTTGCACCATTGTCAGAAAATGTGACCCCATGGCCCATGTTTATGTTTCCAATGCCGACAGCGGCGACATCTCGGTGCTGCACATGGCGGCCGATGGCGAACTGCATCCTCAAAGCACAGTGCCCGTGGGCGGCAACCTGATGCCCATGGCCATCAGTCCCTCGCAGCACATGCTGTATGCGGCCCGCCGCAGCGATCCGATGGCGGTGGTGTGTCTGACCATTGACCCGCAAAGCCGTGATTTGCAAAGTGTGGGCGAGGCGGGTTTGCCTGCCAGCATGGCCTATATCGGCACTGACATCACAGGGCGATTTTTGCTGGCCGCCTCCTACCCCGGGCACCAGCTCACCGTGAGCCCGGTGCAGCCCGATGGCACGGTGGGCGCTGTGCAGCAGGTGGTACCCACCGGCCCCAATGCCCACGCCATCATGGCTTCACCTTGCAACCGTTATGTTTTGGCCACCAGCTTGGGCAGTGGCGAAGTCATGGTGTACGCATTCCACGCCGAGACGGGCCGCCTGACGCCTGCATCCACTTGGCATGCACGGGCTGGTGCCGGGCCCCGGCACTTTCGGTTTGACCCTGCGGGCCGATTTGTTTATCTGCTCAACGAACTGGATGGCACGGTGGACGTGCTGGCCTGGGATGCCCAGCAGGGTCGTTTGAACAGCGTGCAAAGCAGTGTGGGCATTTTGCCGCTGGGCTTCACGGGCAATCCTTGGGCGGCCGACTTGCACCTTACGCCCGATGGGCGTCATCTGTACACCAGTGAACGAACTTCAAGCACCCTGGCGCACTTTGCTGTGGACGCGGTCACGGGGCACATCTCTCCCAGAGGGCATACGGCGGTTGAAGCCCAGCCCCGGGGTTTTGCCATTGATGCGACAGGCCAGCATTTGCTGGTGGTGGGTCAGTTGTCACACCACCTCAGCCGATGGGCGATCGAGCGCGACTCGGGGCAACTGACGTTGCGCCAACGCCTGCCGGTGGGGCAGGGCCCGAATTGGGTGGAGATACTGGCATGAGCGAAACGAAATCCGCAGAGCAACCGCGTTTGGTGCGCATGCACCCGGCCGACAACGTGGCCATTGTGGTCAACGAGGGCGGGTTGCCCGCCGGCACCCTTCTTGAAGAGGGGCTGGTCTTGCTGGACAAAGTGCCTCAGGGCCACAAGGTGTCGCTGGTGGCTTTGGCGCAAGGCGAAGCGGTGCGACGCTACAACGTGCCCATTGGACATGCTTTGCAAGACATCGCGGCGGGGCGCTGGGTGCACGAGCGCTTGCTGAAAATGCCGGTCGTCCGCGAGTTGCACGGTCTGCCCATGGCCACAGTGGCGGCGTCTTTGCAAGCGCCACTGACCGGCCACACCTTTGAGGGCTACCGCAATGCCGATGGCTCGGTGGGCACGCGCAATATCTTGGCCATCACCACCACCGTGCAGTGCGTGGCGGGTGTGGTGGCACAAGCTGTGCGCCGCATCAAGGACGAGTTGTTGCCCTTGTACCCGCAAGTGGACGACGTGGTGGGTCTGGAGCACAGCTACGGCTGTGGCGTGGCCATCGACGCGCCCGATGCCATCATTCCGATCCGCACCTTGCGCAACATCAGCCTGAATCCCAACTTTGGCGGCGAGGTGATGGTGGTCAGTTTGGGGTGTGAAAAGCTGCAACCCGAGCGCTTGCTGCCACCCGGCAGTTTCCCGATCACCGACGCGCGTGATCCTGCGGGTGGGCCCGACACGGTTTGCCTGCAGGACGCGCAGCATGTGGGCTTCATGTCGATGCTGGACAGCATTGTGCAAAGCGCGCGTCCGCATCTGGAGCGGCTGAACGCCCGCAGGCGCGAGACGGTGCCCGCCAGCGCATTGGTGGTGGGGGTGCAGTGCGGCGGCAGCGATGCGTTTTCGGGGGTTACCGCCAACCCGGCGGTGGGCTTTGCGGCTGACTTGTTGGTGCGTGCTGGGGCCACGGTGATGTTCAGTGAAAACACCGAAGTGCGTGATGCGGTAGAGCAACTCACGCAGCGCGCTGCCACACCAGAGGTGGCCCAGGCCATCGTGCGCGAGCTCGACTGGTACGACCGTTATCTGGAGCGCGGCCGCGTGGACCGCAGCGCCAACACCACGCCGGGCAACAAGGCGGGGGGCTTGTCCAACATCGCCGAAAAGGCCATGGGCTCCATCGTCAAGAGCGGCACGGCAGCGATCTCGCATGTGTTGGCACCGGGCGAAAAGTTGCGGTCAGACCAAAAGGGCTTGGTGTTTGCGGCCACACCCGCGAGCGACTTCATCTGCGGCACGCTGCAACTGGCCGCAGGCATGAACATGCATGTGTTCACCACCGGGCGCGGCACGCCTTACGGACTGGCCGAGTGCCCCGTCATCAAGGTGGCCACGCGCAGCGATCTGGCACGGCGCTGGCATGACCTGATGGACATGAACGGCGGGCGCATTGCCGATGGCGAGATCAGCATTGAAGACGCGGGGTGGGAGCTGTTTCGCATGATGCTGGAAGTGGCCAGTGGCCGTAAAACTTGGGCCGAACATTGGAAGCTGAACAACGCATTGGTGTTGTTCAACCCTGCTCCGATCACCTGAACTTTTTAATCACAACGAGGAGACATCCCATGACACAACGTCGTCAATTCATTCAGTCGGCCGTGGCCTGCGCCGCAGCCGCCATGACACCTGCGGCCTTCAGCCAGGCAGCGCCTTGGCCGGCCAAGCCGATCAACTATTTGGTCGCTTTCCCGCCCGGCGGCACCACCGATATCCTGGCCCGAGTGGTCTCGCAAAAACTGGGGCCTGCCTTGGGCACTACCCTTGTGATTGAAAACAAAGGTGGCGCTGGCGGCAGTGTGGGTTCCGAAATCGCAGCACGCGCCCCGGCCGACGGCTACAACCTGCTGGGCGGCACCATCAGCTCGCACGCCATCAACGTGAGCCTGTACCCGAAGCTGGGTTATGACCCCATCAAATCGTTCACACCGGTGTACCTGTACGGCACCAACCCGGTGGTGTTGGTGGTGGCCGCCAACAGCCCTTACAAAACACTCAGAGATTTGTTGACTGCTGCCAAAGCCAACCCCGGCAAACTGTCGGGTGCATCGGCGGGCAACGGCACATCTCAGCACTTGGCGCAAGAGCTTCTGGCGTTCAAAGGCGAAGTCAAATTCACCCATGTCCCCTACAAAGGCAGCGCACCGGCCATTCAAGACGTGATGAGCGGGCAGGTTGACTTCATGTTCGACACCACCGTGGTGGCGGGCGCCCACATCCAGAGCGGCAAACTGCGTGCCTTGGCCGTGACTTCTGGCAAGCGCTTGACCGACACCTTGACCGAAGTGCCGACAGTGAGCGAGTCGGGCTGGCCTGGAACTGCCGGTTTTGAAGTCGTGTCTTGGCAAGCTTTGTTTGCGCCAGCCGGCACGCCCAAGCCGATCGTGGACAAACTGCATGCTGAAATTTTGAAAATCATTCAGAGCCCAGAAATGCAAGAGCGCATCAAAGGGCTGGGCATGCAACCTTCGGTGCTGACCCCAGAGCAGGTTCAAGCTTTCCAGAAAGCTGAAATCGAAAAATGGGCCCAAGTGATCAAAGCTGCCAACATCAAACTCGACTGAGGTTCAACCATGTTCAAAATTCTCTTTTCGACCTTGGCCGCTGTGACTTTCTGCAGTGCAGCACAGGCCCAAACACCGGCGGTCTATCCCACCAAACCGATCAAAATTGTGGTGCCTTTCCCTGCAGGTGGCACCTCTGACGTGCTGGCCCGCATACTCGGCCAGAAAATGACCGAGAGCTGGGGCCAGCCGGTGGTCATTGAGAACAAGCCCGGCTCCAGCGGCAACCTGGGTGCCGATCTGGTGGCCAAGGCAGCGCCCGATGGCTACACCTTCGTCTTGATGGACGTGGGCAATTTGGTGATCAGCCCGGCGTTGTTCAAATTGCCCTTCAATGTGGCCAATGACTTTGCACCGGTGGCGATGGTGGCTTACTCGCCGCACCTGTTGGCCGTCAGCACCAAGGTGCCCGCCAACACCCCAGCCGAACTGGTGGCCTACGCCAAAGCCCAAAAGGGCAAGCTCAATTACGCCGTGGCTGCAGGCATGGGCAGCGCCTCGCATTTGGCGGGCGTCATGTATGCCCAGCGCAACGGCATCGAGTGGGGTTATGTGCCTTACAAAGGCGGCGCACAAGCCATCACCGATTTGATCGGTGGCCAGGTGGACGTGATGTTCAATGGCATGGTGGCCACATACCCGCATGTGAAGGCGGGCAAGATCAAATTGATCGCCATTTCAGGGGTGAAGCGCAATGCGCAAATGCCCGATACGCCCACGGTGGCCGAAAGCCTGCCTGGCTTTTTGACCGGCAGTTTTCAGGGCCTGCTGGCCCCTGCGGGCACCCCCAAAGCCATCATCGACAAAATGCATGCCGAGGTGCAGCGCATTGCGGCCATCCCTGAGGTGCGCGAGCGTTTGACCACGCTGGGTGCGGAACCATCCGGCATGAGCCCCGCTGAGTTTGGCAACTGGCTCAAAGCCGAAATCCCGGCCATGGCCAAAATTGTGAAAGATGAAAAGATCACGGTGGAGTGATCACAACCCTTGGGACGAAGCGGCACGTCAGTTCACCAAGCCCATGACAGATCTTCTGACCTGTTGTGGCTTTCCCTGATTTTTGGGTAGGGGCTTTAACTGCAGCTGACGCTGCCGCAACCCGACATGGTCACGGTTTTGATGGTCGAAGGGTCGGCCAGGGTTTCGCTCTCGCTGTCAAAACCCACTGATTTCAGGTGCGCGGCCAGGCCCGCATCCATACTATTGGCGTGACCGGGGAACCATTCGGCCAGCGCTTCGGCCATGCGGGTGATGATGGTTTTGTCGCTGTCCAGGTAATGGGCTTCCACCACGCGCATGGTTTCCAAAATGGTGGCGTGGTGTTCTGCGTGGCAGTTGTCTGCCGAAAAACCGGTGGCCAGCATCCAGCGCTCTTCTTGCGCAAAGTGTTCCACTGTGTGGTCCAAAAACGATTTGTAAACCGGCAGTTGCTCTTCCTCGGGGGTGGCCAATATCTGGTTGATCATGTCCACGAATTCCTGGTGCGTCTCGTCCATGCGGGCGTCACCCGTGTGAAGTGAATCGGTCCAAGCCATGACTGAAGGCATGTGGGTGTGGGCGACAGAGGAAGTGGCATTGGTGGACATGGCGAAGATTCGATCAAGGTACAAAAAACAAACAGCCCACATTATCTCGCCAAGCCAAGGGCGTCAGCGCATTGGGGGCATCGCTGCTTGGGGCTGTGCCGGTTCGACCCGGTAGGCCACAGGCCTTGTCAAAGCCGCTATCGTGTTGACCTGCGTCAAATTTCCAAATAAATCCATGGATTCCGTTACACAAGTTCTTTTGGGCGCCTCCATCGGCGTGGCCGTCATGGGGCGTCGCACGGCGCTTTGGAAATCGGCGGTGTGGGGCGGTGTGGCAGGTTTGCTGCCCGACTTGGATGTGTTGCTCGACCACGGTGACCCGATCCTGAACATGATTCGGCACCGCGCCGAGACGCATGCCTTGTTGTTGCTGACGCTGTTTGCTTTTCCCATGGCCTGGCTGGTCAGCCGCATCCACCACCAGGCCCGCTTGTATGGCCGCTGGTGGTGGGCGCTCATGCTGGCGCTGGTCACCCACCCCTTGCTTGATTTGATGACGATTTACGGCACCCAGGTTTTCCAGCCTTTCAGCGACGAGGCCTATGGCCTGGGCAGCATGTTCATCATCGACCCGGCTTATTCATTGCCCTTGCTGGTCGGGGTGGTGGCCGCTTTTCGTGTCCAACCCGTGGGCAGGGCTTTGCGCATCAATGGCTGGGCGCTGGCTTTCAGCACCGCTTACCTGGCCTGGAGCGCGCTGGCGCAGGGCTGGGTCACGCAGCATGCCCGCCAGTCGCTGCAGGCGCAGGGCTTGCCCAGTCAGCACATGCTGGTCACACCCGCGCCCTTGAGCACCTTGCTGTGGCGCGTGGTGGCGCTCGATGGCGAACGCTTTCATGAAGGGTTTTATGCGCTGATGGACGGCGGGCGGGACATTCGCTTTGTGGCGCACGAGCGCGGCGGGGCGCTGGCCACGCAACATGCCAATCACCCCCAGTTGCAGCGCCTGGCGAGGTTCACCGATGGCTTTTACAAGGTCACTGACCTAAACGGACAGTTGTTGGTCACCGACTTGCGCATGGGGCAAGAGCCGGCCTACGTGTTTTCATTTGACATCGGCCCGCCACTGCAAGCAGGCCAAGCTCACCCGGTGGCGCAGCAGCAAAGCCGGCGCATGGACATCAGGGCTGGTTTGAAATGGCTGGGGCAGCGCATCTTGGGGCGCGATGTGCCGCCGCCAGGTTAAGACTGCGGGCTGGGCGCTTGGGAGTGCCGCGCTTGGCAAAGATGGGGGGGGTGACGAGCCTTGACCCCGGCACTGGATTCACAGTTAGGGCTGCTTGGTTCCCCACCTGACCCGGTTGGCCGCTTCACCATGCGGGAAGGCCCGTCGGTGTTGATTGTAGGCGAGCTTGCGCAGGCTTTGCCCTTGGGCCGGAATTTTGTCCCAACCTCCCGGTCAGAATCTGCGCCCCGGCCCGATAGAATCAACGTCCATGTCTTACCTTGTCCTCGCGCGCAAATACCGCCCCCGCAATTTCACCGAAATGGTGGGGCAAGAGCACGTGGTGCAGGCCTTGACCAATGCTTTGGTGCAACAACGCTTGCACCACGCCTATTTGTTCACCGGCACCCGGGGGGTGGGCAAGACCACGGTGTCGCGCATATTGGCCAAGTCGCTCAACTGCCAAGGCGCCGACGGGCAGGGCGGCATCACCGCCGAGCCCTGTGGCGTGTGCCAAGCCTGCCGCGACATCGATGCCGGGCGTTTTGTGGACTACACCGAACTTGACGCGGCGTCCAACCGGGGTGTGGACGAGGTGCAAAGCCTGCTGGAGCAGGCGGTGTACAAACCGGTTCAGGGGCGCTTCAAGGTCTTCATGATCGACGAAGTGCACATGCTGACCAACACCGCGTTCAATGCGATGTTGAAGACCCTTGAGGAACCTCCCGAGTATTTGAAATTCGTCTTGGCCACGACCGATCCGCAAAAGGTGCCCGTGACGGTCCTCTCGCGTTGCCTGCAGTTCAACCTGCGACCCATGGCCCCCGAGACTGTTTTTGAGCACCTGACTCAGGTACTGGCCGCTGAGCAGCTGAGCGCCGAGCCGCTGGCTCTGCGCCTATTGGCCCGCGCAGCGCGCGGCTCCATGCGCGATGCGTTGAGCCTGACCGATCAAGCGATTGCCTTCGGCAATGGCTTGGTGCAAGAAGCGGGCGTGCGCCAAATGTTGGGCAGTGTGGACCGCAGCCACGTTTTACACATGATCCGTGCCCTGACCGAAGGCGATGGCGCGGCGGTGGTGAACCAAATCAACGCCCTGCGCCTGCAAGGCGTTTCGGCCGCCGCCACTCTGGAAGACATGGCCATGCTGCTGCAGCGCATGGCCGTGATGCAAATGGTGCCCGGCATGGCACAAGATGCCGAAGACCCTGACACGCAGGGCTTGGCCGAACTGGCCGCTGCCATGCCCCCCGAAGAAACCCAATTGCTCTACAGCCTTTGTCTGCACGGGAGAAACGAGCTGGGCCTGGCGCCCGACGAGTACTCGGCTCTGACCATGGTGCTGCTGCGCCTGCTGGCCTTCAAGCCCCAGGTGGGGCCGGCAGAAAAAAAAAGCCTGCTGACCAGCCCTCGGGCCACCCCTGAGCCCACCCGAGCTGCCGCGCCAGTCGCTGCCGACCCGCAGCCCAAGCCAGCCCCACAAGCCACTTCGCCCAGAGAGGTCACGCCACCCATGGTTGCAGCCGTCGCTGCACCGCTTGCTGCTCCCATGGCCAGGCCTGTGCCGTCCGCGTCGCCCGCTGAGCCTGTCATCGGCCATGCGCAAGCCGAGCCGACCCTGTCCGAGCCCCCCCCTTGGGAGGACTGGCCCGACACCACCGACTACGCCGATGTCCAGGCCCTCCCCACGCCTGTGGAACACGCTGCTGTGCCCGAGCTTCGTCAAGCTGCTCCCGCTTTGCGCGTTTTGCCTGTGCGCGAGGCCCCGTCTGGGCGCGCCGATATGCCCACGCTGGCTGCACCGCCGGCTGTGCAAGCCACGCCCGAAGGCGATGTCTGGCTGGAGGTGGTGCAAGGCCTGATGTCACAAGAGGCCATCACGGCCTTGGTGCGCGAGTTGGCCCTGCAGTCGCAGTTGTTGGCGCGCGATGTCGATCAATGGCAACTGCGCGTGGAGCGTGAGACACTCAACCATCCGGCCAGCCGCGAGCGTTTGCAAACAGCTTTGCAGGCTGCCGGCCATGGCGATGTCAAACTGGGCATCGAAGTGGGCCCCGTGACCGACAGCCCCGCCAAGCGTCTGGCTGTCCAAGCCGCTGAAAAGATGGTGGCCGCGCAAGTGCTCATTCAAAACGACCCCTTGGTGCAAGCCATGGTGCGCGACTTTGGGGCCAAAATTGTGCCCGGCAGCATCCAGCTGATTTGATTTTCGCCCCTCATTTCCCCCTCTTTTCAAAGGAATCAACATGTTCAATAAAGGACAACTCGCAGGACTGATGAAGCAGGCCCAGGCCATGCAGGACAACCTGAAAAAAGCCCAGGACGAATTGGCATTCGTCGAGGTCGAAGGCCAAGCTGGCTCCGGCATGGTCAAGGTGCTGATGACCTGCAAACACAGCGTGCGCCGCGTGACCATCGACCCCAGCTTGCTGGCCGACGACAAGGACATGCTGGAAGACCTGGTGGCTGCTGCCTTCAACGATGCCGTTCGCATGGCCGAAGAAGTTTCGCAGCAAAAAATGGGCAAACTCACCGCCGGTTTGCCACCGGGCATGAAGCTGCCTTTCTGAGCGCCTGAACATGGCCGACACCCACGCCCTTGCCATATTGGTGCAGGCCCTCAAGGGTTTGCCAGGGGTGGGCATCAAGTCGGCCCAGCGCATGGCTTTTCAGTTGTTGCAAAACGACCGGGCCACGGCCCGGCAATTGGCTGCGGCACTGGACAATGCGGTTCAAAAAATCCGCCACTGTGCGTGTTGCCACACTTTCACCGAAGCCGAGTTGTGTGACACCTGTCTGGACAATGCCCGAGACCGCACGCTGCTGTGCGTGATCGAAACCCCGGCCGACCAGTCGGCCATTGAGCGCACGGGCACCTACCGGGGTTTGTACTTTGTACTCATGGGCAAGCTCAGCCCGCTCGACGGCATTGGCCCGCACGACATCGGCCTGGCCAAGCTCAAGCAACGCGTGGGCGATGGGGTGTTGACCGAGGTGATCTTGGCAACGAATTTCACCGCCGAGGGCGAAGCCACCGCCCATGTGATTTCTGAAATGATCCGCCAGCAAGGGCTGAAGGTCACCCGACTGGCCCGCGGTGTGCCCGCAGGCAGCGAGCTGGAATACGTGGACTTGGGCACCATTGCCCACGCTTTGGTCGATCGGCGCTGACCTTGTGGGATAGGTCCTTTCAGCGGCAGCGCTGAACAGACCCTGAGCTGCAAGTCGGTGGCTTTTTGGCTTGTCAATTACCTGCAATCCATTACGTAAAAACCCGATCGGGATCAATCCCGATGCGCGATGCGCTGCGCCTGATTAAGCTGTGTGTGTGTGCATTTTTCTTCAGGAGTGATGCGGGTGAATTCAGCCCACGCCTCTCGCCGATCGCTGTTGCTGGCTGCCGTTGGTTCATTGGCATCAGCGCATGCGCCCATGGCGCTGTCCTCCGAGGCCAGTCGCGCTTTGCCACGCGTGCGTTTGGCCCTGGCCGCCAGCCACAGCCTTTACCACTTGCCCTTGACACTGGCTGAGCGGCTGGGGTTTTTTCGGCAGGCGGGTATCCAACTGGAGTGGTTGCCACAGGAATCGGGCGCCAAGGCGTTGAGCATGGCCCTGTCGGGGCAGGCCGATGTGGTGGCCGGGGCTTACGAGCACCTGTTTGCCCTGCACCTCAAGGGGCTCAATTACCAAAGTTTTGTGCAAATGAGCCGCACGCCACAAGTCAGCCTGGGGGGCAGTACGCGTGGCGGCTTGGCCTGGCGCTCAGGTGCTGACATCCGGGGCGCGCGTTTGGGCATTTCGGCATTGGATTCAACCACCTACTGGACGGCTTGCCAATGGCTATCGCGTCAAGGTTTGACTGCCGAGGATGTGGTGTTTGTTCCGGTGGGCTCGTCACAAGGGGTGATGGAGGTGCTGCGCAGCGGCAGCATCGATGCCCTGTGCAATCCGGACCCGGTCATGTACTGGCTGGAGCAAAAAAACGATATCCGAATGCTGTGCGATGCCCGAACCCTTCAAGGCACTCGCCACTTGATGGGAGGCGCGGTGCCTGGAGCCAGTTTGTTCGCGCATGCTGAATTTTTGCAACTGAATCCTGAACGGGTGCAGGCCCTGAGCGATGGTGTGGTGCAGGCCCTGAAGTGGCTGCAGACAGCCGGCTTGACGGACATATTGCGCGCCGTTCCTGCGGGCCATTGGATGGGCGACCGGGCGATCTACCTTGGTGCATTTGAGAAGCTGCGGGAGTCTTATGCAGTGGATGGGCTTGTGCGCAGCGAGGATGTGACGCACGCCTGGCGTGTGCATGCCAAGTTGATCGGCACTTACGGGCTCAGACAGCTGGTGCCTGAGCGCACATTCACCAACGTTTTCGCGCAAAAGTCCAAAAGCCGTCGGTTGGCATGATCTGCGGCGTCATGAACGTAACGCCCAACAGCTTCGAGGTGCTGGGCAAAAGATGTTCTGTTCAGCGTTGGGTTGCAGTTTGGGCTGCAGGCCTGTTGGAACGCTTGTCGGAACGTGCAGCGGTTTTGGCGGGTGCTTTGCTGCGCTGAGGCACTGACTTTCGGGAGGCCTTGGCCGGCACATAAATGCTCAGGGTTTGTCCGTTGAATAACGTGGCGTTCGGTTTGAGCCGGTTCCAGTCTGCCACGTTGGTGGCGCTCACGCCGTGTCGTGATGCCAAACGCATGAGCGTATCGCCTTGATGAGCCTTGACTGTGATCTTGCGCAACACCAACTCGGGGGCCAGCAGCAGTTGGCCGTTGTCGGCCAGGTGCTCGGTCACATCGTTGTCCAGCTTGCCTTGGCGCGGCACCAGCAAAGTGGACCCGGCCTTGACCAGCATGCGAGCCGGAATGCCGTTGACACTGCGCAATTGCTCCACGGACATCCCCACTTGCTTGGCCACTTCTTCGGCCGGCATGGTGCGAGGTGCTTGCCATGCGGTCCAGCTGGACAGGCGGCGTTCTGAATGCGCTTGCAGGTTGTTTTGAAAGACCGTGGCGTTGTCCCAAGGCAGCAGGATGTGCGGCGTGCCTGCTGCCAAAATCACGGGACGGTTCATGGCCGGGTTCAGGGCCTTGAAGTTGTCCAGGCTCACGTTGGCCAGTTTGGCGGCGATGGCCACGTCGATGTCCCGTTCGATGGCCACGCTCTTGAAGTAAGGGTGGTTCTGGATCAGCGGCAACTCGGTTTTGAAGGCTTCGGGCTGGGCGACGATGTTTTTGACCGCCTGCAACTTGGGTACGTAAAAACGCGTTTCGTTGGGCATGCGCAGGTCGCTGTAGGTCAGTGGCAATCCTTGCGCTTTGTTGCGCGCCAGAGCCCTGCCCACGCTGCCTTCGCCCCAGTTGTAGGCGGCCAGGGCCAGGTGCCAGTCGCCGAACATGGTGTAAAGTTTTTGCAGGTAATCGAGTGCTGCGCGGGTGGACTCCAGCACATCACGTCGCTCATCCCTGAAGAGGTTTTGTTTCAGGTCGAAATATTTGCCTGTGGCCGGCATGAATTGCCACATGCCCGCAGCCTTGGCGCTGGAAACGGCTTGTGGGTTGAAGGCCGATTCGATGAAGGGCAGCAAAGCCAGCTCGGTGGGCATCTTGCGCCGCTCCAGTTCCTCAACGATGTGAAACAGGTAAGGCCGCGAGCGCTCGGTCATGCGCAGCATGTAGTCGGGCCGGCTGGCATACCACTGCTCGCGGCTGCGCACCAAATCGTTGTCCAGATCGGGCATGGCAAAGCCGCGGCGGATGCGCTCCCAAATGTCAATTTGCTCTTGCAGGCCGAGAATGGCATGGGGCTTGAGGGCCACCGGCCGCTCCCCGTTCTTTTCGGTCACCGCAGGCGTCAAAGGCCCCACAGGACCTGTAATGGGAAAGGGCGCCGGCACCGTCAAAGCGGTTGGTGCAGGCGTTGTGGGTGCTGCCTCGGCCGCTGGCAGGCGCTCCATGGGAGTCTCAGGGGTAGGCACCGAGGTGGCGCATCCAGATATAAAAGCCGCCAGCAGCAATGCCCAGCTGGGGCGCACAAGGCGGGCTGAGGCTAGGGCGGTCATGTTCATCGGAAGTCGTTTTTCCATTGGCGAAGAGCTGCAAAGGTGGTGACATCATCCACGGCCAATCGGTCATGCTGTTGCACCGCCGCAGCTACAGAGGTCTGGCGGCTTCGCAAGAAAGGGTTGATGGCGCGCTCGGTATGAAGTGCCACGGGCAAGGTGGGCAGGGTTTGGCTGCGCAGACGCGTGCAGAGCGCCAAATGGTCTTGCAGCGCCAAGTTACCGGGTTCAACGGCCAGTGCAAACTTCAGGTTCGACAAGGTGTACTCGTGGGCGCAGCAAACCCGCGTGGCATCAGGCAAGGCGGCCAAGCGGTCGAGTGAGTCCAGCATTTGGGCCGGTGTGCCTTCAAACAAACGGCCGCAGCCGCCCGAAAACAGCGTATCGCCACAAAAGAGCAGCGGGTCCTGGCCCGTGGGCTGCGCCCAAAAGGCGATGTGACCCAGGGTATGGCCAGGCACTTCGTGGACTTGAAACTGCAGCCCATGCCAGTCAAAGCGGTCGCCTTGTTGCAGGCCTCGTGTTGGTACGGGCATTTGTTCGAGGGCGGGGCCCAATGCTCGTGCCCCGGTTCGGGTCACCAGTTCGGCCAGGCCTGCGGTGTGATCGGCATGGTGGTGCGTGACTAGAATCGTGTCCAGCTGCACAGTTGGGTGCGCTTGCATCCAAGCCAGCACGGGCGCACTGTCGCCGGGGTCCACCACAAGGGCATGTTGGTCGGTGTGCAACAACCAAATATAGTTGTCTGCGAAAGCGGGCAGGGCAATGAGTTTCATGAATCATTCGATTATAGAAAGCCAACCCCCCCCGCCCGCTTGGCTGGCGCATCTCGGTCAGCCGGTGGCTTCTCGCTTGTTGGCTTGGGAGCAAGCCCAGACCGATGCGCTGCTGGCCGATGTCTTTGGCTACCACGCGGTGCAACTGGGCTGGCCAGAGCTCAAGGCCTTGCGCCACAACCGAATGCCCCACCGCTGGCAAGCGGGCGCCGAGTTCGAATGGCCTCAATCGAATAAGGCCTTGTGCGCGCCAGAGCGGCCCAACTTGCCGCCACCGCACTCCCCGCCCCCTGCAATACCGCTGGAGGATGACCCCGACGTCTGGCTGGACAGCCGCGCTTGGCCTTGGCAAGCCGACAGCCTGGACCTGGTGGTGTTGCCGCACACTTTGGAGCGCTCGGCCGACCCACATGCCTGTTTGCGCGAGGTCGAACGGGTGCTGATTCCCGAGGGGCAAGTGCTGATCACGGGGCTCAATCCCATGAGTTTGTGGGGATGGCGGCCTCTGCGCGGCAGCCTGCGCCTTGTTGGGGGCGCGCCGGTGCAGAGCCTGATCGCTTATCGGCGCCTGCGCGATTGGCTGAGGCTGCTGGGTTTTGAGGTTCAAGTGAGCCGTTTCGGGGGGTGGACCCCAGCCCTGGGCAGTGAGCGCTGGATGCAGCGCCTGGGTTGGATGGAGCAGGCGGGTGAGCGGTGGTGGCCCATTTTGGGGGGTGTCTACCTGTTGATGGCCACCAAACGTGTGCCCGGGGGACGCTTGCTGCCGACGCGCCAGTGGCGCACGGTACGATCGCCCGCTGCAGCGACTGCGCCCGTAGCCCACTCCGATACCTTCATGGCCCACCCCCCTGTCAAGAAAGACGCTTTTGACCCACGTTGAAATTCACACCGATGGGGCCTGCAAAGGCAACCCCGGCCCCGGCGGCTGGGGCGTTCGCCTGCAGTCCGGCCAGCATGTGCAAGAACTGTTTGGCGGCGAGTTGAACACCACCAACAACCGCATGGAGATGACGGCCGTCATCGAAGGCCTCTTGGCTCTGAAGCGACCTTGTCAGGTCACGCTTTACCTGGACAGCGAATACGTCCGCAAAGGCATCACCGAGTGGATCCACGGCTGGAAAGCCCGGGGCTGGCGAACCGCCGCCAAGCAGCCCGTCAAAAATGCCGACCTGTGGCAAAAACTCGACGCCGTGGTGTCCTCTTCGGGACACCAAATTGATTGGCGCTGGGTCAAAGGCCACAACGGTGACCCGGGCAATGAGCGGGCTGATGCACTCGCCAACCAGGGCGTGGACAAAGCCTTGGGCCGATGAAATGGGACGTCCAAATCGCATAGACCAAGTCCATGCTGCACGGATGCCAAAGGCTTGGCCTGTATCAAAGCCCTTGAACCTATGGGGAAATCGCTTGCACGCTGTTACATTTCTGCAGTCTTGGCGTGTGCAACCTGAGAGAAACCTGAATGGCTTACAAGAATAAATATGCAGTGCTGGCCCTGTTGGGCATTTCCGCGGCCTCTGGGGCCGCATGGTGGTGGCAAAACAAGGCCCCGGTTGACGGTGCGGCCCCCCCCGCGGCGGCTGCTTCTGCGCCTGGCGGTCCTGCCGCTGCCTCCGGTGGTGCACCCGCTGGTGCGCCAGGGGCCGGGTCGGCAGGCGGCGCAGGCCGGGCGCCCACAGTGGAAGTTGCCAAGGTCGAGAGCATGACCCTGGTGGACGAGACCCAGGCCGTGGGCAGTTTGCGCTCACGCCAGGGCGTGATGCTGCGCCCAGAAGTTGGTGGGCGCGTCAAACAGATTTTCTTCAACGATGGCCAGCGCGTGCGCAAGGGTCAGTTGATGGTCCAGTTGGAGGATCAGCTGCAGCAGGCCCAGGTCGCTCAGGCGCGCGCAGAACTGTCCATCGCCGAGGCCAACCACAAGCGCAACCAGGAACTGGTGGCGCAAAACTTCATCAGCCAGCGCTCGCTGGACGAGAGCGCAGCAGCCTTGGAGGTCTCGCGCGCCAAGTTGTCTCTGGCACAGGCTACGCTTCAGCGCTTGCAGGTCCTGGCGCCGTTTGATGGCATCACCGGCCTCAAGCAAATCAACGTGGGCGATTACCTCAAAGACGGCGCTGACATGGTCAACGTCGAAGACATCGATGCGGTGCTGCTCGATTTCCGTTTGCCTGAGCGCTTTCAAGCCAAGGTCCGAGCGGGTCAAAAAGCGCAGCTGACGGTTGACGCCTTGCCAGGGAGGCCTTTCTCGGCCATCGTGCAAGCCGTGGACCCTTTGATCGAAGCCAATGGCCGCTCTGTCGGCGTGCGTGGCTGCATCGACAACCGCCAACAGCAATTGCGCCCAGGCATGTTCGCTCGAGTCAATGCAGTCTTTGGCGCGCGCGAAAACGCCTTGGTCATTCCCGAGGAAGCCATCATCCCGCAAGGTGGACGCACCTTTGTGGTCAAAGTGGTGCAGGGTGACAAGCCTGGTAACTTGGTCTCTGAACGCGTGGCTGTGAAAGTGGGTTTGCGTCAGCCGGGCAAGGTGGAAATCTTGGAGGGCCTGGCTGCAGGCGACACCGTGGTCACGGCGGGTCATCAGCGCTTGCAAAAAGACGGCACGGCTGTGCGCGTGGTGGACTTGCCCCAGGCCGCAGGTGGCAAGCCTGGAGGTCCCCCTGGGCAGTCCGGCGCTGCAGGGTCAGGCGCTTCACCGGCAGGTGCTGCACCACAAGGTGCAGGGCCGCAAGGTGCTCGCCCTTCGGGCGCTGCAGGGCCCAGCCAGGGCTCGGGCCGTTCTGCGGCCGCCATGTCTGGTCCCAACCCTTGCCTGAGGGAAGCCGATGCAGCTCGCTGAAGTCTCCATCCGTCGGCCTGTTCTGGCCGTGGTCATGTCCTTGTTGATCGTGTTGATTGGTGCCGTCAGCTTCAAGAGCCTGTCACTGCGCGAATACCCCAAAATCGACGAACCTACCGTCACGGTGACCACCCGCTATGTTGGGGCCTCGGCTGAAGTGGTCGAGTCGCAGGTCACCAAACCCCTGGAAGATTCGATTGCCGGCATTGATGCGGTGGATGTCATCACGTCCATCAGCCGCGCCGAGCAGTCGCAGATCACGGTGCGCTTTCGTCTGGAAAAAGACGCCGACACGGCGGCTGCCGAGGTGCGCGACCGCACTTCGCGGGTGCGCAACCGTTTGCCTCAAGCCATCGAAGAGCCGGTGATTGCCAAGGTCGAAGCCGATGCCTTTCCGGTGATCTGGCTGGCTTTTTCCAGTGACACGCTCAATGCCCTGCAAATCAATGACTTGGTCAACCGCGTGGTCAAGCCGCGACTGCAAACCGTCACGGGCGTGGCCGATGTGCGCATTTTTGGCGAACGCAAATACGCCATGCTCGTCTCGCTGGACCATGCCCGCCTGTCGTCCTACAAGCTCACCCCACAAGACGTGGAAGACGCCATTCGGCGCAGCAACCTCGAGCTGCCTGCGGGCCGGATTGAATCGACCAACCGCGAGTTCAGTGTGTCTTCTCAGACCGACCTGACCCGCCCGGGCCAGTTTGGCGAGATCGTGATCCGCAGCGTCAACGGCTTTCCGGTCAAGTTGCGCGACGTCGCCCAGATCAAGGAAGACGCCGCCAATGACCGCAGCGCGGTGCGGCTCAATGGGCGGCCGGCTATTTCTGCAGGTGTGATTCGGCAGGCCACGGCCAACCCCCTGGAGCTGTCGGCCGGCGTGCGCCAGATGATTCCCCGTCTGAAGGCAGACTTGCCCGGTGACATGGCGATCGAGGTGGCCAACGACAACTCGGTCTTCATCGACCGATCCATCAAGAATGTGTTCACCACCATCGTTGAGGCCGTGGTTCTGGTGGCCTTGGTGATTTTCGTGTTCTTGCGAACCTTGCGGGCCTCGATCATTCCGATCATCACCATCCCGGTCAGTTTGATCGGGGCGTTTGCCATGATGGCTTTGGCAGGCTTCACCATCAACACCTTGACCCTGTTGGCGCTGGTGCTGGCCATTGGACTGGTGGTGGACGATGCCATCGTGGTGCTGGAAAACATTTACCGGCACATCGAAGAGGGGCTGGACCCGTTTTCTGCCGCCATCAAGGGCGTGCGTGAGATCAGTTTTGCGGTCATCGCCATGACCATGACGCTGGCTGCAGTGTTTGCACCCTTGGCTTTCACCCCTGGGCGCACCGGCAAATTGTTTGGCGAGTTTGCGCTGGCGCTGGCAGGCGCGGTGATCGTGTCCGGTTTTGTGGCCTTGACCTTGGCACCGATGCTCAGCAGCAAACTGCTGCGCCACAACCCCAACCCCAGCTGGTTCGACCGCTCCATGGAACGCATGCTCACGGGATTGTCCAACGGCTATGAAAGCCTGTTGACGTTGATCCTGAACCGCGCCCGTTGGGTGGTGGTGCTGGTCATGATCGGGTCAGGTGCTGGCATTGCCATGATTTACCCCACCATGAAACAAGAACTCGCGCCGCTGGAAGACCGGGGCGTGATTTTGGCCACCGTCAATGCGCCCGATGGCTCTACGCTGGAATACACCGACCGCTATGCCCGTTCGCTGGAGAAGTTCGGTCAGGCTTATCCCGAGTTCGATCGTATTTTTGCCAACATGGGCAACCCCACAGTCGGCCAAGGTTCGGTGGTTTACCGCGCGGTGGACTGGGACGAGCGCAAGCGCACGACCCTGGAGATCGCGCGTGAATTGGGTGGCAAGTTCAACAGCCTGCCGGGTGTCAACGCGTTCCCGATCACCCCCCCTTCCTTGGGACAGGGCTTTCGCGAGCGACCGCTTAACTTTGTGATTCAAACCTCCGACAGCTACCAAAATTTGAATCAGTTGACCCGGCAATTGATGGACGAGGTGGCCAAGAACCCGGGCATCTTGTCGCCTGATGTGGATTTGCGTCTGAACAAACCCGAGCTGCGCATCGAGGTGGACCGCGTGAAGGCCACCGAACTGGGCGTGAGCATCGAGGTGGTGGCCCGCACCATCGAGACCATGCTGGGGGGGCGCGTGGTCACGCGCTACAAGCGCGATGCCGAGCAATACGATGTGATCGTGCAAACTTTGGCCGCCAGCCGAAACACGCCGGACGACATCGACGTGATCCAGGTGCGTGGTCGCAACGACACCATGGTACCGCTTTCTAGCCTGGTCAAGGTGCGAGAGAGCGTGTCGCCGCGCGAGCTCAACCACTTTGGTCAGCGCCGTTCGGTGTCCATCACCGCCAACCTGGCCCCTGATTACTCGCTGGGCGAAGCGATCAAGTTCATGGACGAAGCGGCGGCCAAGGTGCTCAAACCGGGCTACACCACCGAGCTCAACGGTACATCGCGCGAATTCAAGAACTCTCAGGGCGCTTTGGTGGTCGTCTTCGTGCTGGCGCTTCTGTTCATCTTCTTGGTTTTGTCTGCTCAGTTTGAGAGTTTCATCGATCCCTTTGTGATCATGCTGTCAGTGCCCTTGTCCATGATTGGGGCGCTGCTGGCGCTCAAATTCACGGGAGGCTCGCTCAACGTGTATTCGCAAATCGGCCTGATCACGCTGGTGGGCTTGATCACCAAGCACGGGATTTTGATCGTGGAGTTCACCAACCAACTGCGCGAACAAGGCATGAACATGCAAGAGGCCTTGGTCAAGGCGTCGGCGCAGCGATTGCGACCGATCTTGATGACCACCGGTGCGATGGTGCTCGGCGCGGTGCCGCTGGCCTTGGCCACCGGCGCAGGTGCTGAAAGCCGCACGCAAATTGGCTGGGTGATTGTGGGCGGCATGAGCTTGGGCACTTTGCTGGCCATCTTTGTGGTGCCCACCATGTACTCGTTGTTGGCCCGCAAATCGGTGCCAGGGCCGAACAAGGCGGTGGCGCATGAGGCTCCGCCCGAGACCGCGGTGCATTGATCGCCTGATCCGCAGGCGCTGTGCAGCCTCTGATGCATGAAAAAAGCGGCCTAGGCCGCTTTTTTCATGCAGGTGAAGTCCCGCGGCTCAAAGGTGGCCCTCAAACATCATCACATCGACTTCGTCTCCCACAACCACGTTGCCTTGGGCATGACCCAGCACGATCAGGCCGTTGGCCTGCACCATCGAGCTGAGCACGCCCGAGCCCTGGTTCCCGGTGATGCTCACTTGAAGCTCACCCGCCGTGTTGGTGCGCACGATGCCGCGCTGGTATTCGGTGCGGCCGGGTTTTTTGCGCAGTGCTTCAGTGCTTTTGGCCTTGAGCAAAGGCAATGGGGGCGCTGGCCAGCCCATGAGTTGCTGCAGGGCGGGGCGCACAAAGGCGGCAAAGGTCACCATCACGGCCACCGGGTTGCCGGGCAGGCCAAACAGCACGGCCGAGCGCTCGCCGCGTTGAATACGGCCCACCGCCATGGGCCGACCGGGACGCATGGCGATGCGCCAAAACGCCACGTCCCCCAGCTTTTTCATCATGGCCTTGGTGTGGTCGGCCTCGCCCACGCTCACACCACCGCTGGTGATGATGGCGTCGGCTTGCGCGGCGGCTTCCACAAAGGCTTGCTCCAAGGCTGCCGGATCGTCGCGCACCACGCCCATGTCGATCAGTTCACAGCCCAGTGCCTGTATCAGGCCCGCCACGGTGTAGCGATTGCTGTCGTACACCGCGCCTTCGCGGGGCGCTTCGCCCAGGCTCAGAATTTCGTCGCCGGTTGAAAAATAGGCCACCTTGGGTCTGCGCCAGACGGTGGCGGTGGGCAACCCCAGGCTGGCCAGCAGGCCGCAGGCGGCGGGGCTCAAGCGTGTGCCTGCGCGCAAGGCAGGCTGCCCGGCCATCAGGTCTTCGCCCAACAGGCGGCGGTTGTCGCCTGACTGCAGCAGTCCAGAAGGAATCTGCACTGTGTCGCCCTCGGTTTGCACCAGCTCTTGTGGCGCCACGGTGTCCAATCCGACGGGCATGATGGCGCCGGTCATGATGCGCACGCATTCACCGGCGCCCACGGTGCCTTGCCAGGCGGCCCCGGCAAACGCCGTGCCCACCACCTTGAGGCGGCTGGCTTGTCCGGGCTGCAGTTCCGCACCGCGCAGGGCGTAGCCGTCCATGGCCGAGTTGTCGTGCGGCGGCACGCTGATGGGCGAGACCACGTCATGCGCCAGGATGCGGCCGTGGGCCTGCATCAGCGGCACGGTCTCTTGTTCGCGCACCGGCTGCACCAGTTGGGCCAAAAACGCGTTGACCTGGCTGGCCGACAAGGCCTGTGGGTCGTAGCCTTGCAGGCGCTCGGCGATCTGATCAAGGGACAGGGCAGGGGTGGTCATGGCAATGGCATTGGCAATGGGGACGGTGCTGCCGTGCGGCTCGGTTCAAAGGGATTCGAGTTGTTGCAATTGGGCCAGCGTGTTGGCGTTGGAAAAAGCATGTGGGCTGTCGCCCGGCAAGTCAAATGGCACGATCGCGCAGCGGTGTTGGGCGGTCCAAGCATCGATCTTGCGGCCCCCGCCTTGCGTGAACTTGACCAGGCTTTCCAGCAGCTCGGTTTTGAGCAGACAAAACACCGGTTGCGGGCGCACCGTGCCATCGGCTTCAGGGCCTGCGGCCATGGCCATGTCGGCGTCTTGGTCGTTCAGGGCTTGTTCCAGACGCTCCACCAAATCGAGCGGAAACAGCGGTGAGTCGCAAGGCACGGTGAGCAAGAGCGGGGTTTCGCAGCGCTCCAGACCGGTGAGAAAGCCCGCCAAAGGTCCCGCAAAACCGTCGATGCTGTCGGGCCAAACTGGCACGCCCAGTGACTCGTAAGCGGCCAGGTTGCGGTTGGCGTTGATCAAAATTTCCTGGGGCGGCAGGCTTTGCAGCTGAAGGCGCATCAGGCTTTGCAGGGCCAGCGGCAGACCGCGAAAGTTCTGCAGGCCCTTGTCGAGGCCGCCCATGCGCGAGCCGCGCCCGCCCGCCAAAATCAGGCCGGTGATGGCGGTGGTGTTGTGCATGGCGCTTAGCCTCCGATGTAGCTCATTTCCACCCGGCGGCTGTAGCCGTTGGCGGTGGTGTCGGGGCCACGCAGGCTGCGCAGCACCGAGTATTGGTCGGTGCGCCCACGCCATATGGCGTCCACCGTCTGGGCCAGCGCGTGATTGGTCTGCGTCGGGTCACGCAGCAGCTGGCGAAGGTCGTAGCCTTGGCTGGCAAACAGGCACAAATACAGGCGACCCTCGGTGGACAAGCGGGCGCGATTGCAGTCACCGCAAAAGGCTTGTGTCACGCTGCTGATCACGCCGATCTCTCCCAAGGCCTTGTCATGCAAGCCCTGGGCGTTGGCATAACCCCAGCGCTCGGCGGTTTCGCCGGGGGTGGACGGGTCGAGTTGCAACAGTGGCAGCTCGGTTTGCAGCAGGCGAACCACTTCGGCGCTGGGCAACACCTCGTCCATGCACCAGCCATTCGTTGCGCCCACGTCCATGTATTCAATGAAGCGAAGCACGATGCCTGTGCCCTGGAAGTGCCGCGCCATGGGCAAAATTTCGTGTTCGTTGGTGCCGCGCTTGACCACCATATTGACCTTGATCGGCCCCAGGCCAGCGGCCTGCGCGGCTTCGATCCCGGCCAGCACATCGGCCACGGGAAAATCCACATCGTTCATCTGGCGAAAGACCTTGTCATCCAGCCCGTCCAGGCTCACGGTGACACGTTGCAGGCCTGCGTCTTTCAGGCTTTGGGCCTTGCGCGCCAAGAGAGAACCGTTGGTGGTCAGTGTCAAATCGAGCGGCTGGCCGTCGGGGGTGTGCAGCGCGGCCAATTGTTCGATCAGGATTTCGATGTTCTTGCGCAGCAGGGGTTCACCGCCCGTCAGGCGAATTTTCCGCACGCCACGGCCCACGAAAACGCTGGCGATGCGCGTGATTTCTTCAAAGCTCAGCAATTGGCTGTGAGGCAGGTAGGCATAGTCTTTGTCAAAGACTTCCTTGGGCATGCAATAACTGCAACGAAAGTTGCAGCGGTCGGTCACGCTGATGCGCAAATCGGTCAGCGGGCGCCTCAGGCCGTCCAAGGGCAATGCGCTCAGGTCATGCCCCGCAGGCAGCGGGGGCAAAGGCAAGCTGGGATGGCGCTGGTCAACCAGCGGAATGACGCGTTCAGACATGGGAGTGGATTGTGCCCCAGCCGCTACGCCTTGTAGGCAGCATGGTCAAGAATGGAATGCCCCGCATGCGGGCGCTTTAACCGTGCTGGATGGCCACGGTTTTGAGGGTGGTGAAGCCCAGCAGGGCTTCAAAGCCTTTTTCGCGGCCGTAGCCAGACGATTTGACGCCGCCAAAGGGCAGCTCCACGCCGCCGCCTGCGCCGTAGTTGTTGATGAACACTTGGCCGCTGCGCACGCGCTTGGCCATGCGAAACTGGCGTCCACCGTCGCGCGTCCAGATACCGGCGACCAAGCCGAACTCGGTGGCATTGGCCAGCTCGACCGCGTGGTCTTCGTCGGTGAAGGACATGGCCGACAGCACCGGGCCAAACACTTCTTCTTGGGCCAGTCGGTGCATCACCGGCACGTCGCGCAGCAAAGTGGGGGCCTGGTAAAAGCCACCCGCAGGCACACCCGTTGCGATTTTCCCTTGTGCCACGGTGGCGATACCGTCCGCTTTGGCTTGGTCCAAGAAACCCGTCACTCGCTCTAATTGGCTGGCGCGGATCAAAGGCCCCAAGTCCAGGTTCATGGCCGCCGAGCCCACTTGCAAGCGGCCAAAGGCTTCGCCCAGGCGCTTCAAAAGTGGCTCGTAAATGCCTTGCTGAATCAAGACGCGTGAGCCTGCGCTGCAGGTCTGGCCCGAGTTCTGCACGATGGCATTGACCACGACGGGAATCGCCGCGTCCAGATCGGCATCTTCAAAAATGATCTGTGGACTTTTGCCGCCCAGCTCCAGCGTCACCGGGCAGTGTCGCTCGGCGGCCACTTGCTGGATCAAAGTGCCCACGCGGGGGCTGCCGGTGAAGCTGATGTGGTCAATGCCCGCGTGGCGGGCCAATGCGTCGCCCACCTCGTGGCCATAACCGGTGACGATGTTGATGGCCCCGGGAGGAAAACCCACTTCGGCCGCCAGCTGCGCCACCCGGATCAGGCTCAGGCAAGCGTCTTCGGCCGGTTTGACCACGCAGGAATTGCCTGCGGCCAAAGCCCCGCCCACGCTGCGCCCAAAAATCTGCATCGGGTAGTTCCAGGGGATCACATGGCCCGTCACGCCATGCGGTTCGCGCCAGGTCAGCACGCTGTAACCGTTTTGGTAGGGCAGGGTTTCGCCGTGCAGCTTGTCGCAGGACCCGGCATAAAACTCAAAGTAACGTGCCAATGCCATTGAATCGGCGGTGGCCTGTTTGGTGGGCTTGCCGCAATCGCGCTGCTCCAATGCGGCCAGCTCGGCGGCATGCTCGCTCACTTTTTGCGACAACTTCATGAGCAAGCGACCACGCTCCACGGCGCTCAGCTTGCCCCAGGGGCCGTTGAAGGCGGCTCGCGCCGCCACAACAGCGGCGTCGATGTCGGGCGCTTGGCTGCGCGGGATCTGATCGAAAACCTGCCCGTCAGACGGGTCGAGTACATCGATGGTTTGCCCTGCCAGGGCGGGGACGGATTGGTTGGCGATGAAATTCATTTGCATGGGGCTATTGTGAGCCCAGGCAGGATTTTGAAAATCACCCAAGAGACAAGCGCCTATCAGGCTTGGGCAAACGCCATGAAAAAGGCCCGCCGAAGCGGGCCTGTAAGACATTGCAAAGAAGATCAGCCCCCGTGAAACTTCATCACCAGCGGCACGATCAGCAGGGCCACGATATTGATAATTTTGATCAGCGGGTTGATCGCCGGGCCAGCGGTGTCCTTGTAAGGGTCTCCCACCGTATCACCGGTCACTGCTGCCTTGTGGGCGTCTGAGCCCTTGCCGCCGTGATGGCCGTCTTCGATGTATTTTTTGGCGTTGTCCCAAGCACCACCACCGGTACACATGGAAATGGCCACAAACAGGCCGGTGATGATGGTACCCATCAACAAACCGCCCAAAGCTTTGGGGCCCAGGATCAGACCCACCAGCACCGGCACCACCACCGGCAACAGGCTGGGAATGACCATTTCCTTGATGGCAGCCGTGGTCAGCATGTCCACGGCTTTGCCGTATTCGGGCTTGGCCGTGCCTTCCATGATGCCGGGGATCTCCTTGAACTGGCGACGCACTTCAACCACCACACTGCCTGCAGCCCGGCCCACCGCTTCCATGGCCATGGCCCCGAACAAGTAGGGGATCAGCCCGCCAATGAACAGTCCAATGATGACCAGAGGGTCGGACAAGTCAAAACTGATGGCTTTGCCATAGGCTTCCAGTTTGTGCGTGTAGTCGGCAAACAATACCAGCGAGGCCAGGCCTGCCGAGCCAATGGCGTAACCCTTCGTCACGGCCTTGGTGGTGTTGCCCACGGCATCCAGCGGGTCAGTGATGTCGCGCACACTGCTGGGCATTTCGGCCATTTCTGCAATGCCGCCCGCGTTGTCGGTGATGGGACCATAAGCGTCCAGCGCTACCACGATGCCCGCCATGCTCAGCATGGACGTAGCCGCCACGGCAATGCCGTACAAGCCACCCAGCGCATAAGCCGTCCAGATGGCCAGACAGACGAACATCACCGGCCAGGCGGTGGAGCGCATGGACACGCCCAGGCCAGCGATGATGTTGGTGCCGTGGCCGGTGGTCGATGCCTGAGCGATGTGCTGCACCGGGGCGTATTGGGTGCCGGTGTAGAACTCGGTGATCCAGACCAAGGCGGCCGTGAGCACCAGACCCACAGCACAGGCGCCAAACAGTTTCATTTGGCTGCCCGCAGCGCCCAGGGCGTTGTCAGGCATCAGCCAGGTAGTGACAAAGTAAAAGGCGATCAAAGACAGCACACCCGAGATGGCCAAGCCTTTGTAGAGCGCAGGCATCACATTGGTCATGCCCGGAGAGGCCTTGACGAAGAAGCAACCAATGATGGAGGCGATGATGGACACCGCGCCCAAGGCCAGCGGGTACAGCACGGCCTGACCTGGGGCAGCTGAAATCAGCAAGGCTCCCAGCACCATGGTCGCGATCAAGGTCACGGCATACGTCTCGAACAGATCGGCGGCCATGCCGGCGCAGTCGCCTACGTTGTCGCCCACGTTGTCGGCAATCACAGCGGGGTTGCGTGGATCGTCCTCGGGAATGCCAGCTTCCACTTTGCCCACCAGGTCGGCCCCCACGTCAGCGCCCTTGGTGAAAATGCCGCCGCCCAGTCGGGCAAAAATTGAGATCAGCGAGGAGCCGAAGGCAAAGCCGATCAGGGGGTTGAGCAAATTGGCCAGGTTCTTGTCGGGTGTCAGGTTGCCGTTGCCCACCAAAAACCAGTAAAAACCGGACACACCCAACAAACCCAAGCCCACCACCAGCATGCCGGTGATGGCACCACCCCGAAACGCCACGTCCAGCGCCGGGCCAATGCCTTTGGTGGCGGCTTGGGCCGTGCGCACGTTGGCTTTGACCGACACATTCATGCCGATGAAACCGCACGCGCCAGAGAGCACCGCGCCGATCACGAAGCCGATGGCGGTGATGCCATCCAGAAAGATGGCCATCAGGATGGCCAGCACCACGCCGACGATGGCGATGGTTTTGTATTGCCGGGCCAGATAGGCCGCCGCACCGTCCTGAATGGCCGCTGCAATTTCCTGCATCCGGGCATTGCCGGCATCTTGAGAAAGGATCCACCCTCGGGCCCAAATGCCATAAGCCACGGCAATCAAACCACATACGAGCGCCAAAATGAGCGCTGAATTTCCTGTCATCGTTGATCTCCTCGATGGTTGTCGCTGAACAGAGGGGCAACGCACTGGAGACCCCTCCATGGCGTTGCTTCCTCGATCACCGAAACCGGAGAACGATTGGCCAACAGCACATTAAAGAGGCTGCATCACGATCTGCGCAAGCCTTGTGAAAGTAAAATCGGGGTTAATCCCTAGTGATCTTCGTTTTTCATTAACTTTTCACCCCGAGACCTGCAAGATGTCCCTCGACAACGTCACCCCCGGCAAACAAGCGCCCGAAACTTTCAACGTGATCATCGAAATCCCGATGAACTCCGATCCGATCAAGTACGAAGTGGACAAGGAAACCGGCGCCTTGTTCGTGGACCGTTTCATGACCACGGCCATGCACTACCCCACCAATTACGGATACGTGCCCCAAACCCTGTCTGGCGACGGAGACCCGGTGGACGTGTTGGTGATCACCCCTTACGCCTTGCACCCCGGTGTGGTGGTGCCCTGCCGCGCCTTGGGCATTTTGATGATGGAAGACGAGGCCGGTGTGGATGGCAAGGTGGTGGCTGTGCCGACCAGCAAAATTTTGCCGATGTACGACCACTGGCAAGACATCTCAGATGTGAACGCGATGCGCCGGAACGCGATCGCTCACTTCTTTGAGCACTACAAAGACCTTGAAAAAGGCAAGTGGGTCAAGGTCTTGGGCTGGGAAGGCAAAGAATCCGCGCACAAGGAAATTTTGGACGGCATCGCGGCTTACAACAAAACCAAGGCCTGATGCGGCTGGGTTAGCGCTCAACTTGTTGGGCGCTGGCTGTGGCACCCAACGCCTGCAGGGCCTGCGCCGTGCGGGCGTTTTGTCATGGCGGCTGATTTATGGCAACTTTTTCAGCGGCGAGTGCTGATTGAGCGCTTCCAGGTAGTTCTCCACCCCTGCTTTTTCTCGCTCCAAAAACCGCGCCACCGCCTCATTAAACGCCGGGTGCGCCAGCCAGTGGGCGCTGTGGGTGGGGGTGGGCAGCAGGGCGCGGGCCATTTTGTGTTCGCCTTGTGCGCCGCCTTCAAAGCGTTTGAGGCCGTTTTGGATGCACCAATCAATAGGCTGGTAATAACAGGCTTCAAAGTGAAGGCAGTCCACCCGGGCCAGCGCGCCCCAATAGCGACCATAGGCCACTTCGGGCTGGCCTTGGGCGTCCAGATGCAGGCCGATCAGACTGATGCCGATGGGCTGCTCCGCGTGTTCGGCCACAAACAAGAGCCAGTTGTCGGCCATGTCGCAGCGCATGGCCTCGAAAAATGTTGGGGTCAAATACGGCGCATTGCCGTGTTCCCAATAGGTTTGCTGGTAGCAGCGCAGCAGCAAGGCCCAGTCGGCGTCCGTCATGTCGGGGCCGCGCACGGCGCGAAACGTCACGCCCGCATCGGCTACTTTGCGGCGTTCTTGCCGGATTTTTTTACGCTTTTCTTGCGTCAGGCTGGCCAAAAAGTCATCGAAGTCGCGCCAGCTCTGGTTTTGCCAGTGGAACTGCACTTGGTCGCGCTGCAGCAGGCCGGCTTGTTCGCAGGCCTGCAGGTCTTGCGGGCTGCCAAACAGGATGTGCAGCGACGGGATGTTGTTGGTTTGGCACATGTCCAGCAAGGCGGCCAAGAGGGCTTGGCGCGCGGCATCGGACTCGGCCAGCAAGCGGCTGCCGGGCACGGGCGTGAAGGGCGAGGCGACCAGGGCTTTGGGGTAGTAGTCGAGACCGTGGCGTTGGTAGGCGTCTGCCCAGGCGTGGTCAAACACGTATTCGCCGCGTGAGTGGGTCTTGATGTAGAGAGGGCAGGCGGCGGCCAACACGGTGCCACGCCACAGGCTGATGACTTGCAAAGTCCAGCCGGTCTGGGGTGCGGCCGATTGGCTGGTCTGCATGGCCGACAAATAGGCATGCTGCATGAAGGGGGAAGGGGCGTCTTGCCGGGCCAGCAGGCTGTCCCAGGCTTCAGGCGCGATGGCACTGAGGTCATCTTGGACCCGGGTGACATAATTCAAGCTCATATTTTCCGGCACCTGTATGACTCTCCAAATTTGTGTGGCCCAGCTCAACTTCGTCGTCGGTGACATGCCGGGCAACGCCCGAAAAATCATCGGCGCCGCCACCGCGGCATACGCCCAAGGGGCGAGGCTGTTGGTCACGCCCGAGTTGTCGATTTGCGGCTATGCGGCCGAAGATCTTTTCTTGCGCCCGTCATTCATCGACGCCTGCGATGATGCCCTGAAAACGGTGGCCCGCGAACTGGCTGGGTTAAAGGGCTTGCATGTGGTGGTGGGCCACCCCGAGGGCGGTGGCGTGCGCACCCGCAGCGTGGCTGTGACGCGCCGCCACAACCGCGCCAGCGTGCTGTGCGAGGGGCAGGTGGTCTGCGCTTACGACAAGCGCGAGTTGCCCAATTACCAGGTGTTTGACGAGCGCCGTTATTTCACGCCTGGCAACGGGGTTGGGGTGTTCGAGGTCGAGGGCGTGCGGGTTGGCCTGCTGATTTGCGAAGACGCCTGGTTTGACGAGCCTGCCCGACTGGCGCGTGACGCTGGTGCGCAGGTGTTGGCGGTGCTGAATGCGTCGCCTTTTCATGCGGGCAAGGGCCCAGAGCGCGAACAGCGCATGCGCGAGCGGGTGACCGATTGCGGCTTGCCGTTGATTTATGCGCATTTGGTGGGTGGCCAGGACGAGGTGATTTTTGAAGGGCGCTCGTTTGCCCTGAACGCCCAAGGCCAAGTGGTGGCGCGGGCCGAAGGCTTTCGCGAAGCGGCCATGATGGTTCAGCTTCAACCCGCAGCCTCGGTTCTGGACTTGAACGCCATGCCCGACGCTTTGGTGCCCATGGCCAGCGCGGACGCCGAGCTGTGGGATGCGCTGGTACTGGGCGTGCGCGATTACTTGGGCAAAAACGGTTTCAAGGGCGCGATTTTGGGCTTGTCGGGTGGTATCGATTCGGCGCTGGTTTTGGCGATTGCGGTGGACGCGATCGGTGCTGACAAGATCCACGCGGTGATGATGCCCTCGCCCTACACGGCCGACATCAGTTGGATCGATTCGCGCGACATGGTCAAACGCTTGAATGTGCGCTATGACGAGATCTCGATTGCGCCGCTGTTCGATGGCTTCAAGCAGGCGCTGTCGGCGCAGTTTGAGGGCCTGAAAGAAGACACCACCGAAGAAAACATCCAGGCCCGCATTCGCGGCACGCTACTGATGGCGCTGTCCAACAAGACGGGGGCCATTGTGCTGACCACCGGCAACAAAAGCGAGATGGCCACGGGTTACTGCACGCTTTATGGCGACATGGCGGGTGGTTTTGCGGTGATCAAGGACGTGGTCAAGACCCGCGTGTTCGACCTGGCGCGCTGGCGCAACTTGAACGACCCTTATGGCACAGGCAGCCAGCCTATCCCTGAGCGCATCATCACCCGCCCGCCAAGCGCCGAGCTTCGCCCTGACCAAAAAGACCAGGATAGCCTGCCCGCTTATGAGGTGCTGGACGCGATCATTCAGCGCTACATGGAAAACGACGAGGGCGTGGAGGCGCTGATTGCCGATGGCTTTGAGCGCGCCGATGTGGAGAAAGTGACCCGTCTGATCAAGCTCAACGAGTACAAACGCCGCCAGTCGCCCGTGGGCATTCGCGTGACGCACCGCAGTTTCGGCAAGGATTGGCGTTATCCTATGACCAACAAGTTTCGGGCCTGAATCCAGGCGCTCTCTATCTTTCAAGGATATTTCACATGAAACAGATCACCGCCGTTATCAAACCTTTCAAACTGGAAGAAGTGCGTGAAGCCTTGGCCGAATGCGGCGTGACGGGCCTGACAGTGACCGAAGTCAAAGGTTTTGGCCGTCAAAAAGGCCACACCGAGTTGTACCGAGGTGCCGAGTACGTGGTCGACTTTTTGCCCAAAGTCAAAGTGGAAGTGGTGGTCAAGAACGGCGACGTGGACAGCTGTGTGGACGCCATCATCAAGGCGGCCCGCACGGGCAAGATCGGTGACGGCAAGATTTTTGTGACTTCGGTCGAACGCGTGGTACGCATCCGCACCGGCGAACAGGACGAAACCGCGATCTGATGGGTTGGGTGAGGGTGGGTCAACACCCCCCCACGCCTTCAAGCGCTCTCAGAGCAGTTCAATTTTGGCCCGGGGTGAAAACCCTGCTTTTTGCACCAGGCTTTGTAACAGTTCTTCAGGCTCAGTGGCCAGTGTCACCAGTTCGGTTTGCCAGTCGGCCATGAAGCCTTGCTCCACCACCTGTCCCATGAAGGCCATCAGGCCATCGTAATAACCCAGGCTGTTCAAGATGCCCACAGGTTTGTCGTGGTATCCCAGTTGTCGCCAGGTCCAGACTTCAAACAATTCTTCAAACGTGCCGATACCGCCGGGCAGGGCCAAAAACGCGTCAGCCTTGTCGGCCATGAGGCGCTTGCGCTCGTGCATGGTGTCCACCACATGCAGTTCAGTGCACCCGTGATGCGCCCATTCTTTTTCGACCAGGGCCGTTGGGATGATGCCGACCACCGTGCCCCCTGCGGCCAGCGTGGCTTCGGCCACCAGGCCCATCAGGCCGTTGCGCCCGCCGCCATAGACCAGTTGGCCGCCGTGCGCGCCGATCCAGGTGCCTACTTGCACCGCGATTTGCGCAAATTCGGGTTGTTTGCCGGGCTTGGAGCCGCAGTAAACGCAAACTGAGAAGGCCGGTTTGGCTACTTGGAGAGGGTGGGGCATGTTCATGGTTTGTTCATTGGGCAGATACCAGCCGTGTACCAGCCCAGGCATCGTGCCAGAACTGGCGCTCAGGGTGAAACCGGCTGAGCAGGGCCCAGAACAGCACCCAGACAAAACTGAGCAGACCAATCGAGCCGGGAGGCAGACCTAAGGGAATGGTCAGCAGCAGCGGCGGCAAAAACCACATCCAGCTCAGCAGGTAGCGCAGCAGGGCGCGGCTTTGGCTCAGGGGCAAGCCTTGCGCGCTGACGACTTTGACATGCCAGGTTTTCATGGCCAGGGTTTGGCCCCGGTGCCAAAACCAGGTGAAATAAATCCCGAGGATCAAAAACAGAAAGGCCTGCAAGCCTGGCCGGTTGTCCAGAGCGTGGCGGGTCTGGCTCAGCGTGCCAAACAAGTAGCCCGCGATGAACACGACACCGAAGAGCAGCATGCCTTCATAAAGCCAGCAGGCCATGCGGCGTTTGAGCGATGGGGCGGCGAGCGGGTTGTCTGCCAGCGGTACGGGGTGTGTCTGTGAGGAGGGCATGCGCTGGGTCATGGCAGCAATGGATGATGGATATCGGATGGCGAAAGGCTTCAGCGCTGCCAGCAGGCCCAGGCCGGATGGTTAGAGCGTCACCGCGTGAGGCATTGAGCGTTCAGATGTCGCACCCAATTGTGGCGCAAATGCGCTGATGAACCGCCCTGCATGGATTCAAGAAGGCTGGGGCAGCAAGGTTTTGGGGTGAATCGGTTTTGAAGGCGCCACACGCTGAATCGCCCGTGTGGCGTTGACGGGCAGCAGTGGGGGACTGACCAAGCGGGTGCTGGGCGTCGCGAAACTGCGGGCGGCACTTTTGACAGGGGGTTTGGGCCCCGAAGACAGCTTGTGTTTTTCTTGATCGGACAGCGCCTGGTAGGCCTCCCACTGGGCCCGCTTGTCTTGGGCAGACAGGGATTGGGTGGTGTTGAAGTGAAAGCGCGCCTGGCTGCGTTGGCGAGGACTGAGCGCCGCCCATTCCCGCATGCGGCTGTGCTGAGTCATCTGTTCCTCGTCACTCAACTGGAAAAAGTTTTTGGACAGGGTCAGCCATTTTTGGCGTTGCTGAGCCGTCAGTTCATGCCAATCCGCTGCCAAAGGCGCAAGGGCCAGTTTTTGACGTTTGCTCAAGGACTGCCAGGCACCCGAATCGTGGACGGAGGGGGTATTGGGGGCGTTGGAGGTCGACGGGAGTTGCGCACTGTGCCCTAGTGCAGGTGTGGCCGCCAAAGTTGGATCAGATGGCGCGCCAGAATGGGCGTTGCCTGAAACAGACGCGCTGGGCAATGCACTCTGTTGCTCAGCCGCGGTCGGAGCAGTCGCGGGTGAGGCTGTTGGTGTTTGAGCCCCAATGTGCATGCTCAAGCTCAGAGCAAGAAGACTCAGGCACCAGTGGATCAGTCCTGGTCTGAAACAGGTCAGGCCAGGCCGACGTGCAGTCGGCTCACCATTGCAATCAAGGCTAAATTTCCAACCCGTTTCAGTCATGCCGAGCGTTTTGATGGAGCTGGATTTTGAGAAACTGCACGAAACCTGGATCGGTGTAGGCGTTGGGTGGCAATTCGTCGAGCAGCAAAGCCGAGTCAACTGAGGCGATGTCGGTCTCGGCCAAGTCTTGTTGCAAAGCCTGAATGAACATCAGGCCTGACACCAGCGCCAACAAAGGCAGGGCCGAGGCCAAGATGCGCCAAAGGTTGAGGCCCTCGTCGGGTTGCCCGCTGAGCGTGCCATTGGCTTGCACGGCCAGGCTGTGGCGCATCAAACGTTGCGGCATGGGGCGAGCCTTCAAGGCCATTTGGCGTGCCACGCGCAGCCGCTCGCCGATGTCATGCCCTAAATCTTGCGAGGCCACGTCCAATTTCGCGGCCAAGGTTCGACCCCAAAGGTCCATGTCGGCGGTGATGGCAGTGGCGGATGTCTGGGAATTTTTCATGGTTTCAAGCCTTGGTGGGCCAAGGTTTTACTCAAGGACTGGATGGCGCGGGAGCAATGGGTCTTGACGCTGCCTTCAGAGCAGCCCATCACGGCGGCTGTTTCAGCAACGTCCAGCTCTTCCCAATAACGCAGCAGGAAGGCTTCTCGTTGACGTGCAGGCAGGCTCATGATGGCTTTTTCAATGTGTTCCAGAGTTTGTACCCGCCCCAACCATTGCTCAGCACTTTGACTGGCGGGGACGTCGGCCGCACCAGTGGTCACTTCGAGCAGATCAAAGTCACCCAGGTCGTCGCGGTGGTCAAAATCGTCCAGATTGGAAAACAAGGCGTTGCGCGTCTTGCGACGGCGAAACCAGTCGAGCACGGTATTGGACAATATCCGTTGGAACAGCAAAGGCAGCTCTGGCGCCGGCTTGTCCGAGTAGTGGCTGCACAGCTTGATCATGCTGTCTTGCACGATGTCCAAGGCCCCTTCTTCATCGCCCACGTGGTAGTAGGCCCGTTTGAAGGCTTTTTTCTCCACGCTTTTGAGAAAGTCAGAAATTTCGGTGTCCGAGGCCAAGTTGCTTGCAGCGGCGGGCTGTGTCCTGTGTGTGCGAGATTGGATTGCGGGCGGCTAGGCGGGCAATGATGCGATGCAATTATGTCACTTACCCAGTTGAGTGAGGTCTGTTTTCAAAGTCCTGCCGATAACGGTGCAATAATACTGGGTTGCAATTGAAAAAAAGCAAACGGATCACCGTCCGGCACTTTTACAGTTTGGTGCCCATGTCTGTGGTCTCAAGTCCCAAAGCCACTTCACAAGAGTCGAGCCAAGGGGCACCCAAGGTTTTTCGTTAGAGAAATTCACAAAGGTTGAATATATGGAAATCAATAAAGCCGAAATGGCATCAGCTGCTTCCGCCGCGGCCACGACTCAAGAGTTGCGTGGGGCCGAAATTCTGGTCAAAGCGCTGCAAGCCGAAAACGTCGAGTTTGTCTGGGGTTACCCCGGTGGGGCCGTGCTTCACATCTACGACGCTTTTTATAAACAAGACACCATTCAGCATGTGCTGGTGCGTCACGAGCAAGCGGCTGTTCATGCTGCCGATGGCTATGCTCGGGCCACCGGCGAAGTAGGTGTGGCGCTGGTCACCTCAGGCCCCGGCCTGACCAACGCTGTGACTGGCATCGCCACCGCTTACATGGACAGCATCCCCATGGTCATCATCAGCGGGCAAGTGCCCACTGCGGCCATTGGTCTGGACGCTTTCCAAGAGTGCGACACCGTGGGCATCACCCGCCCCATCGTCAAGCACAACTTCCTGGTCAAAGATGCCAAGGATATGGCCGAGGTCATGAAGAAGGCCTTCCACATTGCGCGTACCGGTCGCCCTGGCCCGGTTGTGGTGGATGTGCCCAAAGATGTCTCTTTCAACAAGACTTTGTTCACGGGTTACCCCGACAAGGTCGAGATGCGCTCCTACAACCCGGTGCGAAAAGGCCACGGTGGCCAGATTCGCAAAGCCATGCAGCTGTTGATGTCAGCCAAGCGCCCTTACATCTACACCGGAGGTGGCGTGTTGCTGAGCAATGCCAGTCCCGAGTTGCGTGCTTTGGTGGACATGTTGAACTTTCCGGTCACCAACACCTTGATGGGTTTGGGCGCTTTCCCGGCCAATGACCGCCGCTTCCTGGGTATGCTGGGCATGCACGGCACGCTCGAAGCCAACAACGCGATGCAAAACTGCGACGTCTTGCTGGCCGTGGGCGCCCGCTTTGACGACCGCGTGATTGGCAACCCCAAGCACTTCGCGCAAAACGAACGCAAGATCATCCACATCGACATCGATCCTTCCAGCATTTCCAAGCGCGTCAAGGTCGACGTGCCGATCGTGGGCGACGTCAAAGACGTGCTGATCGAATTGATGGGCATGATCCGCGAATCCGGTCTCAAGCCCGACAGCCAGGCGCTGGCGCAGTGGTGGGAAACGGTCGAAGGCTGGCGCAGCCGCGATTGCATGAAGTACGACAACAACAACAGCGTGGTCATCAAGCCGCAAAAGGTCATTGAGACCTTGTGGGACATGACCAAGGACGCTGACGCGTACATCACCTCCGATGTGGGCCAGCACCAGATGTGGGCCGCTCAGTACTACAAGTTCAACGAGCCGCGCCGCTGGATCAACTCCGGAGGTCTGGGTACCATGGGCGTGGGCATTCCTTACGCCATGGGCATCAAGTTGGCCAAGCCCGACAGCGAGGTGTATTGCGTGACGGGTGAAGGCTCGGTGCAAATGTGCATTCAGGAGCTCTCAACCTGCCTGCAGTACAACACGCCCATCAAGATTTTGGCGTTGAACAACCGCTACTTGGGTATGGTGCGCCAGTGGCAAGAGATCGAATATTCGGGCCGTTACAGCCACAGCTACATGGATGCGCTGCCCGATTTTGTGAAGCTGGCCGAGGCTTACGGGCACGTGGGCATGCTGATCGAGCGTCCAGAAGACGTCGAGCCGGCTCTGCGCGAAGCCCGCAAACTCAAGGACCGCACGGTGTTCATGGATTTCCGTACCGACCCGACGGAGAACGTGTTTCCCATGGTTCAGGCTGGCAAAGGCATCACCGAGATGCTGATGGGTTCTGAAGATCTATAAATTTTTCCCACTGGACGAATCTATTGCCCGCCAAGCCTGCGCATTACCGTGCGCAGGGGAGGGCGGCAAAAAGAGGAATCACACATGAAACACATCATCGCTGTACTGATTGAAAATGAAGCGGGCGCCTTGTCTCGCGTGGTGGGGCTGTTTTCGGCCCGTGGTTACAACATCGAGTCGCTCACGGTCGCTCCGACCGAAGACCCCAGCCTCTCGCGCATGACCATCCAGACCGCTGGCTCCGACGACGTGATCGAGCAAATCACGAAGCACCTGAACCGCCTGATTGAGGTGGTCAAGGTGGTCGACCTGACCGAGGGCGCCTACACCGAGCGCGAGCTGATGCTCGTCAAAGTGCGTGCCGTGGGCAAGGAGCGCGAAGAAATGAAACGCATGGCCGACATCTTTCGTGGCCGTGTGATTGATGTCACCGACAAGAGCTACACCATCGAGCTCACCGGTGACCAATCGAAGAACGACGCCTTTTTGGAGGCGATCGACCGCAGCGCCATTTTGGAGACCGTGCGCACCGGTGCATGCGGTATTGGGCGCGGCGAGCGCATCCTGCGCGTCTAATTCCACTTACCAACCTGTTTATTCCTAAGGAGAACCCTGTGAAAGTTTTTTACGACAAAGATTGTGATCTGAGCGTCATCAAGGGCAAGACCGTTGCCATTCTTGGTTATGGCTCTCAAGGCCATGCTCACGCTCAGAACCTCAACGACAGCGGCGTGAAGGTGGTCGTGGGTCTGCGCAAAGGCGGTGCATCGTGGGACAAAGTCGGCAAAGCTGGTTTGACTGTGATGGAAGTCAACGACGCGGTCAAAGCCGCTGATGTGGTCATGATCTTGTTGCCCGACGAAATGATCGCCGAGGTCTATAACAACAACGTGGCCCCTCACATCAAGCAAGGCGCTTCGCTGGCTTTTGCCCACGGTTTCAACGTGCATTACAACCAGGTCGTTCCCCGTGAAGACCTGGACGTGTGGATGGTCGCGCCCAAGGCCCCTGGCCATACGGTGCGCAACACCTACACCCAAGGCGGTGGCGTGCCCCACTTGGTGGCCATCCACCAGGACAAGAGCGGCAAAGCCCGTGCGATGGCCCTGAGCTATGCCATGGCCAACGGTGGCGGTAAGGCCGGCATCATCGAGACCAATTTCAAAGAAGAGACCGAAACCGACCTGTTCGGCGAACAGGCAGTTCTGTGCGGCGGTGCCGTTGAGTTGATCAAGATGGGTTACGAGACTTTGGTGGAAGCCGGTTATGCCCCAGAAATGGCCTATTTCGAGTGCTTGCACGAGTTGAAGTTGATCGTGGACTTGATCTACGAAGGCGGCATCGGCAACATGAACTACTCGATCTCGAACAACGCCGAATACGGCGAGTACGTGACGGGTCCTGAAATCATCAATGAACAGTCACGCGTCGCCATGCGCAACGCCTTGAAGCGCATTCAGACGGGCGAATACGCCAAGATGTTCATCCTGGAAGGTAAAACAAATTACCCGAGCATGACCGCGCGTCGTCGCTTGACTTCCGAGCACTCCATCGAAGTCGTGGGCGCCCAATTGCGCGCCATGATGCCTTGGATCGCCAAGAACAAGTTGGTCGACAAAACCCGCAACTGATCTGTGCCCTTGGGCAAGTTTGAAAAAGGCCACTGCGGTGGCCTTTTTCTTGGGCGCTGGGTCTGCCTTAAACTCGGTTGCCACGGTATGAATCCGAAAAACCGCAACAGGAATGGACGATGAACAAAGCCAACGACACCGCTGAAGACGCAGAAGGCCCCGTGCAGGTGCGCAAACCCTCCAAGGGCATTTACATGTTGCCCAATATGATCACTTTGGCGGCCCTGTTTGCTGGTTTTTATGCCATTGTCATGGCCATCAATGGCCGGTTTGACTTGGCCACCGTGGGCATCTTCAGCGCCATGGTGCTCGACAGCCTGGATGGTCGGGTGGCCCGCATGACCAACACCCAAAGTGCGTTTGGCGAGCAAATGGATTCGCTGTCGGACATGGTGTCCTTTGGCGCTGCACCCGCGCTGATCGCTTATGTCTGGACGCTCAAGGAACTGGGCCGGTGGGGCTGGATCGCTGCATTTGTGTATTGCGCTTGCGCTGCGCTGCGACTGGCTCGCTTCAATGTGAACACGGGGGTGGTCGACAAGCGTTATTTTCAGGGCCTGCCCTCGCCTGCGGCTGCGGCCTTGGTGATGGGGTTTGTCTGGATCATGTTTGAAAACGCCGTGCCCGCCAAAGCCGTGTCTTGGGGCATGTTTGCCGTGTGCTTGTTTGCAGGCTTGACCATGGTGACCAATGTGCCTTTTTACAGTTTCAAAGACATGCACATGAAAAAGAGCGTGCCTTTTGCCACGCTGGTGCTGGTGGCTTTGGGCATTGCAGCTGTGAACATCGATCCGCCCACCGTCTTGTTTGGCGCGTTTGTGGCTTACGGCTTGAGTGGCTATGTGATTTATGTCTGGCGCAAGGCCAAAGGACAGCCCACCAGCATGATCAGCACCTCCACTGACGAGCCTGACGAGCGGGGCTTGCACCAGTGATGTCAACTGCACGACAGTTCGTATTTTGAACTGTGCTACAGTCTTCTTATGTATGTTTCTTTGTCTGCTCTACTGCTAGCGCCCAACGGGCGGGATGTGTAGCGCACGCAAACATTTTCCCAAAAGGCCCGTATGCCATCCGCAACGGGCCTTTTGCATTTTTGCTTGGAATTGCGGGTTTTTGACCAGGAGTGAACATGGCTGACAAACTGATTATTTTCGACACCACCTTGCGCGACGGCGAACAATCGCCAGGCGCTTCCATGACCCGCGACGAGAAGCTGCGCATAGCCCGCCAACTGGAACGTCTGCGCGTGGACGTGATCGAAGCCGGTTTTGCGGCCAGCTCCAACGGCGACTTTGAGGCTGTGAAAGCCATTGCCGATACGATCAAGGATTCCACCATTTGCTCTTTGTCGCGCGCCAATGACCGCGACATCGCGCGTGCGGCCGAGGCTCTGAAAGGCGCCAACAGCGGGCGCATTCACACCTTCATTGCCACCTCGCCCTTGCACATGGAAAAGAAGCTGCGCATGACCCCCGACCAGGTGTTTGAGCAGGCCAAGCAGTCGGTGCGATTTGCGCGAAATTTGGTGAGCGATGTCGAGTTCAGCCCTGAAGACGGCTACCGCAGTGACATGGACTTTTTGTGTCGAATTCTGGAGGCGGTGATCGCTGAAGGCGCCACCACCATCAACGTGCCCGACACCGTGGGTTATGCCGTACCCGAGCTCTATGGCGAGTTCATCCGCACTTTGCGCGAGCGCATCCCTAACTCGGACAAAGCGATTTGGTCCGTGCATTGCCATAACGACCTGGGCATGGCGGTGGCCAACTCACTGGCCGGCGTGAAGATCGGCGGCGCACGCCAGGTCGAGTGCACCATCAACGGGCTGGGCGAGCGCGCAGGCAATTGCTCGCTGGAAGAAGTGGTCATGGCTGTGAAAACGCGCCGCGATTACTTTGGTCTGGAAGTGGGCATCGATGCGAGCCACATCGTGGCGGCCAGCCGCATGGTCAGCCAGACCACGGGCTTTGTGGTGCAGCCCAACAAGGCTGTGGTGGGGGCCAACGCCTTTGCCCACGCCTCGGGCATTCACCAAGATGGCGTGCTCAAGGCGCGTGATACTTATGAAATCATGCGTGCTGAAGACGTGGGCTGGTCCACCAACAAAATTGTTTTGGGCAAGCTCAGCGGTCGCAACGCCTTCAAGCAGCGTTTGCAAGACCTGGGGGTGAGCCTGGACAGCGAGACTGAAATCAACAACGCCTTCGCCAAGTTCAAGGAATTGGCCGATCGCAAAAGCGAGATTTTTGACGAAGACATCCTGGCTTTGGTCAGTGACGAGAGCGTGACCAGCGAAAAAGAGCAGTACGGCTTTGTCTCGATGTCCCAGCACAGCGAAACCGGCGAGCGCCCGCATGCGGCTGTGGTCTTCACAGTGGAGGGCAAGGAAGTGAGCACCGAGTCGGATGGCAATGGCCCGGTGGACGCCTCCCTCAAAGCGATCGAGTCTTATGTCAAAAGTGGTGCGGAAATGGTGCTGTATTCGGTCAACGCCATCAGTGGCTCCACCGAAAGTCAGGGGGAGGTGACCGTGCGTTTGCAAAACAGTGGGCGGGTGGTCAACGGTGTCGGGTCTGATCCGGACATCGTGGTGGCTTCGGCCAAGGCCTACCTGAGTGCATTGAGTAAATTGCAGAGCAAAGCCGATCGCGTCGCTGCTCAGGGTTAAAATGCATACAAATTAAGTAATTAATTGCTTTATAAAAGTCACGTAAGTCTTTGTTCTTGCGTGACTTTTTTTATTTGGGTACACTGACGTTCACATTTGAAAAACCAGACTTTCAGGACACGCCATTGAAATCAGTTTCTTTTTTTCTGTTGCCCAAAACCTGGTTTCGTATCGCAGTATTGGCCATGGTGGTGGGTCTGGTCACCCTCGTGTCGGGCCAGTTGAGCCTGGCTTATGCGCAAAACAGTCCTCAGACACCCGCTAAAGCGCAAAAGAACAATAAAAGTGCCGACAAGTCCGTCGGACCTCGCAAAGCTCAATCGGGTCAAATCGGATCGGCAAGAAAAAATCAAGCAGCCAAGACTTCAGGTCAGAAAAGGCAAACGGCTAAAGCGAACCTGAATGCTAAAAATGTGAAAGCCAGCCAAAATGCGCGTCCCATTCGCGCATCTTTTGGTCAAATGGCGGGTCTGCATGCCACTTCCGACGCACTGGGCTTGCACTCCAGCGTAGCCTTGGTGGTGGACCAAGATACGCAGGAAGTTTTGTACAGCAAAAATGACCATGTGGTTTTGCCCATCGCATCCTTGACCAAACTGATGACGGGCTTGGTCATCGCTGAGGCCAATTTGCCCATGGATGAACGCATCCGTATTACCCAAGCCGATGTGGACACCGAAAAAGGGAGCTCGTCCCGCCTGGCTGTGGGCACAGAGCTTAGCCGTGGTGACTTGATGCACTTGTCCTTGATGTCCAGCGAAAACCGTGCAGCGCATGCACTGGGGCGCACTTTCCCGGGCGGCATGGATCTGTTCATCAGTCGAATGAACCAGCGTGCCCGTTCATTGGGCATGACGGACACTCGCTATGTCGAGCCTACGGGTCTGTCCAGCCAAAACCAGTCCAGTGCCAATGATTTGGCTGTTTTAGCCGCCAAGGCCTACAACGAGCCCATGTTGCGAGAGCTGTCTACCTCCCAAGGCCGTGAGGTCGCGGTGGGCAGCAGAACACTCCAATACAACAACACCAACGGATTGATCAAAAATCCACAATGGGACATTGGTCTTCAAAAGACCGGTTACATCTCGGAGGCCGGTCGTTGCTTGGTCATGCAAGCCCAGGTGGCAGGTCGTAAGTTGATCATGGTTTTTCTCGATTCGACGGGAAAGTTCAGCCGAATAGGTGACGCAGAGCGCGTGCGCAAGTGGCTTGAGCAAAAGTCGTCCATGGACCAGCGCTCTTGGGAGTCGGCGGTTCAGTTGCCAGGCTGAAAGCTGCCACGTCCATGCACAGGTCAGGCCTTCAGGGTGATTCGTGGTGACCCAAGGTCTCAGAGATCGCTTTGGCGGTTTCTTGCAACTTGGGCAGCCAGCTTTCATCCAGTCGATCGGCCGGGGCAGAGATAGACAGCCCTGCCAGAAGTTTTCCCTGATCATCATAGATGCCCGCTGCGATGCAGCGCACACCCAACTCCAACTCTTCGTTGTCACGCGCAAAGCCGGAGTGGTTGACGCGTGAGAGCTCTCTTTCCAGCACTTGCAGTTGTGTGATGCTGTTGCGTGTCTGGCCAGCCAAGCCGGTGCGTGTGGCATAAGAACGTACTCGCAAAGGGTCGTCTGCGGCCAGGAAAAGCTTGCCCACCGACGTCAGGTGCAATGGTGCTCGCCCACCAATGGCGCGGACCACTTGCATGCCAGAACGCTCGCTGTAGGCACGTTCGATGTAAACGATTTCGTCACCTTGGCGCATGCTCAAGTTGACGGGTTGTTGAATGAGTTTGTGCAAATCACGCATCGGGGCCAAGGCCGCATCGCGCACATTGAGCCTGCCCTTGACCAAGTTGCCCAATTCCAACAAACGCATGCCCAAGCGATAGTTGCCCGCCTCCGGACGGTCCACAAAGCGGCCGGTGGCCAGGTCGTTCAGGATGCGGTGCGCCGTAGAGGGGTGCAGCCCGGTTTTTTGGCTGATCTCCTTGAGCGAGATGGCTTCTTCGCGGGACGCCAGCACGTCGATCAGGGTGAACATGCGTTCAATCACCTGGATGGTGGGCACGGTCGAGAGGGCGGTGTCTTTTTTCATTGTGGCATGCCAAGGCACTTCATTTTACACAGTGAAATGAAGGGGATCTGTTCGGTGACGGGGTAACCGACATGTGCCCAAACAAAGGGTAAAACAGACGCCTCAGTCAAAAGCCTGCCACTGACCCTGAACCCTGAGTTCGCAGGGCTTGAAGCGAGATTTGTAATTCATCTTGGGGCTGCCATCGATCCAGTAACCCAGGTAAACATAGGGCAGACCCAATTGGGCCGCTTGCTGGATCTGCCAGAGTACCCCGAAGGTGCCAAAGCTGGCCGTTTCATCGGGTTCGTAAAAGGTGTAAACCGCCGATAAACCGTGGTTGAGCACGTCGACGATGCTGACCATTTTCAGATCACCGAGTTCTTCGCCAACGCCTGGGGCTCGGAATTCCACAATGCGCGAGTTGACACGGCTTTGCAGCAGGAACTGGGTGTATTGGTCGACGCTGTCGTGGTCCATGCCGCCGCCTGGGTGGCGCGTATTCTGGTAGCGCAAATACAGCGCGTAATGCTCGGGGTCGTAATGCAAGTCGAGCACGCGCACGCGCAAATCTCGGTGCGCTTGCCAAGCTCGGCGTTGGCTGCGGTCGGGTTTGAAAGCGTCGACCTGCACGCGAAGAGGCTGGCAGGCTTGGCAGCCATCGCAATAAGGGCGGTAGGTGAACAAGCCGCTGCGCCGAAAGCCCTGCTCCACCAGATCGGCATAGACCTCGTTGTGGATCAGGTGGCTGGGGGTGGCCACTTGGGAACGGGCGGAGCGATCGGGCAGATAACTGCACCCATAAGGCGCCGTGGCGTAAAACTGCAGGGCCTGCAGCGGGAGTTCTTTCAACTGGGTCATCGGTGGGCTGTCAAGGAGGCCAAGGCGGACCAGTTCAAGGACTGATGCGCCCAGTCAATGGGGGCTTGTGCACGGCCTTCGTGCAGGACACACAAAAAGTCGCTGCGCGGTATTTCGCGGGCTCCGAGTGAGGCCAGGTGCCGGGTGTTTTGTTGGCAATCGATGGCGGCCACGTCGTGTTGCAAGCAGACGCTGACCAGGCAGGCCAGCGCCATCTTGGAGCCGTCGCTGACGGTGGTGAACATCGACTCGCCAAACACGGCGCGGCCCATTGCCACAAAGTACAAGCCGGCCAACAGCTTACCTCCGATGCGCAATTCACAACTGTGGGCCAGGCCCATGCGGTGCAGGTCTTCGTAAGCCGCCACCATTTGGGGCACGATCCAGGTGCCTTGTTGCCCCGCGCGTGGCGATGAGGCGCAGCGGCGAATCACCTGGTCAAAGTCCCGATCAAAGCACAGTTCAAAGTCGGGGTTCAGGCTCCAGCGTTTGAGGCTTTGCTGCAATGATCGGTGAAAGCGAAAATCACGGGTTTGCAGCACCATGCGCGGGTCCGGGCTCCACCACAGCACCGGTTGGCCCACGTTGAACCAAGGGAAAACGCCCTCGGCATAAGCGTCCATCAACCGTTGGGCCGACACATCGCTGCTGGCGGCCAGCAGTCCCGGCGCGGGGGATGAGGCATCCCATGCCCAGCTGACCGGGGGAAGGGCCTGGCCCTCCACAATCCAGGGCAGTTCGGGTGCATGGGAATGCGCATCGGCTTCGCTTGTCATGGCGCAATTACACAATAAAAGCAGGGGCTCGGCGCAGCGATATGATTTTGACGATGCAAAACCTTCCCGCTCACTGGATTGAACCCGATTGGCCTGCTCACTTTCGCGTGCGTGCGCTCATGACCAGCCGCCAGGGCGGGGTGTCTGACGCGCCATGGGACAGCATGAACCTGGGTGACCATGTAGGTGACCGGTCTTCAGATGTGCACACCAACCGCGAGCGCCTGGCGGCCCAGATCGGGCAGAGGCCCGTTTTTTTGCAACAAGTGCACGGAGTGGCCAGTGTGCAACTGAGCGCGACCACGCCGCAGGGGCTGGTGGCCGATGCCTGCTGGAGCTGCGATCCGGGGGTGGTCTGTACCGTCATGGTGGCCGATTGTTTGCCGGTTTTGCTTTGTGATGCAGCAGGGCGGTGGGTGGCTGCAGCCCATGCGGGTTGGCGTGGGCTGGCGGGGCCGGGTGTGGCCTCCCAGTCAAAAGGGCTTGGCGTGCTGGAGAGCTTGTGGGCCGATTTGAGGCGTGCGGGGGTCGATGTGTCGGAAGTGATGGCTTGGTTAGGGCCTTGCATCGGGCCGCAAGCTTTTGAGGTGGGACCAGAAGTCAGGGACGCTTTTGATGATGGCTCGCCTGCGGTACAGGAGTTGTTCAAGCCGACAGCCCCAGGAAAGTACATGGCCGATCTGGCCGGTTTGGCCCGCGGACGGTTAAAAGGCTTGGGTATTTCACGCGTATTTGGCAATGACAGCAGCCTGCCATGGTGCACAGTGTCAGGGACGGCGCTCTTTTTCTCCCACCGCAGGGACAGCCGCAGCCTCGGGCGAAGCGGCCGTATGGCGGCCTGCATCTGGCTGGACCGCTGAGTCGGTCTGAATTGGACCATCCGAGGCCTCTTGCCTGGCCTGTTGTTCCTTTTGGCGAATGGCCTTGCGGCGCAGGGGGGTGCCCATCAGGTAAACCACCAAGGCCATGGGCAGCAAGCCATAAAACACAAAGGTGATGATGGCCCCCAGCACGCTGCCTTGCGGGCTAAAGGCTTCAGCCAGGGCCATGAGCAGGGTGACGTAAAGCCAGCCGATTACGATCAAATACATAATTTTTTCGCCCTTGTAATTTATGTGACAACAATCTGAAAGATACTCGGAACAAGGGAATTGAGAAAAACGACCGATTCAGGAGAAAAACGATGAGCACATCCAAGCCGGATTTTGGGTCCCAAATGGGCGAAGGCTTCCAGCAAGCGCTGAGCAAAAGCTGGGGCCAGGCGATGCAGCATTTACAAACCATGGATCTCGGAGGCTTGAAGTCTTCTGCGGATGCGGCCGTGCCACAGCTGAAATTTTCGCCTGAAAAGCTCCAGACCCTGCAAGGCCAGTACTTCAAAGACGCCTCTGAGATGTGGAATCAGAGTTTGCACAACAGTTTGCAAGTCAAAGACCGTCGCTTTTCGGGCGAAGCTTGGGCCGCTAACCCCATGGCCGCCTTCAATGCCGCTTCTTATTTGCTCAATGCCCGAACCCTGATGGGGCTGGCCGATGCGGTGGAAGCCGATGAGAAAACACGCACCCGCATCCGCTTTGCCATTGAGCAATGGGTGGCAGCCGTTGCCCCTAGCAATTTTTTGGCCTTCAACGCCGAGGCTCAACAGAAAGCCATCGACACACAAGGCGAGAGCATCGCCAAGGGTGTGCAAAACTTGGTACACGATTTGCAGCAGGGGCACGTTTCGATGACCGACGAGAGCCTGTTTGAAGTCGGCAAAAACGTGGCCACCACCGAAGGCGCAGTGGTTTTTGAAAACGATTTTTTCCAACTCATCGAATACAAACCGCTCACGCCCAAGGTCTATGAAAAGCCGTTCTTGCTGGTGCCGCCTTGCATCAACAAGTACTACATCCTCGACCTGCAGCCCGAAAACTCACTGATTCGTTATGCCGTCAGCCAAGGCCATCGCACCTTTGTGGTGAGCTGGCGCAACCCCGACGAGTCCATGGCGAAAAAGAGCTGGGACGACTACATCGAGCACGCTGCGATCGAGGCCATCCATACGGTGCAGGCCATCACCGGCGCACCCAAGATCAACGCGCTGGGCTTTTGTGTGGGTGGCACCATCTTGTCCACCGCGCTGGCCGTGCTGGCTGCGCGGGGTGACAAACCCGTGGCCAGCGCCACCTTCCTCACCACGTTGATCAACTTCACCGACACGGGCATTTTGGACGTGTTCATTGACGAGAATTTCGTCAAATTCCGCGAGCAGCAATTGGGCCAAGGCGGTTTGCTCAAGGGTCAGGACCTGGCGTCCACCTTCAGCTTCTTGCGTCCGAACGACCTGGTCTGGAATTATGTGGTGGGCAACTACCTCAAGGGCGAGACACCTCCCCCGTTTGACTTGCTTTACTGGAACAGCGATTCGACCAACCTGCCGGGCCCCTTTTACGCTTGGTACTTGCGTAACACTTACTTGGAAAACAACTTGGTCAAACCCCGCAAGGTCAAGGTCTGCGGCGAGGCCATAGATCTGGGCAAGGTTGACATGCCGGTCTACATTTACGGCTCGCGTGAAGACCACATCGTGCCGATCGGCGGGGCTTATGCCAGCACGCAAGTGCTGCCAGGCAAAAAGCGTTTTGTGATGGGGGCCTCGGGCCACATCGCGGGCGTGATCAACCCGCCCGCGGCCAAAAAGCGCAGCCATTGGCTGAGTGAAGGCGCCTCATACCCAGCCGACGTGAATGACTGGATCGCCAAGGCCAAAGAGGTGCCAGGCAGTTGGTGGACCGATTGGTCGGTTTGGCTCAAGGGCCATGCCGGCAAGCAAATTGCCGCGCCCAAGACCTACGGCAAAGGCACCAAATACAAAGCCATTGAGGCGGCCCCCGGTCGCTATGTGAAGGCCAAGGCCTGATTGATTTTTTATTGGAGACAAAAATGGAAGACATCGTCATCGTTGCAGCCGCACGCACCGCCGTGGGCAAATTTGGCGGCTCGCTCGCCAAAACCCCTGCCACCGAGTTGGGCAGCATCGTCATCAAGGGTTTGCTGGAGCGCAGCGGCCTGCCCGTGGATGCCATCGGCGAAGTCATCATGGGTCAAGTCCTGGCCGCAGGCGTGGGGCAAAACCCCGCCCGCCAAGCGATGATGAAAGCCGGTGTGGCCAAGGAAACCCCGGCCCTGACCATCAACGCCGTGTGCGGCTCGGGCCTGAAGGCCGTGATGCTGGCTGCGCAGGCTGTGGCCTGGGGCGACAGCGAAATCGTGATCGCGGGTGGCCAAGAAAACATGAGCGCCAGCCCGCATGTGGTGAACGGCAGCCGCGACGGCCAGCGCATGGGCGACTGGAAAATGTCCGACACCATGATCGTGGACGGTTTGTGGGACGTGTACAACCAGTACCACATGGGCATCACCGCCGAAAACGTGGCCAAGGCCCATGGCATCACCCGCGACATGCAAGACGCCCTGGCCGCTGGCAGCCAGCGCAAAGCCGCTGCCGCGCAAGACGCGGGCAAGTTCAAAGACGAAATCGTCGATGTGCTGATCCCCCAGCGCAAAGGCGATGCGCTGGTGTTCAACACCGACGAGTTCATCAACAAGAAAACCACCGTGGAAGTGCTGGCTGGTTTGCGCCCCGCCTTTGACAAGTCGGGCAGCGTGACGGCGGGCAACGCCTCGGGCATCAACGACGGCGCGGCTGCCGTGATGGTCATGTCGGCCAAAAAAGCCGCCGCTCTGGGCCTCAAGCCCCTGGCCCGAATTGTCGCCTTTGGCACCAGTGGCCTGGACCCGGCCACCATGGGCATGGGCCCCGTGCCTGCGTCGCAAAAAGCGCTGGCGCGTGCGGGCTGGAAAGCCCAGGACGTGGACCTGTTCGAGCTCAACGAAGCTTTTGCCGCGCAAGCTTGTGCCGTGAACCAGGCGCTGGACATCGATCCGGCCAAGGTCAACGTCAATGGCGGTGCCATCGCGATCGGTCACCCCATCGGCGCGTCTGGTTGCCGCATCTTGGTGACCTTGTTGCACGAGATGCAGCGCACACAGGCCCAAAAAGGCCTGGCCGCGTTGTGTATTGGTGGCGGCATGGGCGTGTCCCTGGCCATCGAGCGCGTTTAACCCAAACCCTCCGCTCAAGCTGCGCGGGTCGGAGCACTGTCCAGTTGTATAAGGGCAGCCGATCAAGCGGGTTGGGGTGGTTTTCCAAGATCTCAACACACTCATCACAAGGAGACAATCATGAGTCAAAAAGTAGCGTATGTCACAGGCGGCATGGGCGGCATCGGAACCGCGATCTGCCAGCGCCTTCACCAAGATGGTTTCAAGGTCATTGCCGGTTGCGGCCCGACCCGAGACTTCACCAAATGGATCGACGAGCAAAAAGCGCTGGGCTTTACTTTCTACACCTCGGTGGGCAACGTGGGCGATTGGGACTCCACGGTGGCCGCTTTCACCAAAGCCAAACAAGAGCACGGCGTCATCGATGTGCTGGTGAACAACGCCGGCATCACCCGGGACCGCGTGTTTTTGAAGATGACGCGTGAAGACTGGGATGCGGTGATCGATACCAACCTGAACTCTATGTTCAACGTGACCAAGCAGGTCGTGCCCGACATGGTGGAAAAAGGTTGGGGTCGCATCATCCAGATCTCGTCTGTGAACGGCAACAAGGGTCAGGCAGGTCAGACCAACTATTCGGCCGCCAAAGCGGGCATGCACGGTTTCTCGATGGCTTTGGCGCAAGAGATGGCCACCAAAGGTGTGACCGTGAACACCGTCAGCCCAGGTTACATCGGCACCGACATGGTCAACGCCATCCGCCCTGATGTGCTGGAGAAAATTGTGGCCACTGTGCCCGTCAAGCGTCTGGGCAAGCCCAGCGAAATCGCTTCCATCGTGGCTTGGTTGGCCAGCGAAGAGGGCGGTTATGCCACGGGTGCGGACTTCTCGGTCAACGGGGGTCTGCACATGGGCTGACGTCCTGCCCGCAGGGTTGTAGTCACAAAAAAACCCGCCTCGGCGGGTTTTTTTGCGTCTGCATATGCAGTGCGGTCAATCGCCCACTTGTTTCCCTGTGCCCACCATCTGCATGGCCGAGGCGATCAGACCAGACACTTCGCTCATGTTGCCTGGCACGATCAGCGTGGTCTTGGCGTCTTGCGCCACTTTGCTGTAGGCCTGCACGGCTTGCTCGGCCACCTTCAGCTGCACCGCCATTTCACCGCCGGGTTGGCGGATGGCGCTGGCAATGCGCTCAATGGCTTGCGCGGTGGCGTTGGCCATTTCGGTGATGGCAGCGGCGTCACCTTGCGCCTTGTTGATGGCGGCTTGCTTTTCGCCTTCAGATCGGGCGATGAAGGCTTCGCGCTCGCCGGTGGCGATGTTGATCTGCTCCTGCCGGCGGCCCTCTGAGGCGGCAATCAGCGCGCGCTTTTCGCGTTCCGCCGTGATTTGCGACTGCATGGCCAGCAAAATTTCCTTGGGCGGCGTCAGGTCCTTGATCTCGTAGCGCAGCACCTTCACGCCCCAGTTGAGGGCCGCCTCGTCGATCGCGGCCACCACTTGGGCGTTGATGATGTCGCGCTCTTCAAAAGTCTTGTCCAGCTCCAGCTTGCCGATCACGCTGCGCAGGCTGGTTTGGGCCAGTTGCGTCACCGCCACGATGTAGTTGGAAGAGCCGTAACTGGCCAACTTGGGGTCGGTGACTTGAAAGTACAAGATGCCGTCCACCTGCAGCTGCGTGTTGTCACGCGTGATGCAGATCTGGCTGGGCACGTCCAGCGGAATTTCTTTCAGGCTGTGTTTCTGGATCACATTGTCCACAAAGGGCACCACAAAGTTCAGGCCTGGGGCCAGGCTGGCATGGAATTTACCCAGCCGCTCGACCACCCAGGCCTCTTGCTGTGGCACGACCTTGACGGTCTTGACGATGAACAGGATCGCGATGATCACGAGGACGGCAGCGATTTCCATGGCTTTTCTCCCTTTTCAATATTTTGAGCAGTAGGCTCAGATTTTCTCAAGGACCAAGCGGTTGCCCGCCATGCCCTGAATGCGGTAAACGCCTGGGGTCGCGGTCTGGCCTGGTGCCAGCACCGCAGTCCAAGCCGCACCACGGTGCTTGACGAGCGTCGTGCCCATGGCATCCCATGCTTCGACCTCTACGGTGGCACCCAGGTCCAGATGTTGGTCATGCGTTTGCTTGGCGGTCGCCACCTGACGTTGACGCCATTGGCCCAGCAGCAATGCGCCTGCGCCACCGACGAGGGCGGCCGCCACCAGCTGCGTGTTGATGTTGTAACCCGCCATGGCGGCTAAGGCCCCCGCAACACAACCCAAGCCCAGCATCAGCAGGTAAAACGTGCCGGTTGCCAGTTCGAGTGCCACCAAGGCACCCGCCATTACCCACCACAACGTTGTGTCGTTCATGCCTGTCCTTTCTGTTTGGATGGGAGGATTGTCGTGGCTTTGTGCATGGGTCTTTATAGACCAGCCCGTGGGGCAAGTTCCCTTGGGTGGTCTAAGCCCGGCACATGGAAAGGACAATCACGTCCCTTGCATTTCTTGCACTCTGACGTGGGTGCCGGTTGCTCGCGGCCCTGGTGCGTTTGTGATGGGCTGCAACGAGGGATCGATGGGCAAAGTTTGGTCATAATGGTTTGACATTTTTTGAGCTGGCGTGCTGGCATGACCAAGCGCAACGGCAAGTTTCAAAGTCAATCACTTTTTGACCCTGTTGGGAGTTCACGGCGTGACCATTGATGCAACTTCGGGCCCTGAATGGTATTCCACCACTAATGTGCCATGGCCCGTTCACGCCCCTTTGTTGGGTGGAGAGGTCCATTCCCCGATGCGTGTGCTTTTGTTGGGGGCGACGGGCACGATCGGCATGGCCACCGCGCGGACGCTGGTTCAACGGGGTCACCAAGTGGTGTGTCTGCTCAGGCCGCGTCGAAGTGATCAACATCTGAAAGCCAACGCAACGCCGCCAGAAAGCTTGGCCGGGGTCACGGTTTTGTGGGGGGATGCGTCCGATCCAGAAGTTTGGATTCAGCCATATTTCACGCAGGCCCGTTTTGATGCGGTGATCTCTTGCATGGCCTCGCGCACGGGTTCTCCTCAAGACGCGTGGCGAGTCGATCACCAGGCCCATGTGGGTGCACTGAAAGCGGCACAAGCTGCGGGTGTGAGGCATTTTGTGCAGCTGTCGGCCATCTGTGTCCAAAAGCCCTTGCTGGCGTTTCAACATGCCAAGCTGGCTTTTGAGAAAGCCTTGATCGAATCTGGCATGACCTATTCCATCGTGCGCCCTACCGCTTTTTTCAAATCACTGTCGGGTCAGCTTGATCGTGTGAAAAAAGGCAAGCCGTTTTTGATTTTTGGCGACGGGCAGTTGACCGCGTGCAAACCCATCAGTGACGATGATTTGGCCGATTTTCTGGTGGAGTGCCTGGACGATGCGTCGCGGCACAACCAGATCTTGCCCATCGGCGGGCCGGGGCCTGCCATCACGCCGCTGGCGCAGGGCGAGCATTTGTTTGCTTTGTTGGGCATGCCGCCGCGTTTCAAGCGTGTTCCGGTGGGCTTGATGGACGCCATCGTGGGTGTGTTGAGCGTGTTGGGCAAGTTCATTCCTGCTGCTGCGGACAAGGCCGAGCTGGCCCGCATTGGGCGGTATTACGCCACCGAGTCCATGTTGGTGTGGGACGCTGCAGCGCAGCGTTACGATGAGCAGGCCACGCCCTCGCATGGCTCACAAACGCTTTTTGATGCCTATGCCCGTTGGGTCAAAGGGGAGGGCGCGCCCGATCGAGGGGAACACGCTGTTTTTTAAACGGTTTTGTGCAGCGCTTCAGGCCGTCAAGCCCGTGAGCTTTTCACTCAGCGCCCACAAGCGGATGCCCAAACTTTCTTGTGTGGCTTTGGCCGCCAGCTTTTGCGCAAAAGCAGGCCGCCCCGGGCGCTGGCGGTTGCCCCAACTCCAGTGCACGCCCGAGGTGGCGAAATCGTCGTCCACCACCACTTGCGCCACGCGCTCCCCCGCCAAGGCTTGGCTGACGTAGCCCTTGGTGATGTTCTTCTGGAACCACGGAAAGATGCGTTGAAAGGCCAAAGGCGTGTCGCGAAACAAAGCGGTATCGGCCACGCAACCGGGGTACACCGTGCTGCACACCAGACCGGTGGTGTCGTGAAAGCGGCGGTGCAACTCTCGGCTGATGACCATGTTGCACAGCTTGCTGTCTTTGTAAGCTTTGCCGGCCTTGAAGGCCTTACCGTCGATCATGGCCACTGGGTCCAGAAAACTTTGTTCCAGCCCCACCAAATCGCCCAAGTCGGCCGGGGCGGGAATGGGCACTTTGCCGCCAAATTCCTCGGAATTGGCCGTCACGGTGCCCAAGGTGATGATCCGCGCACGGAAAGCCGATTGTTTGGCCCGTTCCCGATTCTGGGTGCTGAGCAGCAAATCCATCAACAATCAGCTCATTAAAAAGTGCCCCAAATGGTTGGTGGCCACGCTCAGTTCGTAGCCTTCGGGTGACCGGGCGGGCGTCTTCAGTCGCGGCTGGTAAGAGGCGGCGTTGTTCAGCAGCGCATGCAGGGGCCAGCCCAGGGCCAAATAGGCCGCCACAAAATCACGCACGCTTTGCAAAGACCCCAAGTCCAACTGCATGAGCGTGAAGTGGCCTGCGGGCAACTGCATCTCGGCGGCCACGCGTTCGGACTTGGCCAGGTCTCTGCAGGCCATGACCACATGCCTGCCCTGCTGGATCAGCGACGCGGTGGCATACAGACCGACACCCGACGAGGCGCCGGTGACAATCACAATGGAGTTGAGGGGCTGGTTCATGGGGGTTGAAGGTACAAGGCGCATGTTCATCGCCAGTCGATCACCATCTTCAAGCACTCGGGATCGCCAAAGGCCACCTCATAAGCGCGCTGGGCGTGATCGGATTTTTCAGTATGGGTGAGCAAGCCGTCCAGAGGCAGGGAGCCATCGTGGAACATGGCGACCACGGCATCGAGGTCGTGTTTTTTCCATTGCGCGGCGACACGCACCGTGGCTTCGCGCATGAAGGCGGGGGCGTAGGCAAAGGACAGGTCTTGTTTGTAAAAACCAGCCAACACCACTTCTCCACCAGGCGTCATTTTGGCAATTACTTTGTTCAAAATGCTGGCGTCCCCGCTGACATCGCAAATACAGCGGTAGTCCTTGCGCACATCCTGGTCGGGGTGGATGACGTCGTAGCCGAGCGCGCCTTTTTGCCTGACCGTTTGGGTTTCCCAGACCACCGGTGCAGGCCGGCCTGCGGCCACCACCATGCGCGCCAAAAGTCGGCCCATGATTCCGTGGCCAATGATGAGGTCGGGGTAGGCCAAAGGCATGGCTTCTCGGCCCACAGTGAACACATGGTGCGCTGTGGCAGCCAAGGCCAGCAGCACACCCTTGGCACCCAAGGCCGGGTCCAACTTAACGGCCCGTTCATGCGGCACCACCAATCGCTCACCCGAACCACCAAAAATGTTTTGCACCCCTTGGAATGCGTAAGAGCCGGGTAAAAACACCACGTCACCGACGGCCAAGCCCGAGACTTCGGCGCCTGTTTTTGCAATGGTGCCCACGGTTTCGTAGCCCGGCACTAAAGGGTAAGACAAGCCCGGAAAGGGCGGCATGGTGCCCTCCCACAGCAAGCGTTCGGTGCCGGTGCTGATGCCGCTGAACGACACCGCCACCTCCAGGTCGCGGGGGCCCATGGGGGCAAGTTCCAATTCACGAATGCTCAATGATTGGGGCGCTTCAAAAACAATGGCTTTGGCTTTCATGGGGGATATTTTGACGCACTTGAAAATTTTTTTGCAGTCATGATCATCTGCAGCCGCATGCATGAAACATGGGCACAAGACGGTTGTTGTCTGGACAACTTCGAGACTTTCGAGGTGGAACACCTGAGCGGTCTGGCCTACCTCAGTCCAATCCCGCCTTTCAGTCTTGGCGTCACTCGGTCGCGAAGTTCACCGCACATTGGCGTCATTGCGCTGGCCACGAGCCCGTCAGTTGCCCAAGGTTTTGTTCACATAATGGGGCGTGAAAAGCAGATGGACAGGTTGGCAGCATGACGATGAAATGGTTGTTTTTGGGGGCTCTGATTTTGGCCGCCGTGGTGTTCGCATTCTGGGCGCCAGACATGTCCGCATCTGAGCTGGAGAAGCGTTATGCCAAGCCCTCGCTGGCGGTGCTTGAAGTCGATGGTCTGAACATCCGTTACAAAGACACTGGGCCCAAGAGCGCGCCGGTGCTGTTGTTGTTGCATGGCTTTGGCTCGAGCTTGCAAACCTGGGACGATTGGGCTGCCCAGTTGGACAAGCATTACCGCGTCATCCGGCTCGATCTGCCCGGCTTCGGGTTAACGGGTCCCAGCCCGTTGAACGATTACTCCGAAGAAAAAGATTTGGCCACCTTGACCCATTTCGTGGACAAGCTGGGGATCGCCGAGCTGTCGGTCATTGGTCACTCCATGGGTGGCAAAATGGCTTGGACTTTTGCGGCCGCCCAAGGGCCACGCGTCAAGGCTTTGGTCTTGATGGCCCCTGACGGGTATCCACAAGCTCAAGACATGGGCTCCAAACCCTACGCCATGCCCGCTGTCATGGGTTTGATGAAGTTTTTCTTGCCCAAGTACTTGGTTCGAAAATCTCTGGAGCCTGCCTTTTTCGATGCCACAGCCTTGGATGGGAGCCTGGTTGAACGCTACCACGACATGCTCAGAGCGCCGGGCGTTCGAGGGGCCATTTTGGCGCGCGGCCAACAGACGATTTACACCGATCCCGTGCCCCGTTTGAAAAAAATCACGGCCCCGACATTGCTCCTTTGGGGGCAAGCGGATCTCATGATTCCCAGCAGCAACGCCCATAGCTATGCAGGTGTTTTGGCGGACTCTCAAACCGCGTTGCTGCCCCATCTGGGGCATTTGCTGCAAGAAGAGCAGTCGCACCTTGGTTTGGCCCACGTCACCCAATTTCTCAATAAAAATCTGCAATCACTGAAATAAACGGCTGGGCAGGCCAATGCCAGAGCCCCGTCTCCAGGCTTGAAAAGCCCTGATGTCGTGCCATGCCCCAGCCTATTGGGGCAGCAGCGCTAGGCCAGCCACTGGCCAGCGCTACTTCAGGTCTGGTCAATCAGCCCCGTCTATTTTGCAAACGGCACCGACGTGGTAAGGGCGCAACGCATCAGTTGGGATGCACTTGTACCGCCCACCTGCCTGAAAAACATCCCCCAGCCCTGCGCAACGTGCGCTTGCGGGTCCAAGCGGCTTGTGCTGTCGGGCCGATTCGACGGCCCACGCCAGCCAAGTCCGGCACAAAGCCAAGTGTCAACATGTATTGACAACTCCTTAAGTCTTGTTATATTGACACTTGGGTATGTCATATTTCATTGACAGGCTCATGAAACAAGGGGGATGTATGGGTCTGATGACGCGAGCAGAAGAGGCGCTGGAGTTTCACTTCAACGCTGCGGCCGGGGTGGGGGCACCACCCAGGTTACAGGCCGCCATGGCGCATGCCGTTTTCTCTGGCGGTGCACGGATCCGGCCTCAACTGTGTTTGGCCGTGGCGACCGCTTGTGGGGATGATGCCCCGGAATTGACCAATGCCGCCGCCGTGGCCTTGGAATTCATGCACTGCGCCTCGCTGGTGCACGACGACATGCCCATCTTTGACAATGCCGATATTCGGCGCGGCCAACCCACGGTGCACAAGGCCTTCAACGAACCTTTGGCCTTGTTGGCTGGCGACGGCTTGATCGTGATGGCGTACCAAGTCTTGTTGCGGGCGGGACGCCAGCACCCTGAGCGCTTGTTGGATTTGATGGACAACCTCTCGCGCGGCGTGGGTTTGCCTTACGGCATTGTGGCGGGACAGGCTTGGGAATGCGAAACCACCGCGGATTTGGCCCAATACCAACGTGCGAAAACAGGATCTCTGTTTGTCTCTGCCACCTGTGCTGGCGCCATTGCCAGCGGACATTCGCCTGAGCCTTGGGCACCTTTGGGGGCTTTCTTGGGTGAGGCTTATCAGGTGGCCGATGACATTCGCGATGTGCTGGGCGACGTGGCCAGTTTGGGCAAGCCCGTAGGGCAAGACACGCTCAATGAGCGCCCCAGTTCTGCCCAGGCTTTGGGTTTGGACGGCGCCATTCAGCACTTTGATGGGCTCATTGCACAAGCCTCCCAAGCCATTCCTGATTGCTCATGCCGCGACATGCTCCGTCAATTGGTGATGCTGGAGTCCGAGCGTTTGGTGCCCAAGTCCATGTGCGAGAGCTATCGGAAAAAAGCTTTGAACTTGCAGCGTCCCAAAGCAAAAAAATCATCCTCTGCCTTGACCCGTTAACCCTCACTCAAGCCTGCCATGACTCAGCCTGCGGACATCACCCACACGCCTTACGCTTTGCCTGACGTGACAACCTGGCGAGACCGTTTTCTCCAATGGCTGGAGCACTTGTATGCCAGCCCCAAGCTTTACCGATGGTCCTTGAGCAACCCCTTGACGCGTTGGGTCACGCGGCGGCGCACACAAAAGTTGTTTGACTTGATGTCGGGCTTTGTGTATTCGCAGGTTTTGCTGGGCTGCGTGCGCTTGGATTTGTTCAAAATGCTGCAGCAAGCGCCGGCTGATCTCAAACAAATCGCGCTTCGCGTTGGCGTTCCCGAGCCCTTGTTGCAGCGCTTGTTGCTGTCGGCAGTGTCTTTGGGTTTGCTGGAGTTCAGAAGCCAGGCCCGTTTTGGATTGGGACCGCTGGGCGTGCCCTTGGCGATCCACCCCGGTATTGGCGCCATGATTGAACACAACCACTTGCTCTACGGCGACATGCAAGATCCCTTGGGATTCTTGAAGAACGCTTGGCAGGGCGGCATGGCCGAATATTGGCCTTATGCGCACGACGAACAGGCCGCTGACCGTGCAGCGCAAGACAAGTTCAGTCGGTATTCCGACTTGATGGCCGCATCGCAAGGTTTTGTGGTCCAAGAAATTTTGTCGTCCTATGCTTTTGATGATCACCGCTGCGTGCTGGATGTGGGTGCAGGCAAGGGGCGGTTTGCCAGTGAATTGGCCAGACACGCGCCGCACTTGACACTCCAGTTGTTTGACTTGCCCCCTGTCTTGGACTTGGCCAAAGCCCATGTCAACGCACAGGGCTTGCTCGAGCGGATGCGCTTGTGTCCAGGCAGTTTCCTGCATGACCCTTTGCCCCAAGGCGCCGACTTGGTGACCCTGGTTCGGGTGGCCCATGACCATCCCGATGAGGTGGTCAAACTTGTGCTCAAAAAAATCCACACCGCACTGCCCGTAGGAGGCGTCTTGCTTTTGGCTGAGCCCATGGCCCAAACACAGTCAGGCGCACAGGATGGTTACACACAGTCGGATGCCTATTTCCACTTTTACCTGTTGGCCATGGGGGCAGGTCGCCTGCGTACCCCAGAAGAGCTGATGCGATTGATGCAAGAGGCTGGATTCGCACAAATCGAGCGCGTTCCCAACACCATGCCCATCCATGCGCAGATTCTCGTGGGGCGTAAACGTCAGTGTTTACCCTAGAATTTCTTCATTTATGTAAATCTTGTTTGACACCAATCAGTGTAAGTCTAACAATACAGTCATGAAATCAACCGCAGTCGTCTTTGACCAACCCAGACAGTTGTCCTTGCAGGCCTTGGCGCTGCCGCAGCTGCAAGCAGGTGAAGTAGAGGTCGCCGTGCAGTACAGCGGCATCAGCACTGGGACCGAGCGGATGTTGTGGGACGGCAGCATACCCGCATTCATGGGCGGCACCTATCCTCTGGTGCCCGGCTATGAGACCGTGGGTCAGGTGGTCAAAGCGCCAGTGGGCGCGAAACTCAAAGAAGGTCAAACGGTTTTCATTCCTGGTGCCAATTGTTTCACCGGCGTGAAAAGCTTGTTTGGGGGAGCGGCCTCTCGTTTGGTCGTGTCAGATCAAAAGATTTTCCCCATCGCTGACCAACAGGGGCCAGACGCTGTTTTGTTGGCGCTGGCGGCAACGGCTTACCACGCCGTCTCGGGTGGTGGTGGGCAAGAGCCCTTCACCCCGCCCGATTTGATCGTGGGTCATGGTGTGATGGGTCGTTTGCTGGCACGCCTGACAGTGGCTGCTGGTTTTGCCCCCCCCACGGTTTGGGAAACGCAGCCTGAGCGCACGCACGGTGCTGAAGGCTACTCCGTCGTTCGGCCAGAAGACGACGACCACAGAGCCTACCAAGCCATTTATGACGTCAGTGGGGACACCCAGCTGTTGGACACTTTGATCCAAAGAATTCGTCCTGGTGGTGAGTTGGTGTTGGCAGGTTTGTTCAATCAAAACTTGCACTTTTCGTCATCTCAAGCCGTTTTGCGCGAAGCCCGAATTCGCTTGTCCGGTGAATGGAGACGTCCTGATTTGTTGGCGGTTAACCAGTTGGTCGACAACGGTCAACTGTCTCTCAACGGTTTGATCACGCATGTTCAAACCGCCGAATCTGCCACCGCTGCTTACGAAACAGCATTCGGTGATGTTGCTTGTCTAAAAATGGTCCTGGACTGGAGCGCCCACGCATGAAAACACACACCACGCCCGCCGAGCAAACGATCCAATTTGTCGATCGCCTTCGCAGTGAGGCCGCTCAGAACCCAGAGCCCGTCAGCACCCAAGCGCCCACCAAAGAGACACAAATCATTGCCATTTACGGCAAAGGTGGTATCGGCAAAAGCTTCACCTTGGCCAATCTGAGTTACATGATGGCGCAGCAAGGTAAAAAGGTTTTGTTGATCGGATGCGACCCGAAAAGCGATACCACCAGTTTGTTGTTCGGTGGCCGCGCCTGCCCCACCATCATTGAGACATCCTCCAAGAAAAAACTGGCGGGTGAAGCTGTGGCCATTGGCGATGTCTGCTTCAAGCGCGATGGCGTGTACGCCATGGAATTGGGTGGGCCTGAGGTCGGCCGCGGCTGCGGTGGACGCGGCATCATTCACGGGTTTGAGTTGTTAGAGAAGCTGGGGTTTCACGAGTGGGGCTTTGACTATGTGCTGCTTGACTTCTTGGGCGACGTGGTCTGCGGCGGCTTTGGTTTGCCCATTGCGCGCGACATGTGCCAAAAAGTGATTGTGGTGGCCAGCAACGATTTGCAGTCACTGTATGTGGCCAACAACGTGTGCTCAGCGGTGGAGTATTTCCGCAAGCTCGGTGGCAATGTGGGTGTGGCCGGCATGGTGATCAACCGCGATGACGGCACGGGTGAGGCCGCCAACTTTGCCACCAAGGTGGGCATTCCAGTGCTGTCCACCATTCCTGCCAACGAAGACATTCGCAGAAAGAGCGCAAGCTACGAAATCATTGGACGCCCAGAATCCGTGTGGGGTCCGATGTTTGCCGAATTGGCCGCCAACGTGGCCACTTCGGTGCCGATCCGTCCGAACCCCATGACGCAAGACCAGCTGTTGGGCTTGTTTGCCGCGTCAGCCGTCGGTCGAGATGTGGTGCTGGAGCCAGCCACCCAATTTGACATGTGTGGCAAGACCGACACCAGCAAGCCCACGCTCGAAGTTGTGTACGACGAAGTTTGACACCATGAGCAAAACGATTCCCATCGTCCCCGCCTCGCAAGCGCCAGCGGGCATGAGCACCACCATTGAGGGTGATGGCATGGGCTGCCACTCGGGCGGCGAAAAGATGCTGGCGGCTGCCAAAGCCTCAGGCAAGTCTGAAGTGCTGGCGCAATATGCCAAGGACTATCCTGTGGACCCGAAAGCGGGCCCGCACGATCAACCGCAAAGCATGTGCCCTGCCTTTGGCTCTTTGCGCGTGGGCCTGCGCATGCGTCGCACGGCCACCATTTTGTCGGGTTCTGCTTGCTGCGTGTATGGCCTGACCTTCACCTCGCATTTCTATGGCGCGCGGCGCAGTGTCGGCTACGTGCCATTCAATTCCGAGTCCTTGGTGACTGGAAAATTGTTCGAAGACATTCGCGAGTCTGTGTACGACCAGGCCGATCCCGAAAAATACGACGCCATTGTGATCATCAATTTGTGCGTACCCACAGCCAGTGGCGTGCCCTTGCAGTTGCTGCCCAAAGAGATCAATGGCGTTCGAATCATTGGTATCGATGTGCCAGGTTTTGGCGTACCCACGCACGCAGAAGCTAAAGATGTTTTGGCTGGCGCCATGCTGAAATATGCGCGCGAAGAAATTTTGGCAGGCCCCGTTCAAGCGCCGCGCACAGGCCGCTCCGACAAGCCCACTATCACCATGGTTGGTGAAATGTTCCCTGCGGACCCCATGATCATCGGGCGCATGCTGGAACCGATGGGCCTTGCCGCCGGCCCTGTGGTGCCCACACGCGAATGGCGCGAACTCTATGCTGCGCTCGATTGCGCAGCGGTTGCGGCCATCCACCCTTTTTATACCGCGAGCATCCGTGAATTTGAAGCGGCGGGGCGCCCCATTGTGGGTTCAGCCCCAGTCGGTCACGACGGCACAGAAGCTTGGTTGCAAGCCATTGGCAACGCGGCCAATGTGCCTCAAGCCAACATCGACATGGTCAAAAACATCATGTTGGGTGCCATCAAAGCCGGCTTGGCCAAGTCTCCCATCAAGGGTCGCATCACGCTCAGTGGCTATGAAGGCTCTGAATTGTTGGTGGCGCGTTTGCTGGTGGAAAGCGGTGCCGATTTGCGCTATGTTGGCACGGCTTGCCCTCGCACACCATGGAGCGCATCGGATTGCGAATGGCTGCAAGCCCACGGTGTGCACGTTCAATACCGTTCATCGCTTGAACAAGACTTGGCCGCTATACACGAGTGGAAGCCCGATTTGGCAATTGGCACCACACCGGTGGTGCAAGCGGCCAAAGAGCTCAGCATTCCAAGCTTGTATTTCACTAACCTCATTTCTGCACGCCCTTTGATGGGGCCAGCGGGAGCGGGTTCTTTGGCGCAAGTGATCAATGGCGCCATTGCCAACAAGTTGCGCTTTGATGAAATGAAAGCCTTCTTTGGAGACACCGGTACCGGCCATGCAGCGGGCGTTTGGGAAGCCTCTCAGGGCGTGCCACAAAACCGCCCTGAGTTTGAGGCCGAAACGCGCAGACAGCTTGAGAAGCTGGCTAAAAAACGCAAAGCGGAGGCCATGATCTGATGCTAGTGCTTGACCACGATCGCGCAGGTGGCTACTGGGGGGCGGTGTATGTGTTTACCGCCATCAAAGGCTTGCAAGTTGTCATTGACGGCCCCGTAGGCTGCGAGAACTTGCCTGTGACATCGGTGCTGCATTACACCGATGCCCTGCCACCCCATGAATTGCCCATTGTGGTGACCGGTTTGGCAGAAGAACAATTGGGTCGAGAAGGCACCGAAGGCGCCATGCGCCGTGCACACGCCACGCTCAACCCCGATTTGCCCTCTGTGGTGGTGACCGGCTCCATAGCTGAAATGATTGGTGGTGGCGTCACGCCAGAGGGCACCAACCTGCAACGCTTCTTGCCGCGCACCATCGATGAAGACCAATGGCAATGCGCCAACCGTGCCATGTACTGGCTCTGGCAGCAGTACGGCATCAAGCATGTGCCCAAGCGTGAGCGCAAAGAGGGCGAGCGTCCTCGCGTCAACATCATTGGGCCCAGCTACGGCACCTTCAACTGCCCCAGCGATTTGGCTGAAATTCGCCGCTTGGTGCAAGGCATTGGTGCAGACGTCAACATGGTCTTCCCATTGGGGTCACACCTTGCAGATGTTTCGCGTTTGGTCGAAGCCGATGTCAACATTTGCATGTACCGCGAATTTGGCCGCATGCTGTGTGAGGCTCTGGAACGCCCCTATTTGCAAGCGCCTATTGGTTTGCACAGCACCACCAAATTTCTCCGCTCATTGGGTGAATTGCTCGGCCTCGATCCAGAGCCGTTCATCGAAAGAGAAAAGCACAGCACCATCAAACCCATCTGGGATTTGTGGCGTTCTGTGACGCAAGATTTTTTTGGCACCGCCAACTTTGGCGTGGTGGCCAACGAAACCTACACGCGTGGCATTCGACACTTCTTGGAAGACGAAATGGGTCTGCCTTGCAACTTTGCCATCTCACGCCTGGCGGGAGCAAAAACTGACAACGCAGAAGTTCGAAAACTGATCACCGAAAAAACACCGCTCATTTTGTATGGCAGCTACAACGAGCGCATTTATTTGGCCGAGTGTGGTGGTGGCGGGATGATGAAAACCAGTTTCATACCGGCCAGTTTTCCATTGCCCATCATTCGCCGCCATACCGGCACGCCGTTCATGGGTTATGCCGGTGCGACTTACATCATCCAGGAGTTTTGTAACGGTCTCTTCGATGCCCTTTTCCATATTCTGCCCCTCGGTACTGAGATGGACAAGATCGAAGGCACCTTGGGTCGCTCTGCGCCCAACACCACCGTGCCTTGGGAGCCCGAGGCGCAAGACAGATTAGACGCTTTGCTGGAGCAGCAACCTGTATTGGTTCGCATCTCAGCAGCCAAGCGCATGCGTGATCAAGCAGAGCGAGATGCTCGGGAAACCGGTCGCTCTCATGTTGAAGCAGAAAGATTTACAGAATTGTTCGGAAAAGCGAATGAAGGAGCACATGCATGAAAGATGTGCGCCTGAATTCGGTGGCCCGTTCAATCCTTCGGCCTGGCCGAGGGTCCAACTGTTGCGGTGTCAAAGCCACAACAGTCCGTCCTGTACCCGCAAGGGTTCAGGGAGTTGCCGAAAGGCATATTGAAAGAGGCACAAACTATGACTGATGCAGCTAACCCGTCAGGGCTGACAGACCAAGAGGCCCAAGAGTTCCATACGTACTACACACAGGGTTACCTGTTGTGGGCCGCAGGAGCTTTTTTCGCCCACAGCTTGGTGTGGATCTGGCGTCCCTGGTTTTAAAGACCAGACAACGGAGGTAAATATGACCCACCCGAACAAAAGCACTGCAAGCGCTCATGCCCATGGCTATTTACATGGTTATGGCGTGGTGTTTGTTTTGCTCTTTTTAGTGTTTATGGTTCTTGCTTTGGCGGGACAGTTGATGGTACTGAATTGGCGCAACTGGCTCCCTGGGGCAGAAGGATCAACGAATACTTTTGACGGCGTGAAGTCTTCTGTTTACACCGTTATTTCTCAATTAAATTGAAAAGGAAATTATTATGTGGCGCATTTGGCGTGTGATAGATCCCCGCAAGGCGATTGTCGGTACAGGACTTTTGATTGCCTTCGTTTCAACAACGATTCATCTGATTCAAATCAGTGGCGATCGTTACAACATCAACAACTGGCATCCCGATACGGCCAAGATGGCATCGGCGAAAGCACAGCCACAGAACGCGGCTTTGCCGCAAAAGTAAGGACCCTTGGTCTTTATTCAGACAGACGTACATCGCTCATATTGAACGGTACGTCTGTCCTTTTATTTTAAAAACTGAAGCCTACAAGACCTCACAAACAGTCACCCGGTCGGAGGATGCAACCATGTCCATGTTAAGTTTTGAACGCAAATACCGTGTGCGCGGCGGTACCCTTTTTGGGGGCGACCTGTTTGATTTCTGGGTCGGTCCTTTTTACGTTGGATTCTTCGGAATCACAACCTTGTTTTTTGCCCTCTCGGGCACCCTGTTGATTTTATGGGGCGCGGCCATGGGGCCAACCTGGAACATCTGGCAAATCAACATCGCACCGCCAGACCTGTCTTATGGGTTGCGTTTCGCCCCCATGATGGAAGGCGGCTTGTGGCAAATCATCACGGTGTGTGCAATTGGTGCATTCGTCTCTTGGGCGTTACGTGAAGTTGAGATTTGCCGCAAATTGGGCATGGGTCTGCATGTGCCTGTGGCCTTTGGCATGGCCATCTTGGCGTATGTCAGTTTGCAAGTGGTGCGTCCCGTGCTCATGGGGGCTTGGGGTCATGCTTTCCCCTACGGCATCTACAGCCACTTGGATTGGGTGAGTAATACCGCTTACCAATACCTGCATTTTCACTACAACCCATGGCACATGATTGCCGTGACCTTTTTCTTTGCAACGGTGCTTGCGCTGTCCATGCACGGAGGCTTGGTGCTGTCAGCCACCAACCCTGGAAAAGGCCAGACCGTGAAATCGCCTGAACATGAAGACACGTTCTTTCGTGACCTGATCGGGTACTCGGTGGGTACCTTGGGCATTCACCGCTTGGGCTTGTTTTTGGCGCTCGCGGGTGTTTGGTTCGGGATTGTCTGCATTGTGGTCAGCGGTCCATTTTGGACCGGAGCTTGGCCTGAGTGGTGGGGCTGGTGGCTGAACATGCCCATCTGGCGCACTTAATTCAAAAGAGAGGAAATTGAAATGTCTCAATATCAAAATCTTTTCACCTCTGTGCAGCCTGTAGGGCCCTTGCACGACGGCGTTGACTTGCCCCGTGGGGATGACAAGCGATTGGGCAAGCCATTTTTGTTGCACCTGCTGGGGCGCATCGGCAATGCCCAGATCGGCCCTGTTTATTTGGGAACGCTGGGTCTTGCTTCCTTGATATTCGGCATCGCCGCTTTCAACATCATTGGTTTCAATATGTTGGCGTCCGTTGATTGGAATCCCATTCAGTTGGTGCGTCAGTTGTTTTGGCTAGCACTGGAGCCGCCGCCTCCTGCCTATGGTTTGAGTATTCCGCCCCTTGAACAGGGTGGATGGTGGCTCATTGTTGGTTTCATGCTCACCATGTCCATCATGCTGTGGTGGGCAAGAACATACCGACGCGCTCGTCAATTAGGCTTGGGAACGCATGTGGCGTGGGCTTATGCGGCAGCCATTTGGTTGTATCTGGTGTGCGGTTTTTTCCGTCCGATCATGATGGGCAGTTGGTCCGAGGCAGTGCCCTTTGGCATCTTCCCTCACCTGGACTGGGTGTCTGCCTTGTCTTTGCGTCACGGCAATTTGTTTTACAACCCATTCCACGCGCTCTCGATCGTCTTCTTGTATGGCTCGGTTCTGCTGTTTGCCATGCATGGCGCCACCATTTTGGCCGTGACTCGGTATGGTGGTGAGCGCGAGATCGAGCAAATTGTGGACCGCGGAACCGCATCTGAGCGTGCTGGCTTGTTCTGGCGCTGGACCATGGGCTTCAACGCCACGATGGAGTCCATACACCGTTGGGCTTGGTGGTTTGCCGTGCTGTGTCCTTTGGTTGGCGGTGTGGGTATCTTGTTGACTGGCACTGTGGTGGACAACTGGTACCTGTGGTCGGTCAAACACCATGTGGTGCCTGCTTATCCCTTGGTCAGCCCAGTCGTCCTCGATCCTGCATTGATGGGAGTGAAACCATGAAATTCATCTCTAAATTAGCGCTTTTGCTGGGGGCCGCCGTGATGCTGTCGGGTTGTGAACGGCCTCCGATTGAAACGGTCCAAACAGGCTACCGTGGCACGGGTATGGAGCAAATCTACAACCCCAGAACCTTGGCCAAGGAAGCCGCTTTGAACCAAGCGCCTGTTGCGGCAGAAGCCGCTTCGGCAGAGGGTCCCAAGGCCGGTGAGGTTTATCAGAACGTGAAGGTTCTGGGAGATTTGAGTGTGGCCCAATTCAACCGTCAAATGGCGGCCATCACGCAATGGGTTGCACCCGATCAGGGCTGTGCTTACTGTCACAACGTTCAAAACTTTGCAGACGACAGCATGTACACCAAGGTGGTGGCCAGGCGGATGATTGAAATGACCCAAAAAGTCAATCAGGACTGGAAGACCCACGTGGCCGATACGGGCGTGACTTGTTACACCTGCCATCGCGGCAACAATGTGCCCACCCAAGTTTGGAATGCGCCCAAAGACCGCAAGTATGCGAACAGCTTGTTGGGTGATTTGGCTGGACAAAACATTGCCACCAAAGAAGCGGGGCTGTCTTCGCTGCCGTTCGATCCTTTCACGCCTTACCTCAAAGACGCTGCGCCCATCCGGGTCAACGGCAATGAAGCCATGGCAGGTGTGGGCTCCAACGCGAACCGTGCATCGACCAAGCAAGCCGAATACACGTACTCTCTGATGGTGCACATGTCAGATTCCCTGGGTGTGAACTGTACTTACTGCCACAACACACGTAACTTCCAATCCTGGGAGGAGTCCAGGCCGCAACGGGTGACCTCTTGGTATGGCATTCGGATGGCGCGTGAATTGAACAATGAATTCATGACGCCCCTGACCGATACCTTCCCAGCGCATCGATTAGGTCCCAAAGGTGATGTGGCCAAAGTCAATTGCGCAACATGCCATCAAGGTGCTTTCAAGCCACTTTATGGTGCGCAGATGGCCAAAGACTTCCCTGAGCTCCAAGTTTCGCCAAAGCCTTAAACTCTGAAACTCATCAGGCCTGCACCCGTTGCGGTGCAGGCCTTTTTTCATGGAAACTGGGCTCATGCATCTGGGGCAATCAGAATTTGTCAAAGGCCAAGTGGTCGTTCTCTTGCTGGCTGATATCGTTCAGACTTCAAGGTGGTGGGGTTGGTGGCGCATTGTCCAAGGCTCGGCCGCTTTGCGCAGCGTGCCTGGCTTGCTGTTTGCCAAGTTGTTGGGCAGCGGCCACGAAGGCGGCTTTGGATTGAAGCCCAGTGCATCGCGACAAGGTTTCTTTGCCTTGTTTGACTCAGCACAAGCAGCCGATGATTTTGTAGCGCACGCGCAATGGGTTCAACAATACCAACAGAGATCTGCAGAGTTTTGCTGCGTCAAACTTCAAACTTGGTCGTGTCGTGGCACTTGGGATGGCTTTTGTCTAGGTGCTCCCGCAACCGAACCGACCCATGGACCGGTGGCGGCCCTCACCAGAGCCTCGATCAAGCTCAGCAAAGCACCGGCTTTTTGGCGACATGCGCCTCCTTCTGAGCGGGCTTTGGAAGGGGTCCAAGGCTGTCAATTGGCAGTCGGCCTTGGCGAGGCGCCGTTGCTCCGACAAGCCACTTTTAGCATCTGGGACAGCGTGGCGGACATGAACGCTTATGCGCGCACAGGTGCCCATTTGCAAGCCATTCAAGCCGCAGCAGAACATGGCTATTTTGCCGAGTCCATGTTTGCCCGGTTTGTGCCTTTGAAAGTTCAGGGCCAGTGGCAAGGCAAGTCCTATGCTTAAGCCCGCACAAACCCCACGCGTGGTGGTGGTGGGCGCCGGCATTGGGGGCTTGGTCAGTGCGCTGGTTTTGGCTCACCACGGGCTGGATGTCACCTTGCTTGAAAGTGCCAGCACCCCCGGTGGCAAAATTCGGCAAGTGCAGGTCGATGGCGTGGGTGTTGATTCCGGCCCCACGGTGTTCACCATGCGCTGGGTGTTGGACCAGATGCTGCAAGAGTTGGGCTCTTCTCTGGAAGATATTTTGCAGCTCGAGCCTATTGGGGTTTTGGCGCGCCATGCGTGGGATGGCAGTTCGCCCACACTCGATTTGTTTGCCGATACGTCCCGTACGGCCGAAGCCATCGCCCAATTCAGCAGCCCTCAAGAGGCGAGGCGCTTTCTGGGCTTTTGCGAACAAGCTCGCAATTTGTACAACGCCTTGGAAAAACCCTACATCCGCAGTGAACGCCCTGACCTGTTGAGCATGGTGGGCGATCTGGGTTTAAAGGGGTTGGCCACATTGACGGGCTTGGGCCCCTTTGCCAGTTTGTGGCGCAGCCTAGGGCGGCACTTTCACGACCCGCGTTTGCAGCAGTTGTTTGGCCGCTATGCCACTTATTGCGGTTCTTCACCTTGGTCTGCACCTGCCACCTTGATGCTGGTGGCGCAAGTGGAGCTCGATGGAGTTTGGTCGGTCGCAGGCGGCATGCACCGGGTGGCGCAGGCGCTGGCTCAGTTGGCTGAAAACCGGGGTGTGAAGTTGCGTTACAACAACCGCTGCGAGCGCATTGTGACCGAAGGTGGCCGAGTCAGTGGCGTCCAACTGGCATCGGGTGAGCGGGTACCAGCCGATCATGTGGTTTTCAATGGCGATGTCGCGGCGCTGGCCCAAGGCCTCTTGGGTCAAGAGCTGATTGGTCGCTTTGTGCCTGTAACGCCAGCGCAGCGTTCTTTGTCGGCATTCACCCTGTCCATGCATGCGCAGACCCAGGGTTTCGACCTTGTGCGCCACAACGTATTTTTCAATCAAGACTACCGCCGCGAATTCGATGATATTTTCAACAAGCGCAATTTGCCCACACAGGGAACAGTCTATGTCTGTGCACAAGACCGCAGCGACGATGGTCTGGCTCAACCGGGCTTGGAAAGGCTGTTGTGCTTGGTCAATGCGCCAGCGGATGGTGATGTGCGCACATTCAATTCTTCGGAGGTTCAAACATGCGAATCGAACAGTTTGGCGCTGATGCGCCGCTGTGGTTTGGAGATAACGGCCTCGCCCCAGCAAGTGGTGCGCACCTTGCCACAGGACTTTTCCCGCCTGTTCCCAGGCAGTGGGGGAGCACTTTATGGTCAAGCAACACACGGTTGGATGTCGGCCTTTGCGCGTCCGAGTGCGCGCAGCAACATACCGGGCTTGTATACAGCGGGGGGCAGCGTGCACCCGGGGCCGGGCGTACCCATGGCAGCCATGTCGGGGCGTTTGGCGGCCGCGACGCTGATGGCGGACCTCGGTTTGACCAAACCGTCGCGCCGGGTGGTTATCTCTGGTGGTACGTCGATGCGCTGAGCGATGATGGCCAAAACGGCCTGACCATCATCGCCTTTGTAGGCAGTGTGTTTTCGCCTTACTACGCATGGGCTCGACGCCAAGGCGGTGGTGTGGCCGATCCTGAAAATTTTTGCGCTCTGAACGTTGCGTTGTACGGCAAAGGTGGCAAACGCTGGACCATGACCGAGCGGGGGCGTCAACACACATCGCGCAGTGCGCAGCATTTCAACATTGGGCCCAGCAGTTTGCATTGGGATGGCCAAGCCCTGACGATAGACATTGACGAAATCAATGTCCCATGGCCCATGCGTGTGCGCGGTCGCGTGACGGTTCGCCCTGAGGGGCTTTGTCGCTTTGTCACGCCTTTGGACAACGCAGGGCGCCACCGTTGGGGCCCAATTGCCCCCTGTTCGCGCATCGAGGTGGACATGAGCAGCCCGGGCCTGAGCTGGCGAGGGCACGCTTACATGGACTCGAACGAAGGCGATGAGCCGGTAGAAAACGGTTTCAAAGACTGGGATTGGGCGCGTGCGCAGATGGCCCAAGGCGATACCAATGTGGTCTACGACGTCAGGCCTTTGACGGGACCTGGCCGTGTGGTGGCTCAGCGATTTTCGCCGGATGGCAGCCACGTGGCCTTCGATGCGCCGCCGCGGCATGCTTTACCGTCATCGGGTTGGCGCATTGCCCGCAACATGTCCAGCGAAAATGGCTATCCACCAGCCATCATCAGCACTTTGGAAGACACGCCTTTTTATGTGCGTTCATTGGTGCACACCCAATGGCAGTCTGAGCAGGTCACGGCGGTGCACGAGTCTTTGGACATTCCCCGGCTGGTTTCATGGCCGGTGCGATGGATGTTGCCTTGGCGCATGCCCAGACGGGCGTGAACGCATCAGCCTTTGAACCTCTCCCGCTGCAGAGTCCGCTCGCGCTCGCGGGGGCCAAAGCTGGAGGCCAAAGCCCCTTCAGAGGCCAAACCTTCCAAGTAAAGGGCCTCAATTTCCGGTGCCGCACGCAACAATTTTCGCTCGGCAAAAGGCATGTGCAAGAAGGCCCGCAGTGCGAACAAAATGCGCATCCAACCAGGCAACCACACCCTTCGCTCTCGCTTGGCCATGCCGCGCACAATGACACGCGCTGCATCGGATGCCGATGATTCGCCGTTCAATGGGCCTGGCATCGTGGCGCGCAAGCGAACAAAACCCGGGTGCAACGCCCCTTCTGTGACCAAGGGGGTACGCACCCACCCGGCGTGCAATACGCCTACCCCCACACGGTGTGCGTCTAGCTCAATGCGCCATGCATTGCCCATGGCTTCTACGGCCGATTTGCTGGCCGCATAGGCCGACATCACCGGTGGGTGAGCAAACGAAGACACGGAAGCATTGATCAACACGTAGCCTTGCTGCTGCATCAGGGCAGGCAATGCTGCTCGCACGGTGTTGAAAACACCAAAAACATTCACTTCAACACAGCGGCGCCAAGCGCTCGGGTCGACATGGGCTACAGGCCCAAATGCGGCCACCCCCGCGTTGGCAAAGACCACGTCTATTTGGCCATGCACCGACAGAGTTTGGGCCACCACCTCATGCATGGCGTCGAGCTGTGTGACATCGGCCACGCAATACAAGGTGTTGGGACCACAGCGCAGTGCCATGTCGGCCAAAGGCGCTGCATCACAATCCACCAAAACCGGTGTACCCCCTTGTGCCATCACCTCCATGGCCGTGGCTGCGCCGATGCCAGAGGCAGCACCAGTGATCAACACCACGTGCTTGTTATTCACCCAAAGGGGCTTGAAGGTGTGTTCAGACGAGGTCATGCCAGCCGCTGTTTTAAACAGCCTTGGTGACCATCAGGTAAACAATAGGCAAAGGCAACACGGTGGCAATCGCCCCCGCAATTTGCCAGATGCGTGACAGACGCCAGTAGTCTTCGCCCAAGGTGGTGCTTTTGCGCAGCAAGGCGCGTTGTTTGAGTTGAATAGGGACCAAGACGCCGATCCAAATCAATCCAGAAAAACTGAGCAAGCCATAGGACCATTGAATCCAGAGGTGGTTGGCCTCACCGCCAAAAGAGTGGGCCATCAGATGACCTGTCCATACCACGCCCACGGCACCAGTGAAGGTGAACAAAACATCGGTGATCAACACCAAGCGGTTGCTGAAACTGATGATGGTGTGGTTGCGCGTGCGTTCGGCCATTAAGGCCCAGATGCCGCTGATGATCACATTGCCTAAAAACAAACAAGCACACACCAGGTGCAAAATTTTCAGATTAACCCCCATCTGTCCCTTTCTCAGTGCCCGGAGGTTCTGAGCCCGGTTGAGCGGACTTGTTTGAAGCGGGTGAGGGCTCTGCACGAGCCTTTTTTTCGTTTTCCAAGCGTGTGATTTCTCGGGCTTTTTTCAAATCGCGCCATTGCCAGGCGAAAAACAAAACGCCAGCGATCAGCAGCACCAGGACTTCAATGACTTTCAGGGACACGACCGTTCAGCGCTCCGCTCTTTCACGTTGCTCCAATCGGCTGAACAAATCCACCATCCACGCCACGCGTTGATCGAAGCTTCGAGACGGCACAGTCCAAGGCATTTGGATGGCCAACGCATGCCGCTCGCTGCTCACGATGTCTACCAAAAATTGAATGGCGGGTACGGGACTCAACGGGACATCGGGCAACGCTGGTGCCTTCACCGCCACGGCGGTCGCTTTGGCAATCAAGGCCAGTTTTCGCGCTGTTGAAACCACCGTGCGGTGGTTCACAGAATTGAGGCCTTCTCGGTCTAATTGCTTGCCGATTTCGGCATACACCAAACGAGCGGCCTTTATGGCCGGGCGGCAATCCCAGGGCAATTCAGCCAAACCAAACTCGCCCCTGCGGTAAAGGGCGTCTGCACGCAACAACAAGCGCTGCGTGAAACCCGCAATGCGTGAATCGAAAACCGGGTTGGCCAACCAAGCGTCTGCATCCATGCCAATTTCACGGAACCAAGCTCGTGGAATGTACAAACGCCCCATGCGCGCGTCATCGCCGATGTCTCTGGCAATATTGGTCAGTTGCATGGCCACGCCCAGCTCGCTTGCGCGCGCAATGGCGGTGTCTGTACTCGCCCCCATGATGATGGACATCATGGCGCCTACAGTGCCCGCAACTCTGGCGCCATAGGCCTCCACATCGGCCAGGGTTTCGTAGCGGCGGCCTTGTGAGTCCCACAAGAAACCATCCAGCAAGGCCTCCAGCAAGCCACTGGGAATACCATAGCGATGCACCACCACCGTTAAAGCGCGGTCAGCGTCTTCGGCACCAGGGCGACCTGCATAGATGGCCGTTAAGCGGGACTTCAAATCGGCCATGGCCAAAACAGGGTCATCGCCATCATCAATGGCGTCGTCTGCCAAGCGGCAAAACGCGTAAAGCGCAATGGCGGGTGGCCGCAAACGGGTTGGCAGCAACCTGGACGCTGCAAAAAAAGATTTCGAGCCCCCGCGCATCAGTTCAGTGCAAGCCTCCAGGTCATAAGGCAAAGACACCGGCGTTGATTTCAAACTTGCATCAGACAAATGATTTGACATCGGGGACCACCTGTTCAAGCATTTTTGCGGACATCAAGACACTGGGCACGCCTGCGCCGGGCTGGCTGCTGGCACCTACCATGAATAAACCTTCTACGTCCTGGCATCTGTTGTGCGGTCGAAACCAGGCGCTTTGAACCAAGATGGGTTCTAGACCAAAACCGGCACCCTTGTAAGACCACAAGCGGTCTTGAAAATCTTGCGGCGTGGTGACTTTGGACGACACGACATGCTGTTTCAGATCGGGCAACACACTTTCTTGCAGTACGGTGGCTATGGCATCACGGTACTGCTCGGTGATCGCAGGCCAGTCGGTTTCACTGCTCAAATTGGGCACCACCGAGAGCGCATAAAAACTGTCGCAGCCCTCAGGCGCCAGCGAAGGGTCGGTGGCAGTGGGGCGGTACAAATACAAGCTGAAATCTTTGGACAACTTGTGATTCTTGAAAATATCCTGCAGCAAGCCTTTGTAGCGTGGGCCCAACACCATCATGTGGTGTGGCACGTCTTCGTACTTGCGATTGGTGCCAAAGTACCAAACAAACAAGCCCGACGAATATTTGCCTTTGGCAATGCGCTTGTCGGTCCAGTGCTTGCGGTGCTGTGGCTCAATCAGGTGTCGGTAGGTCCAAGAGGCATCGCCATTGCTCACCACAATGTCAGCCGGCAAGAACTCACCACTGGCCAGCTCTACGCCTTTGGCACGGCCATCCTCCACGCGAATGCGCGTCACGGGAGCGTTGTAGCGGATGGGCACATGCCGTTCATCGAGCAACTTCACCAATTCGCGCACGATGGCTCCTGTGCCCCCCATGGCAGAGTGCACGCCCCAGCGGCGCTCCAAAGAATGGATGAGTGAGTAAACACAAGTGACAGAGTAAGGATTGCCACCGATGAGCAAGGGGTGAAAGCTCATGACAATGCGCAATTTGGGGTGCTTGATGTGCTGGGCCACCAAGCTGTAAATGGAGCGCCAAGCTTGCATTCGGGCCAAATTGGGCATGGCCTTGATCACGTCACCAATGGTTTCGAAGGGCACCATGCCCAGCTCCACAAAACCCAACTGGAAACACTTCTCGGAAGCCACCATCAGGTTCTTAAACCCTTGCACATCTTCAGGACTGAACTTGGCAATTTGCTCAAGCATCTGCTCGTCATTGTTGCTGTAGTCAAAGTGCGTGCCATCGTCAAACCGGATGCGATAAAAGGGCGACATCAAGCGCAGATCGACATGGTCTTTCATCTCTTGGCCGCACAAGGTGAACAGCTCGGCGATCAGGTGCGGCAAGGTGATGATGGTGGGGCCCGCGTCAAAGGTAAAACCATCTTGCTTGTGCACATAGGCGCGGCCACCTGGCGCATCAAGTTTTTCAAGCATTTGAACGCGATAACCTTTGACGCTCAAACGGATGGCGGCAGCCAAGCCACCAAAACCTGTGCCAATCACGATGGCCGTCGGTACACGATCGCCCATCTCAGACACTGAGCCAGTGGAATGGTTTTGAACACCACCACCGCCCCCGGAACCCGCGTCGGAATGAATCGATTTGTAGAGGTGTGTCATGTCAGTCCAAGTGGGCAGGCTAAACCGGCGGCACATGCGCCGCATAGGGCGCAGGGGTTTGTGTGTTTTGCTTGCGAATGGCCCAGCGCCACAATGCCGTGGTGTCCAGTGGCAGCACCAGCATCAGGTGTTCGAGAATGGCCAACGCCAACATGGTACCCACCAAGACTGAGCCCACCACTTGCGAAGGCGTGGTTAAGGGCTGATTTGCAAAGTCAACCAACCACCACAAACAGGCACTGGCTAAGACCACAGCGAATGGAAAAAATGCGTTCATGCGACGGCGCTTGAAGAAGCTTTCCAAATACGCCAAATGCACAGGCAAGAATTCTTCACTCAGATTGCGCACACCAAAAAACAAGTTCAACTTGGCGCTGGTGCGCATGGCCCACAAAACCAAATAAGTGCCTGTTCCCACTTGGTTGGGCGCATCCCAGGTGATGAACACAATGGCCAAGCCCACCATGAGGATGGCCAACTCGTGCCAAACCACCGCATTGAAAGAGGCCGTAAATCGCGGCCAACCTGTGGTGCTTTTCAAGATGGCTGTTTTTTGCGGGCCGGTGATCCAACCCGTGAGAAAACTCAATTCGTTCCAACCCCAAGCCAGCAAAGCACAGGTGAAAGCGCAATAGGCGCCCATGATGCCGGTTTGCTGAGCAGTATGTGACAAACCCACCAAGGCGCCAAGTCCCAGCGCAGAGGAAATGACCAAGCTCAAGGTGACTGCAGTGCGCGACATGCGATTCAAAAGGATCACGATGCCCGTGCTGAACCACCAGATAAAAATCGCAAATCCCAAGGCAATCAAGGTGTCGGTCATCCTTGGCTTTCAGATTCAGTGGGCTGCAAAATCACCAAGCCGGCACCATGCGAACATCCGCTGGAAGCGCGTGGTGTTTGACCGGCAAAAAGTACAAACGAAGGAAAGTGAGGCCACCGGCAATGGCCCAACGTGCACGCTGGAGATTTCCCACCAAACCACCCTTGGCCTTGGCCGCATCCATTTGCGTTTGAATGTGGAACAGATGCGACAGGCCTTCTCTGAAGGCGGGGTTGTCAATGTCCAAGCTGACCGGAAAAACTTGCTTGGTGATTTCATTGGTGATGCGGAACACCTCGTAATCGTAGGTGGCCGACTCGAGTCCCATCTCTTGGTGCAGCATGGGGCGGGTATGGTCACGAACGTACATCGTGGCATAAACGGCTAAAAGGAAAAAGCGGATCCAATAAACATTGCCACCACGCAACAAATGCGGGTTGGCGCGCATGATCAATGCAAAGGATTCGCCGTGTCGGAACTCGTCGTTGCACCAACGTTCAAACCAACGGAAAATGGGATGAAAACGCTTGTCTGGATTCTTTTCCAATTGACGGTAAATGGTGATGTAACGGGCGTAGCCAATTTTTTCGGACAAATAGGTTGCGTAAAAAATGTACTTGGGCTTGAAGTAGGTGTAAGCCTTGGTGCGCTTCAAATTGCCCAAGTCGATACCCAAGCCAAAGTCCTTCAAAGACTGGTTGATGAAACTGGCATGGCGAGACTCATCTCGCGCCATGTAGCGCATCAATTGTTTGATATCAGGGTTCTCCACATTTTTGAAAATCTCGTTGTACAGAATACAACCTGAAAATTCGGAGGTGAGCGATGAAATCAAAAAGTCTAAAAACTCTTGACGCATTTCTGGGCTGACTTGGGAAAATCTATCGGCCACTTCCTTGGCAAACTCTTCATCACGCTGGAAGTGATCGTGGTTGTTGTCACCCTCGTATTCCGCCATCATTTTGTCCCACTCAGCGCGCATGGGGGACATGTCCAGTTTGTCCATCGCAGCAAAGTCTGTCGTATAAAAGCGGGGGCTGAGCATTGTGCTCTCCACGGCTTTTTGGGATGCTTTTTCGGCGCTGTCAATGGTTGAGGTGGTTTGCATAAACGATTAGTCCAGTGTCTTAAAAAAAGCTGCGGCGTCTTTATTCAGGCTGCATGGCTAAGAACCTTGAGAATTCAGCCGCATTGGTCGGTCCAAAGGACTCCAAGTCCACCCGTTGGCCAGTGCTCGGGTCAAACAAAGTGACGCGGCCATCTACACGGGCAATCAAATCAAAGGGAAAGTCAGAACCAATGCCCCGTGAGTACCTCTCACGTGTCAGTGCGCGAAGCGCTCCGCGCACAAAGCCTTGCTCGCCATGCAAAACTGCCAAAGTTTTTCCGGTTACACCGTCTTCCACACGGACACCACCGTCATGGTGATCCTGAAAAACCAGTGATCGTTGAACAGTGGGGGCTGCGGCTTTCTGGTCAGGCCCGTTGCCAGTGATGCGAACCAGGCCGACAGAAATGAGCGAGAACGCGATGATGCCAGCCGCGCAATACAAAACCCACTGGGGGAAGTGGTCTTGTGTGGCTTTGCGCGGCAAGGTTGCTGCTTGAAATCCACTCATGTCAGACTCACTTGAAGTTCATTGGAGTTGGGTTTCCCATTTGTGACTGAAGCAGTCGCATGAGCAGGAAGTCCCGTATGTTGTGACCATGCATCTCGCAACTTGACAGACACCTCTTCAACATGGGGTATGGCGCGCAAGGTGGGCTCGGGTTTGTTGATTTTCCAAGGCCTCACACTGGGCCATAAATGAATCCATGCAATGCGGTCTGATCCTTTCAAGGCCAAAGTGATGTCGCCAAAGCCGTTCTGCAACGTCCGAACATCCGCCGACACCACTTGCTTCAACGGCAAGTTGAACGACACGGTGAATACGATGCCCAAACGCATGACCACCCGCTTGTTGGTCAAGGTGTAAACCGTCGTGCGAGAGGTCATGTAAGCCAGCATCCACAAGGAACCCACGCCAATGAGGGCCAATGGCGCAATCCATTTGATGGACATCAGCACCGCCATGGCACCAGCACCTTCTTCCAGGGAAGGCCAGGCGCAGGCCAAAATGAGCACCGCAAAATAAATGACCAGCTTTTTGATGTGAAAAGCCGAAGAGGCCAGCATTGCGGTGTCTGGTGAGCCTTGCCAAACAATGAACTCATCAGAAGGTAATCTCTCAGGCAAGCCGTACTGCGGTTCAAACTCGTATTCATGTCCAAGGTTTTCGATGGGCATTTGATTCCTCTTGAGCTGTTCATTCAACATGCATGACCGTGAAACCTTAAATCAGCGGCTCACTGCGTTTGGCATCGGCATACAAAGTACCGGCCCCGTAGTAAGCACTGATTTTTTCTTCTTCTAATTTTGTGACCTGGTCTGGATTTTTCAGGGCAGGCACATCAGCGAAATGACGAGCATAGACAGCATGCACTTCAACCTGATTTCTGCGAATTAGGGAAAACGTGATGGGCAGCAAAACGGTGCGACCACCCGCGATTTCTACTTCCAAGTATCGGAACATCATTTCAGCAGAATCAATCCAGATGTCTTTGACGGTGCCACCTTGTTTGCCATCGCCAGCCATGACGGGCAGACCACGTGGGTCGACGTCTTGCGCTGCGACGGTGTAGTCGCTGGCGATCCGCAAAGGTTGAATCAGTGGCACGCCATGGGATGTCCGCTCGGGGACATCTTCGCGCATGGTGTAAGCGCCCGGACCGACGGCCGCGGTCATGGCGTTGCCTTGTGGCTCGATGGGGGCGCCTGAACTTGGATTGGTTGCCACGGCGTTGTAGGCAGGTTCTTTGCGTGTCAGGTCAGGCACCGTGACGCTTTTGCCACCTTCGAGCAAGAAAGTTTTGGGCGCTGGAATCGGGAAGCCCTTGACCACGGCACGTCCGCTGCTGCTGGACTCCATGGGATAGCCTTCGCGGTGGTTTTCGGTGACCAGATACCAAATCAGGCCAGCAAAAAATAGCCAAAATACATAAAGCAGTATTTGGGCTAAATCGATATAACCAGTGATGTTGCCAACTGTTTGCATAACGTCTTCTCCTTTGAACAATTAAATGCGTGACTCGGTCAAACCGAGGGGTGAGGGGACAGCGATTGAAAAAGAGGTGCTGCGTTTGACCAGGGGTCCCACAGCGATCAGGGTGAGAAACAACAAAAGCATTTCAACGTGGTAGACCATGCTGTACGCCACTGAAGGGTCCGTTAAACCTTCGCCCAAAGCACCTTGCGAGGCCAATGTGTTCACGATGTCTCGCAGTGCACCGCCAAAGAACATGGCCAGGCCAGCGGCAGCCGCTTGCACAGCCCCCCAAGCACCCAAGGCCAAACCTATGAAATTGGACTCAATGCGCATGGCTGTGAAAAGAGTACCGACCGCAAACAAGCCGCCGCCAAATCCAATGCCCATGGCGCCAAACCTGAAAAGCCAACCCGCATCCAGGGGTGCTGAAAAAATCACCGCTGCAAATGCCGGTAAGCCTGCCAATGCCCCATAGGCTGCCAGCCGCATCGGGTCTATGCCTTTGGCCAATTGGCGACCAGCCACATAAAAACCCAACAATCCACCAGCAGACAACATCGCTGTCAATGCACTGGTGGCGCCGACACTCAATTTCAGAATTTCACCGCCATAGGGCTCCAGCACAATGTCCTGCATGTTGAATCCCATGGTGCCCAAGGCCGTGGCCCATAAAAACCGCTTGGCATGGGGTAACGCAATAAATTCAGCCCAAACCTCTTTGAATGGGCGCCGAATTTCGGTCTTCATCGCCTTGACACGCTCATGATTGCGAGGCTCTTGCTTCCAAAGCGCGACGCCGTTGAGCAGCAACACCACGAGCGCCGTACCTTGCACGACTTGAACCAAAATTTCAGGTGTGAAGTTGGCCAGCAAGGAGCTGTAAACCAAACTGCCAAAGACGGCCCCGACCAAGAGCATGGTGTACATCAGGGCCACAACGCGTGGCCGAGTTTCTTCACTGGCTTGGTCGGTGGCCAAGGCCAAACCTGCGGTTTGTGAGGTTTGCAAACCTGCACCCACCATCAAGAATGCGATGGCCGCAGCGCCTTGGCCGACCCAGTCAGGCACAGGAACTTGTCCCCCACCCGACAGGACCAGCAAGGCAAAAGGCATGACAGCCAGCCCCAAAAATTGAATCAAGGTGCCGCCCCACATGTAAGGCACCCGACGCCATCCAAAGGCGGAGATGTGGACATCAGATTGGTAGCCCGTGACCGCCCTGAACGGCGCCACCAGCAGAGGAAGGGCAAGCATCAATGAGACCAACCACGCGGGTACAAACAATTCCACAATCATGACGCGGTTCAGCGTGCCGATCATCAAGGCGGTCGTGATGCCCATGGTGAACTTGAACAGAGACAAGCGCAACAAACGCGCCAGCGGCAAGCCTGGGCTGGCCACGTCTGCAAACGGCAGCCAGCTCACTGGCATTTGTTTGGCAAACTTGGCAAACGTTTTGGCTCTCATGACCGTACCCACTCCATCGCTTTGGATTTGTAAAAACCGCTCGACACTTTGTGCGCGCGGGCACAATGCCAGCCGTTCAATGATGGATGCGTCTTCATCAGCTCAGCAATGCGCGTCTCAGCCATCGGTTCCAGCCAAGGTGCACGGTCGCCTCTGGGAAGCATGCGACCCACAGAGATCATCAAGGCCAACAGGGGTGTGCGGGGTGCAAAGGTGAACACCATGGACTCGCTGGTGCGCTCAGCCAGCTGCGCCAATGCGTGGACTGCATCTTCTGTGTCATAGTGAATGATGGAGTCCATGGCCACCACATGGTCAAAGTGCCCCAATCCTTTGTCGAGCATGTCACCGCTGTGAAATTCCACCAAGTGCGCTATGTCGGCAGGAATTCTTTCCCGCGCCAAGTCGACCAAGGTGGGGGACAAATCAATGGCCACCACCTGAGCGCCCAAGCGTGCTGCTTCAACCGCCAAGGCACCTGTGCCACAGCCTGCATCCAAAATGCGTTTGCCCTTGAGGTCTTGACCTAACCACGATACCAAGGTTGACCGCATTTGATCGCGTCCTGCTCGCACTGTGGCGCGAATGCGGCCCACTGGCGCATCTGAGGTCAATTTTTCCCACGCGGCAGCGGCTGTGCGATCGAAATAGTTTTCGATTTGTCCGCGTCGTTGCTCGTAAGTGATGTCACTCATGGTTCAAAGCCTCAATCAAAACCCAACAAATCAAAAATATCGCGGTCTTTCATGGGCACCGCAGAATAAGCTTCTCCGCCCAGCCACATGTTCGCCGCCAGTCGCATGTACTCTTTTTGCACGGCCTCCAGTTCGGGCGAGTGCTCCATCTCAAACAGGGTGGATTTTTTCAAGCGGCTGCGGCGAATCACATCCAGATCAGGGAAATGGGCGGCCAGCTTCAAACCAATGCGGTCGTTGTACTTGTCAATTTGATCGGTGGCAGCACTGCGGTTGGCAATCACGCCCCCCAAACGCACGTTGTAATTCTTGGCTTTGGCGCCAATGGCTTGCACAATGCGATTCATCGCGAAGATGGAATCGAAATCATTGGCGGTGACGATCATGGCGCGATCGGCGTGTTGCAATGGTGCGGCAAAACCACCGCACACCACATCACCCAACACGTCAAAAATCACCACGTCGGTGTCTTCTAACAAGTGGTGCTCTTTGAGCAATTTCACCGTTTGACCGACGACATAACCACCACAGCCTGTGCCTGCGGGCGGACCGCCGGCTTCCACGCACATCACGCCGTTGTAGCCTTCAAATACAAAGTCTTCGATGCGCAACTCTTCCGCGTGAAAGTCCACGGTCTCCAGAACGTCAATCACGGTGGGGAGCATCTTCTTGGTCAGCGTGAAAGTGCTGTCGTGCTTGGGGTCGCAACCAATTTGAAGCACCCTTTTGCCCATTTTGGAAAAGGCAGCTGACAAGTTAGACGATGTGGTGCTTTTCCCAATGCCGCCCTTGCCATAAATGGCAAAGACTTTGGCATTGCCAATTTTCACATCCGGGTCCAGCTGAACTTGCAAGCTGCCCTCTCCATCCAATCTCGGATTGCGCTTCACTGTCGGAAACGGTAGGGTGGCAACGGTCATGCGGTAACTCCTTCATATACGCCTTCAAGGCGATCTTCCAATTCTTCGCTGGCTTGGCGAAGGGCTTGCAAGGTCTCGGCATCGGGCTGCCAATAGTTGCGTTCAGACGCTTCGATCAAACGGTTGGCCACACGGGCAGAGGCCGTCGGATTCAGTTTGGCCAGGCGATCACGCATGGCAGGATCCAGCATGAATGTCTCAGACAGTTGCTTGTAAACCCAGGGTTGAACTTGGCCTGTGGTGGCAGACCAGCCCATCGTGTTGGTCACATGCGCTTCGATTTGGCGCACGCCTTCGTAGCCATGCTCTAATATGCCTTCGAACCACTTCGGGTTGAGCATGCGTGAGCGAATTTCGATGGACACTTGTTCATTCAAAGAGCGCACAGCTGCGTTCCCCTTGGTTTGATCGCCAATGTAAACGGGTGGTGTTTTACCGCCTCTGGCCGCCTTCACCGCTTGGGTGATACCGCCCAAAGTGTCAAAGTAGTTGTCTACGGTGGTGACACCCAACTCGACAGAATCGAGGTTTTGGTAGGTCAGTTGCACATCGGCCAAAGCGGTTTGCAAGAGCGCTGTTTGTTGCACCGCACGGCCTGTGCGACCGTAGGCAAAGCCTTTGCGGCGCTTGTAAGTTTCAGCCAGTTCGCCTTCATCGTCCCAGCGACTGCTTTCCACCAGGTTGTTGACGTTGGAACCATAAGCACCTTCGGCATTGCCGTAAACACGCAAAGCAGCGGTTTCCAGCGTGCAGCCATGTTCTTGCTGATAGGCCAGTGCATGCTTTCGGATCCAGTTCATTTCCAGCGGCTCGTCTGCCGATGCCGCCAGATAAGCAGCTTCGGCCAACAGCTTGATCTGCAATGGCATGAGGTCGCGGAAGATGCCCGACAAGGTCATGATCACGTCAATGCGTGGACGTCCTAATTCCTCTAAAGCGATGAGGCTGGCCCCTGCGATTCGGCCATAGGTGTCAAAGCGGGGCATGGCGCCCATCAAGGCCAAGGCTTGTGCAATGGGCGCGCCTTCGTTCTTCAGGTTGTCGCTCCCCCACAACACCATGGCAATGGATTCTGGCAAGGGGTTGCCATCGGCACAGTGGCGGTCAATCAACAATTGGGCTTGCGCTTTGCCATCTCGAACGGCCATGGCACTTGGAATTCTGAAAGGGTCAAAACCATGGATGTTGCGGCCCGTCGGCAACACAGCCGGTGTGCGCAAAATATCGCCACCCGGTGCAGGACGAATGTAGCAAGCATCCAACGCACGCAACATGGCAGACACTTCGGTGTCAACAGCCAGGTGGGCTTGAGGTTCCACCAACGCACGCAAAACATCCAAGCTGGCGTGGTTGCGTGGCAAGCCCGCAGCCGTCAAAGCACGCTCGGGTGAATGACCCTCCACCAAGGCCTCGACAGCCGCACGCTCCAGTTGCATGCCATGGTTGGCATCGGCCATGGCCAACAACATGTCAACTTGCTGAGCGGGGCTGGGAGCACGACCTGCCACATGCAAACCATGTGGAATCAACGTGTATTCCAGCTCGAGCATTTCTTCGCTCAAGCGCATGACTTTTCGGTCCAACTCGGAGCCCATGACGGCAGCATCCCATGCTGGCTCTGCAGGCACCAAGTCCAATTCAACCGCTTGAGATTGAATGACAGCGGCCAATGTGACACGCTCGCTGTTGCCACTTTCCAAGGCGCGCCAGCGCTCAAGCGACGACTTCAGTTCATTCAAACCTTTGTACAAGCCCGCTTGTGCAATGGGCGGTGTCAGGTAACTGATCAAGGTCGCGCCTGAGCGACGCTTGGCAATGGCGCCCTCTGAAGGGTTATTGGACGCGTACAAATAGATATTGGGCAAATCGTCAATCAAACGATCGGGCCAGCACGTGCCGCTCATGCCTGATTGTTTGCCCGGCATGAATTCCAGTGCACCATGGGTGCCAAAGTGCAGCACGGCATGGGCTTTGAAATCTTCACGCAGGTAGCGATAGAAAGCTGAGAAGGCATGGGTGGGTGTCAAGCCTTTTTCAAACAATAAGCGCATCGGATCGCCTTCGTAGCCAAAGGACGGTTGCACGCTGATGAGCACATTGCCAAACTGTTTGCCCAGCACGAATATGGAACTGCCGTTGCTCAATTGACGCCCGGGTGCGGGGCCCCACTGCGCTTCAATTTCTTTGAGCCAGCGCTCTCGGCGCACATGGTCGTTGGCAGAGATCAAGGTGTGCACGTTGGCGTCTGCGCCGTATTGCAAGGCGTTGCCATGCAGCACGGCGTCGCGCAAATCGTCGATGCTCTCGGGCACATCGACTTGGTAGCCCTGCGCTTTCATGGCGGTGAGGGTGTGCCACAAAGACTCAAAAACAGACAGAAAAGCAGCCGTGCCGATGTTGCCTGCATTGGGCGGAAAGTTGAACAGCACAATGGCGACGTTGCGATTTTTCCGTTCGCTGCGCTTCAAGGCCACCAACTTGCTGACACGTGCCGCCAACATGATGGCACGCTCTGGACACGAGTGCATGTCCTGTGCATTGGTACTCTCACCAAAAGTACAAGCATGGTGACAGCCTGTGCAGGTTACGCCTGCTGCGCCTGGACGCCCACCAAAAACGATGGGGCTGGTGGAGCCGTCCAGCTCTGGAATGGCCACCATGATGGTGCTTTCCACAGGCAACAATCCGCGGTCTGAGCCGCCCCACTGATCAATGGTTTGAAATTCAACGGGGTGAGCTGCCACATAAGGCACATCGAGCTTGCCCAACACCTCTTCTGCGGCCTTGGCATCGTTGTAAGCAGGACCACCCACCAGCGAAAAGCCGCTGAGAGAGACCACGGCATCCACACAGGCTTGGCCGTTCTTCATGAAAAATTCATCGATGGCCGGGCGTGAGTCCAAACCAGCTGCAAACGCTGGAATAACGCGCAAGCCATTGGCTTCAAGCGCTGCAATGACACCATCGTAGTGACCTGCATTGCCCGACAACAAATAAGACCTTAACAACAACACACCCACCGTGCCTTTGACAGGCGCACTGGCTGGCAATGGCAATGCATTGGCATCCTCACTGAACTTTCCGTTCATGCGGGGGTGATAGACACCAACCTCAGGATAGTCAACTGGCGCCTCGACCTTGACCTTGCCCCGCAGCGCTTTGCGAGGACCGTCTGCACCGCGGTCAATGAGGTGGCGCACCATGTTCAACACATTGGCGTCGGAGCCACCTAGCCAGTATTGCAAAGTGATGAAGTAGGCACGCACGTCTTGCGCTGTACCCGGAATGAATCGGAGCAGTTGCGGCAAGCGACGCAGCATTTTCATTTGTGCGGCACCGCCTGTGGCAGGCTTGTCTTTGCCGCCACCGCCGCGCAATTTTTTAAGCAACGCCATGGGGCCACTGGCAGGCTTGCTCATGTCAAACTGGCCAAAGCGTGTGAGTTGCGTCACTTCTGTGGCACTGGCCATGCAAACCATGGCATCGCAGTTCATGCGGCGTGCGCGCAAATCGTCCAAGATGGG
>CAIZHQ010000017.1 GCA_903932865.1 uncultured Burkholderiales bacterium
AAAAGCCGCCGTCTTGGCCCGAAGCCTCGTTGGCAAAGCTGCCAGGCGCTGCTGCACCACGGCCACCACCAATGAGCAAGCGTTCATCGAGCGATTTCCCGGGCTTTTCTGCCTGATAAACCGCCTGCATAAACTCGCCCGCAGTGCGAAAACCATGCAAAGGATCAGCCTCGCGGTTGTCGGTGACGGTGATGAAAGCGCCGGAGCTTGCTGGGGCGTGAGCCATCTGCGCTTCTTCAGCGATCAGGCTTGCTTCACGGTCGATGGCGTTGCTCGCGGCTTCGATTCGGGTCTTGAGTGCGTCGAAGGCGGTCGCCTCCTCATCGCTCAGGTCACGGTTATCCGATGCGGCGCGGTCAGTGAGCGCGCGCGCTTCTTTGACCAGGGTAGATTTGCGAGCCTGCAGCTCGCGCAATTGCTTACTCATTTGGGGTTCTCCAAAATCGATGGACGTAAAAAAACCACCGGGTCTGAATTGACGAGGTGGTTGCTTGGGGTGCGGCCAACGGGCCGCTTCACTTTGCTGGCAGCCCTCTACGGAGTGCTGCCCGAAAAAATATTCACATCAAGGCCAGCGAATTCCTCGCCTGGTTGAGCCGTGATGCATTGGGTTTGAGTTGCGCACGCGCATCGCGGCGCATCTTTTTGACGACATCGTTAAAGGTGGCAATGCCGTCGACCATGCTGCTGGCAAGGGCAGCGTCGGCTCCAAGGACCCGACCCTGACCCATGCCGTCTCGCACCTGGGAGATAGGCACACCGCGTCCCTTGGCCACTGCCTTGGTGAAAGCGGCGTAGTAGTCATCAACGCGGGACTGCATAAAGCCCTGAGCTTCTTCGTCCAGCGGCGCATATGGATTGCCCTCAACCTTGAACTTGCCCGCCGAAATGAGTGTGGTTTTGACACCGGCCTCATCCATGGCTTTGCTGTAGTCCTGGTGCGCCTGCCACACACCGATGGATCCCACTTCGCCGCCAGGGGTTACATAAAACTCAGATGCCGAACAACCAATCCAGTAGGCAGCCGAGGCAGCCAGGCTATTGGCGATGGCCACGACAGGCTTTTGGGCTCGAGCGCTGACGATCTCATCGGCCAGTTCAGCAACGCCATAAACGCTGCCACCAGGGCTGTCGATGTCGATCAGGATTTGAGAGACCGTCTCGTCTTGGAGAGCAGCGCGCAGCAAGTTTGAAAACTGCTGGGTGCTGGCCGTACCAGGACCGGATACGTCGTCCACCATGTTGCCGCGCTGCGTCACGATGCCGTAGAGCGGCAGAACCGCAATGCCGCCGCCTGAGTTGGAAACGCTGGCTTGGCGACGCGCATCTCTTGCGTTTCGGTCGGCTGCAACGCTATGCATCACCTCATCACTGGCGCGGGCATCACCCGACCAGCGGGCAATGACCGCAGTGACGGCACTCAGCCGCTCAGGCATCAAGGCCCAGGGGGTTGCCAAATATTCGGCAACCAGCAATTGGTGGTTCATGGTCTCATTCCCAGTGATTTAAGTGATTGGCAAAGCTGCGCCTCTTCAACTGATGTACTCGTCTTCGCCCAGGCGTTGACTTGCTCCAATGGCACTGCCAGGGATTGCGCAATCAACGCTAGTTCTTTCTCTTCAACCCGACCGGCCCGCGCGATGCGTCTGGCCCAGCGCTCTGCGCTCGAATCGATCAGGGCACGCAAGCGGGCAGTTGCTTCATCGTTGGGCTCCGTTGCTTCTTGCGCCGTGTCTTCAGCTTGTTCGGTATCAAGCGCCACATCCTCTGCAGTGCTTTCCTCAACCATGTTGAGCGGGCGAAGTGGTTCGTCCAGGCCCTCAAGTGGATTGAGGTTCTCTGCAATGCGTGCTTCGTTGCGGGTGAGCCACCCGTTCTGAATGCCACTTTGGTAATACGACGCGCGGCTTGCAGCATCACCGCGCATGAGGTTGGCGAAGTCAAACTCGACTTCGATGTCGTCACCTTCGAGCAGCAACTCGGACTCAATACTGGCCTCCCAACGTTCAGCCCATGGCGTCATGGTGTGCATGACGAACTCCAGGCTTTGCTGCTCGATGTTGGAAAACGTTGCTCGGTCCAGGTCGCCAATCATGTGGGGCGGCACACGAAAGAGCCTGGCCACATCAGTGATCTGAAACTTTCGCAGTTCCAGGAACTGGGCGTCTTTGTTCGTGACGCCCACTTCGTGAAACTTCATGCCGTTTTCCAGCACCAGGACCTTGCCCCGGTTGGCTCCGGACTGTGCCTGCTGGTAGGACTCACGAAACACTTTCTTGGCCTCCGAGTCCTTGAACGAGCCGGGGAACTCAATCCAGCCGCCGGTTGGTTTGGCGTCGTTGGCAAAGAAGCGCGCGCCGTAGTCCTGGGCGGCCAGTGCCATCCCGAGGTTTTCTCGGGCAAGCTCAATCGGGCTCATGCCCATCAAGCCATCGGAGGACAGGCCCCGCAGGTGCCAGACCTCGCCGCGCGGCAAGATTGACTCCGTGCCAAAGCGGTCTGTAAACCGGTATCGGTATTCACCTGATGGCAGCAACTCAAGCCGGATACGGTCCGGATGCAGAGGCATTAACTCCACCACCTCGCCTTTGGCATTTGTGATGATCTGGTTGTAGGCGTTACCGCGAAGCGCCAGATGGCCTTGCAGCATCTCACGCCACTCAAACGGATTCTGAAAACGGTTGGGCCGCTTGGCCAGTAAACGGTACAGCCAGTGGTCGGTCACCTTGTCCTTGCCACCGTCGGTACGGCGTTGGTAGATGACCAGCGGCAGCGAAGCCAAGGACTCCGACAAAACCCGAACGCAGGCATAGACCGCCGCAAGGCGAAGCGCGCTGTCGGGTGAGACGCGCATCCCGCTGCCAGTGCGAGCGGAGACCGGCTCAAAAAAGAAGTCTCCCCACGGCGAGCGATCGCCCCCAGATGCGTTAGGACCACGGAAGCGATCAAAGAAGCTTAAAAATCCCATCAGTTCAGAGCAACACCAATTCGTAGTCGGATCCCAGCACCACCGAGTCGCCCGGTTTGATCGCGCGCGAAAGCGCCATGATCAGTGCCACGATGCCGTCGATCTTGTTTTCTGCTCGCTCCTTGCGTGGGTAAATGTTGTCTTTGGCGTCCAGGTGGGCGACCACGTTGCTGACCATCCAGCCCAGCACCGGGTCGCCGTCGTGAACCAATTTCTTTTGAAGCACTAAGGCTTCAAGCGTCTTCATCGGCTCTGAGAAATTCAGCACCGTTGGACGCACTTCAATCATGGGCAGACCCTCACTCATCATTCGGGTCGAAAGTTGCGTCGCCTGAAACGGATCAAACGCAACGGCCTGCACTGCAAAGCGGGAAGACAAGTCGTTCAAATCCGCTTCGATCCAACTGAAATCAATCACATTGCCCGGCGTCACAGTCAGCCGTCCGGTGTGCATCCAACCGGGGTACTGACTGTTGCCGTTGGCGTTGACCGTGTCCTCTGGCAGGTAGTACTTGCCAAAGACAACGAATGCATCGGCAATTTCAGGATGGGCAAACACAATCACCAAGGCGGCAATGTCCGTCTTGCTGGCCAAGTCCAGGCCCACCCAGCAGGGCTGGCCCACAAAGGACTCGATATCAAGGTCCTGATCAGCACACGCGTCCCAGGAGCGCATGTCCATCCATGCGGTGTCGGCGTTGACCCACTCGTTCAAGT
>CAIZHQ010000018.1 GCA_903932865.1 uncultured Burkholderiales bacterium
CATCCATTCGACGGCTATGCAAGCTGCACAGGGAGACAACATGGTCAACACCCCCGAGGAATTGGGCGCTTGGTTGCGGCTGGTGCTCACGCCCGGCGTCGGCACCGAAAGCGCCAGGCGCCTGCTGGCGGCCTTTGGCGGGCCCGAAGCGATTTTTGCGCAAACCGAAACCACCTTGTGCCAAGTGGTCAGCCCCAAGCAGGCGCAGGCGCTGTGCCTCATGCCCGATGGCTGCGCCGCACTTGCGCAAGACACCCTGGCGTGGTTGCATGCGGGCACTGGGCCCGGTCGCTGCGTGCTCACCTTGGGCGACGCCGACTACCCTGCCCCGCTGCTGGACATTCCCGACCCGCCGCTGATGCTCTACGCCATAGGCCAGACGGCGCATCTGCCCCGGCTTCGGGCCGAACAAGCACTGGCCATGGTGGGCAGCCGCAACCCCACGCCGCAAGGGGCCGAGAACGCCCGCGCCTTTGCCTGCAGCTTGGCCGCCCATGGTTTGACGGTGGTTTCTGGCCTGGCGCTGGGGGTAGACGGTGCAGCGCACGAAGGCGCCCTGCAGGGCGCAGCGCAGGGGCAGCTGGCCACCATCGCCGTGGTGGGCACCGGACTGGACCGGGTCTACCCGCGCCAGCACCGTGACCTGGCGCACCGCATCGCCCAAAACGGGCTGATTCTGAGCGAATACCCCCTGGGCACACCGCCACTGTCGCCCAACTTCCCGCGCCGCAATCGGCTGATTTCGGGCCTGTCACAAGCCACACTGGTGGTAGAAGCCGCCCTGGCTTCGGGCTCACTCATCACCGCCAAGCAAGCCCTGGAGCAAGGCCGTGACGTGATGGCCATCCCCGGCTCCATACACGCCACCCAATCCAAAGGCTGCCACGCACTCATCAAGCAAGGCGCCAAACTGGTCGAGTCGGCACAAGACGTGCTCGAAGAATTGCGCCTGCCCGTCCAGGGTGCCCAACAGGCGCTGAACTTGGACAAGCAAGCCCCGGAAGATGCACTCTCAGGCGATGACCCCGAGCGCGCCCTGCTGCGCGCCCTGGGCCACGACCCCGTGGGACTGGACGCCCTGCAAGCGCGCTGCGGCTGGTCCACGGCCCAACTGCAGGCCCAGCTGCTGGAGCTGGAGTTGATGGGCCAAGTCGGCCGGCTGCCCGGTGGGCTGTTTCAGCGCATGGGATCGGCTTGAGGGGGCCAACAAAGTCATTCGCAACTCGGTGCGCCATCGTTGTTGAATGCTTTCATGAAGATAAGCTGCCGCCACCGAGGACTCCTGATGTTTTCACCCTTGTCGATCAAACAATCACCCCATCAAGAACCCGTTTCCCAAAAGACCTCATCGGATCGCACCAAAAAAGAACCTCTGCCGTACATTCATCTCCCAAGGACCTTCACGTCATTGACATTGAACTAAAATGCTGCGTCAGCCTTTTTCTGAGCACCCAACACCACAATTTTCAAAGAGACACTGTGTCGGCAACTCCATCAGAGTTCTCATCCCCATGAAATCGTTACACCTCGCAAACGGGCCAAGGCACATTTTTTTGCGCTGGGGCTTTTTTCTGACACTCGGTCTGGGTACTGCCATGCCCGGCTTGGCCCAAGTCTGGAAATACGTGGATGACCAAGGGGTCACCCATTTCACCAACCAACACGTGGCCAAAGGTGTGTTGATCATCGCCGCCGACACGCCCACAGGCACCCCGAACGTGACCGACTTGGGCGTTGTGCCCGAAGACCAAGCGCGGCGCGCCCTGAACTTTGTCGAATCGCGAAGCGGCTACAAGGACAATCAGGCCCAGTTGATGGCTGCAGCCCAGACCCATGGCGTCGACTATGCGCTGGCCAAAGCGGTGACCGCCACCGAATCGGCCTTCAACCCCCAAGCTGTGTCCCACAAAGGGGCTGTGGGCCTGATGCAAATCATGCCCGCCACCGCTGCCCAGTACGGCGTTCGATCAGAGCCAGGCATCTCGGTCGTGCAAAAGCTCAAAGAACCCGGCATCAATATCCAGGTCGGCACACGTCTCCTGGCCGACCTGACCCGGTTGTACCCCGGCCGCATGGACTTGGTGCTGGCCGCCTACAATGCGGGCCAAGGCGCCGTCAGCCGGGCTGGGCACCAAGTCCCCAACTACGAAGAGACGCAAAACTACGTGCGCAAAGTACTGGCCATGTACAAAATATTGCAAACCCGCAGCTGATGAGCGCCACGGCAGTTCTACCCCTCCCCGCTCAAGTTACGGCCTGAACTGCCGAATCATGGAGACCTCTTCAAGAAGACTTTGCAGGAACGTCCATGCCCTCACTGAACACCACGTTGTTGACGCTCACCGCTTTGTTGACCAGCGGTTGCGCCAGCGTGATCCATGGTGACAACCAATCCATGCGCGTGTCCACCTTCTGCGGTCAACAAAGCCTGCCCGCCTCATGCGTGGCGACCAACTCCAAGGGCAGCTGGCCTTTCCAGACGCCTGCCAGCATCCTTGTCCAAAAAGCCCATGACCCTCTGACCCTCCGCTGCAAAAGCCCTTTTTTTGCTGAAGGCGTGGTGCAGGTCCCCGCCTCCCCCAATCCCATGCTCGCGGGCAACTTGGTCTTTGGCGGCCTGATCGGGGCTGGGGTCGACCTGGCCACCGGCGCCGGGTTTGCTTACAACAACGTGGTCAACATCTTTTACCCCTCTTGCCGATAAAAAGCCCTGATATGCCCAAAATCAAACTGCTCCTCCTGACCCTTTCAGTCACCTTGCTGTCCGCTTGCGGTGGCGGAAGCAGCGGGTGCTCAGCCAGTTTTGGCAGCGTCGTCGGTAGTTCCAGTGCCTGTGACAGCACCCCAACAGCCGATTCGGCGCCTCTGGCCGTGGCTGGATTCGACCAAAGTGTGCTGGTGGGCGCCAAAGTCCAGCTGGATGGCAGCTTCAGCCGCGACCCTGACGGCAAGCCCCTCACCTACCTTTGGACCCTGCGCAACAAGCCTGCAGACAGCACCGCCACCTTGTCCGCCAACAACGTCGCCCTGCCCACATTCGATGCCGACAAGCCCGGCGTCTATGTGGCCAGCCTGATGGTCAACGACGGCGGCAAAGACAGCACACTGGCCTTGGTCACCATCACGACCTCTGAAGTCAATGCAGCCCCCGTCGCCAACGCCGGCACCAACCAAAACCTCAAGCTGAACCCCCTGATCCCCGTGGAACTTGACGGCAGCTTCAGCTCGGACGCCAACCGCGATCCGCTCGTCTACACCTGGAAATTCGAGTCGGTCCCGGCGGGCAGCAGCGCCACTTTGCTCCCCAAAAATGCCGTGCGCCCCACCTTCACGGCAGATAAAGTCGGCAGCTATGTGGCCAGCCTGACCGTCTCAGACGGCCGCCTGACCAGCAACTTCTCCACCGTCACCGTGGTCGTCTCAGCGGTCAACTCGGCGCCCACCGCACGCATCAGCACCCTGGCCCCGGTGGCCATGGGCAAAACCGTCACCCTCGACGGCAGCACCAGCTCCGACCCCGACCGCGACCCCCTGACTCACAAATGGGTGCTGATCAGCCAACCCCCAGGCTCCAGTGAGGCGCTGTCCAGCACCACCGTCACCAAGCCCACCTTGACCGCCTCCACCGCAGGCAATTACGTGGCCAGTCTGGTGGTCAACGACGGCACGGTCAACAGCGAATACGCCTTCATCACCCTCACGGTCATGGCCCCGCCCGTGGCCAAAGCCGTGGTCACCGACGGCACCACCACCATCGCTCCAACGGACAACATTTTCTCGGGGACAGCCCTGACCCTGGACGCCACCGGATCCACCGACCCCCTCAAAGCCACTTTGACCTACCAATGGACTTTGACCGCGGCACCCCCGACCAACTTGGTCAAACTGGGCAGCCCCACCGCCAGCAAGGCCACCTTCGCGCCCGTTGTCGCGGGCAACTACGTGATCACTTTGGTCGTCAACAACGGCACCGTGGACAGCAACACCGTGACCCTGCTCCTCAAAGTCATTTGACAGGCATCCTGCCCGACAAGAGATGGTTTTTTGTCAAGGGCAGTGCTGCACCATGGATCCCGGGCCTTCGCCCGGGATGAAAAAGCAGGGGCATGCTTTTTCGCCTGTGACCCCAGTCCGGTTTGGCGCCCGACTAGAAACCACAGGGCGCATCACCCCATACTGATGGGGCAACTGCGCCAACGCCCCGCCAAGGGCCACCCTCCAACCGCGTCACTGAGGCACGCTGACCCCCACCGACGCATCCTCGGAAGTCATCACGGCCCGACCATTGACCACCGCAGGAATCAACCAGGCAAACCATGGTGCATTGCGCTGCAACAAGGGCGTCGTAGAGACCCAACCCGGCCAGGTGATTTTCTGAATGGTCCTGCTCTGATAGAAGGTCCCATCGCCCCCCGATGTGCGCAAAGCCCACAAACTTCGCGATGCGCCAGTGCCTGTCACGGCAAAGTCAAGCACCACGCCCTCGCCCGCCACTGCAGGCAGTGTGATCGGTGTCACTTGGGCAAACTGGTTGTCGCCAGGGTTGAGGAGCAGCGCGGTGGAGGTACCACCCCACTCGTGCCCACCCACCAGCACATCCAAACGGCCATCTTCATTCACATCCAGCAACTCCACGGTATACAAGCCCTTTTCTCTCAAGCTTGCAGGAAAACGGGCGCGAGACTCTCTTTCGAACACACCATTGCCTTTGTTGATCAAGGCATACAGCACCGCCGCATCCGATGCGTTGGTCACCACCACATCCGGCAAACCGTCCCCATTCAAATCAGCCGCCGAAGCCGAATGGAAAAACCCCACATCGGCCGAAGCCACCTTGACCTCATAGCGGCCATTGGGTTGACTCAACACCACCCAATTGCGTTCACCGGGGTACGGGTCTGCGTCATAACCATGACACGCCAAAAAGACATCCGGTTTTTGATCCGCATTGAAGTCGGCCACGATGGCGCGCCGCGGATGAATACAGCCCTGGCTCGACGACAGCATCACGGTATCGCGCTCAAAACTGCCATCCACTTGCTTGCGCCAAAATTCCAAACGGCTGGGCGTGGCGTTTTGGATGGGCCGTTGCGGGTCATAGGTCAGCGATGCCGTGAACAAATCCAACTGCCCACGGCCTGAGAAATCCGCATAAGCCCGCACCACCCCCACGCCCGAGCGCCCGGCTGGCAACTGCTGCGGCACCAAGCCCACCGCTTTGAAATTCAGGTACGACGTGGGCAAAACCACCTTGACTGCAGACGCTTCGGTTGGGGGAGCGGTCGTTGACCCCGAGCCAACACTGCCCCCGCCCCCACATGCTGAAAGACACAGCAGAAAAAACATTCCCAAGCGATGCATACCCGATCCCCATTGAAAAAAGTTCGCCAATTCATCTTGCGATTTTGATGAAAGTATTTAAATTAATATTGATATGATCAACAACCAAGCCAAACACGGACTGATCAACACCCCAAGCCAACCAGACCCGGCACACCATGAACATCACCAAAGCACTGGCATTTTGCATCTCGATCAGCACGTTCATCCTGTTGACCGCTTGCGGAGGGGGTGGCACTGCAGGCTACACCGGCACAGGCAATACAACGGCACCGAACACCGTCGGTGCGGCTGGCAGCGCCGAAGGCACCTGGATTGGCTCTTATGCCAATGTTTACAACACCCGCTTGGTGGTGCTGAACACCTCAGAGGCCTTTGGCATCTACGAGACAGGTGGCGCAGTTGCCGGCGCGCTTTATGGGCAATTGAGCAGCAATGGCAGCGTCAAAGGGATTTTGAAAGACTTCTCCCTCAGCACCCTTCGGGGCGAGGACGCCTCGGTATCAGGCGCATCCACATCGCCAAAATCCATGCTCCTGAATCGGGGCTTCCAGCAGCTCAATTTGAGCCATGCCCCCAACATGAACACCTCCGTGAGTGTTGCCTCTTTGGCGGGCACTTACACGGGAAGGGGAGGCAACACATTTGGCTCCGCTGAAGCCATGAATGTGACCATTTTTGCGAACGGCGCGATCAGCCTGCCCGAGCCCGTTTGCAGCGCCACTGGCCAAATCAGTCCCCACGCGAATGGACAAAACGTGTTCGCCCTCAGCCTCACCATCACCGGCAACAACTGCGGCCGAAGAGGCAACGCTCTCCAAGGCGTCTTGTACCAAGACCCCGATACCCTGAGCCTTTTTGTTCTGGGCCTGAACCCCGCCAAATCGGATACAGCCTTTTTCTTTGGTTACCGCAATTGATCCCAACCGGGCGGACAGCGTACTGCCCTTGATTTCCCCTGCATTGCAACCGTTTTGACGCATAGGATAATCAGACCTTATGCCTCAAGACATCCCCGCACTGCATGTGTACGAACGCGCCGTTCTCGATGAAGACAACGACTCACTGACCCTGCTGGCCCGCCACATCACACCTGGGGCCGTGGTGCTCGATTTGGGCATGGGGACTGGCGGCTTGGGCAAATACCTGGCCGCCCGTCAAAGCGTCACCCTTGACGGCGTCACACTCAGCGAAGAAGAAGCGCAACGCGCAGGCACGGCGTATCGGCAGGTGGTGGTGGCCGACCTGGACAACGCTGACCTGGCGCAGCTGTTTGCCGGTCAGCGCTACGACCACATTGTCTGTGCCGATGTGCTGGAACACCTCAAACACCCCGAACGCATCTTGCAACAATGCCAGCAGTTGCTCCAGCCTGGGGGCCAACTGCTCACTTCGGTGCCCAACGTGGCCTATTGCGGCCTGTTGGCCGAACTGCTTCAAGGCGAATTTGAATACCGCTCCGAAGGCCTGCTGGACAACACCCACCTGCGATTTTTCACACGCCATTCGCTGCACCGCTTTTTTGCCCAACACGGTTGGCAAGTCACAACCAGCCAAACCACCACGCGCAACGTGCTGGCTTCGGAGTTCAAAGGCCAATTCAACCTGTTGCCCCCTGCCGTCTCGCGCCATCTGCTGGCCCTGCCAGATGCGGGCACCTACCAATTCATCAGCAGTCTCGTGCCCCTGCCGCCCGGCAAGACCGCCACAACACCTGAAGTCCCAGAATCAACCCCGGCCCTGCCACTTTTCTCGGCCCAGATGTATCTGGCGGTTGACGGCCAATTTGACGAAGCCCGCAAAGAAGTGCGCCCAGGCACCATGGGTGGTGACGTTCAAACCCTGCGTTTCCCCCTGCCCCCCCTGGCGCAGGGCCTCTACACAGGCATGCGACTCGACCCGGCAGACCGCCCCGGCTTCATGCGCATCTTGCGTTTGAGCATCACTTGCCCCGGCCCACAAAAAATACTGTGGACTTGGCTGCCCACATCGGACTTCACACCGCTTCTTGCCAACGCTGCGCACCATCAAATCAACGACGTCAACTCAAACGACAGCGTCCATCGAGACTGGTTTTTGCTTGAAGGCGACGACCCCTGGGTTGAACTGTCTCTTGACACCGACACCATGGCCCATCTCAGCGCACACGGCGGCCAACTTGAAATGCTTTGTTCCTGGCCCATGTCTTCTGATTACATGCAAGCCAACAAAAACCTTCAGGTCACCCGAAACGAACTGCGTCAGCTCAACCAAAAGTTGGTTGCCGCCGAACAGTTACGGCTCGAAGCCGCGAAACTGCAGGCCGAAATTCTGTCACGCAAAGAGGCCAAGGCCGCCCTGGAAGTGCGACTGCAGCAGGAAAGCCTCAGAACAATTCAGCTTCGGGATCAGCTCGCTCAGTCCGAACGCCAACGGCTTGATCTGAACGACCATTTGCACCATGCACGGCAATACATCGCCCGCGTTGAAAACTCCAAAATTTTCAAAGCCACCCGGCCTTTGGCGCAACTCAAATACACATTGGATGGTTGGCTCGGCCGCCATTCACCGGCTGAGTCCCCAGCGCCAACCCTGTCCAAAAATCTGCACGTGCCCCTGTCGCAAACCGATCAATTCAGCCCCTTGCCCCGCCCAGACACACCCGTGGACGTGATCGTGCCGGTCTACCGTGGCCTGGAAGACACCCAGCGCTGCATCCTCTCGGCCCTGGCCAGCCCCTGCCAGACCGCCTGGCATCTGGTGGTCATCAACGACTGCAGCCCCGAGCCAGAAGTCAGCCAATGGCTGCGCGAATTCGCTTCGCAAGAGCCCCGCATCACCCTGCTCGACAACGAAGAAAACCTCGGATTTGTGGCCACTGTCAACCGGGGCATGCGCCTGCACCCCGACCGCGACGTGCTGCTGCTCAACAGCGACACCGAGGTGGCCAACGACTGGCTCGACCGCATCCAGCGCGCCGCCTACAGCCGCCCCCAAGTGGCCAGCGTGACCCCTTACTCGAACAACGCCACCCTTTGCAGCTACCCCCGGTTTTGCCAAGCCAACGACCTGCCCGCAGGCCACACCACCGCCAGCCTGGACCAGCTGTTTGCCACCCACTTGGCAGGCCATGCGGTCGAAGTGCCCACCGGCGTGGGCTTTTGCATGTACATCCGCCGCGCCTGCCTGCAAACCATTGGCGACTTTGACGAGGCCCACTTTGGCAAAGGCTACGGTGAAGAAAACGACTTTTGCATCCGCGCCCAGAAAGCCGGCTGGGTCAACCTGCACACGCTCGACACCTTTGTCCGGCACGTGGGTGGCATCAGCTTTGGCGACACCAAAAGCGAGCGCGAACTCAACGCCATGCGCACGCTGGCCCAACTGCACCCCCGCTACGACAGCGACGTGCACCAGTTCATTGGCCGCGACCCCGCCCAATGGGCGCGCCGCGTCGTCGACTTGGCCCGCATCACCTGCAGCGGCAAACCCGTCATCCTCAACGTCACACACAACCGCGAAGGCGGCACCTTGCGCCACCTGCAGGAAATGGGGCAACACCTGGCCACGCACGCCACCTTCTTGCGCCTCTCGCCCGCCCCTGGCGGCGTAGCCCTGCGCTTGGAGGGCGCGTGCGACGACCTGCTCCTGCACTTCAACTTACCGCAAGACCAAGCCCGGCTAGTGCACACCCTGCAAGACCTGCAAGTCGCTCACATCCACTTTCACCACCTGCTGGGACACGGCCCCTTCGTCAGCCAATTGCCCACCCTGCTGGGCGTGGGGCACGATTTCACTCTGCACGACTACCACAGCTACTGCCCCCAGATCTCGCTGACCGACGAAACGCACCGCTACTGCGGCGAACAAGGCATCGGTCAATGCCGCCAATGCGTGCGGCGCAACCCTGCACCGGGTGGCCTGGACATTGAGTCCTGGCGTGCCGTTCACACGCCCCTGCTTGAGCAAGCCCGCACGGTCATCAGCCCCAGCGCCGACGCGGGCCAACGCCTGCTCAAGCACGTCCCCTTGGCCCCATTGCAAGTGGTCCCACATGCCCGGCTTTTGACCCAGACACCGCTGCACCCTGCCCCCGAACCGACACCTTTGGCTCCCACACAAGCCCTCAAAATCGTCGTGCTGGGCGGGCTCAGCCAAATCAAAGGGGCCGACGTGGTCGAAGCACTGGCCCTGCTGGCGACCAAAAACAACTTTCTTTTAGACATCCACCTGATTGGCTTTGGTTACCGCCAACTGCGCACCCAACCCGCAGCCCGGCTCACGGTGCACGGCCCCTACGCCGATGCCGACCTGCCCCAATTGCTGGACGGGCTGCAAGCCGATGTGGCCTGGTTCCCCGCCCTTTGGCCCGAAACCTACAGCTACACCCTGAGCGC
>CAIZHQ010000019.1 GCA_903932865.1 uncultured Burkholderiales bacterium
CACCGACGCAGTTGACCGTATTGACGATGGCGTCAACATCGGTTTGCTTCAACAAATCGCCTGAGGTGAGGTGGATGGTCATGGTCACTGGCCCAGAAAATACCAGTCGGGCATCACTGCTACCGGCAATGGTACGCCTTCTGCCTGAAGCAGGGCTGAAACCTGGCGCGCGCCCGCAGCATTGCACACGCCCACCCGGGTGAATTGCGCCAGGGGCACACGGTCGCGCACCAGAAACTCGGCCATGCGCCGCTCCATGCGGTCCACATATCGCTCTTCCTGATGGCGGTTCTGAAAGTATTTGCAAAAGCCGTCCAGCTGAGGCGTTTCGGTCAGCAAATCCCAAGCGATGGCATCCAGTTGCGCCAACTCGGTGTAAGCCGTGCTGTAGGCCAGCGTGGCATTGCGGTCGAAAAAGGTAAATTGCTCGCCAGCCGCCGTTACGCGGCCCAGCGTGGTTTCAAAATGAACGATGTCCTGCTGCGGCAATTTGCAGCCTGGGACCTTGCCGTGGTGGACTGCGATGAGCATGGGCGAGCGCGGTGCAAAGTAAAACGGTACACAGTCATGCACTGTGCAGCCCGGTGGTAACGGTAAGGCCTTAGCAGCCCTGGCCCCTTGTGCACCGCTGTGGGCAATGTTTTGGTACCCCACCCCTGCCGCAGCGCCAGCGGTTTTTGACAACAAAGCCCCAGCCCGGCAAATGGCCTGCAAGTTACCAATTGCAGTGATGTGGAACAGGCGGACAGGGCTTGCGATGGGCATGGCGTATGCGGCTTTAAGAAATGCCACTCCACCCAGAAAACACCGTCTTCAACCGCTCTACGGTATGGCGCCACTTGGCGGCCCGGGGTTGGCAGACGGTGTGTTGCAAACCAAATAAGCCATGCGCCAACCGCACGGGAACATCGGTCAGGGCAAGGTGAGATGCTGCGAAGGCATCCGCAATCCATTCAGCGCCAGCAGCCTCGCTTCTTTGCTGTTGGCCGAAATTCGACATTCGCCACTCACCGTTCGCAGCCAGTAGTAAGGAGACCCTGTACGTCCGGGACCATGTGTCATGGCCTTCAGTTTCTTGAAGGCCTGCGTGTCGAGCTTGCGTCTCAGCCACGCCAGCTTTCCCAGCATGTTGGCAACCTGTCCCGTGCTGGATGCAGGATGCGGTTCCACCCAACACACCATCTCTTGGCCGTTGGCTAATTGAACACCAATGCCGTAATCCCAGCGGTGACTTTGCGGTTCTGCAGCTTGGAAATGGGTGTCAACATCCACGCTACCGCTGAATACAGCACCTTTAATTACTCGCACTTGTGCGCTGTAAGCGCCTTCGACAGCTTGTTTACCAGCTTGTGGCGACAGACCGGCAGCCGCAGCCGCCGATTGAAAACCGCTGGTTTTTTTGGAGGCAGAGGTTTTTGATTTTTTCACTCCCTTAGCAGCCATTAGATCGACTCCTGCTTCGCGGCCCTTTGCCTTCTTTTCGGTCGAGCCTCGGACTTGGCAACAGCATCTGCAATGGCATTGTTGGTGCGCGTTGCAAACCCGCTGATGCCGCCCCATTCAGA
>CAIZHQ010000020.1 GCA_903932865.1 uncultured Burkholderiales bacterium
ACTGAGCGGCCTGAGCACCGCTTCGGCCCAAGCCTTGACATCGGCTCAAGTCACAGCCCTGGGCTCCGCTCAACTGCAGTCGCTCAGCAGCGCCCAGCTCAATGCGCTGGATGCTGAAGACGTCACCGCCATGGGCACCGCGCAGATCGCTGCACTGACCACCACACAGGTGAGCAACCTTTCCACGACCCTGGTCGAGGCTCTGAGCACAGGCCAAGTGGCGGCCATGACCACGGCGCAGGTGGCCTCGCTGACCACTGCCCAAGTGGCCAAACTTGCGACAGATAAAGTGGCCTCGCTTTCTTCTAGTCAGGTCAAAGCACTTTCTGCGGCCCAAATCAATGCCTGGGATGCTGACCAAATTGCGGCCCTGGATACCGCCGATGTTGCCAACATTTCCACCGCGCAACTGGCAGGACTTACCACCACCGTCATGCAATCGCTGACATCAACTCAGGTCTTGTCCTTGAGCACCAGCCAGCTGAGAACACTGGACAGCTCACAGATCAATGCGCTGGATGCGGGTGATGTGACCGCTTTGGGCAGTGTCAAGATCCAAGCCTTGACGACCGCACAGATAGCGAACCTCAGTACAGCACTGCTGGATGCTCTGGACACAGCCCAAATCAATGCCTTGACCACGGCACAGGTGGGAGCTTTGGGCACAGCCCAAGTCGCCAGTTTGAGTGAAGCCAACATTGCAGCTTTGAGCACAGCGCAAATCAGGGTGCTGGCCACAGATGAGCTCGACAGTTTGAGCTCCGCGCAAGTATCAGTCATTGAGACGGCTGATTTGGCGGCCATGACCACAGCCCAAATCAGTAGCGTGAGTACAGCTTTTGTCCAGGCACTGACCACGGATCAGGTGTCGCAGTTGACCAGCAGCCAGATCAAGTCTCTGAGCACCGATCAATTGAATGCCATGGAAACTGCAGACTTGGCTGAATTGACCACCACTCAGATCTCTGCCATGACCACGGCGCAGGTCAGCAATTTGGCGACCGGCCAACTGGCTGCACTGACGACCGCGCAAGTTCAAAGTTTGACCACGTCACAAGTGGCGAATTTGACGACCGCGCAAGTCGCCAGCCTGAGCACGGACAACATTGCTGCCTTGACCACTTCTCAAGTCAAGGCACTGACAGCCACCAACATCAGTGCACTGGACTCCAGCCAGATTGCAGCGATTGAAACTGAAGATGTCGCGGCCATCAATGTCAATGTGATTGCGAGCCTGTCAACCGACGTGATTGCGGGCTTGGACACCAGCCAAATTGCCTCCTTGACCACTGCGCAAATTGCAAAACTCACCACGGAGCAATTCTCAACGCTGTCCAGTGAAGATGTGGCGGCATTGACCAGTGGACAGTTTGCCAGCATCACCTCTGCTCAAATCAACAGTTTGAGCACAGACAAGATTGCCAGCATCGAGACGGAAGACCTGGCAGCTTTGAGAGCCACTCAAATTTCTGGGCTCACCACCGACGTGGTGTCGACACTGGACACGGCCCAGATTGGAGCGTTGACCTCTGACCAAGTGGGCAAACTGACCAACGCCCAACTTCTGCCGTTGAGCACGGATCAGTTGGGTGCCCTCGGTACAGCCTTATCGGCCACGCAAAAAGCAGGGTTCACCACGGATCAACTTGCGGCCTTATAACCGTAAACATAGACTCCAACCCTCTGACCTGTCCAAAGGTCAGTTTCAAAAATCCACCCGGTACACGGGTGGATTTTTTTTGTCTGTAACCGGCTGCGGTCAGCTTTCATCGGAAACGTTGATCCAGGTCAGCGGCAAATTTTCGCCGCATCACATCGATCCATAAGTTTTCAAAAAACACCCGAAAAGTGGTTTAGAAACCCTGGCACATCTATTGCTTTTAATCCCTTGTCCACAACTTGTGTCAAAAAATCTCCAACCATTTTTTGACACCCCAAGGAATCAAAATGATGTTGTCTTTAACTCAGTCACTTTTAAATGACGCCTCGCTGGGGCACCGCCTGCAACAGCGTGAGGTCTCGCGTTTCACCCCTGAAGATATTCGCGTCGCAATTTCCGAATTGGTGGCCCAGGACCGAATGGACTTGGCAGACGCCTTGGTCGCCGCGGGTCTGAGTCTTTATCCCGACAGTGAAGACATCCTGGCCATCGCCGCACTGTTGGCAGAAGTGCATGGCGATTGGTCATCCGCTGATTCATTGCTCGACAAAATTTTGTACCTCCAAGGCGACAAAGCCACGGCTACAGTCTGGCAACACAAAGTTCGTGTTCAGCGGTGCCTTTGTGATCCTGCCGGTGCATTAAAAGCCAGTCAGATGGGGCTGCGCATGCACCCTGCTGATCCAACACTCTTGAGCGAACAACAACTTTTGCAAGACTTGTTGGACGCAGCGCAGATCTTTGCGCCATCCCCCACACAACAATGATTTGATTTGGCAACAGGCACAAGCCATCCCTTAAATCTTCAGGACCCGATACCATGACCGTCATCAACACCAACGTGAAATCGCTGATTTCACAAAACGCGCTTTACCGAAACAGCCGTGACCTGTCTTCAGCCATGGAGCAACTGTCCACAGGCAAACGCATCAACAGCGCGGCCGATGACGCCGCAGGTTTGGCGATTTCATCCAGAATGACGGCCCAAATCAAAGGTCTGGATCAAGCTGTTCGCAATGCCAATGACGGAATTTCCTTGCTGCAAACAGCTGAAGGTGCACTGATTGAAGTGACCAACATGCTTCAACGCATGCGGGAGTTGAATGTTCAAGCTGGCAACGACACTTATACCGACAAAGACCGTACCTCCTTGAGCTTGGAGTACAAGCAACTGGTGATGGAAATCAACCGGATTGCGTCCAATACCCAATGGAACGGCATGTCCATTCTTGACAACAATGACGAGGTGGGCCGGTCCATTGGTACTGGTGGCTTGAAGGCGAGCCCCACAACACCTGGCACTGAGGTCAGAAACATCAATTTTCAAGTCGGCGCCAACGCGAATCAAATCATCAGCGTCCAATTCAGGGATTTCACAATTCCCATGGATGCAGATGGCAACCCAGACAGTACCGCAACACCGGGTGACTGGAAAATTTTCAGCGGTGATGCATCGCTCAACAACACCAGTATGGCCACCGCAGCGGATGCCAACATCTCTATTGAGCGAATGGATGTCGCCATCAATCGCATCAACGAACAACGCGCCACGTATGGTGCGGTCATCAATCGATTGACGCACGCGGGTGACAACCTGGCCAATGTGTCTCAAAATACCACGGAGTCCCGAAGCCGAATTGAAGACACCGACTACGCCAAAGGCAGCAGTGAATTGGCACGGACTCAAATCATTCAGCAAGCGGCTACCGCTGTGCTGGCTCAGGCCAATATGGACCAGCAGTCCGTGTTGAAACTTTTGCAAGCTTGATGATTTAGATTTTTTTCTCCCTTATTTTTAGAAGATCGACAGCATCAAAAAGTTCAATGACTGAAAAGACAGAACCTTCCAAAGGACCCGATTGCTGGAAATGCAGGTATTTTGGGATTACTTACATTCCATCGGCGCCTTATTCGTGCGGCGCCATGGGATTTCGTTCACAGTTTTTGCCCTCTCTTGAAGTCCTGCGGACCGACGGGCAGTTTTGCCACAGTTTCATCCCCAAAAGCGCTGCATAAATCCCGCAGACCGCGTCTTGCCACAGCGACAGCGTAAACAATGCGGCTGGGGCTCCTTTCAGACGAAGCCATCAACCGATGCATGTGACCAGGCGAGTCCTGTCAACTCTTCTTGGCGGAAACATCCTGAGCCCTTGAGCAGACACACTGTCGAACTTTGCCCAAGCGACTGTCCCTCTGTCAATCTTCCGTCAAGCAGCGTGTCAAGTCTTCTGGATATTAAATTCACTTATGTATTCTTTTTGTATTTTAAAAAGTTATTAAATACAATTTAATTTCTGGCACGCTGTTTGCTTCTCTCATCTCATCATGAACATGAGACCAACACCGTGAAGTCACAATCCCATTCCACCCCTCTGGCCCTTTGGCTGGACCCCGAAGCTGCCCTGAGCCCCGAGCACAGCCATGCATTGCAGGTCAGCGGCTGGGCTGTGATGCCCGTGAACACACTGGACCACTTGCTGGCCCATGCGGCCGATGCGGCCATGGTGGTGTTACACCTGACTTTGGACGTGACGCGTCTCAAAGCCGTTCAACAACTCTTGCAAGACGCCAGCCTCACCTTGCCGGTGGTTTGCCGCGTCGACCGCCACGCCTTGGACCTGGCCGTTGAAGCCACCCAATCAGGCGCTTTGACCGTGCTGGCCGCACAAGATGTTCGCGCCGCCTCTTGGCAGCGACTGCAAAACCAGCTCAACCCGACAGCCACCCGCCAGTCGCCACAACCTGTGCGCAATGTGGTGTTTGTCGATCCCGCCAGCCAACACCTTTTGGCTTTGGCCCAAAAAGTCGCACAAGCTGAAGTGACGGCATTGCTGGTGGGCCCTACAGGCTCGGGCAAAGAGGTCTTGGCACGCGTGCTGCACGAAGCTTCCGGCCGCGCGCAAGGCCCGTTTGTAGCGCTCAATTGCGCAGCCATGCCGGAAAATCTGATCGAAGACATGCTGTTTGGTCACGAAAAAGGTGCTTTCACGGGCGCTCACCGCGAACAAAAAGGTTTGTTTGAGCAAGCCCAAGGCGGCACCTTGTTTTTGGACGAAATTGGTGAGATGCCCATGCACTTGCAAAGCAAGCTGCTGCGCGTGTTGCAAGAGCGCCAACTCACCCGTTTGGGTGGCCAAAACGTGATCCAATTGAATGTGCGCATCGTGGCCGCCACCAACAAAGATCTGAAAAAAGCCATCGCTGAGCGCGAGTTCCGCGAAGACCTTTACTACCGCATTGCCACGTTCCGCATGCGCTTGTTGCCCTTGGCCGAGCGCCCTGGCGACATCATCCCGCTGGCCATGCAGTGCCTGTTGCAATACGACAAGAAGCCCTGGCAACTGCACCCACAAGCCCAGATGCAGCTGCTGCAATACCCCTGGCCTGGCAATGTGCGCGAGCTTGAAAATGTGATGCGCCGTGCCATGGTGCTGTGCACAGACCATGTGGTCACCCCGGCACACCTCATGTTTGACGACTGGTTGACCGCCAGCACTGCGGCTTTGGCACCCGTGACTTTGCCTGCAGCACCTGCTGTGGTGCTGGAAGCGACGAATTCGGTCACGCACATGGAACAGTTCATGGCAGCTGCCAAGGACACCATGGGCTTGCAAGAACAAGACACGGTGGAGAAAACCGGCAGCCTGCCCACCGACCTGCACAGCGCAGCGCGCATGAACGAGCATCAGGTGATCATGGCCACTTTGGCCAGCACGCCCAGCAAAACAGAAGCCGCCAAACGCTTGGGCATCAGCCCGCGCACGCTGCGCTACAAGATGGCCCAGTTGCGTGAGCACGGCCTGGCCATGGCATCGGCCTGCTGAAGGAGCCATTCATGATTGACAAAGCGATTTCGCCCGCCAACATCCAGTCGATGCTGCAAACCCTGCGCAGCCACCAGTCACAGGCAGCCAGTCTGCCGGGCTCAGACCCACTCAAGGGGCTGACGTCCGATGTGGGCAAGAGCAGCTTTGGTCAATTTGTCTCGGGCGCGCTTAGCCAGGTCAACCAAGTGCAGGTGCAGTCTTCTGAAATGCGTGCCGCTTTTGATCGGGGGGAGAACGTGGCTCTGACCGATGTGGTGCTGGGCATGCAGAAATCCTCTTTGGCCTTCGAGGCGACTTTGCAGGTGCGCAACAAGGTGCTCAAAGCCTACGAAGACATTTTGAACATGCCGGTCTGAACGATATAAAGAGAACACACCATGGCCACAGCGACCGCAACAATGAACAACGGCATGATGACCGTTCCCAGCAATTCGGGGGCTGTCTCTGCACCACCCGCGCCTGCGCCCAACGGCAGCATGGCACTGACCACCCCAGCCGGTAATCCAGGCGCCAACGCGCCCGGCACCGGTTTGAGCACTTGGCAAACAATGGGGTTATCGGACAATTTCAGCAGAATGATCAACCAGCCCTCGGTACGCCGGGTGTTGCCGCTGATCGTGATGCTGGCCGTCATGGTCCTGTTTGGCTTGACGTATGCCTGGATGTCCACCACGCCTTACCGTCCTGTCATGCCCGGCCTGCAAGAGGCCGACCAACAAGCGGCTTTCGAGTCGCTGCGCAACTCGGACTTCAAACCCAAAATCGATCCGGCCACCGGCCAGCTGACTGTTCCCAACGACCGTTTCCACGAAGCGCGCATTTTCTTGGCCGCGCAAGGTTTGCCCAAGGCGGGCGCTACGGGCCTGGATGGCCTGAAAGACCAGTCATCCATGACCACCAGCCAGTTCATGGAGCAGGTCAAGGTGAACGCCGCCATGGAGCAAGAACTGGCACGCAGCATCATGCAAATTGGCAGTGTGCAAAGCGCCCGTGTGCACCTGGCCACGCCCAAGCAAAGCGTGTTCGTGCGTGACCGCACGCCCCCCAAGGCTTCGGTGGTGCTGGCCCCCTACCCCGGCCGCGCTGTGTCCGCATCACAGGTGCAGGCCATCGTTCACTTGGTGTCGTCCAGCGTCCCCTACCTCACGCCCGACCATGTCACGGTGGTCGACAACGTGGGCAAGCTGATGACCGAATCGGCCACCGAACAAAAACTGGGCCTGACTTCAGCGCAAGAACAGCACAAGCAACAACTGGAAGAGGTCTTGCGCAACCGCATCATGCAGATCCTCTCGCCCATGGTGGGCGAAGCCAATGTGCGCTCGCAGGTCAACCTGTCGCTGGACTTTACCCAGACTGAAAGCACCACAGAAGACTTTGACAACCGCGACAAAGGCCCCCGCACCCGCTCGGAAGTACTGGCCGAAGACCGCGCCGCCGTGCGCGCTGCAGAGGGCATCCCGGGCTCATTGGCCAACACGCCACCGGCCGCCCCCACCACCACCAACAACACCCAGGTGGACCCGGCCAAGGGCCAGTCCGAGTCGAACAACACGCTCAGCAGCCGTTCCACACGCAATTTCGAGCTTGACCGAACCGTGCGTCACGTGCGCAGCGCCAGCGGCGGCATCAGGAAAGTCAGCGTGGCGGTGATTGTGAACGAGCGCCCGGCCCCACCTCCCGCTGAGGGCGCAGCCGCAGATCCCAATGCCCCCAAGAGCGTACCCTTTACCCCACAAGAAATTGAGCAAATGCAACAGGTGGTTCGCGGTGTGGTGGGCTTTGACCAGACACGCGGGGACAGTGTGTCGGTGGTACCGGCCCGTTTTGAAGCGCCTGTGCCCCTCGAAACCATCCCTTGGTATATCGAAAACAAAGTGCAATCCGGCCTGACCAGCGCCCTGATCGCCATCAGCTTCATCGTTTTCATGCTGATCGTGGTACGCCCGATCATGCGCAACATCACGACGGCCAAGGCCATAGCCGAAGAAGAAAAAGCCAAAGCCGCGATGGCCGATGGCGAGCTCAGTGCCGAAGACATGCGCATGATCCAGATTGGCGAAGGCGAAAGCCTGGAAGAGATCAAGGCCAAGCTCAAACCCAAGAAGTCGAGCATCAGCATCGACATGCTGGACACGGCCAACACCTACGACGACAAAGTGGCCCTCATCCGCATGCTGGTGGCCGAAGATTCAGGCCGTGTGGCCAACGTGCTCAAGGGCATGATCAAGGTTTCCTGAGACACACAAGGACAGAACTATGGCCACGAAAAAAGACAACGACAAAGATGCCAAAGGCAAGGATGCCAAGGGAAAGGACGCCAAGGGAAAGGACGCCAAGGAAGTCAAGGAAGTCGCATCGGCTTTGGGCGATGCACCGATCGTGATGACCGAAGAGTTGCAACAAGAGCTGGACGCCCTGACGGGCGCACAGCGCGCAGCGGTGCTGATGCTGTTGCTGGGCGAGCAACAAGCGGCCGAAATCATCCGGTTTTTGAACCCCAAAGAGGTTCAGTCATTGGGAGGCGCCATGGTGTCAGTGGCCGATTTGTCGCAAGAGGCGGTGAACGTTGTGCTCGACGAATTTGTGGCCACGCTCAAGAAGCAGACCAGCTTGGGCTTGGGCACAGGCGACTATGTGGAGAAAGTCTTGAAACGCGCTTTGGGTGACGACAAAGCGTCTTCGGTGCTGAGCCGCATCATGCCTGGCCAGGGCAGCAAAGGGCTTGAGATACTCAAATGGATGGATGCCCGTTCCATTGCAGAAATGATCCGAGGTGAACACCCGCAGGTGGTGGCCATCATCTTGTCGGTGTTGGAGCACACAGTGGCTGCCGACGTTCTGAATTTCCTGCCCGCGGAAGCGCGTCCAGAAATCATTCAACGGATTGCCAGCCTAGACACCGTGCAGCCTTCGGCCATGGAAGAGCTGGAGCAAATCATGATGAAGCAGTTTGCATCCAACTCTTCGTCCAAATCGTCCAGCTTTGGTGGCGTCAAAGCCGCGGCGCAGATCATGAATTCAGTCAAGGTCGAGCTCGAATCGTCCATCATGTCCGGCCTGTCCGTGATTGACGCTGATTTGATGCAAAAAATCCAGGACAACATGTTCACCTTTGAAAACTTGGTCGGTGTGGACAACCGGGGCATCCAAGCCATCATGCGCACAGCCGAGCCGGACCTGTTGATGGTGGCGCTCAAAGGTGCGCCTGACTTCGTCAAGGACAAATTCCTCGACAACATGTCCGCCCGTGCTCGCGTCATGTTTGTGGACGACATGGAGAGCAAAGGGCCATTGCGAATCACCGAAGTGGAAGAAGCACAAAAGAACGTCATGCGTCTGGCGCGCAAGCTGTCCGATGCGGGCGAGTTGGTGTTGGCAGGAGGCGGCGATGGCTTTGTTTAATGCCTCGCCATCGGCATCACAATCCCAAGCTGAATGGACGACAGATCCACTGCTGAGTTCTCAAAAAAAAGTTCCACGATTTTTAAGAACACAGTGGGATGAAAAATCCGCCAAGCCTTTTGGCCCTTGGCGGTCCTCAGAAAAAATGGACCCGTCAACTCACTTGATGGTGGATGAAGAAGGAACTGCGCTTGCACCAGAAGGTGACGCAATTCTTCCTGAATCACAAGATGATGAGCCTCGCGCCGAGCAGGACGAAAATGAATTGCCTTCCGCTTCTCCGCCTGGCTTGGGGCCTGATGGCACCTCTGAAAACCATCTGAGAACGACCACAACAGTCAGCGATGAAAATCTGAAAGCTTTGCAAAGTCAAGCCTATCTTCAAGGCTTTAAAGATGGCATGAACAAAGCCATTACCGATCACGCTGAAGGAAATCAGCGCGAGAGTGAGTTGGTGCGCCATTTGTTGATTGAGCTGCGCAGCATCAGCCAAGACCCACAGCGTTTTTTCGAACCCCTCAAACGACTTTCGCTCCATTTGGCAGAGCAGTTGGTCCGTGCCGAGCTGCAGCAGTCGGGGCAGGCCGTGCACAACCTGATCCAGGCATGCATCCAGCAGCTGGATCACGTTGTCGAGCCTGTCAACGTGAGTGTGAATCCTGAAGATCTGCCGCGCCTCAAAGCCATGGGCGATTCGGTCACTCAGCACATGAGGCTGGAAGCCGATGCGCATCTGCGCCCCGGCAGCGTGCGCGTGCGTGTGCAAGACAGTGTGGTGCAAGACTTGATTGAAAACCGCCTGGAGCCCTTGGCCCGTCGTCTGTTGGCCCAGCCAGAAGCCTGGATGCAGCAATCCTCCCTGGTCAAAGAAAAGGCCGAAGCCCTGCCAATCGATACCCCGGTGCGTGAATGGCAGCGCCAGGTGGTCGATGTCGAAGACGCCGGCATCAAACCGGAACCAACGCCGGACGGCAATAGCCCATGATGAACTTTGAACAAGAAGTCGACCAGCTGATCGGCGGTCTGCATGCCCCCGAGCCCCAACGCAGCGGCACCCTGGTGCGGTTGGTGGGCATGCGACTGGAAACGCGTGGCCTGATGGCACCGCTGGGCGCATGCTGCGAAGTGATGGGGCAGATGGGCCACCGGGTCGAGGCCGAGGTGGTGGGTTTCAACGACGAGACGCTTTTTTTATTGCCTTTCACAGAACCGCAAGGCATCGGTCCGGGTGCGCAGGTTCGTGTGATCAGCCACACCTCGCAAGTGTGCTTGGGCCCCGATTTGCTGGGGCGCATCATCGATGGGCGCGGTCAACCGCTCGACGGCAAACCGCCGCCCGAGTGCCGCGATGTGCTGAGCCTGCAAGGCCGTCCCATCAACCCCATGGAGCGTGGTCCCATCAAGGAAGTGCTGGACGTGGGTGTCAAAGCCATCAACGGCATGTTGACCATTGGCCGGGGCCAGCGCTTGGGGCTGGTGGCGGGCTCTGGCGTCGGCAAGAGCGTGTTGCTGGGCATGATGACCCGTTTCACCGAAGCCGACGTGGTGGTGATCGGCCTGATCGGTGAGCGCGGTCGTGAGGTGCAGGCCTTCATTGAAGAGTCTTTGGGTCCAGTGGGGCTGGCCAAGTCGGTGCTGGTGGCCGCTCCGGCCAACGAGTCGCCCGTGCTGCGCCTCAAAGCCACGCACCTGACGCATGTGATCGCCGAATACTTTCGCGATCAAGGCAAAAACGTCTTGATGCTGGTGGACAGCCTCACACGTGTGGCCCACGCGCAGCGTGAGATTGGTCTTGCGGTTGGCGAGCCCCCCACCGCCAAAGGCTATCCGCCCTCGGTGTTTGCGCTGCTGCCCAATTTGATCGAACGTGCCGGTGTCGGGCGACATGGCTTTGGATCGATCACCGCCATCTACACCGTGCTGGCCGAGGGCGACGACGCCAACGACCCGATCGTGGACATCGCCCGCGCCTCGCTCGATGGCCAGGTGATGCTCTCGCGCAAGCTCGCCGATGCGGCGCATTACCCAGCGATTGACCTCACCGGTTCGGTCTCGCGGGTGATGCAAAACCTGCTCTCGCCCGAAGACCAAAAGCTGGCCAACCGTTTCAGGCGTTTGTGGTCGCTGTACCAACAAAACCAGGACCTGATCCAAGTCGGCGCTTACGAGGCAGGCAGCAACCCAGACTTGGACCATGCCATTCGCCTGCGGACGGCGATGGAACATTTTTTACAGCAAGACATGCACACCAGCCAGGACGCTGCGACCACGCGCCGCGAAGTCCAAGCCTTGATGTCCGCCTGACACCCCAAAGGAGAAACCCATGCGAGAAGCCCGAAATTGCTGGCCAGTGCTTGTGCGCAAAGCCCAAGACGCGGTCAACGATGCGCAAAACGACATCGTCCAGGCCCAAGCCCGGGTCGATCAGCTCGAAGCCAGCCACCAGAGACTGTGCAAGCTCTACGACGAATACCGCCTACAGGAGCAGGCCAGCCAAGCGCCCGTGATGGGCATGCAAGCGAGCATGAACCACCGCCAGTTCATGGCCCAGCTGCTGAACCTGCAACAACGCGTGGTGGTCGACCTGAGCAAAGCCCAAGCCACGCTGGTTCAGATGCGCCAAAAAAAGCTGCAAGCCGATATCGAATTGCACAAGATGGCGTCGCTGGCCGAGCAGGACGCAAAAGCTGTGGCGCAAGACGCCAAACGCCATGAACAAAGACAAATGGACGAGCTGGGCGTGCGCCAGTTTGTCTTGGGGATGGGATCTTGAGCTGAAACCTTTGAGCTGATTCATTGCGCTGTGTCAGGGCAATGACTTGGGCTTGTGACTATGCTGGCGCGGATGATGCGCAATGTAGGTCTGATTTTTTGTGGCACGGTCTTGGGCGGACTGGTCTTGGCCGATCCATCCCACAGTCCTGCCCATGTGGCCTTGTGGCCAACCATCCCCTTTGTGCGCGGCCAAGATCTTTGCCAATACCAGGATGCCTATGGCCGCACCCGTTCCCAACAATCCAGCGACATGGCCCGTTTGTTGGGTGAATTGATCCACGCCGGCGCAGCGCCCAAACAAGCACCTGAGTTGCTGCAGACCTTGGACAGCCTGATCGACCAAGGGCGGCAGCGGTCGACGGGCGGATTTGGCATGGACGTCTTGCTCGAAGGCAGTTTCAAGGCCGCGCTCGACCGCGTGTATGAACAGCACCATCCCCAAGTGCGCAAGGTGAGTTTCTTCAACCCCACAGCCCTGAGCGAGTTGGTCCGCGTGCTGCGCGCACAGCAAAGGCAAGGCAGCCTGGAAGCCAAACAGGTCGAGGGTTTGAACGGCATGGCCTGGGGCACCTATTCCTTCAGCCCGGCATGCCAAGGCGATGTGCTGGTGACCCTGCACCTCGAAACCCAGCTTGGACACAGCTTCAATTACCAGGCTCGGGGCATGCCGGAATCGGTGATGGGACACATCGCCTTTCAAGTGTTCAGCCAGTTTCAAAAAACGCACTTTCCCAGCCAGGTCACTTACTTGGGAAAAAATTTGGAACTGCTGGGTGCGCCAGGCCACGTGCTGGGCACCACCAACTCGCCGCGCAAAGCCCAGTTCGCCTGCGATCGCATGCAAGCCAGACTGCCCACGGTTGGTGAGTACGTTTACCTGAATGAATTGGGTCATTGGAACGGCGGCGTTCGCAGCGACAAAGGCTTGTGGGCCCTGTCCCAAGAAAGGGTGATGGCCCCAGAAATGCCCAACCCGTCCATGGTGCGATCGATCAAGGAATTCCAGTCACCCGAAATACGCTACTTCTGTGTGCGGCAAGCGATCGAGAAAAAATAACGCCAGCCTGCGCAGCCCTTGATCCAGCCTGTCGCAAGGGTCTTCACTGAGGTCCAAACGTGATTTAAAGTGCCAAAATTGCACACGATTCCTTTCACCCGCATTCCAGTCAAAACGCCATGCCCTCGTTCCAACGCGCCGTCATCACAGGAGCCTGCGGGGGCTTAGGGCAAAGTTTGGCGCGGCAGTTGCTGGGCTCGGGTGCGCAGGTCGCGCTGGTCGGCCTGAACCTCCAAACCTTGGAAGCCCTGCACGCTCTGGCCCCCGAGCGCTGCCGCATTTACACCCCCGACGTGTCCAACGCTCAGGCCATGCAAGCCATGGCGGCCAACTGCTTGCATCACTGGGGCGCGCCCGATTTGGTGGTGGCCAATGCCGGTGTGGCCGGTGGGTTTGAAACCAGCGACCCGGCCGATCTGGCCGTGATGCGCCGGATGCTGGAGATCAACCTTTTGGGCGTGGCCACCACGTTCCAACCTTTCCTCCAAGCCATGCTGGACAGCCAGCGCCCCGGTGCGCTGGTGGGCGTGGCCAGCGTGGCGGGCTGGCGCGGCATGCCGGGCAATGGGGCTTATTGCGCCAGCAAAGCCGGACTGATCGCTTACCTGCAAAGCCTGCGGGCCGAGTTGCGCCCCAGCCACCTCACGGTCCACACCATCAGTCCAGGCTATTTGCGCACAGCGCTCACGGCGGGCAACACCTTTGCCATGCCCGGACTGCTGGAGCCCGATGCAGCGGCCCGAGACTTGCTGCGTGGCGTAGCGCAGGGCCGCGAACACATTGTTTTACCGCGCCGCATCGGCTGGCTGTCGCAAGCCCTGTCGCTGTTGCCCGCCCGCTGGCACGACCGCATCTTGCTGGGCCAGCCCCGCAAACCACGCGCCCACCAAGCGGGGGCCACACCGATCCCCGGCCTTTCTGACACCCCTCGCCAAAACACCTCATGAGCATGGACACACACCAACAGTTCGCCTTGATTGGCGCAGGCCCCGCCGGCCTGGCCGGGGCACGGGCCCTCTCCAAACACGGTATCGCGTTTCAGGGCTTTGAAGCCCACACCGACGTCGGCGGTTTGTGGAACATCGGCAATGAGCGCTCGACCGTGTACGAGTCGGCCCACCTGATCTCCAGCAAAGGCACGACCGAGTTCAAGGAATTCCCCATGCCAGGCGGCACGGCCGATTACCCCAGCCACCGCGAGCTGCTCGCGTACTTTCAAGCCTATGCCCAGCACTTTGATCTGAAGCGCCATTACCGTTTCGGCGTGCGGGTGAAACAGGTCGAACCCGTGAGCGATGCGCCCGACACGCTGTGGCGCGTGACCCTGGATGTCGGCGAGGGGCAACAGGAAACCCACGAGTACAAAGGCGTGGTGATCGCCAATGGCATCCTGGCCGAACCCAACATGCCCAAATGGCCGGGTCAGTTCAGCGGGCAGTTGCTGCACACCTCGACCTACAAGAAGGCCGAACAATTCAAAGGTCAGCGCGTGCTGATCGTGGGCGCAGGCAACTCGGGTTGCGACATCGCGGTGGACGCGGTGCACCACGCGCACAGTGTCGACATCTCGGTGCGCCGGGGCTACTTTTTCGTACCCAAATACATCTTTGGCCTGCCCGCCGACACCGTGGGTGGCAAAACCAAACTGCCGCGCTGGCTCAAGCAGAAAGTCGACAGCACCCTGCTCAAGTGGTTCACGGGCGACCCAGTGCGCTTTGGCTTTCCGAAGCCGGACTACAAAATGTACGAGTCCCACCCCATCGTGAACTCGCTCATCCTGCACCACATTGGCCATGGCGATGTGAAGGTGCAGCCCGATGTGGATCGGTTTGAGGGCCACACCGTGCACTTCAAAGATGGCAGCCAAGCCGACTACGACCTGGTCATGGCGGCCACCGGCTACAAGCTGCACTACCCCTTCATCAACAACGCCCTGCTCAACTGGCAAGGCCTGTCGCCCCAGCTCTACCTGAACATCTTTGCGCCGCGTTTTGACCGCCTGGCCGTGCTGGGCATGGTCGAGGCGGCAGGCCTGGGCTGGGAAGGCCGCGCCGAGCAGGCTGAGGTGATGGCGCTTTACTTCAAAGGCTTGGACGCGGGCCAGGCCAAGGCGCTGGCGTTTTCCAAAGCACGGCAAGGCCCCTCGCCCGATTTGTCGGGCGGTTACCGCTACCTGAAGGTCGAGCGCATGGCCTGCTACGTCAACAAGGACGTTTACCGCAACACCATGCGCCAAACCGCCTCTGCGCTGGCCTGAGCCCGATTCCCAACGAAAGCCCCCATGTTGCCTGTTGACGAAATCCGTCTGAATTTCAACCCTGCCTCGCTGGCCCTGCTCAATGGCGTGCTGGCTTTTTTGATGTTCGGCATCTCACTGGACACACGGGCAGACGACTTTCGGCGTTTGCTGCGCATGCCCATGGCCTTTGCCGTGGGCATTGGGGCTCAGTTTCTGCTCTTGCCTGCCATCACCTATGCGCTGACCCTGGTGCTGCAGCCCTCGCCCAGCATCGCCTTGGGCATGATCCTGATCGCTTGCTGCCCGCCGGGCAATGTCAGCAACATCCTCACGCACCGGGCCAAGGGCAATGTGGCGCTGAGCGTGTCGATGACGGCCGTGTCCAATGCCATCGCGGTGGTGGCCATGCCATTGAACTTTGCTTTTTGGGGCGGCTTGCACCCCACGGGCTCAAAAATGTTGACCAGCATCGCGCTGGACCCGGTGCAAATGTTTGCGCACATCCTGCTCATCATCGGCCTGCCCTTTGTGCTGGGTCTGCTGTGCATCCACTATGTGCCGGTCTGGACCGAACGCTTCAAAAAGCCGCTGCGCATCATCAGTTTCATGGCTCTGATCGGCTTCATCGTGGCCGCCATTGCGGGCAACTGGCGCTACTTTCTGGACTACGTGGGCCTGGTGCTGGTGGCCGTCATCTTGCACGACGCGCTGGCCTTCGGCACGGGCTGGGCCGCAGCCAAAGCCGCACGATTGTCCGACTACGACAGCCGCGCGCTGTCGATCGAGGTCGGCATCCGCAACGCAGGTCTGGGTCTGGTGCTGATCTTCAGCTTCTTTGATGGCCTGGGCGGCATGGCCGTGGTGGCGGGCGTCTGGGGCTTTTGGGACATCATCGCCGGACTGCTGCTGGCAGGCTGGTGGGCACGTCGCCCGCTGGACGGCGCTGCAGCACAGCAGCCCGGCACCGCCGAATGATCGGGCCATGCGCTCTCCGTGCTCGGCGGGTTTTGGTCACGGGCGCCTCTGGCTTTCTGGGCCAAGGCCTGATCAGACAGCTGGCCCGGCAAGGTGATTGCGAGGCCGTGATCGCGGTGGATGTGCGCGAAGTGCCCCAGCCGCAACGCCTGCCGGGTATCAACTACCTCACGCAAGACGTGCGCGACCCGGCCCTGGCCAACACTGTGGCAACGAACCGCATCGATTCCTTGGTGCACCTGGCCGCCATCGTGACACCCGGCAAAGACGCCAACCGCGCCTTTGAATACTCGGTCGATGTGGAAGGCACGCGCAACGTGTTGCAAGCGTGCGCAGCGCACGGCGTGCAACACATCGTGGTCTCGTCCAGCGGTGCAGCCTATGGTTACCACGCCGACAATCCCGCTTGGCTCACGGAAGACATGCCGCTGCGAGGCAACGAGCGCTTTGCCTACAGCCACCACAAACGCCTGGTCGAAGAGATGCTGGCCCAGTACCGCCAAACCCACCCGCAGCTGCTGCAAACGGTGCTGCGCATCGGCACCATCCTGGGCGAGCGTGTCAACAACCAGATCACCGCGCTGTTTGAAAAACCCCGCCTGCTGGCCATCCAGGGCTCGGACAGCCCCTTTGTCTTCATCTGGGACGAAGACGTGACCGGGGCCATCGTGCACGCCCTGAGCGGCCAGGCGCCGAGTGGTTGCTTCAACTTGGCGGGCGATGGCGCCCTGACCATTTTCGACATCGCGCAGCGGCTGAACAAACGCCCGCGCGTGCTGCCCGCCTGGCTTTTGCAAACCGCCTTGTGGCTGGGCAGCCGACTGGGCATCAGCCGCTATGGCCCGGAACAACTCGACTTTTTGCGTTACCGGCCTGTGCTGTTGAATACGGCGCTCAAAACCCGGTTTGGCTACACGCCCCAAAAAACCAGCGCCCAAGCGCTGGACGCCTTGATCAGCGCACGTCAGACGCTGCGTCCGATCCGCAGGCCCACTTAGCCCAGGGTTGGGCGCTGAATTGCATGTTGCATTCAGACAAAGCTTGACCGAAGATACTGGCTTATTTTTGCCACATGAGACAAACATGCACATCAACCGCCGCCAGATGCTGACCGCCACCACCGCACTGCTGGGTGCACACGCCTGGGCACAGCCCAGCCCATTCCCCAACCGTCCGATTCGCATCGTGCCCTTTGGCACGGCGGGCGGGCCGATTGATGCGCTGGCCAGGGCCTATGGCGAAAAACTGCAACAACGGTGGGGGCAGTCGATCATCGTGGACGCCAAGCCCGGGGCCAGCGGCATCATTGCGGCCGATTTTGTGGCCAAGTCCGCTTCAGACGGCCACACGGTGATGATGACACTGCCGCTGACCCATGTGAACAACGCCATTTTGCAAGCGAAGCTGCCCTATGACCCCGTCAAGGATTTCACCCCACTGTCCATGCTGGCTACTGGCGGCCCCATGCTGGTGGCACGGGCCAATGCGCCTTTCAATAACCTCAAGGAATTCGTGGAATTTGCCAAGAAGAAAGGTGCCATGTCCTTTGGTACCTGGGGCAACGGCTCCAGCGCCCACTTGTTTGGCGAGTTGCTCAAACGGCAAGCTGGCTTGAATTTAGTGCACGCGGCCTACAAATCTGAAGCCGCTGCGCACAACGACTTGTTCGGTGATTTGCTCGATTTCGCCTGGGCCAACCCGTCCACAGCCAAGGCCCAAAGCCAGGGTGGCCGAATGAAAGTCATTGGCATTGCAGGCACACGTCGTGTCTCCAGCATGCCCCAAGTGCCCACCTTCAAGGAACAAGGTTTTCAGGGGTTTGACGTGGACAGCTGGATTGGCATGTACGCCCCGGCCGGTTTGAGCCCCGACATTCAGAACACTTGGGTCACGGCCTTGCGTGAAATCACCCAGATGCCCGACATCCAGGCCCGCCTGAGCGCCTTTGGTTTTGAGCCATTGGGCAACACGCCCGCTCAATTCATGGAGGTCTTCAAAGCAGATTACCCCAGGGTCTCCGAACTGATCAAAGCCGCAGGCGTGACCCTCAACTGAAGCCCCACATCCCATGCGCAAAATCATCCCCTTGGTGCCAGCGGACACCGGCACGGCTTACGGCCGCCCCACCCCCAGCCATTTGAAAAACATGACCGAAGTGGGCCCCGGCACCCCGATGGGCGAGTTGCTGCGCCGTTACTGGCACCCCATCGGCCTGAGCGGCGACGCCACAGCCACCCCCCAAAAAGTACGCGTGCTCGGCGAAGACCTGATCCTATTTCGCAACCTGTCGGGGCAGCCGGGCTTGCTTTACCCGCATTGCATGCACAGGGGCACATCTCTTTTCTACGGCAAAGTCGACGCAACCGGCATTCGCTGCTGTTACCACGGTTGGAAATTCGATGTCACTGGACATTGCCTGGACCAACCGTGTGAGCCCGATGGCGGTCGCTTCAAGGACAAAGTGCGCCAGCCCTGGTATCCACTGCAAGAGCACTACGGGCTGATTTGGGCCTACATGGGCCCCCCTGATAAAAAGCCCGTGCTGCCCACCTACGAATGCCTGGACCAATTGGACGAAGACGAGTTTTTGGAAGCCGACGACAGCAGCATTGGCGGTGGCGGCCCCCGCGTCATTCCCTGCAACTGGATGCAGCACTACGAAAACTTGGTCGACCCTTTTCACGTCGTCATCTTGCATTCGTCCTTCAGTGGCACCCAGTTTGTGGAAGAAATGGCCGTGATGCCCGAGGTCAACTGGGAGAACACCGCATCGGGTGTGCGGACCATTTCCATGCGTCAACTGCCTGATGGTCGGGCTTTCAAACGGATCAGCGAAGCTGGGCTGCCCACGCTGCGCGTGATCCCCAGTCCTAAAATTGGCCGCATGGGTCGGGTCGAGTCGATCGGGTGGATCCTGCCGATTGACGACCACAGTTTCCGGATTTTTGTGGTCGGGCGCGTGCGTGAACAAGGCGAGTTGTCACGCATGCGCACCCGCATGAACGGCAAGCTGTGGGAAGAGATGAGCGAAGAAGAACACCAGATGTTTCCCAACGACGTGGAAGCCATGGTCAGCCAGGGCGTGATTGCCCACCATTCCGACGAGCATTTGGCCACCAGCGACCGTGGCATCGTGATGCTGCGCCGCATGCTCCTGAAGCAGCTGGACATCGTTGCCGCTGGGGGAGACCCGGCTGGGGTTCACTTCGATGCTGAAACCCCGCCAGTGCATTTCACATCCGGCAACTTCATGCTGGATTGACTCAGAGCAAAGGCCTAAGCTCCCGCGCCGCCGCCAACAGCAAGGGCAGCCACTTGTGCTGCACCGCTGCGTCGCTCAATTGCTCGGCTGTGCCCACCACGTTCAGTGCCGCCAAGGTCTGGCCTTGCATGTTGCGCAGCGGCACGGCCAACGCGTGAATACCCAGCTCGTGGCCATCGCGGGCTAAGCAGTGGTCAGACTGCCGAACCTGCTTGATCAGGGCCTTGAACTTGGTGGCGTTCACCTCGGTTTGCGGCGTGATCCGGGCCAGCTCCCGCCCTTTGAGCCACGCGGCGACATCGGTCTTGGGCAAATTGGCCAGCAAGACCCGCCCGGTGGAGGTGGCGTGCGCGGGCAAACGTGCCCCCAAGTGCAGGCCATAGGCCAAGTGCCGCACCGGCTCAGCCGCGCCTGCGCTGCGGGCCACGATCACGCATTCATCGCCATCGAGCACCACCGCACTGAAAGCCGCCTGCGTTTGCGCAGCCAGTCGGTTGAGCGTGGGCTGCAAAATGCGTGGCAAACGCGAAGTGGCCATGTAACTGCCCGCCAATCGCAAAACCCGTGCCGACAACCAGTAATGTGAACCGTCGGTTTCCAAGTAACCCAACTCGGCCAACGTGAGCAAATGCCGCCGCGCCGCCGCCCGAGTGATGCCGGTGCGCTGCGCGGCCTGCGTGGCGTTCAGGCGCTGGCGTTCGGTGTCGAACGCTTCCAGCACGGCCAGACCTTTGGCCAGGCTTTCGATGTAATCTGCTTTGGCGATGGTCATGGAACACCTCAAAAAACCGGTCGGACCTGATGGCGTGGCCCTGAAAAATCATGCTGACCTGCGTCATTTTGTGCGATCTTCGCACAAAAAAACTTTCTATCGCACAGACTTCGTCACCACAATCCTCGAACAACAGCCCCGACACTTAAGCTCTCGCCTACGGCATTGACCGAATAGAGGAGACCCCCATGAGCAACACCCGCACCCAAGTGGCCATCGTTGGCGCAGGCCCTTCCGGCTTGTTGTTGGGACAATTGCTGTTCAAGGCTGGCATCGACGCCGTCATCGTTGAACGGCAAAGCGGCGACTACGTGCTCTCACGCATCCGGGCCGGCGTGCTGGAGCAAGTGAGCATAGATCTGCTCGACGAAGCCGGTGTAGGCCAGCGCATGCACAAAGAGGGTCTGATCCACGGCGGTTTTGACTTGTTGTTCAAGGGGGCACGCCACCGCATCGACATGAACCAGCTCACCGGCGGCAAAAACGTCATGGTGTATGGCCAGACCGAAGTCACCCGCGACCTGATGGACGCGCGTCAGGCCTCAGGCCTGCCCACAGTGTACGAGGCCGAGAACGTGCAGGTGCACGAATTCGACACCGCCAAACCCCGCGTCACCTACGAAAAAAACGGCCAGATGCACACCATCGAATGCGATTTCATCGCCGGTTGCGACGGCTTTCACGGGGTATGCCGCAGCAGCGCCCCCAAAGACAAGATCCGCGAATACGAAAAGGTTTATCCCTTCGGCTGGCTGGGCGTCTTGTCCGACACCCCACCCGTGCACCACGAACTGATCTACGCCAACAGCACGCGCGGCTTTGCGCTGTGCTCGCAGCGCAGCGCCACGCGCAGCCGTTATTACCTGCAGGTGCCCTTGACCGACAAAGTTGAACAATGGTCTGACGAAGCCTTTTGGGAAGAACTGCGCCAACGCCTCGACCCTGAAGCCCGGCAGCACCTGGTCACTGGCCCCAGCATTGAAAAAAGCATCGCGCCACTGCGCAGCTTTGTGACCGAACCCATGCGCTTTGGCCGCATGTTCTTGGCCGGTGACGCCGCCCACATCGTGCCGCCCACAGGTGCCAAGGGCCTGAACCTGGCCGCCACCGATGTCAAGTACCTGTCTACCGCGATCATCGAGTACTACCAGGACCAATCCGAAGCGGGCATCGACAGTTATTCAGAACGCTGCCTGCGCCGCATCTGGCGTGCTGAGCGTTTCAGCTGGTGGTTCACCAGCCTGATGCACCACTTTCCCGAAAACGGGGACATCGGCCAGAAGTTCCAGGATGCCGAACTGGACTACCTGGTTCACAGCGAAGCGGGTTCGCGCACCATGGCCGAAAACTATGTGGGCTTGCCGCTCAATTTTGGCGAGTGAGCAGGGCTGGCCTCAAGCCACTTGGCGGGCCTTCCAGGCCCCGAACATGGCGATCAGGCCCGGCACGATGATCAAGGCCCAGATGATCTTGCTCAGATGCTGTTGCACGATCGGCAGATTGCCAAACAGGTAACCCACCGAAAGCAGTCCCACCACCCAAATCACTGCGCCCACCACATTGAACATGGTGAATTTGCTGCGCGTCATCTCGGCCACGCCCGCCACAAAGGGCACAAAGGTGCGCACAAACGGCATGAAGCGGGCCAGGATGATGGTGATGCCGCCGTATTTTTCATAAAAAGCGTGGGCCTGGTCAAAGCCACGTCGACTGAAAAACCGCGACTCTTCCCACTGGAACACCCGGGGGCCGAAGTAGCGTCCGATGGTGTAGTTGGTCTGGTCCCCCAAAATCGCCGCCACGAGCAGCAGGACCATGACCAAGGGCAAGCTCATCAAATCCGCGCCGCACATGGCCCCCACGATGAAGAGCAGCGAGTCGCCGGGCAAAAACGGCATGACCACCACGCCGGTTTCCACAAAGATGATGAGGAACAGCAGGGCATAAACCCAGACCCCATATTGAGCGACAAAGGCCTCCAAGTATCGGTCGACGTGGAGGATGAACTCCATGAGTTGCAAAAGAATGTCCATGCGCCGATTATCCCCGCCCAAGCCCTAAAATCAGACAGTGAGCTCCCAACAAACCCCGGCTTCCGCGCGCCGCCCCATCCGCGAACTCCCCGATGAACTCATCAGCCAGATCGCCGCAGGCGAGGTGGTCGAACGCCCCGCTTCGGTCGTGCGCGAGTTGGTAGACAACGCCATGGACGCTGGGGCGCATAGCATCACGCTGCGCCTGATAGGTGGCGGCACGCGCTTGATTGCCGTCGAAGACGACGGCAGCGGCATCGCCCCTGACGAACTGGCCACCGCCCTCAAGCGCCACGCCACCAGCAAAATCGGCAACCTGGATGACCTTGAATCGGTCATGACCATGGGCTTTCGGGGCGAGGCGCTGGCGGCCATCCATTCGGTGTCTGAGCTCACCCTGCTCTCGCGCCTAGACGGTGAGCCCTCCGCATTTGCACTCGATGGCCGAACCGGCGAGATCCGTCCGGCCGCCCGCGCCGTGGGCACCACGGTGGAGGTCAAAGAGCTGTTCTTCTCAACCCCCGCGCGCCGCAAATTTTTGAAAAGCGACAACACAGAACTGGCGCACTGTGTGGAGGCGGTGCGCCGGCACGCCCTCGCCCGCCCCGACGTGGGCTTTGCCATTTGGCACGAGGGCAAACTGGTCGAGCAGTGGCGTGTGCACCCTGGCGCGGCAGGCCTGGCGCAGCGCCTGGCCGATGTGCTGGGCGAAGAGTTTGTGGCCCAGTCCATCCCCATCGAATACCAAGCCGGGCCACTCAAAGTGATGGGGCGCGCGGGTCTGCCCGATGCCGCCCGCACACGCCCAGACCACCAATTTGCCTATGTCAACGGTCGCTTTGTGCGCGACAAAGTGGTCATGCACGGCGCGCGCAGCGCCTACGAGGACGTGCTGCACGGCCACAAGCAACCGGCCTACGCTTTGTTCATGCAGATCGACCCCACATTGGTGGACGTGAACGTACACCCCACCAAGATCGAAGTGCGCTTTCGCGACAGCCGCGCCGTGCACCAGGCCGTGCGGCACGCGCTGGAAAACGCGTTGGCCGCGCCGCGCTCCAGCAACCTGAATGACGAGTCGAACACCCACAACGGCTTTGCACTGAACAACGGCCCCGCCCCCAAAGCCCTGCCCGAATCGGCCGGCTGGCAACAAAGTGGCATGGCTTTCGACCGACCTGGCCCCTCGACCTTTTCTGCCCCGAGCTCCAAACCGGCCGATTTTGTGCGCCCCCGCGTGAACGACGAACAGGCCATGGCCGACTTGAAGGCGCTGTGGAACCCACCCGAGCAAAGCGAAGACCTGAGCGCTCAAGAACGCGCTGCGCCCGATTGGCTTCAGGCGGCCCCCACAGAAACAGCACCCGGCCCAGCGGGCGCAATGTCCCGCCCCACAGTTCCCTTGGGCGCCCCAGCGCCCCTGCCCGAAGGCGACTGGCCGCTGGGCCGCGCCATCGCGCAACTGCATGGCGTCTACATCCTGGCCGAAAACAAGCAAGGCCTGGTGGTGGTGGACATGCACGCGGCGCATGAGCGCATAGTTTACGAACGCCTGAAAAACCAACTCAACACCGCGGAAGCCGCGCGGATTGCCAGTCAACCGCTGCTGATCCCGGCCACCTTTGCCGCCACCCCCAACGAAGTGGCCACCGCTGAAGCCTGTGCCGAGGTGTTGGAACAACTGGGTCTGGAGATTTCGCCTTTGTCGGCCAAGACCCTGGCCGTGCGCGCCGTGCCCACCAGCTTGGCACACGGCGATGCGGTGGAATTGGCGCGCAGCGTTTTGGCCGAGCTGGCCCAGCACGACGCCAGCACCGTCGTGCAACGCGCCCAAAACGAGATCCTGGCCACCATGGCATGCCACGGTGCGGTGCGCGCCAACCGCCGCCTGACACTGGACGAAATGAACGGCTTGCTGCGCCAGATGGAAGACACCGAACGCTCCGATCAGTGCAACCACGGCCGCCCCACTTGGCGTCAGATGACGCTGCGCGATCTGGATGCGCTGTTTTTGCGAGGTCGTTGATGGGTCAAAAACTCGTCGTGCTGCTCTTGGCCCTGCTGCTCGGACTGCAACCCGTCACCACCGACCTGTATTTACCCGCCCTGCCCGCCATCACCGAAGGCTTTGGGGCGGGCATGGGCCAGGCCCAACTCACCCTCACCGCCTTGCTGCTGGCCTTTGGGCTGTCCCAACTGGTGTGGGGTCCCCTGTCGGACCGCTATGGCCGCAAACCCATCCTGCTTTGGGGCATGGCCGCTTACGTGCTCGCATCGATTGCATGTGCCTTTGCGCCCAACATGGGTTGGCTGGTGGCCGGCCGCGCCCTGCAAGGCGTGGCCATGGGCGCGGGCGTCATGGCTGCACGGGCCGTGGTACGCGACCTCTATGCCCCAGCCCAAGGCGCCATCGTCATGTCGCAAGCCCTCACGGGCCTGGGCATCATCGCCTGCGCCTGCGCGCCCATTGGCGGCATCATGACCGATGCTTTAGGCTGGCGCGTGGCCCTGCTGGCATTGGCCGTGTTTGGGGCCATCACTTTTGGCCTTCTGCTGTGGCGCTTTGAAGAAACCTTGGCCCACCCTAACCCTCAGGCCCTGCACCTGCGCAGCCTGTTGCGGGCCAATGGGCAGATCTTGCAACACCCCACTTTCCGCGCCTGGAGCGCACTGTCCACCGGCGCCTACATGGGCCTGTTCACCTTCTTGGCCTGTTCGGCTTTTGTCTTCACCCGCAGCATGGGCTACAGCAAAACCGCCTATGGATTTTTCATGCTCAGCATGTCGCTGTCCTACATCGTGGGCACCTTCTGGTGCCGCTGGATGCTGCGCCGCACCAGCGTGCACCGCGCGGTGAGCGTGGCCGCCATCCTGACCCTGTCAGGCGGCATCAGCATGGCCACCCTGGCCTATGCAGGCCAAGGCCAGGACTGGTACGGCGCGGCCTGCGTCATGGGGCCGATTTACCTGTTCATGCTGGGCCACGGCGTGCACCAGTCCTGCGGCCAAAGCGGGGCCGTCGCACCTTTCCCCGAGCGGGCAGGAACAGCCTCGGCACTCAACGGCTTTTTGATGATGCTGGGGGCCTTTTTCATGGGCAGTTGGCTGGGCACCCAAATGGACGAGCCGGTCTTTGCGCTGGCCCACGGCCTGCTGCTGTGGAGCGTGTTCGTGACCCTGGTGGCCTGGACCCTGGTGCAGCGCCACGGGCGCTCAGCACCCCTGCCTGCACGCGCCTGAGTCCACCGCATGATCTCCCGTGCCCACTCACCTGCAGAACGACCGGTCGATGCCATTGCCCTGGTCGGTCCCACGGCCAGCGGAAAAACCGCCGCTGCACTGGCCCTGGCGCACAGCCTGCAGCCCCAAGGCGGCGCAGAAATCATCAGCCTCGACTCCGCCCTGGTTTACCGGGGCATGGACATTGGCACCGCCAAACCCAGCCGTGAAGAACTGGCCGCCGTGCCGCACCACCTGATCGACACGCTGGACCCGCTGCAAAGCTACAGCGCGGCCGAATTCGCCAAAGACGCGACCTGGCTTATTCAGGACATCCGTGCACGCGGCAAAACACCGCTGTTGGTGGGTGGCACCATGCTGTATTTGAAGGCGCTGCTGGAAGGCCTGAACGACATCCCCGCGGCCGACCCGCAGGTGCGCACCCAAATTCACCAACAAGCCGAGCAGCAGGGCTGGCCCGCCCTGCACGCGCAACTGGCCCAGGTGGACCCGCAGACTGCCGCGCGCCTGGCCCCGGGCGACAGCCAGCGCATTGGCCGCGCCTTGGAAGTCTGGACCGCCACGGGCCAAACTCTGAGCTCTTTTCACCAAAGCGCCAAGGCCAACACCCCCGACTGGCACATCCCCATCATCAGCCTGGAACCCGCCGACCGCGCCTGGTTGCACCAGCGCATCGCGCAGCGCTTTGAGCAAATGATGACGGCAGGCTTTTTGGACGAGGTGCAGCAACTCAAGGCACGCGGCGACCTGCACCCCGACTTGCCGTCCATGCGCTGCGTGGGTTATCGCCAGGCCTGGGAGGGGCTGGATGCTGGCGGGCGCGAAGCCGAAATCTGCGAGCGCGGCATCTACGCCACCCGGCAACTGGCCAAGCGGCAGATCACCTGGCTGCGCAGCATGCCCGATCGGGTGGTGGTGGCGGCCGATGCGACGGACGCCCTGCAGCAAGTCCTCCAGGCGGCCACTGCCCGCTTGCGCTAATCCCCGGCATCTTTGCGCCGACCGCTTTTGACTTTGGCCTGCATGGCCTTGCCCTCCAGCCGCCTTTGCACCGAGCCATAAGTCGGCCGGGTGGCCTTGCGGGCTTTGGGCGGCTTGGCATACAGGTCCAGGGTTTCGTAAAGCCGCGCCCAAGCGTCCACCCGATTGGCTTCTTGGGTGCGGTGTTTTTGGGCTTTCAGAATGAAGACGCCCTCTAGCGAGAGGCGACTGTCGCCCGACTGAAGCCAGCGCTGTTTGACGTCGTCGGGCAAGCCGGAGTTAGCCACATCAAAGCGCAGCTGGATGGCGCTGGAGACCTTGTTGACGTTTTGCCCGCCCGGGCCTTGCGCCCGGATGGCGCTGAGTTCGACTTCAGCGTCGTCAATGTGCAGGGCGTGCTTCATGCGGGGCAGCACCTGCAGTCACTGCAGCGTCCCTTTGAGGTTTTCCGGTACGGGCAAAGCCATGACATCGATGCCTTCGTCGATCAAGGCCTCGGTTTCTTCGCGCGTGGCCTGGCCCCGAATGTTGCGCTCTTCGCTTTCTCCGTAATGGATTTTGCGGGCCTCTTCGGCAAACTGGCTGCCCACGTCTTCAGTGTTGGCCATGACGTGGCGCATCATCTGCATCATGGCCGCTTGGACTTGTTGCAATCTGGGCTGGGACAACACGGACTGCCCAGTAGTCACATCAGACCCTGCTCCCATGGAGAGCGTTTCTGGCTGCTTGGCAGGCAGGACATCACCGCCTTTGGGCCCCTCACCCTGCTCTTGCGGCAAAACCGGTGCGGTGCCGTGGCCTAGATTGAGGCGCGGGGCTGAGAGCATTTTGGTGATCTCGGTGTCATTGCACACTGGACACGTGACCAAGCCCCGCTCACGCTGGGCGTCGTAGTCAGATTGAGAGCCAAACCAGCCTTCAAAGCTGTGGCCCAGGGTGCATTGCAAGTCGAGGACTTTCATGGGGTTTTGGTCAACATGGTGCGGGCTTTGGCGGCAGGCCATCAGGCGATGGTTTGCCACTGCAGGGGCCACTGGCCCGATTGCACATTTTGCAACCAAAGCAGCCCCGTCAAAGTTTTGGCATCGGTCAAAAGGCCTTGCTGACACGCGGCCATCAATTCGGCCTGGGTCGCGGTGAACACATCCAAAAACTCGTCCGTGTCCAATTGGCGTTCACCTGAAGTCAGGTCCTTGGCAAACCAGATCTCGATCACCTCGGTGGAATAAGCGATGACGGGATGCAAGACCCCGGCACGGGCCCATTGGCGGGCGGTGTAGCCGGTTTCTTCCAGCAACTCACGTTGTGCACACAGCCAAGGGTCCTCACCGGGGTCGAGCTTGCCCGCCGGAAACTCGGTCATCACCTGACCGACAGGGTAGCGAAACTGCCGCTCCATGACCAAGCGAAGCCCATCGGGGGTGTCGAGCATGGGGATGACCATCACCGCCCCAGGGTGCACCACGTACTCACGGGTGGCGAGGTTGAGGTTAGGCAGTTGAACGGTGTCGCGCAGCACATGCAAAAAGTGCCCGCGCAAGAGCTCTTCTTGGTGAACCCGGTTTTCGATCAGGTGGTCGTCAGACATGCCAGCAAGGTTGAGGGCTGCGCTGCACTCAGTGTTTGCGGTGCATCAGGTAGCGGTAAACAAAACCCGGAAAAGCCAAGGTGACGAACATGGTGCCGGTCACCGCGTAAAACTCCCAGCCTTGGGGCGCGATTTGACCGGCATGGTTTTCCAGAGCCAGGCCCACACCACCCACCGCAAAGTACAGCAACACCAATTCAGCCAAGCGCCAAACCAAGGGCTTGGACAAGCGCGCTGGACCCAGCAGCAACACCCGTTGGTTGATGAAAGGTACATTGGCCGCCACCAAAGCCAACAGGATCAAGGCCGTGATTTGGGTAGAGGTGTTCATGGACTGGCGTATGAAAAATCACACTGCGAGCATGCGCACAATCGAGTCGGCACACAAAGCCATGAGTGCACCAGGGAAAATGCCCAGCAACAAGACCAGCAGGCCATTGGTGGACAAAACCAAGCGCACATCGAGCGAGGCCGAGACGGTGGTGGCCGTGACCGGCTCATCAAAGTACATGACCTTGACCACGCGCAGGTAATAGAAAGCGCCAATCAGCGACATGACGACCGCGAAAATCGCCAACCCCAGATAAAAGCCTTGCCCGGAGGCGACCAAGGATTGCAGCACCGACAACTTGGCATAAAAGCCCACCATCGGCGGAATGCCCGCCATCGAGAACAAGCAAATCGCCATGACACCCGCGTACAAGGGGCTGCGCTGGTTAAGGCCAGCCAGGTCGGTGATCTCTTCGCTTTCGAAGCCCTGACGGGCCAGCAACATGATCACGCCGAAAGCGGCCAAGGTGGTCAAAACATACGACACCATGTAGAACATGGCAGAACTGTAGGCGTTGGCCGCCAAGGTGGTCTCGCCATTGATCACGCCCGCCACAAAGCCCAGCAGCACAAAACCCATTTGCGAGATGGTCGAATAAGCCAGCATGCGCTTGAGGTTGGTCTGAGCGATGGCCGCCAAATTTCCAATGAGCAAGGAGCCTATGGCCAGCAGCGAGAGCATTTGCTGCCAGTCAAACGCCAGCGGCAGCATGCCTTCCACCAGCAAGCGCACAAGAATGGCAAACGCGGCCAGCTTGGGCGCGCCACCGATCATCAAGGTCGCCGCTGTTGGGGCGCCCTGGTACACATCAGGAATCCACATGTGGAAAGGCACGGCGCCGATCTTGAAAGCCAGACCGGCCACAATGAAGACCAGGCCAAACACCAGCACTTGGTGGTTCACCTGTCCTGAGGCAATGGCCTTGAGCACCGCAGACAGCTCCAAGCTGCCCGTCGCGCCGTACATCATGGACATGCCGTACAACAAGAAGCCTGAGGCCATGGCCCCCAGCACAAAGTACTTCATGGCCGCTTCACTCGCTTGCGCATGGTCGCGGCGCAGGGCCACGAGCGCATAGCTCGACAGGGTCAGCAGTTCCAAGCCCAAATAGATCACGATGAAGTTCTGACCAGAGATCATCATGCTCATGCCCAGCAAGGCGAACAGGCTGAGGCTGAAAATCTCACCGCCTCGCAGCATGTCGCGGTCGGCGGCATAGGGGCGCGAATACACCAAGGTCACCATCACGGCGATGGTGGCAAAGCACTTGAGCCAGTGGCCCATCGGGTCGCTGACCACCATGCGACCAAAACCGTAAAGCGTCTGCCCGGCATCGGCGTACAAGGCGTGTAACAAGGCCACACCGCCCAGAGACGCCAGCGTCAGCACATAAGTGCCTGTTCGATTTGGGCTTTTCACGAAGAGGTCGGCCAGCGTCACGACGCAGGCCATGACCAGCAACACGATCTCCGGATACATCGTCATCCAGCTGGAGTTGTCCATCATCTGTGCTCTCTCAATTGTTCTATTTGGGCGAAACGTTCAGGTCCTGGCCACTCAAGGCAACTTGGACATGGCCACATGTTTGAGCAAGTCCATCACCGAAGCATCCATCACATCGGTGAAGGGTTTGGGGTAAATGCCCATGTAGAGCACGGCCACGGCCAGCAGGCTCAGCATCAGGAATTCACGGGCATTGATGTCGACCAAGCCCTTGACGTCGTCATTGGTCACCGGGCCTAGGTAAACACGCTTGAACATCCACAAGGTGTAAGCCGCGCCAAAAATCAGGGCCGAAGCCGCCAACAAGCCGATCCAGAAGTTGAACTTCACGGCCCCCAAGATGACCATCCACTCGCCGACAAAACCCGCGGTAGCCGGCAAGCCCGCATTGGCCATGGCAAACAGCAAGGCAAAGGCGGCGAACTTGGGCATGGTGTTGACCACGCCACCGTAGCTGGCAATTTCACGCGAGTGCACACGGTCGTACAACACCCCGATGCACAGGAACATGGCAGCCGACACGAAGCCATGCGCGATCATTTGCACAATGCCGCCGGACACGCCCAGCGGGTTGAAGATGAAAAAGCCAAGCGTCACAAAACCCATGTGCGCCACCGACGAATACGCCACCAGCTTTTTCATGTCCTGCTGGACCATGGCGACCAGGCCCACATAAACCACAGCCACCAAAGACAGCACGATGATCAACATGCCCCACTCACGGGCCGCATCAGGAGCGATGGGCATCGAGAAGCGCAAGAAACCATAAGCGCCCAGCTTGAGCATGATGGCGGCCAGCACAGCGGAGCCGCCCGTGGGGGCTTCAACGTGCACATCGGGCAGCCAGGTGTGCACCGGCCACATCGGCACCTTGACGGCAAAAGCCGCAAAGAAGGCAAAGAACAACAAGGTCTGAACCGAGCCCGAAAGGGGCAACTTGTGCCAGGTCAGGATGTCAAAGCTGCCGCCGGATGTGATGTACAGATAAATCAAGGCGATCAGCATCAAGAGCGAGCCGAGCAAGGTGTACAGGAAAAACTTGAAAGCAGCGTAAATCTTGTTCGGGCCGCCCCAGATGCCGATGATCAGGTACATCGGGATCAAGGTGGCTTCAAAGAAAACGTAGAAAAGAATGCCGTCCAGCGCACAGAACACGCCGATCATCAGGCCCGACAAAATCAGGAAGGCGGCCATGTATTGGTTGACCTTGCGGGTGATGACTTCCCAGCCCGCAATGACCACCACCACGTTGATGAAGGCGGTCAGCGGTACCAGCCACAAGGAGATGCCGTCCAAGCCCAGGTGGTAGTGCACATTGAAGCGCTCAATCCAAGAGAATTTTTCGACGAACTGCATCTCAGATGTGCCGAGCTGAAAGCCCGAAATCAGTGGCAGCGTGACCAGCAAACTGGCGATCGCACCGACCAGCGCCAGCCAGCGCACTGCGCCCGCTTGGCTGTCGCGACCGAAGGCCAGCAAGATGACGCCGAACGCAATCGGCATCCAGATGGCAAGGCTTAACAATCCCATTTTTATTTTGTCCTCAAAACCGTTAAGCGAGCCAGACGAAATACGTCATCAGCACGAACACACCCAAAATCATGACCAGGGCGTAGTGGTACAGGAAGCCCGACTGGAACCAGCGCACGACGTCAGAAACCAGGCCCACGACTTTCCAGGAACCGTTGACGAAGAAGCCGTCGATGATGGCGCGGTCGCCCACCTTCCACAGACCCATGCCCAAACCACGTGCCCCTTTGGCCAGGATGTTTTCGTTGATCCAGTCCATGTAGTACTTGTTTTCGAGGACCACAATCAGCGGACGCAGTGCACGGGCAAAGAAGGCCGGCACCTTGGGGTTGACCAAGTACATGTACCAAGCGGTCACCACACCGGCCAAAGCCAGCCAGAACGGCGCCATGCTCAAACCGTGAATCGCCATGGCCACCGGGCCGTGGAACAACTGACCCAACTGCTGCATGGCAGGGTGCTTGACAGCGTCGATGAAGATGACGTCCTTGAAGAAGTCGCCATACAACATGGGGCCGATCGTCATGTAGCCAATCACCACCGAAGGAATCGCCAGCAAGATGAGTGGCACCGTCACCACCCAAGGCGACTCGTGCGGTTTGTCATGGCCATGATCGCCACCGTGATCGTTGTGACCGTGGTGGTCATCGTGGGCATGGTGCGCGTCCGGGTTCTGGTCGTAGCGCTCTGGGCCGTGGAAGACCAAGAAGTACATGCGGAACGAATAGAAAGCCGTGACAAATACGCCCGTCAGCACTGCAAAATTGGCAAAGCCAGCGGCAGGCAAGGTGCTCAGGTGCACCGCTTCGATGATGCTGTCCTTGGAGTAAAAACCCGAGAACAAGGGGGTGCCGATCAAGGCGAGTGAGCCCAGCAGCGACGTGATCCAGGTGATGGGCATGTACTTGCGCAGGCCCCCCATGTAGCGGATGTCCTGGTTGTGGTGCATGCCCATGATGACCGAGCCAGCGCCTAAGAACAACAGCGCTTTGAAGAACGCGTGCGTCATCAGGTGGAACACAGCCACCGAATAAGCCGATGCGCCCAGTGCCACCGTCATGTAACCGAGCTGCGACAAGGTGGAATAAGCCACCACGCGCTTGATGTCGTTTTGGATGATGCCCAAAAAACCCATGAACAACGCTGTGATCGAGCCGATGACCATCATGAAGTTCAAAGCCGAATCGGACAACTCGAACAGCGGCGACATGCGCGCCACCATGAAGATGCCCGCCGTCACCATGGTGGCGGCGTGGATCAGCGCCGAGATGGGCGTGGGGCCTTCCATCGAGTCAGGCAGCCACACGTGCAGCGGAAACTGCGCCGACTTGCCCATGGCGCCAATAAAGAGGCAAATGCAGATCACGGTGATCAGCATGGCGTCCATCCCAAAAATGTACCAAGGGAAATCGATGGCAGCGAGTTCTTGCGATTTGGCAAACAGCTCGGTGTAGTTGAGCGTACCGGTGTAGGCGGCGATCAGGCCAATGCCGATGATGAAACCAAAGTCACCCACACGGTTGACCAAAAATGCCTTCATGTTGGCGAAGATGGCCGTGGGCTTGTTGTACCAAAAGCCGATCAGCAAATACGAGACCAGACCCACAGCCTCCCAGCCAAAAAACAACTGCAGCAAGTTGTTGCTCATGACGAGCATCAGCATGGAAAAAGTGAACAGCGAGATGTAGGCGAAAAAGCGGTTATAGCCTTCGTCTTCGTCCATGTAGCCAATGGTGTAGATGTGCACCATGAGCGACACGAAGGTCACGACGCACATCATCATGGCCGTGAGGCTGTCGACCATGAAGCCGACTTCCATCTTCAGGCCACCCACCACCATCCAGGTGTAGATGCTTTCGTTGAAATGGGCTCCGCCCAGGACGCCGCTGAGCGTCATGGCCGACAGGATGAACGCTACCAACACGCCCAAAATGGTGAACGTGTGCGAGAGGCGACGGCCAATCCAGTTGCCGCCGAATTGGGTGCCCCAAATACCGGCCAACAAAGAGCCCACCAGTGGGGCCAGGGGAATGGCCAGCAGTGTGCTGGCGTTGAGGGTCTGACTCATATTCTTGTTAACCCTTGAGCGAATTGAGTTCGTCTACGTTGATGTTGTGCTGGTTGCGGAACAACAGCACCAAGATCGCCAGGCCAATGGCCGATTCGGCCGCGGCCACCGTGAGGATGAAGAAGACGAACACTTGACCGTGCATATCGCCCAGGTAGTGCGAAAACGCTACAAAGTTCATGTTCACGGCCAGCAGCATCAATTCGATGGCCATGAGCAATACGATCAAATTTTTGCGGTTCAAGAAGATGCCGATCACGGCCAGAGCGAACAGCATGGCGCCAAGCGACAAAAAGTGTCCAAGGGTCAGTGTCATCATTTTTTCACCTCCACAGGTGCTGCATCAGTTTCTGCAACAGGGGCAGGCGCAGCTTGGGTCGGGGCCATTTTGACCACTTGCATGCGGTCAGCCGCACGCACCTTGACTTGGATGGACGGGTCTATCGCCTTGCTGTCCTTGCGCTCACGCAAAGTCAGGGCAATGGCCGCGATCATGGCCACCAGCAAGATGGCCGCCGCGATCTGGATCGGCATCAGGTATTCGGTGTAGAGCAAGATGCCCAATGCCTTGGCGTTGTCCACCGGCAAAGCACCGTTGCCCATGGGCGGTGCTTCCGACACGCGAAAACCGGATAACAACACAGCGGCCATTTCGAGGGCCACGATGGCCCCCAAAGTGGCCGCTAAAGGAAAGTTTTTCCAAAAACCTTTGCGCACAGTGTCGATGCCGATGTCCAGCATCATCACCACGAACAGGAAAAGTACCATCACCGCACCCAAGTACACCAGCACCAGCAAAATGGCCAGGAATTCAGCGTTGAGCAAGAACCACACGGCCGAGGCTTGCGAGAAAGCCAGCATGAGGTACAGCACTGCATGCACGGGGTTGCGTGCGGTCACCACCCGGAAGGCTGCAAACAACAGCACCACCGAGAAGAGGTAGAAAAAACCGGTCTTGACGTCCATAAGTCTGTCTTTTTAAGTGTTCAGGACTGCGCGGCGTTCAACGGTAAGGTGCATCGGCAGCACGAGCGGCAGCGATCTCTTTTTCGTAACGGTCGCCCACGGCCAGCAACATGTCCTTGGTGAAGTACAGGTCACCGCGTTTTTCGCCATGGTATTCAAAAATGTGCGTCTCGACGATCGAGTCCACCGGGCAGCTTTCTTCACAAAAGCCGCAAAAAATGCACTTGGTCAAGTCGATGTCGTAGCGTGTGGTGCGACGCGAACCGTCCTCGCGCTGTCCGGCTTCGATGGTGATGGCCATCGCGGGGCAAACCGCCTCGCAAAGCTTGCAGGCAATGCAGCGCTCTTCACCGTTGTCATAACGGCGCAGGGCATGCAAGCCACGAAAACGCGGCGACTGGGGTGTTTTTTCTTCCGGGAACTGCACCGTCACCTTGCGGGCAAAAGCGTAGCGTCCGGTCAGGGCCATGCCCTTGATCAACTCGACGAGCATGAAGCTCTTGAGGAAGTCCTTGATCGAGAAAGAGGAAGCAGTCATTGTGGTCATGGTCATTCACCGATCAGAGCCAGATGTTCCAGGGCGAGTGCAACCACACGCCGACGACCAGCAGCCACAGCAAAGTGACAGGGATGAAGATCTTCCAGCCCAGACGCATGATCTGGTCGTAACGGAAGCGCGGGAATGTGGCTCGGATCCAGATGAACATGGACACGACCAAGAATGTCTTCAGACCCAGCCAGATCCAGCCGGGTATCCAATTGAACAAGGCGCTGTCGATGGGCGACAACCAGCCGCCCAGGAACATGATGACGGCCAGGATGGACACGAGCCACATGCTGGCGTATTCGGCCAAGAAGAAGATCGCAAAGCCCATGCCCGAATACTCAACCATGTGACCGGCCACAATCTCGGCTTCGCCTTCGACCACGTCAAAAGGGTGACGGTTGGTTTCGGCCACGCCCGAGATCAAGTAGACGATGAAGATCGGCAACAAAGGCAACCAGTTCCAAGAGAGGATGCTCAGGCCCATGTCGGCGGCAGCGCCCTTGCCTTGGGCGAGAACGATTTCGGTCAGGTTCATGCTGCCCGAGACCATCAAGACCACCAGGAAGCAAAAACCCATGGCGATTTCGTAGCTCACCATCTGGGCCGATGCGCGCAGCGCACCCAAAAAGGCGTATTTGGAGTTGGAGGCCCAGCCCGCGATGATCACGCCATACACCTCGATCGAGGTGATGGCCATGACCAGCAGCAAGCCGGCATTGATGTTGGTCAGCGCCTGCTCGGGGCCGAAAGGAATAGCGACCCAGGCAGCCAGCGCCGGCATGATGGCCATGATCGGGCCCAAGCGGAACAAGCCGGGGCTGGCCGCTGTGGGGTTGATCAGCTCTTTGGTCAGCAGCTTGAGCGCATCGGCAATCGGCTGCAGCAAACCAAACGGCCCCACGCGGTTGGGACCATGACGCACTTGCATGAAACCCAAGAGCTTGCGCTCCCACAGCGTCAGGTAGGCCACGGCACCCATCAGCGGCGCGAGGATGGCGACGATCTTGAGCAAAATCCACAAAACAGGCCAAACCATTGTGGCCCACCAGCTGACAGCCACCAAATTCAGTCCGCCGTTGTACAGGGCGTCAATCATGGGTCACCTCCTGACGAGCGTCTGCGGTCAATTGCAAAGACGGCGCACGGCGCACGGTGCCATCCAACTGGTAAATGGAAGCGACCGCCGGAGCGGGTGTGGTGGTCCCTGTCAGGTTGATGGCGGCCCGAGTGGCGTTCGATGCCACCAGCGGCTGCGCCGTGGCGCGGACCAACACGTCTTGAGAGGTTTCAAAAGCCACACCCGGAATATCAAGCAAGTTGGCCAGCACGCGCAGCACTTTCCAGGCTGGACGGGTATCGGCCAAAGGCTTGACCACGGCGTGGAAGCTCTGCAGTCGGCCTTCGGCGTTGACAAAGGAGCCCGATGTTTCGGTGAATGGGGCCATCGGCAGCAGCACATCGCTGAAGGCCATGTTGGCCTTGAACGGGCTGAGGGTCACCACCATCTCGGCCTGCACCATGGCTTGGGCAGCAGCGCCACCTGCGGCGCTGTCAAACTCAGGCTCGGTGTTCAGCAAGATCGCCGCTTTCAGGCCACCCGCCAACATCTGGCCCGCATGTTTGCCGCCGGTTTGCGGTTGTGCACCCACCCATTGCGCGCCCACGGTGTTGGCCGCTTCGGTCAGGTACCCGGCAGTCGCTCCCGTTTGCTCGGCAATCCAGTTGGCCAAGGCCAGCAAGGTCGACGCGTTGGCATGGTGTGCTGCGGCATTGCCCAGCAGCACCGCCTTGCGCTCGCCGCCCAGCAGAGACTTGGCGATGGCTTGGGCTTGTGCAGAAGCCGTGCCCGCACAAGGGGCTGTGATGCCTTTCTCGGCTGCAATGGCGGTTGCCACATCGGACAGGGTTTGCGCCCAGGCAAAAGCATCGGTCACGACGGCATTGACCACAGGCATGGCCCAGGCGTCGGCGTGGTTGAACGCATCTTTGTCGGTGATGAGACTCACGGCGGCGCCATGGCGCACGGCGTGGCGCACACGCAGGGCAAACAACGGATGGTCCTTACGAAGGTTCGAGCCCACAACCAAAACGCGCTGCAATGTGGACAACGATGCGATCGAGGTGCCCAAAGTACGCACGCCTTCGGCTTCAGCAAACTCGGCATTGCGCAGACGGTAATCGATGTTGTCTGAACCCAAGCCACGCACCAATGCGCCGGCCAGGTACAACTCTTCCACCGTGCTGTGAGGGCTGACCAGTGCGCCGATGCTGTTGGCACCGTGGTCGCGCTGGATGCTGCGCAGGCCATTGGCCACATATTCGAGGGCGGTTTGCCAGTCAACTTCTTTCCATTCACCACCCTGCTTGAGCATGGGGCGTGTCAGGCGATCGGTGCCGTTCAGGGCTTCATAAGAGAAACGCTCACGGTCGGCGATCCAGCACTCGTTGATGTCTTCGTTTTCCAGCGGCACGACGCGCATGACCTGGTTGTTCTTAACCTGGACGATCAAGTTAGCACCCGATGAATCGTGTGCGGCCACCGACTTGCGGCGTGACAACTCCCAAGTGCGGGCGTGGTAGCGGAACGGCTTGCTGGTCAAGGCACCGACGGGGCAGATATCGATCATGTTGCCCGACAGTTCAGAGTCAATCGTTTGGCCCAAGAAGGTTTCGATCTCGGCGTGCTCACCGCGGTGCGACATGCCCAGCTCCATGGCGCCGGCCACTTCTTGGCCAAAGCGCACGCAGCGTGTGCAGTGGATGCAACGACTCATCTCTTCCATGGAAATCAGCGGGCCCACTTCTTTGTGGAACACCACGCGCTTTTCTTCTTCGTAACGCGAACTGCTGCCCCCATAACCCACGGCCAGGTCTTGCAACTGGCACTCGCCGCCTTGGTCGCAAATCGGGCAATCGAGCGGGTGGTTGATCAGCAAAAACTCCATGACCGACTTTTGGGCCGCAATGGCCTTGTCGCTCTTGGTGCGCACGATCATGCCTTGCGTCACAGGCGTGGCGCATGCGGGCATGGGCTTGGGCGCCTTCTCCACATCGACCAAGCACATGCGGCAGTTGGCAGCGATGCTCAATTTCTTGTGATAACAGAAATGCGGAATGTAGGTGCCTGCTTTTTCAGCGGCATGCATGACCATGCTGCCTTCGGCAACTTCCACTTTCTGACCGTCGAGTTCTATTTCAACCATGGGTCTTCACCGCTGTTGCATCGGCGCTGACCATGGAGGTCTTGTGCTCGATGAGGTGTACAAATTCGTGACGGAAATGCTTGAGCATGCCGCGCACCGGCATGGCCGCAGCGTCGCCCAAGGCGCAAATGGTGCGGCCCATGATGTTGCCGGCCACGCTGTCGAGCATGTCGATGTCGCTGGCACGGCCTTGGCCGTGTTCAATGCGGTCCACCATGCGCCAGAGCCAACCTGTGCCTTCACGGCAAGGCGTGCATTGACCGCAGGACTCATGCGAGTAAAAGTAAGACAAACGCGCCAAGGCCTTGACCATGCAACGCGTCTCGTCCATGACGATCACCGCGCCCGAACCCAACATCGAGCCACCTTCTTTGGCGATGCTGTCGTAGTCCATGGTCAGCTTCATCATCAACTCGGCAGGAACGACCGGCGAAGACGATCCGCCAGGGATCACCGCCTTGAGCTGGCGACCACCGCGCACACCACCGGCCAACTCGAGCAGCTTAGAAAAGGGCGTGCCCATGGGCACTTCATAGTTGCCCGGACGCTCCACATCACCGCTGACCGAGAAAATCTTGGTGCCGCCATTGTTGGGTTTGCCGCCTTCCAGGTAGGCCTGACCTCCATTGCGGATGATCCAGGGCACCGCCGCGAAGGTTTCGGTGTTGTTGATGGTGGTGGGCTTGCCGTAGAGGCCAAAGCTGGCCGGGAACGGTGGCTTGAATCGTGGCTGACCTTTTTTGCCTTCGAGCGATTCGAGCAGCGCGGTTTCTTCGCCGCAGATGTACGCGCCAAATCCGTGGGAGGCGTGCAACTGAAAGCTGAAGGTGCTGCCCAAGATGTTGCTGCCTAAGTAGCCTGCGGCACGGGCTTCTTCGAGCGCCGCTTCAAAGCGCTCGTAGGTGTGGAAAATCTCGCCGTGGATGTAGTTGTAACCCACGCCAATGCCCATGGCATAAGCCGCGATGATCATGCCCTCAATCACCGTGTGCGGGTTGTACTCCATGATGTCGCGGTCTTTGCATGTGCCCGGCTCACCTTCGTCCGAGTTGCACACCAAATACTTTTGCCCTGGGAACTGGCGAGGCATGAAACTCCATTTGAGACCCGTGGGGAAACCCGCACCACCGCGGCCGCGCAGACCTGATTCTTTGACGGTGGCGATCACCTGATCTTGCGTCATGCCCGCCACGCCAGTCTCGGCATTGGGCTCAGCACCATCTTTGCCCAAAATTTTGCGCAAAGCCGCATAGCCGCCACGCGATTCGTAGTCTTTGATGCCCCAGTTCTGACCGTTCAGACCGGCATAGATTTGCGGGTTGATGTGGCGATCATGAAAGCAACTTTCCACGCCTGTGGCTTGGAACTGGCTCAGAATTTGTTCGACTTTCATCAGGCGGCCTCGGCTTTCTTCAGGCTGTCGACGAGTTGGTCCAATTTTTCATGGCTCATGAAGCTGCACATGTGGCGGTCATTGACCAACAAGACGGGCGCATCGGCACAAGCGCCTTGGCACTCGCTGGGCTGCAGGGTGAACAGGCCGTCAAGCGTGGTTTCACCGACGCGCACGCCCAATTTGTGTTCCAGGTGCTCCAAAGCTTTTTGCCCCCCGCGCAACTGGCAAGGCAGGTTGGTGCAAACGTTCAGCTTGAACTTGCCCACCGGCTTTTGGTTGTACATGTTGTAAAAGGTCGTGACTTCGTGCACCGCCATCACCGGCATGCCCAGAACCTCGGCCACGACTTGCTCACTGTCGGGGCTCACCCAGCCTTGTTCTTGCTGCACGATCGCCAGGCAAGCCATGACGGCCGACTGCTTTTGGTCTGCAGGGAACTTGGCAACTTCACGCGCAAAGCGTGCTCTGGTGGAATCAGAGATCATCGGTCAATCTCTCCAAAAACGATGTCCATGGTCCCGATGATGGCGACCGCATCGGCCAGCATGTGGCCACGGGCCATTTCATCGAGAGTGGCCAAATGGGCAAAGCCCGGGGCGCGAATTTTGAGGCGGTAAGGCTTGTTGGCCCCATCGCTCACCATGTAAATGCCGAACTCCCCCTTGGGGTGTTCAACGGCGGCATAGGCCTCGCCTTCGGGCACATGAAAACCTTCGGTGAAGAGCTTGAAGTGGTGAATCAAGTCTTCCATGTTGGATTTCATGCCTTCACGCGCAGGCGGTGCCACCTTGTGGTTGTCGGTGATGACCGGACCAGGGTTCGCTCGCAGCCACTTGACGCATTGCTGGATGATGCGGTTCGATTCGCGCATCTCTTGGACGCGCACCAGGTAACGGTCATAGCTGTCACCGGTCTTGCCCACAGGCACATCGAACTCAACTTGGTCGTAAGCATCGTAAGGCTGCTTTTTGCGCAAGTCCCAAGCAAAGCCGGAGCCGCGCAGCATGGGGCCGGTCATGCCCAGATTCAGGGCGCGCTCGGGTGCGACCACGCCGATACCCACGGTACGCTGCTTCCAGATGCGGTTGTCGGTCAGCAGAGTTTCGTACTCGTCCACGCACTTGGGAAAGCGCTGCGAGAAGTCGTCAATGAAGTCCAGCAAGGAACCATTGCGGTTGTTGTTGAGCTGCTCGATCGCCTTGGCGTTTTTGATCTTACTGACCTTGTACTGCGGCATGCTGTCTGGCAGATCGCGGTACACACCACCGGGACGAAAGTACGCCGCGTGCATGCGGGCACCCGAGACGGCCTCGTACATGTCAAACAGGTCTTCGCGTTCGCGGAAGGTGTAGATCAGGATGGTGGAGCTGCCGCAGTCGTTGCCGTGCGAGCCCAGCCACATGAGGTGATTCAGAATGCGGGTGATCTCGGAGAACATCACGCGGATGTATTGGGCACGCATGGGCACTTGCAAGCCCAACATCTTCTCGATGGCCAAGCAATATGCATGCTCGTTGCACATCATCGACACGTAGTCCAAGCGGTCCATGTAGGGCAGCGACTGAATGTAGGTTTTGCTCTCCGCCAGTTTTTCGGTGGCGCGGTGCAGCAGACCGATGTGCGGATCGGCACGTTGCACCACTTCACCGTCCAACTCGAGCACCAAACGCAGCACACCGTGCGCTGCCGGGTGCTGGGGACCGAAGTTCAGCGTGTAATTCTTGATTTCGGCCATGTCAGTTCAGGCCTCCGTAGTTGTCTTCGCGAATGATGCGCGGGGTGATTTCGCGTGGCTCAATGCTCACGGGTTCATAAATCACGCGCTTGCGCTCGGCGTCGTAACGCATTTCAACGTGTCCCGACAGGGGAAAGTCCTTGCGGAAGGGGTGACCGATGAAACCGTAGTCGGTCAGGATGCGGCGCAGGTCGTTGTGACCTTCAAACACGATGCCGTACAGGTCGAACGCTTCACGCTCGTACCAGTTGGCTGAGTTCCAGATCTCGTTGACCGAATCCACCAAAGGCAAGTCGTCATCGGGGCACAGGACTTTGACGCGCACGCGCTGGTTCAGGCTCACCGACAACAAATGTACCGTGACACCATAACGCGGGCCATCGGTGCCCATTTCGCGGTAAGCCGAGTAATCCAAGCCTGCCAAATCTACAAGCTGCTCAAATTGGCAGCCCGGCGCATCGCGCAGGGTTTGCATCACACCCAGGTATTGGGCAGCACTCACATGCACAGTCACCTCACCCAAGGCCAGGGTGATTTTCTGCACTCGATCACCCAAGGCCACAGCCAGGGTGTCTTGCAGGTCTTCGGGGCGAATGGCGAAATCGGTCATCGTCATCCCCTTCAAGCGCGCGCAATGGTGTGCGTGCGGCGGATTTTTTGCTGCAACTGGATGATGCCGTAGATCAACGCTTCGGCCGTGGGCGGGCAGCCCGGCACATAGACATCCACCGGCACAATGCGGTCGCAACCGCGCACCACCGAATAGCTGTAGTGGTAGTAACCACCACCATTGGCACAAGAACCCATAGAGATCACCCAGCGCGGTTCAGACATCTGGTCATAGACCTTGCGCAGCGCCGGGGCCATCTTGTTGCACAAGGTGCCCGCCACGATCATCAAGTCGGCCTGACGGGGGCTAGCACGGAACACTTCTGCACCGAAGCGCCCCAAGTCATAACGGGCAGCGGCCGAGTGCATCATCTCGACTGCGCAGCAAGCCAGACCAAAGGTCATGGGCCAGAGCGAGCCGGTTTTGGCCCAATTCACCACTGAGTCGTAACTCGTGGTGATGAAGCCTTCTTTCATCACGCCTTCAATCATTTGGATTCCTCAAACAGACAGTTTGCTGTTGCGCGTCAAAACGGTCATTCCCAGTCCAGGGCGCCTTTTTTCCACTCGTAGACAAAGCCCACGACCAGAATGGCCAGAAAAATCACCACGGCCACAAAGCCGGCCATGCCCACTTCCTTGAGGGCCACGGCCCAGGGGAAAAGGAAGGCGATTTCAAGATCGAACAAGATGAACAAAATGGCCACCAGGTAGTAGCGCACATCGAACTTCATGCGAGCGTCTTCGAAGGCTTCGAAGCCGCATTCATAGGGGGAATTTTTTTCCGCGTCAGGCCTGTTGGGACCGAGGATGTAGCCTAAAACCTGGGGAATGATGCCGACAGCAACGCCGACCAAAATGAACAAGAGAATGGGAAGGTACTGTTCGAGGTTCATTTGGTGACTGCCGGTTAATGACCGAATGAAGAGCCCAAGCCTTCAGCCCGAGCGATTCTGTTTGTCTGGTGCCGTCGGCGAGACTCGAACTCGCACAGCTTTCGCCACTACCCCCTCAAGATAGCGTGTCTACCAATTTCACCACGACGGCTGGATGCACAGGACCGGCTTGCATGAGGTACACCTTGAGTGCGAATTGCTTGCCGATCAGTCTCTGATTTTACCCCGAAAAATGGGCTATTTCCCGACTTAAAGTCGGAAAATTGTGCGCAGCAGCAAAGCTGAAAAACAGCTCATTGCCATGGTGTTTATTTTCCCGCTGCGGGTGGCACGCTGTTGTCAGGCTTGACCGCCGGAGCGTTGCCTGGAATCTGTGCAGCTGGGCTGGTGTTCACAGGGACAGGCGCCGTCACAGCCGCGCCTTCGAGCACACTGCCTGAAGAGGTGGGTGTGAGCTTGCCAAAATAAGCCAGCAACAAAGTACAGACAAAAAACACGGCCGCCAACACCGCCGTGGTGCGCGACATGAAGTTCGCACTGCCGGTAGCGCCAAACAAGCTCCCCGAACCGCCGCTTCCAAAAGCCGCCCCCATGTCAGCGCCTTTGCCGTGCTGGATCAGGATCAGGCCAATCATGGCCAAAGCCGACAACATCTGCACCACCAAAATCAAGGTCAACATCATGCTCATATGAATACTCCGAAAAAAACAGGGTTGGAAAGCTCAGCGAGAAGCGGCTTTCAAAATCGATAAAAAGTCTGCGGCCTTGAGTGACGCGCCTCCGATCAGGCCACCGTCCACATCGGGTTGGTCCAACAAGGACGCGGCATTGGCGGCATTCATGCTGCCACCGTACAAGATCGACACCCGCTCAGCATGCGCTGTAGCGGCCAGCAACTGGGCACGCAAAACAGCGTGCACACTTTGGACTTGCTCGGGCGTGGCCGTCAATCCAGTTCCAATGGCCCAAACGGGCTCATAGGCCACCACGATTTCGCTGATGCAGTGGCCGTTGGTGTGGATCACCGTCGCCAACTGCCGCTTGACCACCGCCTCGGTCTGCCCGGCCTCACGTTCGGCCAAGCTCTCGCCCACGCACACGATGGGGGTGATGCCTCCCGCCAAGGCCCGCTGGGTTTTGTGGGCCACCGTGGCGTCTGTCTCGCCATGGTACTGACGACGCTCCGAATGGCCCACGATGGCGTAACGCACCGCAAAGTCGCGCAACATGGCACACGACACCTCTCCGGTGTAGGCACCAGATTCGTGGGCCGACACATCCTGCGCACCCAGTTCCACGGCCGATCCAGCCAATAAACTTTGAGCTTGCGCCAGATAGGGTGCGGGCAAACACACAGCAACTCGGCAACTCACACGCCCCATGCCGCTCAAAATGTCGGACAACAAAGAGGCATTGGCTGCCAGGCTGCCATTCATCTTCCAATTGCCCACCATCAATTTGCCAGACATGCTCATCACCACGTCATCACAATCTTGCCCACATGCTGGTTCGTCTCCATCAGCGCATGGGCTTGCGCCGCCCCGGACGGCAAACCACCACCCGCATCCACCGCAGCAAAAACGGTGTGGATGACCGGCTTGATATGCCCTGACTCGATCCAGGGCCAAACCGTCTGGCGCAAAGACTGGGCGATCGCTGCCTTGAAGGCCACGGAGCGTGGACGCAGTGTCGAACCGGTGATCGTCAAGCGACGGCGCAGCACCATGCCGGCATTGAACTCACTCTTGACGCCACCTTGCACAGCGATGATGACCAAACGACCGTCTTCGGCCAAGGCCTCGACTTCACGCGCCACATAATCGCCTGCAACCATGTCCAAGATCACATTCACGCCTGCGCCACCCGTGATGCGCTTGGCCTCAGCGACAAAATCTGTGGTTTTGTAGTTGATGGCATGGTCTGCGCCCAAGTCCAGGCAAGCTTGGCATTTGGCGTCAGAACCGGCCGTGGCGATCACCGTGGCACCGGCCGCCTTGGCCATCTGGATGGCTGTGACGCCGATGCCGCTGGTACCGCCCTGAATCAACAGGGTCTCACCCGCTTGCAAACGACCACGGTCAAACACATTGCTCCACACGGTGAAGAAAGTCTCGGGCAGAGAAGCCGCTTCGGTGTCCGTCAGGCCCTTGGGCACTGGCAAACACTGGGCCACTGGGGCCACGCACCACTGTGCATAACCACCACCCGCCACCAAAGCGCACACACGGTCACCTACCGCCAATCCGGCTTGGGCCATGGCCGCCGCATCACCCGACACCACCACGCCTGCAACCTCCAGACCAGGAATGTCCGAGGCACCCGGTGGCACAGGGTAATTGCCGGTGCGTTGCAGCACATCGGGGCGGTTGATGCCGCTGGCCGAGACGCGAATGAGCAACTCCCCTGCCCCGGCTACTGGGTCGGGACGGGAGGCGGGCACCAGCACCCCAGGGGCGCCGAAGCTTTGGATTTCAATGACGTTCATGGTGAGTCCACGCGGTGTCAGGCAGCCATTGACCACCTGACCCCCGCGTTATTTAGCCCTGTGCAGGACGGTCCAACAAAGCCTTCATCGACAACTTGATGCGGCCTTTCTCGTCGGTTTCCATGACCTTGACTTTGACGATCTGGCCTTCGCTCAGGTAGTCGGTCACTTTCTCGACGCGCTCGTGGGCGATTTGGCTGATGTGCAACAAGCCATCTTTACCGGGCAAGAGGTTGATCAAGGCACCGAAGTCCAAAATCTTGGTGACCGGGCCTTCATAGACCTTGCCGATTTCGACTTCGGCGGTGATCTGCTCGATGCGCTTCTTGGCGATGTCGGCCTTTTCGCCGTCGGTGGCCGCGATGGTGATCGTGCCGTCTTCACCGATGTTGATTTGGCAACCGGTTTCTTCGGTCAGGGCTCGGATGGTTGCGCCGCCCTTGCCGATCACGTCACGGATTTTCTCAGGGTTGATCTTCATGGTGAAGAGTTTGGGGGCAAAGTCCGACACTTCGGTGTTGGCCGTGCTCATCGCCTCTTGCATTTTGCCCAGAATGTGCATACGCGCTTCTTTGGCTTGGGCCAAAGCGACTTGCATGATCTCTTTGGTGATGCCTTGGATCTTGATGTCCATCTGCAGCGCGGTGATACCGTTGGTGGTTCCGGCCACTTTGAAGTCCATGTCACCCAGGTGGTCTTCGTCACCCAGGATGTCGGTCAACACCGCAAAGCGGTTGTCTTCCTTGATCAGGCCCATGGCGATACCGGCCACGTGGGCTTTCATCGGCACACCCGCGTCCATCATCGACAAGCAGCCGCCGCAGACCGAAGCCATGGACGAAGAACCGTTCGATTCGGTGATCTCGGACACCACACGCACGGTGTAAGGGAACTCTTCTTTGCTCGGCAACACAGCCGCCAAAGCACGCTTGGCCAGACGGCCGTGGCCGATTTCGCGGCGCTTGGTGCTGCCCATGCGGCCCACTTCGCCAGTGGCAAAGGGAGGCATGTTGTAGTGAAACATGAAGCGGTCTTCGAACTCGCCAGCCAAAGCGTCAATGCGCTGCGCGTCGCGCTCGGTGCCCAAGGTGGTGATCACCAAAGCCTGGGTTTCACCACGTGTGAACAAAGCCGAGCCGTGGGTGCGGGGCAGGACGCTGTTGCGGATTTCGATGGGGCGCACCGTGCGGGTGTCGCGGCCATCGATGCGGGGCTCACCGGCCAAAATTTGACTGCGCACGATGCGCGCTTCGATTTCGAACAGCAGGTTGTCGAGCTTGACGGGATCAAACGCCACGCCCTCTTCGGCCAAAGCCACTTTGACAGAAGCGTAGGCTTCGCGGCAAGCGTGAGTGCGGGCTTGCTTGTTGCGGATTTGGTAGGCGGCACGCAGCTTTTCTTCGGCGAGTGTGGCCAGCTTGGCTTCAAAAGCGGTGTCGCGGGCAGGCGCTTGCCAATCCCAGACCGGCTTGCCGGCTTCGCGCACCAGCTCGTGGATCGCGTTGATGGCAATCGCCGACTGCTCGTGACCGTACACCACACCACCGAGCATGATTTCTTCGGAAAGTTGCAGGGCCTCGGATTCGACCATCAGCACAGCGGCTTCGGTACCAGCCACCACCAGGTCCATCACGCTGTCTTTGCGCTGGGTCTGACCTGGGTTGAGCACATATTCGCCGTTGATGTAACCCACGCGGGCCGCGCCGATGGGGCCATTGAACGGGATGCCCGAGATGGACAAAGCGGCAGACACGGCGATCATCGCGGCGATGTCGGCGTCGACTTCAGGGTTCAAAGACACGGTGTGGATGACCACGTGCACGTCGTTATAGAAACCTTCGGGGAACAGAGGACGGATGGGGCGGTCGATCAGACGGCTGGTCAGGGTCTCGTGTTCGCTGGGCTTGGCTTCGCGCTTGAAGAAGCTGCCAGGGATCTTGCCTGCGGCGTAGGTTTTCTCGATGTAATCGACGGTGAGGGGGAAGAAGTCTTGACCGGCTTTGGCGATCTTGGAACCCACGACGGTGGCCAGCACCACGGTGCCCTCCATGTCGAGCAGCACAGCGCCGCCGGCTTGGCGAGCGACTTCGCCGGTTTCCATCTTGACCGTGTGCTGGCCCCACTGGAAGGTTTTGGTAACTTTGTTGAAAATGGACATGTTCAGAACTCCTGAAAACAAAAGCGCATGAGGCTGCACTGTGGGCCCGGAAGTTGACGCTCTGAACTCGATGCCATTCCACAAAACCTTGAACTGAAAGCCTTGTGGAATGACACAGCGCGAGATCGCCCTGACAAATTCCGAAGAAAAAAAGAATAAAGCGCCTGAGCTAGTGAACTAACTCAGGCGCTTTTCATCTGGAGAGACGATTACTTGCGCAGGCCAAGTTTGGCGATCAGAGCAACGTAACGGTCAGCATCACGGGACTTGAGGTAGTCCAGCAGTTTGCGGCGACGGCTCACCATGCGCAGCAGACCGCGGCGACCGTGATGGTCTTTGGCGTGTGTTTTGAAGTGAGGGGTCAGCTCGTTGATGCGAGCTGTCAGCAAAGCCACTTGGACTTCTGGGGAGCCCGTGTCGTTGGCAGCACGTGCGTTGGCCTTGACGACCTCGGCCTTGATGGAGGATGCAATCATGGTTTTCCTTGTTGTTTCGCTGGATTCAGACGAATTTCAGCGGGTGAATGACTTGCGCCAACGGCCGGAAAAGCCAAAGGCGTGCGCTTTGCAAATCGCAAAACAGCCGGATTATAGCCCGAAACATGGTCTCACTTGACTCCTGACCGCATACCACCTTCAACCTCCGCACGCCCAACTGGCGGCGCACACAAACCAGCAGCGATCAAGGTCTGCGCAAGCCCTTGTGTCAAGACTGGCAATCATGAAGTTCACCCGCTGGTTGATCTCCCACTTCTGACCGATCACCACCGAGTCATGCCAGACCCAGCTTGCCTGAGGCCTCTATCAAGTTATTGATGAATTTAAAACAACCCATTTAAGATAAAAATAAATATAAATGTATGAATTTTCGGGAAAACTTCTACTTCCACGCCTTCAAACACCACCCTGATCCAGCCACCCGGGCTGCTTGAACAGCGCCAAGTGTCATCTTGGCTCGCAGTTCAAGATGGCAAATGGTTCAACGGCCATTGAAAAACAATGATGCCCCTGGGCAAAACATCTGCATCGATCCCAGGGCCGAAATGGTGATTGTTCGCAACGCCTCGCACCCCGTTTCGGCCAACATCGCCAACGATGTGCCCACCCTGCCCGCGCACCATGCAATGGCGCTGGCTTTGTTGGCGTGAAGGCCTGATAGGGCCGCCCGAAGCCCGATAAAATCAGTTGCTTATGACAAACCAACTCGACACCAAATCGCAAGCGTGGTCCGCGCTCTTTTCCGAACCCATGAGCGAGTTGGTCAAGCGCTACACCGCCAGCGTGTTCTTCGACAAGCGCCTGTGGCAAGCCGATATCACCGGCAGCTTGGCCCACGCCGAGATGCTGGCGGCGCAAAACATCATTGCCGCCCAAGACCTGGCCGACATCCAGCGCGGCATGGCGCAAATCACCCAAGAAATCGAGTCCGGCGCTTTTGAATGGAAGCTCGACCTGGAAGATGTGCACCTGAACATCGAGGCCCGCCTGACCCAGTTGGTGGGCGATGCGGGCAAGCGCCTGCACACTGGGCGCAGCCGCAACGACCAGGTGGCCACCGATGTGCGACTGTGGCTGCGCGGCGAGATGGATTTGATCATCGGCTTGCTGACCGACCTGCAAAAGTCGCTGGTCGATGTGGCCGAGCGCAATGTCGAAGTCATCATGCCTGGCTTCACCCACCTGCAAGTGGCCCAGCCCGTGAGCTTTGCGCACCACCTGCTGGCCTATGTGGAAATGTTTGCCCGGGATGCCGAGCGCATGATCGACGTGCGCCGCCGCACCAACCGCCTGCCGCTGGGCAGCGCCGCCTTGGCCGGCACCACCTACCCGCTGGACCGCGAGCGCGTGGCCCGTCGCTTGGGCATGGTCGATGAGGCGGGCAACCCGCAGGTCTGCCAAAACAGCCTGGACGGCGTGAGCGACCGAGACTTCGCCATCGAATTCACCGCAGCAGCTTCTCTTTGCATGGTCCACATCAGCCGCTTCTCAGAAGAGTTGATTTTGTGGATGAGCCAAAACTTTGGCTTTGTGCGCATTGCCGACCGCTTCACCACCGGCTCGTCCATCATGCCGCAGAAGAAAAACCCGGACGTGCCCGAGCTGGCGCGCGGCAAAACTGGGCGAGTGGTCGGCCACCTGATGGGCCTGATCACCCTGATGAAGGGCCAGCCCCTGGCCTACAACAAGGACAACCAGGAAGACAAAGAACCGCTGTTCGACACGGTGGACACGCTCAAGGACACACTGCGCATCTTCAGCGAAATGGTGGGCGGTCAGGTCAACTCCGCCACAGGCCAAAAAGAAGGCGGCATCACGGTGAATGTGGCCTCCATGGAAGCCGCTGTGAAAAAGGGCTACGCCACCGCCACCGACCTGGCCGACTACTTGGTCAAAAAGGGATTGCCCTTCCGCGACGCGCACGAAGTGGTGGCGCACGCGGTCAAGACCGCACAAGGCCTGGGCGTCGACCTGTCCGAACTGCCACTGGAAATTCTGCAAAAATTCGATGGTCGCATCGAAGCCGATGTGTTCGGTCCGCTCAGCCTTCAAGGGTCCTTGAATGCCCGCAACACCTTGGGCGGTACCGCACCTGCGCAGGTGCGACTGCAGATTGCAAGGCACCGCAGCCGCCTGGGCTGATCACCTGCCTTATTTTTTCTGCACCGGATTGGCCAACAGCAAGTGGGCCGGGTAGGCCCGCATGAACTCGCGGGCTTTTTCAAGCGGGGCACTGAGCCAAGCACCATAGGCGCCCTCGTTCAAGATCGCGGGCATGCGTTTTTCGTTGCCGTTTTGGCCATAACGGTTCATCAAAGCGTGGCTGTTGGCATTCACCGTGAGCAGGGTGTAGCTGATGATTTCATCGTCGCCTTGGGTCCAGCGTTCCCACAGTCCCGCCACCCCAATCGGCTTGCCGTCCACCCGTGCAATGCGCGTGGGCAAGGCTTTGCGGCTGCGCCAGTCGTCTTCTAAAAATGCTTGCATCGGGATGATGCAGCGCTGGCCTTTGAGCCAGGTCTCGCGCGTGGCCGTGGCGGTGCTCATGGTTTCGTAACGGGTCACGGCCAACTTGGTGGATCGCAGCTTGGCGTCAGACGCCGATTTGACCCAGGTAGGCACCAGACCGAATTGGCCTTGGGCCAGTTCCATCCCCAACGGGCTGGCGGGGACTGAATCGGGGGCAGCGCCCACTTCAGACTCTGGGGCGGCTTCAGTGGCTGGCTCCGGGCCTTGCTCTGCCGCCACAAACACTTTTCGGATGAAAAAACCCGGCTGGCGCGGCCAGACTTCCTTGCCCAGCAAAGCGGCTGGCGGGGCGATGCCAAAGGCCTCGGCGTACAGGTCGGGGCTTTTCAGACATTCGTATTGGGTGCTCATGCAGGGATGCTAACCCACGCCTCATTGGACGCCATCCCCTGTCGGACCTGATACGCTCACGGCCTTGCGCCACGCCCTGCCTCTGATGACCTGCCCATGCTGATCCGTTTCAACAAGCCCTATGGCGTGCTCAGCCAGTTCACCCCCGAGGGGCGTTGGCAGGGGCTCAAGGACCACATCGACCTGCCTGGGGTGTACGTGGCGGGACGGTTGGACGCCGACAGCGAAGGCCTGCTGCTGCTGACCGATGACGGCCAACAACAAGCGCGCATCGCCGACCCGCGCTTCAAGATGGAGAAAACCTATTGGGTCCAAGTCGAGGGGGTGTTGACCGATCAAGCGCTGACCGCGTTGGCCCGGGGCGTGACGCTGAACGACGGCCCCACCCTGCCCGCCCGCGCCCGCGCTGTTGAGCCCCCTGCCGACCTGTGGCCGCGCAACCCACCGATTCGCGAGCGGCAAAGCATTCCCACCTCATGGCTGGAATTGACCATCAGAGAGGGCCGCAACCGCCAAGTGCGGCGCATGACCGCCGCTGTGGGCTTGCCCACGCTGCGCCTGATCCGCACCGCCGTGGGGCCTTACAAGCTGGATGGCCTGCCTACAGGCACCTGGCAACAAGTCTGAGCTCCGGGCATTGGCTTGCGCCAACGCAACACCCTGGCCCCGCGTCTTACTGCACAATCGCGCATCTTTTAAACCCTTAGGGAAATCGCATGTCTGACTTGCTGAACAAACTCGAATGGCGCTACGCCTGTAAAAAAATGGACCCGACGAAAGTCGTGCCCCAAGACAAAATCGATCGCATTGTGGAAGCCGCGCGCCTGGCCCCCACCTCCAGCGGTCTGCAGCCTTTTGAAATTTTCGTGGTGACCAACGCCGCCATGCGCGAACAAATCAAATCCAAGGCCAATGGCCAGGCCCAGATCACCGACGGCTCGCACCTGCTGGTGTTTGCCGCCTGGAACAATTACACGGCCGAACGCATCAACATGATGTTCGACCTGACCAATGCGCAGCGCGGCGGCACCAACGAAGGCTGGGAAAACTACCGCCAGATGTTGCTCAAGAACTACCCGGCCCGCACGCCCGAGGTGAACTACGAGCACGCGGCGCGCCAGGCCTACATCGGTTTGGGCGCAGCCTTGATCGCTGCGGCGTTTGAAGAAGTCGACGCCACGCCCATGGAAGGCTTTAACCCCAAAGCGGTGGATGAGATCATGGGCCTGAGCGCTCGCGGCCTGCGCAGCGTGGTCCTCGTGCCCCTGGGTTACCGCGCGGCCGAAGGCGACTGGCTGGAGAACCTGAAAAAAGTGCGCCGCCCCACCGCGCAGTTTGTGACCGAAGTCAAATAAAGGCCGCGTCCGCTGAAAGCGGGCAGCTTTCATAGCCCCACAAAGCCGCAGATTCTGCGGCTTTGTGCTTTAACATCAAGCCTTCCCAAGTCGGGATGCAACCCAAGGAAACACCATGGCCAAAGGCGAACAACGCAGCAACAAAATGGCCAAGAAGCCCAAGAAGGACACCGCGCCCCCCAAGACCTTCACCTCCGACCGCCCCATGGCCCCATCCACCTTTGTGGCCCCTCGCGGCAAAGTCAAAGACAAGTGATTTTTTCGGTCAAGCGCCCTGCTCGCCTGGCCTGCCCCGCATGACCCCGATCCACGAAGACGAGCACCTGCTGGTGCTGGACAAACCCAGCGGATTGCTGTCTGTGCCTGGACGCGGCCCAGACAAGCAAGACTGCCTGTCCAAACGGGTGCAGGACCGCTACCCCGACGCCCTGATCGTGCACCGCCTGGACCAGGACACCTCGGGCCTGCTGCTCATGGCCCGGGGCATCGAAGCGCAGCGCCGCCTGAGCAAGCTGTTTGAAACCCGCCAAGTCAAAAAACGCTACGTGGCCGTGGTGACCGGGCAGCCAGAGCACACACAATCTGCCGAAGTGACTGACGACGACGGCTGGCGCACCATCGACGGCCCGATCCTGCTGGACTGGGAACGCCGCCCGCTGCACATCATCCACCAAGGCGGCAAAGCCAGTCGCAGCCGCTGGCGGGCCCTGCAAACCAGCGACAGCGCCAGCCTGATCGAGCTCGAGCCTGTCACGGGACGCACCCACCAGTTGCGCGTTCACCTCCAAAGTATCGGTCACCCGATGCTGGGCGACACGCTGTACGCACCTCTGGACATCAAGGCGCTGAGCCCCCGCTTGCTGCTGCACGCACAAGAACTGGCCTTTTTGCACCCTTTTACCGAGCAAGCTCTGGCATTCAAGGCCCCGGTGCAGTGGTCGGCCACGGCACCATACATCCCACTCCAGCCCTGAGCGCTCAGTTTTTGCCTGCGCCCTGAATGCGGCTGGACACCACGCCGCACAGCACCACCAGGCCCATGCCCGTGAAGGCCAGCGCGTCGGGCATGTGGTCAAACAACCACCAGCCCATCAGCGTTGAAAAGCCCACCCCGGTGTAGAGAAAAGGCGAGACCACTGCGGCCGGGGCTTTGGAAAAGGCCACGATCAGCAGGTACTGACCCAGCGTGGCCGCCAGGCCCACCAAGAGCAAGAGCGCCCATTCCTGCCCACTTTGCGGCGTGACCCAGGCGTTGAACACAAGAAGCGTGCTCACCGCCCAGCCCACCCAACCGGTATACAGCTGCATCACGGCCGGGTCTTCGGTACGCGTCATGTGGCTGGTCACGGCTTGAAACACGGCGTAGGTCAGCACCACCGTGAGCGCCATCCAGCCCACCGAACTGTCGACCTGCCCACCCGGGCGAATGACCAGCAAGGCCCCGATCAGCCCGCCCAGAACCATGAGCCAGCGCAATGGCGAGACAGGCTCTTTCATGACGAATCGGGCCAAGCCTGTGAGCACCAAGGGTGTGAGCATGACGATGGCAGTGAACTCGGCCACCGGCATGCGCTGCAAACAGTAAAAGGCCAGCAGGCTGCACGTGACCATGAGCAGACCGCGCAGCAACTGCCAACGCAGGCTGTGCGTGCGCCACATGGCCCCTCCCCGCAGCGGGGCCAGCACCAGCGCGGTGCCCAGGGCCTGCACCGCGTAGCGAAACCACAGCACCATCACAGGCGTGACGCTGAGCATGACCCACTTGCTGGTGGCGTCGCTGAAACTCAGGCTGGCCATGGCCAGCACGGCAAAAAAGATGCCGTGGCCCGCCCAGGCGACTTGGACCGGTGATTGGATGGCGTTTGGTGGGTGACGCAAGCTCTATCCCAAGAGTGATGGGGCTGATTTTTGCATGGCGGCCCTGTACCCACAGTCACCTGTGCTAAGGGGCGCCGGGGGCCGTTCACCGACACGAACATGACGACTCGGGCTCCAAGTCATTCGCCCGATAAAATAGCCTGCTTTGCACTGGGTCCATTCGTTCATGTTGCTTTTCCCCTTTGAGACAAGGCGCTTTGCCCTCCTGCGCCCTGCCTGCTGCTTGGCCACGCTAGCCCTGTCCGTGGGCCTGCTCGGATGGGCTTCGGTCGGGTGGGCGCAAACCCCTGCAGCCGCCGAGGAAGCCATCAAAAAAGCCATTCAGGGCGGACAGCTCGAGCAAGCTCGCCAAATGGTTCAAAAGGAACGCAAGAATGCTCCCCAGGCCGTGCAATGGCGGTTCATGGAGGGCGTGATTCAAGCCCAACAAGGTCAAATCGACAAGGCCATCGACACCTTCAAGCACATCACCCAAACGCATCCCGACCAATCCGAGGCTTATAACAACCTGGGTGTGCTTTACGCCTCCAAAGGCCAGCTTGACACCTCCAAAGCCTTTCTTGAAAAAGCCTTGCAAACCCACCCCAGCTACGCAGCAGCCCACCGCAACCTGTCGGATGTGCACAGTCAACTGGCCAAACAAAACTATGCCAAGGCCCTGCAGGTCGACCCCAAGGCCAAGACCACCGCCCCTCAATTGACCTTGCTGGGCAGCATGGGCAGCGAGCTGCGTGGCCAGGCTCCCGCCCAAAACGTGGCTGCGCTCACGCGACCTGCGGATCAAACGCCGGCCCCGGGCCAAGCCGCCAGCCAAGTCCCAACGCCAGTCAACGCAGCGACTCCAGCTTCGCCAACGCCCGCAGCAGCCAAAGAGGCCCCCATCGTGATGGCCGTCACGCCCACTGCAAGTGCCTCGTCAGCGCGTGCGGCCACAGTGGCACCAGCCAAGACCATCCCGCCTGTTGCGGTGGCGGCGCCAGTCGCACCCCCAGCAGCAAGCCCTTCAGCCGACGCCCGACAAGCAGACCGTGCTGACATCGAAAAAGCGGTGCAGGAGTGGGCCAACGCCTGGAGCAACAAAGACATGGCGCGTTATTACGCTGCTTACGCCAACAACTTCACACCCGCCAACCGGGTCACACGTGCCCAATGGGAGAGTGACCGCCGTCTCCGAATCGTGTCCAAAAAATCGATCTCGGTGGAGGTGCGGGAGATGAACATCAGCAACAATGGCGAGACGGCATCGGCCCGCTTCCAGCAGCTGTACACCTCGGACAATTTGAAGGGCAGCAGCCGCAAGACCCTCGACATGGTGCGGATCGGTAACCGCTGGCTCATCGTGCGCGAGTCGGTGAATTGAGTTCTAGACGCGGCTTGCCGCCTTCCGATTCCCAGGGCCGCTGCAGCGTCAAGACCTCTCTCGCCTCACTGTCCAAAACCCAGCCTTGGCGAGTAAAAGGTCTAGGCTGGCTCGGTGTGATGATGATTTTGGTGACCTCTTTCTGGTGGTGGGCTGACACCGAAGGCTCAAACATGAAAAATGCTTGGGGCCAAGTCAGCCACAGTTTGGGCTTGCCATCATCGCCAGCCCTGCAATGGCGTCTGGCCTTCAACCCACTGCCCGAGGGGTCACAAGCACCCATCACACCAGACCCCGAGCAATCGGTGCGACAAATTTACGCCCAACTGGGCGAGGGTGAACGGGCTCAGGCCCTGGCGACGGCCAGCATGCTGGTCGCGCGCTTTCCCAACTTCCAGCTTGGACAGTTGCTTTACGCAGATTTGCTCAACATCAGCACGGCCAATCCCGTGGACTGGCCTGCTGCGGATGACAACAATGCCGCCTCTTTGCGCAAGCGCCTGGATGAACTGATCCTGGAATCCAAACGCCGTCTTCAGCGTGACAGCGCACAAAGCCTGCAGGGGAAAATCCCGACTGCCTTGGCATTCCTCAGCCCACAGCAAGCCTACGTGGCGGCCGTGGACGCCTCCAAATCGCGTCTCTACTGGTTTCAAAACCGCAGTGGCAGCGATGGTCGATTGCAACTGCACTTGGTCAAGGAAAGCTACATCTCGGTGGGTATCAACGGGGTCGGCAAAGACAAAGAGGGCGATGGCAAAACACCACTGGGCGTTTACTTCATCCTGCGCAATTTGCCTGGCGAGGGTCTGCCCGATTTGTTTGGCGCAGGGGCCTTGACGCTGAATTACCCCAATGCGGTGGACCTGATGCGGAAAAAAACAGGTTCAGGCATCTGGTTGCACGGTACGCCCAGTGCCCAGTACGCGAGAGCCCCTGAGTCCACCGATGGCTGCGTGGTGCTCTCCAACCCTGAGATGGGGCGATTGCTGCAAATGCCCGATTTGCGCATGACACCAGTGATCCTTGCCGAGCAACTCGAATGGGTGAACGCAGAACAAGCCGGGCAGACATGGGTCGCCTTCAAACCAACGCTCGACAAGTGGATGCAGGCACGCAACGGCCGCGACCCCGAGGCCCTGAAAATACACTACAGCCCGCGCTATGAACAAGACGGCATGGCTTTGACGCAAGTCTGGCCTCGATTGGCCCAAACCACCCTGGGTTACAGCCAAACCCAGCCGCTGGAATTGGTGTCTGTTTTGAACTGGAAAGACCAAGACAACACCATGGTGGTGACGATGAAAGACCCCAACCAGACCCATCCACAAGGTGCAGCCTATTTGCGCACTTATTGGCAAAAGGAAAATGGTCAATGGCGGCTGGTCTTTCAGGGGCCCACCTGAACGCGCCCACCTTGACCCCGAATGTCACGCAGCCAAACCCTCATGAACACCCACATCCCGTTTTTCAATGCCCGCGTTGCTCCTGACGGCGGCAGTTTTGACGCCTGGAAAACGCAGAGCTTGCTCGACTCGCTGGAGCAAGGCGGCCTGCAGTGGCCCAGTTCCTGCCGATCGGGCACTTGCCGCACTTGCATGGGGCAACTGGTCTCTGGACAGGTGCATTACGAAATGGCCTGGCCTGGCCTCACGTCCGAAGAAAAAGCCGAGGGCTGCGTATTGCCCTGCGTGGCACGCCCCCTGAGCGATGTGGTGCTGCAAGACCCCTTTGCATGACCCAAGTGCCATCGTGTGTCAGGCATCATCCAGCCCCAATTCCTGGATTTTTCGGGTGATGGTGTTGCGCCCAATGCCCAGTTTTTGCGCCGCCTCGATACGTCGGCCCCGCGTGGTCGCCAGCGCCGCCTGAATCAGACTGGTTTCAAAGCGTCGGGTGAGCGCGTCCCACACATCGGTACGGCCTGATTTGAGCAAGGCCAGGGCCTCTTGCTCCAAGCCGGGCTCCCAACCCAAAACACCGGGGTTGACCACGGCGGCGTCAAAAGGCGTTGCCAAGTTGTATGCGTTCAAAGGGCGATCATGGCTGGCAAGTTGGCCCGGCTCTGACATCCCCAGCGCGGTCTCAGCCAAGCCGCCCCCCAGTCCAGAAGACAACGCCGAAAAAGCGGCCGGCACGGCCGAGGCAGAGCCTGCAGATCCCAACACCTCGGGCGGCAGGTCCTTGACTTCAATCACCTGAGTTGGGGCCATCACCGTGAGCCAATGGCAGATGTTTTCAAGCTGGCGCACATTGCCAGGAAACTGGAATTGGCCCAAGCGCTCGAGCGCAGCGTCGGCCATGCGTTTGGGGTCCACACCCAGTTGTTGGGCACTGCGCTGCAGGAAGTAACGCGCCAGCACGTCCACGTCTTCACGCCGCTCGCGCAGCGCTGGCAAGCGCAGGCGTATGACGTTCAGGCGGTGGTACAAGTCTTCGCGGAACACGCCTTCCTTGACGCGCTGCTCCAGGTCCTGGTGGGTGGCGGCGATCACGCGCACATTGGCCTTGACAGCGCTGTGCCCCCCCACGCGGTAAAAATGCCCGTCGGACAAGACGCGCAGCAAACGCGTTTGCAAATCAAAAGGCATGTCGCCGATTTCGTCCAGAAACAAGGTGCCGCCGTCGGCTTGCTCAAAGCGCCCTCGGCGCGAAGCTTGCGCGCCCGTGAAGGCACCACGCTCGTGACCAAAGAGTTCGCTCTCCAGCAAGTCCTTGGGAATGGCCGCGGTGTTGATGGCCACAAAAGGCTGCTGGGCACGCGGCGAGTGTTTGTGCAGCGCATGCGCCACCAGCTCTTTGCCCGAACCCGACTCGCCCGTGATCAAGACCGTCACATGGCTTTGTGCCAAACGGCCAATACCGCGAAACACGTCCTGCATGGCGGGCGCTTGGCCCAGCATTTCGGGGGCGTCTGCCATTTTTTCTTCGGCCACGTCTTCGCGCTGGCTCTCACCCACCGCGCGGCGGATCAGTTCCACGGCCTTGGGCAAATCAAAGGGTTTGGGCAGGTACTCGAAAGCCCCGCTTTGAAAGGCAGAGACTGCGCTGTCCAGATCGGAAAACGCCGTCATGATGATGACCGGCAAACCGGGCATGCGTTGTTTGATGGCCTTGAGCAAATCCAGACCCGAACCACCAGGCATGCGGATGTCGCTGACCAGCACCTGCGGGCCGTCGCTGTCGCTTTCGGCCTCCAGCGCTTTCATCACCTCGCGTGGGTTGGTGAAGCTGCGCGTGGGCAATCCTTCGCGCAGCAATGCTTTTTCGAGCACAAAGCGGATGGATTGGTCATCGTCTACGATCCAGATCGGCTTCATCAAAGTGGCACTTTCTGTGGTCAAACTGGTGTGCTTCAAGGCAGAGGAATCAGGATCTTGAAGTCCGTACGGCCCGGCTCACTGTCACACTCGATCAGGCCATGGTGTTGCTGCACAAAGGTTTGCGCCAATGTCAGCCCCAGGCCCGAGCCGCCTTCGCGCCCCGAAATCAACGGGAAGAAAATGCGGTCCTTGATCGAGTCTGGAACACCAGGCCCGTTGTCCATCACATGCAATTCCAATGCCAGGCGATAACGCTGCTTGCCAAACGTGACTTGCCTCAAGATCCGGGTCTTGAGCATGATCTGCGCATCGCCTTGCGCCACGCGCTCTTGCAAGGCCTGCGCCGCGTTGTGCGCGATGTTGAGCACGGCCTGGATGAGCTGTTCGCGGTCGCCGCGAAACTCGGGGATCGAGATGTCGTAATCGCGAACCACCTTCAGTCCCCGGGGGAACTCGGCCAGGATCAGGGCTCGCACGCGCTCGCACACCTCGTGGATGTTCACATCACCCACCACATGCGGCCTGCGGTGCGGAGCCAGCAAGCGGTCCACCAGCGTCTGCAGCCGGTCAGCCTCGTGGATGATGACTTGCGTGTACTCGGTCAGCTCCTTGTCGTCGAGCTCCATCTCCAGCAATTGTGCCGAACCGCGAATGCCGCCCAGCGGGTTCTTGATCTCGTGGGCCAGGTTGCGGATCAACTCTTTGTTGGCTTGGGCCTGGTCGAGCAGCCGCTCTTCACGATCTTGCCGGGTTTGCTGCTCCACCGGCAGCAACTCCACGATCACTTCGTCTGGCAGATCGGTCAAAGCCACGATCACGTGCACGGGCAAAGGCTCGTCGTGGTGCAGGCGGCGCAGATGGGCTTCGTAGCGCAGCGCGGCAAACTCGTTGGACTGGGCACCGGACAAGGCCATGATCAGGGGCTGCGGATCGACAAAATAGTCGGGCAAATACGCGTCGTGCAGCGTGCGCCTGGACAAGCCCAAAGCATCTTCGAGCGCGGCATTGACAAAGCGCACATGCCCTTGACCTTGCATCACGGCCACGGGCGTAGCCAGCAGGTCAAAGGCCTGGAATCGATTGGGTTTGTTCATGGTGTGCGGCGGCTGGTCTGAACAGTGCGGCGCACCAGCTCGCGTTGCAGACTGTCGATGTCGCGTTCGGTTCGCTCGATGGCCGCCTTCATATCGGCCACACGGTCCAGGTATTTCTGGTGGTGACGGGTTTCGGTGGCCCACTTCTCTGGCTCGCCGTGGTTGTAGCTTTGCAGCAACTGCACCAATTGTGCTCGGGCCTTGTCCAGCTCCTGAGTCAAGATGGTGCGCGCTTGCGCATCGCGCTCGCTCTGCTGCACATCCGGGGTGCGGGCCGTCAATGCGGAAGGGCCAATCGGACCCGGCGAAGCAGGTTCAGCAACACCAGGATCGGGCTTGGTGCTGCGGGCTGAAACGGCAGTGGGAGCGGCAGCAGGCGAAGGTGCGGGGCGGGTGCCGTTGATCACGGTGATGGCCTGTTGGGCCAAGGGTTCGCACAATCCAGGCTCACGCGGGGCATTGGTGTACTCCTGGCCGCAGCGGTAAACAGCTTGCTGGGCTTGCGTGGCCATGCCTGCGCTGAGCAAAAGCAAAAAAAGGACGGCCGAGGCCGTCCTTTCAGGGCATTGCACAGGTGGGTGTGCAATGGTGACCATGGTGCTTAGAGTGAGTAATACATGTCGTACTCAACCGGCGACACTTCAACACGGCTGCGGTTGACTTCTTGCATCTTCAAATCGATGTAGGCGTCGATCCACGAGTCGGTGAACACGCCACCCTTGGTCAAGAAAGCGCGGTCGGCGTTCAAAGCATCCAAAGCCTGGTCCAAGCTGGAGCACACGGTGGGGACCAACTTGTCTTCTTCTGGCGGCAAGTGGTACAGGTCTTTGGTCGCTGCTTCGCCGGGATGGATCTTGTTTTCGATACCGTCCAGGCCCGCCATCAACAAGGCCGCAAAGCCGAGATAAGGGTTGCACAATGGATCTGGGAAGCGGGCTTCCACGCGGCGGCCCTTGTCGCTGGCGACATTGGGGATGCGGATCGAGGCGGAGCGGTTCTTGGCCGAGTAAGCCAATTTGACCGGCGCTTCGTAGTGGGGAACCAAACGCTTGTAGCTGTTGGTGCCGGGGTTGGTGATCGCGTTCAGGGCACGGGCGTGTTTGATGATGCCGCCAATGTAGAACAAGGCGAACTCAGACAAGCCCGCGTAGCCATTGCCTGCAAACAGGTTCTTACCGTCTTTCCAGATGGACTGGTGAACGTGCATGCCCGAACCGTTGTCGCCCGCATAGGGCTTGGGCATGAAGGTGGCGGTTTTGCCGTAGGCGTTGGCCACGTTGTGGATCACGTACTTTTGCAGCAGTGTCCAGTCGGCGCGCTCCACCAAGGTGGAAAAACGGGTGCCGATTTCGCACTGGCCTGCGCCTGCCACTTCGTGGTGGTGCACTTCGACCGGGATGCCCACGGACTCGAGGATCAGCGACATTTCGCTGCGCATGTCGTGGGTGCTGTCGACGGGAGGCACGGGGAAGTAGCCGCCCTTGACCCGGTTGCGGTGGCCTTTATTGCCGCCGTCCATCTTGGTGCCGCTGTTCCATGGGGCTTCGGCTTCGTCGATGGCGTAGAAGGTGTTGTTCGGCTCGGTGCTCCAACGCACTTCGTCAAACAAGAAGAATTCTGGTTCGGGACCGAAATAGGCGGTATCGCCCAAGCCCGATTGCTTGAGGTAAGTCTCAGCGCGCTTGGCGATCGAACGGGGGTCACGCTCGTAAGCCTTGCCGTCTGTCGGCTCGATCACGTCGCAAATCATGACCAAAGTCACCTCTTCGAAAAAGGGGTCGATGATGGCGCTGTTCGGATCGGGGATCAACAACATGTCCGAAGCTTCAATGCCTTTCCAACCCGCAATCGAAGAGCCGTCAAACGCTTGACCGTCTTCGAACTTGCTTTCGTCAAACTGCGACACGGGCGCAGTGATGTGCTGCCATTTGCCACGGGTATCGGTGAAACGGAAGTCAACAAACTTGACTTCATTCTCTTTCACCATCTTCATCACGTCTGCGACGGTCTTGGCCATCAAATTCTCCTGAATGGAAAGGGGTTAAAAAGCTTGCTCGCAAGTCTTGCAGTTTCTGTGCCAACCAGGCCCGGACCACGCCACCGAACAACCCATGATTGTGCCCTGAGCAGCCCCGAATGGGCCTTGACGCTGCATAAAAAAGAGTCTGGCGTGACCATGACTCAGAACGGAGGGCCTCATGGCTGAGAACGGAGGGCTATGGACTGAACTTGCGGATCTGTGGGTCACCCCACAATTGCACTATTATGGTGCAATTGTGTCTTATATTGGTGCAATCAAGCTTCTCGCACCAATTCGGGGCCATATTCGAGCGTGAAAGCCTTCAGGCCTTGTCGCAAGTCGATGTAGGCCGCATCCGCGTTGGCGGGTTCACCTTTGACGCCCAGTTCAATGTGACGGCCCCATTGCGGGTGGTCCACGCTGGGCAGGCTGAACACCTTCACGCCCGGGTGCGCAGCCTCAATGGTCTCCATGAGCGGGGTCAAAGTTGCCTCCATCGCGCCCAAAACGATCACCGACTTCTCAACATAAGCGTGTTGGCGGAAACAGGCGCTGTACTGGCCGTCAAGCACCGAGGCAATCATGGGCCAGGCCATGACCGGAAAGCCCGGCACAAAGTGCACTGTGCCGCCACCCTTGCCCCGGCAACTGAAACCGGGAATCTTGTTGTAAGGGTTGCGAATGATTTCGGCGCCTACTGGGAAGGTGCCCATGTTCAGACGGTGGATGTTGTCTGGCCGATCTGGCTCGTAAGCCACGCCCTGCTCGCTGGCTGTGTCTTGCATACGCTCTTGAATCAAGCGCTTGGCCTCAGGGTGCAAGACCAGCGGCACGCCCAAGGCTTTGCCCGCGCATTGGCGGGTATGGTCGTCGGGCGTGGCGCCGATGCCGCCGCAGCTGAACACCACGTCAGCCGACTCCAAAGCGCGCTTCAATGTGGCCGTGATGCGCTCAGGCGAATCGCCCACGTATTCGGCCCAACTCAAGCTCAAGCCGCGCTCATTCATCAATTCGATGACTTTGGGCATGTGCTTGTCCTGGCGCTTGCCGGACATGATTTCGTCGCCAATGATGATCAGGCCAAAGGTGGGGGTCATGGAAAAACTCATGGGTTCAAGTGAAAAGAACAGTCCGGCATCAGGGCTTGAGGCGCGGCACAACGTCGGTGATGCCATCGCTCTGGCCCGGCTCGTCGCCCCCCAAGCGGGCAGCGGCATGCGGCGAAACGCCCGCCACTGCAGACGCAGGGGGCAAGACCTCGTCCACGGCAGCTTGTCCGGTTTCGTCCCGCAAGGCCTGCAAGGCGGCCAGGCCGAAATGGGCAAACCACAGCGAAGAAAATGCAAACACCAGGGTGTAAATCCAGATGGCCACGGGCACCAAAATCACAAAGGCCGCGGCAAACAAGGCTCCTGAAGCCCAAACCAGGCTGGGCGCAGCACCCATGAGACCGGTGACCACGCCCATGCCCAGAAAGCTCATGCGGTGGCGCGCCATGAGGGTGTGGCGCTCGTCGGCACTGGCAAATTCGGCCAGCACGTCAAACGCCATGACGCGGTAGGTCAGCCAACCCCAGATGAAGGCGGGCAGCACCAGGGCCAGCGGCGGCACCAGCCACATGGGCAAGGTCAGCACCAGCGCCCCCAGCGCCAGCACCAGCGAGAAGAAGGTCCACCACAAGCTCAGAAGTAAACTGCCGCCTTGCTTGCGCTGCAAACCAGCAAAACGCCGCTCGGCCACCATGCGCGTGAGGGACGGGGTCATCATGAACGACACCGCCAGCAAGGACGCCACAACGACCAAGGGCGTGAAAGCAAAGATCACGAGCAAGGGGGCTACCACGGTGTTGAGGTTGCCCAAGCCCACGCCTTCGAACCATCGCCAAACCGTGTCCAACCAGGCGCTGGCATCGAGCCAGCCCCGCACAAAGGTGACGGCAGTGTCCCAATACAAATACCCCAGCAACCACGACAGGGCCACGATCAGCACCAAGGGCAACACCGACAAGCCAATGACCCGGGGATACAGGCAATACAGGGCCGCGCGCCAAAAGGAATCGATCAGGAGTTTCATGCGGGAAAGCTTAACTCAAGCCCGCCCGAACAGCCGCATCACGCCCAGCCACTGCTGCGCCCAAAAGCCCTGCCCGTAGTCCCGGCCTTTTTCCACCTGGTCACGGATGCCCGTGGGGTCGTAGCGCAGGGTGAAATCAGCCGTGCCAAACAGCATGTCCCACCAGGGCAAGAGAACGCCGTAGTTGCAGCCGCCCAAGCGCCGCTGGCCTTGGATTTCGCTCTCGTGGCCGATGCCGATGCTGTGGTGCCGACGGTGAAAACGCGGGCTGACCCACAGCCGCTCGCCGATGCGGCCATACCAGATTCGCACATTGGCATGCTGGAAGTTTTCACTCAACTGTCCCAGCGCGACCAGAGCCACAAACTGCCCCGGGCCCACCCCGACCAGCACCGCCACCACCGACAGAGCCAAACTGGTCAGCACATCGTCCAGCAGGTGGTTGCGGTTGTCCGACCACATGGTCATCTGGCGTTGCGAATGGTGCAGGCTGTGCAGGGCCCACCAATGCGGCAGCTGGTGCTGACCCCGGTGAATCCAGTAGTTGACAAAATCAAACACCACCAGGTAAATCAAAAAGCTGACCCAGGCCAGATCACTGACACCGGGCCAGAACTGGTCGAGGTGCCAAGTGGGTGCGCCCAAGCCGCGCAAGCTGCCCCAGGCTTGTTCAAAGAGCCAGTCGAAGGAAAAGAACATGGCCAGCTTGAACAAGCCCAGGCGTTGGATCAGTGTGTAAACCACGTCTACCCGCACGGCGCGAGTGTCTTGCACAGGCTCAGCCGGCCAGCGCCGCTGCATGGGGCCAATAACGGTCAGCAAGACCGCCATTTGCAGCAGACCCACCACCAGCCAGCCTGTGCCTTCGTAGGCTTTTTCCAACAATTGGGCCAGGCCCAAGGCAAACACCAAGGGCTGCACCACGGCCTCGAACAGGCTTTGCTGCAAAAAAGAAAAGGCGTCAATCAAGCTGTCCATGGCGGGTCAGGGTCGCAAAGCGGGCTGGGTGATGAGAGGCTTGGGCTGCGCCAGCTGCAGGGGCTGCTGGCGCACCCAGTCGCGGTATTGGGGGTGCTCGCGTAAGGTGGCAAAGCACAGGCCGCGGGCCTTGAGACCCACAATCAAAGGCTCCAACACGGCCGGGGCCCACGGGTCCTGGCGCGACCAGATGCCCAAGTGGGCCATCAGGATGTCGCCGGCCCGGATGTTTTGCAGGGCTTTTTGCAGCAAATGGGCGTTGCTGTAGCGCTCGCTGGGCAACTCGTCGCCCAAAAAGCCGGCATCCGCCCAGCCCACATGCGCATAGCCGCATTGCCGTGCAGCTTGCAGCAGACGGGCCGAGGTTTTGCCACCAGGGGCGCGAAACAAAGGTAAAGGCGTTTGTCCGGTCAGGACCTCCAAACGGCTGGCGGCCTGGCGCAAGTTGTCGCAATACTGTGGGACGCTCCACAGCAGGTTTTGACCCGCCTGCTGGCCCGCACTGGGGCGGATGCGAAACCGCACATCACCCGGGCCATCCAAGTCCGCACGCCAATAGGCGTGGTCCCAGGTGTGCGAGGCAAAGGCATGGCCTTCGGCCCCCCGTGCACGCCACCAGTCGGCCCAGTGCTCACCCAGGGAACCATCGCCTTGCTGGGTTTTTTCATGCGCCGCAAAAAAAGTGACCGGCACCTTGTGGCGCTGCAACACTTGGGCAATCAGCGGGGCTGTGCCCATGTGGCCGGTGTCAAACGTCAGGTAGACCGGGCGGGTGCAGGCGGCAGGCTCAGCCGAAGTTTGGGCCAGAACCTGTGCCGGGCCTATGGCCAGGATGCACAGGGCCAGCCAGGCGCATGGGCCACTTTTGGATGGATGGGCCTCAGTTGCGCGGTGCATGGTCCAAGGTCCAGACCCCGTGGGGCGACTTGCCCACCGGCACTTGCTTGACCAGTTTGCGCGAGGCAATGTCGATCACACTCAATTTGCGCGACCAACGTGAGGCCACCAAAATCAGCTTGCCGTCTGCGGTGACGTCCATGCAGTCTGGGCCAGAAGGACCGGGCAATTGCGCCACCACTTCCCAGTTGATGAAGTCAATCTGGCTGATGGAGTTGGCCACACGGTTACTCACAAACACATGGCGTTTGTCCCCCAGCGCCCGAAAGGCATGCGCCCCTTTGCCCGTGAAAATCGTCTTGAACAATTTGGGCTTGGGCCCGCTGATGTCGTAGACCTCTACCCCATCGCCACCGGTCAGACCGACCAACAGGTATTTGTCGTCAGGCGTGCCGTACACGTCTGCAGGCACCGCGCCAACCAGGGTGCGGGTGCTCAGGGTTTGGGTGCTCAGGTCAATCGAGACAATTTCATTGCTGTCCTGCATAGAGGCCCAAACGGTCTGGCTGCGGCTGTCGATCCAGAGGTGGCTGGGCGTTTTGCCCGTGGCAATGCGTTTGGACAAATGCGCGTTTTGGCCGTCCCAGCGGTAAATATCCACATGGTTCAAACGGTTGGCTGCGGTCACAAACCACTTCATGTCTGGCGAAAATCGCAAATGGTAGGGGTCGAGAATGCCGGTCACTGTGCGTTGCACTTGCGCGGTGCGGGGGTCGATGAAGGTCAGGGAATCGCTCATGGCATTGGCCACAATCAGCGATTTTTCATCCGGCGTCAAATACAAATGGTGCGGCTCTTTGCCGGTCGGGATGCGTTTTCTCTCAGTCCAGGTGGTCGGATCGATCACACTCACGTTGCCCTCGAGCGAATTGAGAACAAAAACAGGGGCAGGCGGCTTCGCCAGCACGTTGCAGGCCAAACCCACCCCAAAAAACAAGAACAAAATTCTGGAAAATGCACTAAAACGAATCACTTGGGGGCTTTCTAAATCGCGCTCAAGTGTAAACGGCCCACCCTCAGGATTTCCGATGCAAACGCACTGCTTTCAAAAAATAAAGATTCGTGGCATTGGGCTTGAAACCCTGAGCATCGCACCACCCGACGGTGCCGATGGACCGACTCTGGTTTTTTTACACGAAGGCCTGGGCAGCGTGCGCATGTGGCGCGACTGGCCCAACCGCCTGTGCGCGCAACTGGGTTGCGCGGGCCTGGTGTATTCACGCCAAGGTTACGGCCAGTCCGACCCTGTACCGGATGTGCGCGGCCCCTCTGGCCAGACGCACGGGCGCCGGCATGGGCGTTTGCTGCCCGACTACATGCACCACGAAGCCTTCGAGGTCTTGCCCACTTTGCTGCAGTTCTTGGGCATAGAACGGCCCGTGTTGCTTGGGCACTCGGACGGAGGCACCATCGCCTTGCTGCACGCCAGCCGTTGGACAGTGCTTGGCTGCATCGTCATGGCCCCCCACATCATGGTGGAGCCCATCTCCCTGCTGGCCATCGACCAAGCACGCCGGGCCTTTGAGCAAGGCGCATTGCGCGAGCGGCTGTCCGCTTACCACGCGGATGTGGACTGCGCTTTCTGGCAATGGAACGAGGTCTGGCTGAGTCCGGCTTTTGCCAGTTTTGACATCCGCACCGACTTGCCCCGTATCCAGGCTCCGCTGCTGGCCATCCAGGGTGTAGACGACCCCTACGGCACTCTGGCCCAAATCGAGGGCATCGCCCAAGCTGTGCCGCACACCCGTTTGCTCCAACTGCCCGCCTGCGGCCATTCACCCCACCGCGACCAAGCCAAGGCCGTGGAAAATGCAGTGGCAGACTTCATGGCCAGTTTGGGGAGTCGTCGGATCTGAAGGCACCAACTGCAAAGCCCCCGCAGGTTGGGCCTTTCAGGTGCGACACTTCAGGGCTTGAGCGCCACCAAATCCGATGGCGACAAAAAGCGCCACTGACCAGGGGCCAGATCGCCCAGCACCAAACCGCCGATTTGAGAGCGGTGCAACCCCTCCACCCGGTTGCCCACCGCCGCGACCATTCGCTTGACCTGGTGGTATTTGCCCTCGGTGAGGGTGAGTTTCAGGTGCAGATCGCTCAGCGCCTCACAGGCCGAAGCTTTGACGGGTTTGGGGTCATCGTCCAGCACCACCCCGCTCAGCAACTTTTGCACCATCTCGGGCGTGATGGGGTGTTTGGTGGTGACCTCGTACACCTTGGGCACGTTGTGCTTGGGCGAGCTCATCCTGTGGATGAACTGGCCGTCGTCGGTCAGCAGCAGCAAGCCGGTGGTGTCCTGGTCGAGTCGGCCCACGGCTTGGACGCCCTGCACCGCCGCTTTTTGCGGGCGCTGGCGCAAAGGGGCCGGGAGCAAGGTGTAGATGCTCGGCCAGGTCGATGGCTTTTGCGAGCACTCGGTGCCGGCGGGCTTGTGCAGCAGCACGTAGGCCTTGTCCAGGTAGGGCCACACGGCGCCTTGTACCGTGAATTGCAGACCTTCCAGATCGAAAAATTCGCCCGCATCTGTGACGGCTTGGCCTAGCACTTGCACATGGCCTTGCTGGACCAGGCCTGCGCACACGCGGCGTGTGCCAAAGCCCTGACTGAACAAGATGTCTTCCAGGCGCATGGGTTTGAGAGGTTTGGCTTTCATGGGGCATGATTGTCGCCTCGAAACAGACCCTTTTCGCTTGCAGGAGAAACGGCCCATGAGTGCTGCCCTTGAAACGCTCGATCGCATGAACACCGCCCTGGCCCAAAGCCAAAACGGCCAGATGCCGCAAAGCGAGATGATTCAACTGTGGCGCACCCAAGCGGCCACGTTGCCGCTGCCCGCGCGCTTTGACGAGGTATTGCAACCCTTGCTCGACCGCATCGAAGCCAGCATCTTGTTCAGCGAAGAAAGTTGCTCGTTCAGCCAAAAGGATTTGCTTGCCAGCCTGCAGATGTGGGCCGACAAAGCGCGCCTGCGGTTGTCCAACCCAAGCGCCGCGCAGCCCTAAAGCGCTGGGGCGAGGTCTTGCGCTCGGGCTGTGTGCAGCGCCAGCCAGCGCTCGATGTGCGCGGCGTCGTGCACCAGACGCAGCTCGTCAAAGGCCTGCTGCGCTTCGGGGTAGACCCGGCGCATGTAGTTGAGCCACTGCTTGAGCCGCCCGGCCCGGTGCCGCGTGGCCACACGAGCGCTCACGCCCAACCAAAACACCTGCATCAAAGCCACCAAGGTGGACCAAGGAACACCCTGACCCGGCGCGGCCCCTTGCCCTGTGGCCAACTGGTGCGCAATGGCCAGCGCCAGGCCGGGATCGGTGACCATGCCGCGCCCGATCATCAAGCGTTCGCAGCCCGTCACCTCGCGGCAACGCAGCGCGTCGGCCACCGTCCAGATTTCGCCATTGGCCACGATGGGCAACCGCACATGCTGGCGCAAGTCGGCAATGCGGTCCCAATAGGCGGGCGGGCGGTAACCGTGCGCCTTGGTGCGGGCGTGCACCACCAGTTCGCTGGCCCCGGCCGCCTCGATGGCCTGGGCGCAGTCCTCGGCGCGGCTGTCGTCGTTGTAACCCAGGCGCATCTTGGCCGAGACCGGGATGTGCGACGGCACAGCCTTGCGCACTGCCGCCACGATCTGCCCCACCAGCTCGGGCTCGTCCAGCAGCACGGCACCGCCCCGGTGCTGGTTCACGGTTTTGGCGGGGCATCCAAAGTTCAGGTCAATGCCATGCGGCTGCAGCTCTGCGAGAGCCGCCGCGTTATCGGCCAAGCACACCGGGTCCGAACCCAGCAGCTGAACCTTGACCGGCACGCCCGCCTTCGTGCGGCTGCGGTTGAGCAACTCCGGCGCCACCCGGATGAAAGCGCGGCGTGGCAAGACCGTGTTCGTCACACGGATGAATTCAGAGACGCACTCGTGCACACCTCCCACGCGGGTGAGCACATCGCGCAGGGTGTGGTCGAGCAGCCCCTCCATGGGGGCCAGCATGATGTGCATGGGGGGCCTGAGAAGTAGGACGGTGCGTTCAGCCGAGCTTGCGCTTGAGGCGAACTTCTTCGACCTTCACACCGCCCAGGGGCACGGTGCGGGCAGTGTTCATCTCCCGCTTGAAGCCGGCCAAGTCATGGAAGCGCAAGGTGCGCTCATGCAACAGCGGCAGCCAGACGGTCACATCGGTGCAGTCTTCTTCTACCAGACCTTCGCGGGCGGCGTCCCACAGGGCCAGGCCAACGCCTTGTCCAATGCGGTCCGGCGCGGCGTAGATGGCCCAAATTTCACCGGTGGTGTTTTTGGACTTGGGGTCGCGCGAGCGGTCAAATCCCACAAAGCCCACGATCTCTCGGCCATCCACCGCCACCATGACTTGCGGCTCGCCGTATTCAATGGCCTCTTTCCAGAACAACACGCGTTTGGGCATGGGCGTGGCATCCCAATGGGCATCGGGCACCTGGCCTGCGTAGGCGGCGCGGCAGGCGCTCACATGCATAGCAGCCACGGCAGGGGCATCATGGAGGGTGGCAAATCGGACTTGGATATCGGACATGGCTTGAACAAATGAAGGGAAACAACGCACTTTGGCCTCAGGGCTTTCAGCGCAAAACCAGACATTGTCGCCGCATCGGTTATCTTCAGTGAATGAGGACGTTTACAAGCAGTCAGATTTTCACCGCACCCAGGTCACTCGCCCCCCTGGATCACCCGCCGCCCAGCCGTTTGCGCGAGCCCAACGTCTGGTTCATCAAGGGCCTGTTCACAGGTCTAATGTGGGCCGCAGCCGCCTTGTGTGCAGGCCCCTTGAGCGCCCATGCCCAAGCCCCAAAACGTTTTGCAGACGACATGGCCGAGCGCACCCGCGCCTGTACCGCCTGCCATGGCGAGCAAGGCCGCGCCGGTCCTGACGGATATTACCCACGTCTGGCGGGCAAACCAGCGGGTTACCTGCACAACCAGCTGCGCAATTTCGCGCAAGGTCGCCGCCATTACGAACTGATGGTCCGCCTGGTCGACCCTTTGACCGATGCCTACTTAGGCGAGATGGCGCTGTACTTTGCCAATTTGCAACTGCCCTACCCCGCCCCGACTGCCCAAAACGCCATCACGGCCGAGCGCTTGGCCAAAGGCCAACAACTCGTGTCGCAAGGCGACGCCACCCGCGGCCTGCCTGCCTGCACCCAGTGCCACGGCGTGCGACTGACCGGGGTGCAGCCCAACGTGCCGGGGCTCTTGGGCTTGCCGCTTGATTACCTGAACGCGCAGCTCGGCGCCTGGCAAACCGCGCAGCGCCGCGCCCACGCCCCTGACTGCATGGCCGAAATCGTCCAACGCATGCCCGCACAGGACCTGATCGCCGTCTCGAGCTGGCTGGCCCGCCAGCCGTTGCCCGCCGACACCCGGCCTGCTGAACGTCCTCCAGCAGGCCCCGCATTGCCGGAAGCCTTGCGCTGTGGCAGTACACCGGAATTGTCGGCCACCGCCGCCAAGCCTGTGAACGGGGGCAAACCATGAAGCGCCCATGGCCAGGCATGCACCCGGTCAAACGCCTGGGCTGGATCACACTGATCAGCCTGCTGGTGCTGGTCATGGGGGTGATGTGGGACAACTGGGGCGACCTGGTGCTGCCCACCCAACCCATGGCCAAGGAGACAACGCAGACCCCACAGGCCAGCACAGCCCAAATCGAACAAGGCCGCTACCTGGCCCTGGCGGGCAACTGCATGGCCTGCCACACGACCCGGGGCGGCACACCTTTCGCCGGCGGCCGACGGATCGACACACCATTTGGCGGCGTGTATAGCAGCAACCTCACGCCCGACCCGGTCACGGGCTTGGGACGCTGGACAGCGCAAGACTTCTGGCAAGCCATGCACCGTGGCCGTTCCATTGACGGGCGCTTGCTGGCCCCGGCTTTTCCCTACAACCACACCAGCGTCATCAGCCGAAGTGACAGTGACGCGGTGTTTGCCTGGTTGAACACCCAGGCCCCGGTGGTGCAGGCCCAACTGGCCCACACCCTGGTCTGGCCAGTGGGCACGCAGCCCGCATTGGCCGTGTGGCGCAGCCTGTTTTTTGAGCCCCGCCCTTTTCAAGCCGACTCGTCCCAAACCGCCGAATGGAACCGGGGCGCATATCTGGTGCAAGGCCTGGGCCACTGCGCCGCCTGCCACAGCCCACGCAACGCGCTGGGAGCCAGCGGACCCGTCAGCGATTTGTCCGGCGGCCTGATGCCTGTGGTCAACTGGTACGCTCCCGACCTGACACGCGATGCCGAGACGGGCCTGGCGAGCACGCCTGTTTCTGAGATCGTGCGCCTGCTGCGCACCGGAGGCTCGGCCACGGCGCAAACCAGCGGCCCCATGGGCGAAGTGGTTCAGCACAGCCTGCAGCACCTGAACACGGCCGACCTGAGAGCCATGGCGGTGTATTTGAAATCGCGTGCGCAAACAACGGACCGGCCGGCCTCAGCCTCAGCATCACCCAAACCCAACCGGATCAGTCTGCAGGTGGCCACCCAAGGCACCAAAGTTTACGAACGCCAATGCCTGCAATGCCACGGCGAACAAGGGGAAGGCATGCAAACCGCATCGGGCGAAGTGGCCTACCCGGCCTTAGCGGGCAACCGCGCCGTGCTGCTGAAGGACCCCACCAACCTGGTCCAGTTGGTGCTGCATGGCGGTTACGGGCCTGCAACCGAAGGCCACCCCCGCCCCTTTGGCATGCCGCCTGCCGTCCTGGAGCTGGACGACCGAGACATCGCCGCAGTGCTCACCCACCTGCGCAACCGCTGGGGCAACCAAGCGAGCGAGGTCACGCCCTTGCAGGTCAACCGCATTCGGGCAGCGCAAGGCAGCTGATTCCAATCCCACGCCTTGTCAACTGCGGCACCGCATCATTGGAAGCCACCCACTAACATCGCGCTCATGACTTCACACCTTTACATCCTCACTGGCGCTTCTCGGGGCATGGGCTTGGCCATGGCCGAAAAGCTGCTGCAAAAAGGCAACGCCCTGCTTTGCATCTCACGCCACGCCAACCCCGATCTGGCCTTGGTCGCCCAAAAGGTGGGGGTGCCGCTCACGCAATGGACTCAAGATCTGACCGACAGCGAAGGCGCCAGCGCCCGCCTGCATGAGTGGCTGCATCACCAAAACCCGGCAGATTTCGCCAGCGCCAGCCTGATCAACAACGCGGGCGTCATCCCGCCCATCGCCCCGCTGCGCCAGTCCAAACCCGCCGACCTGGCGTTTGCCCTGCGCGTGGGCGTGGAAGCACCTATGGCCTTGAGTGCGGCATTTTTGGGGGCCACACAAAACTGGCCCATAGCCCGCAAAGTGCTGAACATTTCATCGGGTCTGGGCCGCTACGCCATGGCCTCACAGGCCGCTTACTGCGCTGCCAAAGCAGGCATGGACCATTTCACCCGCTGCATGGCACTGGACGAAGCCCTTCACGCCAATGGCGCCCGCGTCTGCTCGCTCGCACCCGGCGTGATCGACACCGACATGCAAGTGCAAATGCGCGGCGCTGTCGGGGATGCATTCCCCGACCAGTCCAAATTTTTGCAACTCAAAGCCCAAGGTCAGCTCAGCTCGCCCGCCCAAGCCGCCACCCAGGTGCTTGGCTACCTGGCTCGGCCCGACTTCGGTGACAAACCCGTGGCCGACGTGCGGGACTGAGCGTTGGGTGTTGGATGTTGAGGGTTGAGCGACCTTGCGCTTGTCAGGTCGCTGTAGTTATTGACCCTGACACTGCCGGGGTTCAAGCATTTTTTCTTTTATTTTTTCAATTTCGGAGAGATTCCCATGAGTCGTGAAGTTATGGTTGTCAGCGGTGTGCGCACCGCCATTGGTACCTTTGGCGGCAGCCTCAAGGACATCGCCCCCACCGAGCTGGCCGCGCAAGTCGTGCGCGAAGCCCTGTCTCGCGCGGGCACCGAAGGCAAGGACGTCGGTCACGTCGTGTTTGGCCATGTGGTCAACACCGAACCCAAAGACATGTATTTGTCGCGCGTGGCGGCCATCAACGGCGGCTGCGCCGAAGGCACGCCCGCATTCAACGTGAACCGCCTGTGCGGCTCGGGTCTGCAGGCCATCGTGAGCGCCAGCCAGTCCATCTTGCTGGGCGACTGCGACATCGCCATTGGCGGGGGTGCAGAAAACATGAGCCGCGCGCCCTATGCCAGTCTGGCCACCCGTTTTGGCGCACGCATGGGCGACACCAAGCTGATCGACATGATGATCGGCGCCCTGCACGACCCCTTCCACAACATCCACATGGGCGTGACCGCAGAGAACGTGGCCGCCAAGTACGGCATCACCCGCGAAATGCAAGATGCGCTGGCCTTGGAAAGCCACAACCGCGCCGAGCGCGCCACTGAGGAAGGCCGCTTCAAGGACCAGATCATGCCGGTCATGCTGAAAAGCAAAAAAGGCGACGTGGCTTACGCCACCGATGAGCACTTCCGCCCCGGCTGCAAGCTCGAAGACATGGCTAAACTCAAGCCCGTGTTCGTCAAGGAAAACGGCACTGTGACTGCGGGCAACGCCTCGGGCATCAACGATGCCGCTGCCGCCGTGGTGTTGATGGAAGCCGGTACCGCGAAGGCCCGTGGCGCCAAGCCTATGGCCCGTCTGGTCGGTTATGCCCACACCGGTCTGGACCCCAAAATCATGGGCGTAGGCCCCATCTCGGCCACGCACGCCGTGCTCAAGAAGACTGGCCTGACAGTCAATGACCTGGACGTGATCGAAGCCAATGAAGCCTTTGCCGCTCAGGCCTGCGCCGTAACACGCGAACTGGGTCTGGACCCTGCCAAAGTCAACCCCAACGGCTCGGGCATTTCGCTGGGCCACCCCATCGGTGCCACAGGTGCTTTGATCACCGTGAAAGCGCTTTATGAGCTTCAGCGCGTGAACGGCCGCTATGCCTTGGTGACCATGTGCATTGGCGGCGGTCAGGGCATCGCGGCGATTTTTGAGCGGGTGTAAGGCAAAGATCACCCCCCCCGCCATGACCGGGGGCATGCTTTTTAGATTGCCCCAGCCATACCGAGGAGCATGACCGCCTATTGCGCTGAATTTTCAAAGATTGGGATATTGAAAAAATCAAGCCACTAAAATCCAACAACACACAGTCCACATCTGGTGTTGTTCATGGGGAAATCTCAAATGGGTCTGTATAAAACTCTGGTTTGTGCAACGTTCCTCATTTCTACAAACTCGGTCCATGCTCAACCCAGAGCAGATTTCGTCACCGAGGGATCTATCAGGAAATTCCTGAGCGAAGAAATCAAGGCATCACCTGCTGCTCGCTTGCTCAAGGAATTTCCTTTGGAGGCCACCAGGATCAACCGAAGCTTGCTGAATCTGGCTGATGCCGTTGCCAATCAAAAAACAACTTTAGGCGTACTCCTGCTTCAAGGAAATCAAATTGTTTACGAAAAGTACAACAGCCCTGCCACTGCAACGTCCATACAACAAGGATTTTCGATAACGAAAAGCATCGTTGCTTACTCATTGGGCACGTTGATCTGTGAAGGACAAATAAAAAACACCAATGAAAACGCCCTCAACCATGCGCCAAGCTTGCAGGGCACCGTTTACGGAGATGCCCGTATTCATGATCTGTTGACCATGCGAAGTGGCGCTTTGATCGTTGAACCATCTGGCCTGGCTTATGCCGATGAATACAACCATCTTTTGCAAGGACGCACCACACTGGTTCAAAATTTAAGTCGATTCGGAGCACGGGTGAACCCATCCGGTAAGGTTTTTAATTATTTGGGCAATGACACTCAAGCGCTCAGTGAAATCATGAACACTTACGGGGGCACAACCGAAATCTTTAAAAAGAACATGTGGTCCAAAGTTCAAGCCCAAAATTCTGCCTACTGGCAAGTGGATAAAAACTTGAAACCTATTGCTTGGGCAGGTCTCGCAATGACGCTACGCGATTGGGGTCGCTTAGCCATCTTCATTGGAGAGCTTCGCAATGGTGGCCATGGAGAATGCATGAAGAACTTCATGATCGAAGCCACAAAAAAACAAGTGGACACCCAAGACAGGTCTAACCAAAATGGATTTAAAAGCTATGGTTTCCAAACATGGATGGACCCAATTACAGGGTCATCAGGGAGCTTTTGGCTTCTTGGTGCTGGTGGTCAATATATTGGAATTGATCCAAATACAGACCGAATTTTGGTTGTCAGCAGTTATGACAGAAACCCTCAAAGAACTGAAGCAGTACAAAAATTATTTGATGTATTTCGTCGACATCCAATTTAACCAAACTATTGATTCCCTAAGTTGGAAAAACCTCATTCGTTACGCCTACTGACACCTTGTGCGCAACCTTAAAGGACCATATCAGACCTTCACTGCAGCGGTCACCACCACTTCAATCAAATACGCCGGGTTGGCCAAGGCAGCCTGCACAGTGGCGCGTGGCGGTGCACTGCCCGCCACCACCCAAGCGTCCCAGACCTCGTTCATGGCGGCGATGTCAGCGATGTCGCTGAGGTAAATTTGGGTGCGCAGGATGCGGGTTTTGTCGCTCCCCGCCTCGGCCAAACGCAGATCAATCTGGTGCAATACATCGGCCGTCTGGCTGCGAATGTCTGTGGCCTCGCACTCGGGCACCATGCCCGCGAGGTAGACCACGCCGTTGAAAATAGCCGCCTCGCTGTAGCGAGCCGTCACATGCAAGCGTTGAATGTCTTGGTTCATGTTTTTTTCTTGCCCAGTTGAGATTCTGTGCCCGCCAACAAGCGGCGGATGTTTTCACGGTGCCGCCAGACCAGCAGCAAGGCCATGATGGCCAAGCTCAGAATTTCGGTGGCAGTGGCCTGCCAAACCACACCGTTGCCAAACAAGTAGAAGGCAGGTGCAAAAACCGCCGCCACCATCGATGCCAGCGACACATAACGGCTGAAATACACCACGATGCCAAACGTCAGCAATGCAGCCAAAGCCAACACACCGTTGACCCCGACCAGCACGCCCACCGCCGTGGCCACACCCTTACCCCCCACAAAACCGAAAAACACAGGGTAGAGGTGTCCCAAAAATGCGGCCAGGCCCGCCAAAGCAGCCACCCCCGGGCCCAAACCATGTTCAGGCCCCAAGCTCAACACAAGCGTCACTGGCACCCAGCCCTTCACGGCGTCGAGCAGCAAGGTCAGTATGGCGGCTTTTTTGCTGCCCGAGCGCAACACGTTGGTGGCGCCTGGGTTTTTGCTGCCGTAGCTGCGCGGGTCGTTCAGGCCCATCAGGCGGCTCACGATCACCGCAAAACTGAGAGAACCCAACAAATAACTGGCCACCAACACAGCCACTGGCATCCACACATCCATCGAAAGCTCCCTTGTTCTTGTATGGGCATCATTCTGCCAGTGCGCAGTTCACTGGCTGTGCCCCCAGCAGCTGAACACACACCTGCGGGTCGATGCCCACCAAGTAACCCCGCCTGCCGCCATTGATGCAAATCCACGGCAAAGCCAAGATGGTTTCCTCGACGAACACCGGCATCTGCCTGCGCGTGGCAAAGGGCGATGTGCCGCCCACCAAGTAACCACTGTGGCGGTTGGCCACTTCGGGACTGCAAGGCTCGACGGATTTGAGCCCCACTTGCCGCGCCAGATTTTTGGTGGACACCTTGCGGTTGCCATGCATCAAGACCACCAGCGGTTTGGCATCCTGGTCTTGCATGATCAAAGTTTTGACGACAGCAAAAGGGTCCATGCCCAACACCTGTGCGCTGTGCTGAGCACCGCCGTGCTCCAGGTACTCGTAGGGGTGCTCGGTGAAACGCACACCCTGCTGACGCAAGAGCGCCGTGGCCGGGGTTTCACTGACTCTTTCTTTCTTGGCCATCGCCTCAGATCACAAAGCAGGGTCGCGCATTTCCCAACGGATCTCGTCAATCATCTTGAGCACCTCGGGCGAGAGCTGCACCGACCAGGCGGCCAAGTCTTCGTCCAGCTGCGCCAGCGACGTGACGCCAATGATGGTGCTGGTCACATTCCAGCGGTGGTAGCAAAAGGCCAGCGCCATCTGGGTCGGCGTCAAGCCATTGTCGCGTGCCAACTGGTTGTAACGGCGCGCTGCGGACAAAGCTTCCGGACGGGACCAACGCTGCTTGCGCACCGACTCGTAACGGGACACGCGGCCATCAGGGGCACCAAGGCCTTCAAAGCCGGTTTCGTCGTACTTGCCCGTGAGCAAGCCAAAACCCAACGGCGAATACGCCAGCAAGGACACATTCAGGCGATAGCAGGTCTCGTCGAGGCCGTTGTCGTACACACGATTGACAAGCGCATAGGGGTTTTGCACGGTGGCCACACGGGGCAGGCCGTGCTGCTCGGCCAATCGCACGAATTCGTGTACGCCGTAGGGCGTTTCGTTGGACAGACCGATGTGGCGCACCTTGCCCGCCTTGACCAGCCGGGCCAAAGCCTCGAGTTGTTCATGGATGGAGGTGGCTGGCTTGTCCTTGCTCGGGTCGAAATAATGAAAACCCAGCGCCATCACATGGCGCTCGGGCCAATGGATCTGGTACAGGTCGATCACATCGGTCTGCAGGCGGCGCAAACTGCCTTCGCAGGAGGTCAGGATGTCTTGCGCCGTCATGCCCGCACCTTCACGCACCCAGGGCATGCTCCGTGAAGGACCCGCCACCTTGGTGGCCAGCACCAGCTTCTGGCGTGTGCCGGGGTTTTTGGCAAACCAGTTGCCAATGTAGGTTTCGGTCAGGCCACAGGTGTCGGCCGTGGCAGGCACCGCATACATCTCAGCAGTGTCAATGAAATTGATGCCAGCGGCCAATGAATGGTCCAGGATGGCATGAGCCCCCTCTTCGCTTACTTGCTGGCCAAAGGTCATGGTGCCCAGACAAATGGGTGTCACGTGCAGGTCGGATTGACCAAGTTGTACTTTATTCATGGGCTTGTCTTTGGCTGCGACTTAAAAGGATGATTTTGGCATGTTGAGCGTTTGGGGTTGATTCTTGAACGTGCACTTGCTCGGCCACACGATCAAAGCTCAACGCTCTTTTCATGACGCGCTTGCTCCTGCAGGCGCAGAACGCGGCGCTGCACCTTACCGGTGGTGGTCATCGGCAACTGGTCGATGAATTCGATCTCCTTGGGGTATTCGTAAGGGGCGAGCAAACCGCGCACATGGGCTTGCAGTTCGCGGCGCACCTCGTCGTCAAAAGCCTTCTGCCCTGGCCCACTGGGCCTGCGGCTTTGCCAGTCGGGCGACATGACCACAAAGGCTTTGACCAGCGCACCCCGGTCCTTATCGGGCTTGGGCACCACGGCGGCGTTGGCCACGGCGGCGTGCTTGACCAAGCAGTTTTCAATTTCACCGGGGCCGATGCGGTAGCCCGCCGCCTTGAACATGTCGTCGGTGCGGCCCTGGTACCAAAGGTAGCCGTCCTCATCCACCACCGCCATGTCGCCCGTGCGGCACCAGTTGCCGGTGTATTTGGCCTGCGTGGCCTTGTCGTTGTTCCAGTAGCCCAAAAAGAACACCGGGTCAGGCTGGCCGTGCACATCGAAGCGGTTCACCGCCACTTCGCCGGGTGTACCGGGCGGGCAAAGCTGCCCCGCATCGTCGATGACTGCCACCTGGTGCCCCGGATACCCTTTGCCCATGCTGCCGGGCTTGGCAGGCCACAAGCGGGCGCAGTTGCCCACCACGTAGTTGATCTCGGTCTGGCCGAACATCTCGTTCACCGTGACCCCCAACTGTTGCTGACAATAGCCAAACACCGCGTCACCCACCGCCTCGCCCGCGCTCATCATGGCTTGTAGCTTCAGGCGGTAGCGCCCCTTCACCTCGGGCACGGCCTTCATCATGGCTTTGAGCGCTGTGGGAAACAAAAAGGTGTGTGTCACCCCTTGTGTTTGCATGATTTCGAAAGCCACTTCAGGGGAAAACCGCCCGTTGAAGGCCACGATGGGCCGGCCAAAGTAAAGGCTCGGCAGCAAGGCGTCCATCAGCCCGCCCGTCCAGGCCCAGTCGGCGGGCGACCAGAACACCGCTTTCGAAGGCCGCTCGACCTTGAAAGGGTCAAAGCCAAACCAATTCTGGCTGCACACAAAGCCCGTGAGGTTACCGATCAGCGCCCGATGTGGGATCAAGGCCCCCTTGGGGTTGCCCGTGGTGCCGCTGGTGTAGATCAGCACAGCCGGGTCTTCAGCCAAGGTGGGCACGGGTTTGAACGTGCTCGCGCTGGCGGTCATGGCCACGTTCAGGTCTAGGTCGGCCAAGGTGCCAACTTCGCCCATCCCCAATAGCATTTGCAAACCGGGGCAATCGGCTCTGGCTTGCAGCAAGCCCTGCACGGTGGATTCATCACACACCGCCACTCGAGCTTGGCTGTCGTTGATGCGAAATGACAAGGCTTCGGGGCCAAACAGCATCGACAACGGCATGGCCACCGCGCCCATCTGCAGCACAGCCACATAGGCCACTGCCGTCTCATAGCGCTGGGGCATGACGATGGCCACGCGGTCACCTCGCTGCACGCCGTGAGAACGCAGCACCTGGCTCAGCCGATTGGCGTCTTGCTGCAGCTGCCCGAAGGTCCAGCTGCGCCCCAGGCCCTGCCCTGCCACGTGCTCACGCACGGCGTGATTTTTGGCGGTGGCCGCTTGCGCTGCCCATTGCCCGCAACAGGCCTGCGCCATGTTGAAACGCTTGGGCACTTTCCAGCCAAAACCTTGATGGATGGCCTCATAGCGGTCGACGGACCGAGTTCGGGTCGGCTGCTTGGCGGCAGGGGGAGGCTGGGCGCCGTGTACCTGGGGGGCGGCTGGGTGGTCCTGGTGGCGACTGATGTTCACGGTGTGTCTCCTTATGATCGAAAGTATGTACCAAGTTTTACGCCCTTCACAAAGTCTCTGGGTGCCGCTGCGCGGCTGTCGCTACCACGTCCGGCAATGGGGGAATCCCACACCCGGCACCACACCACTGGTGCTGGCGCATGGCTGGATGGATGTGGCCGCCTCCTGGCAGTTCATGGTGGACGCGTTCAGCCAAGCCTTTGTCAGCCATCGCCCCATCATTGCCATGGACTGGCGCGGCTACGGCCTGACCGAGGCGCCCGCCACCGACAGTTATTGGTTCCCAGACTACCTCGCAGATCTGGACGCGCTGCTGGACACGCTTTACCCCGGCCAGAGCATCGACCTGGTGGGCCACAGCATGGGCGGCAACGTGGTCATGATGTACGCGGGGACCCGGCCCGAGCGCATTCGCCGCCTGGTCAATTTGGAGGGTTTTGGCATGCCCGCCACCCAACCGAGTCAAGCTCCCTCGCGCATGGCCCAGTGGCTGGACGAACTCAAGGCGCAGCGAGCAGGCAACAACGACCTCAAACCCTATGCCGACGCAGCGGGCGTTGCCGCGCGACTGATGAAAACCAACCGCCGCCTGAGCCAAGACAAGGCCGACTGGCTGGCCCTGCACTGGGCCCGCCCCGGCCCGGATGGACAGTGGTGCATCCTGGGAGATTCGGCGCATAAGGTCATCAACCCCTACCTGTACCACGTCGAAGAGGCATTGGAAATGTACCGCCGCATCAGCGCCCCTGTGTTGTCCGTAGAGGCGGCAGACGACTCGCTTGGCCAGTGGTGGAAAGGCCGTTACACCCTGGCCCAATACCATCAGCGACTGCAAGCGGTACCCCACCTGAAAAAAACGGTCATTCAGGATGCAGGGCACATGCTGCAACACGACCAACCCAAAACTCTGGCCCATCTGATTGAAAAATTCAGTCACTGAAAAGCCCTAGAATCCAATCGTTTTATTTTGATAACGATCCAACATGCAGGCCACGCACATCTCCCGTTTTTTTCTGATTGCATTTTTGTCGGCTTGCATGTCTTTGGCACAAGCTCAAAACAGCAACCGCTTTTGTCCAGACTTTTTGTCGGTCAAAGGGGCTCCCGAGCCTGCTCATCGGGGCGAGTTCACGTTTTCCCCTTACACCCACCACTGGAGTCAAAGCAAGGAACACAAACAGGTGGTTTTGGTGGCGATAGACGAACAATTGCCTGGCGATCGCTTGTGCGGTGTCAGCTTTTTCAGCAACTCCTTTGGGCAGCCCTCGGTGTATGTTTATGCAGGTCTGCAGTTCAACAACCTGATGGGTATGCCTGAACTGTTCGCCAAAGTCACGGGCGGCCTGATGTATGGCTACGTGGCCCCTTACGAGGACAAGGTGCCTCTCAATTACAAGGGATTCAATCCGGCCATCATCCCAGCCTTGGGCTACAAGTTGACCCAGCACGACTCGGTTCAGCTCAAGTTTCTGGGCAGCGCCGGCCTGATGTTCTCTTACGGGCGGCAGTTTTAAGCCCTGGCGAAGGCATGCTCAACACCAACTCATGAGAAAATGATCGGTTTACTGAACCGGACACCTTCCCCATGGACGCAGAACACATCAACCAAATCGGCGCAACCCTCACAGACCTGACCGCTCGTACCCACGAGTTACGGGGGTATCTTTGACTACGATGCCAAATCTGAACGGCTGAGAACCGTCAATGCATCGCTCGAAGATCCCACAGTTTGGAACGACCCCAAAAAAGCCCAAGAGCTGGGCAAAGAAAAAAAAGCTCTGGACGGCGTGGTGGTGACCATCACCAACCTGACCAGCGAATTGGCCGACAACCTTGAACTCTTTGAGATGAGCAAGGAAGATGGCGATGACGATGGCCTGCTCACCATCGAAGCCGAAACCGCCAAACTGACAGCGCTGGTCGCAGACCTTGAGTTCCGCCGCATGTTCCGCCACGAGGCTGATCCGCTCAACTGCTTTGTCGACATCCAAGCGGGTGCAGGCGGAACCGAAGCCTGCGACTGGGCCAGCATGCTGCTGCGCCAGTACCTCAAGTACGCCGAACGCAAGGGCTTCAAGGCCACGGTGGAAGACGAAACTCCGGGCGACACCGCGGGCATCAAGGGCGCAACCATCAAGATCGAAGGCGAGTACGCGTTTGGCCTGCTGCGCACCGAAACCGGCGTGCACCGCCTGGTGCGAAAGAGCCCCTTCGACTCGTCGGGGGGTCGCCACACTTCGTTCGCCTCACTGTTTGTCTACCCCGAGATCGACGACTCGATTGAGATCAACATCAACCCGTCGGATGTGCGCACCGACACTTTCCGTGCCAGCGGCGCGGGCGGTCAGCACATCAACAAGACCGACTCGGCCGTGCGACTGACGCACATCCCCACCGGCATCGTGGTGCAGTGCCAAGACGGCCGCAGCCAGCACAGCAACCGCGATGTGGCCTGGCAGCGCCTGCGTTCGCGCCTGTACGACTTTGAGATGCGCAAGCGTTTGGAAGAACAGCAAAAGCTGGAAGACACCAAGACCGATGTGGGCTGGGGTCACCAGATCCGCAGCTATGTGCTGGACAACAGCCGCATCAAGGATTTGCGCACCAACGTCGAAATTTCGGCCACCCAAAAGGTGCTCGATGGCGACCTCGATGCGTTCATCGAAGCCTCACTGAAACAAGGCCTCTGACCTGGTCAGGCCTCAACGAAAACGGAGTTAGTGATGCGTGAAGGACAACCCACCGCGATCCACCGCGAGGCTTACACCGCCCCGGCTTTTTGGATCGATACCGTCGATCTCACCTTTGATCTGGACCCGGCCAAAACCCGTGTGCTCAACAAGATGCGCCTGCGCCGCAACCCCGATGTAGAGGCCCAGCCGCTGCGACTGGATGGCGAAGACCTCAATTTGGCCCGCGTGCTGGTCAACGGCGGCGGCACCTCGTTCAAGATGGACGGCCATCAGTTGGTACTGGAGAACTTGCCCGATGGCCACGAGCCCTTCGATCTGGAAATTTTCACCACCTGCAACCCCGAGAAGAACACCCAGCTGATGGGCTTGTATGTCAGCCAAGGCACCTTCTTCACGCAATGCGAGGCCGAGGGGTTTCGCCGCATCACCTATTTCCTGGACCGCCCGGACGTGATGGCCAGCTTCACCGTCACGCTGCGCGCTGACAAAGCCAAATACCCGGTGCTGCTGAGCAATGGCAATCTGGTCGAGCAAGGCACGCTGGAAGACGGACGCCACTCTGCCAAGTGGGTCGATCCGCACAAAAAGCCTTGCTACTTGTTCGCCCTGGTTGCGGGTCAGTTGGTGGCACGCGAACAGCGCATCTTGAGCCGCTCGGGTAAAGAGCACTTGCTGCAAGTGTTCGTGCGTCCCGGCGATCTGGACAAGACCGAACACGCGATGAACTCGCTCATGGCCAGCGTGGCTTGGGACGAAGCGCGCTTTGGCCTGCCGCTCGATTTAGAGCGGTTCATGATCGTCGCCACCAGCGACTTCAACATGGGCGCGATGGAAAACAAGGGCCTGAACATTTTCAACACCAAATACGTGTTGGCGAACCCGGCCACAGCCACCGACATGGATTTTGGCAACATCGAATCGGTCGTCGGCCACGAATACTTCCACAACTGGACCGGCAACCGCATCACCTGCCGAGACTGGTTCCAGCTCTCGCTCAAAGAGGGCCTGACGGTCTTTCGCGACCAGGAGTTCAGCCAGGACATGGCGGGCGACACCAGCGCCCGCGCCGTCAAACGCATCGAAGACGTGCGCGTGCTGCGCACGGTGCAGTTTGCCGAAGACGCTGGCCCCATGGCCCACCCGGTGCGCCCGGACAGTTATGTCGAGATCAACAACTTCTACACCGTCACGATCTACGAAAAAGGCGCCGAAGTCGTCCGCATGATGCAGACCTTGGTGGCCACGCCCGCTGACAGCCAAGGCCGCGGCGGCTTTGCAAAAGGCATGAAGCTCTACTTTGGGCGCCACGATGGCCAGGCCGTGACCTGCGACGACTTTGCGCAAGCCATCGCTGATGCCAACCCCAACTCGGCCTTGGCGCACAACCTGTTGACCTTCAAACATTGGTACAGCCAAGCTGGCACGCCCCGCCTGAAAGTAACAGGACACTACAACGCCGCCGAGCGCAGCTACACGCTGAACTTAAGCCAAAGCTGCCCAGCAACACGTGATCAGGAACACAAATCGCCATTAGTGATACCCATCACCATGGGCCTGATCAGCCGCGATGGCCAAGCTCTGCCCTTGCAACTGGCCGGATCTGACGATTCCGCGCTGCAGCACACGTTGGTGCTGACCGAAGCCAGTTCCAGCCACACCTTTGTCGGCATCAGCAGCGACCCCGTTCCCTCTTTGCTGCGGGGCTTCAGTGCCCCAGTGGTACTGGAAGACGGATTGCCTGCAGAAGACTTGCTGATTTTGTTGGCCCACGACAGTGACCCCTTCAACCAATGGGAAGCTGGCCAGCGCCTGATGCTGCAAAGCGCCCTCGATGCCATCCAGCAAAACAAAGACTTGACCGGTATTCCTGTGTTGTCCGAGGCCCTGGTAGCGGCACTGCGCAACGTCCTGCGCCACCCTCAACTGGACGCCGCATTCAAGGACCTGGCGCTCACATTGCCCTCAGAAAATTACATCGCTGACCAGCTGGATGTGGTGGACCCGCAGCGCGTGCACGCTCTGCGCGAAAACATGCGTCTGCAATTGGCCACCGCGCTGCAAGCCGACTGGCAGTGGGCTTGGGACGCTCACAAGAACAACGGCGCCTATTCGCCCGATGCCCAATCCAGCGGCCGACGCGCTCTGGGGGGTCTGGCCATGACCATGCTGTGTATCGCCGCCGTGCAAACCGGCGATTCTGTGACGCCTGACCGTGTCTTTCAGCAGTTCAAGGACGCCGGCAACATGACCGACCGCTTCAATGCCTTGTCGGCGCTGGTGGTGAGCGGCCATGCCCTCGCGCAAGAGGCCCTGGTCCTCTTCCACAAACTGTTCCAACAGGAGGCCTTGGTCATCGACAAATGGTTTGCCCTTCAAGCCGGCGCCCCTGACCGCGCAGGCGACATCCTGCCGCGGGTGCGCCACCTGATGCAACATGCCGACTTCAGCCTGCTCAACCCCAACCGCGCTCGCAGTCTGATTTTCAGCTACTGCAGCGCCAACCCGGCAGGTTTTCACCGAGCCGATGCCGCAGGCTATGTGTATTGGAGCGAGCAGGTGCTGGCGCTCGATGCCATCAACCCGCAAGTGGCCGCACGCTTGGCTCGCGCCATGGACCGCTGGAGCCGCCTGGCCGAGCCCTACCGCAGCGCGGCCAAAGTCGCCATCGAGCGCGTGGCCGCCAAAGCCGACCTGTCGAACGATGTGCGCGAAGTGATCAACCGCGCCTTGGGTGTGGCTTGAAGTGAAGCACTTGACTTCGACACCAGAATCCAAGGAATGAACATGAGCAGCAAAATTTCCCTGTCCCGCTACCTGGTGGAGCAGCAACGCGACAAAGGCCACATTCCAGCGGACCTGCGTTTGTTGCTCGAAGTGGTGGCCCGCGCCTGCAAAAGCATCAGCCACGCCGTCAACAAAGGCGCTTTGGGTGGTGTGCTGGGCAGCGCTGAAAGCGAAAACGTACAAGGCGAAGTGCAAAAAAAACTCGACATCATCGCCAATGAAGTGCTGCTCGAAGCCAACGAATGGGGTGGACACCTCGCGGCGATGGCCTCTGAAGAAATGGACAGCATCTACCTGGTGCCCAACCGCTACCCGCAAGGTGAATACCTGCTGCTGTTTGATCCTTTGGACGGATCGTCCAACATCGATGTGAACGTCAGCATCGGCACCATTTTCAGCGTGCTCAAAAAACCCGAAGACAGCCAAGGTGTGACCGAGCAGGATTTTTTGCAACCCGGCAAGAAACAGGTGGCGGCAGGTTACTGCGTGTACGGCCCGCAAACCACCTTGGTGCTCACCGTGGGCGATGGCGTGGCCATGTTCACCCTTGACCGCGAGCAAGGCTCGTTCATGCTCACACAAGAAAACGTGCAAGTTCCCGTTGACACCAAAGAGTTTGCCATCAACATGAGCAACATGCGCCACTGGGACGAACCCGTGCGCCGCTACATTGATGAATGCCTGCAGGGCAAAGAAGGCCCGCGTGGCAAGGACTTCAACATGCGCTGGATCGCCAGCATGGTGGCCGACGTTCACCGCATCCTGACGCGTGGCGGGGTCTTCATGTACCCCTGGGACAAGCGCGAACCCCACAAACCCGGCAAGCTGCGCCTGCTGTACGAAGCCAACCCCATGAGCTGGCTGATCGAACAAGCCGGAGGGGCATCCACCAATGGCAAAGAGCGCATTCTGGATCTGCAACCGGGCCAGCTGCACGAGCGGGTGAGCGTGATCCTGGGCTCCAAAAACGAAGTTGAGCGCGTGACCCAATTCCACGCCAAAGCTTGATTCTTGCTGGCCACGGCACAAGGTTCCGTCAGGCTTGCAAGTCGACTGGGTCAATTGCTTGACCGCACTGTCCCGGAACACCTGAACAAACTGCAGAGAAACAGGCCGAGAAAAAGAAGTCTGGACGAGGCAAAAAAACCCCTCCGAGGAGTGGCTGCTTCATGAAACGGATGACCAAGAGCGTCCAAAAAAATCTGGGGGAGGCCCAACTCGCCTCATGCCCGCAAGTCACAGTCGCTCGGATCTGTCGCCCGGATCAGTCGTCCAGATCAGGCGGCAAACCATCGCCCGCGACTGGCGCAGGGGCCGCAGGCTCTGTCACCACCTGGCGCAAGGTTTCACGCAGCATTTTTTTCTCGGGCAAGCTCAAGGCGCGGGCCAGTCGCTGGCGCATGCGCAACAAAAGCTGGCGGTCCACTTCTTGCGGAATGCCCCGGCTGATCTGTAAAGCGTCGCGCAGGTCTTCACGCAAGTCCTCGGGCTCTTCGGCCCACCAAGCGGTGATGACCTCGTGCATCGACTTGCGCAGCTCTTCCACGTCTTCCACAGCCAGGCTCATCCCAGTGGACAGCTTGCCTTGCAGCATATCGGCCAAGGCTTGCGAATTGACGACCACGCGGCGGTCGGCCTGGGCCAGCAAACGGGCCCAGCCCGGGTCAGTGCGCACCATTTGCGGCATGTTGCGGGCCGACTCGTCAGCCAACAGGTGCACGCTCAAGCCGCTGAGTTGGGCTTCATCGATGGTGGCCAAAAAGCGCTCGTCGTCGCTGGCCACCAGCACATGGTCACAAGCGTGGTGATCGGCCAGTTGTTTGAGGTCGTGACCCAGCGAGCGCAACAAAGACGCACCACCATCGGCATCGTGGGTCTGCACCAGGCGCACGATCTGATCGTCGATCACGAGGCCATCCGATCGGTCGCTGTACCAATAGATGCGGCGCAAATCCACATCCAGCGCCGCGTGTGAGAGGGCCTGAGCCAACAAGCTGATCAAACCCTGGCGGTTGACCGATTCGCCGGTGGCCCCGGTCGCGCCTTGCTGGGCCAGCCAGATCAAGAATCGGCCGTCGATCAAAGCCATGCAGGTGCCCCCACGGTGTTCGCCAAAGCGGCGCTCGGAACGGGTGTCGGGAGAGAAATAATCGCGTTTCATGAAATGACTTGTATCCATATGAATAAGAACAGTAACGTTGCTAAATAGGGCAACCCATCCATTTTACGGCCAGGGCTCAGTGTGCTGGGGCCACGGCCGCCAACAGTGCCGCGCCAGCGTCCATGCCCTTGTGGGTTATAAACACCGAGTGTCCAAAAATCCACGCTTTGATCCACGACAAGTCCCGGTTTGGCAAATCGACCACGACATGCCCGCTGTGCCGACTGCTTTTTTGCAGCCCGAAGCCCTGAAGGCCCGGTTTGAGCTGCCGCCTGTGTGGCAACCTGAAGTGGTGCGCGAAAGCTTCACCTCTGACCGCCCCCCTGCTCAGGCGGCGGTGTTGGTGCCCATTGTGATGCGAGGGCCGCAAGCTTCGTCGCCCACGGTGCTGCTGACGCGCCGCGCCGCGCACATGAATACCCATTCGGGACAGATTGCCTTTCCCGGCGGCAAGGTAGACCCCGAGGACGCCAACATGCCAGCCACCGCTTTGCGCGAGGCCGAAGAGGAAGTAGGCTTGTCGGCCCGTCACGTGGAGGTCATTGGCGAGTTGCCGGTTTACATCACAGGCACTTCGTTCTGGGTGACGCCGGTGATAGGCCTGGTCTCGCCCGATTTCGAGCTGCGCCTCAATGCCGACGAAGTGGCGGATGTGTTTGAGGTGCCTTTGTCTTTTTTGATGAATCCAGCCAACCACCGGCGACATGCCTTCGAGTGGCAAGGGTCTCAGCGACAATGGTTTTCCATGCCGTATGAGGAGCGTCGAACCGCTCCCAATGGCGAAGTCCAAGTGGTGGAACATTTCATCTGGGGTGCCACGGCCGGGATGCTTCGCAATTTTTACCGCTTCCTGGCTGCCAACCCGTCAACATGAGAATGCCATGAGTTTTTTTGCCATCTTGCTGGCCCTGGTGCTGGAGCAAGCCCGCCCCCTCAAGACCGACAACCAGGTCTTTGCCGCGGTCGAGCAATGGACTGCCTGGGTGGTGCGCACCTTCGACGCAGGCACCCGTCCACAGGCTTGGGTGACATGGGGCATCACCGTTTTGTCCCCCGCCTTGCTGGCCGTGCTCTTGCATTGGTTGCTCGGTTGGACGCTGGGCTGGTGGGTGGCTGTGCTGTGGAATGTGGCCCTGCTGTATGCGACGCTGGGTTTCAGACAATTCAGCCACCACTTCACCGGCATCCGCGAAGCCCTGGAAAACGGCGACGAAGACAAAGCCCGCGAGTTATTGGCGCAATGGCAGCAGGTGCAGGTGGGGCAAATTCCACGCAGCGAAATCGTTCGGCACGTGATCGAGTACTCGGTGATCGCCGCGCACCGCCATGTGTTCGGGGTGTTTTTTTGGTACGCCGCCCTGTCCATCATCGGCCTGGGGCCCGTAGGCGCGGTGATTTACCGCCTGACAGAATTCACCCAACGCCGCTGGCAAGCACCTTCAGCCGATGGCTCTTTGCCCAGCATGGTGTTGCGCTCCGTCTCGACAAGGGCGTGGCAGGCAGTGGACTGGTTGCCGGCGCAAATGACCGCCTTGGGCTTTGCCATCATGGGCAGCTTTGAAGACGCCATGGACGGCTGGCGGCAACATGCGCAAAATTTTCCGCAAGACAACGATGGGGTGATCCTGGCGGCCACGGCAGGGGCCATCAACATCCGTTTGGGTGGCGCTGCTTTGCAACCCGTGGCCGAGGGCATGGCAACGCCCGACAACCAGGACAGCAGCAGTACCCCCGGGCGCGTGGCCAGCGTGGCCCACTTTGCCCAAGTGGTAGGCCTGGTCTGGCGGACGGTCATCATGTGGCTGGTGCTGGTGGCCTTGCTCACCATGGCCAATTTAGTCGGCTAAGGCGCCCTGCCCTTCACCAGCGCTGCTGGCCCAACTCCTCAAAAAGCTGCGCATAAATTCGGTGACGGCGCACGCCGATGGTGCCAGGGTGCTCAGCGGTTTCTACTTGCGCCAAAACGGCACAACCGGGTTCGTGCAAATGCGTGCAGTTGTAGAACTTGCATCCGCCCAAATGCTTTCGCAAATCGGGCATGCAGTCGGCCAGGCGAGTGGGTTCGATGTGGTGCAGACCAAACTCCTGGAAACCGGGTGAATCGATCAAGGCCGTGCGTGCAGCGCCAGTTTCAGCACCCTTTTGAGTCCCCCCATCGAGCGCGGGCACCCAGTACCAACGCGTGCTGGTCGTGGTGTGCTTGCCCGAGTTGAGCGCCAGCGAAATTTCACCGGTTTCCACCTGCGCATCGGGCAGCAGGCGGTTGATCAACGTGCTTTTGCCGCTGCCCGACGGCCCCAGCACCAAGGTGGTCAGACCTTTGAGCTTGGCGCACAAAGCGGTCACGCCATCATCGGCCACCGGGCTGCGTGGGCTCAGGCTGATCGGCATGACGCTGTAACCCATGGCGCGGTAGGGGGCCAGGCGGTTCCAAGCCTGGGCAAAGGGCAGCGCCAGATCGCTTTTGTTGAGCGCGATGATGGGCGTGATGCGTTCGGCTTCAGCCGCCACCAAGGCACGAGACAGTTGGCTTTCTGAATACTCAGGGTCGGCCGCGATCAGGATCAGCACGCGGTCCAGATTGGCGGCAAAGGATTTGGTGCGGATTTCGTCTTGCCTGTAAAAAAGGTTGCGGCGCTCCTGCAACTTTTCGATGCTGCCCTCATCGCCTGCGATTTGCCACAGCACCTGGTCGCCCACGACCACCTGGTTTTTCTTGCCCCGTGGGTGGCAAATCAGGCGGCGACCTTCGGGCGTCTCCACCAGGCAATGGCGGCCATAGGTGGCCACCACCAAGCCTGGCTCCAGATCGTTGGCTTGGGGCAAAGCCGGGCGCGCTTTGGGTTTGTTCATGCCGGTAGCAAGGCATCGGTCTGGGTCGCGGCCTCGAAGTCGAGTCGGCTCAGCCCACGCACATCATGCGTGTTCCATCTGACCACGCAGCGGCGGTAGGTCAGCACCAGTTCAGGGTGGTGGTTGAGTTTTTCAGACAACCAGCCCACGCTGTTGACGAAGAGCAAAGCGTGTGCGTGTTCGGCAAACGCAAAGGTCTTTTCGATGACAACGTTTTCACCATCTCCCGACAATCGCCAGCCTGAAATCTGGCCGAGCGCCATGATCACTTCAGTGGGCTTGAGGGCGCGAACTTCTGGCGAATTCATGCGGTTTTCATCCTCAGCAAACGCTCACTGGCGGGGGGGTGCGAGTAATAAAACTTCACATACCAAGGGTCGGGCGTCAGGGTCGACGCATTGTCTTGATAGAGCTTCAACAAGGCCGAGGACAAATCTTTGCCTGGCGTTTGTGAAACGGCGTAAGCATCAGCCTCAAACTCCTGCTGGCGCGAGCGCCAAGACGACAAGGGCGCAAAAAACAGTGTGAACACGGGCGTGACCAACATGAACAAGACCAGCGCCAGCGCATCGTTGCTGCCCGTCAAATTGGGCATCACGCCCAGGCCCGTGTAAAACCACAGTTGCTGCGCCAGCCAGCCCAGCAACGCCAAACCCGCCAGTGTCATGGCAAAGCTGGTCGCCATCATTTTGACGATGTGTTTGTGCTTGAAGTGGCCCAACTCATGGGCCAGCACCGCTTCCATTTCGGCCGGGCTCAGTTGCTTGAGCAAGGTGTCGAAAAACACCACGCGCTTGCTGGCGCCAAAGCCTGTGAAAAAAGCATTCGAGTGTGCCGATCGGCGGCTGCCGTCCATCACAAAAAAACCTTTGGCGGTGAAGCCTGCGCGTTGCATCAGGCCCTGCACGCGGGCCTTGAGCGACTCGTCTTCCAAAGGCGTGAATTTGTTGAACAGCGGCATGATCACATTCGGGGCAATCGCCATCAAAAACAGTTGCCAAACCACCAGCACGCCCCAGGCCCACAGCCACCACCAGGCGCCACCGGCTTGCATGAGCCACAGCACCACCCACAGCAGCGGCAGACCCAGCGCCAAACCCAGCACCAATCCCTTGGCCATGTCGGCGAGCCACAAAGCCGGCGTGATCTTATTGAAGCCAAAGCGCTGCTCTACGCCAAAGGTTTGAATGAGCGACAGGGGCAATCCGATCAGACCACCTACCAGCGTGAAGCCCAGCACCAGCGCGATTTGCTGCGCCATGCCCGGGCCCATCCAGTCCAACAGCACCTGATTGAGCGCATCGAGCCCACCCAGCAGCGTCCAGCCCAGGAGCACGGCGGCATCCAGGGCGATGTCGATTTGCGACAGTCGGGCTTTGGCCAAGGTGTAATCGGCCGCTTTTTGGTGGTCGGCCAAGGCCATGCTTTTGGCATAAGCCACAGGCACGGCACTGCGGTGTCGGGCCACATGCCGCACCTGGCGGGCATTCAACCAGAACTTGAGCGCCACATGGCTCAGCAAGGCCACCACCAGAGTCAGGGTCAAAGTCAAGGATGTATTCATGCCGCCATTGTAGGAGCCGCACCCTGCGCACCTTGTCATGCACCAAGATTCAGACCCGATGCCGAAGGGCTCATGCCATCAGCGACAATCCGTGCATGTCTGATGCGAACACCCACACCCCCGCCCCTGAAGCCTCTGTATTGCCCAAATCAGATCAAAACCTGGTCTGGATTGACTGCGAGATGACGGGCCTGGACCCCGAAAAAGAACGCCTGCTGGAGATCGCCGTCATCGTGACGGGCCCGCACCTCACGCCCCGCATTGAAGGCCCGGTGCTGGTGATCCACCAAAGCGATGAACTGCTGAATCTAATGGACAAATGGAACAAAGGCACCCACGGAAAAAGCGGATTGATCGACAAGGTCAAGACCTCTACCACCAGCGAAGCCGATGCCGAAGCCCAGATCCTGGCCTTTCTGAAAAAGTACTTGCCCAAAAACAGTTCACCGCTGTGCGGTAACACCATCAGCCAAGACCGGCGCTTCTTGGTCAAGTACATGCCCAAGCTGGAAGCGTTTTTCCACTACCGCAACCTGGACGTGAGCACCCTCAAAGAGTTGTCTCGTCGCTGGAAGCCCGAGGTGTATGCCAGTTTCAAAAAGCAGCAAAAACACACCGCGCTGGCCGACGTGCACGAGTCGATCGACGAGCTGTCACATTACCGCGAGCATTTCATCCGTTTGTGATTTTTCAGGGAAAACCCTAGCGGTTTTCCATGATCCGTGCCATAATGACGCATCGTTGCATCTAAGTGCGGCGTTTCACACATCTCCCTTCATGCCTTGACCCAACGATAGGGTCACTCACAGCGGCCAGGCTTCATGCCAAGCGCCACTCGCGAGCACCGTTTGATGGTTGATGTTTTTTCAACCTTGCGGTGCCTGCGGCCCAATTCAACAGCTTTTCTGTTGGTGGTCGTTGTTCCGTGCGAGCTTTATAGAACCACATGACTGACACTTTGAACACAGTGCAGGACGACTTGTCGCCTGCCGAAAACACATCCATCGTCACCGAGTCCCCGGCACAGAATGCCCCGATCAATTTGGCCACGGAAATCATGGTCGCCGCAGCGGCCGAAATCACACCTGAAGTCACGACTGAAGTGGCCGAAGAAGTCGAAGCCATCGCCGACCTGCCCAACGGTTTCGTTGAGCTGGGCCTTGCCCCTGAGCTGGTGCAAGCTGTCGCTGATTTGGGCTATACACAGCCCACCGCCGTGCAACTGCGCGCCATTCCATTGGCTCTGCCCACAGCGGGCGGCTCCAAAGACGGCAAGTCCAATGGTTACACCGACCTGATGGTGTCCAGTCAGACTGGCAGCGGCAAAACCGCCGCTTTCTTGCTGCCCGTGCTGCACACGCTGATCCAACAAATGGCCGAGCAAGAGGCCACTGAGCGCGCCGAGTTTGAGCAAGCCTGTGCCGACGCCGCCGCCAAAGGCGAGCCCGCACCCAAGCGCGCCAAGCGCAAAGACCCCACCAACCCCCGCAACTTCAAAGCACCCGCACCGGGCGCCTTGATTGTTTGCCCGACCCGTGAATTGGCCCAGCAGGTGGCGCAAGACGCCATCGAACTGGTCAAGCACACCCGCGGTCTGCGCGTGGCCAACGTGGTCGGCGGCATTCCTTACCAATTGCAAATTGCGAAACTGCAAAACGCCAACTTGGTCGTGGCCACGCCCGGCCGCTTGCTCGACCTGCAACGCTCGATGCAAATCAAGCTGGACCAGGTGCAGTTTTTGGTGGTGGACGAAGCCGACCGCATGCTCGACCTTGGCTTTTCGGACGACTTGGCCGACATCAACGACCTGACCAGCCAGCGCCGCCAAACCATGATGTTCAGTGCCACCTTTGCGCCGCGCATTCAGCAACTGGCCATGCGCGTGATGCACGACGGTGGTTCTTCGGTGCAGAAAATCCAGATCGACAACCCTCAGGAAAAGCACAACAACATCAAACAGGTGCTGTTCTGGGCCGACAATGCGCAGCACAAGCGCCAGATGCTCGACCACTGGTTGCGTGACGCCACGATTGACCAAGCCATCGTGTTCTCCAGCACCCAAATCGAGTGCGACGGCTTGGCCGCTGACCTGCAGCAAGATGGCTTCTCGGCAGTGGCCCTGCACGGCGCTTTGAGCCAAGGCATGCGCAACCGCCGCCTGATGGCGCTGCGCAACGGCCAAGTCCAGATTCTGGTCGCCACCGACGTCGCCGCTCGCGGCATCGACGTACCCACCATCACCCACGTCTTCAACTTCGGCTTGCCGATGAAGGCTGAAGACTACACCCACCGCATTGGTCGCACAGGACGTGCAGGCCGCGACGGCTTGGCCGTGACCTTTGCCGAGATCCGTGACCGCCGCAAGATCGGAGACATCGAGTCCTACACACGCCAGCCTTTCAAGGCCGAAGTGATTCCAGGCCTGGAGCCCAAGGTGCGCATGCCCGAAGCCCGCAAGCCCATGGGCCGTGGCGGTGACCGATTTGGTGGCGAGCGCAATTACGCCAACGCAGGCGGTGGTTTCCGTGGTGGCCGTCCCGCCCCCGGTGGCCGCGACTTCGGTGGCAACCGTGAGCGAGACAATGGTGGCGGTGGCTTTGACAACCGCCCCCCGCGTGGCAACTTCCGTGACGAGCAGCCGCGCTTTGATCAGCGCAGCGAACCCCGCTTCGATGCCCGCAAGGATGGCGGCCGTTTTGACGCTCCACGTGGTGGCGACACCCGTGGTGGAGACCGCTTTGAGCAGCGCGGTGCACCTGCGCACCCCTGGGACAAGGGTGACAGCCGCCCTGCCCCGCGACAAGACGCTCGCCAGGACGGTCCACGTCAGGGTGGCCGTTGGGAAGACCGTGGCGGTGACAACCGCAACGCCGCTCGTCCCGCGCCTCGCGGCGCGGCAGGTGCCGGTGACAAGTTCGCCCGCGGACCCAAGCCCTTTGGTGCCAGCAACTTCAAACCACATGCCGCAGGCGAAGGCCCTGCTGGCAAGCGTGGCGGCACTCGCGTGCTGAAAATCACGCGCGCTTGATCGTTTCCCTGGGTTTCACCCAGGACTTCAAGATCCCCTCCAAGGTCTTGCCCGCACCGGCAAGGCCTTTTTTCATGGCCGGACGGCATGGATGTGCGCATGGCTCTACGTTTTGAAGCACCCATAAAAAAACCGCCCTGGGCGCAAACCCGGGCGGTTTTTCCGCATGGCCGAAAAGGCTTTACGCTTTGGCAGCAGGTGCTGCTTTACGCTGAGGCAATTTTTCTTTGATGCGAGCCGACTTGCCACTGCGGTCACGCAGGTAGTACAGCTTGGCGCGGCGAACATCACCACGGCGCTTGACTTCAATGCTGGCGATCACAGGGCTGTAGGTTTGAAACGTACGTTCCACGCCTTCGCCACTGGAGATCTTGCGCACAGTGAAGCCACTGTTCAGACCACGGTTACGCTTGGCGATCACAACACCTTCGTAGGCTTGAACACGCTTGCGCGCACCTTCCACCACGTTGACGCTGACGATCACGGTGTCGCCGGGGGCAAATTCAGGAATCACTTTACCCAGACGGGCAATTTCTTCCTGCTCAAGAGTTTGAATCAAATTCATTTTTGAACTCCGTCCGATCATGCCTCGCTACACAAGGGGCGTTCTGTGCTGTAAAGGCCATGCTTGTTCATGACTGAGCCAGATCGCGGCGGGTAGAGGATCGAAAAGCCCCTGATTATAGCTTTTCCCCAGACGGGGGCTCTTTCGCGCCAGTCATGCTGGCAAGAGACTGTTTCAGAAAGGCATCGTCCTGGCGATTCAGACACCCAGCCTGGCGGGCTTGTTCGAGCAAATCGGGGCGGTGCATGGCCGTCAAACTCAGGCTTTGCTCACGCCGCCAACGCGCGATGTGCGCATGGTGACCCGACATCAATTCAGCTGGTACGGCATGGCCCTGCCAGACCTCGGGACGGGTGTAATGCGGGCTGTCCAGCAGACCGTCGAGCGCCGGGTTGAAGCTGTCGAGCTGGTGGCTGCCCTCATCGCCCAGCACACCCGGCTGCAACCGGGCCACCGCATCCAGCAAGGCCATGGCCGCGATTTCACCGCCCGACAGCACAAAGTCGCCCAGACTGATTTGCTGGTCCACATACTGGTCGATAAAGCGTTGGTCCACGCCTTCATAGCGCCCACACAACATCACAGCGCCCGCGCTTGCCGACCATTGCTCAACGGCACCGTGGTTCAGCGTCTGACCAATGGGTGAAAACAGCACCAAAGGTGCAGGACTTGTTTCCTGGCGCTCAGCACGAATGGCCGTGAGGCATTTGAACAAGGGCTCGGCCAACATGACCATGCCAGGACCACCGCCAAATGAGCGGTCGTCGACACGACGGTAACGGCCTTCGGCGTGATCGCGGGGATTCCAGAAATGCACCTCCACCAAACCGCTTTCGTAAGCACGGCGCGTGATGCCGCTGGTCAACAGCGGCGCAAACAGCTCGGGAAAGAGGGTGATGATGTCAAAGCGCATGGGGATGGCCCTCCACGGCCGGGGCGGCTCAGTAGTCGGGCTGCCAGTCGACGGTGATGCGCTTGGCCGGCAAATCAACACCATCGACGAAAGCCGCCACAAACGGGATCATGCGCTCGAGAGGTTTGCCACCTTCCGCTTCGGCCGAAGCTTCAATGACCAGCACCGTTTGTGGGCCGGTGGACATGAGGTCACGCACCTGACCCAGATCCACACCTCCACGGTTGAACACTTGCAGTCCGATCAGATCGACCCAGTAGTACTCGCCCTCAGCCGCCGCAGGAAAGCTGGCGCGTGACACAAAAATTCGGCCACCGCGCAAGGTTTCGGATGTGTTGCGGTCGTCAATGCTTTGGGCACGTGCCACCACGGTGTCGGAGTGATCTTTGACTTCGAGGATATTGAGCAACAACGGCTCACGCCAAGCCTGTTGTGCGGAGAATGCAGACTCTTGGCCACGCTGGGGTTTCATCGGCCGATCGGGTGGCAACAAAAACCAAGTTTTGGCAGAAAAAAGCGCCTCGGGCGAGGCGCTGTGGGGCAAGACCTTGAACCAGCCTTTGATGCCCCAAGCATCGGTGATGCGTCCGATTTCGATGGCGTCAGCCGGCAGTGCGGCTGTTTCCAAAGGGGGACGCATGACCAAGTCGTGCCGATCAGGCTGCGACTTTGCCAGATTGACGGATCAGGCGTTCCACAGTGGGAGAAGCCTGGGCGCCAACGCTTTTCCAGTAAGTCAAACGGTCTTGTGCAATGCGCAATCCCTCTTCGCCACCTTTGGCTGTGGGGTTGTAGAAACCGATGCGCTCGAGGAAGCGGCCATCGCGACGCACGCGCTTGTCGGCGACAACGATATTGAAAAAAGGACGTGCTTTAGAGCCGCCGCGGTTCAGACGAATAACAACCATGATTTATCCTTGGGTGGTTGGACAACATCGGCAAAAATGGCCGAGATGCCCGGTATCCTTCAGCGTTTGAGACACGCAACTGGCCACCCGGCCAGTGACACACTGAAAAGCCTGCCATTATACAACGGGAGTTATGCCTTGCCTCTGATCCGACCGAGCCGAGACGAAGACGTCGCCACCATCACCGCCATTTACCGCCACCATGTGCTCACCGGCACAGGCACTTTCGAGATCGATCCCCCCACCGAGGCCGATATGGCGGGCCGCCGAGCCGATGTGCTGTCCAAGGCCCTGCCTTATCTCGTGGTCGAAGACGAAGGCCGCGTGATGGGTTTTGCCTATTGCAACTGGTTCAAACCCCGTCCAGCCTACCGTTTTTCTGCCGAAGATTCGATTTACATGGCCCCAGCCGTGCAACGCAAAGGCATGGGCCGGGCTTTACTGGCGGAGTTGTGCACGCAAGCTGAGCGTGTTGGTGTTCGCAAATTTTTGGCAGTCATTGGCGATTCAGCCAATGCGGGCTCGATTGGCGTGCACACCGCTTTGGGTTTTAACCATGTGGGCGTCATCAAGTCATGCGGCTGGAAATTCGACCGTTGGCTCGATGTGGTCATGATGGAAAAGCCTTTGGGCGCCGGTGACAGCACCGCTCCGCAATAATCAGCCTCATGAAAAACAAAACAATTGCAACTTGGTTGGCTTTTTGGACGGGTCCTTTGGGCATTCACCGGTTTTACCTTTACGGATTTTCAGACACGCTGGGCTGGTTGCTGCCTATTCCAACGGCACTGGGTTTTTATGGGCTGGAGCGCGTGCAGCAGTTGGGCCAAGACGACACGCTCAGTTGGTTGCTGATCCCTTTGCTGGGGTTCACGATTGCAGGGTGTGCCCTGAACGCCATTGTTTACGGCTTGAGCGGCATTGAAAAATGGAATGCCAAATTCAACCCCAAAAGCGAGGAACTCAACCCAGCAGGCCGCACCCACTGGGGCACGGTCATTGGCATCGCCACCGCATTGTTGTTAGGCACCACCGTTTTGATGGCCAGCCTGGTATTCAGCTTCCAGCGTTTTTTCGAATACCAGATCGAGGCCGCCCGCTTGATCAGCCAGTAAAGCCCACACCGGATAAGGCAACGCCAGATACATCCTCTGGCAAGCGCTCAATGCCCTGCCCGGCCACACGCAGCAAGTCTTCAGGGTTCACGCGAGCTGGCCACACATCGGCCAAGGGAAAGAGCACAAAGGCTCTGTCTCGCCAGCGCGGATGGGGCAAAGTCAGGCGCGGGCTGAACACCTGGGCTTCACCGTAGAAAAGCAAATCCAAATCCAAAGTTCTTGGGGCATGAAGATATGGTCGCAGACGGCCTGCTTGGTTTTCGATGGCCTGTAAAGCATCCAGCAAATCGGGTGCAGTCAAGCGCGTGCCAATGCAGGCCACGGCATTGAAGAAATCCGGCCCCTGCGCTTCATGAGGCGCTGTGCGGTAAAGATGCGAGCGGCAGGTCAACTGGGTGCTGGGCAACAGCGCCAGGGCATCGAAGGCTTGCAGCACCTGCTGCCGTGCACCGCCCAAATTGGCCCCAAGCGCCACATACGCGGTCACGCTCTGACGCGGCAAGAGGGCCATGGGCGAGTTTCAGGGCCAATTCAGGGCCGAATTAGCCCGTGGAGCCTGAATCGGCAGCCGAATCGCCCGCCTCACCGGGTTTGCGGCGGCGACGGCGGCGTTTTTTGGGCTCGCCAAACCCAGCGTTTTCAGACTCTGAAGCGGCAGGCTTTGTGTCCAGTGGTGCAGGCGCTGGCGCGCCTTCTGGTCGGGGTGCGCGGCGCACACGCGGCTTGGCTGCCTGCGAGGTCTGTTGCTCTGCCTTGGCGGCCTGCACCAAGTCTTCACGCTCTGAATCGCTGGCCATGCTGAACTCTTGCCACCAGTCGGCCAAGCGAATGTCCACTTCCTCGATGTCTGCTCTCAAACGCAAAAAGTCAAAGCCTGCGCGAAAGCGCGTCTGCTCGACCAGGCCAAAGGGCGTGCTGCCCACGCGCTTTTCAAAGCGCGGTTGCATCATCCAGATCTCGCGCATGTCGGCGGCTAGCTTGCCACGCCCGGACACATCGCCAATGCGTGCATCGAACACCTCGTCGATCGCGTCTTGCAGGGCCGGATGCGGGTGCTCTTTGCGGGCCAGGCGTTTGGCCCAGCCTTCGCGCACGTCGGCCCACAACACACAGGCCAACAAGAAGCTCGGGGCGACGGGCTTACCCTCGCCCACGCGGCGATCGGTATCGGCCAGAGCGACTTCTACAAAAGCACTGTCGGCCCGCTCCACCACCACATCCAGCAAAGGGTAAATGCCGGTGGCCAAGCCCAGCTTTTTCAGCTGCTCAATGGACGCCAGCGCATGTCCGGTTTGCAGCAGCTTGAGCATCTCGTCAAACAAACGGCTTTGCGGTACGTCGGCCAGCAAAGTGGCCGACTGGGTCAGCGGCTTGGCGGTCTTGGCTTCGAGCTTGAAGCCCAAGGGGCTGAGTTTGGCCGCAAAACGCACGGCACGGATGATGCGCACCGGGTCTTCTCGGTAACGCGCCACCGGGTCGCCAATCATGCGCAGGACGCGCTTTTTCGAATCCTGTATGCCGCCGTGGTAATCCACCACGATCTGCGACTCGGGGTCGTAGTACATGGCGTTCACGGTGAAATCGCGCCGTGTGGCGTCTTCGTCTTGAGGGCCCCAGACGTTGTCGCGCAGCACACGACCCGATGAATCCACGGCGTGTTGCATGCCTTCGAGCTGGCGTTTGCTGGTGCGCTCGTTGCCCTTGACCTGTTCTGCAGCCACGTTGTCCAGGTGCGCCCGGAAGGTGGAAACCTCGATCACTTCGTTGTCGCGCCCCCGGCCGTACACCACATGCACGATGCGAAAGCGTCGCCCAATGATGAAAGCGCGGCGAAACAGGCCCTTGACCTGTTCAGGCGTGGCATCCGTGGCCACGTCAAAGTCTTTGGGACGCAGGCCCAAAAGCAAATCGCGCACCGCGCCGCCCACGATGTAGGCCTCAAAACCGGCCTGCTGCAGGGTGCGTGTCACGTTAATGGCGCGCTCGTCCACCAAATTGGGGTCGATGCCGTGCACAGACGCAGGCACCTCGGTGCGGCGGCCAAAATGGGGTTTGTTGCTTTTGGGCGCTTTGCCCATCAACTTGTCGATGAATTGTTTGATCATTCTTGAAAGAGTTCGAGGATGCGCCAGCCACGTTCTGAGGCCAGTTGACGCAACCGAGCGTCAGGGTTCGTTGCCACCGGATGGTGGGCTTTTTCCAGAAGCGGCAGGTCGTTCATGGAGTCGGAATAAAAGGTCATCTCCACATCTCCCCAGCCCAAGCCTTTTTGACCCAGCCAATTGGCGACCCTGGTGACTTTACCCTCGCGAAACGACGGAGTGCCCCGGATCTCACCCGTGATCCAGCCGCTGGCATCGCGTTCAAGATCGACAGCGATCAACTCGCTCACACCGAAGGCTTGGGCGATCGGGCGGGTCACGAACTCGTTGGTGGCGGTCACGATCATGACCGTATCACCGGCATGCTGGTGCGATCGTACCAGCGCCAGCGCCTCGGGCGTGATGCGCGGGCGGATCACTTCGTCCATGTAACGGGCATGTGCTTCGGCCGCCTGGGATGCGCCGCGTTCGCGGGCGGCGCGGGTGGCAAAGCGAACGTAATCATGAATATCGAGTGTGCCCGCCTGGTAGTGGGCATAAAACTCGTCGTTGCGCTGACTGAACACCACCGGGTCGTTCCAGCCCATTTCGGTGGTGAACACGCCCCAGCTGTGGTCAGAGTCCAGCGGAAGCAAGGTGTGGTCCAGATCAAACAGGGCGAGTTTCATTCGTTCTCCAGCATCGCGCGCACCAGCGGAATGGTCAGGGCGCGTTGCGTTTGCAAGGCGTATTGGTCCAGATGGTCGAGCAGCTGCATCAGGCTGCCCAAATCACGCGAAAAGCGCTTGAGCATGTAAGACATGACCTCGTCACTCAAAAACAATCCCTTGGCGTCGGCCTCTTGACGCAGCACGGCGCGACGCTCGGGCTCTCCAAGGACCTGCAGGGCCTCGATGTGGCCCCAGCCCAAGCGGCTGCGCAAGTCGTCGCGCAGCTTCAAATCGGCCGGTGGCCAAGCCCCTGCGGCCAAGACCCAACGCGGCGTGCCGCTGCGGGGCGTCAAAGCGTTGACAAACCAATTGAATGCGGTGTGCTGCTGCTCGGCGTTGTACAGGTGCACATCGTCCATCAGCACAGCGACCCAATGGTCATTGAACTCGGGCGGGTCCATGCTGTGGGCATCCAGCCAGCCGACCTGCGCGCCCTGCTCTTGCAGCACTTGGTGCACCGCATGAAGCAAATGGGTTTTGCCCGAACCACTCTCACCCCACAAATAAGTAGGCACCGGCGAGCGGCTGCCCGAGGCGGTCCACAAACGCAAGTGACTCAAGGCCGCTGCATTGGGGCCTGCAAAAAAGTTGTCCAGCGTGGGTGTTGAAGCCAGGCCGATGTCCAAAGCCAGTTGCTTCATGCCCGGTCAGGTCCCTGCTCGGCATCGTCATAACCACTTTTTTGGTAGAGCTCGCTTTGCAGATATTGGTGACGCACGCGGCGCAAGCCCACCAGCAAGACGGCACTGGCGGGCAAGGCGATCAGTACACCCACAAAACCCAGCACCTGACCAAAGGCCATCAAGGCCAATATCACAGCCAGCGGGTGCAAGCCGATGCGCTCCCCCACCAAGCGCGGCGTGAGCACAAAGCTCTCAATCAACTGACCCAAGCCATAGACCACGGCCACCATCATCACGGCTTGCGAGGGCGCCAACTGCAGCAAACCGGCCAACAGCGCCAGCACCAGGCCCAGGCCAAAGCCCAAATACGGCACAAACACGGCCAGCCCGGTGAACACGCCGATGGGCAGGGCCAGATCCAGACCAAACAAACTCAGGCCCAACGAGTAAAACACGGCCAGTGCCAACATCACCAGCATCTGCCCACGCAGGTACTCGCCCAGCACCTCGTCACAGTCTTGCATGAAGCCATCAAATCGCTTGCGCCAGGCAGGTGGCACCAACTCGAGCACGCTGTTGACCATCCGGGTCCAGTCGTACAGCATGTAAAACAAGGCCACAGGCACCAGCACCGCATAACCCGCCAAAGCCAGCGCCACGCTGCCGCCGAGTTTGAGCGAGGACATGAGTGGGGCCCACCAGTCTTCACGGTTCGCGCTCAGGTAAGTCACCAGTTGCTTTTTCAGTTCGCCCAAATCCAGCGAGACGTTCAGGCCCAATTGGGCCAACAAAGGGTTGATGGCATCGCCCAAGCGGTCGAGCAGCAAAGGCAGTTGCTGCTGCAACAGGGGCCATTCGCGCACCAGGATCGGCACCAGCAGCAAAAACAAGCCCAAAAGAGACAGCAAGGCCAGCGCCTCTACCAACACCACAGCCAGAGCACGTGGCAAACGCCCTCCGGCCACACGCTCCAGCCTGATCACCAAGGGGTGCAGAACATAGGCCATGACCGCCGCAATGACAAACGGCGCCAATACCGGCGCGAGCAACCATAAAACCAGCACGGCCAGCAGGGCCATGCCCAGCCAGGCGGCCAGTCGGGTCATCAAAAAAGGAAGGGGAGCTTGCATGCAGTCTCTTGTTTTACCAGGGTCAAGCCCGTGAGCTCAGGGCTAACCCTTAAAATAAGCCTTGATTTTAGTCTGCCAGCCTGTTTATTGGCCCTCTCCCCATTCACACGCCCCATTCGGGCCTAAACCATGACTCAAACCCCTCTTTCGTACAAAGACGCTGGCGTCGACATCGTTGCAGGTGACGCGCTGGTAGAGCGCATCAAACCCCTGGCCAAAAAAACCATGCGTGAAGGCGTGCTGGCTGGCATCGGTGGTTTTGGCGCCCTTTTTGAAGTGCCCAAGCGCTACAAAGAGCCTGTGCTGGTCAGCGGAACCGATGGCGTGGGCACCAAGCTCAAGCTGGCGTTTGAATGGGACATGCACGACACCGTGGGCATCGACCTGGTGGCCATGAGCGTGAACGACGTGCTGGTGCAAGGCGCCGAGCCCCTTTTCTTCCTCGACTACTTTGCCTGTGGCAAGCTGGACGTAGACACCGCGGCGGCGGTGGTGGGCGGCATTGCCAAGGGCTGCGAGCTGTCGGGTTGCGCCCTGATCGGCGGCGAAACCGCCGAGATGCCTGGCATGTACCCTCCAGGCGAATACGATCTGGCCGGTTTTGCGGTCGGCGCCGTCGAGAAATCCAAAATCCTCACGGGCCAAAACGTGAAAGCCGGGGATGTGGTGCTGGGCCTAGGGTCCAGCGGCGTGCACAGCAACGGTTTTTCCCTGGTGCGCAAATGCATTGAGCGCGCCGGTGCCGACACCCCGGCCACGCTCGACGGAAAGCCCTTCAAGCAAGCCCTGATGGCGCCCACCCGCCTGTATGTGCTGAACGTGTTGACGGCGCTGGCGGCGCACCCGAATACGGAAGATGCCTCTGGCATCAAGGCATTGGCGCACATCACCGGTGGCGGTTTGATCGAAAACATTCCCCGCGTGTTGCCTGATGGCCTGGCCGCCCACCTGCAAAAAGGCAGTTGGCCCCAAACCGAGCTGTTTGCCTGGCTGCAAAAGACGGCTGGCATCGACGACCTCGAAATGAACCGCACCTTCAACAACGGCATTGGCATGGTGGTGGTCATTGACGCAGCCCAAGCCCAGGCCTGCGCCGCCACACTGCGCGCCATGGGTGAAGCGGTTTACACGATCGGCCGCATCGCGCCGCAAGGCGATGGCGCCCAGGTGGTGGTGGCCTGAGCTTTTGCGCCCCAAGCCGTAGGGCTTGAAAGCAAGAAATCTGGGCCGAATCAGCGCAGGGTCAAAGAGCCGAAAGCTCACTGACCCGGTTGCGAAGCGCCGCCGTATCGGGCGCTGCCGGCACGGCCTCCAAGTATTGCCTCAGGTCCTGCAAGGCCTCGTGCACATGACCCAACTCGGCATGCACCAGGCCCCGATCGCGTCGCTCCTCCCAAGTCTCGGGCAGTAAAACCACCAACCGGTCGAGCACCTGCAGCATGCGAGGCCAATCCTCTTGCGAGCGGAAAATTTCTTTCAGATTGCGCAGCATGCGGGCCAGCATGTCACGGGGCGGGCAGGCTTGCAAATACAAGCCCAAAGGGGTTTCACCTTCGTCCAAGTCCGGGGCAGCAAACTGGTCTGCGGGATCCCTGTAAGGGCTCAGCCGCTCTGACAAATTGTCCAACCCCAAAGACTCGCCCGTGAGCGGGTCCAGCACCACCAAGCCGCCCTCCAGCGCCACTTTGACCAAAAAATGGCCAGGAAAGGAAATGCCTTGCGCCTGCAAGTCCAGGGCTTGGGCCAACTCCAGCCAAATCACAGCCAGTGAAATCGGAATCCCCCGACGCGTGCGTAACACGTCGAAGATGTAGCTGTTTTCCGGGGCGTAATAGTCGTTGGCATTCATCCCGAAACCCAGGTCTTTGTAAAACACCTGCGTCAAGATGGCCAATCGGGTCAGGTCATCGGCCGCCTCGGGCATGCGCGCCGTCACCCTTTTGACCAAGCGCGCCACATCGTCAAGCACCTGTTGCACATCCAGCGCGGGTTCTTCATCCTGCGCCAGACTGGCCGCAGCCTCCAGCAAGGGAAACTGTTCGTCGCTTTGCACCAAGCTGGCAAAGTAGCTGAGCGGGGTCGGAGGGGAGAGATTCAAAGACATATGGAATGGTTCAACGCTTGAGAAACGCTTTGAGCCGCAAACCTGAGGCCCACAATACACCAAAATAAAGCAAGGCAGAAACCGCCAAAACCACCACCATCCAGCCAATGCGCAGCCAGACCTCTTGGCGCATGGCCACCCAGGGCAAATGGTTCGCTGCGAACCACAGCAAGGCAGTTAACAAGCCCGTGGCCAGCAGCACCTGCAAGCCAAAGCGCCACCAACCGGGCTGCGGCTTGTAACTGCCCCGTCGCAGCAATCCCACCAGCAGCCACACGGCATTGACCAAAGCGCCCAAACCAATGGACAGCGCCAGCCCGGCGTGGGCCAGATAAGGCACCAAAATGAAGTTGAAGACCTGCGTGAGCACCAGCACCACCACCGCGATGCGCACCGGGGTGCGGATGTCCTGGCTGGCGTAATAGCCGGGAGCCAGCACCTTGATGGCCACCAGGCCCAGCAAGCCCACGCCATAGCCCGTCAGGGCCAAAGTGGTTTGCTGCACATCGCGGTCAGTGAAGGCCCCATAGTGGTAGAGCACCGACACCAGCGGCTGCGCAAACACCAGCAAAGCCGCCGCACAGGGCAAAGCCAGCAGCAACACCATGCGCAACCCCCAGTCCAGCATGGCGGCATAACGTTCCGTGTCTCCTGTGGCTTTGGCTGCGGCCAGCTGAGGCATCAGCACCACGCCCAGCGCCACACCCAAAATGGCCGTCGGGAACTCCATCAAACGGTCGGCATAGGTGAGCCAACTGACGCTGCCCGGGGCCATGTAAGAGGCGATCTGGGTGTTGATGAGCAAGGAAATTTGGGCCACGCCCACGCCCAGCAAGGCCGGCCCCATCAGGCGCAGGATGTTCAAGGTGGCGGGGTTGGTCCAGGCCTTTTTAACAGCGCGGGGCCGCACGCCCAGGCGGGGTAGCAAACCCAGCCGGACCAAGGCCGGAATCTGCACCGCCAACTGCAGCGCCCCGCCCACCATCACCCCCACGGGCAAGGCATAGATGGCCTCCACGCCTTGCTTGGCCAACCAAGGCGACAAAAACCAAGTGGCCGCGATCACGCTCACATTCAGCAGCACCGGCGTGGCTGCGGGCACAGCAAAACGTTTCCAGGTGTTCAAAATGCCGGCCGACAGCGCCACCATGGACATGAAGGCGATGTAGGGGAACATCCAGCGCGTCATGTGCACCGCTGCGCCATACCCCCGGGCATCTTGCTGCAGGCCACTGGCCAACGCCCACACCAACCAGGGCGAAGCCAACACCCCCACCAACGACAAAGCCAGCACCGACCAAGCCAAGGCTGTGGCCACGCTGTCGATCACCTCCTTGGTCGCCTCGTCGCCATGCTGGGCGCGGCTGGCGGCCAGCACCGGCACAAAGGCCTGGCTGAAGGCCCCTTCGGCAAACAAGCGCCGAAACAGGTTGGGAATGCGAAAAGCCACATTGAAGGCATCGGTCAAGGCGCTGGCCCCGAACATGGAGGCGATCAGCAACTCGCGCACCAAACCCGTGACCCGGGAGGCCAGGGTAAAAATCGACACGACGGAGGCAGAACGGAGGAGGCTCACAGTGGGCGAGTGTAGCGGTCACTTCCTGACGGACCCGCAAGGCCATGGCCGAGGCGGGGATTGGCGTGCAGGCCCGGGCTGGCGCTCATTCCGTGGCGCCAGACACCCGCTGCAGGTCTGCTAGAATACCCGGTTCGCTGGACATCATCCTCAGACACTGAAAGAACTAATACATGGCATCCGCTAAACCCAAAAAGAAAAACCCCCGTCTTGCATCCGGTCGTAAACGCGTCCGTCAAGACGTCAAAATCAACGCCGCGAACTCTTCGCTGCGCTCCAAATACCGCACTGCTGTGAAAAACGTCGAAAAAGCCGTTGCAGCCGGCGACAAGTCCAAAGCCACCGAGTTGTTTGCCAAAATGCAAACCGTGGTGGACATCATTGCCGACAAGGGCATCTTCCACAAAAACAAGGCCGCTCGTGACAAGAGCCGCCTGAGCGCCAAAGTCAAGACTTTGGCCCTTGCCGCAGCCTGATCCGCTCCACCAGATCAACAGCCCGGCGAGGCTTTGTCCTCGCTGCCGTTTGAAACGGGTGCGCTGTCCGCGAACACTGAACCGCCTTCGGGCGGTTTTTTCATGGTCGCTCGTAACCCGCCGGGGGCAGGGCATAGGCGGGTTCCTCATGACTCGCTTCGCTCGCAAAAATCGTCCCCCACCCATGCCCTGCCCCCGGCTCTATGGGCTCAAAATGAAAAACCGCCCGAAGGCAGTTTGCTTTTTTTGGGCGGGTTATTTTTGGGAGAGTGGGTCGGGCAACAAACAGGCTTCAGCCACTTGCAAGCCGTTGTCGCGCGCAAAGTTCATCACGAAATCCCAGGCCATGACGTTGTCATCGCGCAGTTCACGGTTCACGATCACGCACTTGACCCCGGCCAATGTGGTGGGAATGCACCAAGGGGAATAGCTCAGGTGACTGCCCGGCGAAGCGCCGCCGGGACGGAACTGGCTCATGACGCCCGCCAAGCGTTCGGCCCAGTCGCTGGGCCTGAAAGGCTTACCGTCCTGGGTGATGCCCTGGATGAAAACTTCTTTGGCGTTGTTGGAAACCATCGGATAGAGGTGTGTATCAATCGGACCCGCAGCGCGGGATCGCCACCCACAGGTTTACCCAAGTATTCTATCTTATATAAGACTCTAAGCCATTCAAACCCCCTACGCGAAAGGCTGGAAAGAACAGGCGCGACCCCAGCCTTTCTGCCTCTAAAATCTCACTTCAGCGGCCCATCTTCATTGGGCCGATTTTTATTTCAGGAGTTCACGCATGACCGCTCACATTGAAGCCGCCTCACCGCACACCATGAACACCTATGGCCGACTGCCTATCGCACTCAGCCATGGTCAGGGTTGCCGAGTTTGGGACGTCAATGGCAAGCCCTATCTGGACGCGCTGGCTGGCATCGCCGTGAACACGCTAGGCCACAACCACCCCGACTTGGTGCCCGCGCTGCAAGACCAGATCAGCAAGATGATCCACAGCTGTAACTATTTCCATGTGCCCAACGCCGAAGTGCTGGCGGCCAAGCTGGTCGAGTTGTCGGGCATGACGAACGTGTTTTTTTGCTGCACCGGCTTGGAAGCCAACGAAGCGGCCATCAAGCTGGCCCGCAAATACGGCCACGACAAGGGCATCGACAAACCCGAGATCGTGGTCTACGAAAAAGCCTTCCACGGCCGCAGCATCGCCACCCTGAGCGCCACAGCCAACGAGAAGCTGAAAAAAGGTTTCGGCCCTATGCTCGACGGTTTTTTGCGCGTGCCGGTCAATGACATTGAAGCCCTGAAAAAAGCGACCGAAGGCAACCCCAACGTGGTGGCCGTGTTCATGGAAACGATTCAGGGCGAAGGTGGCATCAACCCGATGCGCATCGAATACCTGAAACAAGTGCGCGCCCTGTGCGACCAAAAAGACTGGCTCCTGATGATCGACGAGGTGCAATGCGGCATGGGCCGCACCGGCAAATGGTTTGCCCACCAGTGGGCAGGCATCGTGCCCGACGTCATGCCGCTGGCCAAGGGCTTGGGATCGGGCGTGCCAATCGGCGCGGTGGTGGCGGGGCCCAAGGCCGCCCACATCTTCCAGCCCGGCAACCACGGCACCACTTTTGGTGGCAACCCGTTGGCCATGCGCGCAGGTGTGGAGACCATCCGCATCATGGAAAAAGACGGTCTGATGGCCAATGCAGCGCGGGTGGGTGACCATTTGCGCGGCTCCCTTGAAAAAGCCCTGGCCGGGGTTCAAGGCGTCAAGGAAATCCGGGGCCAAGGCCTGATGCTGGGCATCGAACTGGACCGTCCTTGCGGCGCCATTTGGACACGGGCCGCCGAAGCCGGCCTGCTGCTGAGCGTGACGGCCGACAGCGTGATCCGCCTGGTCCCACCGCTGGTCATGACCGAGGCCGAAGCCGACGAAGTGGTCGCCATTTTGGTGCCCTTGATCAAAACCTTCTTGGCCGAATCCACATGAGCAACGCCCCTGCGCCCGTGCGGCACTACCTGGAGTTCACCGACCTCTCTGCTGACGAGTACGCGCATGTGTTTGCGCGTGCCGCCGAGATCAAGCGCAAGTTCAAGGCCTACGAAAAATACCACCCGCTGGCCGACCGCACGCTGGCCATGATCTTTGAAAAAGCCAGCACCCGCACCCGTGTGAGCTTTGAAGCCGGCATGTACCAACTCGGCGGCTCGGTGGTGCACCTGACCACGGGTGACAGCCAGCTGGGCCGCTCCGAGCCCATCGAAGACAGCGCCCGCGTCATCAGCCGCATGACCGATCTCGTCATGATCCGCACCTACGGCCAAGACAAAATTGAGCGTTTTGCCTCGCACTCGCGCGTGCCCGTCATCAACGGCCTGACCAACGAGTTCCACCCCTGCCAAATCCTGGCGGACATCTTCACTTACATCGAACACCGTGGCTCCATTCAGGGTAAAACGGTGGCATGGGTGGGCGACGGCAACAACATGGCCAACACCTGGCTGCAGGCGGCCGAGTTGCTCGGTTTCACCGTGCACCTGAGCACGCCCAGCGGCTACGAAGTGGACCAAGCCGTGGCCGGTTTGCGCAGCGCCGACAGCTACAAAATTTTCAAAGACCCCGAAGACGCTTGCCGTGGCGCTGACCTGGTCACCACCGACGTGTGGACCAGCATGGGCTTTGAGGCCGAAAACGAAGCCCGCAAAAAAGCCTTTGCCGACTGGTGCGTGGACGAAGCCATGATGCAAGTGGCCAAGCCCGACGCCCTGTTCATGCACTGCCTGCCCGCCCACCGAGGCGAAGAAGTCAGCGCCGAAGTCATCGATGGCCCGCAATCGGTGGTCTGGGACGAAGCCGAGAACCGCATGCATGCACAAAAAGCGCTGATGGAATTTTTGCTGTTAGGTCGCGTGAACGCCTGACATGTCTGCTTGCACCACCTGCGGCGCTTGCTGCGTCAGCTTTCGGGTGGATTTTTCAGTCTACGAATACGAAGAAGGCGGCGGCAATGTGCCTGCGGGCTTGGCCTCGCCGATCACCGAGCACACTTGCCGCATGCGCGGCACAGACCACAGCCCACCGCGCTGCGCCGCGCTTTATGGCAAGACCGGTGAAAAAGCCATTTGCGGCATTTACGAATGGCGGCCTTCGCCTTGCCGTGAATTTGAAGAAGGCAGCCCCGCCTGTGAACAAGCCCGCCGCCGCCACGGCCTGCCCGCACTGAACGCCTGAATTTCACGGGTGTTGGAAAAAACCGACACCACGGTTTTTTGGGCGGTGCTACCTTCGCTCACCATGAAAAAACTTTGGGACATTTCCCCGCCTGTTGATGCCCGCAGCCCGGTCTTTCCGGGCGACACGCCTTACACCCAAGAATGGGCGGCCACGCTGTCGGACACTTGCCCGGTCAACGTGAGCGCCATCACGATGTCGCCCCATGTGGGCGCACATGCCGATGCCCCGCTGCATTACCACCCACAAGGCGCGGCCGTGGGCGCTTTGGACCTGCAGCCCTTTCTGGGCCGCTGCCGCGTCATCCACGCGCTGGACGCGGGCCCCTTGATCACCACCGCCCACCTGCAGCGCGCCCTGAGCGATGTGCCCGAGCGGCTGCTGGTGAGGACCTACCGTCAGTTTCCAAGCCAACACTTTGACACCCAGCTCACCGGTTTTGACCCCGCCTGCGTGCAACACCTGGCCGACCTGGGCGTGCTGCTGATCGGCACCGACAGCGCCAGCATCGACCCGGCCGACAGCAAAGCCTTGCCCAGCCACCAGGCGATCAGACAGCGCGGCCTGCGCGTGCTGGAAAACCTGCTGCTCGACGAGGTGCCCGAAGGCGATTACGAACTGATCGCGCTGCCCCTCAAACTCATGACCGCCGACGCCAGCCCGGTGCGAGTGGTCTTGCGCGAACTTTGAACAACGCTTGAAAGACTCACCTATGATGAACCTCACCCCCACCCTGCAAGACTGCGAACTGCTGGACGCGCAAGACCCGCTGCGTGTCTTGCGTGCGCAATTTGACTTGCCCGCAGGCGTCATCTACCTGGACGGCAACTCGCTGGGCGTGTTACCCAAAACCGCCCCGGCCCGCGTGGCCCATGCCATCACCCGCGAATGGGGACATGACCTGATCAAAAGCTGGAACTCAGCAGGTTGGTTCACCCTGCCCCAGCGCGTGGGCGACAAAATCGCCCGCGTTATCGGCGCACAACCAGGCGAAGTGGTGGCCGCTGACAGCACTTCGATCAACCTGTTCAAGGTGCTCGCCGCTGCACTGCACATCGCCGCCGCTGACCACCCCCACAAAACCAAAATCATCAGCGAACGCAGCAACTTCCCCACCGACCTGTACATCGCCGAGGCCCTGTGCAAAGAACGTGGCTACACCCTGCAATTGGTCGAGGCCGAAGACCTGGCGGCCGCCTTGCAAGCCGATGTGGCGGTATTGATGCTCACCCATGTGAACTACCGCACCGGCGCCATGCACGACATGCAGGCCCTCACCGCACAGGCCCATGCGCAAGGCATCCTGACGGTGTGGGACTTGGCGCACAGCGCAGGCGCGGTGCCCGTTGACCTGAACGGCTCGGGGGCCGATTTTGCGGTGGGCTGCGGCTACAAATACCTCAATGGTGGCCCCGGCGCTCCGGCTTTTGTGTGGGTGCGCCCAGAGCACACCGACCGCTTTTGGCAACCGCTGGCCGGATGGTGGGGCCATGCCGCGCCCTTTGCCTTCACACCAGATTACCAACCCGCCAAAGGCATCACGCGCTACCAATGCGGCACCCAGCCCATCTTGAGCCTCACGGCCCTCGACTGTGGTCTGGACGCCTTTTTGGCCGCAGAGGCCTTGGGTGGCATGGCCGCGCTGCGCCAAAAGTCGCTGGCGCTCACGGGCCTGTTCATGCAGTTGGTGCGCACGCGCCTGCAAGGGCACGGCTTTGGCATCGTCACCCCGGCCGACGAAGCCCTGCGCGGCTCACAAGTGAGCCTGACCCGCGCAGAAGGCGCTTACGCCATCGTTCAAGCCCTGATCGCGCGCGGCGTGATCGGTGACTTCAGGGCAGGCGATGGCAGTTTGCACGCCGACATCCTGCGCTTTGGCTTCACGCCGCTGTATGTCGGCTTTGCCGACGTGTGGCAGGCCGCAGAGCACCTGTACCAGGTCATGCAAACTGGCGATTGGCAAGACGCCCGCTTTGCACAGAAAAACGCCGTGACCTGAAAGATCTGTCATGAGTTCCTGCCCATTCTCCTCAGCCTCCGCCTCCAACACAGCCAGCACCAGCGCCGCAGCGGGCGATGCCACAGGCGAGCGCATCGTGCACGATGAAAAAGCCCAGCTCGACTTTGACAGTCGCATGAGCTACGGCGACTACTTGCAGCTCGATGCCATCCTGAACGCGCAACAGCCCCTCTCGCCCGACCACAACGAGATGCTGTTCATCGTGCAGCACCAAACCAGCGAACTGTGGATGAAGCTGATGCTGCACGAGCTACAAGCGGCCATGCACAACATCGCCAGCGACGAACTGCCCGATGCATTCAAGAAGCTCGCCCGCGTCAGCCGCATCATGGAGCAGCTGGTCCATGCTTGGGACGTTCTGGCCACCATGACGCCCCCGGAGTACAGCGCCATTCGCCCCTACCTGGCGCAGTCCAGCGGCTTTCAAAGCTGGCAATACCGCTGCATCGAGTTTGCAATGGGCAACAAGAACGCGGCCATGCTGCAGCCCCACGCCCACCGGCCCGACCTGTCGGCCATCGTGCAGGCGGCTTACCAAGCGCCTTCGCTCTACGACGAATGCTTGCGCCTTTTGAAACGACGTGGCCTTGGCATCCCCGACAGCCACACCCAACGCGACTGGCGTCAGCCCTACCCGTCCAGCGAGGGGGTCGAGAACGCTTGGCTGGTGGTCTACCGCAACCCGCAGCAGCACTGGGACTTGTACCAACTGGGCGAGGAATTGACCGATCTGGAAGACGCATTCCGCTTGTGGCGCTTTCGTCATGTGACCACGGTGGAACGCGTGATCGGCTTCAAACGCGGCACCGGAGGCACCGGCGGCGTGAGCTACCTGCGCAAGATGCTGGACACCGTGCTGTTCCCCGAAATCTGGACACTGCGTACCCAGCTGTAAAGCCCAGCTAACATCACGCCCTGATCACACTCACGGAACACACTGTGCAACTGAACATCAACGGCCAAAACCGCACCACAAGCTCCGACCCGAGCATGCCCCTGCTGTGGGTGCTGCGCGACGAGATGAACCTGACGGGTACCAAATTTGGCTGCGGCATCGCCGCTTGCGGGGCCTGTACCGTGCACGTGGACGGTCAGCCTGTGCGCTCGTGTGTGATGCCCGTGTCGGCTGTGGCCCATCAAGCGATCAAAACCATCGAGTCCTTGGGCACGGCAGACAAGCCCCACCCCCTGCAAGCGGCCTGGATCGCTGAGCAAGTGCCCCAATGCGGCTACTGCCAAAGCGGCATGCTCATGGCGGCAGCTGCCCTGCTGGACAAAAACCCACAGCCCAGCGATGCAGACATCGACACGGCCATGACCAACCTGTGCCGCTGCGGCACCTACCAGCGCGTGCGCGCCGCCATCCACCGGGCTGCGGCCAGCATGAAGAAAGGCGGTGCCGCATGAAACGCCGCACCTGGTTACTCAGTGCGCTCGGCGCCACCGGCGCACTGGTCGTCGGCTGGGGCGTGATGCCCGCCCGCTCGCGTTTGGGCACGCCCGAGCTCATGCTCAAAACCCAAGGCGATGTCGCCCTGAACGGCTGGATCAAAATCGCCGCCGACGGCACCGTGGTGCTGGCCATGCCCCGCAGCGAAATGGGCCAAGGCGTACACACGGCGCTGGCGATGTTGGTGGCCGAAGAACTCGATGTGCCATTGAGCCGCGTGCGGCTGGAGCAAGCCGGTGACGACAGCATTTACGGCAACGTGGCCATGCTGGTGGCCAGCCTGCCCTTTCACCCACTGGACAGCGAAGGCGAACACAAGCCCACCCAAATCAAAATGGGCGAATGGCTGGTGGGCAAAGTCGCCCGCGAACTGGGGCTGAATGCCACCGGCGGCTCGTCCTCGATCGCCGACCTGTGGGACCCTTTGCGCATGGCCGCTGCCACCGCGCGCGCCAGCTTGTTGCAGGCCGCTGCGGCCGCATGGAAAGTACCTGCCAGCGAAATCACCGTGACCGCTGGCGTGATGCAACACGCTTCGGGCCCATCGGCGCACTATGGCCAAATGGTGGCCACCGCTTCGGGCAGCACGCCCTCGGGCATCCAAACCAAATCGCGCGAACGCTGGCAGCTCATCGGCCAACCCGCACCGCGCACCGACATCCCCTCCAAAGTCACAGGCCAGGCCACTTTCGGGCTGGACGTGCGACTGCCCGGCATGCTGTTTGCTGCGGTACAGATGTGCCCCATGCTGGGTGGCACGGCCGCATCCATGGACACGAAAGACGCCTTGGCCCTGAAGGGTGTGTCCAAAGTTGTACCGCTCGACGCATGGGGCGGCGGCACGGCAGGCTTGGCCGTGGTGGGGCAAACCACCTGGCACGCACGCCAAGGCGTGCAAGCCCTCAAAGTGCAGTGGCAGGTCCCTGCCACGGGCGCATTGGACAGCCAGCGCATCCAGGCCAACTTGCTCAAGGCACTGAACGAAGAAAGCGGCTTCACCTTCCACGAACAAGGCGTGCCCGCACAGGCCGAGAAAGCCGCTGCCACCCGCATCGATGCCTTGTACCAAGCGCCCTATTTGGCCCACGCCACGATGGAGCCGATGAACTGCACCGCGCAAGTCAAAGACGGCAGGGTGGCGCTCTGGGTGCCCACACAAGTGCCGCAAATGGCCCGCGACATGGCGGCCAAAGTGGCCAAGGTCGACAAGGAACAAGTCACCGTGCACGTCACCCAACTGGGCGGTGGTTTTGGCCGTCGCTTGGAAGTCGACTTTGTCGGCCAAGCCGTTCAAGTGGCCATGGCCTGCGAGGGCCAGCCGGTGCAACTGAGCTGGTCGCGCGAAGAAGACATGAAGCACGACTTTTACCGACCCATGCACCTGGCCAAGTTCCAGGCCTCGCTGGACAACCAAGGCGAAGTCACCAGCTTGCGCATCCAGTCGGCCGGCGACGCCATCACCCCACGCTGGATGGCGCGCGCAGCACCGCACCTGTCGGGCCCCATCGACATGCCCGACAAAACCACCTCTGAAGGCCTGTTCGATTTGCCCTACGGTTTTGCCAGCCAACACATGAGCCATGTGGCCACGAAGTCTGGCGTGCCGGTGGGCTTTTGGCGTTCGGTTGGTCATTCGCACAACGCCTTCTTCTCGGAAAGCTTCATCGATGAGCTGGCCGCTGCCACGAAACAAGACCCACTGGCCTTCCGCTTGAAGCTGTTGAAAGACGCGCCGCGCTACGCCGCAGTGCTGCAACTGGCGGCCGACAAAGCGGGCTGGGGCACGCCCCTGCCCGCAGGCCGTGCGCGGGGCATCGCGCTGCACAAATCCTTTGGCGCCATCGTGGCGCAAGTGGCCGAAGTCTCGTTGGCCAATGGTCAGATCAGCGTGCACCGTGTGGTGTGTGCCATCGACTGCGGCACCGTGGTCAACCCCGGCACCGTGGCCCAGCAAATGGAAAGCAGCGTCATTTATGGCCTGAGCGCCGCACTCTTCGGCAAAATCGACATCGTGGGCGGCGTGGTGCAGCAAGGCAATTTCCCAAGCTACCCCATGGTCACGCTCAGCCAGGCACCCACAGTAGAAACCCACATCGTGCCCAGCACGCGCCACCCCGCAGGTGTGGGCGAACCTGCTGTACCGCCGCTGGCCCCGGCCGTAGGCAATGCGCTGTTTGCTTTAACAGGCAAAAGGCAAAGGACTTTGCCGCTGATGGCGTGATCCCCACATCGGCATTTTCGGGTAGGAGGGTCGGTGGCTTTGGCCCAGACAGGAAGGCTAACCAAATGCCCGCAATTTGAAGCTCAACCTCCGCCCTACAACAGGTCATCCAGGAGTTCAGTTTGCAGCTGTTCGGCCGTTGGCAAACCGATGATCAGTTTTGGGGATGACCCTCAGCGCGGATACCCCTCCATCCCAAAGCCCACGGCACCCAATGCACGCCGAAGCGATGCAGCCGCCTCCTCGTCGAGCGCGCACAAAGGCGGGCGCACCCTCACCCAATCCGCATGGCCCGAGTGTTCTGCGGCTGTGTGCTTCATGGCGGCAATCATGGGCATCGCTTGGAAGATTTTGCGGATTTGATCGGCCTGCTCCTGCAGCATCATCCCCTCAGGCATGTTCCAGCGGTCAAACAAAGCCTTGATGCCCGACGGGTTCACGTTCACCGTGGCGCTGATGCAGCCTGCCCCGCCAAGGGCCAAGGAAGCGGTCAAAAGGGATTCACTGGCCGGAAACACCGCAAAGCCGCTGGGTGCAAAAGCTTCGATCATGGCACGCGAGTTCGCCCAATCGCCCGACGAATCCTTGGCGCCCATGATGGTGTGCGGATACCGTATGATCAGCCGCTCAATCAAGGACATCGTGATCGGCACCTGCGTCATCTGCGGGATGTGATAAAGGTAAATGCCCAGCTTGTCGCTGCCCACCCGCTCGATGATCTCGCTGTAATACGTGAACACCCCCTCTTCAGACACACCTTTGTAGAAGAAAGGCGGTAACACCAACACCCCCGGCGCGCCCTGCGCTACCGCATGCTGGGTCAGGGTGACGGCGTCACTCAGCGCGCAAGCGCCTGTACCCGGCATCAGGCGATCGGCCGGCACGCCAGCTTCCAACAGGTGGTCGGTCAAGTGCAGACGCTCATCCACCGACAGCGATGCGGCTTCAGAGTTGGTGCCAAAAATAGCAAGCCCGGCGCCATGGTTCACCAGCCAACGACAGTGGGCCGTGAAGCGCTCAGCGTCGGGCGCGAGCGCGCGATCAAAGGGCGTGATGACAGGCGCATAGACGCCTCGAAGGGGTTGTGCCATGGTGTCTGTCCAAACTGTTGGATAGCTTGATCACTTCTTCATCACGGCATTGAGCTCACGCAGGGCACGATCAAGCAGCCACTCCACAGGAAAGTACAAAAAGGTCGCCCCTGCCTGCTTGAAGCCCTCGAGCTGTGCCCAATTGGCTGGCATGCCAAACACCTTGCCCGCCTGCTTCAGCCGCTGGCTCACCTCGGCAATCGTGGCCATCACTTCAGGCGTCTGCGCACCACGCTTGCCCATCATGCTGTAGGCCAAGTCGTTGGGGCCCACCAGGTACGCATCCACGCCAGGGACGGCCATGATCGCATCCAGGTTACGCACCGCGGCCACCGTCTCGATCTGCACGATCACCGTTTTGTTCAGAGCCTGCTCGCCGCAAGCGTAGTGCATGAGCTCGACCACATCGGCCGCGTCCTGGGCAGTGTTGATGTGCGGCACCACCAGCCCACAGGCTTGCCGATCCAGGTACTGCACCAGGACCTGTGGGTCCTTGGACCAGCTGCGCACAATGGGCGCCAGACCCGCCACTTGGGCGGCGCGAATCATGTCGGTCGCAACGTCCAAGCCGATGCCGGAGCGTTCACAGTCAATGAACGCAAAGTCGGCACCAGATGTCGCCAGGGCCTTGAGGATGTCGGGGTTGCGACCGCCCACGTTGACGGCGATCACGGACTGGCCTTGGCGCAGTCGCTGTTGGCCAGGGTAGATAGAAGCAGAGGGGGTAGCTGAGGTCATGGATATCCGTAGAGTCGGGCTGGGTTGTCGACCAGAATGGACTGGAGCAAATCCGGCGTGCCCAACCAGTCCAGAAAAAGGTTGAACAGATCACCATCGTTGGGCATTGCGCTCTTGATGAAGACGTGCGGCCAATCGCTGCCCCACATCAGGCTTTGAGGCACCTCTTGCAGCAGACGCGTCGCGACGGGGTGCACACTGGGGTAGGGGCTGGCTTCTGTCGTCAGTCGGTAAGGCGCGGTCAGCTTGATCAGGGCGCGACCGGCACGCGCCAGTTCGACCAAACCTTCAAACCCGGCGCCAAATCCCAACTGCGTGGGCACGTAGCCCAGATGGCCGAATACCAACTGCACCGGCAGGTCACCCAGTTGCTGCGCAAGGTCGGGGAATTCGTTGACATGCATCAAAAATTCGATATGCCAGCCCAAGGGCGCGATGGTGGCCGCCAAGCGGCGCAGCCCCTCCATCGGCAACTGCCCTTTGCCGTCCTTGAGGTCGACGATGTTGCAGCGCACGCCGCGCACCCCCAGGGCATGCAGCTCGCGCACGCGCTGGGTGTCCACGTCAAAAGGCACCACCGCCACGGCGCGCAGACGCACCGGGTCTTGCGCCAAAGCTTCGAGCATGGCGCTGTTGTCCGTGCCGTACACGCTGGGCTGCACCAGGACCGCGCGCTCGATGCCCAGAGTGTCGAGCATGTGCCGAAAATCATGCAACGGCGCCTGCGGCGGGTTGTACAGACGATTGGCCACCAGAGGAAACAGCGAACGAGGCCCGCAGACATGGGCATGTGTGTCGCAAGCATGGGCCGGAATTTGGATCCGCGGCTTTTGGGGGTGCGGATCGTGTGCCTCACATTCGGGCAGGTTGTCGAGGTTCGTATCAGTCAATCTTGGCTCCTGTTTCCTTAACGACCTTGCCCCATTTGGCGACTTCGTCACGCAAAAAGGCAGCATATTCGGCCTGGCTGCTGGTGTAGGCGTCGGCGCCCTGCTCGCTCAGGTACTTGCTCATGGCGGGCTCCTTGACGATGCGCACGACAGCGGAATGGATCTTGGCTGCGATGGACGGCGGCAAATTGGCTGGGCCCACCAGGCCAAAGAAGCCACTGGCCTCATAACCCGGCAAGCCCGAGTCGTTGATGGTGGGCACATCCGGCAGCGCCGGGATGCGTTGGCGCGAGCTCACGCCCAAGGCCTTGATCCTGCCGCTCTTGATGAAGGGCACAGCCGATGGAGCGGTGGCCAAGGAGACCTGCACATGGCCGGCGACCAGATCGGTCATGGCCTGGGGTCCGCCCTTGTAGGGCACGTGCAGCATCTTGGTGTCGCTCATGGTCTTGAACATCTCGGCAGACAGGTGGGGCTGACTGCCGTTGCCGGCAGAGCTGTAGCTCACCGGCGCAGACGTGGTCTTCAGGTATTGAATCAGTTCGCGCGTGGTGTTGGCCGGCACCGAGGGATGCACCACCAGCACCTGAGCGGTCTCGGCCACCAGCGTGAGGGGCGTGAAGTCCTTCAGGGGGTCATACGTCATCTTGGGATAAAGCGTGGCGTTGATGCTGTGCGCGGTGGAGGCCATCAGCAGGGTGTAGCCGTCGGGCGCAGAACGCACCGCATGCTCGGCGCCGATGTTGGCGCCACCACCGGGTCGGTTGTCAACCACCACGGGTTGCTTCCATTCTTCCGAGAGCTTTTGGGCCAGCGCGCGGGTGATGATGTCGGTTGTACCGCCGGCCGGAAAGGGGACAACAATGCGCACCGGTCGGTTCGGATAGTCCTGCGCCTGAGCGGCAAAGGTCAGGCAGGTGGCGGCAAGAACGAAAAGGCGACGGAACGACATGCAGCAAACCTTTCAAGAATTTTGGAAGAGGCGACCAGCCCCAAGCACCACCCGCATGTCACGGAGGCTTCGCAGAGTCCCCCACAGAGCGGCCTGGTTACTGGTGATGACGGGTACTCCGGTTTCGGCTTCCAGCGCTGAGATGATGTCCAGCGTGCGGAAGTTCGAGCAGCTGATGAAGAGGGCCTCGGTCTCAGGGCGCATCACTTCATGCGCCAGCGCCTTGACAGCCTCGGTCGAGATGGCCGAGTGCGATTGTGTGCCCAGGCCCTTGATGGCCAGCACATCGAACCCGTCGGCCTGCAAGTACTGCGCTACACGTTCATTGAGCCAAGGTTCATAGGGCGAGGCCACGCTGATGCGGCGGGCCGACACGGCACGCAAGGCCTTGGCAATCGACGAAGAAGAAGTGGTGCACGGCAAGCCTGTCAGCTCGCTCAGCTCCTGTGCCTGAGCCAGGTCTTCCTGCGGCGTCTTGAGAAAGCCGCTGGCGGTGCAGCCGTGGCAGATGGCGTGAACCTTGGCGTGCGACAGCAGCGTTGCAGCCGCCGGAGCTTGGGTGCTGAGCCACTTCAAACTGCTCTCGGCGTCGTCGGTGTGCTTGATGCGCTGGGCGTGGATGGACAAGGAGGGGTCGGCCATGCGCTGGAACTCGTATTCCATGACCGTGTTCCAGGAAGGAACGATGATGCCGAGCTTGTGTTGCCAGTTCACAGGATAGTCCTTCAGTCGAGTTTGATGTTCTTGTCACGAACGACCTTCGCCCAGCGCTGGAGGTCTTCACGAATCAATTGTGAGAACTGTGTCGGCGTGCTGGCGGCCGCCTCGACGCCCATGGTGCCGAAGGACTTGAGCACAGCTTCGTCTTGCAGGGCCTGCGTGGCCGCACGTTGCAGCACAGCGATCACCTCAGGCGGCGTACCCGCCGGGGCCACCAGACCGGTGAAGTTGCTCAGCACCAGTTCCTTGAGCCCGACTTCCGTAAAAGTAGGCACCCCAGGCATGGCCTTCCAGCGCTCTGCTGAAGAAACGCCCAGGGCTTGAACCTTGCCCTGCTCGATGAAGGCCAGCGACGAAGTGACCTGGTCAAAGAGCACATCCACCCTGCCGGCGATCACGTCCTGGAGGGCCGGGCCCGCGCCTTTGTACGGCACGTGCAACAAGGTGGTGCCGGTCAACGCCTGGAAGTACTCGCCCACCAGCTGGTTAGAAGTGCCGCTGCCGGCAGAGGCCATGGTCAGCCCACCGGGTTTTTGTTTGGCCAAGGCAACCAGTTCCTGCACGTTCTTGGGCCCAAGGCCAGACCGGGTGACCAGAACGAAGGGCACGCGGGCCAGCTGACTCACTGGGGCAATCCCCGACTGGGGGTCGTAAGGCCAATCCTTGAACAGGTTGGGCGCCACGCTCAGGGAGCTGTTGGAGCCCATCATCAAGGTGTAGCCGTCGGCGGGCGACTTCATCGCAAACTCCGCTCCCACCTTGCCGCCGGCACCCACCTTGTTTTCGATGACCACCGGCTGATTGAGCAGACGCGCCATGGAGGCGCCTACCACCCGGGCGGTGACGTCCACATTGCCGCCCGGGGCAAAGGGCACCACGATGCGAATAGGCTTGTTCGGGTATGTCTGGGCCTGAGCCAGAGGTACGATCAGGCCAAAGTAAAGAAGAACAGTGCGCAAGAACAAAAGTTTCATGGGATGTCCGGTCCTGAAAAAAGGCGCAGCACAAGCTGCACGACCCCTAGTCTAGGAAGCGCCCAAGGGTAACGTCCAATAGCATTTTTAGAGTAATTCCATAACAATTCGTTATCGGCGCAATCCACCCTAAGCCTTTTGACATGGACCTCAGACAACTGCGTTACTTCATCGCCTTGGCCACGCACCAGCATTACGGACGGGCCGCCAGCGTTCTTCACGTCGCCCAACCTGCGCTCAGCCGCCAGATCCGGTTGCTGGAGGAGGAATTTGGCGTGCAACTTTTCGTGCGCCATGCCCGCGGCGCCACGCCTACAGAGGAGGCACTCTTTTTGCTCGAGCGCGCCTCATTCGTGGTGCGCTATGCCGAGCAAATCAAGCAGGACATGGGCGCCCGCCAACGCGAACCGAGCGGCTCGGTGTCGGTCGGTTTGACGCCGGGCTTGGCGCTGCTGCTCACACTGCCCCTGACGCAGGCCGTCGAGCAAAGCCTGCCCGGCGTGCGGCTTCGGATCGTCGAAGGCTTCCCACCCACCCTGCGCAGCCTGCTGCTCGAAGGCGGCGTAGACGTGGCCATCCTCAACCCCCCTTACGAGCCGACCAAGCTGCTGGGCGCGCCCTTGCTCACGGAGCAGATCTGCCTGATTGGCCGTGGCGGTGATCCGAAACTCAAGGTCCGCAGCATCTCCCCCGCCAAACTGGCGGGCCTGCCGCTGGTGATGACAGGTCTGGCCAAGTCGGGTGTGCGCATGGAGCTGGACCTGGCCGCCGCCCACGCGGGTATCAGCCTGAATCAAACCGTCGAAGTGGCCACGCTCGACGTGGCCAAACGCTTGGTGGTGGCCGGTGTGGGATACACCGTTCACTTCGCGGCCCCCGTTCAGCCTGATCTGGACGAAGGCCACCTGGTCGCCGTGCCGATCCGGGGCCTGTACCTGCGCAGATTCCTCGCGCGTGCCGCTGAGCGCCCGCTTTCTCGGGCCACGGAGGAAGTGATCACCACCATTCGCCACGTTGTCCAAGATTTGGTGAACAGCGGGGGCTGGTTGCACGCACGCCTGGAAAAGGCATAAGCCTGTCGATGGATGGAGGAGCGGCCTGAGCGCTTGTTCAGGTCTATTGCCCAAGGCTGGTCGTCATTTCCATGACTGAACAACGCTCAGCCTGGTCTAGGCTACTTCGCAGCGACCACCGTTTCACTGTTGGGCTGGCTTGGCATTAGGTGCGGTGATCGATCTCACAGTCTGGTGCCACTGAACACCCCTGCTCCCCGACCAGCAGCAAGACTACCCCCTCACGGTCACGCCCTTGGCGTTCTCCACGACGCCGTCTATCGGGTGGAAGTTCAGGTGCTTGTCGATCGCGGCGCCATTTTTGTTCACAACACCCATCAACCGACTGTTGCTCAGCCCCCGCGCAAGGCCTTGAGGACTTTCTGGCCGCCTCGGCCATTGGCCTCTAGCCCCAAGCGCTTTTGTTCGGCGCGGATCGCCTCGCGCGATTTGTCGCCCAACATGCCGTCCACCGGGCCGATGTCGTGGCCGCGCATCACCAGCAGGCCTTGCAGTTCGCGCCGCTCAGCGCGTGACAGGCCGGCGTCATCGGTGGGCCAAGGTGTGGTGAATGGGCCACCACCGCGCAGACGGTCGCTCAGGTGGGCAATGGCCAAGCCGTAGCTTTCGGCGGCGTTGTAGCTGTAGAGCGCGTCAAAGTTGCGCGTCACCAAAAACGCCGGGCCGTTGGCACCGGCCAGCGTCAGCAAGCCCACCGAACCCAAACTTTCTGGCAAGGCCGAGCCATCGATGCGGCGCACGCCACGGGCGGTCCACTCGGCCACTGGGCGCTTGCTGCGGCGGCCCTCACCTGCCAAAGAGATGCCAGCGGGCAATTTCACCTCGATACCCCAAGGCAGGCCGCTTTGCCAACCCGCACGGGCCAAAAAGTTGGCGGTCGAGCCCAGCGCATCCACGCTGCTGTCCATCAGGTCGGCGCGGCCATCGCCGTCAAAGTCCACCGCCAAGCGTTCAAACGTGGTGGGCATGAACTGGGTATGCCCAAAGGCCCCCGCCCACGAGCCCACCAAGCGCTCGGGGGCAATGTGCCCAGCTTGCAAAATGCGCAGCGCCGCAAAAAATTCGCCTCTGAAAAAACTTTGACGCCGCCCGTGGCACGACAGTGTGCCCAGCGCCTGCACCAAGGGGTATTTGCCAAAAGTTTGGCCAAAATTGCTCTCCACACCCCACACCGCCACCACTGTGGCAGGGTCCACGCCAAAGCGTTGCTCGGCTCGCTCCAGAGCTTGGCGGTGCTGGGCCAAACGCGCAGCGCCATCGGCCACGCGTTCTTCGTCCACCAGGGCCGACATGTAGTCCCAAATGGCGGTGCGAAATTCGGGCTGAAAATTCAGCTTCTCGATCACACTGAAGTCGGCCTGCAGACCCGGCGTGTGGCGCGCCCAGGTGGCATCACTTACCCTGCCCGTTCGCGCAGCTGGGCGCAGTTCGGCCATGCAGGTCGACAGATCCGTGCTTTGCGCCCAAGCGGCGGGTGCAAGCAAAGCGCTGGCCAGCACCAGGGCAGTGGTGCATGGGTTGGATGGAGGCGGTGTCATGAAGAAAAGTCTCTGAAAGTTCATTTACTGCCCGAAATCGGCCCACCGCCATACAGCCATGGCACATCCATGACCCTCTCCCCCATGAGCCGCATCGACAGGTTGCGGCTCAGCGCCGCCAAGCCTTGGGCATGAAAAATGTGGCCGTTGCGGATGGCGCGTGCTTGCACGCGGGCGTTGCGCGCCCAGCGTTGCTTTGCATAGGCCTGCAGCTGCTGGATGACCGATGCGCTGCCAGCGTTCAAGCTCTGCGCCAGCACCTGCGCGTCTTCGATGGCCATGCCCGCGCCCTGCGCCAAATACGGCCGCATGGGGTGTGCCGCATCGCCCAGCAAGGCCACGCGGCCTTGCACCATTTGGCTGGCAGCGCTCAGGGGCTCTCGGTCGTGCAGCGCCCACTGCCGCCAATCGGGCACCGATGCCAAACGCTCGCGCAAATCCTGGCTTACTGCGCCCATCGCTTGCATCAGCGCCAGGGTGTTCCCGGCCTGGTCCCATTCTTGGGATTGTTCAGGCTTGACGCCATGAACGATGGCCACCAGGTTGAGCCACTGCCCGCTGCGTACCGGGTAATGCACCACATGCAAACGCGGCCCCATCCAGACGGTAACCTCATCGGTGCGAAGCTGCGCTGGCAAATCGGCCTGTGGCAGCAATGCACGGTAAGCCAGATGCCCGGTGAATCGGGCCGGAGCATCGCCCAGCAACTGCTGGCGCACAGTGCTCCAAACACCGTCGGCCCCGATCAAGGCGCTGGCCTTCAGGTTGGCGCCGTCTTGAGTGTCCACTTCCAGCTCACCCGCAGACTCACGCCAGCCCTTCACGGTCTGACTTAGACGCACATCCACGCCTGAAGCTTGGGCCGCTGTGTGCAGCAAGTCCTGCAGGTCGGCACGGTGGATGGTGGCGTAAGGTGCGCCGTAAAACGCCTGCGCCCGCTCGCCCAGGCGCAATCTGCCCAACACTTGACCCGTCTGAGCGTCCCGCGCTTGCAGGAACTTGGGGAAAGTCGCCACCAATGCCAGCGAATCCCCCAGACCCCAAGCCTTCAAGATCCGCGTCACGTTCGGTCCGATCTGGATGCCTGCCCCCACCTCGCTCAGTTGCGCGGCGCGCTCAAGCACCTGAACCGACATGCCCTGCCGCGCGCAGGCCAAAGCCGCAGCCAGCCCGCCAATACCACCACCGGCCACCACCACTTGTTCAAGCCCCGGTTGGGACATATTTCTTGTCATGCATGAATTGTGCCCCGGCTGGGGGCGGCACACACCATCGAAAAATCCTGGCCCACGACGGCAACCGTCATTTACACGCTCCATGTGCAGATGCCCCTGGAGAGCTAGGCTCAAGTCGTGCTGATCGCGCGGATGTTATGAGGCCGTCACGCGACCGCACCCATGGACAGGTCTGAGTCCAGTTTCAAGGCATCGAGAGCTTCAGACGGTGGTAACCCCAAGCTGTTTCAAGCGCTTGGCCACCGCTGCCTTTCAAACTCACCAAGGTGACCTGAGCAGCACTTTTCAAACGCCACGGGTTTCAGCGCCCATTCAAGGGATAAGACGGGTCGTTGTAGCCAGGCGACGATGGATGGCCTGAGACCACCAGGCTGTTCACCAAAGCCTCGTCTTCGGCGGTGATCTTCACTTCCAGTGCACCCGCGTAGTCTTGCCACTGCGCCAGGGTACGGGGGCCTGCAATGACCGCACTCACATGGCGGTTGGCCAGCACCCAGGCGGTGGCAAAGTGGGCCAACGACACGCCTTTGCGCTCGCAATGCTGGCGCAGCGTTTGCGCAATCTGCAGCGATTCTTCGCGGAACTCGGTCTCCAGAATGCGCTTGTCCCCACGGGCGGCGCGGCTGCCCTCCGTGGGGGTCTGGCCGGGTGCATATTTGCCCGTGAGCACCCCGCGTGCAATCGGGCTGTAAGGCACCACGCCCAGGCCGTAATGGCCGCAGGCCTCCAGAATTTCCACCTCGGGCAAGCGGTTCAACAGGTTGTAATAAGGTTGGCACACCACGGGGCCAGGCATGTTCATCTGACGGGCCATGTTCACCATCTCGGCGATGCGCCAGCCCCGAAAATTGGAGACGCCCCAATATCGGATTTTGCCGTCGCGCAGCAAGGCTTCAATGCCCCGCAAGGGCTCTTCCAGATCCATGCCGTTGTAGTCGCGGTGCAAGTAATAGATGTCCAGGTGGTCGGTGTCCAAACGGCGCAAACTGTCCTCGCAGGCCCGCAACATCCAGCTGCGCGAGTAGCCCTGATGGTTAGGGCGGTTTGACATCGGGTTGCCGACCTTGCTGGCCAACACCCAATGCTGGCGATGCCCCTTGAGGATTTGGCCCACCATCTCTTCGGATTTGCCCAGGGTATACACATCGGCGGTGTCGATGAAGTTGCAGCCCTTATCTTGCGCATCGGCCACCATCGTTCGCGCATCTTCCAATGGCGTCTGGTCACCAAACATCATGGTGCCCAAACACAGGCGGGAAACTTTCAGGGGGCTTTTGCCCAAGGCGGAGAATTTCATGTTGTCCTTTGAATGTGCAATACGGCGACAAAGGCTAAACCCAATTCAAAACCCAGACTGTCACCTGTGCAAAACCCACCCATCTTTGAAGGACCTCACCCGGTGAGGATCCTCAGAAATTTGCACTGCCACAGAAAGCCTGCTTTGCCAGATCAAAAGCCGACGAGCCTGAGCATCACCAGGCTGGCCGCAGTTACAGGAAACCAAGATCCGTCGGGTAGTCCAGTCGTCCAGCCGATTTTCCAAAATTTCTCAGATTGGGCAAAATCCGCGCAAGTTCGCCTTCCTCTACGCCGAACCAACGCCCAAGGGTCGCGGCAAACTGGTCAGTGGATGTCCGGGGCAACAGTCTGCCTTGCCCGACATGCCATTGGTCCTGCGGGTCCTTGCTGTCGGATGCACTGACGGGTGGCGCATCACCATAAAATCGAGCGCCTTTGACCGCACCGCCCACCAAAAAATGGTGCGAACCCCAACCATGGTCCGACCCATTGCCATTGGAAGTGAGGGTTCGCCCAAAATCGGATGCGGTGAAAGTGGTGACCTTGTCAGCAACCCCCAGCTCAGCTGTAGCCTTGTAGAAACTCGAAATGGCCTGGTCCACTTCCTGCAAAAGACCGGGCTGACGTGCGACCAGGTTGTCATGCAGATCAAAGCCTCCCAATGACACCATGAAGACTTGGCGCTTGACGCCCAAGCGCTGACGGGCACCGATCAATCGGGCCACCATGCGCATTTGGCGTGAAAGATTGTTGTCGGCAAACGCCGTGCCCAGGTTGACACTGGCGAGGGCGCCAGAGACCTTGCCTTCTGCAGCCAAGGCTCGTCGCATCACATTGTTGTATTCATTTTGCAAAACATGGGCCCTGTTTTGTTGGATCATGTTCAGCAAGGTTGCACGCATCCCCGTATGGTTGCCAAAAATCCAGTCATTATTCTGGAGGGCGCGCACCTTGATGGCACCACTGGTGCTGCATTGGTACTGCAGGGCATCCTGCCCAGACAGGAATACGCTGTTGCCCGTGACAGAAATGCAAGTAAACAGGGACTGGCTGTTGCTGGGCATGGCGATGTCACCAAGACGCCCACCCCAGCCGATGGTGGAGCCTTCCGGTGAAGAGGATTGCCACACCGATTGCTGATCGTTGTGAGAAAACAGCTTGGGCGGCATGGGGTAGCCCTGGCTTTCAAATTGTTGGCGCGTCAAAGGCACCACCAGCGGGCCCACATTGAGTTGGACACCAGCCTGCCCACTGTTGAACAGCCCCGCCAGGTTGGGCATAGAGGGATGGAGGGCATATTGGCGTCCTTCAGGCAAAGCCTGGACGGGTCTGAGCAGCGTGTTGGCCAACGCCCCCCTTGACAGCACGATGCCGCCGGCAGCCGAGCCTGCACCGGCCGCCCGGATATCGGCATAACGGCGGTGACTGGCTTCGTCGTAGGTGACCACCGTGTTGGCATAGTCGTTGCCGCCGTAGAGAAAAACGCAGACCAAGGCCTTGTAATCGTCGCCATTGAAAGCAGCAGCTTCGCCCATGGCGGCCAGTTGCAGCGCCCAGGGGGCGGCCGCACCGGCAGCAGCCATCAGACTGCTTTTTTGCAAAAACGCTCGACGGGATGGGGCGTTGACGGTTTCAGAATTCATGATGATCTCCACTCAACGCTGAATGAGGTAATCCGGGCTGCTCATGACCAGCAACAAGGCCCGCGCGACCTGATGGCGACGGGCATCGTCCGATGCGTTGGCTTGAAGGTTGACCTGATCCAAGGCCACGCTGATCGCTTGGCGTGTCCCATCGGACATTTGGCCCGCACACAACAGCAAGTTCAGGTGTTGCACCAAAGCATTCCCGTCGTACGCGAACCCCATTTCGCTGCTGTAATCAGGCACGATATCGGGGCCGTCTGTGTCGGTCGGATTCATCGGACTGCTCGGCAGTTCTGGGGCCCTGACCCACATGCCACGGTGCAAAAACGTCTGCAGATAGTTGATGTAGGAAGACACCGTGCTTTCGTTGACGAGCTGGAATTCTGGTGCCGTTGCACCCCTGCTGGCCAGCACCGTTCCGGGAGGAACGTAGCCGGGCCGAAAGAAGTTGAAGACCGAAGGGGCCATGAGCGGGCTTTGCGCCAGCGACTCTTCGGCAGACCAGGTGGGGGCGCCGATTTTCCAGGTCCCTTTGAGGGATTGGGCTCGGAAAGTCTGAGCCCACTGAGCAACTCGAACCACCGGTTCCCGCAGCTTGCCAAAGTCATTCGAAGCCAGACTTTCAGGGCCAATGGCATCCTTGTCGAGCAGTACGGCACTGAAGACAGCGGCCAAATCCCCTCGAACCCCTTGCCCATTGTTGTTGAACACACTGGCGACACGTGCAACGTATGCTGGGGAAGGATGGCTGGTGACCAAACGCTGGATCATCTGTCGCGAAAAGAAGGGGCCCACATTGGGATGATTGAAAAGCGTGTCGAGCGCCACGCGCAGGCTGCTGGGGCCATCGGTGCCTGCCGGTATGCGGACGCCCAAAAAACTCTTGTCGGCCTCAGAATGACTCCTGGCATTGAACTTCATGGGCTTGCGGGTAAAGCTCAGATTGCGCACCCGGAAGTTGGGCGGTACAGGGCTGTTGAAAAAACCATCCCCTTCATCTTCGCCATAGCCTGTGAAAACTTTGGCCAACCCGCTGACGTCTTTGAGGGTGTAAGTCTCAATCGGTTGCCCATTGGCTCCGGTTTTGGGCGTACCGTCCAGGGACAGTTCTACCAAGCCGATGGTGAACAGCTGCATGACCTCGCGGGCAAAATTTTCATCGGGCACTCGGCCCGATTGAGGGTCCTCCTTCTGATTGCCCAGGGTGTTGAGAAACGACCCCATCGCATGGCTCAGAGTGATGTGCTCGAGCAAGGTTCGGAAGTTGCCGAAAGCGTGCTCACACAAGAGGTCCCAATAGCGGGCCATGTGGAAGGCTGGCCAGTTCAGCTGAAGACCGTTGCCCGACACCACAAAAAATTCTGACAAAGCCAGCGCGATCCTTCGTCTGACTTGGTCCGGTGACGCCATGATCTGGTACCAAACCATGTAATTGGTCAGGTAGTCTTTGAAAAAATATTCTTCTGCGTTGATGGCGTCGTAGCCTTTGGCCTTGAGCCATTCCCAGCCGCCTTGGCTATTGGGCCTTGACATGGCTTGGGCCAGCCAAGGGCCGTATCCCAGCGTCTGGACCGCCTTGATGTCATCGTAGCGGGCGCTGAACTGAGCATGCTGGAGAAATCGGGACGCCTGGCTTTGAGAAATCCCGCTGGGGGGAAGCACTTCCGGGGTGGGGGCTGCGCTGCCGCCGCCACCACAAGCGCTCAGGAATGCCACCAAACCTGCAGGCAGCGCATAGTGAAGAGCCTGAGATTGATCCGCGCCGTCAGGGGGTGTCGGTTGGACATCGGCGAGCGGATTGGCTGTGTTCTCAGGACCCTGGAAGGCCAAGGTGTCTGCTTGCCCGCGCCCCAAATGGGGCACGCTTGTCTTTGAATTGCGCATCGAAGGCCTGCGTGAGATGGTCAAGAATGGGGGCCGTGATCAGGCTACGGGCACAAACTGGTAGCCATTGCCCGATGGCTCGATCGTGCCAAATGCCGGGAACGGGAAGTGAAAGCCACCGGCCATCATTTTTTCCCTGACCAGCATCTCGAAAATGCGACGCCGGCTCTGGCGAGCCATCTCGGGGTTCATGTCAAACAGCACGGCCCAATCAGGGTTGCGCGCAAACAAGGATGGCACGTTGGTGATGTCGGCCACGTAAGCAAACGACTGACCTTCAGAGCGCACCGTGAACAAGGTGTGACCCGGTGTGTGGCCAAACGCTGCCACCGACTGAAGGCCCGGGGCTAGCGTGCTGCCCGGCTCAAACTTGACCAACTGCTCTGACGCCAACCCAGACAAGGCGCGTTTGACCGCCCCAAAAGCGCCTTGCATCTGCGCGGGCGCTGCCGCAATGCGGGCTTCATCGGTCCAGAAAGAGTGCTCAGGGGCAGGCACATGCACGCGTGCATTCGGATAAACCAAATTGCCGTTTTTAAATCGAACACCGTTGATGTGGTCACCATGAAAGTGACTGAGCACCACGTTGTTGATGTCCTCAGGCTTGTAACCTGCAGCGGCCAGGTTGCCCAGCAGTTTGCCGGTGGTGGGAGGACCATTGTCAGCAAAACCGGTATCGAACAAGTACCGTTGGTTGCCATTGATCAGCAAAAAGGCGGTGTAGGGCACATCAATGTAATCGGTGGGCAAGCTTTGCGTGGCCAGCAGCGCCTTGACCTGGTCCAGCGGCACGGCGGGCACAAATTCCTGACCCAGCGGGCGGCGCACGGCACCGTCATTGAGCGCAATGATTTCCATGGCGCCCAGTTTCATGCGCTTGAAACCCACAGCGGGCAAGGCCGGAAGACCAAATTGGGGCGTGTTTTGCGACCAGACAGAAGAAAAAGCCAGCGCGCTGACGCCAGCCATGCCAGTACCCAAAAAATGACGACGATTCAGCATGGGATCTCCAAAAAAGTGCCTACACCTTACGCTGTGCGCTGGCCATGCTCCTGCCCCTCTCCATTGACCATGGTCACTGCAGGGACATGGCCAGACCGATCAAACATGCGCCGATGGGCCAACTCTAGTGCAGAGCCAGAATCACGGCCTCTTCGACGTCCATCGGCTCTAAGGATAGCTCGCCTTGATGGACGACATGAGATCCGCGGCAAAGCGGTTGGCCGCTTTCGAGCTCGCGCCAATCCAGCCATAGCGTTGAGAAGCCGTCGGACCAGAACCATAAGTGCGCATGCCGCGATCGATCGGTCCCGCCAGCAAACCATGGGCCGCGTCATCGTAGAACCAGAATTCAACCGGCTGGCCTTCCGCCTTGAGTTGCTCTGCCCATTGGTAAGGCGAAAGCCCTTGTGACGCTGGATTGACCCGCAGGCTGCAGCGCTGGGCTGACCCCACAGCTGCGCCTTCGGCGGGCTGATTGACCACACACGGGTCGGTGCGCAGGTGCATCCAATCGTTTTCGGTCTTGCCGCCATAGTTGTCCATTTTGCCGAACACCATTTTCAGTGGGACCCGAATCTGATCAGGCATGCCGATGCCTGCCGAAGGCGCGCCCTCGGCGAACACGACCCGGACATGTGCGGGATCGACCACCGCGGCCATGTTCAGGGCCACACTCCCCCCATTGGACAGCCCATGGATAAAAAGGCGCGTGGTGTCAACGCGGGCGTTTTGACGAATCCAGTGGTACGCCCCAAGGGTAGATTTGAAAATCATGCGCTGGCGCGATTCATTGGTGACACCGGTCAGAAACAGCGAGGTGCCACGGTACTGAAAACCATTCATCTCGTAGGCATCAAACAACAAAGTGGCCACCCCACGGGCATTCATGCGGCGAGCCATTTCCTGCTCAGCCGATCCTGGGCCATTGCCGCCATGCGCGATGATCATCAGCGGTGGCTTGTCCGCCAGCTTGTCCGCAAAAAAACCCGGCATCGACAATTGGACGGACCGATGGCAAGGATCAAACTCTGCCAATGGGCCCAGGACCCGATGAAATCCAGGCCGAATTTCAACCAACTGCGCCACGCCCGAGGGCGCTGGCCGGCAATCAGATTGGCCATGCACCGTGGTGATGAAGGCCATGGCGGCAAAGAAAGTGCATGCTCTAAAGTGATGCAAAGCAACAGCCATTGAAAAAGTCTCCTCAAGGTTCAGGTTGACGGTTCTTACAAAAGGGGCCAAAAATTCAGGGCATCAGGGATGGCGATGCTCACTGAAACACAGATCAGCCGTCTTCGAAACGATACAAGGGTTGGCAAACGGTGAGGGCCAGATGCGCACTGGATTTTTGAACAAGCGCCAGATTTTCGCCTTCACAGACGCAGTGATAGGATTAATTTCCGATCCAGGCCAGCATTGCAGCTGTTGTTTTGACGTTGTCACAAGAACCAGGGATGGCATGACCCACTTTGTGCGTGAATGAAAGAGAATGAATGAAAGAATTTGACATCGTGGTGCATGGTGCCACTGGTTTCACCGGCCGCTTGGTGATTGAATATTTACTCAAGCAATCAACTGGCCTGCGCTGGGCCATGGGCGGGCGCAATGCCAGCAAACTGGCTGCCGTTCGTGACGAAGTGGGCGCACCCGCTGACACGCCTTTGGTGGTGATCGACAGCAAAGACCCAGCCAACCTGCAGGCTCTGATGACCCGCACCCGCTTGGTCTTGACCACGGTGGGGCCTTATCAGTTGTACGGCAGCAGCTTGGTCAAAGCCTGCGCCGAGGCCGGTGTCGACTACGTGGACCTGTGCGGAGAGCCGGCCTGGATGCGCCAGATGATTGATGCGCACCATGCCGCAGCGCAAGCCAGCGGGGCGCGAATTGTGTTCTCCTGCGGTTTTGACTCCATTCCCTTTGATCTGGGGGTGTTGATGCTCCAAGGCGAGATGCAGCAGCGTTTTGGCTCGCCTGCTTCCCGTGTGCGGGGCCGTGTGCGCAAGATGAAAGGGACTTTTTCAGGAGGCACCGCGGCCAGCTTCAAGGCCACCATGGCGGCAGCTGCCAGCCAGCCCGGTGTGCTGGACTTGCTGAAAAATCCTTTCTCGTTAACACCTGAATTTACCGGCCCCAAGCAACCGACCGCGCACAAACCCATGGTCGATGAGGTGCTGGAGGTGTGGGTGGCCCCCTTTGTGATGGCGACCATCAACACCCGCAATGTGCACCGCTCCAATTTTTTGCTCCAACAAGCCTGGGGGGCGGACTTCGTCTACGACGAAATGGTCATCACAGGCCCAGGCGACAAAGGCCAGGCCGTGGCCGAAGCAATTGCTGCGGATAAAAGCATGAGCGGCGCGGATGTCCTTCAACCCGGCGAGGGCCCCTCGCGTGCGGAGCGCGATGCCGGCTCTTACGATGTTTTGTTCATCGGCCACAACCCTGCAGGTCAGACCTGCCGTGTGAGCGTGCAAGGCGACCGCGACCCTGGTTACGGCAGCACCTCCAAAATGATCAGCGAAGCGGCCATCTGTCTGCTCCAAGACGCCTCACAAACACCCGGCGGCATCTGGACCCCAGCCTCCAGCATGGGGCAAAAACTGATCGATCGATTACAGGCCCATGCAGGCTTGACGTTCCGCGTGGAATGAGGAGTTCCCATGACCAAAGTCTGTCTTGTCATTGGTGCAGGCGATGCCACGGGTGGTGCAGTGGCCAGGCGTTTCGCACGCGAGGGTTACACCGTCTGCGCCACCCGCCGCACTCTGGACAAATTGGAGCCCTTGTTGACTCAGATCCGAAAAGACGGGGGTGTGGCCCATGGGTTCGGGTCCGATGCGCGCAATGAAGACGATGTGATCGCTTTGGTCGAGCACATCGAAGCCACCCTCGGACCGATCGAGGTGATGGTGTTCAACATCGGCGCCAACTCGCCCAACAGCATCTTGACGGAGACCGCGCGGCGCTACACCAAAATGTGGGAGATGGCCTGTTTGGCGGGTTTTCTCACCGGTCGTGAAGTGGCCAAACGCATGGTGAGTCGAGAAGACTTGGGCTTGCGCGGCAAGGCCCACAAAGGCACCATCATCTTCACGGGCGCGTCCGCATCGCTGCGAGGCAGCGCGAATTTTGCAGGCTTTTCGGGTGGCAAGATGGCTTTGCGCTCTCTGGCACAAAGCATGGCCCGTGAACTCGGACCTATGGGCATTCATGTGGCACACACCATCATCGATGGGGCGATCGACACCGAGTTCATCCGCACGCAATTTCCTCAGCGCTACGCACTCAAGGACGAGGGCGGCATTTTGAACCCCGACCACATTGCCGACGCCTACTGGATGCTGCACCAGCAACCACGCGACGCCTGGACCCATGAACTCGATTTGCGCCCCTATATGGAAAAGTTTTGACAAGGCAGGAGACACCCATGAAAACCTTTGACTTTTACTTTGACTTTGGCAGCTTGGCCTCGTACTTGGCCCACACCCAGTTGCCCAAAATGTGCACCGAAACCGGGGCCTCAGCCAACTTGCTGCCCATGCTGCTGGGCGGGGTGTTTCAGGCCACGGGCAATTCCTCGCCCATGACCGTGCCCGCCAAGGGTCGTTATGTCTTTGTGGACTTCAAGCGCTTCGCCGATGGGTATGGCGTGCCCTTGAACATGAATCCCCACTTCCCGATCATCACGACCACGCTGATGCGGATGGTGACCGCTTTGCAAATGCACAACGACCCGCGCATGCAGACTTTCATGGATGCGGTGTACCAAGCCATTTGGGTGGATGCACTCAATTTGAACGACCCGGTCACGGTCGGGCAGATGCTGACCGCCTCTGGGTTTGACGCGGCGGCCTTGCTGGCCATGGCGAATGAGCAAGCCACCAAAGACCAACTCAAATCCGTGACGATGAAGGCCGTGGAACGCGGCGTGTTTGGAGCCCCAACCTTTTTTGTAGGCGAAGAAATGTTCTGGGGCCAAGACCGCATGGAGCAAGTCAAGGCTGCACTCAAGGCTTGAGTCGTTTTGTCAAGGATCAACATGACGCGCCGTATGTCGGCATTGCAGTTGATGAGCGCGATGATGCGCAACTGGCCACCGCAGATTGCGCACAACAGCGGGGAAACTTTGCGGATGTGGGCGGCGCGGGCCAACCCCAGCCATGATCAGCCCGCTCTCGTCGATTTTGGTGCCGCCGAATTCTCTTTCCAGCCTCCGGGGGGCTGGGGCAGATTGAGCATGTCGGTGTGTATCTGGACGATGGCTGCGTCAATCATCTGCACAACCGCCGACCATGAATTTTCATTTAGGAATGTGTTGCAACTCACAGCGCTCGTGGTGCAGGCCCAGTGCTGTGACGCACCCGCAGGTGGGTGGGCAGCCTGATCGTCGGGGCGGGGGCTTCACGGCGCAAGACAGCAAGCATGACGCGAGCCACTTCCTCGGCGTGCAGATCGACAGGGGTGTCGACGGATGTGATGGCGGGCTCAAAGGCGCGTGCCAAGCCTGAGTCGTTGTAACCTGTAACCGATACATCCGCTGGCACCTGCAAGCCACAAGCTTGACAGGCCAAAATGACACCCGCAGCAATGAGATCGTTGCTGCAAATCACGGCGGTGGCTTGGACGCCTCGTGCCTGCAGGGTTTGATAGGCCAGCCGCCCGGCTTCGGCATCCAGTCCGCCGTCGTCGACGATGGCGTCATTGGCAATGGCCAGTCCATGCTTGGCCAGCGTTTCGCGAATGGCGGTCAGGCGACCGCGAAAGCGGTCACCCAAAGCCACAAATGGCATGACCATGGCGAATTGGCGGTGCCCCAAAGCCACCAGGTGCTCGACCACATCGGCCATGGCCGCGCTGTGGTCAAAAGCCACAGAGGCTTCGTTGGGCAACGCGGCCCAGCAACGGATATGCGGTACACCGCGCTGCGCCAGCAGGGGGGCGCTCTCATCGTTCAAGGGGCGTCCGAACAAGATGACCCCGTCAACGCCCTGCGACATCATGGCTCGAACCCCTTCCAGTTCGATTTGCGGGTCGTGGTTGGAAGAACTCAGCAGCAAGGTATAGCCCTCGCGGGCCAACAAACTTTGCAACAGCTCCAGCGTGCCCGAGTAGTAGGCATAGCGCAGTGAAGGCATGACGATACCCACCACCATGGAGCGACGACTGCGCAATGAGCGCGCCAGCCCATAAGGCTGATAACCCAATTGCTTGGCGGCACGTTGGACCCGCTCCAGTGTGGGCGCGCCCAAAAGACCGGGGTTGTTGAAGGCGCGCGACACCGTGGCGGGTGAGACCTCGGCAAGTCGGGCCACATCGGACACCGAAACGGGCGCTGCAGGCTTGGCGGGGGCCTTGGTCATGAAAGATTCCAAAATGAAATCGTTTCATTATAATTTGAATGCATTTTTTCTATAAATTTTATTGACTTAAATTTTTTGTTGTTTAGAGTTATGAAATCAATTTCAAGAAAGTTGGCACCATGCTTAAAAAACTGTGGTCACGGCGTCAGGCCCTGGTGGTCGGCGCAGGATCTCTGGCCAGTTCCTGGGGGGCCCATGCGAGCGACGTTTGGCCCAGCAAGCAACTGACGATTGTTTCGCCTTACCCCCCAGGCGGCATCACAGATTTGCTGTGTCGCATCGTGGCTGACGAGTTGTCCCGGGCGCTGGGGCAAGCGGTGGTGGTCGAAAACCGCACGGGGGCCAGCGGAGCCATTGCGCACACATTTGTAGCCAAAGCGCCCGCAGATGGCTACACCTTGATCATGGGGGGCAGCGCGCCCACGGCCGCCACGCCTGCACTCAACAAAAATGTGTCTTATGGCCCCAAGGATTTCGAACCGATCGGCTATGTGGCCGAATTGCCCATCGTGCTGACGGGGCACGTGTCAATTCCGGGCACGACCGCCAACGATTTTCTCGCCTACGTCAAGGCCAACACTGGCAAACTCAATTGTGGGCACCATGGCAATGGCTCGAGCAATCAGTTTGCGTGTCTGTCCCTGGCCCGGCTGACAGGGACCAAAATCGCAGACATTCCCTACCGAGGGGCACCGCAGGTCAATACCGATTTGTTGTCCAACCGCATCCAGATTTACTTTGGCACGCTGCCCACCCAATTGCCCCTTGCCAAAGAGGGCAAGTTGAAGATTTTTGGCATCTCATCGCCAGCCCGAGCATCCACGGCACCAGACATTCCGACGCTGGACGAACAAGGACTGACCGGCTTGAACTTCACATCCTGGAATGCGCTGTATGCGCCTGCAGGAACGCCCAAGGCGGTGATTCAACGCTTGTCTACCGAGTTGCTGAAGATTCTGGCCAACCCTGATGTGGTGCGGCGTATTGAAGGCACGGGTTGCATCACGCGGCCAGGCAGTCCAGAAGCCCTGGGCAAGTTGACCATGGCCGAATTTGAAACCTACAAAAGAATGTCGGCCGAGTCCGGTATTCGCATGGAGTGAATGGATGACATATTCAATCGTTGCCCGTTGTCCCCAAACCGGTGAATACGGCGTTGGCATAGCTACATACTCCCCCAATGTGGGTGTGCGTTGTCCTGTGGTGGTGCCCCAGCGCGGGGCGGCATCGCTGCAGGCGGTGGCGAACCCTTATTTGTTGCCCATTGCGAAGCGGTTGATGGAGTCGGCGTTGTCGGCTGAAAAAATCGTCGACGAATTGCTGGCTTCTGACCCTTATCCCCAAACCCGACAAATTGCGGTGGTGGATGTGTATGGGCGTGCCCACGCATTCACGGGAGAAAAAAACCCTGTCTGGGCAGGACACATCGTGGGAGACGGCTTTGCCGTTGCAGGCAATGTGCTGGCGGGCGAAGGCGTTGTCAAAGCCATGGCCAAGGCGTTTGAAGATGGGGCTGATCAGGTACTGGCCGAAAGGCTGGTGCGCGCTGTGGAGGCCGGACGCGATGCTGGGGGGCAGCCTGAAGGGCAAAACTCGGCGGCTTTGTTGGTCTATGGTGACCAGCCCTTTCCTGTCGTCGATCTTCGGGTGGATTTGCACGACGAACCTGAAGCCGAGTTGCGCCGCCTGTGGGACTGGTTCAGCCCAATGGTGCCGTACTACGTGCAGCGTGCCATCAAGCCGGTGCCAAGGTGGTGGCAATGGCGCATGGACCATGTCCCTGGCTGGACAGCGCGCCATTTGAAAAAATAACCTCCAGGGTGTGTGGCACTTTCCGCAGGCGGATGCACACCCACCTGTTCGCCCCAATTCAATATTGACCACCCGTGGGGCGGCGGCTGGCGTGCCACCGAAACCCGAGCCCACTCGGCCCACGTCACCCAAACGCCCGGCGCACTTTATGTGGGCAGCGCTGATCGCCCGCATCTAAGAAGTTTTCCCGCTGTTCCTCCCAAACTGCGGTGGCCAGATGCGCATCATCGCGTTCATCACCCACAGCGCCGACAACAACCCTACTTGCTGCACCCCAAGCAAAACGGCCCAAGGATCGCTCCCGGGCCGTTTTTTGGTCTCAGCGAATCAACGTTCAGGCCGTCACGCCCTTCGCGTTCTCCACATACTCTTCAATCTGGTTGAAATTCAGGTACTTGTAGATCGCTGCGTTGTCCTTGTTCACGATGCCCATGGCTTCGTGGTACTCGGCCACCGTGGGGATGTGGCCCAGCTTGGACGCAATCGCCGCCAATTCGGCAGAGGCCAAAAACACGTTGGTGTTCTTGCCCAAGCGGTTGGGGAAGTTGCGCGTGCTGGTGGACACCACGGTGGCGCCTTCGCGCACTTGGGCCTGGTTGCCCATGCACAGTGAGCAGCCGGGCATTTCAGTGCGGGCACCGGCCGCGCCAAAGTTGGCGTAGTGACCTTCCTTGATCAGCTCGCTCTCGTCCATCTTGGTGGGTGGGGCGACCCACAGCTTGACCGGGATGTCGCGGCTGCCGCCGAGCAGCTTGGCCGCGGCGCGGAAGTGACCGATGTTGGTCATGCACGAGCCGATGAAGGCCTCGTCGATTTGGGTGCCAGCGACTTCAGACAAGAACTTGGCGTCGTCCGGGTCGTTGGGGCAGCACAGGATCGGCTCTTTGATTTCGTTCATGTCGATCTCGATGACGTGTGCGTACTCGGCGTCTTTGTCGGCTTCGAGAAGGTTGGGCGCGGCCAACCAGGCTTCGACCTTTTCGATGCGGCGCGCCAAGGTGCGGGCATCGGCATAACCATCGGCGATCATGTTTTTCATGAGTACCACGTTGGACTTGAGGTATTCCTCGACCGGTTCTTTGTTCAGCTTGATCGTGCAACCTGCGGCCGAACGCTCGGCCGATGCGTCGGACAATTCAAACGCTTGCTCGACCTTGAGGTTGGGCAGGCCTTCGATTTCCAGAATGCGGCCCGAGAACTCGTTGATCTTGCCGGACTTGGCCACCGTCAACAGGCCTTGCTTGATGCCGTACAGCGGAATGGCATGCACCAAATCGCGCAAGGTCACGCCGGGCTGCATCTCGCCTTTGAATCGGACCAGCACCGACTCGGGCATGTCCAAAGGCATCACGCCCGTGGCCGCACCAAAGGCCACCAAGCCGGAGCCTGCGGGGAAAGAAATGCCGATCGGGAAACGGGTGTGCGAGTCACCGCCAGTGCCCACAGTGTCGGGCAACAACAAACGGTTGAGCCAGCTGTGGATCACGCCGTCGCCGGGACGCAGTGACACACCGCCGCGGTTGCTGATGAAGGCGGGCAGTTCGCGGTGCGTTTTGACGTCCACCGACTTGGGGTAAGCCGCGGTATGACAAAACGATTGCATGACCATGTCGGCCGAGAAGCCCAAGCAAGCCAGGTCTTTCAACTCGTCGCGGGTCATCGGGCCAGTGGTGTCTTGTGAACCCACGGTGGTCATCTTGGGTTCGCAATACGTGCCGGGGCGAACGCCTTGACCTGCTGGCAAACCCACTGCACGACCGACCATCTTTTGGGCCAAGGTAAAACCAGCCTTGGTCGATACAGGCACGGTGGGCAGTCGGAACACGGTGGACGCAGGCAGGCCCAAGAACTCACGTGCCTTGGCAGTCAGCGAGCGGCCAATGATCAGATTGATGCGGCCGCCGGCGCGCACTTCGTCAAACAGCACATCGCTCTTGAGCTGGAAGGTGGTGACGGTTTCGCCGTTGCGAACGATCTTGCCGTCGTAGGGCAAGACATCGACCACGTCGCCCATGTTCAGACCGCTGACATCGACTTCGATGGGCAAAGCGCCGGAGTCTTCTTGGGTGTTGAAGAAGATGGGGGCGATCTTGCCGCCCAAAGTCACACCGCCAAAACGCTTGTTCGGCACGAAGGGGATGTCTTCACCAAAGCCCCAGATGATGCTGTTGGTCGCCGACTTGCGGCTGGAGCCGGTGCCGACCACGTCGCCCACGTAGGACACCAAATGGCCTTTTTTCTTGAGCTCTTCGATCATGGCCATGGGGCCGCGCTTGCCATCTTCTTCCGGCTTGAACGGTGCACCATCGCGGGTGTTTTTGAGCATCGCCAGGTAGTGCAATGGGATGTCCGGACGGCTCCAGGCGTCGGGCGCGGGCGACAGATCATCGGTGTTGGTTTCACCTGGCACCTTGAACACAGTGATGGTGATTTTTTTCTCAACTTCGGGGCGGCTGGTGAACCACTCGGCCTCGGCCCAGCTTTGCATGACTTCTTTGGCCTTGGTGTTACCGGCCTTGGCTTTTTCGGCCACATCGTTGAAGAAGTCAAACATCAGCAAGGTTTTCTTCAGGCCTTCGGCAGCCACGGCAGCGACTTCTGCGCTGTCGAGCAATTCGATCAGCGGATGCACGTTGTAGCCGCCTACCATGGTGCCGAGCAACTCAGTGGCCTTGGCTCTAGAGACCAAACCCACGCTGATTTCGCCGTGCGCCACTGCAGCCAGGAAAGAAGCCTTGACCTTGGCGGCGTCGTCCACGCCCGGTGGCACGCGGTGGGTCAGCAGGTCCATCAAGACAGCGTCTTCCCCTGCAGGCGGGTTCTTGATCAGTTCGATCAGCTCGGCCACTTGCTTGGCATCCAGCGGCAAAGGTGGGATGCCCAAAGCAGCGCGTTCTGCGGTGTGTTCACGGTAGGTTTTCAACATGGTTTTTTCTCCGGTCAGTCAAAGTCAATCGTTGGATCTGCCCATGCCGGTCTTGTCAAACAGGCTGGGCGGGGGCTTGGTTTTCATGTCCTGGCCATAGGCCACTTGCTCAGGGTGTGCGCATTCGTCAGCGACTCGGCGGCCTTTTTTCTGGTCCATCAGCATGGATTTGTTGGCCAGTTGCAGCCACACGGCACCGGCTTTTTTGTCCTCCAGACGCAGTGCGCCCGTGCTGGTGCGCACAGGGTACATGCGGTAACGGAATCCTTTGCCCTGCACATGGAAGTAGCCCGGTGCTGCAGGGTCGGCTTCGACGCGCACGCTGGCCCCCATTTCACAGGGCATGAGGCCCAAGTGAATTTGCTGGGCAATGGCCAATTCTTGCGACACTGGATCTGACTCGCTGTGGGCCACAGGAGCAGTCGCAGCCAAACCAGCAGCCACAGGCGAAAGGGGCGGCACGGCTGCCAGCGCCGGGGCGTTGGCTGTGGTCGGCACAGCGGCCCAAGAAGGGGCTCCAGGCGCCTCACTTCGTGTGGGCTGCACCCCGGTCCAAGCAGGCAGCGGCTGCAGGGACGCAGAAGCCTGGGCCTCCGTGGGCCGAGTGGGCAAGGCGAAGGCGGGCTCGCCATCCGGGGGGGCTGCACCGGCTGGCAGCTTTGCGGTCATTGGCTTGGAGGCCTTGGCCAAAGCTGCCGCCTGGGCTGCGGCCTCGGCAATGGCTCGGGCCTGCAGGCGTGCCGTGATCTCAGCATCAGCGCGGGCTTTGGCCTGCGCAGACAAAGGGGAGGGTTGCGCCTTGGGGCCGGACTGGCCCTGGCTTTGTGCCCAGGCAGGCAACAGCAGCGCCGCACCGACCAGAACAACAAGGCTCTTGAACATGGGCATCCCTTTGAAGAATTGGGCCATCATGACAGGCTGCGCTGCGGGCTCAGTGGGGCCACATCCAACAAAGCCTGCACTGAGAAGGGCAAATGGCAGCCGGTCTGGTGCGCGCGCTCAATCAGTTGCCAGAAAAAACGGTAACTGGCCCGGTCGTGCAATTGACCTGCGTGGCTGATGGGCGCCCAGTCGGCCGCTTGCGCAGCCAAAATGATCTGGCTGGCCTGATCGATCTGCGCCTCACTGGGGGCCATGGCCTCCAGGATGGGGCGAATCTGGTCGGGGTGAATGCTCCACATGCGGGTGTAACCCAGCTCACGGTTGGCTTTTTGGGCGGCCATGCGAATGGCATCGGTGTTCTTGAATTCGGTGACCACGCAGTGCGAGGGCACTTTGCCGTGCGCATGGCAGGCGCTGGCGATCTCGAGCTTGGCACGCAGCACCAGCGGGTGGGTGAACTGCCCCTGGATGCCCATGCCCTCGGCGGGAATCGCACCGCCATGCGCCGACACAAAATCCATCAGACCAAAGCTGATCGACTGCACGCGCGGGTGGGCGGCGATGTCAAAGGCGCAGTGCACGGCTGCGGGCGACTCGATCAACACATGCACCGGCAAATGGCCAGCACCCGCCGTGATCAAGGCCGCTTGAACGCGGTCCACATCGGCCACGCTCTCGACTTTGGGCACCATGATGTGCGTCAAAACGCGACCGGCCCGGCCCGCGATGTGGCTCATGTCGGCTTCAAAACTGGGGTGGTCCACCGGGTGGACCCGCACCGCAATGCGCACATCGGCGTGAGCGGCTTTCGCGGCCAGCGCCAATTCGGTCACCAGCGCTGCATGCTCGGCTTCGCCACCCACTGGCGCGCCGTCTTCGCAATCCAGGGTGACATCAAAAACGCAAGCGCCGAACTCTTGCATCATGTCCGCCTGCAAGAGCAGGCTTTTGCGCATCCTCGCTTCGACACCGCTGTAATGGTCACAAACCGGCAGCTGGAGGCTAGCGGCTTGTGCTCCCAACAGAACGTCGCGAGGATGGCTCACTTGGATTTCTCAGCCTGAATCAAATCAGGTGAGCCACACCAGCTTGCTCGTCGGTCAACTCTTTCAGGGTCTTGTCGATGCAGCCTTGGCTGAAGGCGTCGATTTCAAGGCCTTCAACAACTTTGTAATCGCCGTTTTCACAGGTGACAGGGAAACCGAACATCACATCTTGAGGGATGCCGTACCAGCCTTGCGAAGGGATACCCATGGTGACCCATTTGCCGTTGGTGCCCAGGGCCCAGTCGCGCATGTGGTCGATGGCCGCGTTGGCTGCCGATGCTGCCGAGGACAGGCCACGGGCTTCAATGATGGCCGCGCCGCGCTTGCCAACGGTAGGCAAGAACACGTTGGCGTTCCATTCCTGGTCGTTGATCATGGCCTTGACCGACTCACCCTGGATGGTGGCAAAACGGTAGTCGGCATACATGGTGGGCGAGTGGTTGCCCCAAACGCACAGTTTTTGGATGTCGGCCACGGCCTTGCCGGTCTTGGCTGCGATTTGTGACAGGGCGCGGTTATGGTCCAAACGCAGCATGGCAGTGAAGTTGCCCGGCTTCAGGTCCGGCGCAGCCTTCATGGCGATGTAAGCATTGGTGTTGGCGGGATTGCCCACGACCAGCACTTTGACGTTGCGCGAAGCCACAGCGTTCAGGGCCTTGCCCTGCGCGGTGAAGATGGCGCCGTTGATGGCCAGCAATTCGGCACGCTCCATGCCGGGGCCGCGTGGACGTGAACCGACGAGCAATGCATAGTCCACGTCTTTGAATGCGGTCATCGGGTCGCCATGCGCTTCCATACCCACCAGCAGCGGGAACGCGCAGTCTTGGAGTTCCATCATCACACCCTTGAGCGCTTTTTGCGGGCCTTCGACGGGCACTTCGAGCAACTGAAGGATGATGGGCTGGTCTTTGCCCAGCATTTCACCCGAGGCGATGCGGAACAACAATGCGTAACCAATTTGACCTGCTGCGCCAGTAACGGCAACGCGGACGGGTTTTTTGCTCATGGTGGAAAACTCCGAAATAATGAAAACAAGGGTTACGGTCCAATGCCGACACCCATGTCGGCAAGGCCGTCCGGCGAACCGGACCTGCGCACAGGCTCGTGGTGAAAGCCGAAAGCGCAAGCAAACAGCGTTCGAGTGTACCCGCGAAAGCCCTGAAGCGTCAATTTGTCTTATGTCTTATATAAGATAAGATCTGTGATCTGACTGCCACCTGACCCACCGGTCAAGCTCTCGCCTATGAACACCACTTTGCCACCCACCGACGCCCCTTCGGCTGCCGAATCCCTGGCTGCTACTGCCGCGTTCAGCCCGCTTTACCAGCAGATCAAGGGCCTGATCCTGCAAAGCCTTCAGGCCGGTGAATGGAAACCCGGTGAGTCGATTCCCAGCGAAATGGAATTGGCCGTACGTTACCGCGTGAGCCAAGGCACGGTGCGCAAAGCCATCGATGAGCTGGCCAGCGGGCACCTGCTGAGCCGCAAGCAAGGCAAAGGCACTTTTGTGGCCACCCATGCCGAGCACCAAGTGCAGTACCGGTTTTTGAAGCTGGTGCCCGATCAGGGCGACCTGAACACCGAAGGCCCCGCCCAGAGAGAAATTGTCGATTGCAAACGTTTGCGCGCCTCTGCCGAAATCGCGCGCGCACTGGCTTTGCGCTCTGGCGACACGGTGCTGCAGGTGCGCAGAGTCCTTTCGTTTGCCAACGTGCCCACCATCCTGGAAGACCTGTGGTTGCCAGCCGCCCCTTTCAAGGGCTTGACGGCCGAACGCTTGGCCGATTACCACGGACCCATGTACGCCTTGTTTGAAACCGAGTTCGGTGTACGCATGGTGCGTGCCAAAGAAAAGATCCGGGCCGTGTTACCCGACAAGGCCCAAAGGGAATTGCTGCAACTGCCCCCCAGCACGCCCTTGCTCAGCGTGGAGCGCATTGCTTACACCTACAAAGACACACCGATGGAGTTGCGGCGCGGCCTTTACCGCACCGACAAACACCATTACCACAACGATTTGAACTGACCGAAAGCCGCTTTGAACGTCTTGTAGAAGACTGTCGCAGAAATGCTCACGTCAGTTTGCTGCGTTGCAATAGAATCCAACGGCTTGTACTCCACAACACGAACGCGTTACACCCTGAAAGTACTCACATGACCGAACTCGTCCGCAAGCGGCCTGAATTCCGCAACATCAACGCCCTGAAAGACCTGCCCTCGTACCGCCTGCCAGCCGCTGGCATCGTTTCCATCCTGCACCGCATCAGCGGTTTCTTGATGTTCTTGCTCATGCCCCTGTTCATCTGGATGTTTGACAACTCCATCACTTCCGAAATCTCCCATGCCAAGCTTTCGGCCGCTTTCGGCATCGGCATCGGCTTTGTTCCCGGCTGGTGCTTCAAGTTGTTGGCTCTGGCGCTCATCTGGGCTTATTTGCACCACTTCATCGCTGGCGTGCGACACATCTATATGGATGCTTTCCATGCCGTGACCAAAGAATTCGGCAAGTCTTCTGCCGTGGCCACCTTGGTGCTGAGCCTGGGTTTGACTGCCGTGCTGGCAGCCAAGCTGTTTGGCCTGTACTGATTTCTCCGCCTCTCACTCAAAACAACAAGGAAACTGACCTATGTCGTCCGTGAATTACGGCTCCAAACGCATCGTGACCGGTGCTGGCTATGGCTTTCGTGACTGGCTGGCCCAACGTGTGACCGCCGTCCTGATGGCCCTGTTCACCGTGGTCTTGCTGGCCCAGGTGATCTTCACCTCTGGCCCTATCGGCTACGAAGAATGGGCTGGCATTTTTGCCTCCCAGTGGATGAAGGTGCTGACCTTCTCCGTCATCATTGCCTTGCTCTACCACGTCTGGGTCGGCATGCGTGACATCTGGATGGACTACGTCAAGCCACTGGCCTTGCGCCTGGCCTTGCACGTCTTCACCCTCGTCTGGCTGGTCGGTTGTGCCGGCTGGGCTGTTCAGGCCCTGTGGCGCCTGTAACCCGGCAGCCCTCGCCTGTCATTGCGCTGAAATCACACCAACCAAGTTAAACCATGAGCTATACCCAAGACAAAATCACCACCCGCAAGTTTGACGTCGTGATCGTCGGTGCCGGTGGTTCGGGCATGCGTGCCTCGCTGCAACTGGCCCGTGCGGGCCTGAACGTGGCCGTGCTGTCCAAAGTGTTCCCCACCCGTTCGCACACCGTGGCAGCCCAAGGCGGCATTGGTGCCTCGCTGGGCAACATGTCCGACGACAACTGGCACTACCATTTCTACGACACCATCAAGGGCTCGGACTGGCTGGGTGACCAAGATGCCATCGAATTCATGTGCCGCGAAGCGCCCAAAGTCGTGTATGACTTGGAGCACATGGGCATGCCTTTTGACCGCAACCCCGACGGCACGATTTACCAGCGTCCCTTTGGCGGCCACACCGCCAACTACGGCGAAAAGCCGGTGCAACGCGCTTGCGCTGCGGCTGACCGTACCGGTCACGCCATGCTGCACACCCTGTACCAGCAAAACGTCGCGGCCAAAACCAGCTTCTTCGTGGAGTGGATGGCGCTCGACCTGATCCGCGACGCCGAAGGCGACGTGGTGGGCGTGACCGCGCTCGAGATGGAAACTGGCGACCTGCATGTCTTGCACGCCAAAACCGTGCTGATGGCCACCGGTGGCGCAGGCCGAATTTATGCCGCATCCACCAACGCCTTCATCAACACCGGTGACGGCTTGGGCATGGCGGCGCGTGCGGGCATTCCTTTGGAAGACATGGAATTCTGGCAATTCCACCCCACCGGCGTGGCCGGTGCGGGTGTGCTCTTGACCGAAGGCTGCCGTGGTGAAGGCGCCATCTTGCTCAACAGCAATGGCGAGCGCTTCATGGAGCGTTATGCACCCACCCTGAAAGACTTGGCCCCGCGTGACTTCGTGTCTCGCTGCATGGACCAAGAAATCAAGGAAGGCCGTGGCTGCGGCCCCAACAAGGATTACGTGCTGCTCAAGCTCGACCACCTGGGCGCGGACACCATCCACAAACGCCTGCCCTCGGTGTACGAGATCGGTGTCAACTTCGCCAACGTTGACATCACCAAAGAGCCGATCCCGGTGGTGCCCACCATCCATTACCAGATGGGTGGCATCCCCACCAACATCAACGGCCAAGTGGTCACGCAGTCCGCCACCGACCACAACGCCGTGGTCAACGGTTTGTATGCGGTGGGCGAATGCTCTTGCGTGTCGGTGCACGGCGCCAACCGCCTGGGCACCAACTCGCTGCTTGACTTGCTGGTTTTTGGCCGTGCTGCAGGCAACCACATTGTCGACTTCGCCTCCAAAACCAAGTCGCACAAAGACCTGCCTGCCGATGCCACAGACCGCACACTCGAGCGCTTGAACAAGCTCGAAGGCCGTGGCGGCGAATATGCCCAGGACGTGGCCAACGACATGCGGGCCGCGATGCAGCAACACGCTGGCGTGTTCCGAACACAAGCCTCCATGGACGAAGGCGTGCAGAAGATCGCGGCCATCCGCGAGCGCGTCAATGCCATTGGCCTGAAGGACACCTCTAAAGTGTTCAACACCGCCCGCATCGAAGCCCTCGAAGTGGAAAACCTGATCGAAGCTGCTCAATCCACCATGGTCTCTGCTGCTGCCCGCCGTGAATGCCGCGGTGCCCACACCGTGAGCGACTACGAGCGCCCTGTGGACGATGCCGTGGCACCTTTGGGTCGCGACGACGCCAACTGGATGAAACACAGCCTGTGGCACAGCGCTGATAACAGCCTGACCTACAAGCCGGTCAAGCTCAAGCCCCTGACGGTGGACTCCGTGCCACCCAAGGTGCGCACCTTCTAAAAATGATTGGAACCGCTCACCTCCAGTGGCGGTCCACCCCCGAATAATCCAGGAGTTCTTCCATGACCCTACGCACTTTCCAGATTTACCGCTACGACCCCGATAAGGATGCCAAGCCTTACATGCAAACCATACAGGTCGAACTGGACGGCAATGAACGCATGTTGCTCGACGCCCTGATGAAACTCAAGGCCGTGGACCCCAGCATTTCGTTCCGCCGCTCTTGCCGGGAAGGCGTGTGCGGCTCCGACGCGATGAACATCAACGGCAAAAACGGTTTGGCATGTCTCACCAACATGAACACCCTGCCCGGCACCATCGTGCTCAAGCCCCTGCCTGGCTTGCCTGTCATCCGCGATGTGATCGTGGACATGACCCAGTTCTTCAAGCAGTACCATTCGATCAAGCCCTACCTGATCAACAGCACCATTCCGCCAGAAACCGAGCGCCTGCAAAGCCCGGAAGAGCGTGACGAGCTGAACGGCTTGTACGAGTGCATCTTGTGCGCCAGCTGCTCAACCGCCTGCCCTAGCTTCTGGTGGAACCCCGACAAGTTCGTGGGCCCCGCCGGTTTGCTCCAAGCCTACCGCTTCATTGCCGACAGCCGCGACGAAGCCACCGCCGAGCGCCTGGACAACCTGGAAGACCCCTACCGTTTGTTCCGCTGCCACACCATCATGAACTGCGTCGATGTCTGCCCCAAGGGTCTGAACCCCACCAAAGCCATCGGTAAAATCAAAGAGATGATGCTGCGCCGCGCTGCCTGATGACCGTCTCCCCACTTCTTGAAGACGCGTCACTGGTTGGCGCGGACCGCCAAGCGCCTTTGAGCGAGCGGTCCTTGAGCAAGCTGCGCTGGCGCAGCCGGCGAGGTCTGCTCGAAAATGATTTGTTCATCGAGCGCTTTTTCAATCAGCACGCTTCAAGCTTGTCGGTTGGTCAAGCCCGGGGCATGTATGTGCTGATGGACCTGTCAGACAACGATCTCATGGACCTGCTGCTGCGCCGCAAGGAGCTTCAGCCCGAGATCAGCACCGAAGAGGTGTGTGAAGTCCTGGACATGTTGAGAGCGTGAACCCAACAGGTTCACCCCCCTGTTTTTTTGAGGAAACCCACCATGAAACTCGCCGATAACAAAGCCACCCTGTCATTCTCCAACGGCAGCCCCAGCATCGAGATGCCTGTTTACTCTGGCAACATCGGTCCTGATGTCATTGACATCCGTAAGCTGTATGGCCAAAGCGGCATGTTCACCTACGACCCGGGTTTCCTGTCGACGGCTTCGTGCCAATCTGCCATCACCTACATCGACGGTGACAAAGGCGAGTTGCTGTACCGCGGCTACCCGATCGAACAGCTGGCCAACAAGGTGGACTTTCTGGACACCTGCTACTTGCTCTTGAACGGTGAATTGCCTGTTGGCCAGCAAAGCAAAGACTTTCACAAGTTGGTGAACCAACACACCATGGTCAACGAGCAGATGCAGTTCTTTCTGCGCGGTTTCCGACGTGACGCCCACCCAATGGCCGTCTTGACCGGTCTGATTGGTGCTTTATCGGCTTTCTACCACGACAGCACCGACATCAACAACCCAGAGCACCGACACATCGCAGCGATCCGCCTGATCGCCAAGATGCCTACCCTGGTGTCCATGGCCTACAAATACGGTGTAGGCCAACCCTTCATGTACCCGCAGAACAACCTGAGCTATGCAGGCAATTTCTTGCGCATGATGTTTGGCGTGCCCTGCGAAGATTACGTGGTCAACCCCGTGCTCGAGCGCGCCATGGACCGCATCTTCACACTGCACGCAGACCACGAGCAAAACGCGTCAACATCCACTGTGCGCCTGTGTGGCTCGTCCGGCACCAACCCCTTTGCGGCCATTGCTGCGGGTGTGGCCTGCCTGTGGGGCCCTGCCCACGGTGGCGCCAACGAAGCTTGCCTGAACATGCTCGAAGACATCCAAAAAATGGGGGGCATTACCAAAGTCGGTGAGTTCATGGAAAAAGTCAAAGACAAAAACTCCGGCGTCAAGCTGATGGGTTTTGGTCACCGCGTTTACAAAAATTACGACCCCCGCGCCAAGTTGATGCAAGAAACTTGCGACGAAGTTCTGAAAGAGCTGGGCCTGGAAAACGACCCACTGTTCAAGCTTGCCAAAGCCCTGGAAAAAATCGCCTTGGAAGACGACTACTTCGTCAGCCGCAAGCTCTACCCCAACGTGGACTTCTACTCAGGCATCGTGCAACGCGCCATTGGCATTCCCGTGAACCTGTTCACCGGCGTGTTCGCCCTGGCCCGCACCGTCGGCTGGATCGCCCAGCTGAACGAGATGATCGGTGACCCCGAGTACAAAATCGGTCGCCCACGTCAGCTGTTCACCGGCTCTGTGCGCCGTGACGTGCAGCGTTGATGGGGTGGTCACCTTGTATTGAAAGCCCGCCCAGTGCGGGCTTTTTTTCGACTCAAAATCGGCAGACTCAAACGATCCGGCCGTGTCGCCACCAGGCCCATGCGCAGCCCCAAGTCAGCAGCAGCATGCCCAGCAAAGCGAGCAAAGCGGAGACCTCGGTGCGTCGGTGCTTTTTAAGCACAATTTTGCTGCTGAGCGACTGGTAAATCTGCAGCAGGTCCTCGCGCTTGTCGGCGCTGAAGTATTCGGCGCGGGTGATTTCGGCGATTTTTTTCAGGCTGGCCTCGTCCAGCTTGACCCGCATTTGCATGCCCTGGGCTTTGAGCACCGTGCCTTGCGCCGTGCCCAGCCCCACGGTGTAGACACGAACCCCCAGGTCGGCCGCCACCTGAGCCATCTTGAGGGCGTCAGGCCCCACATTGCTTTGGCCATCGCTGAGCAGCACGATGGCCGCAGCCGTGTTGGAGCCAGGTGGCACCTTTGGCAGGCTGACTGGTTTGCGAGGGGCTGCGCCCGATGTGTTGGCTGCGCCTGACGGGTCGGAGCTTGCGCCCCCGAGGGGCGCACCGCTTGCGGCCTGAGGGTTGGTCTCGCCCTCGATCAGTGCGCGCACGTCCAGACCCGAGCCGGGCAGCATGGCATGCAGCGCGATCACAATGCCGCTGCCCAAGGCCGAGCCCGGCTGCAGGCTCAGCTGCTCGATGGCTTGGATAACCAGATCGCGCTGGTCGGTGGGTGCCTGCACCAGGGCAGCCGCCCCCGCCACGCTGACCACGCCCAACTTGACTTGACCAGGTTGTCCCAGCACAAAGCTTTTGGCGGCGGCCTGAGCCGCTTCGATGCGGCTGGGTTGGACATCCGTGGCCCGCATGCTGCCCGAGCTGTCGATGGCCAGCATCACGGTGTCGATGCGGCTGGGCAACAGCAAGATGGCCTGAGGCCTGGCGATCGCCACCATCATCCCGGCCAGACCCATCAGCACCAGCAGTGCCGGTGCGTGACGGGTGAACCGCTGGGAGGCTCCACCGATGGTCATGCTGGTTGTGCCCGCCGTGGGCCACGCCCTTTGCACGCCACGACGTTGCCAGGCGATGAACAGGCCCAGCCAAAGCGGTAAGCTGGCCAGCAGCCACAGTAGGCGTGGCCAGACGAACTGGATCGAGTGCCATTCAGGCATGAACACCCCCGGTTTGAAGGGGCCGCTGGCTGCCCACGGTGGCCGTACGGCCACCGGTGCTCAACTGGCTGGCGCGTTTGCGCAGCTGTGCAAAACGCAGCAGGGCCTGGTCCATCGCTTCGTCGGTGTTCAGCTCCAGGCAGTCCACACCGGCTTGGCTCAGGTTGCTCAGCAAAGCGGCTTCACGGTCCTGGGCCTGCTGGGCAAAACGCTGCCGAAACCCCGCATCGTTGCCGTCCACCAACAATTGCTCGCCTGACTCGGCGTCTTGCACCAGCAGCATGCCGGTGTTGTCAGGCCAGGCCATCTCCAGCGGATCGCGCAGGCGCACCGCCACCACCTCATGGCGTCTCGCCAGCTGCGCCAAGGGTTTTCCCCAGCCGGGCGAGCTGATGAAGTCGGACACCACAAACACCGCCGAGCGGCGCTTGAGCACCGACTGGGCCTGCGCCAACCATGGACCCAGCGCGCTGGTCTGCACGTCGCTGGCATGCACAGGAGCTTGGCCCGCCTGCAGCATCTGGTGCACGATGTGCAGCAAATGCCGCCTGCCCGAACGGGCGGGGACCACGCTGTGGGCACGGTCTTGTCCAGTGAACAGCACCAGGCCCACGCGGTTGCCGTGTTGTGACAGCATCTTGGACAGCACCGCCACAGCATTGCAGGCCAGTTGGCGCTTGCTGGTGGGCCCCGAACCAAAAGCCACCGAGGCGGACAGGTCGACCACAAACCAAGCGGCGATTTCGCGGTCTTCTTGGTGCTCGCGCACATAGGGGGTCTGCATGCGTGCGGTCACATTCCAGTCGATGTGGCGCACATCGTCGTGCGCCTGGTATTCGCGCAGATCGGCCAGAACCAAGCCGCTGCCGCGAAAAAGGCTGCGGTAATCGCCTTGCAGTTGGCCGTCAAGCCGTTTGAGCACGGTCCATTCCAGCCTTTGCAACCATTGCGCTGCATTGGGCCATGACGTGTCTGCGCCGGGCGCGCCTGCCCAAGAGGCCTCGGGCTGGCCCCTGCTTGCACTGGCCGTGGCCTCAGTTCGCTTCTTGCGCAGCCAGCTGAACATGGCGGTCCAGGGGTTTATTCGGTGCGGGCACGGCCTGCAGGATTTTAAGGATCAGCGCATCGGCCGTCATGCCGTCGGACAAGGCTTCGTACGACAACACCAAGCGGTGGCGCAGCACATCGGGCACCAGATCGATCAAGTCTTGCGGCAGGGCATAGGGGCGACCGCGCAAGAAGGCCAGCGCGCGTGCGCCTTCGATCAGGGCGATGGTGGCGCGGGGGCTGGCACCAAAGGTCAAATAGGGTGCCAGTTCGGGCAAGCCGCAGCGCACTGGATCGCGCGTAGCCGCCACCAATTTGACCGCGTACTGCACCAGGGCCGGGTCCACATAGCCTTGGCGGCATTGCGCCTGCAGCGCCAGGAGCTGTGCAGTGTCGGCCACGGCCGCTGCTGTGGCGGGCATGCCAGTCACACGCTGCACGATCACGAACTCTTCTTCCTCGGTGGGGTAGCCCACCAGCACCTTCATCATGAAGCGGTCCACTTGTGCTTCGGGCAAGGGGTAAGTGCCTTCGGTCTCGATCGGGTTTTGCGTGGCCATGACCAAGAAGGGCCGGGGCACCGCATGGGTTTCGCCTGCGATGGTGACTTGCCGCTCTTGCATGACTTCGAGCAAGGCGCTTTGCACTTTGGCGGGTGCCCGGTTGATTTCGTCGGCCAGCAGCAAGTTTGCAAACACCGGCCCCAGCACGGTACTGAACTCGCTGCTTTTGGGGTTGAAGATGCGGGTGCCCACCAGGTCGGCAGGCAGCAAGTCGGGCGTGAACTGGATGCGCTTGAAGCTGCCACTCACGGTTTTTGCCAGCGTATTGACCGTGAGGGTTTTGGCCAGCCCTGGCACGCCCTCAATCAGCAGGTGGCCTTGCGCCAGGATGGCCACCAAGATGCGTTCGAGGAAAGCGTCTTGCCCCACCACCACGCGTTTGACTTCATACAGCACGCGCTCCATCAGTGCAGCGTTGACGGCAGCGCTTTGGGGCGTCTGGCCCTGGTTCCATGCCAATTCAGAGGGGTTCATGCACAAAGCCTTTCAAGATTGCTGGGGTCATCAAAAATCAAAACGGCGGCATGCCCATGCCGCCGCCCGCGCTTTCGATGGTGGCGGCAAACACGATGCCAATGAAGGTGCGGGCCGAGGTGGGGTTGAGAATGGCGGTCACGATGCCCACCACCTCACCGGCCATGTTGATGAGCGGCCCACCCGAGTTGCCGGGGTTGGCGGCAGCATCGGCCTGGATCAGGCCGCGCATCATGGTTTTGCCCTCGGAGCCGAACGACCGGTTCAGGCCCGAGACCACACCTGCCGAGACCGAGGGCCCGATGCCAAATGGAAAACCGACCGCCACCACCTCGTCACCCGGTTGAAGGTTCTGGCTGCTGCCCAGCGTGGCGGGCTGCAGGTCGTCGGGCAGGCGCTTGGCCTTGATCACGGCCAGATCGTTTTCGGGTTGCACGCCGATCACCAGCGCTTCCGATTCCGTGCCATCGGCAAAAGTGACCTGAATGCGTTTGGCACCTTGCACCACATGCAAGTTGGTCAGGATGACGCCTTCTTCAGAGATGACCACACCGGAGCCCACGCCGGTGTTTTGCATTTCGCCTTGGGGGTTTTTCTTGTCTTCGTCCTGGGTGTGCACACGCACCACAGAGGGCGCGATCAGCTGCGCGGCGCGGGCGGCCCGCGAAGGCAAGTCCTGGGTGTTCAGGGTGTGCAGCACGGCCGCGTTGATGTCATCCTGCGTCAGCCGCTGCGGTGTGCCCGTCTGAAGGGTCAGGGCCCAAGTGAGCGAGGCGCTGAGCAAGGCGCACAGCAACAAAGAGGCCCAAAGCGGCAAGCGTTGAAACCGCTGGTGGATGTTGCTGACGCTGCGAGAAGCCGATGGTGCCGAATGGGTGACGGCCACTGTTGCCGATGCAGGCAGTTTGTCAGCCCCTTGTGCGGAGGGCTTTCGGCTGTAGAGTGCGGCGGGTTTCATCGTTGTTGGGGGCTTCGGTGATACAGTGGGCGGACTTCATTGCACGCCTCACGACATGCACTTTATCTGGCCCGAGCTGCTTTGGCTATTGCTGTTGATCCCCCTGTTGGTGGTGGGGTACATTCGGGCTTTGCGCCGCAAACGCACCGCAGTGGTGCGCTATTCCAGCCTGGACCTGATTCGGCCCGCTTTGGGACCGGGGCACCGGATCCGCAGGCACATTCCCCCCGCATTGCTGTTGTGCGCCTTGACTTTGGTGTTGCTCGGCACTGCCCGGCCGAGTGCGCGCATCTCGTTGCCTGCCGACTACCTGACCCTGGTGTTGGCCATGGACGTGTCGCGCAGCATGCTGGCCGAAGACGTGCCGCCCAGCCGCATCGTTGCGGCGCAGCAGGCGGCCAAATCCTTTTTACAAGAACTGCCAGGCCATGTGCGGGTGGCCGTGGTGTCTTTTGCGGGCAACGCCCAACTGGTGCAAGGCGTGACCGACCAGAAAGACGAGTTGTTGGCGGCCATCGATGGCTTTCAATTGCAGCGCGGCACGGCCACCGGCAGTGGCTTACTGGTGGCCCTGAACACCTTGTTGCCCGAATCGGCCATTGACCTGGAGTCGGTGTTGTACGGCGCCGAGTTCAAGTCGGGCAGCTTGGTTGCGCAAGGTGGCGGTTTGGCGGGGCGATCGCTGGACCATCGCCCTGCCCCCGGTAACGCAGAGCCTGCCAAGCCCGTGCCTGTGGGCTCGTACACGGCCGGTGCGGTGATCTTGCTGTCCGATGGGCGCCGCACCACCGGGCCCGATCCGGTCGAAGTGGCCAAGTGGGCGGCTTCCAAGGGGGTGCGCGTCTACACCGTGGCCTTTGGCACGCCCAATGGCTTCATACCCGGTTTGGAAGGTTTTTCTTTTTATGCCAAGGTCGATGAAGAGGCCTTGCAAAAAGTAGCAGAGACCACGGGCGCCGAGTTTTTCAGGGCCACCAACGCCAGCGACCTGGCCAACATTTACCAGCACCTGTCATCCAAGTTCACGCTCGAGCGGCGTGACACCGAAGTCACCGCTTTGCTCGCGGCACTGGCGGGTGTTTTGGCGCTCTTGGCCATGGGCTTGTCGATGCGCTGGTTCCGACGCTGACATGCCATGCTGAAACCCGATGCACACAGAGCCCCATCACATAAAAACGCGAGCCTGAAAATCAAGTCACCACTTGCCTGAAAAAGCAGCGCAACTTGCCTGCACACAGAACCAACTTCACCCCAGTGACTATGCCCCCCATGGATCCTGAACTTCGACGCACTTGGCTGTTTGGCCCAGGTGCAGACCCTGCAGCCCACGAGGCCATGCTGGCCAGCCCTGCAGACGCGTTGATCGCAGACCTTGAAGACTTCACCCCGCCGCAGCGCCGCCCTCAAGCGCGAGAGAACATCTCGTCCCTGCTGGCCCTCTGGCGCACGGCGGGCAAGGTGGCGGTGGTTCGCATCAACGACCTGGCCACGGATGGGCTTGTCGATCTGAATGCCGCCATGCCAGGCCGACCCCACGTCGTCGCCTACCCCATGGCCACAAGCTCAGAACAAATGAGGGCATTGGACGAGGCCATCACCGGCATAGAGAGGACCCTTGGCATCGCTTTGGGCACCACAGAGATACTGCCGGTTTGCGAAACAGCTCTTGGCGTGGTGGACGTGCGCAGCATCGTCGCCGGGAGCGTCAGAATTCGCTGCGCGCTGCTGGGCGCGGAAGATCTCGCGTCCGACTTGTGTGCCGAGCGTCAACCCGATGCCAATGAACTGGACTACGCCAGGCGTCGCTTCATTCTGGAGTGCCGCGCGGCCAGAGTTGAGCCTATCGATGCCCCCTATACCTTTACCGATGCCGAGGGCGCCTTCAAAGAGGCCCATGACAGCAGGCGCCTTGGTTACCGCAGCAAGTCCCTGGTTCGACCAGACCACGCCAAGTCCATCAATGCAGCGTTGACACCCAGCGACGAGGATGTCCAGCGCGCCAGCGCCATGGTCATTGCTTTTGAGGCTGCACGCGCACGGGGTGAAGATCGGGCACTCGTTGAAGGGCTCTGGGTGGAAGTGCCCACCTACCGCAATGCGTTGCGAACACTGGAGCGGGCAAAGCGGCTCGCATCTGGAAACCAAACCCGCCATTGAGAGTGACTTGTTCTTAACCCCTCATATCCAAAAAACTTCCATCAACCATGAAAAAACCCAAAAATTCCAACCCCGTTGTGGTCGTGACCGGAGGTGCTCGCGGTATTGGTTTGGAGATTTGCAACACTTTCCTCAAGCGGGGTTACCGCGTGGCGGCGCTGGACATGGACAAGGAAACGCTGGCCCAAACACAAGCCCGCTTCAACACCCCAGATTTTCTGGCGATTCACTGCGATGTGTCCAAGCCCGTTCTGGTGTCACGCGCTGTCACTCGAATCGAGAAAAAGTTCGGACGCATCGATTCACTCGTCAACAACGCGGGCGTCGCCATTTTCAAACCGCTGCTGGAGGTGACTTGGCAAGATTGGCGATACATCATGGACACCAATTTGGACGGTGCCTTTTGGTGCACGCAGGCGTGCGCCAAAGTCATGCTCACAAACGGGGGGGGCAGTGTCGTCAACATCGCTTCGATCTCGGGCCTGCGAGCCAGCACCCTTCGGGTGGCCTACGGCACCAGCAAAGCGGCCATCATTCACCTGACCAAACAGCAAGCGGCAGAATTGGGAGATGTTGGCATTCGCGTGAACTGTGTCGCACCCGGGCCTGTGGCCACAGAAATGGCCAAACTGGTTCACAGCAAGGCCATCATCAAAGACTATCACGACACCATCCCCATGAACCGCTATGGCAGCACAGAAGAAATAGCCAACGCAGTGGCCTTTCTGTGCAGCGCTGATGCCAGTTACATCAACGGCCAAACCATCGCGGTCGACGGTGGGTTTGATGCCTCGGGTGTCGGCTTGCCCACTTTGCGCAAAAGTCGCCAAAGCGCATCACCCCGGAAAATCAGGAAAGTTTAAGCATCCTGTTACCCACGGCGTCAATGTGATCAGCCACCTTGCTTAAACGAGGTGTTTTTTGGGTCTAAGGTCTCCAGCAGCAACTGCTCATAGAAGCTTTGCGCTGCTGCAGAAAGACTGTGGTTTTTCCTTTTGACCAGGTAGATCGGTCGAACGGCTTTTTTGTCCTTGATTCGGACAGCAGCCACCCCCGGTCTCATGCACAAAGTCAAGGCAAATTGTGGAACGATGCTCAGGCCAAAGTCGCGCGCCACCAATGCCCCCAGCGTGCCCAGTTGGCTGACCTCCAAGCCCGTATCCACAACCCCTGCGCTGCCCAGAAAGGCTTGCACATGCTGCCAAACACTTCCGCTGCGAATGGTGTGAATGAAAGGCTGCTTCTTGAGTTCTCTCAAGGAAATTTCTGCTTCACTGGCGAATGGGTGACTGCTGTGGCAGATCAAAAACATGGGTTCATTGAATAAAAATTGCGAATCCAGCTCCAATGGGTTGCCTGGTTGAGCATTGATGGCAAGGTCGGCTTGACCTTGCCTGATCAAATCCAGGCACCGATCCGAAACGACGTCCGACAGCCTGAGCTCAATGCTCGGAAACCTTGATTTAAAAACAGCCATTCGCTCAGGCAACCAATTTGAAGCAATGGAAGGAGGCGCCGCCAAGCTGACGCGTCCTGCTTTTTTTTGTAGCCGATCACTGATGTCCTCTAAGGTTGCGCGAATTTCGGCGGCAATCCGGTTTGCGCCCAAAGAAAAGATTTCACCCTCTGGCGTTAAAAAAACGTTCCTTGTATCGCGGTCAAACAGTTTGATGCCCAATTGCACTTCCAATCGACTGATGGACTGGCTAAGGGCAGAGGGAGACACATGACAGCGCTGGGCCGCCAAACCGAAATGCCGGGTTTCCTCAAGCGCTAAAAAGGCATCAATCAGTCGACCCGATATTTTCATAAGCTGAGCTTAACAATGATTCAGTTAATTTAATTTTACAAACCAATTGAAGAGTCGCAAAATGCACCAAGTGTTTTCAACACATCAGGACTTCAAATGCAAACATTGGCAGTGGGCTGCGGTGCAGGTTTTTCAGGTGATCGTGTAGATGCCGCCCTGCCGGTGGTCAAGACGCTGATCGCCCGAGGAGGCCCTGCCGCCTTGATGTTTGAAAATTTGGCAGAAAGAACTCTGGCCCATCAGCAACTCATTCGCCGGGCCAATCCCAGCCTTGGCTATGAGCCCCTGCTGGAATTGGAGCTGGGCCCCATCTTGGCCGATTGTTTAGCGCACAACATTCCCATCATTGGCAACTTCGGCGCAGCCAACCCACAGGGTGCGGCCTTGTGCATATTGAAATTGGCCGAAAAACTGGGCCTACCCAAACCTCGAATCGCTGTGGTCTTGGGCGATGACTTATCGACCCAACAGGGCCGCGCCCTTGTGAAACAGCATTTGCACAGCGCGTTTGACGAGGCTCGTTTTGTTTGTGCCAACGCCTATTTGGGTGCATTTGAGATCGCCAAAGCCCTTCAGCAAGGCGCTCAAGTCGTGGTGACTGGTCGAGTGGCCGATCCATCTTTGTTGCTGGGGCCCGCCATCGCCCACTACCAGTGGCGTGCGACAGATTGGGACCAACTGGCTGGGGCCACCATGGCTGGGCATCTGCTCGAGTGTGGGGCACAAGTCTCTGGCGGCTACTTTGCCGATCCTGGCAAAAAAGAAGTTCCCGGTCTTGAGAATGTAGGGTTTCCCATTGCAGAGATTTTTGAGGATGGCTCTTGTGTGATCAGCAAAGCTGATCACACGGGCGGTTTAGTCGACTGCCAAACCGTGAAAGAACAACTGCTTTATGAAATGCATGACCCTGCCGCCTACATCACCCCCGATGTGGTGGCTGACATCACCCAAGCCAAAGTGGAGCAACTCGGTCCGGACCGTGTTCGTCTCTCGGGCGTTAAGGGCCATGCCCGAACCAGTACTCTCAAAGTGCTGGCTTATTTTGATGGCGGTTGGTTTGGAGAAGGTGAAATTTCATACGCAGGTCCTAATGCCGAAGCAAGGGCTCGGCTGGCCATGCAAGTCATGCAAAAACGCATGGGTCATCACATGCCACTTCGCTTTGACCTCATTGGCCTGACGAGCATTCTGGGCGATGATGGTGGGAGCATGTTGACCGACACACCCGTGACACGCGCAAGCGATGTTCGTTTGCGGGTTGCTGCCAAGCACGAATCATTGGCCGTCATTGAATTGCTGCTGCAAGAGCTGACCGCCCTTTGGACTGGCGGCCCAGCTGGCGGTGGTGGTGTTCGTGTGGCCAAACGCCAAAGACTGTCTAACTTGGCATGTCTGATTCCACGCGAGAAGATTCCTGCAACCGTCCATTTTGTTTGAGTATTTCTCAGCACTGAGCCATGAACAACATTCTGCTTTACGAGCTTGCACACGCCCGAACAGGTGACAAAGGCAACCATGCCAACATCAGTCTGATCGCCTACAAACAAGAAGACTTTGCTTTGCTGGTCGATCAGGTCACGCCTGAAAGGGTAGCCGTTCATTTTGGCGCTCGCCGCCCCAGTGAAGTACGCCGCTATCTTTTACCCCACCTAGGGGCCATGAATTTCGTCATGGACAACGTCCTGGATGGGGGCGTCAACGACTCACTCAACCTCGACATGCATGGCAAATCTTTGTCTTTCCATTTGCTGACCCTCCCTGTTCAAAGACCTTGAATTCAATTTTTTACAACCATCAGGAGACAACGTGAAAACACGCATTTTTTTAAAAAGCTTGGCCCTTGGCCTGGCACTGCTCGGATGGTCCAGTGGCAGTTGGTCACAGGCTTACCCTTCGAAACCCGTCAAATTTGTCGTGCCATTTCCAGCAGGCAGCGCCACTGACCAAGCGGCCCGGCTGATGGCGCAGCAAATGCAAACATCAATGGGCCAAACTTTCCTGGTGGAAAACAAACCGGGTGCAGGTGGCTCGATTGCGGCCATGGACGTCATCCGATCTGCGCCCGATGGCCACACCCTTTTGTTTTCCTCCAATTCCGCTGCTGCCTCCAACGTCGCCTTGCTCAAAAGCATTCCCTATGACCCACTCAAGGACTTCACACCGGTCGCTGCCGTGGGTGAAAACATGCTGGTTTTGATGGTGAAGACAGATCATCCTGCCAAGAATATTCAGGAATTCATCAGCTACGCCAAACAGCGCCCCGGCAAAGTCAACGCAGGCTATGGCTCTTCCAGCTCACAAGTGAGCATTGCCGTGCTCAACAAGTTGGGCGGCATTGACACCATGGGTGTTGCCTACAAAGGCATTCCGCTGGCCATGAACGACGTGATGGCAGGGGTGGTGGACTACACATTTGTAGACCTGGGGAACTCCATGGCGCAAGCCAAAGGGGGCAAGTTGCGCCCTTTGGGCATCACCGCCAACAAACGCTCATCGCTGGTGCCCGACTGGCCATCTTTGGCTGAGACCATGCCAGGCTTTGACATCACCGCTTGGTTCGCCTTGCTAGGCCCAGCCGGTATGCCTAAAGACGTGGTGGAAAAACTCAATGCAAGCATGGGGCAAGCCTTGAAATCGAAGGATGCGCAGGAAAAACTGGCTGGCATTGGTATTCAGCCCGTGGTCATGACGCCCGACCAACTGAAAACCTTCATGGCCAGCGAAGTCAGCAAATGGGTTCGCTTGGTGAAAGAAGCCAATATCCAACCGGAATGACCGCATGAACACCGCCAAAAATATCCTCATCACGGGTGCCAGTCGAGGCATTGGACAGGCGATTGCACGCCAAGCAGCCCAGCAAGGCTGGTCGATTGGACTCAATTACAACCAAAGTCAAAGCGAAGCCATGAGCCTGGCCGACGAGCTGCGGCAACCAGGTGCCAAAGTCGTTTGTTTGCAAGCGGATGTCAGCCAACAATCGGAAGTGCAGCGCATGTTTCGTGAATTCGATGAGGCTGTGGGTCCTTTGCACGCGCTCATCAACAATGCGGGGATTCTGGCGAGCTTTTTGATCACCGATGTGGACGAAACCAAGCTCAATCGTCTGTATGGTGCCAATGTATTCAGCGCTTATTACTGTGCGCGTGAAGCGGTGCTTCGCATGTCCACCGCGCATGGTGGCTCGGGTGGTGCGATTGTCAACATGTCGTCGGTCGCATCGCGCCTTGGCGGTTTGTCCGGGGGCAGCGCCTACGCGGGCTCAAAAGGGGCGCTGGACAGTTTCAATTTGGCTTTGGCCAAAGAAGTAGGCGCCCAAGGTGTTCGGGTCAATGCGATCCGACCCGGTCTGATTGCCACTGACATCCACAACGTTCATGGTGGCATTGATCAGATGAAGATCATGGCGAAAACAGCCGTCCCGATGGGACGTTCCGGTACGGCAGAGGAAGTTGCCAAGGTGGCCATGTGGCTAGCGGGACCTGAAGCCAGTTACGTGCACGGCAGCATCGTGGATGTTGCAGGTGGTCGATAAGCTGTCTTTGACTCACCGGACAATCGGCGCAATGCTGCTGAACTGGTCCGTCCACAGTCTCAACCCCGGTTGGTCATAAGGCTCGTTTCCGAGCAATCGACCTTGCTCGTCCCGCAATTCACGATTGACCGATGGGTACGCCTTCAGGTAGGCCAGGTCCTTCGTCATGATGAAGTGCAAATTCCTTCTCACATTGCGCACCTCATCCACCGCTTGGTATTTGTGCCGGTAAGCCATGCCCGAAACCTCGGCTTGGGCTTTCACAATGGGGTAGAGATTTAAATATGCATTGGTGATGTTGATCGCAATGTGGCCATCGGGCTTGAGATGGTTGCGATAAATCTGAAACGCCTCACGGGTCAGCAAATGGATGGGCACCGATCCGCCTGTGAAAGCGTCCAACACAATCACGTCGTACAACTTGTCTTTGGGCAATTGCTCCATGCGCAACCTGGCATCACCTAACAATATATTTTGCTCACCCGCTTTGCAGGTGGACAAGTTGTCAAACCACTCCTGTGCAAACCGCACGGCCGCGGGATTGATTTCATAAAAGTCATAGGCATCGCCTTGGCGTGCGTAGTTGGCCAAGGTGCCTGCACCCAAACCAATCAAGGCAACGGACAGCGAAGGCTTTTGTCCCATGGCCCATTGCAATGTCTCCCCGATACCGCTGTCTCGGGCATAGTAGGTGGTCGGTACATGACGGAGCGCGTCAGACAGAAACTGCTGACCATGGGTCACATTGCCACTGAAAAACACCCGATCATCACGCTCGGGCTCCGAGACATACCGCCGCTCCTTCACGGACACAGTGCCATAAAAATTTCGCACTTGGTCGAGCAAAATTTCGGTACGGTCGTCCTTGCGGACCTCGCGCCAAGACCAGGGGTTTTGCATGGCATACAGCAAAACCACCATGACCACTGCCGTCAAGGCACCCACGGCAAAACGTATACGACCACCGGATTGCCCCTCAATGCGGAATAAGACATGGCATGCCAATACGGCCACCAGGACCAAGGCCATCAACCACTCGAGGTAATCGTCAAAGAATTGGGTGGCCACCAGGGTCACAAACAAACCCCCGAAAGCCCCCCCAATCGACATGCACAGGTAAAACTCGGTCAAGCGTCGCGTATCCACTGGCCTGCGGCGGTACAGCTCACCATGACACAGCATGCACACCACAAACAACAAAGCGTAATGCGACCAACGCACCTCATTGACGCCATAGTCCCAATCGATACCGAGCCACCGCGGTATGTCGCTCAGGCCTGAAGCGGCCAACAACAAAACCAGCGTGAGGATTGCAAACAACTTGGGACGGTACCAACGGGGGTGGTCAAAAGTCAAGATGAAAGTGACCAAATACAACCCCAGTGTGGACACCCAAAGCCTTGGCTCTGGCGCCACGTCGTGGCTGATCTGATCGGTGGTCGCAATGAAAACCAATGAGGCCAAGGCCGGCAAAGCCACCCAGGACAGGCGCTGGACCCACGAGGGCTTCAGTGCGCTGGTCGCTTGCCTTGCCACGACCTGGGCAGCATCGGAATGGGCTGCGCCGGCGGACGTCTTGTTTTGCCACGCACCCAAAGCCACCGGCAAACACAGCAACGCAAACACCCAAAAGCCTGCCGTCCAAAGTCGCCCCATTTCCTGCTGCTCCAGCCAAGGCTCCAGCACATACGGAAAGGATAAAAGTGCCAAGAACGAACCGACATTGGACAAAGCATACAAACGGAAAACCGATGAAGCATGGGTCGTACTGGTGAACCAGTGCTGGACCAAAGGCCCGGTGGTCGCCAAACAAAAATACGGCAAGCCCACACTGGCTCCCAAAATCAGCAAAACCTGAAAAACCGGCGAGTCAGGTGACTCAGGCCGAAGCTCCGCGCCGGGCAGCACTCTGGAAGCCAACAAGGCCGCCAGCACCAACAAGACCACATGGACACGTGCCTGGGTTTGCCGTGAGGGCAAGGCCGCCAAAGCATGGGCATACAGGTAGCCCAAGCACAAGAGGGTTTGAAAAAACAGCATGGCCGTAGTCCAAACTGCGGGACTGCCACCAAACCACGGCAGGATTTGTTTGCTGAGCAGGGGCTGAACCTGAAACAACAAAAAAGCGCTGGTGAATATCGTCAGCGCAAATGGCAAAAAACTCCACGGATTGGGAGATTGACTGGGCAGGGGATGGGTCATGATCAGGCTTTGACTGGCCATAAAACCAGCATTTTCATTTTGATGGGTAAGAAAATGCCTTGCCGCTCATAAAAACAGCGCGTTCTCTTGCCCACTCTTGGATGGCGCCGATTCTACAAGCGTCACTTTGAATCATGGCCCCACGGTGCTGTGGGTTGAATCTGTTTCTCAGGACAACCACAGGGAATTTGTCGATGGATGTAGCTTGCTTTTCATGTTAGAGATTGAACGTTTATTCAAAATTCAGCAAGCCCTGCCGCACCCATCCATCGACCATGGCGATCGAATTAAGGGTAAACACGCATGAGGCAATAAAAAATACGATTCATCAAAAATTAATGCGAAAAATGATTATTCTTGTGTCTTGAACAAGGGCCACCTCGCTCAGATTTGTCTGGCCCAGCCCCACGCACTCCATCAGGAGTTGATCATGAAGTTGTTCCGTGTTTTGTTGCCCATCCTGCTGACCAGTTGGCTGAACATGGCCTGCTCATCCACCAGCGCCACACCTGCCACCAACACGGCCAGCCCCCAGGCTGCCTCATCAAGCTACGAGCCTGTGCGCGGTCAAGCCGGTAAAGATGTGATCTGGATTCCCACCCCGCCAGGCCTGATCGACAAAATGCTCACAACCGCCAAGGTGACCGATCAAGACAGGTTGTTTGATTTGGGTGCGGGGGACGGCATCATCGCCATCACTGCGGCGCGCAAATTCGGTGCGCGTGCGGTGGGCATTGAGTACAACCCCGACATGGCTCAATTTGCCCGGCGCAAAGTGGCCGAAGCGGGCATGACCGACAAAGTGCGGATCATCACAGGCGACATTTTCCAAGAAGACTTCAGTTCTGCCACCGTGGTCACCCTTTACCTGATGCCTCATTTGAACTTGAAGCTCCGCCCCATCTTGCTCAAAATGAAGCCCGGCACGCGGGTGGTCTCGCATGCCTTCAACATGGGTGACTGGCAGCCTGACGAAACCATGTCGGAACAATACGCACAGGGCTATTTTTGGGTGGTCCCCGCGCAAGTTGAGGGCGAATGGGTGATGACCGGACTCGATGGCGGCCCCACGCGCTTGAACATGAGTCAATCCTTTCAAAACATTGGCGGAATACTCACCCGCGGCGGCCAAACCCAAGCCCTGCTGGGCGCCAAATTGCGTGGCGATGAGGTCAAGTTTCAATTCACCACCACGGACCAAAAGGTGCACGCCTTCTCTGGCCGTGTGGAAGGTCGACGCATCACGGGCACGGTTGTTTCTGATTACATGCAAACGCCCGTCGAAATCACACGTCCTTGACCTGCATTTGAAACACACCAACGAGTTGGACGATCCAGATGAAACCTGACAGCGCCGCCCCCGCCAAAATACTCCGTCTACTGCAGCCCCTTTCAGCCGTGGCGCTGATCGTCGGCATCGTGATTGGGGCCGGCATTTTCAAAACCCCCTCGCTCGTTGCTGGCATCAGCGGAGATGCCGGCTGGGCGCTGGTTTTGTGGCTGGTAGGCGCCCTGATCTCCATCGCGGGCGCGCTTTGCTATGCAGAACTTTGCACGGCCTACCCCAATGCCGGGGGTGACTACCACTTTCTGCACAGGGCTTTTGGGCGCAACATTTCTTTCATTTATGGCTGGTCGCGCGCCACGATCATCAACACAGGCTCCATCGCCTTGCTGGCCTTTGTTTTTGGCGATTACATGAGCACGCTGGTGAACTTGGGCACCTACTCCAGTGCCGTCTGGGCACTGCTCATTGTGCTCGTCTTGACACTGGTCAACCTGGCCGGCATTCACGCCTCTTCGAGCATGCAAACCTGGTTGACCTTGACCGAAATTGTCGGTTTGCTGGCTGTTGTCGCGGCGGGATTTTGGGTTGATGCCCCCGCCTCCGGCGCCATCCAATGGTTTGCACAAGCGCCAGCGCCAGCGCAATGGGGGCTGTGCCTGGTCTTTGTTTTGCTGACCTTCGGCGGCTGGAACGAAGCCGCCTACATCTCGGCCGAATTAAAAGGTGGACCACGCACCATGGTCCGGGTCATCTTGGCCAGCATGCTCATCTTGACGGCCATTTACCTGCTGGTCAACACGGCTTTGCTGTTGGGTCTGGGCTTGAGCGGCTTGAGTCAAAGCAAAACCGCTGCAGGCGATCTGCTGGGCCTGGCCTTTGGCCCTTGGGCGCAAAAGGCACTGGGCTTGTTTGTGGCCATTGCCGCATTGACCAGCATCAACGCCACCATGTTTGTAGGCGCTCGAACCAACTTTGCTGTCGGCAGCGACTGGAAAGCTCTGCGCAAATTGGGGCAATGGCAACTGGACATTGGCAGCCCCAAACAAGCATTGACTCTGCAGGCCCTGATCAGCATGGGCTTGATTGCACTGGGCACCCAAGAAGCCGACGGTTTTTCTGCCATGGTTGAATTCACTGCCCCCGTGTTCTGGGGTTTCCTGTTTCTGGTCGGGCTGGCCTTGCTGTGGTTAAGGCAAACAGATCCGAGCACCACGCGCCCCTTCAAAGTGCCGCTTTACCCCGTGCTGCCCCTGATTTTTTGTGCCGCCTGCGCATGGCTAACCTACTCCAGCGTCACCTATGCCATCTCTCAAAAAGCCATTCACGTCTCCATGTGGCTCATTGCCAGCGGCATTTTGGCCTTGCTGATTTTGCGTTCGCGAGAAAAAGCCCTCGACCAGCTGCCCCACCAAATCTGACGTCACGAAACCCCACCTCCTGATTTTGGTCAGGAGGTGCTGAGGCCGGGGTTAGATTGCCCCTCAATGCCGTTTCTGGCTGCCCTTGGCCAGAGGCCCACCATCGGCACAACCACTGGCTATCCTCATCACTGGGCTGATCACCCTTTGTCGGCACACCGCTTCCCATCCGCGTTGGCCGCAACGCTGCGACCTGCGCACGGACAGCCAAGAGCGCTTCATACCGCCCTCCTCGACCGATAATGGAAAAACTTTCAAGACCACCTATACCGGAGAATCGCATTGACCGCCATCAGCCTGCCCATCATCTGGGTCGATGCAATTTTGCTTTTCACCTTTTGCGAATGGCTCTATTTGAGCTTCAGAAGCACCCAAACAAAAAACGGTTTACGGTTTGCCGACATCAGCGCAGGGCTGCTGCCCGGGTGGCTGTTGATGCTTGCTCTTCGATTGGCTTCGCCCCCTGAATTGCCCATCGAAGTGTTTGTTTGCCTTGCCCTCGCTGGCGTGGCGCACGCTTTGGATTTTTACCGCAGATACAAAAAAATCTCCGGTTAAATTCATCACATTCTCAACCAGTTTGCCTTTAGCATGGTGGGGTGACCTCACCATCTCCACCATCGCCGGCTCTGCCGCTGTCCTTGTCCGCTCTGAGGCGCGACATAGACTCGCCCGCGGGCCGCCTCAGCCTTTACAGCGCTGGGCCTCAAGACCCAACCCTTGGACTGCCGCCGCTGTTGCTGGTGCACAGCATCAACGCTGCGGCCTCAGCAGCCGAGCTTGCACCCCTTTTTGAACATTACCGACAACAGCGTCCGGTCTACGTTCTTGAACTTCCGGGTTTTGGTTTTTCAGACCGCAGTGCCCGCCCGTACACGCCGCGCTTGATGACCGACGCTTTGCATGCTGTGCTGGCAGTCATCAAGTCCGAGCAAGGCGCTGCAGCCGCAGATGTGTTGGCGGTGTCGCTCTCCAGCGAGTTCGCTGCCCGTGCCAAAGACGAAGCGCCGCAAACCATTCGACGGCTTGCTCTGGTCAGCCCGACCGGTTTTAGCGGCAGAAAACTGCGCTATGGGCCAGCCGGTGGAACGCTGGGTTTGCCGTGGCTGCACCGGTTGCTGACGATGGACTTCTGGCGCCAGGGCATTTTTGATACTTTGACGAGACCCGGAGTCATTCGGTACTTTTTAAAGCGCACTTGGGGCGCTGACAAAATCGATGAGACTTTGTGGCGTTATTGTTTGCTGACCTCGCGGCAGCCAGGGGCTGCCAACGCGGCCTTTTATTTTGTCTCGGCCTTTTTGTTCAGCAGCGACATCAACCAACTTTACGAGCGTCTGGACGGTCCGGTCTGGGTGTCCATGGCCACTCGCGGAGATTTCACCGATTACCGCGGCCGGCATACCGTTGAAGGCCGAAAAAACTGGCAGTTTCATGCGGTTGAAGGGGGTGCGCTGCCGTTTTTTGAAGACCTGCCCGCTTTCACCAAGAGGCTCGACCTGTACTGGGACGCAGATCACCCATCCAAAAAATGAACATCGGGCGTCGTCCCGATGTGGACTGGCGAGGATCCACCCTCAGGCAGTCCATCCCGTGGCCAGAAGCAGGAATGACACCGACCCGCCTTGAACCGCATTGCATCCAACGCAGGTGCAGTGGTTCAATTCAAACAGCCCACAGGACCCCAACCGCACCGCCGGCGACCATGACCAGCAATCCAACGCCAACGATCAGGCCGTAGCGCACGCCTCCGCTGGCCATGGCAACGGCTGTTTTGGCCAGCGCACTGGAAGCGAGAACAGCCACCACGGACCAATGCGCCACCTCGGGTGCCATTCCGCCTGTTTGTACCAGTTGCGCGATGCTGGCAGCAGCAGCATGCACTTCCACCCAAGCCACGCACAAGGCTGCCACGAGCACGCCCACATCACCAAAAACATGTTGCAGCCAGGCGGCGAGCAAAGACATCAAGGCAATGATGCTGGCCATGCCCATGGCATGGGTGAGCTTGAAGGCATGCCCTGCTTCGGTTTTGGCTCCACCCCCTTCGATGCGACGCAAGGCAGACAGCACCACCAGCAGCAAGCCCAGGCCGGCCAAGACCAGTGGCCAACGCATGGCCACCAGCAGAGGTGGTGAGGCAGCCCCCAGCACCCCGGCAAACAGCGCCAACGACGACAGATTGGCCAGCAAGGCACCAGCCGCTGCGGGCAGTGCATCACTTTGCCCTGCCCGCACGCGCTGACCCGTGTTGACAACCACGGCAGTGGAGGACACAAAACCCGAAAAAAATGCCGCCAGTGGCATCCCCCAACGTCCACCCAGCGCTCGCTGCGCGACATGGCCCAGCATGCCGACCGCCATGACCAGCACCACGATGCGCCACAGCGTGGTGGGTTGTAATACACCCCAGGGGTCCACCGCTTGTTCCGAGAGCAGCGGCATGACGACCAGTGCTGCTGCAGCCAAGATCAGAGCGTCTTGCAACTCCTGATCCGTGATGAGAACACGGCTGATGTGCTGCGAAGCTTGTTTGGCATGCAGCAGTGCGGCAGCCAGCACACCCAGTGCGGCAGACAAGCTCGGGTTTTGCTGCGCAAGCGCCGACAACATCAGTGTCACCAGCAATGCAACCTCGCCAGTCTGCCCAGGATCGGCTCGGGCAGTGGCCTGATAACCACCGATCACCAGCGCACCGATCACCATCACAGAGACCACGAATGGCCCAGTGCCCAACATCCAACTCACATAGCCGAGCATCGCGACCAGCGTGTGCGTCCGCGTGCCAGCCTTGGTCATGTTCGGTTCGTGTCGGCGCTCGCGCACCACGCCGATCAGCAGCCCCACCCCCAGGGCGGTCAGCAATCCAGTCAGAAGCGCAGAGGTGTTCATGGCAAAACAAACATCATTTGCATCTGAGCATGAGGGGCAGCGACAAGCATTGACCTTGATCAACTTAGATTCGAACCAGAAGCTTGATCATTGCGCTTTCAGCGGCGAATCGAATTTGAACACGCCATCAGGCCTGAATGCCCATGGCTTTTTCAACATGCCATCAACCCCAAGCCTGATGCTCAACCGGCTTGACAGGAGCTTTCCATGAAATGCACCCGCACTTTGAGCCAGGGGCTGCTGGTGGTGTTGCTGGGCTTTGCCGCGTTGCCCGCCCTGGCCGAGGACGATTGCGATGCGCCACTCAAGCGCTGGCAATCACGCGACGCCGTGCGGCAGATGGCCGCAGCCCAGGGCTGGCTTATACAGCGGCTGAAGATCGACGATGGTTGTTATGAAATTCGCTTCACCGATGCCCAGGGCCGCCGATTCAAAGCCAAGATCGACCCGGAAACGCTCAAAGTCTTGAAGCTCAAGCCAGAGGAGCACCAACGCGAGCGTCAAAACGAACGCAAAGGCGAAGACCAGGGCGCTGCCCAGCAGCCCCAGTTGCCCCACGCCCACAGCACCCACCCGTCTGCGCCTGGCTTACCCCCTGACGGCGCAGCGCGCGGCCAGTGGGCATAAGCCCCTCATTGAACAGACTCTCAAGGAATACCAACATGTCCCAAACTTTTTTGACCCTTGTGGCCACGGCCTGCGCACTGACCCTGTCCCCCTCGGCGCACAGCCGTCCCGTCACGCTGACCGCCCAGCTCAAAAATTACGGCGGCGACGGTGCCTACTTGGCGGTCTACCTCACCGATGCCAAGGGCGCCTATGTGCGCACCCTCTGGGTGGCCGGTGGCAAGGCCAAGTATCACAAGCACCTGTCTGACTGGTACCGACTCTCGGCCGGTGATGCCAAGCGTTTGGATGGTGTCACCGGTGCCAGTGTGGGCGCGGGGCGCACCCTCAAGGTCAGCGCCGACTTGGCCGACGCACTGATCGACGCGAGCTATGACATCCGCATCGACGCCGCCGCCGAAGACATGCGCGACAGCCCGTCCGAGGTCCGCATCCCGCTGACCAAATCGAATGCGGGCAAGCCACAGGCCGGCAAGCCCTACATCCAGTCCGCGAGCTTCCAGCTGCCATGATGGCGCGGGCATGAGCTGGAAAGCGATGCATCGCTGGCTGGGCTTGAGCCTTGGCACTTTGGCTGTGGTGCTGGGCATCAGCGGCGCCGTGCTGGCGATCGATCCGGTGCAGCAGGCTTGGCAGGCACCTGCAGCGCCTGGCGACTTGACGGTGGCCACCTTGGTCGAGCGCGTGATGCGCACCGTGCCTGGTGCCGAAGAAATCCGGCACCTGCCCTCGGGTGCCATTGTGGTGTTCAGCTTTGCAGGCGAGCAGCCGCAAGCGGCTTATGTGGACCCGGCCGATGGCCGGGTGCTGGGCCCTTGGCAGGCCTCGGCGCTTCCGCGTTGGGTGAAGAACCTGCACCGCTCATGGCTGTTGGGCGACGCCGGGCGCTGGCTGGCGGCGGGCACGGCGCTGGCCATGGCGGTGCTGTGCGCATCGGCGCTGGTGCTGCTGCTGCGGCGCATGGGTGGCTGGCAGCGACTGACCAAGAAGGTGCGCGGCACGCTGGCGCAACGCCTCCATGTGCTCACCGGCCGAGTGGTGTTGCTGGTTCTGTGCCTTACGTCGATCACCGCGCTGACCATGAGCGCCTCGACCTTGGGGCTGGTGGCGCTGGACGCGGGCACTGAGCCGGAAGTGCTTTCGGTGGTGTCCGGCCAGCCAGCCTGGTCCGGCGCGCAGTTGGCCCCGCTGCAAAGCCTGCGGGTTGAGGACTTGCGCAAGTTGAATGTGCCGGGTGCCGACCCCGAAGACACCTGGAAGCTCACCACCGCCCAGGGCCAGGGCTGGATAGACCGCTACTCGGGCCAGATGCTGGCCTGGCAGGACGCCAGCTTGGCGCAGCGCGTGGTCGACCTGGCCAGGGTGCTGCACACGGGCGAATCGGCTTGGCTGTGGGCCGTGGTGCTCGGTCTTGCGGGGGCCAGCGTGCTCTTGTTTTGGCTGTCGGGCCTGGTCATGTGGTGGCAAGCCCGCAGCCAGATGCCCCAGATCACGGGCAACGCCCCCATGGCGCAGGCCGATGTGCTCATCTTCGTGGCCAGCGAGGGGGGCAGCACCTGGGGTTTTGCCCAAACGCTGCAAGACGCGCTGAGCCACTGCGGCCACCGCGTGCACACCAGCGCCTTGGAGCACTTTCAAACCACCGCCGCCACAAAGCAGGTGTTGGTGCTTGCGGCCACTTATGGTGAAGGCCAGGCCCCGGCCCATGCCAGCGGTGCGCTTGCGCTGATTTCCAAATGCAAGGCCCATCAGCTGTCGGTGCCGGTCACGGTGTTGGGCTTTGGTGATCGGCAGTACCCGGCGTTTTGCGCCTTTGCCGAGGCTCTGGAGCGGACGCTGCGCGAGCAAGGGTGGCCCGCATTGCTGCCGCTCGAATGCATCCACCAACAATCCGCGCAGCAGTTCGCACGCTGGGGCCTGGCTTTGGCCCAGGCGCTGAACGAAGCCCTGGTGTTGGAGCATGTGCCAAGAGTGCCACCGACCACGGTGCTGAGCTTGATCGGGCGTCAGGACTTTCCGGTTGCAGGCGCTCAGGCGGCCGCGATCTTGCGCTTTGCTTGGCCTACAGAAGGCTTGCGCAGCTTTCTGGGCACGCGCGGTTTGGCGCGGTTTTTGGCGGGTGATCTGGTGGGCATCGTTGCGCCCGGCTCCAGCGTGCCGCGTTTTTACTCGCTGGCGTCGGGCTGGCAGGACGGGTTTCTGGAAATTTGCGTGCGCCAGATGCCCGGTGGTCTGTGCTCCACGCACCTGCTGGGCCTGCAGACCCATGACAGCATCCACGCCTTCATCCGGCCCAACCCGGGTTTTGCCTTAACTCAGTCGCGCAAGCTGGTGTTGCTGGTCGGCGCGGGCACAGGGGTGGCACCGCTGGCGGGCTTCATCCGCCGCAACGACCGCAGACGGCCCATGCACCTTTACTTTGGCGGGCGCGATCCGGCGCAGGATTTTTACTTCGGCCCCGAGATGGAGCGCTGGCTGGGTGAAGGGCGCTTGGCCAGCTTGCGCACGGTTTTCTCGCGTGTGCCCCACGGTGGCGGCTATGTGCAGGACGCCCTGCGCCGCGACGCAGCGCGTGTGCGCCACTGGGTCAGCCAAGGCGCGATCGTGCGGGTCTGCGGCAGCCGGGCCATGGCGCAGGGCGTGGCCGAGGCACTTGACGTGGTGCTGGCCCCATTGCAGTTGAGCGTGGCCCAGCTCAAAGCCAAAGATCGCTATGCCGAAGATGTCTTCTGAATCGGCTGCACCGTACCAACGCATCAGCTTGAACGGCCCCAGCATGGGTACGCGCTGGTCGGTCACGCTGGATGCCGACGACAGCCTGGACGTGCATGCCTTGCAGCATGACCTGGCCGCTGCGGTCGAACAGGTGGACCTGCAGATGTCCCCTTGGAAACCGGACAGTGAGCTCATGCGCGTGAACCGAGCGCCGCTGCATGCTTGGGTGGACCTGCCCGCACAGATGCTGGAGGTCCTGGCCTGTGCGCTGGAGGTGCAGCGACTGAGCCAGGGGGCTTTTGACCCGTGTGTGGGGGGCCTGGTCAATGCCTGGGGTTTTGGTGCCCAGGGCGATGCACCCGACGCGCAGGCCATACGCATCGCCCGCTCATCGCAGCCCCCTGTTGCGCACGCATGTTTCGAACTCGACAGCAGCGCAGGCCGGGTTCGCAAGCTTGCGCCTGTGCAGCTCGACCTGTGCGGCATTGCCAAAGGCTACGCGGTGGATCGCATGGCCCATGAGCTGCAAGAGCATGGCGTTCGGCATGCGCTGGCAGCGCTGGACGGGGAGTTGCGCGCTGTGGGTGCTCAGTCCAGTGGCGCTCCTTGGTCCGTCGGCCTTGAAAGCCCCGAGTTTGAACGCCGTGCGGCGCGCGGCGTGATTGAGCTGGCGGATCTGGCGGTGGCCACCTCGGGCGACTACCGCCGCTATGTGGAGCTTGGCGGGGCGCTCATTGCACACACCATGGACCCGCGCCGCTGGGCGCCGGTGAACAACGGTGTGGCATCGGTCACCGTGCTGGCGCCCAGTTGCATGCAGACCGATGCTTGGGCCACAGCCTTGCTGGTGGCAGGCCCCGGCGAAGGCCTGGCCATGGCACAGCGCATGGGCTTGGATGTGTTGTTCTTGTTGCGCCGTGGTGCTGGCTTGATGGCATTCGGCTTGGGTCGGTTTGGCAGCGCCTGACATGCCCGGGTAAACCTGCACTTGTCACTTGTAACCAAATGGTTATGATGGTTTTGACAGGCACCTCAGCCCATGAAGTGCCCAAGACCGGAGACAGCACCATGGCCATTGAAACCCCGGGTTACGCGTCCAGACACGCCGCGCTGGCAGCGCTGTCGTCGCGCTATGTCCAGGTCGACGAACTGCCTTGGCAGGCCACCCGTTTTCCGGGCATCCACATCAAAGTTCTCATGGAAGACGCCGCCACAGGCTTGCAAACCGTGCTCACCCGCATGGCCCCAGGCGCAACCCTCACCGATCACGAACACGTCGATCTCGAACAAAGCTGGGTGCTCGAAGGCAGCCTGGTGGACCCCGAAGGCGAGGTCACGGCAGGCAATTACGTCTGGCGCCCTGCCGGCAGCCGGCATTCGGCCAGCGCCCCGCATGGCGCACTGGTGCTGGGATTTTTCCTCAAGCCCAACCGTTTTTACTGAGCGCTCTACAGAACACCACGTCTGGACATTAACTTATGAAATTTGGAGACTTCGTCAAGGTCAAATCCTTGTCTAGCCCTCAAGGCTTCAAGGACAACCTGGAACGACTGGGTTTGCCCATGCCCTGCGATGACGAACTGGAATCGGGAGACACCGCCGCGATGGCGCAACCCCTGACGGTTTCCGGACTCAAGTTCGGCAACCGCTACGCCATTCACCCCATGGAAGGCTGGGACGGTCTGGCCGATGGCAACCCGTCTGACAACACCCGCCGTCGCTGGACCCTGTTTGGCCGATCTGGCGCCAAAATGATCTGGGGCGGCGAAGCGGTCGCTGTCCGTCACGATGGCCGCGCCAACCCCAAACAATTGGTCATGAGCGCGCAAACGCAATCGGGCATTGCACAACTGCGCGAAGGTCTGGTTCAGGCCCACCGCGAAAGCATGGGCAGCGACAAAGACCTGGTCATCGGCTTGCAGCTGACCCACTCGGGCCGTTTTTGCAAACCCAACCTGGAAACCCGCATGGAACCCCGGGTGCTGTACAAGCACCCGCTGCTCGATGGCCGCTTTGGGCCCAAGGAAAACATCGTCGTTCTCTCCGACGGCGAGATTCGCCAGCTGATCGATGACTATGTGGTGGCCGCCAAGCGCGCCTGGGACTGTGGCTTCCAGTTCGTCGACCTCAAACACTGCCACGGTTATTTGGGCCACGAATTCCTGTCGGCCAAAACGCGTGAAGGCGACTTTGGTGGCGCCCTGCACAACCGCACCCGCTTCGTCCGCGAACTGGCGCAAGGCATCCGCGCCGAAGTGCCGGGCATGGCCTTGGGTGTGCGCTTGTCGGCGGTGGATTTTTTGCCCTACCAACCCGATCCCAGCCTGTCCGACGGCGAGTCCCTGGGCCCCGGCATCCCGATCGATTACGCCAACGCCCTGCCCTACCGCTACGGCTTTGGCGTCAACGAATCGAACCCGCTGCTGTACGCCCTGGACGAGACAGCGCAATTTCTCAAAGTGCTGGAATCGCTGGACATTGCCATGGTCAACGTGACCGTGGGCAGCCCGTATTACACGCCCCACGTGACCCGCCCGGCGCTGTACCCACCTTCAGACGGCTACCAGCCGCCGGAAGACCCGTTGGTGGGGGTGATGCGCCACCTGGAAATCGTGCGCGACCTCAAAAAAATGTTCCCCGCCATGGCGTTTGTCGGCAGCGGCTACACCTACCTGCAAGAGTTCTTGCCGCATGTGGCCCAAGCCGTGGTCAAACAAGGCTGGACCGACTTTGTGGGCCTGGGCCGCATGGTGCTGGCCTACCCCGATTTACCCGCCGACGTGCTGGCCGGGCGGGCCATGCAGCGCAAACGCCTGTGCCGCACCTTCAGCGACTGCACCACCGCGCCACGCAATGGCTTGGTCTCGGGCTGCTACCCGCTGGACACACATTACAAAAAATCACCCGAAATGGCCGTGCTTACCCAAATCAAAAAAGCCGCCAAGTTGTCCTGACCATCCCCTTGCCATGTCCACCCGCCCCATCAAGACCACCGCACGCAACCCCGAGGACAGCCGTGATCGCATCTTGCAAGCGGCCCACCAGGAGTTTGCTGCGCACGGCTTGGGGGGCGCACGGGTGGACCGCATCTCACAGCAAGCGGGCATCAACAAGCGGATGCTTTACCACTACTTTGGTAACAAGGACGACCTCTTTGGCGCGGTGCTGGAAGCCAACTACGCCCACAAGCGCGCATCCGAGCAGGCCATGCGCCTGGAGAACGACGAGCCGCGTGAAGCCATTCGCAAACTGGTGACGCTGACCTGGAACTACTACATCGATCACCCCGAGTTCATGAACCTGCTCAACAGTGCCAACTTGCACCAAGCCCGGCATGTTCAGGCATCTCCCACCGTCAAAAAGATGCGCAACCCGTTCATCCAGATGATCGGCAACATCCTGGACAAGGGCGTCCAAGCGGGCGTATTCAAGCCCGGGGTCGACCCAGTGCAGCTGTACATCTCCATCGCGGGACTGTCCTACTTTTACCTGTCCAACCAGCACACCTTGTCGGCCATTTTTGGGCGCAAATTGCTCAGCCCTGCCGCCAAAACCAAACGCCTGGACCACATGGTGGGCATGGTGCTGTCTTATCTGGAACACGACGCATGAACCTGCCTCTTGAATTCACCGACGAAGCGCACTTGGAAGACGTCATGAGCTCGCCTTCGCCTGCGCTGGTGCACAGCCTGGCGCAGCTGCAAGGCGACATCATCATCTTGGGTGTGGCAGGCAAAATGGGTCCCACGCTGGCGCGCATGGCCAAGCGGGCAGCACCCCACAAACGCGTGATTGGGGTGGCGCGGTTTTCCAATCCGCAACTGCAAAGCAGCCTGAGCACGCAGGGCATTGAATGCATTCAGGCCGATCTGTTGTCGGCCCAGGCTCTGGCCGCCTTGCCCGATGTGCCCAATGTGGTGTTCATGGCGGGCCGAAAATTTGGCTCGCAAGGCAGCGAATGGCTGACCTGGGCCATGAATGCCCATGTGCCCGCGCTGGTTGCCCAACGCTACAAAAAGGCCCGCATCGTGGCGTTTTCCACCGCTTGCGTTTACCCGTTTGTCGACGTGCATGGCCCCGGCGCAACCGAAAGTCTGGCCCCCACGCCGCCCGGAGAATACGCCAATTCGTGTGTGGCCCGTGAGCGCATGTTCGAACACTTTTCGCACGAGCACCAAACGCCAGGCTGCCTGCTGCGCTTGTCTTACGCCATCGACATGCGTTATGGCGTGCTGCACGATGTGGCGCGCACCATTTGGCAAGGGCTGCCGCTGTCGGTGGCCATGGGCCACGCCAACATCATCTGGCAAGGCGATGCCAACGAACTGGCCTTGCGCGCCTTGAGCGCCTGCACCACGCCCACCTCGGCCATCAACCTCAGCGGCCCAGCCATTTCCATCCGCGATGTCGCCACACGCTTGGCAGCCCGCATGGGCAAAACCGTGCAGTTCACCGACACCGAAGGGTCCACCGCCTGGCTGGTCGACTGCCGCCAGGCCGATGCCTTGTGGGGCCCGCCCTCGGTGGCACTGGACACCCTGCTGGACTGGACGGCCGCCTGGGTCATGCAAGGCCACAAGTCCCTGGACAAACCCACCCACTTCGAGGTTCGCGATGGCCACTACTGATGTGTCAGGCTTGTTACCCGAAGCCGTGTCGCAGGTGCTGCGCCAAGGTGCGGTGATTCCGGCGCACCCGCTGGCCCTGAATGCCCAACGCCAGTTTGACCCCCGCAGACAAAGGGCGCTCAGCCGCTACTACCTCGATGCCGGCTCTGGCGGCCTGGCCGTGGGTGTGCACACCACCCAATTTGCCATCCGTGAAAACGGTCTGTACGCCCCCGTGCTGGAAATGGCCATGCAAACGGCCCACGACTGGACCCCCTTGGGCGGCAAACGCCCCTTGGTCATGATCGCTGGCGTGGCCGGCCCTACCGGCCAAGCCTGCGCCGAAGCGGCCACAGCCAAAACCATGGGTTACCACGCCGGCCTGCTCAGCTTGGCGGCGCTGCGCGGCGCCAGCGAAGCCGAGATCCTGGCGCACTGCCGCGCGGTGGCGCAGGTCATACCCCTGGTGGGTTTTTACCTGCAGCCCGCTGTGGGTGGTGTGGTGCTGTCGGCCGCTTTCTGGGAAGCCTTTGCCCGCATCGAACAAGTGGTGGCCATCAAGATGGCACCCTTCAACCGCTACCGCACCCTGGATGTGATTCGGGGCGTGGTCGCAGCCCATGCCGAAGACCGCATCACGCTGTACACCGGCAACGACGACCACATCGTGCTGGACCTGGTGACGCCTTTTCACGTCAAGCGCGGGGCCGACACCGTGTCCGTGCGCATCCGGGGCGGCCTGCTGGGGCACTGGAGCGTCTGGACCCACAAGGCGGTCGCGCTGCTGCAGCGTTGCCAGCAAGAGGCCGCCTGCGAGCAGGTGTCGGCGCAGCTGCTGGCCCTCGATTCGCAAGTCACCGATGGCAACAGCGCCTTGTTCGATGTGGCCCATGACTTTGCAGGTTGTATTGCCGGTTGCCACGAAGTCTTGCGCCGTCAGGGCTTGCTCGAAGGCATCTGGTGCCTCGACCCGCACGAGGCCCTGAGCCCAGGACAAGCCGAAGAAATCACCCGGGTCAGCCAGGCTTACCCGGATTTGACCGATGACGATTTTGTAGCCCAGCACCTGGCCCGATGGCTGGGGGCTTAGCGTTTTCGTGTGGCTGTTGCAAGACAGCTTGTTTTTTTAACCTTTGATCCATGAAATGAGGAGACAGCAATGAAAAAGCGGACATTGATTCAAGCCATCGCCCTGGGACTCGCCCTGGGCACAGGCGCCACCGCCATGGCCCAGGCCACCTGGAAACCCAACAAGCCCATCAACCTGATCGTGCCTTGGGCTGCAGGCGGCTCCACCGACCAGATCACCCGCATCGCAGCGGCCGAGATTGAAAAAACCCTGGGTCAAAAAATCGTGGTGGTCAACCAGCCCGGCGCCTCGGGCTCAATTGGCAGCAAGAACGCCTGGGAAGCCCCGCGGGACGGCTACACCTGGACCGCTGGTGCAGCGCAAGACCTGGGCACCTACCAGGCCCTGGGCATGCTCAATGCCGGCATCAAGGACTGGCACCTGTTTTTGCATGTGGCCAACATCGCCGTGATCAGCGTGAACCCATCCACCCCCTATCAAAACATCGGCCAATTTCTCGATGCGATGAAAACCAAATCCGACATCAAGGTGGCCACGGCCGGCGTGACCTCGGGGGGGCACAACGCGATGGAAGCCATCGTGGCCGTCACGGGCAACAAGTACCGCCATGTCACCTATGACGGCGGCAACCCGGCCGTCATCGCCACCGTGTCCGGCGAGACAGATGCCACCTCGCAACTGGCCGTCGAGCAAGCCGAAATGATCCGCGGCAAACGGCTGCGCCCCCTGGCCACCGTGTCGGACAAGCCGCTCGAAATTGAAGGGCATGGCGTGATCGAGCCGATCTCCAAGACCCTCGCCAACTTCAAGGCACCGGCCAACTACTTTGGCATCTTCATTCCCAAAGGTGTGCCTGCCGAAGTGGTGGCCACGGTCGAACGCATCTGGTCCACCCAGATCGCCAACAATGAAGCCATCAAAAAATACGCCGTGAACCGCGGCGCCTTCTTTGGCCCCGCCAGTGGTGATGCTGCACAAGCGGCGGCCTTCCCCGCCGTGCAGGCCAACGCCTGGCTGCTGCACAACGGCGGCAAAACCAAAGTGTCGCCCGACACCGTGGGCATCCCCAAACCCTGATGGCACCACACGGGGCAGGCCAGCGCCTGCCCCACTTTGACAAAGGCCTGCCATGAGCATGGAAGTAGAAGACAACGAAGTGGCGTCACCGCGTGCGGACTTGATTGCCGCGGTGATTTGGGTGGCATTTGGCTTGGCGGTGAGCATCGGCGCCTGGCGCATGGACCGACTCGAAAAGCTCAGCATCAACCCCTATGAAGTTCCAGGCTTGGTGCCCTTTTTTCTAGGCTGCGCCATCACGGTGTTGGGCGTGGCGCTGTTCATTCGTGCCTGGGCTCAAGGCGGCTGGCATGCACCAACCGCATCGGCCAAAGCTCAAGACCCCACCTTGTTAAAACACATGGCGCTGGTGTTTGGCTGGTCGCTGTTTTACGCCCTGGTGCTGGTAGGTACAGGGCTGCCTTTCATGCTGGGCACCTTCTTGTTCATCACCGTCTTCATCGGGGTGCTGGACCGTCAACGGCAAATCGAAATGGGCCGATCGGCCACCGCCCAGTGGGTGCGCGCAGCCATCTATGGCGGCTGTTGGAGCCTGCTGGTGGCCCTGTCTTTTGAATACATCTTTTTGGTCAGGTTGCCGTGATGTTTGATGGACTTTTTGCATTCGGACACTCACTGGCGTCGTTCATGACGCTCGAATCGGTGTTCATGGCGCTGGCCTCATCGCTGGTCGGTGTGATCATTGGCGCCCTGCCGGGCCTGACCGCCACCATGGGTGTGGCGCTCATGACCACCCTGACCATCAAACTGCCCTCGAGCCAAGCGCTTTTGATCCTGATTTGCACCTACGTGGGGGCCATCTACGGTGGCAGCCGCAGTGCCATCTTGCTCAACATCCCAGGCACACCAGCTTCGGCCGCCAGCTGCCTGGACGGCTACGCCCTGGCTCGCCAAGGGCATGCGGGCCGTGCCATGGGCATTGCCACCACCGGCTCGGTGCTGGGCACCTTGATCGGCATGTTCTTTCTGGCCTTGTTCACACCCTTGCTGGGGGACGTTGCACTCAAATTCGGCGCCTATGAATTTTTTTGGCTCGCGGTGTTTGGCGTCATCATCTCGGCCACATTGACCGGCGGCGATGCCCTCAAAGGCTGGATCTGCGGCTTTGCGGGTTTGTTCATTGCCACCATTGGGCAAGACGGCATCCATGCCTTCGAGCGCTTTTCCTTTGACAACCGCGACCTGGCCGGCGGCTTTTCATTGGTGCCCGCGCTGGTGGGCGCTTTTGGTTTTGCCGAGATTCTGGTGGCCATGAAAGAGCGGCGCCCCGTCCCCAAAATCAACCCCTTTGACACCGTCATCCCCAAAATCAGGGACGTGCTTCAGTACTGGCGCACAATTTTGCGCTCCGGCATGATTGGCACCTTCATCGGCATTGTTCCCGGTGTGGGCGAAGACGTGGCCGCCTGGTCCTCTTACGCCGCTGCCAAACGGGCCAGCAAGGAAAAAGAAAAATTTGGCAAAGGCTCCATCGAAGGCCTGATGGCGGCCGAAACCGGTGACAACGCCTGCGTGCCCGGGGCCATCATCCCGGTGCTGACCTTGCAAATACCGGGCTCGGCACCGGCTGCGGTGCTGATGGCGGCCATGCTCATCCATGGCATCAAACCCGGCCCCATGATCATGCTCGAGTCGCCTCAGTTCGTTTACGACGTGGTGGCCATGATGCTGCTGGCCACCATCGGCATTTTGATCTATGGCCTGGTCTTGACCAAGTTGCTGGTCAAGGTGCTGCGCGTGCCCACCACCCTCATCGTGCCCATGATTTTTGTGCTGTGCGTGGTCGGCACCTATGCGCTGTCATCGCGCCTGTTTGACGTGTGGACCATGCTGCTCTTTGGTGTGCTGGGTTATGTGCTGCGCCAATACAAATTCCCGGTGGCCCCGCTGGTGCTGGGCATTGTGCTGGGCGATCTGATGGAAAAAAGCCTGCGCCGGGGGCTGGTCTTGTCCGACGGGGATCTGACGCCCTTCTTTACCCGCCCGATTGCCGGCTCCATCTTTGCGCTGATCGCCATCATCGTGCTGATGCGAGCGCCTTTCATGAAAAACCTTTTTAAGCGCCAAAGCTCATGAAAATCGCCCTGTGCAACGAAGTGCTGGCGCCCATGCCATTTGCGGCGCAATGCCAGATGGCCCGTGACCTGGGCTACATGGGGCTGGAAGTGGCCCCCTTCACCTTGACCGACAACCCCGAAACTTTGACCACCGCCCAAGCCCGGCAATACGCCCAAGTGGCGGCCGACCATGGCCTGGCGATCACCGGCTTGCATTGGCTGCTGGTCAAGCCCGCGGGTTTGTCCATCACGAATCCGGACGGCCAGGTGCGCCAGGCCACCACCGACTTTTTAAACCACCTGTGCGAGATATGCGCGGCCATGGGGGGGCGTTACTTGGTGCACGGCTCACCCCAACAACGCAGCATCCACCTGGGGCAAACCCATGACCAGGCCCTGGCCTTGGCGCAAGACGTGCTGGCCAAGGTAGCGCAAACCGCGCAAAGCTTTGGCGTGACCTATTGCCTGGAGCCCCTGTCGGCCGACCAAACCCCGCTGATCAACACCGTGGCCCAGGCCGCCACAGTGGTGCGACACATCAACAACCCCTTTTTCAAAACCATGCTGGACACCAGCTCGGCCGGCTTGGCCGAAAACCTGTCCATGCCCGAACTGATTGCGCTGTGGATGCCCCAGGGCGTCATGGCGCATGTGCAGTTGAACGACCCAAACCGCCGCGCCCCCGGCCAGGGCCCCATGCGGTTTGGCCCCATCCTGGCGGCACTGCAGCAGCAGGATTACAGCGGTGTGGTGGCGGTCGAGCCGTTTGATTATTTCCCCGATGGCCCTGGCTGCGCAGCCTGGTCAGCCGCCTACCTCCAGGGCCTGCTGGAAAACGCAGCGCCCCTGACTCTCCAAAAGCCACCTTCGATCTGAAACCCGAGACACACCCCATGCCACCCAGCTTTCGAATTGCCGAGATAGAACTGCTTGAAATTCCGGTGGTCCTGCGCATGCCCTTTCGCTTTGGCGTGGTCACGCTGCGCCAGTGTTTTCAGGCCTTTGTGCGGGCGCGCATTGTCATGCCTGATGGCCATAGCCACTGGGGCGCCTCGGCAGAGATGATCGTGCCCAAATGGTTCGACAAAAACACCCAGCTCAGTGACGAAGACAACTTTGAACAAGAACGCCTTGTGCTTCGACTGGCCAAAGCCGCCTATTTGACAGATGGCAGCCCCGACACCGCCTTTGGCCACTTTGCACGTCACCACGAAGCCCATCTGCGCGCCTGCGCCGCAGAAAACCTGAACCCGCTGCTGGCCAACTACGGCCCGGCACTGATTGACCGCGCCCTGATCGACGCTCTGTGCCGCGCCCTGGGCCAATCGTTTTATGCCGCCGTGCAGCACAACACCCTTGGCATGGACGAACGCATGCCCTCATTTCAGGGCTTGAACATGGCCCGCTTTCTGTCCAGCCTCAAGCCAGCCCAAACCCTGCACGCCCGTCACACTGTGGGCCTGCTGGACGCCATCACGCGGCAGGACGTGACCGAGCCCGTCAACGACGGCCTGCCCGAAACCTTGCAAGAAGTGCTGCAGGTATACGGCCACCGCTATTACAAGCTCAAGGTCAGCGGCCGCATCGACGCCGACATCGACCGGCTGTGCGCCATCGCCTCGGTGCTGGACACCCTGCCCGAGCCCTACCACGCCACGCTGGACGGCAACGAGCAATACCACAGCGCCGAGCAACTGCTCGAACTGCTCACGCGCATGCGCGCCCAACCCGCCCTGCAACGGCTGGTAGCCAGCATCCTGTTCATCGAACAACCCATCAACCGCCTGCACGCGATGGACGTCGATCTGGGCCAACTGGACCTGGGCATGCCCGTCATCGTGGACGAATCCGATGGCCTGCTCGACACCTTTGTGATGGCCCGCGAACGCGGCTACACCGGCATATCCAGCAAAACCTGCAAAGGGGTGTACCGCTCGCTGCTGAATGCGGCACGCTGCGCCGCCTGGAACCAAGAGGCATCTGCGCCAGGGCGCTATTTCATGTCGGCCGAAGACCTGACGGTGCAAGCCGGTTTGTCGGTGCAGCAAGACCTGGCCCTGGTCAACCTCATTGGCGTGACCCACGTCGAGCGCAACGGCCACCACTATGTGAACGGCCTGCAATCGCGTCCCCAAGCCGAGCAAGCCGCCTTTTGCCAGGCCCACCCCGACCTGTATGAACACAGCCACGGCGCTGCCCGCCTGCGCATCCGCGAAGGCCAGCTCCACATCGCCTCACTCGGTGGGCCCGGCTACGCCAGCGCTGTGATGCCCGATTTTTCTGCCATGCGACCTCTCTGAACACACAGCTCAAAATAAAGTTTCCCGCGTCAACTGAAGCCAACCATCTGGAGACAACATGAAAACATTTCACCACACAGCATGGATATCCATCACCTGCCTTGCTTTGCTAGCCCCATGGAATGCCAATGCTCAAGGGGCCTATCCCAACAAACCGATCAGAGTGGTCGTGCCATTTGCGCCTGGCAGCACAACCGACATCATTGCCCGCGCGATTTCAGACAAGATGAGCCAGAGCATGGGGCAACCCTTGGTGATTGATAACCGTGCAGGCGCAAGCGGCACCATCGGTCAGCAGGCTGTCGCCACGGCAGCACCTGATGGCTACACCCTCATGATTCACTCGTCATCGCACACCGTGAGTCCTTCGACCTTTGCCAAGCTGCCGTTTGACACGGTCAACGACTTTGCAGGCGTGACCCCGATTTCCAGTACACCCAATGTGCTGGTCATGTCGCCGGCCAAAAACATCAAGACGCTGCAAGAATTGCTCACTGCTGCGCGCACCAAACCAGGGGGAATGAATTTTGCGTCTGCTGGTCAAGGCAGTGCAACGCATTTGAACGCTGAAAAATTCAAATTGGCTGCAAAAATCGAAGCCACCAACATTCCTTTCAAGGGTTCTGGCGAGGCGGTGACCGAAGTGATCTCTGGTCGCGTGGATTACTATTTTTCACCCATAGCGCCCGTCATTGGTCAAATTCGAAGCGGCCAATTGGTTCCATTGGCAGTCGGTTCATCCAAGCGTGCAAGCGCTTTGCCGCAGGTACCAACGACTGCAGAAGCCGGCGTTCCTGGCTCAGAATTCAACTTCTGGATTGGCATGATGGTCCCCGGGAAAACACCCAAAGACATTGTCAACCGATTGAATGAAGAGGTCGTTAAAGCCTTGGCGACTGCAGAAGTCAAAGAGCGTTTTGTCACATTGGGCGCTGATGCCTGGACCATGAAACCTGATCAATTTGACGCCTACATCCGCGATGAAATCAAAAGCAACGCGGTGCTGGTCAAAGCTGCAGGGCTCTCACCTGCCCCATGAACGTCCACGCCAAACAGCCTTGGCAAAGCAGCCCGAGCGTTTGATTCACGGCCTTTTCAAATGCGTTTACACCTTCAACGAAAGGCAAAGCTGTGCCCTTGATTTTGAATCTGCCAACGGCCAACGCCGGCTTGAAAAACTACAAGCTGCGAGGCAGCGTACCTTTGATACCTCAGTCCCGTAAGCCATTCAACCGCATGGCCTACTCGGCAGCACATGTGGTGTCCGATCCGCTGGCATTGGTGGACCCTTGGCTTCAATGTGCGGTGGATTGGGATGCCACGATCGCCTACAGACGCCACTTGTGGTCTTTGGGCCTGGGGGTAGCCGAAGCCATGGACACCGCGCAGCGTGGCATGGGTCTGGACTGGCCGACTTCATTAGAACTGATCCGCCGCACACTGGATGCAGCCCAGGATGTGCCGGGAGCGCAAGTCGCCTCGGGCTGTGGGACAGATCATCTGATTCTGGACGATGTCACCCGTGTCGATGAAGTCATCGCAGCCTACGAAGCACAGATGGAGGCGATTGAAAAGTTAGGGGGAAAACTCATCATCATGGCCAGTCGGGCACTGGCGCGTGTGGCCAAGAGCCCAGCAGACTATGAGCGCGTTTACGACCGAATTTTGAGTCAGGTCAAACAACCCGTGGTGCTTCATTGGCTGGGCGACATGTTTGACCCTGCGCTCAAAGGCTACTGGGGCAGCGATGATGTTGAGCAAGCCATGAACACCGCCTTGGGCATCATTCAAGCGCACCCTGCAAAGGTAGATGGCATCAAAATTTCCTTGCTTGACAAAGACAAGGAAATCGCCATGCGCCGCCGCCTGCCGCCCGGCGTGCGCATGTACACCGGAGATGACTTCAACTATGCCGAGTTGATTGCTGGCGATGGTTTTGGACAAGACATTGTCCATGGGCAAAGCGACGCGCTGCTGGGCATATTCGACGCCATTGCACCAGCCGCCAGCGCGGCACTGGCCGCACTGGCTGATGGAGAATTGGATACATTCCACGCGATCCTGGGACCTACGGTCCCTCTGTCACGCCATATTTTCATGGCGCCTACACGCTACTACAAAACAGGCGTGGTCTTCATGGCTTGGCTCAACGGTCACCAAAGCCATTTCAGCATGATTGGCGGACAGCAAAGCACGCGTTCAATTCAACATCTGGCAGAGTTGTTCCGATTGGCCGATGAGGCCAATCTTCTCGAGCATCCGGAGTTGGCTGTGCATCGAATGAAAAATTGGATGTCCATCCATGGTGTGGAATAAACCTGAAAATCTGTCTGGAACTCGTCAAATTTTTGGGGGGAAATTACACCCACGATGAAACCGGTCATGGGTGGTTGAAGATGCCTTGGCATCATGGCCACTTTGTTTACAAAGAAGAAATGACCAGACCGACAAGCGCTTCAGGCAAAAAAGACAACCCATTTACAGCCTCCTGAATGAAGAGCCCCAGGGCGATTGCCACCGCCATGGCTGCCATCGAAGAAAGCCGCCGAAATCCGCATGCATCTTCCACTGGCGTGCGGCAATACACGCCTGACCCGTGTTGCGCGATGGACTTTAATCAGGAAATCTCGGCGCTGTGGCCCTTGATATAAGTCTCTAAAAAACCGATTTGCTGACCCATTTGGCGAATGCTGTCTTTGACAACATCACCAATCGAAATCACGCCGACAACCCGCCCGGCTTCCACGACGGGCAGATGGCGAAAGTTGCGGGAGGCCATCAAGCCTGTGCACGCCTCGATGGGGTCCTGAAGTTTGACCGAAACCGGATCGGCCGTCATGACTTCCTGAACCAGCACTTGCTTGGCATCAAGACCTGGTAAAAGCACTTTGATGGCGCAGTCGCCCTGAGTGAGGATGCCGACCAACTTTTCTTCTTGGGTGACGAGGATCGCCCGCACTCGGTTGTCCCGCATGAGTTGAAGGGCAACGACCACTTTTTCATCGGGTCTGACGCTGATGACGACGACGGGTTGCGGCTTTTGCGCTAAGCATGTTTTTACGCTGGTCATAGGGAGGCCTGTTGAGAATGACAGTTTCTGATGGAATTTATTTTCGCATACGCTTGGAATTTGTGCAGGCGTTGCCGAACTTGTTCACAGAATTTGGATTCAATCGCGGTCATTCAAATGGCTGATCACCCAACAAGCCACCGCAATCATCAAAATGGCACCACTTTCGTACAAAAGTATGGTGGGATCTCCGTCCTTGCCCTGAAGAATGATCAGACGGCTTAACGCAGTCATGGCAATGAACAAAGGTATGGTGATTGGAATCCGGTGGCTGCTGTAGAACGCTCCAAGCATGCCCAAAACTTCCGCATAAATGAACATCAGCAGCAAGTCCTTCAGCGCAACGCTGCGCTGCTCGATCAACAGCATGACTTCTTGAACCATGGCGCCGACCGTAAAAAGGGCGATGGTGATCAAAAAACACTTTTCCGTCACATCAATGATTCGTTTGATCGACATCGAACACTCCTGCCGCAGTGATTAAGTTTCGACATTATCAGACGAATCCGCTTGTCCCTGATTTTTGGCACCCTGGGTCAAATCTGCGTCGGCAGCAAAACCATTGATCACGTCCGGCACATTCGGCTCAAGGCCTGTACGCAGTTGCAAAAGGTGCTGCGCGAGTCAAATCCACAACCAGATCGCTCGTGGGCCTAAGCCCCAGCCTCAACCAATCAACCGTCGCAGGCTGTCGAAGAACAGCTCGGACTGAAGCCTCTCGCCGTGGCTCTGCTCCACCACGCGCGCTGCGAGCGTGACGTCCACAGGCACCAGCGGCACGCCGGTTGAAGCCGCCAGAACTTGCAATTGACAGGCACGCTCCAGGTAGTAAAGGTCATCGTAGGCGTAATCGACGCGTTCACCGCACACAATGACGCCATGGTTGCCCAAGAACACCACATCCGCCCCATGCATGGCATGCGCGATACGCTCACCCTCAGTCATATCCAGGGCCAGTCCGTTGTAGTGCGCGTCCACGGCCACACGTCCATGAAAGCGCATGGCGGTTTGAGACAATCGGGTGTCCAGGGCCCGCGTCGCCGTCAAAGTAAGGGCCGTTGCGTGAGGCATGTGGGTATGCAGCACGACCGACTTGCCCGCTATGCGATGCACCGAAGCATGGATAAACATGGCCGTGGGCTCCACCGGATGACGGCCCGCCAGTTGCTCACCGGCTGCATTGCACATCACGATGTCGGGGGCCTGCACCTCACTCCAATGCAGGCCACGAGGGTTGAGCAAAAACCAGTCGGCTTGGCCGGGAACCGCCACGCTGAAGTGATTGCAGACGCCCTCACTCAATCCTTGCTTGGCTGCAGCACGCAAGGCCAGTGCCAGGTCAGCGCGCAGGGGCAATAGGGCTTCAAAGGTTTGATCCGGTTCCAAGGGGTAACTCCAGCTTCTTTAGGGTTGGGAAATGCGCATCACGCTGATCAAGATTACCGAATTCCACAGGGAAGAAACCCCACCTTGATACCACTGACGACAACAATTTTGACCCTTGTCGTTGAATCCGCGCACTTTGAAACGATGGCCGTTTTCCCCAGATTGGACACTTGACATGTCCGGTTACAGGTGCAGCTGAGCCGATTGACAATCAAAAATTCACACTGAAACTTCTTCAGTGGTTGCGCGACGCAGCTCTCGCCTGTCGGCAAAATCAAACCAGCGCCCTCGATGCAGTGTGGACGTGTTGTCCCACATCACCAGATCACCAACCTGCCAATGATGCTGGTAAACGAATTGACGCTGCGTTGCATGCTCCAACAGATCCAACAACAGCATCCGTCCTTCAGCGACCGTCATGCCCTCAATCTCACAAGCGTGGATGCCTACAAAAAGAATTTTTCGACCTGTGCGGGGATCTGTTTGGACCAAGGGCCAAGTTGCTGGCGCAATGGCATGGCGTTGCTCTTCGGTATATTGCGTGTCGCCGAGTAAAAACCTCGAGTGAAGCGCGTAATGCACCGCCTGCAAGCCCTCAACCTGCCGCTGTCGCCAATCAGGTAGACCGCTCCATGCCAGCCGCAAATCAGCAAACTCGGTTTCCCCCCCAAAGTCCGGGACCGTGACTGCAGACAGCATTGAATACTTGGCGCGTGGCTTTTGGAAGGAACTGTCACTGTGCCAAAGCTGATTCGCTACGTTCCCGACTATTTTGGCGTGCTCCCGCTCAGCCACCTCGCCATCAACTTTGACGTTAGAAATATCGGCCAGCTCAGCGTATTCAAGCCGATGCGGGCCACGCTTGAGTTTGCGCAGGCCCATGTCCAGCGGTCCTAAAGCTTTGGCAAATGCGATTTGCTGGGTCTGTGTCAAAGGCTGATTTCGAAACACCAAAACAGCGTGCTGGTCCATGGCATCTTCAACGGCTTTGATTTGAGCGGGCGATAGCGGTTCACGCAAGTCAATGCCAGTGGCTTGGGCAGCGAATGGTTGCAGCGGCTTGAGGTCAAGAATGCTCATACTGGCTCCCATTATTCCAACTTGATGCCTGCAGACTTGACGATTGCAGCCCACTTATCGATATCCTGACGGATCTGAGCTGTGTACTGATCGGAGGTGGATCCCACCGGCTCCATGCCAAGCTGCTGCATTCGCATGACGACCTCTGCGCTGCGCACAACTTGGCCAATGTCAGTGCTGATCTTTTGCAATAAAGCTGGTGGCAAACCAGCGGGTCCAATGATACCGATAGCGCTGACTGCGCTAAAGCCGGGCACGCTCTCCGCGATCAACGGAATCTCGGGATTGGAAACAGCGCGCTTTGGGCTAGACAAAGCAATCACCTTCATGCGATTGTCCTTGACGAAAGGCATAGAGGAAAACAGCACGTCAAACAACAAAGGAACACGACCCCCGATCATGTCCTGCTGCGCAGGCGCACTGCCCTTATAGGGAATATGTAAAAGGCGAATGCCAGCCATATTGGCCAACATTTCGCCAGCCAAGTGTGTTCCGGTGCCGGTGCCAGGGGTAGCGTAGCTCAGCGAATTCGGATTCTTCTTCGCGTAAGCGATCAACTCCTGCATGGTGTTGAATGGTTGCGAAGGATGTGCAAAAAGTCCGAAATGCGCCTGAGCCACTTGCGACACTCCGACAAGATCTTTTTTTGTGTCGTAGGGCAAATTGGGCTGCAAACTTGGATTGATTGTTAATGCTGTGATCGCCATACCCAACGTGTAGCCGTCGGCAGGTGACTTTGCAACAATACCGGTTCCTAGAGTCGTACCAGCGCCTGGCTTGTAATCCACCACAACAGGCTGCCTCCACAAAGTCTGCAGTCCAGTCGTGATGATTCGCGCAACAGTGTCAGTTGGGCCACCCGGTGGGAAGGGCACTATCAGCTTCACCGGCTTGTCGGGCCAAGTTTCAACTGCTTGCGCGGTCACGAAGGCAGGTGAAATCACTGCGAACGTTGCGACCAAAATGTTACGACGGGAAAAGAGGTTAAACACGTGAATGGCTCCTGTTAGTGCATGGTCGGTGAATCAGTTTTTCTGATCAAAAAACATTGTGGCCATTTTCAAATTGACCCGAACCCATTGTTATCTGCCGCTGTTAATTACTGGCCCTCAAATGTCTTTGCACAATCACCCACTGACGCGCCCATGTGATCTGTCAATTTCATTGGACGCCGACTTGGCCACTCGCCAAATGATCGACTCATTTTGAAACCAATCAATGTGTGACTTTTTACTTGGTCGACAGTCCAGCGTCTCGAATGATGGCGCTGAACTTTCGCACTTCATCTTCTAACCATTTATGGGTGTCCTTGGTCCCCATAAAAATGGCTTGCACCTCCATCTCATCAAGCTTCTTGCGAACATTGACGTCTTGCATTGTTTTTTGCAAGGCATTTTCTAGCTTGACCATCACCACTTCAGGGGTACCTCTGGGCGCTGCGATATTGACAAAAGAGTCATTGACATCCATCTCAGGGTAGCCCAGCTGCCCCGTTGTGGGGACATCAGGCAGCCAGGGCAGACGCGCCTTGCTTTGAACCGCCAGAACACGCAGCTCCTTGCCATTCAGATTTTTCACAAGGACAGTGTAAGGAAGCATACAAGCTTGGACACTGCCATCACGGATACCCACCAGTGCAGGCGCAAGTCCGTTGTACGGGACGTGGGTAACGTTGTAGTTCTTGCCTGTTTTGGATTTCACGACACTTCGAAACATCTCTAATTGCAAATGGTTAAGACCGCCCGAGCCAGTACTGCAAAAATTGATGTCGGCTGCGTTAGAAAAACCAGCCAACTCAGCCAACGACTTGACTGGTACTTTTGTGCTGGTCACAATCACCGAGGGGTTGGACGCCACAGCTGCTATTGGCGCAAAGTCCTGTAGCTTCAGTTCCAAATTTGGCACCAGCATATTCGCGAAGGCAAATGCAGATCCTGAAGTAAAAAACAGCGTGTGACCATCTGCTGGTGCAGCGGCCACCACCCTTGCGCCAACTGAACTACCCGCACCTGGCCTGTTCAAAATCAAGACAGGTTGCCCCAATTCATCCTTGAGACGCTCTGCGATGATGCGTGCCGTGACGTCAAGCCCGCCACCTGCTGCAAAAGGCACCACCAAGGTCACCGGCTTGCTTGGAAAATCAACGGCGTAAGCCTGTTTGCTCATGAGGACTGGAAATAGTCCGAAAGCCATCCCAGTTACCAGCACTTGGGCAAAAAAGCGGCGCGTCACTTTTTGGATCGTCATCAGTTTATCTCCTTGTTTGAGGGTCAGCGCGTTGGTCGATGACCCGCGATGGTGACTCGGGTCATCAAGCGGTCTTGCCCAGCGTAATCAGGAATGGCGCGGTGCATGGTACAGCGGTTATCCCAAACCAAAATTTGATCTTTTCGCCACCTTGCGCGGCAAGTGAAGTCAAACCGTGAGCAGTGTTCATGTAAAAAGGCCAAAATTGGAGCACCCTCTTCGAGGGTGAGCCCATCAATGCGTTGCGAGTAGGTTTTATTCAAGTACAGGAACTTGCGCCCACTGACTTCATGGGTACAAACTAAGGGATGCACTACTTCGCGGTCACCCAGTTCCACATTCATGTCAGACCTTGTGCCCGAAGCGTTATAGCGGCGAGTTTGCGCCAGATAAGCGGAACCAAAAATTCGAGTGGCGCTGTGAACCACGTTCATGGATTCAATCAATGACTTGAAATAGGGCGAGAGTGCCTCGTAAGTCGCATACATGCTTAAGAAGCCGGTATCGCCACCGTAAAGCGGGACGTCTACAGCGCGCATCACCACCGCCAATGGTGGCGCCTCTAGATAAGTGCTGTCTGCATGCCAGTTCTCGCCAATCACGCGGCCGGTGTCAGTGGCCAACCGGCGGATGATTTGAACATCTGGATGGCCTTCTACACTGCGCAGTTGCGGCAACTGAATCACCTCACCAAAACCACGTGCGAACGCAATGTGCTGTTCGTCCGATGGCTTCTGATGAGGGAAAATGATGACCTGGTGATCAGCAAAAGCATTGCGAATTTCAGCCCATACTTCCGGAGAAATTTTTTCACGTAAATCCACACCAAAAATTTCTGCCCCCAAAACTCCGGTGAGTGGCTGAACATCGATGTGATGGTACTTCCGCGGATGTACCAGCAAAGGATGAGCATCTAAAGAGGATATTGCTGGCATCTATGGAACATTCAGTGATCTATGGTGCGACGGGTTGAACTGCCCGAGCCCCGGAAAGAAAATCATCAGCAGTCTCGAGTTTTTGGTCCTCTGGCAGAACAGCTTGCACAGCGCGCGCAGAATAGAGCCACGCTTGAGCTGCCACAGGATGTGGCAAGCCGGAATTAGCGCACAGGGCCGCGCCCTCCATCAGCGCTCTTCGCATGGCGACAACGGCTATATCGCTAGCGCCTAGATGCTCGCGGGTGCGGTCCACGATCGACCCCGCTGTCTCCGTCACCATCGCATCTTGTGCACGAATGCCCTTGATACCGGTGAATGAAACGGTCTTTTGTTCCAATCGGTCAATCAGATAATCGTTGTCGAGTCGCTCCACAGGCAAAGTTGAACCAGGGATAACTTTTCGATGCGAGTTCTCACCATTGCGCCACGCCTTGAGTTCCTGTTCATTCAGTGGTCCATCAGGTCGCCAACTGACGCAAATCACCCAGCAGCGCTCATCTGTCATGGGTACCCACATGCGGACCAACTGAGCATCTCCAGGACGAGGCGGAATCATGGTGAAGAAAGGCAGCAAGAATTGGTTGATGCGCCAGTAGCGCTTGTCACCATCTACACTTCGGCCATTACAAGCCATAAAGCCAGCGCCATTGGACAAAATTTTCCACAAAGGTGCGGTGTCTTCCTGAAAGTATTTTCCCGTGAGCGCCTGATGATCGGGGTCGATTGTGTTGAGCGCTCTGTGCAAAAAACTCACGTGCGCACTGTCCAACTCGCCCTCCATGGCCTGTGCATAGTTGCATTCCTGTTGCCACCGCGAAGCGTACAGGTGGTCCTCAGGCTGTCCCATGAAACCGAAGGCTGGCAGGTCGGGCACAGTGTCAGCCTCGCCCATGTAAACCCATAAAACTGCACCGGCAATACGGGCTGAGTATGCGCGTGCTTTGACGTTTTGACACATGCGGCTGTTTGCGGGCTCTGCAGGCATTTGCATGCAGTTGCCATCCACATCAAATTTCCAACCGTGGTACACACAACGAAGTCCGCCCTCCTCATTTCGGCCAAAGAAGAGGCTTGCACCCCGGTGTGGACAATTTTCTTCCATGACCCCCACACGTCCTTGGGTATCCCGAAACACCACCAGACGTTCATTCAGCAAAGTCAGGCGCACTGGAGGTTCGTCAGCGGCCGGCACTTGGTCTGCCGTCATGGCAGGAATCCAAAACGAACGCATGAACCTTCCCATGGGCGCTTGCGGACCACATTGGGTTAGGAGGTTATTTTGTTCTTGGCTCAGCATCGAGTGATCATTTGGATTGGAACTGAGTATAGAACTCGTAGCCATCTTTGTTTCAGATCATTAGAATCGCATTCCGAGATGCTGCATCGCAATATTTTTAAGGAATAACAAATATGGGTGGCAACTTGAATCTGCAGTCGATGAAAATTTTCTTGGCTGTCTTTGACCACCGCAGCGTGGGCGATGCGGCAGCTTTCCTGGGAATGAGTCAATCAGGCTTGAGCACTGCATTGGCCCGTTTGCGCAAAACATTGGGAGACTCCCTTTTCATTAGCACAGCGTCTGGCATGCAGCCTACGACTCGTGCCAAAGAGCTGGTCCTGCCAATGCGCGAAGCGTTGGAGTTCATTGAACATCGAATCATGAACAAAGGATCTTTTGATCCCGCCAGCGACGACCGCGAGTTTCGAATCGCAGCCTCGGATACAGCCGAAGCGATGTACTTGCCCCGAGCTTTAAACACCTTGAACAAGGTGGCACCACATGTTCGGCTTCGGATGGTGATAACGGCACCACCTCAATTACAGCGAGCACTTTCGGAAGGTCTTGTTGACCTGGCGCTAGGCTATTTCCCCGATCTGATGTCTGCCGAATTCATGCGTCGACGCATTGGGCAGCACGGATTTTTATGCATTTGTGGCGCCAAAAACAAAGAATTGATCCACGATTTCACGTTGGAGCGTTATGTCAATGCTCGACACGTGGTCCTGGAGCCACCTACTCGCAAGCAAGGGCTCTTGGAGACGTTTTTGCAAAAACGCGGAATCCACCGTAAAGCTGCACTCACCACGCCTCATTTCATGAGCATGCCGCAAATCCTCTTGAGCACTGATTTGATAGGGACTGTTCCTGATGCGATCGCAGACACATTTGCCGAGAACAGCCAACTTGCGCGACTGCCCCTGCCGTTCCACTCGCCTGTGTTTGATTCACATTTGCACTGGAGCAAAAGCGTGAACAACGATCCAGCTCATCGGTGGCTTCGCGGCATTCTGTTTGAAGCATTTGTCAGCCGAATGCTGCCACCGAAGTCGAAGTGACCACCGCAGTCATTTTTGAGCTCCCCCCGTCGACAGACCTGCCTAATTTTTGAGCAATAATGGTCGCAGTGAGATGAAAGCGAGTGATTGATTTTTAAAAACTCATGGAGACACCATGCCAGGCTCTATCCTTACCCCGGATCAGCGTGCACATTACGATCAAGATGGTTACGTCATGGTCCGGAAGCTTTTCGATGATGAAGAAATTGCGATACTGCGAACGGCCATAGAAAACGATGCGTCGATGCGCAGCCGGTTATACGACCGCAACGATGCATCGGGAAAATCGACGCGAATGGCGACTTGGAACCATCCAGGCGATAGCGTCTACGGTCTTGCAGCGCGGTCGCATCGTGTGGTTGACACCATGGAGGATCTGCTGGGCGGCGAGGTGTATCACTACCACTCCAAGCTGACTGCCAAGGAACCGTTTGAGGGCGGGGCATGGGAGTGGCATCAGGATTACGGCTATTGGTATCACAATGGCTGTGTATTCCCCTACATGGCGAGCGTGATGGTCGCGCTTGATCGCAGCACGCGCGAGAACGGCTGCCTTCAGGTCGTCAAGGGGTCGCACCAGTGTGGCCGCATCGAGCATGGCGTGCTGCCTGGAGAGCAGGTAGGTGCCGATCCAAGGCGAGTAGCAGAGATGCTCAAACTGATGCCGATTGAATATGCCGAAATGGAGCCCGGCGATGGCCTGTTCTTCCACAGCAACGTGCTGCACCGCTCAGACCAAAATCGTTCGGAAAATCGCCGCTGGACTGTGCTCCACTGCTACAACGCTGCACGCAACAACCCCTACTTGGAGCATCACCACCCTTTTTACACGCCGCTCGACAAAGTCGACGATGGCGCGATCAAGCGCGCAGGCGTTAAATTTGCCAGTGGCATCGATGAGTTTCGGGAAAAGTCTGCCAATCCGCCAGAGTTAAATCGGACGATCAGATAAAGCTTTTTTCAAACTGACCCGATTTTTTTTATAAAGCAGCGCCATGAAGATCGTCGATATCCGGATTCATGTTTTAAAAAGCCCGCTTTCGGAACCATTCGCATTTTCTCAAGGCTGGGTTCGCCAGCGCAGCGCAACGCTGGTGGAAGTGTTGACCGATGAGGGGATTACCGGCTGGGGCGAAGCGTTCGCACAGGGCTTGGAGCCGCCAGAAATTGCGGCTGCTGCTATCGAACACGCATTGAAGCCGTTGATTCTGGGAGCCAACGCACTGGATACCGAGGTGCTGTGGCACAAGATGTACCACGCCACACGCGACTACGGCCGCAAAGGCTCGGTGATCGCTGCGATCAGCGCCGTCGACATCGCGCTCTGGGATATTGCCGGAAAAGCGCATGGCGTCCCAATCCATGTCTTGCTGGGCGGCGCGTTCAGAATGCGCGTTCAGCCCTATGCAACCGGCTTTTATCGCATCAAAGGTCAGGGGGAGTCGGCAAGGTTGGCGGACGAGGCCATTCGCCACCACGAAGCGGGCTTCAAGCTGATGAAGGTCAAGCTAGGCTACGGCGTAGACGACGACATCAAGTGCATGCGAGCCATTCAAGATGCCATTGATGGTCGTGGCATCACACTCATGATCGACACGAACCATGCCTACGGCCGCGCGGAGGCGCTGCGCCTCGGCCGTGCACTCGATGGCTACAACTTGCGCTGGTACGAAGAGCCAGTAGTCCCGGAGGACCTGCTGGGGTATTCGGAGATGCGCGAGAAGTTAACGATGCCGATCGCCGGCGGTGAAAATGAGCATACGCTGTTCGGCTATCGCGATCTGTTTGCAGCCAACGCCGTCGACATTGCTCAGCCCGACCTTTGTTCTTGCGGTGGAATCAGTGCGGCGCGCCACATCGTGACGCTAGCGCAGGCACACAGCGTTGTGGTCAATCCTCATGTGTGGGGATCGGCTATTGCACAGGCGGCGTCGCTGCAACTGATTGCAGCGCTGCCGGTCACGCATCACTCCTTGTTTGCACAGGAGCCTGTACTGGAATTCGACTGCTCCTCTCATCCGTTTCGACAGCACCTGATCACCCAGTCCATTCAACAACGCGATGGATGGGTGACGATACCGAATGGACCTGGGCTTGGCGTTGAGGTCGACCGCAGCGTGATGGAACGTTACCGATCTTGTTGAAGAAGATGGGACAACAAAACCATGGACTCCTATTTTTTTTGGAACCATCGATCAACCACCGCAAAAAAACAAACGTAGCTTTTATCTCAGCTCAGGTCCAGAATGCGCCAATGAGCAACAATCAAGAATCCCAAATCGCCACGGACGGTTTGCGCTACAAGAGCAAGGAAGGTGGCTCGCCCTTCAAAGACTCTGCAAACATGTCCTCGATCAGTTGTTACAAATGCGGGGTGCATAAGCCCAGGGCATTGGGCGTTTTCAAGATGATGATCAATCAACGCATGTTCATGTGTGGGGACTGCATGCCCCCAAAGTCTGCATAAGTTTTATCGCCATCGTCTCGCTGACCCTGATGAGGTGGGCGCACCCCTCTGGGCAATTTTCATCCATTGGCCAGCAACGAAATTCCCCTTTGAACGCAAACAACAGGCAGAAAGAATCCTGAGAGACTTCTTGTGGCCGCTCGACATAGCGCTTTACATTCCAAGCTCTCATGGTGCTGGCCTTGTCGCGTGGGTTATCTGAACAACCAGCATTCCCGTCAATAATGTTGGTGTATGAACCCCAATTGAGTCGCATCAGCACACTGCCCTGGCCTGAAGAGGCTGAGGGCTTCGAGTCCGCCACACGTCTGTGCGCAAGCAACGCATAAATGATCAGTCCAATTCCGTCACTTTGATGAGCCAGCAGAACCACCCTCCTCTTCCCATGCCTGATGCGGATGCAGCACAACGCCGCCTGGTGCAGGTGCTGTTCATCGGTGTCTTCATGGCGGCACTCGATTCAGCCATCGTGGGGCCGGTTCTGCCTGCATTGCGAGCAGCCTTTGGTATCGACAACCGCACTGCCGGACTGCTGACGACGGTTTTTTCATTGTCCTCGTTGTGCAGCACGGCGCTGATGGCTTACTTCAGTGACCGCCATGGCCGCCGTCCGGTGTATTTGGCCAGTTTGGCGCTTTTCGCCATCGGATCTCTGTGCATTGCCGCTGCACCCAGTTTTGACCTGCTGCTGGTCGGCCGTGCCATCCAGGGCATCGGCGCAGGGGGCATTGCGCCGGTGGCCAGTGCCGTGATTGGTGATGTGTTCACAGCCGAGCGACGGGGCCGTATTTTGGGGCTGATTGGTGCCACCCACGGCATGGCCTTTGTGCTCGGCCCCCCCCTGGCTACCGTGCTCACTTCCACGCTGGGCTGGCGCTGGCTGTTTCTGGTCAACATACCGGTCGCGCTGCTCGTGCTGTGGTTGGGTGCCCGCAGCTTGCCACGCCAGCACAGCATCGCGGCACCTGGCCCCATTGACCTGTCAGGTATCTCGGTGACTTTGTTGTTTCTGTTGTGTTTGGTGATGGGTATTTCACGCCTGCTGGATTCCGCCACAGGGATCCTGCTGTGGCCTTGGTTTCTGGTTGCCAGCGGCGTACTGCTGGTCGCTTTGGTGGCCATTGAGAAACGACAGGCACAACCGCTGATTCCGATTGACCTGTTTGCAAACCGGCAACTGGCTTTTGCCTATGCGCTGACGCTGGGCGTGGGGTTCTCCATGGGTGGCATTGTATTTTTGACCACCATCGCCACGCTGGCTTATGGGGTCAACGTGGATTACGCGGGGCTGGCACTGCTGCCGCTTGTGCTGTGCTCCATGGTGGGCTCTATGGCGGCTGGGCGGCTGCTGAACCGTCTGGGTGCCCGGAACATGGTGATCTTTGGTTTCGGGCTGTTGACGCTGGGCTACCTTCAAAGCGCCGTGCCACAGAGCGGCTTTACCGCTTTTCTGGTGGCGTCTGTGCTGGTCGGTATTGGCGTGGGAGTGGTGGTCAGCGGCGCGCTGCGCACCATTGCGATTGATGAAGCGCCGCCAGCCCTGAGGGGCACAGCTCAAGGGCTGATCAATATATTCAATGCTGTGGGGACGCTGTTGGCTGTGACCTGCATCAGCGCCATCGCGGACCTGGATGGCGGCGAGCTGACAGGCTTTGGCCATGCTTATCTTGGCTTGGGGTTGAGCATGTTCGTGATGCTGTTGATGGCCTTCGGGCTGAAAAAGAAGTCGGCTGGATCCCTGGTCCAGCCGACCTCTCCAGCCGGCAAATAATCTGGCCTCAACGACGCAGGAAACCACCTTGGCCCGGAACTTTCTGCCTGACGAAGCTCAAACGCTCAGGTTTTCAATGCAGATTTGTGCCAGCGTCATCACCATAAACAAGCATGTCCGCCAAATACAGTCCGATAAACTGGCGTTCTAATCGATGAAGAAAACACGACGCATGCCCCATCCTGTTTTGTCCAATTGGCTGGGTCTCGCTTGTCGTGATCGGGTCACTCTCGCGCGGCAGCGATGAGCGATTCACCCACCTCACGAGGCATCAGCCGAGGGGCAATCGTCCTGACGGCGGCCACCGTGGTGAATCTGCCATTCGGTACTGTCTATGCGTTTTCCGTCTTCCTCAAGCCGATGGAGGCGCTGCTCGGTATTGGTCGGGCCGAAATGGCGATTGTGTTTTCCATGGCGTCGATCTTTCTCACGATCGGCATGCTCATTGGACCCGCCCTTTACCGTCGCTTCGCACCAGCACCTCTGCTGCTGGTTTGCGGAGCACTGAGCGCCTCTGGCCTGCTGATCTGCGCCGCTGCACAGGGTATCGAGCATTTGCTGCTGGGCTACGGCGTTCTGTTCGGACTGGGCGGCGGGGTGGTTTTTGTGATGATGCAGCAGGGTCTGAATCAGACCATCAGCCCGATGAGCGGTCTGGCCAATGGCTACGTGGTGAGCCTGTATCCCATGGGCGCCATGCTGGGCGCACCGGCATTTGGCTGGGCCATCGAGGCGTTGGGCCTGCGCGCCACCCTGACGGGTCTTGCGCTCACGGTGCTGACTTGCTGCGCCATCGCTGCAATGCTCTGGCACCGTGCCCAGGTTCGCATGCAAGATCCTGGCGCGAATGCAGCCGACAACGAGGCCCGCCACTGGGGCTTGTTTGCCCGGCTGTTTACTGTTTTCTTTCTCGCAGCCTCGGCGGGTCTGATGGTGATGAGCCAGGCCGCTGGCATTTTGCAGGCCTATGGCGCCAAAAGCCTGTTTGCGCTGGGAGGCACCACTTTCATCACCGGAGCGATTGCTGCTGCACGCATAGGTGGGGGCTGGCTCATTGATCGTTTTGCGGTGCCGCGCGTGGCCTGCGTGGCCCATCTGATCGCCCTCAGTGGTTCGAGTTTGCTCTTGACTTGGCCGGGGCCGGGCATGGCGGTAGTTTCCATGACGCTGATCGGCTGCGGCTATGGCTTCATTTCGGGACTGACGGCTGGGGCCATTGCGCGCTACTGGCATCCCAATGCCTTTGGTCGGGTGGCGGGGCAGTTGTACATTGCCTGGTGCATCGCGGCCGTCAGTTTGCCGGTGCTGGCGGGCTGGCTGTACGACCAGACCCAAGGCTATGACCAAGCCATGCGCATTGCCGCTGGCGTGAACCTGTTGGGCGCACTCATGGCTTTGAGCTTACCGGCGACGGCGAGATCACAGCGTCAAGCTCAGCCTCAACCGAAAGTCGAGAAGACCTGAGCATGGGGATGCGTCGCCTCAAGGGCAGCTGCTGTTGCACACACGGCAGCGGGTTCAAGGTCATCGTGCTGAAGCACAGGCAATAGGCAGACTGGGGCAATATGATGCCGGTGGCAACACAGGTTCACAATGCCCCAATGCCCCAATGAGCCAATGAGCCAAGAAAGTGGCTCACCCCTTGAGGATTCGGGCGGCATGTCCTCGTTCAGAGGCGGCTCTGGTATTGAGCTTGTTTTATTGGTTGATGATTCTCATCACCACCCCGTCCACAGCACGCACCTGTTCAACGGTGATGTCAACACGCGAGGTCCCCGTATCTGTATGGGTCCCCAAAAAAAACGGCTGCTGCATTTTGCTTCTGACTGATTTCTTTGATCTCACTAGACGGCAGCATCTCGACCAGCTCAGCCCGCTGGCGTTGGAGCGGCAGCGTCAAACTGCGCTTTGAAAACTGTCTACGGATTTGGGGAAATGCCACTTTTCCACTTTTTTCTACTGTTATTCAAAGCATATTCATCCCCCGATTGCACACATTTTGTGTGAATGGCGCTGCGACAGCAATCGACTGGTACAACCATAAAAAGAGTGATACAGTGTTCGAAAGTGTTCGAAGTTAATCGAGTAAGGACGTTTCAATGCTGTTTGATTTTTTTGGTTCGCGCAAGAAAGCCGTCATAGGCATGGCGCACATAGGCGCTCTACCAGGAACCCCTTTGTACGACTTCAAACGCGGTATGAACGGTCTGATCGACGGAGTTATTGCAGACGTAGAGCGCCTGCAGGCTGGGGGCGTGGACGCAATCATGTTTGGCAACGAGAACGACCGCCCCTACCAACTGCAGGCACCCGCCGAAGGCGTGGCCGCAATGACAGCCGTGATCACGGCTGTAAAACCTATGCTGACAATTCCTTTTGGTGTGAATTGGCTATGGGACCCTACAGCCAGTATTGCGATCGCGGCAGCCACTGGGGCATCATTCGTGCGAGAAATCTTCACTGGTGTCTTCGCTTCGGACATGGGCCTATGGAAGCCCGATGCCGCTACAGCCCTGAGACTAAGACGCAACGTGGGTCGCGACGACCTAAAGCTGTTGTTCAACATCAATGCCGAATTTGCCGACTCACTCGACCGCCGGCCCATTGAACTGCGCGCCCGCAGTGCGGTTTTTTCGTCACTGGCAGACGGGATCCTGGTCTCTGGCGCGTTGACTGGACAAGGGGTAAACACGTCCGACTTGCAGCGAGTGGCAGAAGCCCTAGAAGGCAAGGTTCCTGTTTTTGCCAATACCGGCGTCACGTTGGAAACAGTCCAAGACATTTTGTCACTTGCGGATGGTTGTATCGTTGGCACGCACTTCAAGGTTGATGGCGTGACGTGGAACTCGGTAGATGGTGACCGTGTCAAGCGGTTCATGGACCGGGTGAACAGTCTGTGAAGATGCGGTGATTACCCATGACATGCGTAATCGGCCTTGATATTGGGACGACCTCGACGATCGGCATTTTGATCCGTATGCCGTCTGAGCATCTGGCGCTGGCCAGCAGACCCGTCTCGCTTTCACACCGTCACGCAGGCTGGGCAGAGGAAGATCCTCATCAATGGTGGGACAACGTATGCGAGATCATTGCAGAGCTACTGGAGAAGTCCGGCATCAAACCTGACGAGGTCAAAGCCGTTGGTGTCTCAGGTATGGTGCCAGCCGTGGTGTTGCTAGATGCAGATGGTGAACTGCTGCGACCGAGCATCCAGCAAAGCGATGGCCGCTGTGCACAGGAGGTAGATTCGCTGCGCCGCGATTTTGACGAAGCGGCTTTTACCCAGCGTACGGGGAATGGCATCAACCAGCAGTTGGTTGCAGCCAAGTTGCGCTGGATCGAACGCCACGAGCCTCAGATTTTCGAACGAATTGGCACGGTGTTTGGAAGTTACGATTACATCAACTTCCGTCTCACAGGGACGCGCAATGTAGAGCAAAACTGGGCGCTCGAGGCGGGGTTTGTCGATCTTGCAACAGGCCATATTGCCAAGGATCTGGTGGCTGCAGGCCACATTTCATCAGGCCAGGTCCCACCGTTTGCGCGCAGCAGTGCCATCGTCGGCGAGGTTACCCCAGAGGCGGCGAGAGCGACCGGACTCCAGCCTAGTACTCCTGTTGTGGCAGGTCTTGCGGACCACGTTGGATCAGCATGGGCCGCAGGCGTGCAGGGCCCAGGCGATATGCTGATCAAGCTCGGTGGCGCTTGCGATATCCTGCTGGCCTCGAAGGAGGCACGACCCGATTCGCGCTTGTTTCTTGACTACCATCCCGTACAGGGACTTTACATGCCCAATGGCTGCATGGCCTGTAGCGGATCCTTGCTGAATTGGTTTGCTTCACAATTTGGGGGGGCAGCGCAGGACCATCCCGGCGCATCCATTCATCAGAAGCTAGATCATTGGGCCGCCTCGATCCCTGCTGGCAGCGAAGGCGTGCGTACGCTGCCGTTTTTCTTGGGCGAGAAAACGCCCATTCACGACCCGCTGGCGCGTGGCACATTTACCGGGCTTGGCCTCCACCACGGCCCTGGACATCTGTGGCGCAGCATGCTTGAAGGGGTTGCCTTCGGTATTCGCCACCACATGGAGGTCTTTGCAGACACAGGCATGCCCGCAACACGGGTCATGGCCTCCGACGGCGGCTCAGCCAGCGCAGTGTGGCTACAGATCATTGCCGACGTCCTCGATCGCCCTGTCCAACCCTTGTCTGGCCACCCTGGTTCCTGCCTCGGAGCCGCATGGATGGCAGCGCTTGGCTGTGGCCTGAGTACAAACTGGCAGGGTGCGCAGGCTTTTGTTTCTCTGGGCACACCCGTTGAACCCGACCCCAGGAATCGACGCGTTTATGACCAAGCGTATGGCGATTACCACGAACTTTATCGCGTACTTAAACCCTTGTTCCAAACGATGGGCGCCAAGCAATGAACCGCACGCGCGCCATGGCTTGGGACATCGACGGCACCTTGGTTGACAGCGAGCCTTTGCACCTGCGTGCGCTCCAGTCGGTCTGCGATGCACATGGCGTTGACATCACGGACTATGGCGACACACCCTTTGTCGGGGTGGCGATCGGCGATGTCTGGCGCTTACTTGCCACCCGTTTCGAAAGTAAGTTCGGACAGCAATCAGGTAACGCCGAGGGCGAGTTCAGGCGCGCCGTTACCCGGTATTACCTCGAGCATTCAAGTGAGGTTCGCGTATTGCCCGGCGCACGTCAGGCCCTCGAACACCTGTCAAGCTTGGGAGTCTCGTTGGCCGCCGTTTCTAACTCTGAGCGACCGATCGTGCTGGCAAACTTAAAGACGATCGGTGTCCTCGAATTGTTTCAGGTCATCGTCTCACTGGACGATGTGGGGCAACCAAAGCCAGCGGCAGAACCCTATTTGCGGGCGCTAACCACAATGGCGGTACCGGCTCGGGAAGCATGGGCCGTGGAAGACAGCGTTAGCGGTGCGCGATCAGCGCGGGCGGCAGGCCTGAGGGTGCTGATCGTTGGAGAAGATGAGCTACCGCAAGGTGATCAGCGCCTTCACGACCTGCGGGACTTTCAGCAATGGTGGACAACAACAGGTTCGCAAAGCGGTCCGGCCCAGCATGAGTCAACTCTGCTGGCGACTACTGGAGAAAACGAATGACATCTATCGTGGTGGTAACAGGCGGCGCCTCAGGAATTGGTGCGGCCATCTGCACCGAACTGGCGAGTCGGGGCTATACGGTCGTGGTGACGGACATGGACGAAGCTGGCGCCGAGAGTGTCGCGTCAGGATTGCCCGGTGCGCATGCACGCAAGCTGGATGTGACACGGGCATCGACCTGTCATGAGGTGGTCACGTCTATCGAATCGGATATCGGCCCGATTCAAGCATGGGTCTCGAATGCGGGTGTCTCCAGAATGGCGCGGTTCCTAGACATCGATGAAAAACAGTATGACTTCACTCTGGACGTCAACCTGAAAGGACTGTTTTTTTCAGGGCAAGCAGCTGCACGCGCTATGGCCAAGCGTCAATCCGGCTGTATCGTCAACATCGCCTCAATGGCTGGAAAACAGGGGCGAGTCCCCTTCCTTGCAGACTATGTCGCCAGCAAATTTGGCGCAATCGGGCTCACGCAAGCGATGGCTTTTGAGCTTGCGCCGTTAGGCATTAGGGTGAACGCGGTATGTCCCGGGTTCGTAGCCACCTCCATGCAGGTGCGCGAGCTTGAATGGGAGTCGAGCCTTCGCGGCACTGACCCTGAAAGCGTAAAGCGCCAGTGGATCGCCGACACACCCATGGGGCGCCTAGAGCAGCCACATGATGTGGCGCGGGTCGTTGCTTTTCTTTTGTCCAACGATGCCGGTTTCGTGACCGGGGAGTCGATCGCCGTCAACGGTGGCGCCTTCATGGATTGATTTTCTTTTGATTCCCGTCCCCTCTGTTCCACCTTTTTAAGGAGTATCCCGTCATGAGCACCTCAAGAACACCCCTGTTCCTGCGTCGTTATGTTGCTGCCGTCGGAATGGCCGCATGCGCTTTGTGGGCCGCGACGCCCACGCAGGCACAGACCCCGCGGGTCCCTGCACCGGCTGCCCTGGCCGCCAAAGGGACGATCAACTACTGCGCCACCATCGACAACCCGCCACGGGCATACTTCGACGAAAAACAGCAACCGATCGGTTTCGAGGTAGATCTGGGCGTGGAGATCGCAGCCCGAATGGGCCTGAAGGTCAGCTGGATACAACTCAAGTTTCCCGGTTTGGTCCCGGCTCTGCAGGCTCAGCAGTGCGATGCGCTCATGCAGGAGCTTTTCATAAGGCCCGAGCGCCTAGAAATCATAGATATGGTGCCGTTTTCGCGTACCGGCCAGCAGATTGTTGTTCGCCGTAACGACAACAGCCCTGGGGCCGGACTTGAGGACTTGGGTGGCAAGAAAATCGCCGTGCCCAACGGCACGACGATTCACAACCTCGCAATCGAAGCGAACAAAAAGCTCAAAGAATCAGGCAAACCTGAGATCAACCTCGTCGTCTTGCCCACCACGACCGACACCTTCCAGCAATTGGCAACCAATCAAGTTGATGCAGTGGGAACCACCTCGACTGCAGGCGCCTACTACGTGAGACTGCGTCCGAATGACTTTAAAGCCAAAGGCAACCCATTTGGACTGATAGGTACCGGCATCGGGATTCGAAAGGGCAACACCGACTTGACGAACGCCATCAAGAAGTCTTTTGACAGCATAGTGGCGGACGGCACGTATAAAAAATTGATCGACAAGTGGAACATGCAGGGCATGGAACTCTGATGGATTTCGACTGGGCATTTTTCGTCGAACGCATCGTCAATCCAGGGGCTCCCTACCTCAACGCGTTGGGCCGCACGGTATCCATGGCCGTGCTGGCCATGTTCCTGGGGCTTCTTATCGGATTGGTGGTGGGTTTTGGCCGACTTTCACGCTACGGCCTGATTCGGTCGGCCTGCGGCTTCTACGTGTGGTTGATCCGGGGCATTCCTGTCCTGGTTCTTTTAGTGATGCTGTTTTCCGGTATGGCTGCGGCAGGGCTATTTCGATTCACAGATCTTGAGTTTGCAGGGTTCAAGTTGACAGCATCCTTCCAAGCTGCGGTCATTGGGCTGGCCATTCATGAAGGCGCCTACATGGCCGAGATTGTGCGCAACGGCATCCAATCCGTGGCACGCGGCCAAATTGAGGCCGCACGGTCACTGGGAATGAATCCTTGGCTTGTGACTTGGAGAATCGTGATTCCTCAGGCCACCCGCGTCGTCATGCCACCTTTTGGCAATGATTTCAACCATATGTTGAAGACCACTTCGCTCGCCAGCGTGATCGGTGTACCTGAGATCTTCCAGCTTACAGAAGCCATGTCGGCCACCACATTTAAGACCTTTGAATTGCTGACGGTGGTGGCCCTCAACTATCTTGTACTCACCGCGATCTGGAACACGATCCAGGGCGTTATTGAAACTCGCTTACGTGCCCACGAAATAGACCGGCCCGTGCGAAGTTGGTGGCAGAGCTTTGTCGTGTACTTAACGCCAAGCACGAATAGCTCGGAGCGTCGATCATGAGAACAGAGAATTCCCAGCCGCTTGTGAGGGCGATCGATGTACGAAAGCGCTTCGGAGATACGGAGGTTCTGTGCGGCGTTAATTTAGAGGTGCATCGTGGAGAAGTTCTTTGCATCATCGGCCCTTCTGGATCCGGAAAGAGTACCTTCCTGAGGTGCATCAATCAACTCGAGATCTATCAAGAGGGGAGAATTTTGGTCAACGGTGAGTTGATAGGTTACAAGGAAACGGGAGGCCGTTTGCTCCCGATTGGTAACCGACAGGTCGTACTGCAACGACGCCGAATCGGTATGGTGTTCCAGCAGTTCAACCTTTTTTGGCACATGACTGTGATGGAAAACATCATTGAAGCCCCTGTCCGCGTGCTAGGTCAATCGGTAGCTCAGGCCAGGCAAAACGCGATGCGACTGCTTGAACGAGTCGGTCTTGCGGCCAAGGCTGAGGCCTACCCGATGAAGTTATCTGGTGGCCAACAGCAACGTGCCGCAATCGCTCGCGCATTGGCCATGAATCCTGAGCTGATTCTGTTCGACGAACCTACGAGCGCACTAGATCCGGAAACAACAGGAGAAGTACTTTCAGTGATCTCTGAGTTGGCCTCCACTGGCATGACCATGATTATCGTGACACACGAAATGGGGTTTGCACGGCAGGTTGCAAACCGCGTCGTGCTCATGGAAGAAGGCCAGATCCGGCATGAGGCCCCACCCGATCAATTTTTTGGCAATCAAGCGCCAGCGCGTCTGCAAGCGTTTCTCTCCACCATTCACTAAAGTAAAAAATATGCTCACACTTGGCGCCATTGCCTCACCACATGCCCTGGCCACACAGTCGGGCCAGCGTGTGCTCCACGACGGCGGCACTGCAGTTGACGCGGCTATTGCAACCTGCGCAGTGCTGACTGTCGTCTACCCGCACATGAACTCAATTGGCGGCGACATTCAGGCGTTGTTAGCCCTTCCAGACGGCCGCACTAGGGCGCTCGGCGGCAGTGGGGCAGCTGCAGCGGCGTTAAGTGCACAGGCCTTGCGCGGTAAGCATGCATCCATGCCGATCCACGGTGTTCACCCGATCACCGTACCAGGCGTGATCGCCGCATGGGGGGAACTGCACGCTCAAGGCGGACGCCTGCCGTGGGCACGACTTCTGGAGGATGCCGTTGCTCTTGCGCAAAACGGGGTGCCAGTAGCAGCGGCTCTTGGGAGAGACCTCGACGCATTGCAGGAACGGTTACGTTTAGATGCAGGGTTATTTGGCGTTTTTTTTCGACCCGACGGGCGCGTATTGCGCACGGGCGAAATCCTCAAGCAACCAGCCCTTGCCGCGAGTCTGGCGCTGATCGCCAAAGACGGGCCTGATGCGTTCTACAGGGGCGAAGTAGGTGCCAATTTTGTCAACGGGGTGCGGGCTCAAGGTAGCCTGCTGACCCGCGCAGATTTGGCGAGCCATCATTCACTTTGGCTTGAACCGCTGTCCACGAGTTTCGGGCCTTATGAAATTCTGACAACGCCGCCCGTATCCCAAGGCTTTGTGCTTATGCAGTTGCTGGCCGCGATGCGCCAAATGGACCTCGAGTCGGCCGATCCGAGCGACAAAGCTGCGACAACGCTGGCACGCCTGTGCGCCATCACAGCAGACCTTCGAGACCGTCACCTTGGGGATCCAGAGCATGCTCGCGTCGACATCGACTACCTACTTTCCGACCGCATGATCGGAGACTTGGTTCGCAGAGCCAGCGATCTAACCATGCCAATACCGGCAACTCCGCCCCTACCTCGCCCCAGTGGCGACACCGTGGCAATAGTGGCACAGGATGCGCTGGGTCATTCAGTGACTGTCATCCAAAGTATCTTTCACGCATTCGGGGCCGGTATGTTGGAGTCGTCAACGGGCATCGTGTGCCAGAACCGCGGTGCCGCATTCACACTGCACGAAGGTCCTGCGGTGTTAACAGGTGGGAGCAGACCCCCGAGCTCGTTGACAGCAACTTTATTGCGCCGCAATGGAGAGATTGAGGCTGCCTTGGGCTGCATGGGGGGCAAGAGTCAGCCGCAAATTCTCGCTCAGGTACTCATGCGCCTGCTGGCAGGAACTGCGCCCGCCGATGCGCTAGCGGCTCCCCGCTGGGTTGTGGGTACGTTCGGCCAAGGCAATGAAAATGTAGTGCTGGCTGAATCTGCGCTGGGAGATGCAGGCCGTCAAGCGCTTTCCCAAGTAGGGCTACCGCTGGTGTTTGGCGCCGAGCGCGACGATCGGGCAGGTCATGTTCAATTCGTACGCCGATACCCGGACGGGCAGTTTGAAAGCGCCACTGATCCTCGAGGAGATGGCCTTCAGACGTCAAGCTGATCTTAGGGGCACAATCGGTCATATGGTGATTTCTAATTCAGCGCCCTTGATGGCCCCAAGCCAGAAACCGCAGCGAACCAAGCAGACGACCCTGCCAGCTGCGGTTCGGCAACAGCGAATCTTTGAACTCGTAAAACAGGACGGGTACGTGCGAGTCTCAGATTTGGCGAAGCATTTTGGAATTTCTCAGATGAGCGCTAGACGGGACCTAGACTCGCTGAGCAGGCAAGGGTTGATCCAGCGTTCTCAAGGGGCCGCAGTAGCACTGTCAGCAGAGTTAACGTCAAACGGAAACAATGGCCTGAGCGATGCGGACATGCGGGAGTTACAGTACGAGACACGGCGGCGAAGGCAGATCGCCGCCAAACAATCGATTGCCCGCTCTGCTGCGGTGCTTTTGTCATCTGATGACAATATTGCACTGGATGTCGGCAGCTCGGTGCTGACGCTTGCCCGTGAACTGAGCAAGCACGCCGGTATGCACGTATTCACGAACCATCTGCGCGTCGCGAGCCTGCTGGCAGGATCACGCTGTGTTGTGCTGATGCCAGGGGGAATCGTCCGGGCCCAGGAACTCTCCATCTGTGGTGAGCAGGCAGTGAAAGATACCTCGCAGCGCTGGTTCAGCAAGGCTTTTATCGGTTTGGCAGGTCTGACCGAGGACGGCGGGTTCGATTCATCACCTGAGGACACGCTGGTCAAGCACGCCTACATCAAGCATGCCGACCAAGTCATTCTTCTGTGCGATTCCAGCAAGTTCGGCAAGCGATCTCTTGTGCGGGCCTGCGCACTGGATGAGATTGATGTGCTCATCACAAACGCACCTCCTCCACGAGCACTTGCGACCGCCCTGGCCGCCGCTTCGGTCAAGGTGTTAGTGGCCAACTGATCTGAAAGTCGGAGTGAATCGCCCTGGATTTTTAAGAGGCTAGACACTTTGAGCTGATGGCACCTGAGCAAGAATTCACGCCTACCTGCTCCATTGAGCACCCAGTTCCATTGAGCCGGACGGAGCAAGCTTCTCGACCAGCTCAGCCTCCATGAGTTCGAGCGCCAAGGTGATACTGCGCTCCGAAAAGTGTCTACAGGTTTGGGGAAATGCCAGGTTCGCTGGGCTGAATAGCTGGACTCATTTCAAAACAAACGTAGCGTTTTTTTCAAGCTGAGCACAGCGCTAGTTGCCTCTGCGCAGAGGCAAAAAGCAAGGCCGCATTGACACTATGCTGGCGTCACTGATAACAGATTGAATTGGAGTTGTTTGACTGTTCCGAAATCTATGAAAAGACTTCGAAAAATCTATGAGAAGTAGTAAACTCGGGCCATACTACTTTTAACATAAGAAAAAGCACCTAGAGTTTCCTCTAAGTGCTTGATTTCATTGGGAATTTTTTGGTGGGCGATGCAAGTTTCGAACTTGCGACCCCTGCAGTGTGAAAACGCCAACATTTCACCCTTTTCCCCTTTAAAAACAACAACTTAGCTGTTTTCAACAGGGTCAAAGTAGTATACTTGTAGTATGCCCATGTAATTATAAAGTGATATTATACTTTCACTTCTGTGACTCCGGCTGTAAACCAGTGTCATTTCTTTTTACGGTGCTGTTTTTTAAGCACTTGCAGAACATTCATTGTGGCTCAGAAACGGCTCAATGTATATAGAGTTTTGGTTCGAGCCGGCTCAATGTATATAAAGTTTCAAGCCCCGGACCGGCAATGTGTATGGAGTTTTGGTTGGCACCGGGCAATGTATATAAAGTTTTCGCTCAAACACACTCAATGTATATGGAGTTTTGGTTGGCACTGGGCAATGTATATAAAGTTTTGATGGCGACCATTGAGCACCCTCTTCCTATGAGTTGGGCACCGCAAGATGGCGATTGCTTTGTGCGCGCCCGATCCAAAGTCAATATGCGGAATTTGATAACAGTTAAATCGCCTGAACAATTTCACAACTTTGATCAAGTGTCATTCCTTTTTACGCTGAAACTTTTTCGAGCCACAACTTTTAATCGAACCACAGGTAGAGCCGTCGCTCAATGTGTATAAATTTTTTGTTTGAAGTGCCCGATTTGCATGAAGTTTGCGATTTGTACTTCGCCCTTCCCAATTAGTCTTGCACACAATGTGCCACTACGCGACGGCGAACTTGTTGTGTATCGCCGCAGCCGCAGTCTGCTGTATCAATGTCGCTAACGTTTGGCTGACGGCAGTTGGGTGAGACAAACAACGGGTATGCGGCACGGCACAGAGGCAATGGGCATTAGGTGGCGGGACTTGGAGTGGCACACAAAGGATGGTGTGCGGTATCTGCGTGTGTGGGTGGATGGCAAAACGGGCGGACGCTGGCTCATTGCCAAGCACAAGGCAGTGGATGTCTTGCGTAGGCTACACGCACGACAGAAGGCCATTTGCCAAATGTCGTTTGAAACGACATTTACAGAGCGTGTGCCGCACTTGCTGTTCAGCTTCAGTGATGGACACCAGCCGCACAGTTTGGTGGGACATTCCGCAGATTGATGCGAGATAGTGGCTTGCTGTTGGATAGTGCGGGACAAACGCGAACCTTCTATTCGCTGCGACACACCTACGCCACGCTGGCGTTGCTGGAGGGTGGTGCTGACATTCACACATTGAGCAAACACATGGGCAATAGTGCTGCAATGATTGAACGGCACTACAGCAAACTCACAGCGACTATGGGGGCAGATAGGTTGGCTTGAGTTGGTTTCGTCTAACTTGTCAATAAAAGTGGCTAAAAACGGGAATCGACACATTCTGAAATTCTCAAAAATTAGTTCTCAAATAAATTATTAGTCGCGCACTTTATTGGTGCGCCACTCTCTTAACTCAAAGATTTATCAAGAAAATGGTGTATAAACTATCCAATTTTTTAAATGTGACAAAACAATGAAAAAAGATGAACCCCTTGTAAGTGCAGCAGAACTTGAGGCTCTTATCCACGGATGGGGTTCTAAGACCCAAGCCAAAAGCGTGGATAAATTCTTTGCATTGCGTTATTGGTTCGTCTGCTTAGTAGCGGCTTCGTATGCAATTGCCTTACTTTTTTCCCCAGGCAAAGTTGCACAAACTCTTTCAGTTCATCCAGTCGAAATAGCCAGGATCACCAATTTCTTATATTTCAGAGGCTGGTTTTTGGTCATCGCCTTGTCATTTGTGACTTTTTGCTACGTTAAAAATTGGTATTTTGGTATCGTGCTTTGTGCCATTGCTCTGCTCGCCAGCGTCAATTTGGTCTTCGATTTGTTCAATGTGTATGCGGAACAATTGTCAAATCCGTCACCTAGGCTCACATTTTTGTTGCTGATCAGGCTTGTGTGTCTTTCGTTTGTGTTTTTAGCCATCAAGAATATCTCCCGTATGCCTGTTGGTGAGGGACGCTTGAGCATCTTTTTGCCATTTAAAAAGTATGCGTAGGGCAGAAGAGAATACAAGAAGCAGTTGCTTGAATTGTTCCTATCTGCTCTTGACTGAAACTATGGGTAGCCCATACAGATGTGGTCAAGCCTATTTCAGCTTGCCCCCTTTGGAACGAAGGGTTGAGCGTATGGACAACTATCCTCAAGTCTCTCCTGATCAGTGTTGTGATCAGTGGAAGCTTCAAGGGTCAAGCAAATAGAGGGTGCCAATGCCCAGCTGAGACTGCTTGAGCTAACTGTTGAACCTGTATTGGGCGTAGAGACGAAAAGCTTGACTAAGCTGAATCTACATCTGGCATTTCTCGTGAATTTGATTTGACTGAAGATTCATTGTTCTGAATTTAGAAATTTTCACTCAGAATCAAAAAAGCCCGCTCAATGGCGGGCTTTTTCTATTGTGTCGTTCAAAACGACATTGGTTTAAGGTGGGCTAGCACTCTGCTTGCGGCGAGCAAGGCGTTTGACACGGCTCATCACCTCACGCATTGAGCCATTGAAGGCGGCAATCTCCGTCGTTAGTTCTGTGTCGTTCAAAACGACATTCAAATCAGCAGCAACCTTGCGGGCGATGGGCAGCAGTCGTCCTGTGCTGGCAGCGTTCATCTCAACCAAAACGCACCTGTCTTTCAGTCCTTTTGCATAAGGTCTGGAGTGCACCTGTTGCGGTTGGTCGTGTCCCGCAGTCACTTCTGGGCTTACAGCCAGAAGCACGTTTAACGCACCCCGACTTGACGTCCGGCCATGTTGACAAATTGGACCAGCGCGGGCCCTATCGTCTTCAGTAAATCATTGGGCTTGGCACGGTACCCTGGTACAGCACAGTTAAACAACAGCCTGCGCGAGCCGTAACGGATGTCAGAAGCCACGCCAACGGCCAGAACACCAAGACCGGCATCCCCCATATTGATCGCGAAGCCGCGCTTGCTGTAATGGGTGATACTTTCTTTCAGACCCTCTGTGCTGCGCGTGTATTCGTCGGGCCTCTCCTTGCGTGCTCTCACAAGAAAGCGGTTTCGATCGGCAACTGACAGTTGCGAGAGCCACGAACGACCCATCGCAGTTTCGACGATACCGCGCACTGCCCCCACACCCGGCCGCTTGAGCGTGCCGCTCTCGTGTGTACATGTTTCGATATAGACAACGTCTAAGTCCATGGTCACCCCAATGGAAACAGCGCCTTCAAAGCGATCCGCCATGGATTGAAGTGCCGGCTTCAGGTGCGTAAGTAAGGGTGTGTTGATCACATAGGGATACCCGAGTGCTACTGCGGCTGGGCCAATAAAGTACCTGTCCAGCCGTTCGTCGTGATCAAGAAATCCCAATGCTTGAAGACTTCGACACAAGCGGCTGACCGTTGAGCGCGGAATTCCCAAGATTTCAGCGAACTCGCTGTTCGCATGAGCGCGCGGATTGCGAACAAAACATTGCAGGATCATCAATCCCTTGGCGAGCGTTCCGGAAAAGTCGGGGTCATCCGCACGCACGCGCTGGAGGTCCAGCTGGTTTTTGATTTGATGAACTGTTCGTTCTTGTCGCATATTGACATTTTCGCGTGGAACACACTTGTCTGCACATCTCAGTTCCAATAGTTGAAACATTGGTTTGAAGTCAAGGAAGACTTGCCTAAAGTATTTGCATGATTCGCAATAACGCAAAACTTGACACGCTGTTGGAAGATATCCGCTCATTTGTTCGCGAACGATGGCATCCCATAGAGGATGAAATTGAACGCTCAGAAGAGATTCCAGAGTCGATCGTCTCAGAACTGCGCACCAAGGGGTACTTCGGCTGGAGTATTCCAGAGTCATATGGAGGACTGGGACTCACGGCAGAAGAACTTGTTTTGTGCGCGATGGAACTCTCCCAAGCTTCAGTAGCGCTGCGCGCGCGCGTGGGAACTAATACTGGCATCGGCTCAGAAGCACTCGTCGCAGATGGCACTGAAGAGCAGAAAAGGCGCTGGTTACCGCGTATGGCCTCCGGCGAGCTCACTGGCTGCTTAGCACTCACTGAACCGGACGCAGGATCTGAAGCGACCAATATTCAGACCACTGCACGACGTGATGGCGACAACTATGTGCTCAATGGAATGAAGCGCTACATCACCAATGCACCTGTCGCAGACGTGTTCACAGTCATTGCACGCACTGAGGAGGATTCACGTGGTCATGCAGGGCTGACCCCCTTCCTGGTTGAACGGGGTCCGGGGTTGCGAACTGGCGCTCAGTACAAAAAAATGGGGCAAGCTGGATCGCCGGTTTCAGATGTTTTTTTCGAGAACTGCCGTGTGCCCGCCGCTAACGTGATCGGTGAGAAAGAAGGCGTTGGCTTCCAAACCGTGATGAAGGTTCTGAACAAACAAAGGATGCACTTGGCAGCGCTTTGCACCGGACCGGCAATCCGCATGCTTGATCTCGCTGTGACCCATACGACGCAACGTGCACAGTTCGGCCAATCAGTTGCCAACTTCCAGTTGGTTCAAGCGATGATCGCTGACTGCCGTACAGAAATTTTTGCGGCGCGCTCCATGATTCTCGAAGCAGCGCGTGCACGTGATCGTGGTGAGGATGTAGCCCTCACGGCTTCCATGTGTAAATACTTCGCCTCTGAAATGTGTGGTCGGGTAGCAGACCGCTGCGTTCAGATGTTTGGCGGTGCTGGCTACATCGCAGACTTCAGCTCGATCGAGCGTTATTACCGCGATGTGCGTCTTTTCCGCTTGTATGAGGGTACGAGCCAGATTCATCAACTCAACATCGCCAAGCTGACACTGCGTGAACATGAAAAAGCAGCTGTCAAATGAAATTGCGTGAAATTGAGCTTGACCCAATGATCACATCCCTTGCAGACCACCAAACCCTGAGCATGCCCGCGAAGAATTTTCTGCAGGGTCTGAAAAGATGATCACTTTCCCTAACCAAAACACCACCAGGAGATGCATATGAAAAGACGTTCCATGATCCTTTCGGGGGCAGCTATCGCCGCATTGCCTTACAAGGCCCTGCAGGCGCAAGAGGCGTTTCCCGCAAAACCCATTCGAATCATCGTGCCTTATCCTGCAGGTGGTGTGGTGGACGTTCAAACACGGGCCATGGCACAAGGTCTGGAACTGGGTCAACCGGTTGTCATTGAAGCGCGACCAGGTGCTAACGCCAATATCGCCGCAGAAGCTGTTGCGCGAGCCAACGCTGATGGTTATACCTTGCTGGTGTCAGCACCCTACCTGCTCAACAATCCATTGCTGGAACAAAATCTCCGATGGGCGCCAAAAGACTTCATCCCTGTCGCGCGCTTTTCTCTATCACCCAGCTACCTTTGCGTACCCGCTTCATCACCCGCACGCAGTGTGCGAGAGTTCATCGAAATGGCGCGTAAGGCGAATCCGGCATTGCAGTATGGTGATGGCGGCTCGGGCACCACCCAAACCATGGCCACCGAAATCCTCAAGCAAGTCACCGGCATCAAGCTTGACCCGATTCCCTACAAAGGCGCACCACCGATGGCTGTAGACCTGATCACGAACACCTTCGCGGTGGGAATTTTGCCTTCCAGTGTGGCCTTTCCTCACATCAAATCAGGCAAGTTGCGCGCTCTGGCCAACACCAGTGCCAACCGCTCACCCCAACTGCCAGAGGTTCCCACCATTGCTGAAGTAGGATTTCCAGAAGTGACTGTGTTGTCTTGGTACGGTCTGCATGCGCCAGCAGGAACCCCACCGGAGGCCATTCGCAAACTTGAAGCTGGTGTGCAGGCTGCTTTACAAAAGAACGATACAAAAGAACGGCTGACCACTGCGGGTGGCGAAGCCGCTTTCTTGTCCACTGCCGATTTCAGCCAATTCATGCGCAATGACTTGCAGATGTGGGAACGCATCAACCGCATGCTCAAAAAGTGACAAAGCCATGACCGCTCACACCCCATCGGTGCAAGTATTGCTTGAACGGGCCAGACGCTTCATTGATGAAGAAGTCATTCCGCGTGAAAACCTGCGCCGTGCACACGAGCGAGACTACAACTTGGCCTTGGTGCAAGAGTTGCGTGCGCTGGCCGTCTCCCAAGGTCTGACAGCGCCTCGTGGCGCCGTGGCCGATGGCGGTCTGGGCCTGAGCTGGGCGCAGTGCTGTGCTTACCTTGAAACTGCTGGCCGCAGTTTTCTTGGACCGGGGGCGCTGCAGTGCGCGGCCCCGGGCCAGCCGGACATCACCACACTCGAGGCTTTGGCCACACCATTGCAGCGCGAACGTTACTTGCGCCCACTGTTACAAGGGACCCAGCGCTCGTGCTTTGCAATGAGCGAACCAGCCCCGGGTGTAGGGTCAGATCCTCGCATGCTCAGCAGCCGCGCTGAGCGTACGGCACGGGGTTGGCGACTCAATGGCCACAAATGGTTCGCCACTTCAGCCTCAGTGGCTGATTTCGCCATCGTTATGGCACGTACCGAAATCGGCCCCTCGCTTTTTTTGGTCGATGTCCAGCAGCCAGGCTTTGATATCGTACGAGACGTCCCCACGGTCGAGCCCTTTGACTTGGGCGGTCACGCCGAGATTCGTCTGCAAGACTGTGAAGTGCCTGCCGATGCGTTGCTGGGTGAAGAAGGAAAAGGCCTTGAACACGCGCAGCTGCGGCTAGAGGGCGCCCGCCTGTTTCACTGCATGCGTCTGATCGGTCTGTCCTCGCGCGCCATGAGCTTGGCGCAGCAATATGCTCTCGAACGTCAATCACACGGTGCCCGGGTATCCGAGCACCAAATGGTGCAAGCCATGGTGGCCGATGCGCACATCGAGTTGCATGCTGCACGCCTGATGACTCTGGACACCGCTCAAAGGCTCGATGCAGGTGAATCGATTCGACACCATTCGGCCATGACCAAAGTCTTCGTGTCAGAGGCCGTTAACCGCGTGGCTGATTCAGCTGTACAGATCACAGGTGCTCTGGGTATTTCTGAAGATTGGCCACTGTCCATGATCCAGCGACTGTTGCGCCCATTCCGTATTTACGACGGGGCCTCCGAAGTTCACCGATCCGCCATTGCACGGCGCGTGTTCCACCAAGGTCTGGAAGCATGAGATCCATCTGAAGCACATGTCAAAAATAGATGCCTATATTTGAAAATTTGGGCCAGACAAAAATCCACCATCCTTAAGAAGAACATAAAAAAGACATGTCCACTGCCCAATTCGACCTCTTGCGCATGTTCAGCGCCCGCAGCATCGCCGTCATTGGTGCCTCCACCACGGGCAGCAAACCCAGTGGACAGCCTTTGCTGCACCTGCGTAATCTGGGCTATGAGGGCCAGGTCTACCCAATCAACCCGCGCTACACAGAAGTTTTTGGCTGGCCGTGTTTTCCGGACGTGGCTGCGTTGCCCGAAGTGCCCGATGTGGCGCTGATCGCAGTGAGCGCCGATCAGGTCATCGCCCAACTGGAAGCTTGTGGTCGCAAAGGCATCTGTCAGGTCATCGTGATCACCTCCGGCTTTGCCGAGATGGGTGGTGAGGGTGTGGCTGCCCAGCAAGCACTGGTCGATATGGCCAATCGGTATGGCATCGCCATGATGGGGCCCAATTGCCAAGGCATGATCAGCGTGGGTCAGGGTTTCAGCTTGGGATTTGGTGCGCCCTATGGGCTGCGGTACCGAAAAGGGCCCATCAGCATGAGCTCACAAAGTGGTGCCTGGGGCAACACCGTGCTGATGCTGGCCAACGATGCTGGACTGGGTTTCCAGCACTACCAATCTACCGGTAATGAAGCCCAGACCACCAGTCTCGACCTGGTGCAAGCTTGGGCAGACGATCCGCAGACTGGCATGGTGGTGTCGTATGTCGAAGGCTTTAAGGACGCCCACCGCATCGTTGATGTAGGTCGTCATATTTTGCGGGCCGGTAAACCTTGGTTGCTGTGGAAGGTGGGCACTTCCGAGGCCGGTGCACGCGCTGCCGCCTCCCATACTGCCAATTTGGGCGGGGACGCTGCGCTGTATCAGGCTGCATTTGCTCAAGCTGGGGCCATCGAGGTCACGGATGTTCAAGACCTGGCTGACCGCGCACTGGCACTGCTGTCGCCACGCCAGCCCACTGGACCTCGTGTCGCGGTGGTCACGCTTTCGGGTGGAGCGGGCGTGCTGCTGGCCGACCACTGCGCACCCGCAGGCTTGGTGCTGCCGCCTCTGTCAGAGACAACCTTGGAGGCGTTAAGACAAGTGCTGCCGCCCTATGCCGGACTACACAACCCGATCGATGTGACGGGCAACATCATCGCGCAAGAAGACAAGCTGATCACCTCCCTGCGTCTGATCGTGAACGATCCTGCGGTAGACATGATGGCCGTGTGCCTGGCAGCTGTCTCCGGGCCGGTGGGTATCAGGCTGGCCCAATGGGTGGCCGAGGTGGCTCAGGCAACCGACAAGCCGGTGCTGGTGTCCTGGACCGCCGACACCGCCACCACACAAGCCGGATATGACGCGTTGCTGGAAGCGGGTGTGCCGCGCTATGACACTCCTGTTCGCTGTGCCACCGGTATGGGAGCCATGTGGCAATTTGTCGCTGCCTGCAGTCGCGAAGCCGAGCGTGCGCGGGAGCCGATGCTCAACTGCTCTCGCCCGTTGCGGCGCCAGCAACTGGCAACTGCCCACAAGGACCTGACCGAATACGAGGCCAAGCAGCTGCTGGCCGACTATGGCCTCCCGGTCACAGCCGAAGCATTGGCACACAGTGCTGACGAGGCCGTGCAGCAGGCTGCTGCCATCGGGTTTCCAGTAGCCTTGAAAGTGGTCTCACCCGACATTGCACACAAGACCGAAGCGGGGGGTGTGCGCATCGGCCTTAGCGATGCCGATGCCGTGCGTCAAGCTTACGATGAGATCCTTCTCAATGCGCAGCATCATGCGCCACACGCCACCATCGACGGGGTGCTGGTGCAATCCATGGTCCCTAGCGGGGTCGAGGTGATCTTGGGGGTCACGAACGATCCGCTGTTTGGGCTGGCCATCATGTTCGGTCTGGGCGGCATCTATGCAGAGGTACTGCGTGACGTGAGCTTCAGGATGTTGCCCATCACCCGCAGTGAAGCCGAGGCCATGGTGCGCGAGATCCGTACCTTCGCCTTGCTGGATGGTGCACGCGGTCAGCCCAAGGCCGATGTCGATGCGCTGGTGGACACCATCCTGAAGCTGGCGGCATTGGCACAAGATTTAGGCGAACACATCTCCGGCATCGACATCAACCCCTTGTTCGTCAAACCGGCTGGGCAAGGTGTTGTGGCGGCCGATGCGCTGATCCAGATCAAGCGCTGACCATCGGCCAGCGACCAGCCACGCCAATACCCGCCCTGGGTGGTCAGTGCGCCTGCGTCCATCCGCATGCATCGAACGGGCTGGGTTTGTCGTACAGGTGACGAAAAATCTGTCACCCAAGTGCCATTCACAGGGTTTTTGGCGTTGTCAGAGTGGTTCAGTTTGACTACTCTCAAAAACATGAATGCACATTCACAAAATCAATCACCCCAAACGGCGGTCACTGCGGTGATGGCCAAGCCTCTGGTGCTGTGGGGCTACCCCTTGCTCGAAGTCCTTCGAACCTGCCAAGTGCAAAGCAATCCAGAAGCCACACCTGCATTCGGTCGCGGCCCCTTCGGGATGTTCCACGGCAGTGACAGACCCTGGACACACGAAGACCGAGATATCGTCACACCCTCGTGCGATCTGTTGTATTACAACGCTTGGATCTGGATCGGAGCTTCCCCGGTTCGACTGCACATCCCTCCGAACCACGGCCGGTATTACGTGGTGCAACTGATGGATGCTTGGAGCGAAAACTTCCACAACGTGGGCCTGCGCAACACGCCAGCCGAAGGTGCGGATTGGTGGCTGATTCACACCGAGGACCCGATGCCAGCGGGAATTGATCCAGCGCGCGTGGTGCGCTGCCCCACTCGCTTGGTCTGGCTGCTGGGGCGCGCGCTGGTGGGGGATCTCTCCGATGTGCCCAAGGCACGCGCATTTGCAGATGGCGTTCAGTTGCAAGGCAGCGGACCTCGCCCTTCATGCGTTAGCCAGTGGCGAGACAGCGGCCATGCCGCCGACGATTTTTTTGCCAACCTGCTGCAGGCGGTCGATGAGATCGGGGTACCGAGCAACGCCAGTGACCTGCGTCCACTGATGCGCAGCTTGCGCTTGCCACCAGGTGGGCTGGATGCGCTGGAGCGCAGCAGCCAGCGTGTACGAGAGGGCTTGCGACATGCCTACTCCGAAGGGATACATCTGATCGAACAGCACATCGTTAACTTGACACGAAAGCCCTGGACCTGGAGTCCCCATTTGGGCATCTGGGGCGACAACATCCTGATGCGCGCCACAGTGGCCATGAAGGGGCTGGGCGCGTTAGCGGCCACCGAAACCCTCTATGCACAGGCCGATTTCGACGCCGACAGTGAACCTTTACACGGCCAGCATGGCTACACCTTGCGCTTTGAGGGTGGCCACATGCCGCCGGCAGACGCCTTTTGGTCGGTATCGCTCTATGGCGAAGACCGCTATTTCGCGGCCAATCCGATGGGTCGCTATGCGATTGGGGATCGAACCAAAGGCTTGCGACTCGGTCAAGACAACTCTCTGACGCTTCAAATTCAGCACGAACGCCCCGCCGAAGGCGATGCGAACTGGTTGCCAGCGCCATCAGGACCGTTCTACCTGATTTTGCGCATGTACCACCCGCGCGAAGAGATGCTCAACGGCCGCTATACCCTCCCCCCCGTCCAACGCGTCAAAGAAAGATGACCCCATGAACCGCAACGATCTGGCCAGAGAGGCCATCCTCTACACGCTGCCCTTGTATGAAACAGCACGGATGCAAGCAGCAAGCAGTCCACGCAAAAATACAGAAGGGCTCTTTGCGGACCCGGCGGGTGGTCCCGAATCTAAGCGCCGCTGGGCCAATGTGTTTTCACACACGCGCCAACTGCTCAATGCCAAAGACCGCCGAGTGGTCACACCCAACACTGACACGCTCTACACCAGTACCTGGATCGATCTGTCAGACGGACCTTTGTTGTTGCACACCCCGGACACTGGCGAGCGCTACTACGTGCTAGGGCTGTTGGACTTCTACACCAACCCTTTTGCGCATCTGGGCACCCGCTTGAATGGCAATGCGGCCCACACGTTTTTTCTTCATGGACCTGGCTGGCAAGGCACCCCACCGGCTGGTACGCTGCCCATTGAGTGCGCCACCCCAACGGTGTGGCTGATTGGCCGTATTCTGGCCCTCCCACATGAGGACCTGGCCCCTGTTCACGCACTCCAGGACGCCTTTCGCTTGACCACCCTTCAAGGCGAGCCAGCGGCCCGTATCGTCACATGCAGCCTCCATGGGCAAGACAAGCTGGGCGACGCCGCCACCTTCGTCCAAGTGGTCAATCGACAGCTGGCCATCAACCCACCACCTGCTGATGAAACGTCCGACCTGGCTCGCTTCGCAGTCTTGGGCATCGGAGCGGGTCTGGACTCATCACAGGCCGACTTGCCCTTGTTCCAACAAACCTTGACCGAGATCCTGTCCGAACTGGATGCCCCGGCTTCTTCTGATTTGGAGGGCGGCTGGAATGCCTCGGTCGAAGTCACTGACCACTATGGCCGCGATTGGTTTACCCGAGCCCGCGTGGCCCGTTGCTACATTGGTCTGCTGGGTACGCAGGAAGTCATTTACCAGATGGCGCACCGCGACAGTCAGGGCCGCCCACTGGACGGGCGTCACCGTTACCGCCTGCGGTTCGCACCAGGAGGCTTGCCACAGGTCGATGCTTTCTGGTCGCTGAGCCTATACCGCAAAAGCGATTACCTGTTCGTAGACAACCCGCTGCAGCGCTACGCCATCGGGGACCGCACAGCCGGCTTATGCACCGACCCCGATGGCGGTTTGACGATCTGGCTAGGCCATACGTCACCCCCGCAGACCAGCAACTGGTTGCCCGCACCGGCTGATACTTTTTACGTTGCCCTGCGCCTGTATCTGCCTCGCGAAGTTCACCAGAATGGCCATTACAACTACCCGCTCATCGAGCGGGTCAACGACAGCGCCTGAGGATCAGGCCTGACCGCAATGCCTGCGCCATGAACCTGACATCCTCAACCAAGGCGTCACTTATGACCACCGACCTTCATCCTGCAACGGCCACTTACCGTCTGATTCTTGACCATGTTCAGGACCACGAAGTTCAGCGGGCTGACCAGGTCTACCTGACCCAGCCTGTGGGTCAAGGCCAAGTGCGTGATTACACTTGGCGCCAAACACTCGATGAGGCACGCCGCATGGCGCGGCACTTGCAGTCGCAAGGCTTCGAGCAGGGCACTCGAATCGGTCTGATCACCAAGAACTGTGCCCATTTCATCATGGCGGAACTGGCCATCTGGCTGGCCGGTGGCACAACTGTGGCCTTGTTCCCGACCGAGTCGGCCGACAACATTCGCTTCGTCCTGGAGCACAGCGAGACACGCCTGCTTTTCGTGGGCAAACTCGACAACTGGGCGCGTCAGCAAACAGGCGTGCCCCAAGGTCTTACCTGCATCGCGCTGCCCCTGTCAGATGCCACAGCACATCAGCCTGATCTACCCCGTTGGGAAGACATCGTCGCCAGCACCGAAGCATTGAACGGTCGCATTAGGCGCGATTCGAAGGATCTGGCGCTTATTTCTTACACATCCGGATCGACCGGCGAACCCAAGGGAGTCATGCACAGCTTTGGCGGTATCAGCGATGCTTCCGAACGCACCATGGCGTTGATCAACGAGCGCACAGGTCACCCGTCTGAGCACCGCGTCTTGTCGTATTTACCGCTGTCCCACGTATTCGAACGCTCAAAGATCGCCTGCTGGTCTCTGGTAGCTGGCAATGTGCACGTGTTCTTTTCCGAATCGCTGGTCACGTTTGTGGATGACCTCAAGCGCGCACGGCCCAACTCCTTCATTTCAGTGCCCCGGCTGTGGCTCAAGTTCCAGCATGGTGTCTTCGCCAGAATGCCGGCAGAGCAGCTGGACGCGGCGCTGGCAGACCCTGTCAAAGGCCGAATGGTCGCCAAGCAAGTACTGGCATCGCTCGGTCTGGACGCGGTGGTGTCGGCCGGCAGCGGCTCGGCGCCCATCTCAGCCGAGCTGATTGAGTGGTACCGCAAGCTGGGGCTGGACTTGATGGAAGGCTACGCGATGACCGAAGACTTTGCGTATTCACATGGTTCGCTGCCGCAGTACAGCAAACCGGGGTATGTTGGAGGAGCGCTTCCAGGCGTGCAATCGCGGCTATCACCCGAGGGTGAAATTTTGGTCAAGTCGCCTGGCTGCATGGTCGGATACTACAAACGTCCTGACCTGACGGCCGAAGCCTTCACCGATGACGGCTATTTCCGCACTGGCGATTGCGGACATTTCGAGCCCAATGGCATGCTCAAACTCACTGGACGGATCAAGGAGCTGTTCAAGACGACGAAAGGCAAATATGTGGCACCTGCACCGATCGAAAGCCGATTGAACAACCACCCAATGATCGAACTCAGCATGGTGTGCGGCACCGGTCAGAGCGCTGCATGCGCCTTGGTTCAGCTGTCAGAGCAGCACCAGACACAGCGCCAGGACCCTGCGATGCGAGAACAGATCGAACTCGAGCTGGCGCGGCTGATGGAGGACGTCAATGCGACACTGAGCGATCACGAACAGCTGCGCTTGATGGTGGTGATGAACGAGCCATGGACCATTGACAATGGTTGCCTAACGGCCACGCTGAAAATCAAGCGCAACGCCATCGAGGCCAGCGTCCAGCAACGTCTGTACGGCTGGTACGCACAACCGGATCAGGTCCTCTGGGCCTGACAAATCGAAGGGCCTACTCAGGCAGCTGAAAACTGCTAATAGGTGGCAAAGGCTCCAGCACAGCGAAGCCACGGTCAAAGGTGTCGAGCAGCATCAGGAATTCCTCAAAAATTTCCCGCGGGCCTTGCAGCTGTATGCGCCCGCTGTCCAGCGCATCTGCAAAACTCAGCTGCTCGAGAGAAATGTCATCGAGTGTCGCGCGGCTCAGGCGCAATTGGACATCCACTTTGTCAACAGGTTCTTCGCAGGCATGGCGCAACACACCATTCGACAGTGTCAACACATGGCTGGCGTCTGGTTCGCTAAAAAGCCAATGCATCACCAGGCGATGCCGCGCTGCGCGAGGTCCGTTCAGGCGCATGGCCAAATAATCAAAATAATGCGACAGGGGCAGCGCACGGATCATGTCGCGGCTGGCAGCCATCCCTGATGCCAAGCGCGGCGACCCCTGGCGCAGCTCCCGGGCGCCTTGCAGGTAAGCATTACGCCAGGTGGATGACTCGGTCTGATAACCCAGTTGTTCCATGGCTTGGGCGCACAGTCGGCGCGCTTCGGCGCAAGACGGATCCACCCACACAATCCGGGCACAGACATCGGCCACCCAACGGTATTCACCCGCAGCCAAGTCGGCACGTGCCTTGCTCAATACGACGTCCACGCCGCCCATGTAATCGATGGTCTTGCGCGCCTGTGCTTCACGCGGCAACGGGTCCAGGAATGCCGGGTGGCCTTCATAGGCACCCAGGTAGCGCTGGTACACGGCCTTCACGTTGTGCTTGAGGTGACCATAAAAGCTGTGTGTTGACCAATCCTGTTGGAGTGCCTCTGGCAAGCGAATGGCTTCGGCGATGTCGCCACCCGTGTGTCCGTGGTTCATCAACCGCAATGTCTGGTCATGCACGAACTTGTAAAGATCGTGCTGGCGCAACAGATACTCGCCCATGGACTGACTGCCCCAAACTGGCCAATGGTGCTGAGCAATCAGCACATCGCTGTGAGCAGCATACCGTTGGCGTGCACCTACCAAATAGCTCGCCCAGGCACGGGCATCGCGCACCTGGGCTCCGCGCAGGGGCAACAGGTTGTGAAAGTTGTGGCTGGTGATCTCGGCCATGTTGAGCACGCGCAGGCCCGGGTGATGGATGATCATCTCGGCTGGGGCTTCAGCCCCGGGCGTAAGCTCGAACACACATTCGATGCCATCCACCTGGAGACTCTCCACCGGTTGGGTGATCAGCCGATTGGGCGCAATCAGTGTGACGGTTCCGGCTGACACGGCCTTGCCCAGACCAGCATCCACCTGACCGCGCTCGCCACGTGGTAGCAATGCGCCGTACTGGAACAAGGCGCGCCGTGTCATGGCATTGCCAGCCATCACGGTTTCGCTGATGGCGTCATCCATGAAGCCCACAGGTGCAATCACCTGAACTCGGCCGGCTAGGACATCGGCCTCGTCGATGACGCCACGCACGCCGCCAAAATGGTCCACATGGCTGTGTGTATAAACCACCGCCACCACCGGCCGTTGTGGCCGGTGTTGGTGATACAAGGCCAACGCCGCAGCGGCCACCTGGGTCGACGTGAGCGGGTCAATGATGATCAGTCCGGTGTCACCTTCCAGAATGGTCATGTTGGCCAGATCCATGCCGCGAACTTGGTAAACACGGTCACAGACCTTGAACAAGCCGGTGACCATATTGAGGCGGGCATGTCGCCACAGACCGGGGTGCACACTGTCGGGCGCCTGCTCATGAGCCAGGAAACCATAGGCCTGCAGGTTCCAGACCGGGCGGCCGTTGGGGCGCAGAACGCCTTCGGGCGGCAAGGGTGCGACCAGTCCCCGACGCGCATCGTCAAACGCACGGTCATCGTGCAAGGGCAAATGCAGCCGCTGGGCGGCTTGGCAGGCACGGGTGTGCATCGAGGCCGGTTGAGGATCTTCTGTCGCCAGGTTTTTTTCAGGCTTACGAGCAGGTGTGTCAGAGGTCATGCGTTGAAGCGACTACAAGTCGTGCTGGGTGACGAAGTTTGGCCGTTAAAAATGGATACGAATCAGGCGCTTTGCAAACCCTTCGTGATCGCATGATGAGCGAGCCGATTGGAATCAAACACATGGTTTTCCCTTGGTTCTTAAAGCTGGTGCTTGACAAGTGCTGCCAGGCGGAATTATTGTGAACCTGAATTCATGTTCTGTATTTTGCTTTTGAAAGCCGCACTTGTCCACCCTTCCATTGACTGCCTCTGCAACCTCTAGAAAACCAGCTTCAAACATGGAGAAAAAAACCATAGAGGCTGTCATCAAGGCCTTTCCAGCCAAGCAGCAAAGGTCCGAACAAACCCACGAAAAATTGCTGCAGTCAGGTCTCGATTTGTTGCGCGATGGGGTTTTTGATGACATTTCCATTGCGCAAATTGCGGCCCGAGCAGGATGCGCTGTGGGTTCCTTTTATCTGAGATTTCGCAACAAAGAGGCTTTTTTCAAATTTCTCATTGAAAGCATCAGCGAAACCTTAGAAGCAGACCTGCACGCCAATCTCACCCCAGAAAGCATCAAAGAACTCAACCTGGCACAAACGGTACGTCACTGTGTAGACCATTACGTGGAGACCAACCGACAGTACGAAAGCATCATTCGTGCGGCAGTGCAATACAGCATCAATGACAGCGATGACTGGCAACCCGTAAGGGACAACGGGCTAAAGCTGCACGATCACTACATTGAATTGATCCTCAGTAAATCAAGAAAATCAAACCAAGAAGAAGTCCGACAACAACTGATCGTCGGCTTACAAATCATCAGTGGACATTTGGTCAACAGCATTACTCACCCGATCAACCGCTTACCCCTGCATGACCCCAACCTCAGCTATTGGCTTTATGAAGTGGTCATGCACTGCTTAAAGGTCAAGCCGCCAGTACCCGCCATGTCGCAGCAAAAAAAGGGGCATTTGCGGACTGCATCCCCAGTGAAAAAAGCCATAACCAAAAGGAGCAAATAAATTGAAAGCCGCCGTATTTCATGGCCCAGGTCAGCCCATGACTATCGAGAGCATCGAGATCGAAAAACCCAAACGCAACGAGGTGTTGGTGCGCACCCGTGTCAGCGGCCTGTGCCACAGCGACTTGCATTTCATCGAGGGCAAATACCCGACCCCCGTGCCCGCCGTACTCGGCCATGAAGCCGCTGGGGTGGTCGAAGCGGTGGGTGAAGACGTCACCCACGTCAAGCCTGGTGACCATGTGGTCACCTGCTTGTCGGTGTTCTGTGGCCATTGTGAGTATTGCGTGACGGGTCACCAAACCATCTGCAGCAACACCGCAGTCAAAATGCCTCCCGGCGTGGCCAAACGCCTGCGCTGGAAGGGGGAACACCTCAATCAGTACCTCAACCTCTCCACTTTTGCTGAGCAAATGCTGGTGCACGAGAACGCGGTCGTCAAAATTCGAGAAGATATGCCCCTGGACCTGGCGGCTTTGCTGGGCTGTGGCGTTCTCACGGGTTATGGCTCGGTGGTGCACAGCGCACAACTGGAGCCTGGCACCACAGTGGCTGTGCTTGGTTGCGGCGGCGTAGGCCTGTCCACCATTCATGCGGCGCATCTGGCTGGCGCAGCCCGGATCATTGCCATCGACATCGACCCCGCCAAGCTGGAGATGGCCAGGATATTTGGAGCCACAGATGGCATAGATGCTAAAGACCCGGACATGGTCGCCAAGATCATCGAGATGACCCAAGGCGGCGTGCATTACGCATTCGAGTGCATAGGTCTGAAGACCACGACCGAAGCTTCATTTGCCATGCTGCGTCCTCGCGGTTTGTCCACCATTGTGGGCATGATTCCGCTGGGCACCAAAATTGAGCTGCACGGCTTTGACTTTCTACGAGAGCGGCGCATTCAAGGCACGATGATGGGTTCCAACCACTTCCGACTAGACATCCCCCGCTTGGTGGAATTTCACATGCAGGGCCGGATGAAACTCGACCAGTTGGTTTCGAACCGACTCAAGCTGGAGCAAATCAACGACGGTTTTTCCGCTCTGCAGCGAGGTGGTATCGCTCGCAATGTGATCGTTTTCGATTGATGGAGCGCCCCATGAAACGATTGCAAAACAAAGTCGCCGTGATCACGGGCGCCTGCTCGGGCATTGGCTTGGCCACCACCGAGCTGTTTCTTTCAGAAGGCGCCCAAGTGGTGGCAGCGGACGTGCAGGACGAGGTGGGACAGCAACTGCAAGAGAAGTATGCAGGTCAGCTGCACTTTGCGCATTGCGATGTGACCCAGCTCGATGAGTTACGCGCCGCCATCGACTGTGCCGCCGAACATTTTGGTGGTCTTGACATCCTGTTCAGCAATGCGGGTCGCATCGGCACCATGGGCGGCGTTCAGGCTTTTAACGCCGAGGCTTGGGACAACACCCAAAACCTTTTGCTGCGATCTGTCGCGGCAGGCGCGAGCTACGCAGTGCCCCACATGATCAAACGGGGCGCAGGCGCCATCGTGAACACATCGTCCATTTCGGCCTTGCAGGCTGGCTACGCCCCGCTGGCCTATTCGGTGGCCAAAGCGGGCGTTCTGCATTACACACGGGTGGCAGCGGCCGAACTCTGCGCCTTGAACATCCGCATCAACGCGGTGGTGCCGGGCTTCATTGCCACGCGCATCTTCGGCGGCCTGTTTGGCATGGACCAACAGGCCTCGCAAGACCTGGCCAAACGTGTGAGTGATCACAGCAGCAGCGCCAATCCGATTGGCCGTGCCGGTCAGCCGCAAGACATTGCAGAGGCTGTCCTGTATCTGTCTAGTGATGCCGCGCGGTTTGTCACTGGCACCCACATCACCGTGGATGGGGGGATCACCATCGGCCCCCGACACAGTTGGGACCCCCAAACAACCAGCCCCATGAGCCAAGCACTCGGCGTGTCACGCGAGCAAATCGAAGCCATGCGCAAGTCAGCCGATTCCTGAATTTTGATTTTTCCAGAAAGATTTTTGTCCATGCCCCAAGTTCATTTCATCAGCTTTGACGGTATTCGCCGCAGCGTTGAGACCCAGATTGGCGAGAACCTGATGCGCGCTGCCACCGATAACGCCGTGCCTGGCATCGATGGGGATTGCGGCGGCCAGTGCGCTTGCGCAACTTGTCACGTGTTCGTATCTACGCCCTGGGCAGAGCGTCTGCCCATCATGCGTACCAATGAGAACGATATTTTGGAATTCACCAACGAGCGCCGGGAATCTTCCCGTCTGGCCTGCCAGATCGTCATGACCGCCGAGCTCGACGGTATCGAAGTCCATATGCCCGAAGGCCAGCACTGAAGCTGTCGATGAAGCGAAAGAAAAAACATGAAACTGTCACAAGCCGAAATTCAGGCTTCAGCCCGCGCCGAAGCCTTTGCCATGCCGATCGAGCAGATCGACCCCGGAACACCAGCTTATTTTGAGAACGACACCGTTGGTCATTATTTCGAACGCCTTCGACGTGACGACCCTGTCCACCACTGCAACAGCGCTTTGTACGGACCGTATTGGTCGGTGACCCGTTTCCAGGACATCATGCAGGTGGACACCAACCACGGCATCTACTCTTCAGACTGGACAAATGGTGGTATTGCCATCACCGAACCACCACCGGGTGAAGCGAAGTTGCAGATGTTCATCGCCATGGACCCTCCGCGCCATGACGTGCAACGCAAGGCCGTTCAGCCCATCGTAGCGCCGGGCAACCTGGCCAACATGCAGAACCTCATCCGGGAGCGGACCTGCAAAGTTCTCGACGGCTTGCCTCGTGGCGAGACCTTCAACTGGGTAGAGCATGTGTCTATCGAGCTCACCACTTTGATGCTGGCGACTCTTTTTGATTTTCCGATCGAGGACCGTCACCTGTTGACGCACTGGTCAGATGTGGCCACCGCCAACAAGGATGTTGACCCCAACGCGCCAACGCGTGAAGAACGCCTGGCTGAATTGCAAAAGATGGCGGCTTATTTCACCCGCCTGTGGAATGAACGCGTCAACTCAAGTCCAGGATCCGACCTGATTTCCATGATGGCCCACAACCCGGAAACCCGGAACATGTCTCCGCAGGAATTCATGGGCAATCTGGTGTTGCTGATCGTGGGTGGTAACGACACCACTCGCAACTCGATGACCGGAGGCCTGCTGGCCCTGCACAACAACCCGGCCGAATGGGACAAGCTGCGAAACAATCCAGCCTTGGTGGACAACATGGTCTCGGAAATCATTCGCTGGCAGACACCGCTGGCCCACATGCGCCGCACAGCCTTGCAAGACACAGAACTGGGCGGCAAACAGATCAAAAAAGGCGACAAGGTGGTGATGTGGTATCTCTCGGGCAACCGCGACGAGGAAGCCATTCCCAACGCGAGCCAGTTCATCATTGATCGGCCACGTGCACGCCAACACTTGTCTTTTGGCTTTGGCATCCACCGCTGTGTGGGGAACCGCTTGGCAGAGATGCAACTGCGGATCCTGTGGGAAGAAATTCACAAGCGCTTTCCCGTCATTGAAGTCGTGGCCGACCCGGTGCGAGTGCGTTCGCCCTTTGTGCGTGGCTTCACCGAACTCATGGTGCGCATACCCACATGAACGAGGCGCCTGACATGAAGCCGTTGCCCGAGCAATTGGATGTGCTGATCATCGGCGCCGGTATTTCTGGCGTCGGTGCTGCCTGCCACCTGCAGCAACAGTGCCCGGACAAGCGTTTTGCGTTAGTCGAGGCCCAGGCCAGTTTCGGCGGCACATGGCGGACTCACAACTATCCCGGCATTCGCTCCGACAGCGATCTTTTCACCTTTGGCTACCGATTCAAGCCGTGGCGCGGCAACCCGATCGCCAGTGGCGATCAGATCTTGAACTACATGAACGAGGTCATCGACGAATACGACTTGGCTGCGCGGATCCATTACCGAAACCGTGTGACCTCGGCCCGGTGGTCTTCTGTCGACGCCCGCTGGCATGTCGAGATCCTGCAAACGCCACAAGAAAGCAAGCCTGTCATCCGCCAAGTGCGTTGTCAGTTTTTATGGATGTGCCAGGGTTACTACAGTCACGCCGCGGGTTACACGCCGGAATGGTCCGGTATGAATGACTTTGCCGGTCGCATCGTCCACCCGCAACAATGGCCGAGAGACCTCGACCTGACCGGTCAGCGTGTGGTGGTGATCGGTTCTGGCGCGACCGCCGCAACACTGGTACCTTCCCTGGCGGGCCGCTGTGCGCATGTGACCATGCTCCAGCGATCACCCACTTGGTTTGCAACTGGGCGCAACGCCAATGAACTGGCCGACACGCTGCGCGCACTGGACATACCGCACGAATGGACCCATGAAATCGTGCGCCGCAAAGTGCTTTTTGACCAAGCCCACATCCAGCGGCGATGTGTCCAAGAGCCCGAGACTGTGGCGGCTGAACTGCTCGCCGCAGCCAGAGAGGCACTCGGCCCCGAACACGCACACTTGGTCGATGTCCATTTCAAGCCGACCTATCGCCCATGGCAACAGCGTTTGGCCTTTGTGCCCGATGGCGACCTTTTCAAAGCGATACGTCATGGGCAGGCCAGTATTCAAACTGGTTCGATTGAGCGCTTCGTGCCAGAAGGCATTCGCCTGAGCAACGGTGAGACTGTGCCCGCCGATGTGATTGTGACTGCCACAGGTTTTAACCTGAACGTATTGGGTGACATTGATTTCCAGATCGATGGCAAGCCGCTGGACTTTGCGAGCAGCGTCACTTGGCGCGGTGCCATGTTCACAGGCTTACCCAATTTGTTGTGGGTGTTCGGCTATTTCCGTGCCAGTTGGACGCTGCGCACCGACTTGCTGGGCGACTTTTTCTGCAAGCTTGTGAAGCACATGGACCAACACAAATTGCGCAGTGTGGTTCCAGCGCTTCGACCTGAAGACCAAGACATGACCTTGAGCCCTTGGGTGCGACCCGACAACTTCAATCCCGGTTACCTGGCTCGGGGCATGCATCAGTTGCCACGCCAAGGTGATCGTGCACCCTGGTTGCACCTGCAAGACTATTCGACCGACAAGAACGATCTTCCAGTGGCCGCACTCGATGACGGCTCTTTGATTTTTAACTGAGTTTTTCTCAACGCACCTAGAAAATTTTCACCACCACAATCAGGAGACACTTCATGAGAAATGCATTGACACGCCGCCAGACTCTTCAAGCGTTGGGGGCCAGCTTGCTGCCGATGCCGCTGATTGCAGTAGCGCAAGCCGCTTTTCCAAATAAGCCCGTTCGAATCATCGTGCCGCTGCCTGCCAGCGGTGCAGCCGACGTGTCGGTGCGGATCTTGACAGAATTCATGCAACAGCCTCTGGGCCAAAGCCTCGTGGTGGAGAACCGACCCGGTGGAATTTACCAAATCGGCATTCAGGCCATCACCAGCGCTCCAGCGGACGGTTACACCCTGATTCACCTCAATGCAACCATGTGTGCCGTACAGGCTTCGCTCAAACGCTTTGACATGCTCAAACAACTCATTCCCGTGGGGTTGATGGGCTCAACAGATGCCATGCTTTGCATTGCCAACAATGCGCCATTCAAGACTGCACAAGAAATGGTTGCATGGGGCAAGGCCAACCCCGGCAAGCTCAACTATGGCTCCACAGGTCCGGGCTCGATGGAGCATTTGAGCATGGTCAGCATCATGCAACGTGTCGGCATCACGGGGAACAACATTCCATTCAAAGGCGGTCCAGATGGTGCCTTGGCGCTGGCGCAAGGTGAGATCCAGGCTATGGCATTGCCAGCGCCACTGATCATCCAGTTCAGAGACAAAATCAGACCTGTGATTGCCCTGACGGAACAAAGGATTGGCTTCTTGCCTGATTTGCCCACCGCCAAAGAGCAGGGGCTGGATATCCCCACGGTGAATTACTGGGGTGGCCTAGCTGTCCCTGTTGGCACCCCAACTGCTGTCGTCGAGACCCTTGAAAAAGCCATGAGCGTTGCCGTGAATAACCCGGCGCTGTCTCAGCGTTACACCCCATTGGGACTGAATGCACGATTTGCAGGTGGCGCCGCATTCAAAACCATCATCGAGCGTGACCTTCAGTGGCTGGGCGATGCGGTCAAGTCGGCCAATTTGCAATTGAGCTGATGCACTCAATCCAAGAGCGGGCCGGCCTATCGCTTGCCCGCTTAGTGGCTTCATCACGTACCCCTTGCATGCCATGACTACCTACCCGGATCCTGCCTTGCTGAACCCTGGCAGCATTTCACCAGACATTCACCAGCGAAATGCGCTCATCGCCCAAGCGATGGCTGCGATGCCCGAGTGGTGGGAGATTGGAGCGCCCGCTTTTCGCCAGAAGCAGCGCGAGGGCGCAGGTATTTTTCCACCCGTGGTTTTCAGCGAGCGAGCCCATACAAGAACCATTGATGGCCCGGCAGGCCCCTTGCGCTTGCGTGAATTTCTTCCAGCCCAAGGTCAAGCCCGTGGCGTTTACCTGCACATGCATGGCGGCGGTTGGGTCATTGGTGGGGCCGACATGCAAGACACCATGTTATTGGCACTGGCGGACCATGCGCAGGTGGTGGTGCTGAGTGTGCATTACCGACTCGCTCCTGAGCACCCTTACCCTGCAGCCCCTGACGACTGCCAAGCAGCCGCGCTTTGGCTGCTGGATCACTGCTCTCAACTTTACGGTTGCGATCAGTTGCTCATTGGCGGCGAATCCGCCGGAGCACACCTCAGTGCCGTCACCCTTCTGCGCTTGCGCCAACAACTTGGGGTTTGCCCCTTTGCAGGTGCAAATTTCAATTTCGGCCTGTTCGACATGGCATTGACGCCCAGTGCGCGCGCCTTTGGTAATGAACGGCTTTTTTTGCGCACCATCGACATGGTTCAATTTCGGGACGCATTTTTACCGGGAGAACAAAACCTGCGTGACCCGGATATTTCCCCACTTTATGGTGACCTTCAGAATTTATGTCCAGCGCTTTTCACTATTGGTACGCGGGACGCCCTCCTAGACGACAGCCTATTCATGCATGCGCGATGGTTGGCGGCTGGAAACGCAGGGCAACTCGATGTCTATCCAGGCGCACCTCATGTGTTCTTTCGGTTGGGTGATGCACACGGCCAAAGTTCCATGACACAGCAAATTCAATTTATCTGTCGCCAATTGAAATCAGCAGCATCTACATCAGGAGACCATAAATGACCCCCTCGCACCGAATCCGCACCATCGTATGGCTCACTGCCGCACTCACCGCTGGTCCAGCCCTTGCTTCCTACCCCGACCGCCCCGTCAAGCTGGTCGTACCTTTTCCTGCAGCTGGCAGCACTGACCTTGTAGCGCGTGCTCTTTCCGCTGAGCTGGGGGCCACCTTGGGGCAGCAGATCGTCGTTGAGAACAGAGCGGGTGCTGGCAGCCTGATCGGGTCCGAGGCAGTGGCAAAGGCTGCGCCAGACGGCTACACCATTCTGATGGCCGGGCTCACCAACGTCTTCCTGCCCTACGTGTACAAGGACTTGAAGTGGAACCCGATTGATGACTTTGTGGGCATCGGTCTTGTTGCAGATCTGCCCAACGTGATCGCAGTGAATTCAAAAACGCCTTACATGTCGCTGAGCCAGCTCGTTGCGGCCGACAAAGCCAAACCGGGCGCCATGTCGTTTGGCTCTGCCGGGGTTGCCACGCCATCGCACTTGGTCTGCGAAATGGTGAACCATCAGACCCAAATCAAGCTCCAGCACATCCCCTACAAAGGCAATGCACCTGCAGTGAACGACCTCATGGCCGGACACATTCCTGTGATGTGCAACAACCTCGGTGGCACGCTGCCTTTCATGCAAAGTGGACAAATTCGCATCCTTGCACAGACTGGCAGAACCCGTTCAGCAGCTGTGCCAGACGTTCCAACCTTCAGCGAGCTTGGGTTGCCTGGGCTTGATGCAGGGCTCTGGATGGGACTGGCGGCGCCCAAAGGCACGCCAAAACAAGTTATCGACACATTGAACGCTGCACTTACCAAAGTGATGGCCATGCCGACAGTCAGGGAAAAACTGTCCAAGCTGGGTGCTACCCCGCTGAACCCATCACCGACTGCATTCGTCGAGCGCGTTCAAGCGGACCGCAAGGCATGGGATCCTGTTCTAAAAACTCTTGATTTAAGGCCCAACTGAATAGCCCCGGATTTTGGGTAGGCGCCACACTTTCAGAAGATGGCGCCTTAAGCATGAATTCAAACTGCTTTGCTCAACCAATCATCACACCGCCGACAACGCCCATGTTGGATTGAGCTGCGCAGTTGACGAACTGACCGATTGCCAACGCGCTTGTTGCGCCTCCAAGAGTGACATATGGTCCAGGTGGCCATATCTCCGAAGCAACATGGTCTGATCCCGATGCCCGAGAATTTGCGAGGCAACCCCAACACCCACGCCATTCCTCAACAGCGATGCAGCGACCCAATGCCGGATGTCATGCACTCGCAGATCTGGACGACGCAACATGCCCGTCACGCTGCTCCACTTCTTTCGATAGCAAATGGGCGTGATGCCGTTCTTGCCCGCAAAGATCAATCGATCCCCAGAACCCGCAGTCAATGCAGGCTTCAAACGTTTGGCCAATGCCATAGTTTCGGGCGTAAAAAACAGTGTTCGCGAATCCCCGTTCTTGGTTCTGGGTACGATGAGTTTTCCGCCTCCGATATCAAGCTCTTGCCATGACCTTTGAAGCAGCTCACTCTTGCGTGCGCCAGAGTCCACCAGCATCCAAACGAACAGCGTGAACAAGCGGTCTCTGCCCATTTTTGCGGCCAGGCGCAAGGACAAAATATCCTGCTCTGACGATGCCACGTAACGAATTTTTTCCTCGAAGCGCTTGACGGCAAGTGTGGGTGAAGTGAATCCTCTTGGAGCCATCCGACGACTCACAACAGCCCATCTATAGACTTGTCCCAGTGCACCGATGTCGCGGTTGACCGTGGAAGTTGCGTAACCAACTTCGACCAATGCCTCGGCTGCTTTTTGCAGTCGTTCACTGGAAATGGACCATGCCGATTCGTGACCGAAACCATTGACTGGGTCGCACCACTTTCTGAGCCGCAGCTCCAGTTCAAGACGGGGTTTTGCAAGCGAATGCGCTTGGACCAGTTCAGCCAACGTGACGTCAACGGGAACAAAAGATGAAGCCGCATCCGCTGCAGCTTTGAGATCGATGGGGTGTTTGAATTTGCGCATGGGGTTTCCTAGAACACTGCCTTAGAAAACCTAAAACAAGTGTGAAGAAAACCCTAACAGCCGTTGATTTGGAAGAGGAAATTCCAAAAGTGGTGGGCGATGCAGGGTTTGAACCTGCGACCCCTGCAGTGTGAAAACGCCAACATTTCACCTTTTTCCCATTTAAAAACAACAACTTAGCTGTTTTTGACTGGATCAAAGTAGTATACTTGTAGTATACCCATGTAATTACAAAGTGATATTTAAATTTCACTTATTTGACGCTGACTGTAATCCAGTGTCATTTCTTTTTACGGTGCTGTTTTTTTAAGCACATCTCACAGTGTCATTGTGGCCCAAGAACGGGTCAATGTATATAGAGTTTTAGTTCCGAATGGCCAAAGTGTATGAAGTTTTAGTTCGCACTGGCTAATGTATATAAAGTTTTCGCTCAAACACACTCAATGTATATGGAGTTTTGGTTGGCACTGGCCAATGTATATAAAGTTTTGATGGCGACGATTGAGCACCCTCTTCCTATGAGTTGGGCGCCGCAGGATGGGGATTGATTTGTGCGCGCTCGATCCAACGTCAATGTACAGAATTTGATGTCAGTTAAATCGTCGGAACAATTCCATAGCTGTGATCAAGTGTCATTTTTTTACGCTGAGAAATTTTCGAGCCACAACTTTCAAGCGAGTCACACGTAGAGCCGTCGATCAATATATATAAATTTTTTGTTTGAAGTGCCCGATGTGCATGAAGTTTGTGATTTGTACTTCGACCTACCCCCTTCGCTTTGCTGACGATTAGCGGCAGGGAGCTCATAAATTTCACCTGCGTCGATGACTCACCAGGTTATTTTTTATAACTGCAATGCAGCGATTGCCGCCGGTCGTGTCCTACAGTCATTTCGGGGCTTTCTGCCAAAAGCAGTCACTCAAACTCAGTCGTCACTGTTTCCTCCGCTGACCGCTTTCAGGTGACCAACTGACAGTTGCAAAGCTCTGGATCGCTTTAAGGTGATGACGGTCCGCTATATTGAAATTAATCACCGATTGGCAAATAGACGAGCTTTTTTTAGTACCACTAATGAAAAATTATCCGCCACCTAAGTTCAGCAGTGGTCATAGATTTTCATGAGTAATTCAGCACAAGAAAAAATTTCTAAAACCAACTAAGCGATACAAGTGCCAATTGTGGCCAAGCAATCAAGATCCCGACAGCGATCAAGTTTGCAATTACAAACGGCATCACACCCTTGAAGATGGTTGACAATTTCACATCAGGCAAGAGAGATTTGACCGTGAACACGTTCATGCCGACGGGTGGTGTCAGCATTCCGATTTCGATCATCATGACCACAAAAATACCAAACCAAATTGGCGACGCACCCAATTCAACTGCAATAACTGTAAAGATAGGCGCGGTTAGCAGCAGCAATCCCATTGCTTCCATTAGGGCGCCTAAGACCAGGTAAATCAGCACCATCACCAAAAGAACGCCCAACAGCGAGAAGCCGCTGTTTTTGATCCACTCAACCAACTGAAAAGTGAGTCCAGAAAGTGTGATGAAATTTGCGAAAACAAGCGCACCGAAGACGATCGCAAAGATCATGGCAGTTGTTGAGGCTGTCTCCTTCAGACATTCAAGCGCTGCCTGAAAATTCATCTTTCGACGAGCAACTGCAATCAGTAATGCCCCAGAGGCACCCATACCAGCGCATTCAGTGGCTGTGAAAACGCCTCCGTAAAGGCCGCCCATCACAAAGGCAAACAACACGATCGTTGACCAGACACCTTTCAAAGCTAAAAAGCGCGCTTTGATTGGCAAGCGCGTGCCCCGCGGACCTAGCGCAGGATTCAGCATCAAGGTGACCCAAACCGCGCCCAGAAAAAGAATGAGCAACAAAATACCGGGAATAACGGTTGCAATGAATAGTTGTCGGATATCGGTCTCGGTGAGCAAACCAAAGATAACAAGCGGCACCGAAGGGGGAATCAGTACACCCAATACCCCACCGGAAGCGATTGTGCCGGTTGACAGGCTATCGTGATACCCCAAACGGCGCATAGGAGGCATGGCCACCTTGGTCATGGTGGCCGCTGTAGCGATCGAGCTGCCCGAAATGGCCGCAAACAAACCGCATGCAGCGAGCGTAGCGTGTGCCAACCCACCTTTAAGATGGCCAAGCCATGCATTGGCTGCGTCGTAAAGCTCACCACTGATATCAGCTTTGTGGACAAACAAGCCCATCAAAATGAACATAGGCAATACAGACATGCCGTAATTCGTCGAAGCATCGACGACCACTTGGCCCAACATGTGAAGCGAAGGGTCTATGCCGCGAAGGGCCGCGTAACCGCCTACACCGGCAAGCAGCATGGCAAAAGCCAGTGGAACGCCTGCAAATGCCAGCAAAAAAACAGCGGCAAAGCCAATCAGTGCTGCGGTCATACTACCCCCTCATGGCTGGTCAATGTTTGCCAGATTAGTGCCAATACCAAGCAGGTCGTTAGACCAGCGAAAAATGTCAATGCAAAGCTCAGTGGGGCGTGAGGTAAGTTAAGTACGATCGTGGCGGAGCCCGATTGCAGATCATCCAATCCTTGTAAGTACAAACGCCATGTCAGAAGACCCAGCGCCAAGGCGCTGACGGCATCGCACAAAATAATTTTTATTTTTTTACTGCGCAAACTTTTGACCATACCGTCTATCAGACTGACAGTGACATGCTCTCGTTGACGAGTCACTAATGGCAGTGCCGTAAAAATGACTAAAGCCATAGCAAATTCAATAATCTCCATGCTTCCACGGACAGGTGAGGAAAAAACGTAACGGGCAAATACATCTGCAAATGTCAAAACCACGATCAATGCCACTGGAAGTGCGCTCAGCCACCCCAATACGCGAAATAGCAGATCCGAACGGTTTGCTTGTAAAGCAGAGCTGTTGTTGTTCATGTTTTTGGTCTCATAGGTGCTGGTTTGGCTGAGTCGGGGTCAGTCAAGCAGGCATTCTCAAAACAGGTTTAACAGTGACACCAGATTTGGCATCTTTTATCGCCTGGTCGATGGCATCAAAAGGGTAGATTTTCATTAATTTTTCAAAAGGGAAACTGCCCTGTGCTTGCATCCGGATCAGATCGGGAATAAACGCGTCTGCATTGGCGTCGCCCTCAACAATACCGCGCAACGTCTTACCGTTGAGCATCATGTCTCGCACATCCACTTCCAAAGTGGTACCCAAAGGAGCGCCGCCAACAAAGCCGCAGCGTCCCAATGATCCGAGACAATCCAAGGCTTGTCGAAGTACAACACTGACAGCTGTGGTGTCCAAGCTGCATTGAGCGCCGCCGCCTGTGATCTCTCGAATGCGGGCCACCACGTCGGTCTGACCATCGGCCAAGACAGTATGCGTTGCACCCAAATCAGTGGCAAGGGTCAATCGCTCAGGCACCTTGTCGACAGCAATTAGAACAGCGGCACCAATAGCTTTAGCCGCCATCAAACCCGCCAGACCAACAGCACCCGCTCCAAAGACAACGAAAGATTCTCCCATTTGTGGTTTGAGCACATTGATGACAGCACCTGCACCGGTCTGAATGCCGCAACCCAGTGGCCCCAACAGTTCGAAAACCTCATTTGGTACAGAGTCCGGCACTTTCACTGCGTTGTTCTCGCTGCACAGGCAATGGGTGGCAAATGATGACTGTCCGAAAAAGTTATGCCGAACGGGTTGTCCTTGACGGGATAAAGCGGTGCTGCCATCACGACGCTGACCCAGAAAGTTATGCCCAAAAAAGTAGTGGCAGTAACTGGGTGCATGTCGTTGACAACTTGGGCATTCGCCGCAAAAGTTGTAGCTCAGGACCACACGATCGCCAACTTTCACTTTGGTAACCGCACTGCCAATGGATTCCACTATCCCCGTACCCTCATGGCCCAGCACAATAGGTTGTGACACTGGGAACGGTCGACCCATCACGGAAATGTCGGTATGGCAGACACCTGTTGCTACCAAACGCACCCGAATTTCAAGCTCACGTGGCGCTTCTAGCTCCAGTGTTTCAATCTCCAGTTGACCTTGAGGTGTATTCAGTACAGCGGCTTGAATTTGCATATCAATCCGCCTTGGCAATGGAAATGGTTTGAGCCGATACTGCCGCTTCCTGCTCTAGCAAACGTTCAGTCATATACCGCACACGTCCCAGTGCTGCATCGTTGCGCACAGATTTCATCTTTGCATCTGGCTGGCTGTTGATCACAGTTTGCTGCGCCTCGATGACCCAGCGATCTTCTGCAAATGCGGTGGCAATGCCTTGGCCTACGCGATCAATCATGCTGGCGTCGTCATGGGGAAACTGGCAGGGCTGCAACCAGAAATAATGTGTTGTTTGGTCAGTTTCTGGGGTGAGCAACGAAAAATGGCGCAGGTGTAATGCACCCTCTCGTTCATGTGGCTCGCCCTCACCCAGTGGCACAGACCCGGCCCAGTTTTCAAAGATCGAAGGAAGCCACCAAACCTGGCGATTCCAAAAATCCACTTTGCCCTCAAACTTCCCCGCCATGCCATGCAAAGGCGAGGGATCACAATTGTGAATCACTCGGTTTAAACGGATGCCCCGTTCAAACGGCGTGATTTCTGGACGCGCATTGGGGAAAGCATTGTTCGCCAGGGTCGTCCGGTGTACAAACGTCAGGTGGGTGAAGTCCAGCAGGTTGTCTGCTATCAGTTGGTAGTTTGCTTGGTAGTGGATATACCCGGTGGCAGTAGGCCACCCTGGAGCTCCGTTCCAGTGGACATCAACAATCTCGTCAGGGTTGGCGTTGACTGGATCACCCATCCATATCCAAAGCAAGTTGTGTCGCTCAACAAGGGGAAAGCTGCGGACGCACATACCGGGGGGAATTTGGGCTTGCCCAGGAATTTCCACGCATTGCCCGTTATCGTCAAAAACCATGCCGTGGTAGCGGCAACGGATGCCATGACTTTCCACATCGCCTAGGGATAGTGGGGCAAAGCGGTGGCAGCAACGATCTTCCAAGGCTACTGCTGTGCCAGCCGCCGTACGGAACAAAACCACCTTTTCATTCAGGAATGTACGGGCTAGTGGTTTGTCTGTGCACTCCACAGACATCCCTGCTGCATACCAAGCATTTTTTACAAACATGTTGAACTCCAACCAAATTGAAGGGCTTCTTGGCTAAGCCAAGAGCCCTAGCGTCGCTGTTCAGCGGTTGGCAATGGCCTCAGTGCGATAAAAGTCAAGAGCCTCACGACCGTTCACCCCCAACTTTTGAGCATCGGTTAGCCATGACTGGGTGAGCGGAGCACCCAAGGCCTGTAGGTCTTTGTTGAAACTGTCACTGGCCCTATGAAACTTGATGCCACTGGCTGCAGCATCTGCGCGCGCTTTGATTTCCAGATCGTCATACATCTTCATGCTCTGAGCAAGCGCTTCACCGCTGATAGATTCAATGGCTTTACGATCTTTTTCAGACAATCCAGTCCAGCGCTTTTTGTTGATGAACAAGACAAATGATGGGGCTGTCAGATTACCCGTAATGTCTGTGACGTCTGTAGCGTAGGATAAGGTCTTCAGACCGTTGGCATCCGACACCGAGTAGCCAGCAAAAGCATCTACGGTCTTTCCCGATACGATTTCATGACTGCGGGCAGCAGGTGCTGCCACCACGCCAGCACCTGCTGCCTGAAGAAGTGTTGCAGGCACACCGGGCAAGGCGTAAACCTTACGTCCCTTGAGCTTGTCCATGCCATCAATAGGGCCCTTCATGCCGTAGAAAACACCTGGGGGCAAGACGAACATGCCGAGCACATGAACATCTTCGATTTCCTTGACCTTGGCGAAATGTTTTTGGTAAGTGCGCCACAAAGCGACTGAACTTCCGCGCGAAGTGGTGTTGACAAAAGGAAGATGAGCAATTTGGTTGAGTTTGACCTGCTCAGCCATGAGCCCATGGAACTGATAGGCAACATCAAAGACTCCTTTGTTCACGCTCGCTATTTGCTGGTGGGGTGCCGCCAGACTTGATGGCGCTACATCAACCTTCACACGACCTTCGGTCACCTGGCCAATTCTTTCAGCCCAAGGCTTGATGACCATGCTGGTCACCGGATGTTGAGGTGCAAGAAAACTGTTGAGCAGCAGTGTGTTGCTTTGCGCGATACCGCTCAGGGGCAGGGTCAGCGCTAGCACGCAGGCGAGAAGGGAGCGACGAAGGTTCACGGTTGTCTCCTGTTATGTGATGAACGGATTGAATGATAGGGAACGGCTTGTGCAAGATGCAAATCGATTTTTTGAGCCATTGATCAGAAAAACAAATCACAGGCGTGACATCTCTGTGAAAGCTACTAGGAGCCTTAAAAGTTGCAAACGATCGTTTTTAAAGCCAGATATGACGGGTCAAGGACAAGCCACTGGCAATCAGCAGCAACGCAATGGTTCTTTTCATGATGACCGCCGGAATTTGTTTTGCCAGTCGGTTGCCAATCAGTACCCCAAGAGCGGCTATTGGAAGGCCAATGATCCAACGTTCAAAGGTTTGAGCACTGTTAACCTGATCTGAAATAGCCAGTACGGCGATGGCCACCGAGCCAGCCACAACCATCACCACGGGAACTGTGGCTCGAATTTCGGCAACATTCGGCAAGCGCCGTTGTAACAGCGCCAAGACAACTGGGCCTGCCGTTGCAAACATCACTTCAACAACGCCCAATACCGTGCTGCCTGCGTGATAGCCCCAACGGGAGGCGGTCGTAGTTGTGGGTGTAGCCGCCACCCTTAGTGCTCGAAGTCCAACGATAGCGATGTAGATCCCGAGTACGAACAGCGGCCAGCGTTTGTCGAGTTGACCCAGAAGCCATAAACCCACAACAGAGCCCACCGCCATGCCAGGCAGCATGGCATTCAGAGCATTCCATCTGACTTGGCGAAAATTCAGACCGCCATGCAATATGGAAGCGGGAATATCCAACAAAATGGCCAGCACTACTACTTCTGGCAATGGCCATATCCAAGCCAACAAAGGTACCGTGACTAACGCTGAACCAAACCCAGTGATTCCCAAAACAAGGTAACCCAAACCTAAAACAATGGCTGGATACAGCCAATCGGTCCACTCCATGATTTAACGCCCCAGTTGAAGGGCGTGGTGCTGAATCCAGCGAATCAGTCCAGAAGCGGCGGGCGTGAGGGGTAGATCGTGTCGCCTCAGAACGTAGATGGTCGGACTGGGTACAGGTTCATCAAGGGGAACACTGCACAAGAGATGTTTGAATGCATTGTGTTCATAGAGAGCCCGCGGCATGGTGGTGAGCATTTCCGAATGTGCAATGACACCAGGCAGGGCCAAGAAGGATTCGCACACGATGCCCATCCGAGGCTCAGGCAAGCCTTTACGTGCGAATGCATCACGGATGATGGCACCAGGCCCCCTCGGTGCACTTGAAAAAGCCCATAAACAATCTTTGAGTTCGGACAGCTGAGTGGCGAGGGCTTTGGGGTGGCCTTTCTGGCAAACGATCACAACATCACTCACATGCAGAGCTTGTGCTTCCAAGTCGGCATCCAGATCGTGTTTGTGAGCGGCCGTAAGTGCAAAGTCCAAACTACCATCACGAAGCTGTGGGGATACAGATGGGTATAAACCATCGCGTACGTTGACAGTCACAGATGGAAATTCTTTAGCAAAGCTGGCCAAGGCCTGAGGTAATGCACCTAGCGCAATGGCAGGGGAAGTGGCAAAAGTGATGTTCCCTTCCCAGCGCCCGCGCAATTGATCAATTTCTTCATGAGCTCGTCGACTCTCCGAAACAATCAGCCGCGCATGTTTCATGAAGGCATGCCCAAACGAGGTCAGCGTTACACCTCGCTTCGTGCGAGTCAGCAAAGGCGCTTTTAACTCTTCCTCCAGTTGCTGGATGGCGGCTGACAAGGCTGGCTGAGAAATATGCAGCAATTGTGCTGCAGCGCGCACGCTGCCCACTTCTTCAATGTAAATCAGCGCTTGCAGCGTTTGCAGTTTCACTTCAAGACCTTTGAGTGATTCAAAAAACAGATCATATCTGCAATAAATCGATTTGTTTAATGCACTGAGGCCCACTAGGATCGTGTCAAACGCGATAGGAGACTCAGTCATGTTCATTCGAAATTGCTGGTATGTAGCCGCTTGGGATATCGAAGTTCCCCAAGATGGTTTGTTTCAAAGAACTTTGCTCAATGAGCCAGTGTTGTTGTACCGCGACACACGCGGCCAAGTGGTGGCGCTAGAAAACCGATGCTGCCACCGCTCGGCCCCTCTCCACATGGGCCGTAAGGAAGGCGACTGTGTGAGGTGCATGTACCACGGCTTGAAATTCGACCCCTCTGGGGCCTGCGTGGAAATCCCGGGGCAAGCCCAAATCCCTCCCAAAACCTGCGTGAAGCGATACCCAGTTGTAGAACGTAATCGACTGGTCTGGATCTGGATGGGTGATCCAGCAAATGCCAATCCTGATGACATCGTCGATTATTTTTGGCATGACTCAGCTGATTGGCGCATGAAGCCCGGCTATATCCATTACCAAGCCAATTACAAGTTGATCATTGACAACTTGTTGGACTTCACGCACTTGGCTTGGGTTCACCCCACCACACTCGGCACTGACAGTGCTGCTGATCTGAAACCAAAAATTGAGCGCGATACCACCGGTAACGGCACCTTATCCATAAGCCGCTGGTACCTCAATGATGAGATGCCCAATCTGCACAAGAGCGTGGCCAAGTTCGAGGGCAAGGTCGACCGCTGGCAAATTTACCAATGGTCACCACCTGCTTTGTTGCGAATGGACGCTGGGTCTGCCCCAGCAGGAACCGGTGCTGCGGATGGTCATCGCGTCCCAGAGGCGGTGCAGTTCCGTCACACCTCGATTCAGACACCTGAGACCGAAACCACCAGCCATTATTGGTTTTGCCAAGCGCGAAATTTTGACCTCGACGATGAGGCCATGACTGAAAAGATTTTCCAAAACGTCGTGGTGGCTTTTGAAGAGGATCGCACGGTCATCGAAGGGCAACAAAAGATCCTCAGTCTTGTGCCCAATCGGCCGATGGTTCCAATCGCAGCCGATGCCGGTCTCAACCAAGCGCGCTGGTTACTCGATCGCTTGGCTAAGGCTGAAGCACAAGACCCTTCTGGAAACCCGACATGAGTGTCGATATTGATGTCATCGTCAGCAGTGTGCGCGCAGTGGCGCGTGATGTGCTGGCGATAGAACTTCGCCACAAATCAGGGCAGAGCTTGCCCGCTGCACAAGCCGGAGCACACATCGACCTTGCCTTGCCCAACGGCCTCGTGCGCCAGTATTCATTGGTCAATGCCACAGGGCAAAAGAGTGCGGACTCCTATGTGGTTGCGGTTGGCTTAGACGCTAACAGTCGTGGGGGCTCGGTCTGGATCCATGACAGGCTCAAGGCGGGGCAGGCCATGCGGGTCAGTGCACCGCGAAATCTGTTTGAGATGGCACCCGAGCACCGCCGAGTTTTGTTATTGGCTGGGGGCATCGGCATCACTCCCATCTATGCCATGGCCCAGGCCTGTGCTCATCAAGGGCTGGACTTTGAGTTGTGGGCCAGCGCTCGCTCTGCACCACGTCTAGCTTATCTAGAAGAGATCAAGAACCTGGCCAAAGGACGTTTGCATCTGCATTTTGACGATGAGCAAGGCGGCCCAATGGATCTCTCCTCCCGCTTGCAACAACAGCAGTGGGGTGCGGTCTATGCCTGCGGCCCAGCCCCCATGCTGGATGCACTCACTGCTGCTACGGCCCACTGGACATCTGGGTCGGTACGCATGGAGCGCTTTAAAGGCGCAGAAGTCAGCACCAGTGGGCGCAAACCATTTGAGCTGAAGCTCCAAAAATCCGGGCTGAGTACCACTGTCAACGAAAACGAGAGCGTGCTTGATGCCATGGAGCGACTGGGAGTGGATTACCCATGGTCATGCCGAGAAGGCATTTGTGGCACCTGCGAAGCCTCAGTGCTTTCTGGTGAGGTGCAACACCTTGATTTTGTGCTCACCCCAGAGGAGCGTGCAGAACAGCGTCGCATTATGGTCTGTGTCTCGCGATGCGGTGGCGGTTCATTGGTTTTAGATATTTGAAAGAGATGACCATGCAATTGAAAAACAAAGTAGCCATCGTGACAGGTGGCGCATCGGGGTTTGGCGCGGCTATTGCGCGGCGGTTGAGCCAGTGTGGTGCGGCTGTGATGGTTGCCGACCTGAATGCTGAAGGGGCAAATCGAATGGCCGCTGAATTGACCGCAGCAGGCGGCCGTGCAGCGGCCATGCCGTGCGATGTGGCACAACAGGCGGATTACCAAAGCATGGTGGCTAGCACCATCGAGCAACTAGGTGGGCTGCATATTGTTGTCAATAACGCTGGCACTACCCACCGCAATAAGCCCGCTTTACAAGTGACCGAAGAAGAGTTTGACCGAGTTTATAGAGTAAATCTGAAAAGTCTCTATTGGTCAGCGCAGTTCGCTTTGCCACACTTCACGGCACAAGGTCATGGCGTGATGGTCAACGTTGCGTCCACCACTGGTGTACGGCCAGGGCCTGGGTTAACTTGGTACAGCGGAAGCAAAGCGGCCATGATCAACATTACCAAGGGGTTGGCTCTGGAATTTGCTCGAGGGGGTATTCGCATCAATGCGGTCAATCCCATGATCGGTGAAACCCCAATGATGGCCGACTTCATGGGCATGGAGGACACCCCCGCTAACAGAGAAAAATTTCTTGCGCGTATCCCTCTCGGACGTTTTACCCAGCCCAATGATGTGGCTTCAGCTGTAGCTTTCCTTGCATCAGATGATGCGAGTTTCCTTACCGGCGTTTGTTTGGATGTAGATGGGGGACGCAACATATGAGCACCACCACTTTGACTTACGAATGCCCACCCATGTTGTTGGGTGGCGAGTGGCGATCGGGTCGCCATGCCCAACGCTCGCCAGTTCGAAATCCTGCCAACGGTGAGTTACTGGGAGAATTGGGGCTTGCCAGCACGGATGACCTGCAATTGGCCTTGCAAACAACGCAAAAGGCTTTTGAGCATTGGCGCCAAGTGCCCGCCCATGATCGGTGTGCAAGGCTCGAGCGTGGGGTTGCTCGTTTGCGTGAAAACACAGAACGCATTGCCACCTTGTTGACTTTGGAGCAAGGTAAGCCTTTGGCTGAAGCGCGGGCTGAATGTGCCATGGCTGCCGACCTGATCAAGTGGTATGCCGAAGAAGCGCGACGTGTCTATGGGCGAGTGGTCCCAGCACGTTTACCCAACAGCCGAATGGACGTGCTCAAATTTCCAGTCGGTCCGGTAGCTGCTTTTTCGCCATGGAATTTCCCCTTGGTTTTGTCAGCACGCAAAATTGGCGGAGCCTTGGCAGCTGGCTGCTCCATCATCGTCAAAGGGGCCGAAGAAACGCCAGCTAGCGTAGCAGCCATGGTCGAGTGCCTTAATCAAGAATTGCCGGCTGGTGTTTTGCAATTGATCTACGGCGTTCCCAGTGAAGTGTCAGAGATACTTATTCGGTCTCCCATCATCCGGAAAGTTACATTCACCGGCTCAGTCCCCGTGGGGCGTCATTTGGCGGGCATGGCAGCGCAGCACCTCAAGCGCATCACATTGGAGTTGGGTGGGCACGCCCCAGTGATCATTTGTGGCGACACTGACCTGCAGCGTGCAGTCAATTTGATGGTCCAACATAAGTTTCGCAACGCAGGCCAGGCCTGTTTGGCTCCGACGCGCTTCTATGTGGAAAAGCGAATCTACGGCGATTTTTTGGATGCCTTTGGCGCAGCCATGCAGGCTTTGCGAGTGGGTTCGGGTATTGAAAGCAGCACTCAAATGGGCCCTGTGGCGAGTACACGGCGGCAATCGGCGGTACGCGACCTAATCGAACGTTCTGTCGCTATGGGGGCTCGCTCTGTGACGGGCTTGGCGCCAGAGCAAGGCAGCTTTGTAGCTCCAACCTTGCTGGCTGATGTGCCGCTGAATGCACCTGTGTTGACAGAAGAGCCCTTTGGGCCTGTAGCGAGCGCCATGCCCTACGAAACATTGGAACAAGCCCTTGGAATGGCCAACAACAATCCCTATGGGTTGGCTGGCTATTTGTTCACTGATTCGGCGAAAACCATCTTGTCGGTCTCAGAGCGTCTTGAAGTGGGCAGCCTGGCCATCAACGGCATGGGCGTTTCTGTACCAGAAGCGCCTTTTGGTGGAGTCAAAGACAGCGGCTACGGCAGTGAATCTGGCATTGAGGGAATGGAGGCCTTCCTTGACACCAAATTCACACATTACGTTGCGTGAAAGCTGACCCTAAATGAAGAGAAATTTCTCTTCATTTAGAAATCTGAACCAGTACAGATCCAAACCATCAAAACATGACACACGTCAGCAAAAAACGGCCCAACATCATCTTCATCGTGGCCGATGACCTAGGCTTTGCGGATCTCGGCTGCTATGGCGGCCGCGACGCGAAGTTCGGCAAGGTATCGCCCGTGCTAGACCAGTTGGCTGCAGGTGGTCTGAAGTTCACACAGGGTTATGCCAACTCGCCCGTGTGCTCCCCCACCCGCTTTGCGCTGATGACAGCCCGCTACCAGTACCGCCTTCGCGGCGGTGCCGACGAGCCGATCAGCAGTAAGAGCAAAGGCAGCACCGTGCTGGGCCTGCCGCCCGAGCACCCCACGCTGCCTTCCCTGCTCAAGGCCAGTGGCTACCGCACGGCGCTGATCGGCAAATGGCACCTGGGCTACCCACCCCACTTCAGCCCCATCAAATCCGGTTACGAAGAGTTCTTTGGCCCCATGTCGGGCGGGGTGGATTACTTCACCCACGCCAGCAACAACGGCACGCACGACCTCTACAGCAATGAAGAAGAAAAGTACGAAGACGGATACCTGACCGACCTGCTCTCGCAGCGTGCGGTCGACTACGTGAACCGCATGGCCCCGGGCGCTGAGCAGGGCACGCCTTTCTTTTTGAGCTTGCACTACACCGCGCCGCACTGGCCATGGGAAACCCGTGAAGACCATGCGCTGGCCCAAGAGGTCAAAGACAACCTGTTCCACCTGCACGGCGGCAACATCCACACCTACCACCGCATGATCCACCACATGGACGAAGGCATTGGCTGGGTGGTGGACGCGCTCAAAAAGACGGGGCAACTGGACAACACCCTGATCGTCTTCACCAGCGACAACGGCGGCGAGCGCTTTTCTGACAACTGGCCCTTGGTGGGCGGCAAGATGGACCTGACCGAAGGCGGCATCCGTGTGCCGTGGATCGCGCACTGGCCCGCCGTGATTGCGCCGGGCGGCACCTCCACCCAGCACTGCATGACCATGGACTGGTCGGCCACCATGGTCGAGCTGGCAGGTGCCAAGGCCCATGAGGACTTGCCCTTTGACGGCGTGTCCATGCTGCCTGTACTGCGGGATGCCCAGCACCAGTTTGAGCGGCCGCTGTACTGGCGCATGAACCACCGGGGGCAACGCGCCCTGCGCATGGGCGATTACAAATACCTGCGTGTAGACGGCCACGACTATTTGTTCAACATCCCGGCGGACGAACGCGAGCGGGCTAACTTGGCCAAGCACCAGCCTGAGAAACTTCAAGCTTTGCGTGCCGCTTGGGAAGCCTGGGACGCCACAGTGCCAGCCATCCCCGAAGACGCGGCGGTGAGCCTTGGCTACTCAAAAGCCGATATGCCGCAGAGATAAGTCATGTCGGACCCATTGATGAGCGAAGAACATTTAGGAAAAGAGCCCGATTACCGTTTTTCTTTGGCCAATGAGCGAACCTTCTTGGCGTGGATACGCACTGCTTTGGCGTTGTTAGCCGGCGGTGTCTTGCTTTACCAGTACGGCACCCGGATCGAGCCGATTGGACTTCGCCTTGGTTTGTGCTCTGGACTCATCATGATGTCAGGTGCACTGTCACTCGGAGCCTATCTGCACTGGCGTCGATGTGATCATGCCATGCGGCACGACGCCCCGCTGCCTAAGTCTTTCTTGATTGTTTTGTTAGCGGCGGCAGTGATGGTTTTAGCGATGATTACTGCCGGATCTCTGGTGTTGCCGTGAATCTCCCTCATGACGCCGGTTTACAAGCCGAAAGAACAGCTTTGGCTTGGAAAAGAACAGCCTTGGTCATGATGGCGACCGTTCTTATCGTTTTACGACTGGGAATACAAAAAGAGCAAGTGTCGTTGTTGTTAGCTTGTGCGCTTCTTTCGCTATTTGCCGGAGCTTTCGCGCTGCTCGCCTACCTTAGATGGGAGCGTCTGATTGCAAAACGGTGCAATTCAAACTCTGGCTTGGCTGTTGGTGTTGCAAGCTTTTTAACCACTGTGGCTGCTTTGTTTGGATCTTTCACCCTTTTGGTGTGACTGCGTTGAATTGCGGTCATCGGATGAGAGGTATGACGGGCTCTAGGCGGCCAATAGCAGTCAGCAGCATGGGCGCCTTGAAAATACGAAAATAATTGATTGATAAGTGAGTCAACACGTGTTCGTGTCTCTGTATTGCCATCTGCATGCCAAATAATTTGATCTAATGACCGAGACCCTGATATCTCTTGCTTGTGCATGTTGATGCGCCTTCAATCATTCACAAAAATCATCTTGATGCAGAGATGGAATTCAAGGACATACAGAGATGGCTTCTCAAAATCTCGCAGCAATTGCACCAGATGAATACGACCTTTCACGTGAACTGACTCAACAACTTTTGGCTAAAGCTCGATTGAAACGATTTGCCAAGGGCGAAAGTCTTTTTCACCAAGGCTCGGCGCCCGACGCGGTCTATTTTGTGAAGTCTGGTGCTGTACAGCTGAGCAATACGTCATCAACTGGCAGAGAAGCGGTTTTGGGTATCGCTGAGGCTGGCATGTGGTTTGGTGAATTGACTCTGATCATTCAACAAGAACGCGTACACGACGCCAAAGCACTGGTCCCGACGGAGTTGATGGTGGTGTCTAAAACGCACTTCTTTGATGTGGTCAATGACAACAAAGAATTTTTGAGCGAACTGCTGCACTTGGTGTGCCGACGCTACAAATGGGCCATTGAACGGATCGAAGCCACCATTCTTCGGCCCGTACCGGTTCGTTTGGCTGACCGTTTGCTGGCAGAACTTGACATGGCCCAACACACATCAGCAAGCCATCCGACCGAGCTCAATTTGTCACAAGAACAGCTCGGCCGCATGTTAGGGGCCTCTAGGCAGACGGTCAACCGCTTGCTCAAGCAGTGGGAGTCGGAAAACATCCTCACATTGACCTACGGTCGCATCCGTTTGCGCAATCTGTCGGCATTGCGCCGGATCGTGACAGAGTCTTAAAGCGTAAACATCGGGGTGCTGGAAGCGCGCTGCCGAACCAGATGCTTACACCCTCCCAAAACGAGTTCCTGCCTTGATCTGCCACTTTTCATGCAACGATGCAGTGATGCATCATTGCATGAGCGGATTGATCACTGCGTGATACGAATATTGGCGGCTTTTGTGATGTCTGCGTAAATGGCTGCGTCGGCCTTGATCACCTGTGCAAACTCTTCAGGCGTACCACCACCAGGTGCCACCCCCATGGCTTTCAGGCGTGCCTGCACGTCAGGCATTTGCAGGACGGCATTCACGTCTTTGCTGATCTTCTGTGCAATGGTGCTAGGCGTACCGGCTGGCAAGAAAAGCCCGTGCCAGCCCATAGGCTCAAATGATTTGTAACCCAGCTCCGTGAAAGTGGGGACACCCGACAACTCTGGAGGGCGTTGGGTGCCCGCAATGGCCAGAGGCCGCAGGTTTTTCATGTGCGGCAGTGCCGAAGGGATATCGATGAACGCGCTGGGCAGCTGATTGCCAATCAGGTTGGTGATCATCGGGGCCGAACCCTGGAAAGCCACATGCGTCAAATCCAGACCGGTTTGTTGCTTGAAAAGTTCGCCATTCAAATGCGCTGCGCTGCCGATGCCGTAGCTGCCATAGCTGCCTTGTGCAGTCTGCGATCGAGCCAGATCGATGAACTCCTTGAGTGTCTTGGCAGGCGAGCTGGCAGGGACGACGAAGATGTTGTTGGTCTTCAAGGTCGCAGTCACAGGCTGCAGGTCCTTCAATGGATCGTAGGGCAGCTTCTCCATCATCGATGGCTGCTGAATCAACACTGTGTTGTGGTACAGCAAGGTGTAGCCATCGGCCGCCGTTCTGACTACTTGCTGTGTGCCGATGATGCCTGACGCGCCGGGTTTATTGTCCACCACCACGGGCTGGCCCCAAGTCTGTTGCAACTTGTCTGCGATCATCCGAGCCACGGCGTCTGAACCACCGCCAGCGGGGTAAGGCAGCACGATTTTGACGGGCTTATTGGGATAAGTTGCTTGCGCGAATGTGGAGCCGGATGCGCAATACCCCAGGACAGCGAGTGCAAGGGTTGCGACGTGTACAGAGCGGCGAGAAATTCGAATCATGGTTATGTCTCCTTGGTTGAGTATGTTGAAACAGGTCAGGGAAATTCAAGTTTTGGCTTGCGCCGCCAGCATGCGATCACGTCGATCTTTCATCGCAGGAAACAGCTCGTACGGGAACTCTGGTGTGACTTGATTCAGGATGTTGTCCGAGCGCAGTTTGAACAAAGCAAGGCCTTCGGGACTCGGGAAGATGTAAAAACATCCTTGCTCTATGGACTTGAAGGTGATCTCTGCCACTTTTGTCGCAGTGATGTTCCCCTGAGCCACGGCCTGCTGCGCGGCCGCCAAAGATGCCATTTGCGCCTTGGTGGGTGGCTTTTCATTCAGAAGGTGAGTCGGCCTGTTGCGATCGGAGTTGCCAATCGCTGTAGGCACATAGGAGGGACAGAGCACAGCTGCCCTGACTTGAGGAGATACCAGCTGCAAGTCATAGTGCAGGCACTCCGACAGCGCAACGACCGCATGCTTGGAGACGCTGTAGATGCCCATGCCCGGGCCTGCCAGGATGCCCGCCAAAGAAGCCGTGTTGACCACACAGCCCTCGTAGGCTTTGTCTGAGGCTGCTGCTGCCAGCATTTTGGGTGTGAAGCTGCGCACCCCATTGACCACGCCTTTGAGGTTGATGCCCAGCAGCCAATCCCAGTCTTTTTCAGTGCTTTCCCAAACCGGGCCTGACGATGTCACCCCTGCGTTGTTGAAGACCAAGTGGATGGCGCCGTAATGGATTTCAATTTTGTCGGCAACGGTTTGTATCGCTGCAGCATCCGAGACGTCGGCGGTGATGCCTACCGCTTCGGCGCCCATCTGGCGCAATTCATCCACAGATTGGGCCAAGGCATCGCTTTGGATGTCGAGCAAAGCCAATTTCATGCCGCGCTTGGCGGCGGCCATGGCCAATGCTTTGCCAATGCCCGAGCCACCGCCCGTGATGACGGCCACTTTTCCGGTGAAGTTTTTCATGGTTGATTTCCGAAGTGAGGTTGATCAAGCGTTCTGTGCGTGTTGGCCTGCAGCCGCGTACACAAAAATCTCATCCGAAAAGTCCACGTTCGGGAGGACTTCGCTTTCATACAAGTAATCCTGGCTGTGCTGCCATTCCGGCTTGCTGCCGCGTTTGGGCATGCGGTCAACGCCGCGCAAGACATAACCGGCGTTCATGTCCTGCAGATCGGTCCACGGGAGCAGTTGCATGTCGGTGTCTTCTGCACGGATGGACGGTTTGACGCTGGCCAAATGGTGCTCTTGCATGTGATGCAACAACTTGCAGACAAATTGGGCAATGAGTTCGGCGCGCAAGGTCCAGCTGTAGCGCCCATAACCGTAAACCCATGCCATGTTGGGAACGCCTGTGAACATGATCCCTCGGTAGCTCACCGTCTTAGCAAAGTTGACAGATTGGCCATCTACCGAAAACGGAATTTCACCCATCACAGACAACTCAAAACCCGTGGCAGTGACAACAACATCACAATCGACGCGCTCACCACTTTTCAGCTGGATACCCTTCTCATCGAAATGCTCGATATGGTCGGTGACCACCGAGGCCTGGCCTGAGCTGAAGGCCTTGAACAAGTCACCGTCAGGCACAAAAGCCACCCTTTGCTGAAATGGTCTGTAGGGCGGGGTGAAATGTTTATCGACATCAAAGCCTTCAGGCAGGCAAGCCTTGACACCTGCAATCAGGTGTTTCTTCATCACATCGGGATGGCTTTTGGCTTTCTCAATGATGTCGGCCCGTTCGCGAACCACTTTTCGGCGCATGATTTCGTGAATCCATGCTTCATCAATGCCCAGACTGCGCAACTCTTCGGCCAGTGCATCGCTGTTGCGGCCCGTTGCAAAGTAAGTCGGCGTTCTTTGGAGCATGGTGACATGCGCGCATTGCCCGGCCATGGCCGGGATCAGTGTGGCCGCTGTCGCGCCAGAGCCAATGACGGTGACGCGTTTGCCCGTGAGATCCAAGTCCTCTGGCCAGTTCTGCGGGTGAATCACCTGGCCCTTGAACCGGTCCATCCCCGGCCATGCGGGCGTATAGCCATGGCTGTGGCGATAGTAGCCTTGGCACATCCAGAGAAAATTCGTCTGGATGTTTATCCGCCTCTGGCCTTCAGCGGTCTCGACCTCCAAAGACCAAGTGTTCGATGTGCTTGACCAATTGGCAGAACGAACGCGGTGCTTGTAACGGATGTGGGGTGCCAGATTGGCGTCCGCGATCACGGAGCCCAAGTAATCCAGAATCTGCTGCCGGGTCGCAATCGGATTGCCGATCCACGGTTTGAACCCATAGCCGAATGTGAAGAGGTCACTGTCTGAGCGGGTACCTGGATACTTGTGAATTTGCCAGGTGCCACCGAATGTTTCCAGTGACTCCAAAATCAGAAATCGCTTCTCGGGAAATGCCTGGCGTAAAGCATGAGCACTGCAAATGCCAGATATACCGGCACCGACAATGACCACATCGTATGGCTCTACGTCCTTATCTGATTCTTTGTTATCGGGGGTGTTTTCAATCATGCTGCGAACCTTGCTGAAGTACAGCTTTTGCTGTGACTTCAGTTTGGTGGCAAGGGCATGGGTAAGACTGTCGTGTTTGAGCAGTCTGAGGATTTACGGTGGCGTTTAATTGGACCTCATAGATCAATCGAATCGAACGGTGCTTCCTCTAACAGGCCGTACTGCCATGTTCACGTGACCATTCGCCATCGATGAAATGACAACTCTGAAAAAATAGCTGAATGACTGCTTTGGGTCGGCTGCTGTCGGTGAATAACCCACTACGGCAGTCCGCTCACAGCCTCATCCCGGTGGGCTGAAGTGGAGCGTGAGCGGCCGGTCTAGATGGCATGCCTTGAACACTGTTCGACTTGCTCTGCGTTTTAAAGGTAACCAATCTACAGAGAAGCCCACGGCGCCTCTCTCAGCCGGGCATCAAGAAACTCGACCAAGGCGCGCACCTTGGGCAATACGAATTTGCGCGTGGGATAAACCGCGTAAATCCCTAAAGTCACCGCCTGAAACTGCGGAAGGATCTCCACCAGTTCACCCCGACGCAGTTCCTCGGCAATCAAAAATGTGGGCTGCATCTGGATGCCTGCCCCTTGAATGCAGGCTGCAATGCAACTGTCGCCGTTGTTGGACCACAGGCGAGGTCGAACCTTCACGCTCACAGGGCCATCGGGTCCATCAAAATGCCATTGATCGCCCGTAGCCAGCAGGCTGTAGCCCAGCACATCGTGCGCAGCCAAATCCCTTGGGTGCAGTGGCGTGCCTTTGCGCTGCAGGTAATCTGGCGCAGCGCACAGCACCAACCGCGTGGCCACGATTTGCCTGGAGATCAGACTCGAATCTGCGAGGCGGGCGATGCGGATGGCCATGTCAAAGCCCTCGTCCACCAGATCGATGACACGGTCGGCCAGCTGCACATCCAGCTTCAATTGCGGGTGCAAAGCCAGAAACTCCGGCCAGAGTGGCGCCAAGTGGCGAATGCCGAAGCTGACTGGCACGCTCACCTTGAGCAGGCCGCTGACGCTGAGGCTGCGTGTGGAAATCTCAGCCTCGGACGCCTCGATGCTCGACAGGATGTCCCGGCAGCGGCTCAGGAACACCTCTCCCTCGGGGGTCAAAGAGAGCCTGCGCGTAGTGCGGTGCAAAAGCCGCACGCCCAAGCGCTGCTCCAGCTCCGACACGTAGCGCGAGACAGCTGCTTTGGACATGCCCAGACTGTCCGCAGCTGCCACAAAACTGGAAGCCTCCACCACGGCGGTGAAGACACGCATTTCCTGATACTTGTCCATTGTTCCGATATTCTAAACAGTCGGTTCCGCTATGGATTGTTTATCTTTGTTAGATGAGCCAATAAAGTTGAGTCCATGCCCGCAGTGTGGGTCTAACCCCTGAAAGGATTCGCGATGTCAACTTCAATCAACGCTCTCAAACTCGAGGATGCTTCCGGCACATCCGTCATCCAGCGCGTGCTGACCACCAAAGCCAGCTTGGCACCACTGGCACTGCGTATCCCTGTCGGCATCATCTTTGCCGCGCACGGTGCACAAAAACTCTTTGGTGCGTTTGGCGGCTATGGCCTGGAAGGCACCGGCCAGTTCTTCGAATCAATTGGCTTGACCCCCGGTTATCTGATGGCTTTGCTGGCTGGCGGCGCCGAGTTTTTGGGTGGCTTGGCTTTGATCCTGGGCTTGCTGGTGCGTCCGTCGGCATTGGTGCTGGCCTTCACCATGCTGATCGCCATCGTCACAGTTCACTTGGACAAGGGCTTGTTCATGGCCAACAACGGCTATGAATTTGGTCTGGCTCTGTTGGCCATCAGCGTTGCACTGGTCTTCTCGGGTGCGGGCAGTTTCTCAGTTGATCGGACCCTTAGCCGTTCGTCCAAATAATTGCGCACGTCGCTCACAAGCCTCTTGCCCTGTATCTTTTGGAGATCCACATGACCCGCTGGCCATCCTTGTTCGTCTCACACGGCGCACCGACCTACGCCATCGAGCCCGGTCTGGCCGGTGCGCAGCTAGGAGCGCTGGGACGCTTGCTCGGCAAACCCCGCGCGATTGTGGTGGTCTCGCCGCACTGGATGACCTCGGGACTCGAGATCTCCGCCACCGAACGTCCCCAGACGGTGCACGACTTTGGTGGTTTCCCCCGTGCACTGTATGACCTGCAGTATGCGGCACCAGGTTCACGCGCGCTGGCCCTGCAGATCCAGCAGCAACTGGCCAACAGTGGCATGCCAGCTCATCTAGATGTTCTTCGCGGTCTGGACCATGGCGCGTGGGTGCCTCTGCTGCATCTGTACCCCGATGCGAACGTGCCAACCTTGCAGGTGTCCTTGCCCTACGATGCCAATCCGAGCAGTGCTTTTGCGCTGGGTCAGGCTTTGGCACCTTTGGCAGATGATGGGGTCCTGATCATCGGATCGGGCAGCCTCACCCACAATCTTTACGAGGTCCGCATGAGCGCATCGGAGGGGGATGCTGCTGCCTATGCACAGGAGTTCTCGGCCTGGATTCGTCAGGCGGTGGCAGCGGGTGACCTAGCCCGTTTGCGCCAGGCGCTGGATTTGGCACCGCATGCTGCCCGCGCCCACCCGACCACCGAGCATTTCCTGCCTTTGCTTGTGGCGGCTGGGGCTGCGCTGGAGCACACAGCCGTGACGGTACTCAACGGTGGCATTCGCCACGGTGTTTTGGCGATGGAGTCGTATGTGTTGGGGCAGGCTTTAGACCTTGAATTGGGGAAACCCTAGTCTCCGCCAAACCTGAATTTTTACAGCATCCTTCAGGCACGCCACGCTGGTAATTGCCAGTTGCGCCAAAGAGCCAGTGCGCGAAGGCCGACGGTGACAACAAGACATCCCAGCAAGGCTATCCAGCCTGGGGAGTCTGCGGACCAAAGAGCCACATAAGTCCAACCACCCGCAAAAGAACACACCGCATAAGGACGGTGGTCTTTGAAGGCTTTGGGAATCTCGTTGCACACCATGTCCCGGAGCACGCCACCGAAAACTCCTGTGACCAGACCCATCATCACAGCGACCACTGGTGGCATGTTTGACTGCAAAGCCTGATGTACGCCGGTGGCAGTAAACAGTCCTAAGCCTAGTGCGTCGGGCCAGAGTATTGTTTTTTCAGTGACCTCAAAATGCCGCTGACGCATGAATAGCATGGCCAAAACACATAGGGCCAGAACACCCCAAAGAATTTCGGTGTGACGCACCCAAAAAAACGGCCGCTGATCAAGTAGTAAGTCGCGCAAAGTGCCGCCACCAAACGCTGCCAAGAACGCAACTACACACACGCCTACCGCATCAAGCCTTTTGCGCGCTGCCTCCATAAGCCCAGATAAAGCAAAAGCAGCAGTGGCTGATAGCTCGACCAGCAGGCGAAGGGTGTCTCCCCATGATTGAAGTGCGTACATGTCAGGATTATGTTGCCTTTAAAAGTTGCCATAGCCTTAGCTTTGGGCTAGTGGGTCAAGTACCCATTACCCAAACCGCAAGCAGTCGTTCCCCGGATCTATCGCAAACTGTCCTTTGAACTGTGACTGCTGTGTGCTTTAGACCGGTCACGTGATGCGCTGCATAGCGAACGACAGGTTATGGCAAGCGCTAAATATCAGCATTAGTCTAGGGATGTCCGCTACCAGCCTGAAGAAGCCACTTTATTGGGATTTGATTTCAATCCTGGCCTGCTCTTGCGATGCAACTGTCATCGAAGGACCATGCTGGGTTGAGCCGCGCTGATGAAACACTGAACGACTTCCACGGTGCTTGTTGCACCCCAAGAGTGACATACGATCCGGATAATCTTTTAGTACGTATATTTAGATCTTGAAATGGCCCCGTGCACATAGAGTTTTGTTCATCGAACCTGGTGTGTATCGAACTTTTCCGATGAACTGTTAACTCTTTTGAACTGGCTGTCATCCAACTAGCCATTGGTCTAGAAGCGGCCCAACATAGTCCTTGCCCAAGTCATGATCACCACCAGGAACCACGATAACTGAGATTCCAGTGAGCCGACCCAAAGCCTGCACGTTGGCAGGAATGCTTTGCCAATCTTCTTCCCCGACATGCATCTCGCATTGACGCGGTACCTTGAAATGCCCTGCTTCAGCCAAATCCTTGAGTCTTGTTGGCCTTGGTGGAGAAAAACTAGTGCGGGCCTGGGCATTTGTGAACTCCCCCACGATAGGCGACAACAGCAGCACTCGCCCAGGAAAAGATGACATCTGAGTTTGAGCGTGCAAGAAAAGATACGCACCGAAGGAGTTGCAAATCACTTGGGCCTCCTCATGCCAAAAGTGATCTTTGAGGTCTTGACCCACCGTCGCGATTTGTTCATCAAAAGGCAATGAACGAAAGTCGCCTCGCGTCTCACGTCCGGCGACATCAAAGCCGCGATCCATCAATGCTCTGCCCAGCCCTGTACCCAGTTGACCGCCATAGCCAGGCAGGTAGTAGATGGTTTTTGCATTTGGATTTGCCATGCTTTGATTGTGGCTCAGGTACGTACAAGCTTGGTGGTTTTTAAATGACAGTTCTATTTGACAGTTTTACTGTATGATAGAAAACATGGACACCAATTTGACCCTGGACCAACTCAGCGCGCTGACCGATTTGCCGCTGAGAACGATCCGCTATTACATCCAACTCGGCTTGGTTGATCGACATGAAGGCGATCGAAAACATGCCCGGTACACCCAAAAGCACCTGGACCAAGTGCTGCAGGTTCGCGCCATGGCGGATCAGGGCATGCCCCTGGAACGAATCAAGCAACTGATCAACGGAATCACAACGCCCCCGCCCCTTCCAAAGGCTGCGGGTGACATCTCTGTCATCAGCAAAGTGTTCATCGCCCCCGGCGTTGAACTGCACCTAGAACCGCAAATTGCGGGTCTCTCGCCTGAAAAACTCCGTCTATTTGTCCGTTCCGTGCTCACTACCTGGGAAGAAATCAATGCAAGCGAATAAAAAACAAATTGGACTGCACGCCCAGGACATGGAAGCCAACATTGGGCTGGTGTCGGCCCATGTGACTGGACGTCTCAATGGCTTGGTGGCCCAGATCAAGGTTCGCCAGGTTTACAAGAACTGGTCAGATGACAACGTCGAATGCGTCTACACCTTCCCTCTGGGATGGCAAAGCGTCCTTTTGGGCATGCGAGTGGAACTGAACGGCAAAAGCATGACCGGTACCGTCAAGCCCAAGAAAGTAGCCGAAGCGCAATATGAAGAGGCCATCAGCAGCGGTGACTTGCCAGTCATGCTGGAGCGGTCAGGTAAAGACCTGTACACGGCCAATATCGGCAACATACAGACTGGGGATGAGGTGGTCATTGAACTTGACTACGCTCAAATCCTGAAAGCCGAAGATGGCGCAATTCGATTCAGCTTGCCCACGACCATTGCACCGCGATACGGGGATGCATCGGCTGCGGGCTTGAAGCCGCACCAACAAGCTGAACCCAATCCACAGGCCGAGCATCGCCTATTTCTGAATCTTGAACTGTCTGAGAACCTGAGCCAGGGCACGGTTTACAGCCCCAGCCATGAAATCCAGCTTAGCCGTCAAGGCAACCAATGCGCCTTGAAGTTGGAGGGCGCAGCATGGCTAGACCGGGATTTCATCTTGGTCATTGACCGGCTGGGCGATATGAACTTCGCCGTCGCAGCGCATGACCCGATGCGCCCAGGAGAAGCCACCGTCTTGACTGGCAGTGTGTACCGTCCAACCTGCGTTAGAAAGCAGCACCCCGTCTCCATCAAGGTCCTGGTCGACTGCTCTGGCTCCATGGAGGGCGACAGCATTGAACAGGCCAAAGACTGCCTCAGCTGGCTGTTTGGGCAGCTGAATAATACGGACCAAGTCTCCTTCACGCGGTTTGGCAGCACTGTTCACCACGAACAACCGGAACTGAAGCCTTGCTCCATCATTTACCGCCAGCTCTTGAAGGCAGCAACACGTCGGTTGAATGCGAATATGAGCGGTACCGAGATTGATGCGGCGTTGAAAGAAGTCATCAGTATTGAGAGTGGTGAATCAGAGGAAACAAAAAATTCGGCGATCTTGTTGATCACCGACGGCGAGGTCTGGAACATTGAACAGACCATCGCCACAGTGCGCGCCTCTGGGCAACGCATATATGCCGTGGGCGTGGGCTCTGCGCCATCAGAAAGTCTGCTCAAAGACATGGCAGAAGTCACAGGCGGCGCTTGTGAAATGGTCACACCCCGAGAAAACATGCAAAAAGCCGTCGAACGTCTGTTGATCCAGATTCGGCAAACACAGGCGATCGAACACGAGGTTGTATGTGGAGCGCCTAACGTCTGGCAGTCCAAATCCTCAGGGCATGCCGCAGATGGCAGCTCCTTGATGTCATGGATGCAAATCAATACTCAAGGCAGCCCGCTGGATGAACTGAACGTGGTCCAGACCGTTTATCCCCACGGTCAACAAACATCCTGCCCCGTCATTTGGGATGAGACCCTTGACCTCTCTCGCATTGCAGCCGCATTGCGCTTGAACGATATAGCAAAGGCCAAAGAGCGAGAGCGCCTCGCTGTCGAATATCAACTGGTCACCAGCGAAACCAATTTAATTCTTGTTCACGAAAGAGCTGAAAACGAAAAAGCAGATGACATGCCAGAGTTGCACCAGGTGAAGCCTATGCTGGCTGCCGGATGGAGTGGTAACGGAGTTGCTGCTTATAGAAGAGCAGCCCCTTCGCTTCAAGTCATGCGATCTGGTTGTGACAACGTACCCTTCATAGCTGAATCGCGAATCGATATGAGCATGTCTGTTCCGGCCATGTGGCGATCGAATCGATCACATTCTGCCGCCCGAGTTGATGGGATGGCTAATGCAGGCATGGATGACATTGAGATACCGGCTTTTCTGAGGAAACAAGAGTCGTCCTCCGATTCAAAGCCCGTCAAGACGTTCGTCCAGAAATTCAAGGACATCGTCAGTACACCCAATAAACCGCCGCAAAGCACGCACACGGTCAAAAAACCACAGGGCACATCAGATGAGCTGAAGGCCATCCTGGCCAATAAGACCAACGCAAAGAACCCAATTCATGAATTGCTGAGCAGCTTCAACCAGGTAGCCCTGACGCACACGAGATTCAGATCTGCACTTGCCGCATGCCTTCGAACAAACCAAGCCAACTACATGGAGTGGTTGATCACAAAGCACATGAAGGCTGCTGGCTCTGGAGCCCCAATTTGGGCGATTTTCATCAACTGGGCAGCGGAAAACCTATCCGTCGAACTCGATCGGCATGCAGAAAGGATATTGAGCGACTTCCTGTCGCCGATTGACCGCGATCTACAACAGGCGATCTATGCAGAGCTGTCCGAATTAAAACAAGAAGCTGCGGTCTGATTGGCATGAAACTAGACCGCAATCCGGTTTAAAACATCAAGCTTCTGCTCCAGCGCGTAGCTCTACCAGCCCTACATCCAGGTTGACGATGAGTTTTTCAGAAACTATCATGCAGCATGAATGCATGAACTTTAAGGAAAGCGCAATGTCTTACCCCGCAACTGACAGCAAGATGGTCAAATCCATCGGCGCAAGTGGCCAAATCTCTTTGGGCAAAGAGTTCGCGGGAAGACAAGTCCTGATTGAGTCGCCAGCTAAAGGTGTGTGGATCATTCGGACTGCCACCATAACTCCCGATCATGAGCCTTGGCCTGAAGAAGAAAAGGCTCAAACTGGACTCAAAAAAGGCCGTACCGGCAAGACACCATCACACGATCAAACGTCACGAAAAAAATCTCAGGCCTGAGGGCATCCGAGGTTTTCACAGAAATGACATTTGTCCATGGAGCAAGATAAAAATGATTGACCTGTTTGCCGCTTTAGGCTTTAGCTGGAACTGCGAAAAGATTCCTCAGCAGATTCCTACCCACTCGATTGATCGAGTAACTTTTCATTTCCATCGAATGCTGACTACGTATGTTTGGGACGCATCAGTGCTTGAAGGCAATCCCTTTACGTTTCCAGAAGTGAAAACTTTGCTTGAAGGTGTGACGGTCGGTGGCCGGAAAATTTCCGATCAAGAGCAAGTACTGAACTTGGCCGAAAGCTCCAAATACCTGCTGTCACTGGTCAAAGCTGGAAAGTTCGAGCTGGACAAAATCACATTCACCCAGCTACATGGACTGGTAGCAAAAAATGAAGCGCTGGAATGGGGACATTTTCGTGGAGAAGGTCTAGAGACTAACTACACACCCGACGTTGGCCTAGGTCCTGAAGGTCGCTACACACCACTACCCACCGTGCCCGGAGCCCCGGAGCTCAACCGTGTTTTTTCCGAAGGCCTGCAAGCGTTAACCAATAAAGTCGAAAGTCCATTTGAAAGAGCTGGTGCATTTTTTCTGTTCGGAGCCTTGCAGCAGTTCTTTTTTGACGGCAACAAACGCACATCACGCTTCATGATGAATGGAATTTTGATGTCCTCCGGTATGGATGCCATCAGCATTCCAGCGGCAAAGGCGCAAGACTTTAACGAAAAAATGGTCCGTTTCTACTTGACTAAAGACGCCACTGAAATGATGGAATTTTTAGTTAGCTGTCATCCAGATGCCATCACCATTCAACAAAACAATCCGCAAGTGGATTGATTGCTTTAAATTGAAATGCGATTTAAGACTTCTAGCTTTTGTTCAAGCGTATAGCCTACTGTGCCGTAGTTATTGAACTCAGAGCCACCACTGGAGTGGCCTGTGATACTTTCTGCCAAACGCGTGGGAATGTCGTTACAGGCCTTCATCCTGTCGATCAGGGCATGACGGAACATGTGACTTCTGAAGTCTAGGTCGGCCAGGTATTTGTTCATGATGGCCGAGCAGCTGTTGCTGCCATGGTAGTGCGCATACTGCGGCACCAGCCATTCACTGCCTTCGCACTTGGCCATCTCCACCAGTCGCTTGGCCGCAAACAGCGACACCCCTACCAACGGTACGGCACGAATACTGCTCTTGTTCTTTCGATTGGAGAGTGCATTTTTGCGGATCCAAATGTGCGGAATCGGGTGATCAAAAACACAATCCTCAACACGGGCGTACACAGGTTCAGACAGTCGCAAGCCAGTATTCATCTGGATCAGCCCAATGAGCTTGTAGGGCTTGAACCGCGTCATCAACTTTTGTTTGACTGCCAGCAACAAGTCATGGGTAATGACAGGCATTGGCCTGCGCTCATCTTCACCGGAAATTTTCAGAGCTCGGAATGGGCTCAATCTGTCGATGTCCAGACATCTGAATGCAACATTGAGCATGGCGTTCAAGATCGCCGTTTGCTTGCGGACTGTCACAGGCTTCAAACCCAAACTCAGCAAATGGTCGCGAAAAATGCAGGCATGCGCATAACGTAGATCACAGAGGTACAAATCACCCACCAAGGACGAGAAGCGCCTGAAAACATGCAAGACATCGCCCTTGAATTTACGGCCATCACCTGCATCACTTTCATGGAGATAAATCGCCACGGCATCCGAAATTTTGGGTTCGGCATGCATTTCTTTGCGGATGAAATAGTTGCCAATGAGCTCTGCAACAAACGACTCATCAAAGTCAACACCCCTTACCCTAACCAACCGCCGCAAGACGGCTTCAGGAGTTGATTTAACAATCTCAAAGTGGCCGTCACTCATGCTCAAAATGGTCAATTTGCATACAACAAATTTACTGTCAAAGACGCAGATGGACAACCGGATTTAGACGAATTTTCAGGTCGATCTAGACAGAAAACCCACGAAATTTTCTACCCAAACTAAGCGCTACAACACCTCTCCTGCAGGCCTTGGATCCGTGTCGATACCGGAATCCAAATCAGCCGTGTAGCGCTTGTTTTATGCGTTGCAAGATGCCCGATTTATTGAATACCCAATAGAGCCAACAGACTTTGCCCGTGGGTATGCAGAAACCATTTTTGCTATGCCTTTCATCCCCATGACCAAAGATTTTAAAAACAGCCATATTCGGGGCCAAAACCCCGCGTTTTCGGGTCTTTCGACGGTTTATCGTGGCATGTTGGCCTGGCCTGGCCCTATCGATTGTTGCTGCAACCCATAGGCATCGGCCTGGCTGAAGCTGCTTGAATGTGTGGGCCTGAGTACTGGCTGTGAGCTGGGCAGTGGTGGGGGCCTGTTGGGGGTCACTACCCTCGCCTGCTGGGGTACCGGACTTTTGGGTGGGAGTGGTTTCGGGGCTGGTGGTTTTGGCTTGGGGGCTGGTGGCTTTTTCGGAACAATCTTTTTAGGCTTGATCCTTTTAGGCTTGGGGGTGGCAGCAATTTGCGCCTTGAGCCTGGCCTGCTCCTTGGCCTGAGCTATCACGGCAGACCAAACGTTGTCTGATATCAATCGCCAAAGAGCAAGTTGATCGTCCGCACTGGCTATTTCGTTAAATCGCATAGTTGCTCTCCTTTCTCTATATTTATTTAGCAAAAAGACGAGATCTCGTCCCCTCAATTTCGATCTGCTCATAAATAAAAATATGCGGATCAACGAACTCATCAAACCTAAGTCTCCAGAGCAATTGAAGCTGGACCAACTTCGCGCCACGAGGGAACGCGCCACCACAGCAGTTCAACAGGAACGTGAACGTCAAAAGACACAGCGGGCCCAAAAAGCCCTGCACTTGTTGACAAAGCCTAAAGCCCCATCAGCCAAAACAACCAAACCCATTGGCACCATCAAGCCAATCAAATCAATCTAGCCAAAAGAAAACCGACACTGGAATGCATTTCAGTGTCGGCCATGGCCGATAAGCAATGATTGTTTGAATCGCGGCTTTAAGTAGCAGGCTTAACGGGCAGCTTCAATTTCCCTTTTTTCACCACGCCCTCCTCTTTGCCGAATGCGGCCTTGACCAACCCACTTACCGCTTCAATGCGTGCGTCTAACTCCCCGGCATCTACAGCGGCACGCAGTACCTCAAGCGTAGTGATGACGCCTGCAATGTTGTCGGTCTCAATGGCGTTTTTGCCTTCGATCACATCCAGCGTGCGTGCGCCATAGCGGACTGTGATGCACATCTTTCCGTTATCTCCAGACCACCACCATGGTTTCAACCGCTTGGGAATTTCTACTCGTCGCATTTCGCCGGTGGCGTCGTCCCGGACTGTGCGAATCTTCACCGGTACAAACTCGGTACCTGACTGAACGGCTTTGGCCATTTGAATCTGCTCATGCAGCTTGGCGCTGAGCTTTTGCCGTCTGGCATGCGCTGGGCTTGTGCCCTGCTGACGCTTGCTGGCGATGAATTTCAATGCATTGAGACCTGACATTTGCTACTCCTTGTGTGTTGCAGGAATAACAAATTTATTGTCAGACCGTGGCTCTGGGCAACCGAATCATTGGTAACCCGACAGTCTGGAAGGACACCACTCGCAGCTTCAACCAATCAAGATGTTGGAAAAACCGATTTGTACCCTTTGGCCAAAGCTTCCTCTTGCTCGATTCTTTTCTTGTGCTCGCTTTCCTCTGCAGCAGCGTTCAAGGAACGCGGTTTGTAACGCTCCAGCTGCTTAGGGGTCAAATGCCAATAAGGATTACCCGTTTGCTCGCGCATCTGCATTTCAATCTCGGTCTTGAAATCCACGCCCAACCGCCGCTTGAAGAAAATGGCGTCGTGAACATTGGCAATCGGTCTGTGACCTTTTGTGAGTGCTGTGCGTCTGACGATGTCCATGACCTGCGTCTCGCCGTGCTGATACAGGTAAG
>CAIZHQ010000021.1 GCA_903932865.1 uncultured Burkholderiales bacterium
AATTTTATTGATTGCATATTAGTCGAGCATGAATCAACTTGAAGAACGAAATTTCATTCAACTTGGTTCAGAGCCCATTTTGCACAAACCCGCAAATTCACGGCTCGGAACCAAGTCCGAAAAAGTCATGAGGTTTTGAGAAAAACGGGGTTTGAGACGACTTTGCCGGGCTGATGCGAGAGGTCGCAGTCAGGAGCCCATAGCAAAAAGCCCCGCGTGGTGCGGGGCCTGAGGCTGCCTCAAGGCCTGCTGAGCAGGTTTGAGGTCTTTGTACTGGCGGAAACGGAGGGATTCGAACCCTCGATGAGGCTCTACACCCCATACTCCCTTAGCAGGGGAGCACCTTCGGCCACTCGGTCACGTTTCCAGTGGGTCAAATTATAACTTAGGCTGGTCCAGGTCGAAGGCTTTGTGCAAGGCACGTACGGCCAATTCCATGTATTTTTCATCGATCACGACCGAGGTCTTGATTTCGGAGGTGGAAATCATCTGGATGTTGATGCCCTCTTCGCTTAAGGATCGGAACATTTTGCTGGCCACGCCCACGTGGCTGCGCATGCCAATGCCCACGATAGAGACCTTGCAAATCTTGGCGTCGCCCAACACGTCTGCCGCACCCAATGAGGGCAGCACTTTTTCCTTGAGCAGGTCGATGGTCTTGGCGTAGTCGTTGCGGTGCACGGTGAAGCTGAAGTCGGTTTTGCCGTCTTTGCTCAGGTTCTGGATGATCACATCGACTTCGATATTGGCATCGGCCACAGCGCCCAGAATTTGGTAGGCGATGCCGGGCTTGTCGGGCACGCCCAACACAGAGATTTTGGCTTCGTCGCGGTTGAATGCGATGCCGGAAACGACGGCTTGTTCCATTTGTTCGTCTTCCTCAAAAGTGATCAGGGTGCCGGATGCGGCTTCTTCGTGGATGTCGATGTCCCAGGGCGTGAAGCTCGACAGCACGCGCATGGGGACTTTGTATTTGCCAGCAAACTCGACCGAGCGGATTTGCAAGACTTTGGAGCCGAGCGACGCCATCTCCAGCATTTCTTCAAAGCTCACTGTCTTCAGGCGGCGCGCTTCCGGGACCACACGAGGGTCGGTGGTGTAGACACCGTCCACGTCGGTGTAGATCAGGCATTCATCGGCTTTCATCGCGGCAGCCACGGCCACGGCCGAAGTGTCCGAGCCGCCGCGTCCGAGCGTGGTGATGTTGCCCTCGTTGTCGACGCCCTGAAAGCCCGTGATGATGACCACTTTGCCCGCCGCCAGGTCGGCACGCACGCGCTCGTCGTCGATCGATTCGATGCGGGCTTTGGTGTAGGCGTCGTTGGTCTTGATGGCCACTTGCCAGCCCGCGTAGCTCACCGAGGGCTGGCCTTCGGATTGCAGGGCAATGGCCAGAAGGGCCGACGAAGCTTGCTCGCCGGTCGACGCCAACATGTCGAGTTCGCGGCTGTAATCGTTGCCGGGTTTCGCGGGGGCCAGCTCTTTGGCCAAGCCCAACAAGCGGTTGGTCTCACCGCTCATGGCGCTGGGGACCACCACGATCTGGTGACCTGCGCGCGCCCATTTGGCCACGCGCTTGGCGACATTGCGGATGCGCTCGGTTGAGCCCATCGAGGTGCCGCCGTATTTGTGAACGATCAAAGCCATGTGAAGTGATGAATAGAAAAAGAATGCGGATGCGCTCTGTCAAGGCCGCATCGTCAAGGGTTACCACGAATTGCCGATGGTGTTTTATTGGCAAAGCCTGTCAATTGTATCCACCAGGCTGACATGATCTTGACCCGCGTTTGCCCCAAACCGCCGCAAGCTTGTCGGTTCAGTTGGCAGAATGGGTGAACGCCTCAGGCGGCTTGCCAACCCAGGTGCTGGCCTGCGCGCTGCACAAAGCCCACGCCCACCTTCAAATGGATCCGATGGCCACGGGTGGTGCAAGCGGTCAGTTGGTCCAGCAGCGCGTTCAGTTGCGCTGTGGTGGGGGTGGTGGCGTGTTGCAGCCGCAGCCAATGGCGCAGCACCAGCGCCTGGCGGACTCGACTCAAGCGCTGCAAAGCCTCGATGCGGGGCGGCACGCCGATGTGTGCCAGGTCTTGCGCGGCCACCTCATTCAAAATCTCTTGCGCCTGTGCGGCGTGGGCGGCACTGCGGGCAAAGGTCTCACGAAAAGCGGGCAGGGCTTCGGCCAAGGCGGGCAGCACGCGGGCGCGGATGCGGTTGCGGGTGAAGTTTTCGTCGGTGTTGCTGGGATCTTCGACCCAGCCATGCCTTTGGCTTTTCAGCCATTGGCGCAAGGCCGCGCCGGGCACCCCCAGAAAAGGCCGATGCCAATCGAGGCCCTGTCGCTGCCAATGAGAGGGCATGCTGGCCAAGCCGGGCAAGCCAGCGCCACGCGACAAGGCGATCAACAAAGTTTCCACCTGGTCGTCGGCATGCTGGGCCAGCGCAATGTCTTGCACCTCGGGCCACTCGCTTTGCACCGCTTCGGTCAGGGCCGCATAACGGGCTTTGCGGGCAGCGTCTTCGGGGCTTTGACCCGGGGCATGGCCCGCCTGCACCCTTCTCACGGACAACGGCACGCCCAGTTGATGGCAAAGCGATCGGCAATGCGCTTCAAAAGCGTCAGCCGCGTCTTGCAAGCCGTGGTGAATGTGCACCGCCCTCACCTGCCCAGGCCAGCGGCTGGCGCAGGCCCACAGCAAAGCCGTGGAGTCGGCCCCACCGCTGAAGGCCACCGCAAAAGGAAGGCCCGGGCTGAAATCAGCCAGGGCCTGTTCGATGGGCAGCAGCGGTGTGAGAGCCATGCGTGAAGCCTGAAAGCTCACCGGCCGTTTTACTTGCCTGCTTTGGTGTCGGTGAACCGGCCGTAGCTGTTCAGGCGCTCGTAGCGGCGCTCGAGCAATTCTTTGGGTTTGAGGTCGGCCAGTTGACGCCAAGCATCACCCAAAGCGCGCTTGAGGAAGGAGACCATTTGGTCGGTATCGCGGTGGGCGCCGCCCACAGGCTCATTGACGATTTTGTCGACCAGGCCCAAGGCCTTCAGGCGGTGAGCGGTGATGCCAAGTGCATCGGCTGCCACTTCGGCTTTTTCGCTGGTTTTCCAAAGGATGGAGGCACAACCTTCGGGGCTGATGACCGAGTAAACCGAGTACTGCAGCATCAACACCTGATCGGCCACCGAAATGGCCAATGCGCCACCGGAGCCGCCCTCGCCAATGATGGTGGTGATGATGGGCACCTCAAGCTGGGCCATCTCGAAAATGTTGCGACCGATGGCTTCGGACTGGCCGCGTTCTTCGGCATCGATGCCGGGGTAAGCGCCGGGCGTGTCCACAAAGGTGAAGACCGGGAGCTTGAATTTTTCGGCCGTTTTCATCAGGCGCAGCGCTTTGCGGTAACCCTCTGGCTTGCTCATGCCAAAGTTGCGCAAAGTGCGCTCTTTGGTGTCACGCCCTTTTTGTTGGCCCAGCACCATACACGACTGACCATTGAAGCGGGCCAGGCCGCCCACGATGGACAAATCGTCGGCAAAGTGGCGGTCCCCGTGCATCTCCACAAAGTCGGTGAAGATGCCGTGGATGTAGTCAAGGGTGTAAGGACGTTCGGGGTGACGCGAGATTTTGGTGACCTGCCAGGGGGTCAGGTCGCTGTAAATGTCTTTGGTCAGTTGCTGGCTTTTCTTGCTCAGCTGATCGATTTCGAGGGTGATGTCCACCGCCGATTCGGTCTGAACATAGCGCAGCTCTTCGATCTTGGCTTCGAGTTCGGCAACGGGTTGCTCAAAATCGAGAAATGTTTTTTTGGCCAAGTTTGACTCCTCAGTTCAGGTTCCGGGTGGACGCGGTGCCCAGCCCCTCAATACGCCACCGGGACAGGGTCCAGCGAGCGCCAAATATACCAAGTTGCCACAGTCGAATAAGGACTCCAGGCCTGCGCGACCTCGCGGGCGTCGCTGCGACTCACCGGCTCGCCCGAGAAATAGTTGCGGCTGATGCCGTTGATCAAACCCACGTCATCCAGTGGCAGCACATTGGGCCTGAGCAGGTGAAAGATCAGGAACATCTCGGCCGTCCAACGGCCAATGCCGCGGATCGCCACCAACTCATCGATGATGGCCTCGTCGTCCATCTCTTGCCAGGCCTTGACATGCACCGAGCCTGCACTGAAATGCACCGCCAGATCGACCAGGTACTCGACCTTGCGGGCCGACAAACCGGCCGAACGCATGTCGTCCACCTTGAGTTTCAGCACAGCTGCAGGCGTGATCCGTTTGGACAGGGACGAAAACCGGTCCCACACCGACTGCGCGGCCTTAACCGAAATTTGTTGGCCCACAATGGAACGCGCCAAAGTCACAAAAGCATCACCCCGGGTCTCCAAAATGGCATTGCCAAACTGCGGGATGAGCTTTTTCATGACCCGGTCTTTTTTGGCCAGGTGCGCGCAGGCCTCGGCCCAATATGCGGGCGTGACAGGGATCACCTCAAGGCTTGGACTGAGCGTCATTGCACCGACTCCCAGGTCGTGCCCGCAGCTGAGTCTTTCAGCAAGATGCCTTGGGCCAGCAAGTCGGTGCGGATGCGGTCAGCTTCGGCAAAATTCTTGGCCTTTTTGGCGTCTGCCCGAGCCTGAATCTGGGTCTGAATGGCGGCATCGTCCAAGCCTGCTCCGGTTTGCAGGTAAACCGTGGGGTCGGTTTGCAGCAAACCCAGCAAGCCACCCAATGCCTTGAGCAAACCTGCACGCTCGGCCGAGCCACTGCGGTTGACATCGCCCGCCAATTCGAACAACACGGCCACCGCTTCGGGCGTGCCAAAGTCTTCGTCCATGGCGGCCTTGAATCGGACAGCCATGGGATCAGCCCAATCTAGCTTCACGTCAGCGGCCGGCACGGTTTGCAATGCGGTGTACAGGCGTTTCAGTGCCCCTTTGGCATCGTTCAGGTGAACGTCGCTGTAATTGAGCGAGCTGCGGTAGTGGCTACGCACGATGAAAAAACGCACCGTTTCGGCGTCAAACTCTTTGAGCACATCACGAATGGTGAAAAAATTGCCCAGGCTCTTGGACATCTTCTCATTGTCCACATTGATGAAGCCGTTGTGCATCCAAAAGCGCGCCAAAGGCTGACCGTTGGCGCCCTCGCTTTGGGCGATTTCATTTTCATGGTGCGGGAACTGCAAGTCGGCCCCGCCGCCGTGGATGTCAAAAGTCTGGCCCAGCAGCTCACAGGCCATGGCCGAACATTCGATGTGCCAGCCGGGACGGCCCGTGCCAAAGGGGCTCGACCATTTGACGTCTTCGGGCTCGGTGGGCTTGGCGCTTTTCCAGAGCACAAAGTCGAGCGGGTCTTGCTTGTCGGTTTCCACGGCCACGCGCTCGCCTGCGTTCAATTCGTCGAGAGACTTGCCCGACAACTTTCCGTAACCCGCAAACTTGCGCACCGAATAGTTCACATCGCCGTTGCCCGAGCGGTAAGCCAGGCCTTTTTGCTCCAGCGTGCCGATCATGCTCAGCATTTGGGGCACGAAGTCGGTGGCGCGGGGCTCGTGCTGGGGACGCTCGATACCCAGGGCGTCGGCGTCTTGGTGCAGCGCATCGATCATGCGATCCGTCAGGTGGCGGATGGTTTCGCCGTTTTCCAGGGCGCGTTTGATGATCTTGTCGTCGATGTCGGTCACGTTGCGCACGTAGGTGACCTGGAAACCACTGGCCTTGAGCCAGCGCTGCACCACATCGAACGCGATCATTGAGCGGGCATGCCCCAAGTGGCACAGGTCGTACACCGTCATGCCGCAAACGTACATGCGCACATGGCCGGGCTCGGCGGGTGAAAACTCGGAAACAGCTCGGCTGAGCGTGTTGAAAATGCGCAAACTCATGTCAAATCGAAAAAATGGCGGTCAACAAAAGCCGCTTAGGCGCTGCGCATCGGTGACGGCAGTTCAGGCAACGGCGCTACAACAGCTCAAAAAAAGCCAGCGCACACAAGGCTGGCAACAACTTTCGGCCAACGGAAAACCGCAAGGGGCTCCATTACAATGATCAATCAGTATATCTCCGAGCCATGGCCTCTGGTGCTCTTTTCGAGCAGGCGTGCGTCAACCCCAGCGGCTCGGGGTGCGTCTTTTTTCACCCCCCTCTTTCTTTGGGTACGCATGCGAAACTGGCTCAGTCGGATGGCTTTTTGCACTTTGTGGACTTGCAGCCTGGGCGTGCGTGCCGACGTGTACACCGATGTCAACGCCTTGGTGCAAAGCGGCCAATGGGCGCAAGCCCAGGCCTTGGCCGAAGCGAGGTTGAAAACCGCGCCCACAGACCCTCAAATGCGTCTGTTGCAAAGTCATATTCAGACCGGACTGGGCCAAACCCAGGCGGCCATGGACACGCTGCGCACCCTGACCCAGTCTTTCCCCGAATTGCCGGAGCCGCACAACAATCTGGCGGCCTTGCTGGTGCGTGAAAACCGCCATGACGAGGCTCTGGCTGCCTTGCAAGCGGCACTCAGAGCTCGTCCAGACTATGCGCTGGCCCTGGAAAACCTGGGTGATCTGCACCTGGCCATGGCCGCAAAGTCCTTCGCGCGGGCCCGACTCGTCTCACCCACCCAAACCCGCTTGCAAACCAAGCAAGAGGGCACAGAACGGGTGATGCGCACCCCATGAAACCACGCCAGAAAGAGTCGCTTTGCTGACCACCTTGCCTACCAAAGCTCAACCCCCACTGCTTTATCCCATGCCAACCTTGAAATACCATCGTCGCTGGGCCGCCCTGGCCCTGAGTCTGAGCTTACTGGCCCCCTGGAGCGCACAAGCGCAAAACGCCAGCACAGCGGCCAGCGCCAGCACACCCAAAGTACGGATCAGCACCTCGGTGGGCGACATCGAAGCCGAGTTGTACGCGGACAAGGCCCCAAAAACCGTCGCGAACTTTTTGCAGTACGTGAACGAAAAACACTATGAAGGCACGATTTTTCACCGCGTGATTGCCGGCTTCATGGTGCAAGGCGGCGGCTTCGACGCCCAATACAAAGAGAAAAAAACCCGCGCACCGGTCCAACACGAGGGACGCCAGGCACTGGCTGGCGGTCTGAAAAACACCACCGGCACGCTGGCCATGGCCCGCACCAACGATCCGCAATCGGCCACCGCGCAATTCTTCATCAACGTGGTAGACAACGCGTTTTTGGACCCCATTCCGATCCCCGACGGTGACCCGGTCGCCAAATTTCAATACCAGGGTCGTGTTTACGAGAACGTGGCCCGCGCCCAACTGCTGAACGCGCCTCAACTGTTCGGCTACACCGTTTTTGGAAAAGTCACGTCCGGCATGGACGTGGTCCAAAAAATCCGCAACACGCCCACCGGCGCAGGCGGCCCCTTCCCGACCGATGTTCCCCGGACGCCGGTTGTCATCCAATCCATCACTTTGTTGAAGTAACACCATGAGCAACCCACAAGTCGAACTGCACATCACCGGCTACGGCGTCATCACCCTCGAACTGGATGCTGAAAAAGCCCCCAAGTCAACCGAAAATTTTCTGGCCTATGTGAACAAGGGCCACTACAACAACACGATCTTTCACCGTGTGATTCCCGGCTTCATGGTCCAGGGCGGCGGCTTTGAGCCCGGCATGAACCAAAAGCCCACCGACGCCACCATCGAAAATGAAGCCAACAACGGCCTGAAAAACGACGAGTACACCGTGGCCATGGCCCGCACTTCGGCGCCCCACTCCGCTTCCTCGCAGTTCTTCATCAACGTCGCCAAAAATGACTTTCTGAACCACACTGCACCCTCCATGCAAGGCTGGGGCTACGCCGTGTTCGGCAAAGTGGTCAAGGGCACCGAAGTGGTCGACCAAATCAAAGGCGTGAAAACCGGCAACCGCGGCGGCCACGGTGACGTGCCCAAAGAAGATGTCGTGATCGAAAAAGCCATTGCGCTCTGATGGATTGAGCCGTGTCCGCTGACCCGCGCACCACAGCCCCGACCCTTGGTCGGCTGACAGCGCCAGCGGCATGGCACAGGGTGGACTTGATCTCGGACCTGCACCTTCAGGCCGCAGAGCCGGCCACTTTCGAAGCCTGGCGCCAGTACATGGCGAAAACACCGGCCGACGCGGTGCTGATTCTGGGTGACCTGTTCGAAGTCTGGGTGGGCGACGATGCCGCCGCGACTGACCCATTTTTGCAAAGCTGCGCGCAGGTCTTGCGCCAATGCGCGCAGCGATTGCATGTGGCCTTCATGCCCGGCAACCGGGACTTTTTGTTGGGGCCCGCCTTCTTGACCGATTGTGGCGTGCACGCTTTGAGTGACCCCTGCTTGCTGCTGTGGGGTGATCAACGCATTTTGCTCAGCCATGGTGATGCCCTGTGCCTGGATGACCGCGCCTACCAAGCATTTCGCCAGCAGGTGCGCAGTGCCGCCTGGCAAACTGAATTTTTGGCCAAACCCCTGCCCGAGCGCCTGGCGCTGGCCCGCGCCATGCGGGCGCAAAGCGAATCCCAAAAACACATCGGCGCGGTCTGCGCCGATGCCGACGCGTTCATGGCCTTGAATTGGCTCCATGCCGCCGGGGCCGATCGCCTGGTGCATGGCCACACCCACCAGCCTGCAGACCACCCACTCGGCTCAAGGCAAAGGCATGTGCTGAGCGATTGGTCGCTGGATCACGCACCAGCTCGGGCCCAGGTGTTCAGAATGCAGCGCGAAGGCAGCATCACTCGCCTTGACATCGCTCGCGCCTCAGCCTGAGAGGAAGACGCACCCAGCGTACAGGCTTATGGAGAGGGATTTTTGAGCCAAGCTCAGACGTGGGTCGCTGCGGCCGGCTGTCGCTCAGAAAGCACACTTGTGGGGGGGGCCCACAAGCGGCAAGGGGTCAAGTACGCAGCAGGTTCTTGAGCACGTTTTGCAAGCGTCGTGCTGTGGGTTCGTCGTGCGGACCCGACAGGACCTTTGCCACATCCTGTGCCCAGGTTTCATTGGGGCCGGGTTGATTGCGCTGGGTCAGCAATTGCAACTGCAAGGCGCGGCGGTCACTGAGATGCTCAGCGGGCGTCGGCACATCCGCTGCCATCTCCAAGCGCAGCAAGGCTGTGGCTAACGGGGTTTTGGGCTCGGCGCTCACGGCTTGAGCCCAGGCTTGGCGGGCGGTGGCATTGACGCCTTTGCCCAGCTCTTGCGCTGTAGGCAAGGCCTCGGCCTGGCGCGCTTGCCAAGCCGTCATCACACGGCCAAGGGTCTCGCCATGCGCTTGCGCAGCCAGTTTGCGCAGTGACATTTCGGCCCGCTCCATGGCTTCGCGTTGGGCGCGGAAAGCCGCATCCCCCAAGCGCGGGCCGCGGTCTTCACGAGGTCCGCGGTCGCCAAACCGATCACCACCTCGGTCGCCAAATCGGCCGGCACCCGGTCCTCGGTCAACTCCGGGGCGCGCCCCGCGCTCGCCAGGGCGGCCATCACGTCGGCCATCGCGCCCAGCAGGTGCCTCAGCACGTTTTTGGCCCGGTCGGTCGTCCCCACGCACCGCCACCACGGGTTTGACGGGCTTGGGGGTGACCACGGGCGGCGCAGGCTCTACTGGGAGCACACTGTCCGAATCGGGCGCTGCTGGCGCCGCTAGGGCAGTTGCCGCGTCGCTGGCTTGTTCGTCTGCTGGAGCCTGTGTGGCGGCGGCTGCAGCGGCTGAGACCTCATCACCTTGGGCTTGGGCCACTGCTTGAGGGGATACCAAGGCCGTTGCGCTTGTGGTGGGTGTGGAAACGGGTGACTGGGCTGCTTGCGCCTGCAAGGCTTGACCACGCAAGGCGGCATCAAGCGCGGCCATGGCCGCGCGGATTTTGGTCGCATCACCACTGGCATTGGCCGCATCCAAGGCTTTGGAGGCCTCAAGAACCGCACGATCGTGCGCACTCAAAGGGCCTGAGGGCTGAGGGCGGTCTGTGCCTTTGCGTTGGAAGGCCTCGTCCAGCGGGGCGCGGAACACTTCCCATAGTTTTTGTTCGGTCTTGCGGTCCAGCGGCACCGACTGGGCCTCCACTTGCCAGCGTTGCTGCAAGGCTTTGACCGCATCGACACGCAAGGCTGGTGCTGCGCCCACATCGCGGGCCTCGTTGATCAGTGCCTGACGGCGCTCAATGCTGGCTTTTTGGGCGGATTCGAGGCGGGCGGCGGCAGCTTTGAAATTACCTTTCCACTGGCCTTGCATTTCGCCAAAGGCCTTCTCGCTCAAGTGGCCAGCAATGCGCCAACGGTCAGCAAACTGGTGCAGTGCGCGCAACTGGGCACGCCAGTCCTCGCTTTGGGCATTCTCAACGGTCCAGGCCTTGACTTCGTCCATCAACGCCACCCGCTGGGCACGCTGGTCGGCCGAGTCCTTTTTCATTTGCTCCAGCCAAGCCAGCACGGCTTTGTAGGCCTCGTTGCAAGCGGCATCAAAACGCTTCCACAACGCGTGGTTGGGCAGGCCGCCTTGGTCAATTTGCTTCCAGCTGTCGCGCAGTTGGCGCAGCTTGTCTTGCATTTTTCGGCCACCCACGGTGGGCGCTTTGTTGGCGTCGAGCAGGGCTTCGGCCTGGGTGACCAGGTCAGTACGCACCTGATCAGCCAGCCAACGCTGCCAGCCTTCGGCATCGCCGCCCGCCATCAAAGCCTTGTGCAAGCGCTCGTCCAGGCTGGTGTCCAACTGCTTGCCGTGGGTCTTGAGGACGTTGCGCAAAGCCACGGCAGCATCGGCAGGCGATGCACCCTGACTTTCGGTCAGTTGCTTTTCCAACACCTCCAAAGCTTGAGTCACAGCCAACATGGCTTGCTCACGCTGGGCCTGGCGCTGGGCGGGGTCGATTTTGGGTTTGACCGCTTTTTCAGCTTGCTCTGTTTTGGCAGGTTTGGCCGATTCGACTGCAGCAGCGACCTGTTGCGAGAATTCGCCACGCAGGCGGCGGATCTCGTCGGCCCAAACTGGCACTGGAGGCAAAGCGGTTGTGGCGTCGGTTTGGGCCCTCGCAGCCAAAGCCGCTGCGGCCGAAAAACCGTCCCAAACAGCCTGCAGTTGCTTGCCAGCAGCATCCAATTGAGGTGGGTATTTCAACTCCACGCTAGGCCAAACGCTGCTCTGTGTCAGGGCCTGGGCTTGGTTTTGCCACTGTGCCACGTCGGTCTCCAAGCCGGTTTGTCCGCCCAGGGCTTCGGCCAGCGATTTGGTGGACAGGACCTCAATGCGCTGTGCCAGCAAAACCGCCGCTTCGCGCTGCACCATGACTTGGTGTTGCAGGTCCTCCACCCCCTTGACCACTTCGGTCAATCGATGTTTGAGGCCCGCCAAGGGTTCGCGCGACAGCGGCGCTCCGGCTTTGGCGGCATCACGCTGCCAGGCCAACGCATCGGCCATGTTCAAACGCGGCGCTTGCAGCAACTGTTCAGCTTTTGAGGCCCACTCGGTGGCCAGGGCTTCCTGTCCGTGCAGTCGCTTGATCTCGTCGAGTTTTTCCTTGAGTAACTTGGCCACGCCCTTGTCTCGACCCGACAGTTCGCGATAGACCTCGGCCATCAAATCATCAGAAGGCTCGGTCAGCAACCATTCACGCAAGCGGACACTGCGCTCGCTGGAAGTCGGGGCGTTGAAAATCCCTGCGGTCAAAGGTCCCAGGGCGGCAATGTCGAAAGGCTTGGAAGAAGTCACAGTTAAAACTTTAAAAGCACGGTGTTGCCAGATAGGCATACAGGCAGAAATGGCGGCACTTGAATCGACAAGTGAACCACGCGGGCATCAAAACGCTATTTTCGCCGTTATTTGGTCTGGACAGCCTGTTGGCCTGATTTCGGACGAAATCTCTGGTGAATTACTGACACAGAAGACTTTTTTATAATATTTTTACGATTCTATATACTTGACCGGATATGAAAAGTTCCTAGAATTCGCCTCACTTGGTGACCATCAGGGATAACCCGACACCACTGCCGTCACCGGCTCAACCCGCGAAAGTGCGGGTCGCAACTTGCGGCTCGCCAACCCCAACCCCTCAAGAGCCTGTGGCAGATGCCACGCGTAATTGGAATGAGAGGAAGCGCTATGACTGCGACATTGACTTGGCCTGACCTGAAAGAGGCTATGTCGACCGTGGCCTTCGATGTACGAGAAGGCTTCGTGGAAATCACCCGGCACAGCTTGGCCGTGATCGGCTTGGCCGTGGTGGCCTTGGCATTGACGCTTTTGGCTCGTCCCACTCTGCAGCAAACGGCCAGCGAGACATTGCTGGGATGGCTTGAAATGCGCCAAGTGGAACAAAATACCCCCCTGGAACCTCTGGCACCGACAGTTGCAGCCCGATCCACCGCATCCCGTATGCAGGACCTGAGCAGCGATCAAGCGGCTGTCACCCGCTGGCTCAGCAGCAAATACAAGGTCTCCAAGGAGCCCTTGGCCGCTTTGGTTTCAGAAGCCTGGTCTTTGAGTGAGCGAAGCCGTATCGCACCGACCTTGATCTTGGCGGTGATGGCGATTGAGTCGCGCTTTAACCCTTTTGCCCATGGTGACCAAGGTGGTTTGGGTCTGATGCAAATAGATCCTGGGGCCCACATCGGCGCCTTGTCCCCTTTTGGAGGCCGTCTGGCTGCCTTTGACCCTCTGACCAATCTGAGGGTCGGCACGCGTCATCTGCAGGGCTTGATTCAGGACGCGGGGACTCTGGAAGAAGCTCTGCGCTTGTACGCCAACGCCTCTGGGCAAGGGAACAACGACCAATACGTGGACCGCGTCCTGGCTGAGAAAAAGTTGTTGGACAACCTGAGCAAAGACCAGAAAACAGCCCTATCAGACAAAAACAACGCCGCATTACCTAAATCGCCTCAAGCCCACATGTGAATTTGTGGTCCAAATCCAGCGACAGGCTGGGCTACACTCCAAGGGTGCGCAACTGGCGATAGGATCCCGTTTTGACTGGAAAACGGGGCACTCTGACGTGGAGCGTGGTGACCCGAGTCACTGCCGAACCACTGGGAAGCGCACAGCCTGACCGACCCTCTTGCATGGTGGACCAGGTTTTAAGCCGTTCGCCTGGGCAGCCCTTGTCAATGAACCGCCGGTTCGGGTCAAGGTCACCGCCATCCAAAGGACTGCCATGTACCACCGCAACCACCTGATTGAACAAACAGACCCCGAAATTTTCGCCGTCATCCAGGCCGAAAACGCCCGCCAAGAACACCACATCGAACTGATTGCCAGTGAAAACTACGCTTCACCCGCCGTCATGGCCGCGCAGGGCAGCCAACTCACCAACAAATACGCCGAGGGCTACCCCGGCAAGCGCTACTATGGTGGCTGCGAACACGTGGACGTGGCCGAGCAATTGGCCATCGACCGCATCAAACAAATCTTTGGTGCTGAGGCCGCCAACGTGCAGCCGCATTGCGGCGCCTCGGCCAATGAGGCCGTGTTCCTGGCTTTCTTGAAACCCGGTGACACCATCATGGGCATGAGCCTGGCAGAAGGCGGCCACCTGACCCACGGCATGCCACTGAACATGTCGGGCAAGTGGTTCAACGTGGTCTCCTATGGTTTGGACGCCAACGAAGCGATCGACTACGAGGCCATGGAAGTCAGGGCCCGCGAAACCAAGCCCAAGCTGATCATTGCTGGTGCCTCGGCTTATTCGCTGCACATCGACTGGGCCCGCTTTGCCAAAGTGGCCAAGGAAATTGGCGCGATCTTTTTGGTGGACATGGCCCATTACGCCGGCCTGATCGCTGCGGGCGTTTATCCCAACCCGGTGCCCCATGCCGACGTGGTCACCTCGACCACGCACAAGAGCTTGCGCGGCCCACGTGGCGGCATCATCTTGATGAAGGCCGAGCACGAAAAAGCCATCAACAGTGCCATCTTTCCAGGCCTGCAAGGCGGCCCACTGATGCACGTGATCGCGGCCAAGGCCGTGGCCTTCAAGGAAGCCATGGCACCGGAGTTCAAGGCCTACCAAGCCCAAGTGATCAAGAACGCGCAAATCATCGCCGACACCTTGACCCAACGCGGCCTGCGCATCGTCAGCGGCGGCACCCAAAGCCACGTCATGCTGGTGGACCTGCGCGCCAAAGGCATCACCGGCAAAGTGGCCGAGTCCGCATTGGGTCACGCGCACATGACCATCAACAAAAACGCTATTCCGAACGACCCTGAAAAGCCATTTGTGACCAGTGGTGTGCGCATCGGCACCCCGGCCATGACCACCCGTGGTTTCAAAGACGAAGAAGCCCGCGCCACGGCCAACTTGATCGCCGACGTGCTGGACAACCCGCTGGACGAAGCCAACCTGGCCGCTGTACGCGTCAAGGTGCACGCTCTGACCAGCCGCTTCCCGGTCTACGGCTGATCGGTCCGCGCCATGAAATGCCCCTTTTGCGGCCACCTTGAAACCCAAGTGGTGGAGACGCGTCTGGCTGAAGACGGGGATTTCATTCGACGTCGTCGCCAATGTGGCGCGTGTGAAAAACGCTTCACCACTTACGAAAAACCGGAGGTCAACTTTCCGGCCATCGTCAAGAAAGACGGCAGGCGCATCGATTACCAACGAGAAAAACTGCGCGCCAGCCTCAACTTGGCTTTGCGCAAACGCCCCGTCAGCACCGAACAGGTCGACGGAGCCATCGAGCGGATCGAAGAAAAGCTTCTCAACCTGGGCATTCGCGAAGTGGCGTCACACCGCATCGGCGAGCTGGTCATGCGCGAGCTCAAAAAGCTCGACAAAGTGGCCTATGTGCGCTTTGCCAGCGTATACCGCAACTTTGAAGACATCGACGCCTTCAAGACGCTGGTTGACGAAGTGCAGCGCTGACCCTCACCAATTCAGCAAAGGGCACTCTCCAAGCGTTGGGATTTTTCCAGTCGGGGCTTGCCCACCGCGTTGATCACCACCCGCCAAACATGGGCTTGACCTGCCCCACACAGGGTCAAGGTGCCTGCCTGAAAAGCACCCGATGTGCTTTGGCTGCGGCCCTGCGGGCCGTAAGAGATGTAGCGGTCCACCGTGGCATTGCCTTGCAACGTCAAAAAACCTGGTAAAGCCTCTTGCACCTGCAAAACGGTCTCAGCCGCCTCGCGGCGACCGTTGTCGTTGCCGTCGACGAACACCACCCAGCCTTGCGACCAAGACCCGGCCAGCGCGCAGCCTTCTGCTCCACCGACTGCTGCTGCACGCACACACAGGGTCACACGCTGCTGGCGCCGTAAGGCCTCGGAACGCGCCAGCAGCAAGCTGGCCTGCAATTGCTCCGCCTGGCTTTGCATCTGGTGCTTTTGCCGCAAGCCTTGAAGGCCAGGGGCAGCCAATGACAGCAGCACCGCGAGCAAAGCCAGCACCACCAGCGCTTCGAGCATTGTGAAACCCCGGTTGCTCATGACCTGACCCTCCTGTTTGATCCGTGAAAACCTTCAACCGGTTTGGCTTGCGCAAAAACCCAACTGGTTCGGCTGTACAAGTCATTATTAAGTATTCACAATATCAATCTTCGAACAGGAGAGGAACATGAAGAGCACCGCATGTTGCCAAACCACGGGGGCTGCCGCCCGGTCATCAGGTTGGAGCTTGAGTGAGTTGCTGGTCAGCCTGGCCTTGTTGGCCGTTCTGGCCGCAGTGGCCTTGCCCGCGTTTCAGGGGCAGCAGCGCCAGGCACGGCGCAGCGATGCACAAAGCGCCTTGCAGCAACTGCAACTGGCCCAAGCACGCTGGCGTGGCACTCAAAGCAGCCATGCCAGCGATTTGACCAACTTGGGCTGGGCCAGTGACATATCCCCTGGCGGTCATTACCGCCTCGCGATCGAAGACGCCAACAGCGAGGGCTACAGCCTGATCGCGACCCCCATCGGGGCGCAAGCGCGCGACAACGCCTGCGCGCCCATGCGCCTGCAACTTCGGCACTTGGCCACCGTGGTGCTCAGCAGCGGAACCGATCTTGCGGGCGATCCAGGTCGCTGCTGGCGGCAATGAGTCCATCATGCCCACACGATGCAATGCGTACGCCTGCGCATCCCAGCCCATGACTGAGAACCCCGAGATTTTTGGCAGGCGGAGGCTGAGGCGGGGCCAGGTCTGTTTTTGCGCAGCCAGCGCTCAACAGGGCGAAACCCTGGTGGGCTTGTTGGTGGGTCTGAGCGTGGGATTGGTGCTGCTCGCCGCTGGCAGCCAGATGTTGGCGACGCATCTGCAGGGGCACCGGCTGGCCTTGCAAGACAGCCATGTGCACCACGACCTGCGCTCGGCGCTGGACACCATCGCTCGAGAGCTGCGCCAAGCGCAATCGCTCGGACACGCTTGGCGTGAGCGTGCCAAAGCCCATTGCGCAGACCCTTTTTGCACCGGCCAGGCCAACTTGATGGTGCAGGGCCAGCGCATCAGTTTTGGACAGGACCGCAACCTCAATGGGCTGCTGGACAACAACGAGTGTTCAGGCTTTCGTTTGAAGGACCATGAACTGCAGATCCGCACGGCCTGCGCACCTGAGGTCTGGACCGATTTGACGGACGCAGGCAGCCTGAAAATGACGTCCTTGGAGTGGCAGGTACTTTGCGAAAAACGCGGGCGCTGGGTCGCGCGTTGGGTGACCGTGCAACTGAGCGCGCAGTGGCCGCGCGACGCCACGCGAACCCTGAGCCTGTCCCAAACCGTGTCGCTGCGCAACGACGTGCCCGCCTCGCCCTGGCCTGCGGTTTGTGGAGCCGTCCCATGATCCAGCAGAGCAAGCTGCGCCGTCAATGTGGCACCTCGGGGCAAGCGTTACAAGCAGGCGCCATCAGCTTGCTGGTGGCGATCAGCCTGGGGCTGCTGGCCAGTTTGGCCAGTTTTTACAGTGCCCGCAGCGTGCTGGTGGACAGGCTGGCCAGTCAAAACCAAATTCAGGCCGCTCAGGCGCGACTGGCCGCCGAAGCGGCCTTGGCTTGGGCACGGGCCGAGTTGCAGCGGCAATACGCGTCCAACCCGACGCCCCCTGTTTGGGGCGCTGGCCCTACCAACACCCCCTGCCCCTCGCCCTACACCGGGCCGCGCTGGCAGTGCGCCTCCTTGCAGCCGCCTGCACACCCGAGCTTGCCCGATACACGAGCGCAGGTGCTGGCCGTGCGTGACCTGATCAGTTCGCCCCATGTGGCCCATTTACTGGTCAGCGCCAAACTGAATGAGGGCACAAGCCAAGCACGTGTTCAGGCCCAGATTTTCATACCTGCCGTGGCACCAGCCCCACCACAGCCCATCACGGCGTCGGTGGTGCTCCAACGCTGCGCATCTGCAACAAACAGTGCGACAAAAGTTGCGCCCCCCCAAATGGCGTCCAGCATTTGCCCCAACACCACCAGTGGCAACACCACCTGCACCGCTTCCGCCTGGGCGAGCGTGCTGGGCGACATCACCTCCCAACAGATCAGCGCCTGGTCTGAGGCTCAGGCAAGCCATGGCCTGCACGCCCTGAGCCAACCCGCACGAAGCGTCTACTGGGTGGACAGCTCCGCCACCTGGACCGAAAGCCTGGGCACCCCCGATGCCCCTGTGCTGCTGGTGTTTTCAGGGCAGGCCTGCGCCCAGCGTTGCCCATCCCTTGCCCCGGGTGTACGTGTGGTGGGCACCGTGGTCCTGCTGACGCAATGTCAGGACAACAAGGTCCGGGCCTGGCACGCCGGTCACATCGTCGGGCAACTGGTGGTCGAATCGGGCTTGCCCGAGTTGCAAAGCGGCAGCCGCATTGAACCCCGCGAGCTGGCCCAATCGCCCTATCGACTGCCCTGGCCCCCCGGCATGGACGCCCGACAGGTGCAACGTGTGCCTGGCAGCTGGCGCGAGGAGGGGCCATGAAAACACCACCCTGCCAACACCTCCCTCCAAACGGGCCGACCCGCAGCCATTCCAGAGACACAGCGCAAGGCATGGCGCTGATCGAGGCGCTGGTGGCGTCGGCGGTGCTGGGCGTTGGGCTGGCCGCTGCCACGCGCCTGACCCTGCACACCCTGCTCACTGCCAGCGAAACCCGGCAACACACCGTGGCACTCACCCTGGCCTTGAATGTCATGGACTGCCATCAGTCGGGCCGCGCAGGCTGCGCCTTGCAAGCCTCATCCACAGTGCAAGGCACGACCTACAACCTTCAAAGCCAGTTGCAAATGCGCCCTGGTCTGGCCTTGGAGGACCTGCAGGTGCGCGTGCAGTGGCCCAGCGTGGGACCTGCATTAGAGGCTGCAGGTGGCGGCCTTGGCGTGAACTCGCCCGGGCAAGCCCAGCCGCACATGGGCGAACTCGTCCTGCACAGCAGCCGTGATGCGGTGCCCGCTTGGCTTGGCGTATCCTTGCCATGATTTGCTGCACCTGACTTTCGCCGTGACCCTTTCGAACCCGACTCCCCAAGCCATGAACTTGGCCCTGAAGCTGGCCCGTCAGGCCCTGTGGCTGACCTCGCCCAACCCGCGTGTAGGTTGCGTGGTCACCGCCGCTGACGGCACGGTACTGGGCCAGGGCCACACCCAGCGGGCGGGCGGGCCACATGCCGAAATCATGGCCCTGCATGACGCGGCCGAGCGTGGGCACTGTGTCCGAGGTGCCACCGCTTGGGTGACGCTGGAGCCCTGCGCGCACCACGGCCGCACCGGACCTTGCTGCGACGCGCTGGCGGCAGCTGGCATTGGTCGCGTGGTCGCGGCTCTGACCGATCCCAACCCCCAAGTAGCGGGCCAGGGCATGGCGCGGCTAGCGGCTGCGGGTGTGCAGACTGAAATCTTGGATGCGACGGATGACATCGCCGTTCAGGCCCGTGAATTGAACATCGGCTTTTTCAGCCGAATGGAACGTGGCCGGCCCTGGGTGCGCATGAAGGTGGCAACCTCTTTGGACGGGCAAACCTCCCTGCAAAATGGCCAAAGTCAGTGGATCACCGGCCCCGAAGCCCGCGCCGACGGCCACGCCTGGCGTGCTCGCGCCTGCGCCATCCTGACCGGCATCGGCACCGTCCTGGAGGACGACCCTTTGCTCAATGTGCGCGGCATGGACACCCCGCGCCAGCCCAACCTGGTGGTGGTGGACAGCCGCTTGGACATGCCACTGAGCGCCCAACTGCTGAACACTCAAGGCACAGGCAATCAAGCCCGGTCCATCTGGATCTACACCGCCACCACAGAACACTTGGACAAACGCGCTGCGCTGACAGCACGCGGTGTCCACGTGATCGACTGCCCCGGCCCTGGCGGCAAGGTTGATCTGGCGTCGATGTTGCGAGACCTGGCACGACGCGAGATCAACGAGCTGCATGTGGAAGCTGGGCACAAGCTCAACGGCTCGTTCATCCGCGAAGGGCTGGTGGACGAACTTCTGATTTACCTGGCCCCACAGCTGCTGGGCCCCGGCCAGGGCCTGGCCACTTTACCGGTGCTGACGGCACTGAGCGACTCGGTCAAGCTGGGCTTTCATGCCGTGGACCGGATAGGCCCTGATTTGCGCCTGCTGCTGCGCCAGGCTTGAAGATTCAAAAAGGCGCGTCAAAAACTCAAGGTCTTGACACCGGTCGCTGTGCCCAACAAACACACTTGCGCTTTTTGCAACGCAAACACACCGACAGTGACCACGCCAGGCCATTGACTGACTTCGGTCTCAAACGCCACCGGGTCGATGATCTTCAGCCCCCTCACATCCACAATATGCTGGCCGTTGTCGGTCACCAGGGGCTGGCCTTCTTTCAGGCGCACAGCGGCTGTGCCGCCCATGGCCGCAAACTGGCGCATCACGCGGGCGGTGGCCATGGGGATGACTTCCACGGGCAATGGAAACGCACCCAAAGTATCGACCAGCTTGCTCTCGTCGGCGATACAAACAAACTGCTGGGACTGGGCCGCTACGATTTTTTCGCGGGTGAGCGCAGCGCCGCCGCCCTTGACCATGTGGCCCTGGTGGTCGATTTCGTCCGCACCGTCGATGTAGACCGACAAGCTCTCGACCTCGTTGCTGTCAAACACAGGAATGCCAAGCGCTTTAAGACGCACGGTGGAGGCTTCGGAACTGGACACCGCGCCCTTGATCTGGTCTTTCATGGTGGCCAGCGCGTCAATGAATTTGTTCACGGTAGAGCCGGTGCCCACTCCGACGATCTCGCCGGGCACAACGTATTTCAGGGCGGCTTGGCCCACCAGGGCTTTGAGTTCGTCTTGGGTCATGAAAGGGGCTCGGTTGGAAATTCAAAAAGGCAGGTCAGGGTTTGAGACAATCAAGGCCACTGAGCCCAACGTCGCACGCGCTGCACAAGACCGGAATTATCCAATGTCCCTGATCCCTTATTGCCTGACCCGCCCTGTTTTGTTCAGGATGGACCCCGAAGAGGCCCATGACTTGACCATCGAAGGCCTGGCCCGCACCCAGAACACCCCGCTCGACCGCCTTTACCGCCAGCCTTTTGTGGCGCAACCCATCACGCTGGGGGGTCTGCACTTCCCCAACCGCGTCGGCATGGCTGCAGGTCTGGACAAAAACGCCCGCTGCATCGACGGTCTGGGTGCCATGGGTTTTGGCTTTGTCGAAGTCGGCACCGTCACGCCCAAGGCGCAGCCGGGCAACCCCAAGCCGCGGATGTTCCGCCTGCCCGAGGCCAACGCGCTGATCAACCGCTTGGGTTTCAACAACGACGGACTCGACGCCTTCATCGCCAACGTCAAACGCTCCAAATTCCGCCAGCAAGGCCGCCTGTTGGGCCTGAACATCGGCAAGAACGCCGCCACGCCCATTGAAAATGCCACCGACGATTATTTGATCGCGCTGGCCGGCGTCTACCCGCATGCCGACTATGTGACGGTGAACATCTCCAGCCCCAACACCAAGAACCTGCGCGCCCTGCAAAGCGACGAGGCGCTGGACGGCTTGCTGGGCGCCTTGGTGGCGCGACGCGAAGCGCTGACCACCGAACACGGCCGCCGCGTGCCCATGTTTCTCAAAATCGCGCCCGATCTGGACGAGACGCAAGTGGGCGTGATCGCCGCCACGCTGCAAAAGCACGGCATGGACGGTGTGATCGCCACCAACACCACGCTGGCGCGGGACGTTGTGAGCGGCCTGCCGCATGCCGAAGAAATGGGCGGCCTGTCCGGCTCGCCCGTGCTCGAAGGCAGCAACTGCGTGATCCGAGGGCTGCGCGCCGCTTTAGGCAAAGACTTCCCCATCATTGGCGTGGGCGGCATCCTGAGCGGACACGACGCGATTTCAAAAATTGAAGCGGGTGCCGACGTGGTGCAGATTTACACCGGCCTCATCTACAAAGGCCCGGCGCTGGTGACGGAAGTGGCGAGCGCGTTGCAGCAGATGAAGCGCTAAAAGCTCAATCCTTGAAATACACCAGCTGGTGCGTGCTCGCCAGCAGCTGGCCTTCGGGGCTCCACAGCTCGCCGGTCTGGTCAAAGTAGCCGTGGCGGTAGTTGAGCGCCTTGGCGACGCCCAGCACATGGCGCGTGCCGACTTGCGCCAGCAAGGTGCTGTCGGCGTGGAAATAGGTGGTGAGGGTCACCGTGCCGATCATGGCGCGGCGGCGGCGGCGGATGTAAATGCGCGGGAAAAAGCTGTCGCTGATGGCGGCCAAAGAGGCAAAGTCCAACGCCCGCTCGGGCGCGTCACGCACCCACAGGGTCGAGCGCGAATGGGCTTGCTCCTGCTCGTCAAAGACAGTGGGAAACGCGCCGTCGACAAAGCGCATGTCGTAGCGCTGCGGCCAGGCGGGCATGCCTTTCACGGGCATTCGAGGGACGGCATCGGGCGCGGGCACGTTGGCAGGCATCACGGCCTCCACATCCGACCAAGTTTCGCGGCGCACGGCAAACACGGCTGTGGCGGTGGCCACCACGCCTTCTGCCTGGTGCGCTTCGATGATCCAGTGCTGGGTCGATCGGTTGGTGCGCACAGGGCGGACCACAAATCGGATATCGCCATCGGCCACCGGGGCCGCAAAGTTGACCGTCAGGGCCACGGGCTCGCCCAGGTGCTCGGGATGCAGCATGGCCGACTGCAGCAACTGCGCCGAAGTCGTGCCGCCAAAGGGCCCAACCATATTGGCGTAAGCCGGATGGGTCGCGCCCGTGAATTCATGCGGCGTATCCGCAAGTGCTGATGAGCGCAGGTCAATGGCTTCGTCAAAAGGATGCATGCGGGCCATGATAGGTGCGACCTGCCGCCCTGCGCTGTCTCTCTAGCGATAAACAGCAAAGAAATGCGCATCTTGCACTCACTTGAAGTGTTCAGGTACCTTGGTTGAGACTCCTCGCACGCCTGCGGATTCGGCGGCAATAGGCCACAAAGCGGCTCGCGCGGCGCTGCAGCCATCTCACCCCAAATGGCCCTGCGCCACGCCACCTACCCACCCTGGAGGGCAAGTGATGGATCAACAGCAACAGCACGGTGTAAAGCAACAGTTTGCCAATGAATACCATCGTGCAGATCGACTCGGGTGATACCCCACTCAAGGCGAACAGCGCAATGGCGGAACGCGGAGAGTCTGGAAAGACCGAGAAAAACACCATGCTGACCGGCCCCGAGTCTCGCAGCACGGCCAATACTTCCGGCCCTTGTGACCCCATCAGCTTTTGGCTCAACGATTCGGCAGACTCGGTCAGCGTCCCCATGCCCAAGGCCAACAAAAAAGCACTCAATGCAGAAGCCAGGGCAAAGACCACCACAATGACTTTGCCCTTTTGCGGCTGAAGAACACACAAGGCCAGTACAAACATTTCAGCAGGCAACATAGGCAAAAACCCATCCAAAACAGATAAAACAGCCAGCAGAAAGATGGTTTTGGGCTCTGAGCCGTGGCGCAAAAGCGCGGTTTCTAGCCGTTGAAACAAACGCTGAAAGAATGAAGGCGAAGCGTGCATGAAGGGCTGGCGGTGGGTCACGATGGCTCAGGCCAAGCGAGCACAGACCTCTTGCGCCATCGCCAGCGAGCTGGTCAAGCCCGGCGACTCGATGCCCAGCAGGTTCACCAGACCGGGCACACCATGTTCGGCAGGGCCTTGGATCATGAAGTCGGCTGCTGCTTCGTTCGGGGCGTTGATCTTGGGGCGCATGCCCGCATAGCCCGCCTGCAAAGCGCCATCGGCCAAACCCGGCCAATATTTGCGCACCTCGGCATAAAAGGCATCGCCCCGGCGCGAATCGACCTGCAAGTCCGCAGGGTCATCGACCCATTGCACGTCCGGACCGAACTTGGCCTGGCCGCCCAGGTCGAGCGTGAGGTGTACACCCAAACCGGCTTTTTCGGGCACAGGGTAGATCAGACGCGAGAACGGTGCCTTGCCCGAGAGCGTGAAGTAATTGCCTTTGGCGTAATGGGCCTGAGGCAGCAGGTTTTTGTCCAGCCCGTCCATGCGCTCGGCCAACGCCACTGCGTTCAGTCCAGCGGCATTGACCAGCACTTTGCACGCCAGCTCGGTGCCGTCTTGCGTGATGACGCGGATCGGGTGCGTGGCGGTGCCGTGCTTCAAACCAATGTGCTGCACAGGCGAGACCAGCGCCAGCAAACCGCCGGCGTTTTCCATGTCACCTTGCAAGGCAAGCATATAGGCGTGACTGTCGATCACACCGGTACTGGGCGAGAGCAGCGCCGCTTCACAAGCCAGCGCAGGCTCCAGCGCCTGCGCTTGGGCAGCTGTGAGTTTTTGAAGGTCATGCACGCCGTTAGCCGCTGCCTTGGCGATGATGCCGTCCAAGTCCTTGACCTGCTCTGTCGATGTGGCCACGATCAGTTTGCCCAGACGCTGGTGCGCCACACCTCGCTCGGCGCAATAGGCGTACAGCATGGACTTGCCCTGCACGCACAGCCGCGCCTTGAGCGAGCCGGCCGGGTAATAAATGCCCGCGTGGATGACCTCACTGTTGCGCGAACTGGTCCCGGTACCAATGGCGTTTTCCGATTCGAGCACCAGCACCTCGCGGCCCGACAGCGTGAGCGCACGCCCTACAGCCAGGCCGACCACGCCGGCCCCGATCACGACAGCATCTACTTGTTCCATGGGCAGCATTGTGGCGCAGGCTGGGCTCAACAACTGTTCGTCTGACACCCGCAAGACAGACACGGGCACCACTCACGGGCAGACTGCCATGCATTCAATAAGGAGACCGCTTCATGTCGCTGTTCAATCTCAAAGGCAAAGTCGCCGTCGTCACAGGCTCCAGCCGGGGCATTGGCCGCTCGATTGCCCACCAGCTGGCCATTGCCGGGGCCAAAGTGGTGGTGTCCAGCCGCAAGCAAGACGCCTGTGAAGTGGTGGTCAAAGAAATTCAGGCCGCAGGCGGCGAAGCCATGGCCATTGCAGCCAGTATTTCAAGCAAAGAGCAGCTGCAAAACCTGATCGCGCAAACCCGTCAAACCTGGGGAGTGATCGACATTTTGGTGTGCAATGCGGCCACCAACCCCTATTACGGTCCAGCCACGGGCATGAGCGACGAGGTGTTTGACAAGGTGATGCGCAACAACGTGTTGTCGAATGCCTGGTTGTGCAACCTGGTCTACCCCGACATGAAGGCCCAAAAAGACGGAGCCATCGTGATCGTGTCGTCCATTGGTGGGCTGCACGGCTCCACGGTCATCGGGGCCTACAACCTGTCCAAGGCGGCCGACATGCAGCTGGCGCGCAACCTGGCAGTGGAATGGGGCCCGGACAACATCCGCGTCAACTGCATCGCCCCAGGCTTGATCAAAACCGACTTTGCCAAGGCGCTGCATGAAGATCCGGTTCTGAGCGCCAAATACAACAGCCAAGCGCCTTTGCGCCGCATGGGTGAGGCGGATGACATTGGCGGCATCGCGGTGTTTTTGGCGAGCCCGGCGGCCAATTACGTGACCGGTCAGACCGTGGTGGCCGATGGCGGGATGATGATTCGCTGAGCATTGTCTAGCGCCGCTGAGAACGGGGTGGGGCCGGGCGCCTCATGCTGGGGTACCAGAAATCGGCGCCCTGCCCCACCCCCTTCTCAGCTCGGTGGTTCTGCACCTCAATGTAGATCCGCTCTTCCGGTCCGAAATCTCTATGCTGGAAAAAGCAAAAAGCCCGCATCAGCGGGCTTTTTGCGTTGGGGAAAAACCTCAATCAGCCGAAGTTCTTTTCAGCAAAAGACCAGTTCACCAGTTTATCGAGGAAAGTCTCCACGAACTTGGGGCGCATGTTGCGGTAGTCGATGTAGTAAGCGTGTTCCCACACGTCCACAGTCAGCAAAGCGGTGTCGCCTGTGGTCAGCGGGGTGCCAGCAGCGCCCATGTTGACGATATCGACCGAGCCGTCGGCTTTCTTCACCAGCCATGTCCAGCCAGAACCGAAGTTGCCCACGGCGCTCTTGACGAAGGCTTCCTTGAAAGCGGCGTAGCTGCCGAACTTGGCGTTGATGGCTGTGGCCAAAGCACCTGTGGGCTCGCCGCCGCCGTTGGGCTTCATGCAGTTCCAGAAGAATGTGTGGTTCCAGATCTGGGCCGAGTTGTTGTACACACCGCCGCTGGACTTTTTGATGATCTCTTCGAGCGACATGGCTTCGAATTCAGTGCCTTTTTGCAGGTTGTTCAGGTTCACCACGTAAGCGTTGTGGTGCTTGCCGTGGTGAAACTCCAGGGTTTCCTGGCTGTAGTGAGGTGCCAAAGCGTCGATCGCGTAAGGCAGTGCGGGCAAAGTGTGTTCCATGGTGGATCCTTGTGTTGATGCAGGTTAAAAAAGTCTTTGTCGTATTTTAGGGGAGCGCGATGCCCCTTACCCTATTCAGGGTCACTGCCGAGTTTGCGGTGCGTTCGGACAGGGTGGGGCCGCCCGAACGCGCTGGCGTCTCAGACTTTCACGACCAAAGGCACCACGCCATCGGACAAAGTGGCCTGAACGCTCTGTCCGGGCTGAAATTGCCCGGTATGGATCAGGGCTTGGCCCTTGTCATCACTCAGCCAGGCATAACCGCGCTCAAGCACCTGACGCGGGTCCACCGACGACAAACGCAAAGCGGCCCGCTCCAGACGCTGGGCGCGTTGCGGCACCTGCTGAGCCCGGTTGAAACCCAAACGGTCGCTCAGACGCTCCAACTGGTGACCCTGCGCCATGAATTGACTTCGCACGCCCGTCTGCAAACGACCGGCCAACCGGTCCAGCCACTGGTTGTGCTGGACCAGCAAGGCTTGTGGGCGGCCCAGCCGTGACGCCACCGCATTCAGACGCTGGCTCTGGCGCTCTTGCTGACGGACCAAACCCACAGTCAACCGCGCCGCCACCGCGTCCAAACGTTGTGCCTGCCGGTCTTGTTGGCGAATCAAACCCCGGCCTAAGCGGTGCTCCAGCACCGACAGGGCTTCGAGGCCCACTCCCCGGTCTGTCGCCGCCATCTCGGCCGCAGCCGTAGGCGTCGGGGCGCGCACGTCGGCCACAAAGTCGGCGATGGTGAAGTCGGTCTCGTGCCCAACGCCGCAAATCAGCGGCACAGGACTCTGGGCGATCACCCGGGCCAGGTTTTCGTCGTTGAACGACCACAGATCCTCCATCGAGCCACCACCGCGCACCAGCAGAATCACGTCGACGGGCGGGCACAGCGGGTTGTCTTCGGCCGTGAGGGAGTACATGTTTTGCAAGGCCAACGCCAACGTGGCCGCAGCCCCTGCGCCCTGCACCAAGGCCGGGGCCATCAACACCGGAATGTGTGGCACGCGCCGCTGCAAGGCGGTCATCACGTCGTGCCAAGCGGCCGCCCCCAGAGAGGTCACCACCCCAATGGCGCGCGGTTGAGCGGGCAATTCTCGCTTTTGGGCCGGATCAAACAGGCCCTCGGCTTCGAGCTTGGCCTTGAGGCGCAAAAACTGCTCAAAAAGTGCACCCTGCCCTGCACGCTCCATGGATTCGACGATCAACTGCAAATCGCCTCGTGCTTCATAAACACCCAAGCGGCCCCGCACCTCCACCAGTTCGCCATCGCGTGGTGCAAAGTCCATCAAACTGGCAGCACGCCGAAACATGGCGCAGCGGATCTGACCCGTGTCGTCCTTGATCGAAAAATAACAATGACCGCTGGCCGCGCGCGAAAAGCCCGAAATTTCACCGCGCACGCTGACCGGGTTGAACTGGGCATCCAGGGCATCGGCCACGGCTCGGCACAAAGCTGAAACGGTCCAAGCGCGTGAAGGGGGCATCTCTGGAGGGCTCATGCCCTGGATTGTCCTACAAGCTGCAGAGCCAACAACAAGTGCGTCTCCTGCCAGTCATCCACAGACAAGATCGAGGCTCACAACAATGCAAAACGGTCAACACTCTGGTTTGCCAAAAAAACATCCGCCTTTTATTCAGTTTTTTTTGATCAATAGGACCATGAATAATCCATGTTCATCAAAAATAATGAAAAAACACAGGCATACCCGGGCTTCTCCACACAGTTATCCACAGCCCATTCAAGCGATGGGGTGCCCGTTGGCTGGGTGCGCGCAGGGGGCTTGAGGCGCTTGTCATCGTCCATAATGACGCTCTTTTGACACTTTGCCTCCCAAAGAAGGAACAGTTTTGTCATCCCTCATTCAAGCCGCTGGATGGCCGATCTGGCCGCTGATCTTGTGCTCTGTTTTGGCATTGGCCTTGATCCTGGAGCGACTGTTTCAGCTGCGCGAGCACAAAGTCATTCCCCCACGAACGCTGGAACAGGCTATTGACATCACGCGAAGCGGTATTGCGCCCGAAGAAGCCATCTTGTTGCTTGAAAAAAATGGCGTTTTAGGTCCAGTTCTGGCCAGCGGACTGCGCTGCCTGCAAAACAATCCTGTCGCCTCGGATGAAGACATCCGGGCGCATATGGAAATGGCAGGCCGTTTGGCCGGTCAACAACTGGAGCGTTATCTGACGGCCCTGGGAACCATTGCGTCAGCAGCCCCCTTGATGGGCTTGCTCGGGACCGTCATGGGGATGATCGAAATTTTCGCGGCCCAAACTGCTGGCAGCAGTCAACCGGCCCAACTGGCCTACGGTATCTCCGTGGCGCTGTACAACACCGCATTTGGCTTGATCGTGGCCATTCCAGCACTGATGTTTTGGCGCTACTTCAGAACACGGGTGGACAATATGCTGTTGTCGATGGAGGTGGCCAGCGAACAATTTGCCCGCCACTTGGCCCAACTTCGCCACTGAACGAGTCCGATGTGAACTTTCGCAAACGCACCCCCTCGGCCGAGCCCGAGATCAACCTCATTCCCTTCATCGATGTTTTGTTGGTGGTGCTCATCTTTTTGATGCTCACCACTACATGGTCTCGCCTGACCGAAATCAACATGACTTTGCCCTTGGCGGATGCCCAAGAGCAAAAAGATCGGCCCCAGCAGATTGTGCTCACGGTCAGTGCGCAAGGCCAATATGCTGTGAACAAATCCCCCATTGATGGCACCTCGGTGGGCGCTTTGGCTGCCGTTTTGAGGCCATTGGCCGCCCAAAAAGTGAGCTTGGTGATCAGCGCTGACGCTCAGGCCAGTCACCAATCGGTGGTCAATGCCATGGAAGCGGCTCGCCGCACCGGTCTGTCGCAAATCACCTTCGCCACCCAATCTTCCGAGTCCTCGGGCTCCTGACACCCATGCGCCTGTCCACCTGGCTGCACCAGCAATTGCCAAGGATCTGGACTTCTCGGGGTTGGATCGCCTGGCTGCTGCTTCCCTTTGCCCTGATCCATGCCGCTTTGCTGTGGGCCCGAGCTTTGCTCTGGCGCTGGGGCTGGCGTCAAGCGCAGCGTCTGCCGGTGCCGGTGATTGTGGTGGGCAATGTGGTGGCCGGCGGTGCCGGCAAAACCCCACTCACCATCGCCATGGTGAAACATCTGCAGCAGCAAGGCTGGAAAGCAGGTGTGATTTCACGCGGCCACGGCCGCCTGTTCGATGACATCCGTGCCGTATTGCCCGACAGCTTGCCCAAAGAGGTGGGGGATGAGCCCTTGCTGATCCATCAAAAGACCGGTGCCCCCGTGTGGGTGGCGACCCTGCGTGCCGAAGCCGGGCGAGCCTTGTTACAAGCGCACCCTGAGGTCAATATTTTGGTGTGCGACGACGGTCTGCAGCACTGGGCCTTGGCTCGGGACCTGGAAATCTGCGTCATGGACGATCGCGGCGTGGGCAACGGCTGGCTGCTGCCGGCCGGGCCTTTGCGCGAGCTCTGGCCCCGATCGGTGGACTTGCTGCTGCACACCGGCGCCAATGGCTTGCCGGGCGGCTTTCAAGCGCAGCGTCAATTGGCCCCACTGGCGCATGACGCTCAAGGCCGCAGCCTGGCTTTGTCCAGTCTGATGGGTCAGCCCGTCGATGCAGTCGCCGGTCTGGCACGTCCCGAGGCATTTTTTGCCATGCTGCGTGCAGCCGGTTTGCAACTGAACCAGACCACCGCCTTGCCCGACCATTTTGACTACGCACACGGGTCTCCAACGCCATCAGATCGCTTTTTGCTGTGCACAGAAAAGGACGCGGTCAAACTCTGGCGGCACCAGCCTGAGGCCTTGGCCGTGCCCTTGGTGCTGACGCCCGAATCCGCGTTCTGGCAGGCGTTGGACAAGCGCCTGACTGAAAAACCGTTTCGCTGAAACGACCCGACTGGCCTGGCCACAACGCTGCCCGGCTTGTCTTGCGCCGTTATCATTGCCCCATGGACACCAAACTGCTTGAACTGCTGGTCTGCCCAGTCACCAAAGGACCGCTCGATTTTGACCGCGAGACCCAGGAGCTGCTCTCGCGCAGCGCTCGCCTGGCTTATCCCGTGCGCAAGGGCATTCCCATCCTGCTCGAAAACGAAGCGCGCACCTTGAGTGACGAGGAAATCGAGAAGCTGGCTGCTGTGCGTCCCCCGCTCTGAAAGCCCACGCATGCGGCAGACCCTTCCCGACGGCAACTTCAGCGTCCTGATTCCCGCGCGCATGGCGTCCAGTCGCCTGCCCGGCAAACCCCTGGCGGACATCGCCGGACTGCCCATGGTCGTGCGGGTGGCACAGCGCGCCATGCTGTCGAATGCACGTCAAGTGGTGGTGGCCGCCGATGACGAACGCATCGTGGCCGCTTGCGCAGCCCACGGTGTGCAGGCCCTTTTGACCCGCCAGGACCACGTCAGCGGCAGCGACCGTCTGGCCCAGGCCTGCCAGTTGCTGGGCCTCAGTCATGAGGCCGTGGTGGTCAACGTGCAAGGCGACGAGCCGCTCATCGAGCCCACACTCATTGACCAGGTGGCGCAGCTGCTCATCGATCGGCCTGAAGCCAGCATGAGCACAGCCGCCAACACCATCACCCTGCTGGCCGACTTTTGTAACCCGAATGTGGTCAAAGTGGTCACGGACGCCCGCCAGATGGCGCTTTATTTCAGCCGCGCACCCATTCCCTGGTGGCGCGATGGGCAAAGGGCCGTTGATAACTTGGGCAAGGACCCCGAACCCTTCACCCAACTGCCCAGCCCGCCCCCCCTGCGACATGTGGGCATTTACGCCTACCGGGCTGGTTTTCTGGCCCACTTCCCTCAACTGCCTCCCGCCCCCATGGAGCAGCTGGAATCTCTGGAACAGCTGCGCGCCCTGTGGCACGGTCACCGCATTGCCGTTTACACCACCGACCAGGCCCCGGGCCCGGGAGTGGACACCCCAGAAGACTTGGAACGCGTTCGCGCCATGCTCGGGGCGTAAGCCCAGATTGCGCCTCGCGTGATATTCTCGCCTCAGTTGTCAGCCACGCCACGGGTCCCATCGAGACCCGGCTGACCCACTCCACGACAAGCAATAAGGAAAACAACCATGAGACTGATTTTGTTGGGCGCACCCGGCGCAGGCAAAGGCACCCAGGCCACTTTCATTTGCCAAAAGTACAACATTCCCCAAATTTCGACCGGTGACATGCTGCGTGCGGCCGTGAAAGCCGGTACCCCGCTGGGCCTACAAGCCAAAGCCGTCATGGAGTCAGGCGGCCTGGTCAGCGACGACCTGATCATCAACCTGGTCAAGGAACGCATCGCCCAAGCCGACTGCGCCAATGGCTTCCTGTTTGACGGCTTCCCGCGCACCATCCCCCAAGCTGAAGCCATGAAGGTTGCCGGCGTCAAACTCGACTACGTGCTCGAAATCGACGTGCCCTTTGAAGCCATCATCGAACGCATGAGCGGCCGCCGTTCACACCCAGCCTCAGGCCGCACCTACCACGTCAAGTTCAACCCACCCAAAGTCCAAGGTGTAGACGATGTGACCGGAGAGCCCTTGGTTCAACGCGCCGACGATCAAGAAGACACCGTTAAAAAGCGCTTGGACGTCTACAGCACACAGACCCGCCCCTTGGTGGACTATTACTCCCATTGGGCACAAGCCGATGCAGCCGCCGCGCCCAAGTACCGCGCCATCAGTGGCACGGGCAGCGTGGAAGACATCACCACCCGCGCATTCACCGCGCTGGCCCAATAAGCGGCCTCTCGCAGCAACGGGCTGCACCCACGCCACAAGCCCCTTTTCAGGGGCTTTGTTGTTGGCGGACGACACATCGCGCTCTGAGCACATCGGCTTTCTGGGCGCTGTGTCGAGCTGATCAGGCACAGTGACTTACAACGGTGGTCGAGCGTGAAAGACCCTCGTTGCGTCCACAACGGCTTCGAGTTGGCCTCGCCACTGCAGGTCCAATTTCAGACTTTTTCTCTTGGCAAGCTTGCACAAACAAAGAAACTGTTTAAAAATACAGTCACTGGATGAAAAAACAGCCCAACCCTCACCAGGAGACCACCATGACCGACAGCCCCAAGCTCACCGCCCGCCAACAAGAAATTCTGGAACTGATCCAGAACACCATCGCCAACACAGGCGCTCCGCCAACCCGCGCCGAAATCGCCAGCGTTCTGGGTTTCAAATCACCCAACGCCGCAGAAGAGCACCTCAAGGCCCTCGCACGCAAAGGCGCGATCGAGTTGGTCAGCGGCACCTCGCGCGGCATTCGCCTCAAAGGCAGCTCGCGCAGCAACTCACGCGCACCTGCTGATTTGTTCAGCCTCAGCCTGCCCGGGCTGGGTCAGCTGTGTCTGCCCTTGGTGGGGCGTGTGGCTGCGGGCTCGCCCATCCTGGCGCAAGAACACGTCGACCGCACCTACCAACTCGAAAGCAGCCTGTTTGCCCAGCAACCCGACTATCTGCTGCGGGTGCGTGGCATGTCCATGCGGGATGCGGGGATCATGGACGGCGACTTGTTGGCCGTCAAATCCACCAAGGAAGTGCGCAACGGCCAGATCGTGGTAGCCCGCCTGGGTGAAGAGGTCACGGTCAAACGTCTGCACAAAACCGCCTCCGGCATCGAACTGCTGCCCGAAAACCCCGACTACCCGACCATTGTGGTGCACCCCGGAGAGCCTTTTGACATTGAAGGCCTGGCCGTGGGCCTGATCCGCAACAGCTTCGTGATGTGACATTTTTCAGTCGCGGCCTCAGGTGGCGGGCGCTGTTCATCAGCCCTGAAGCCAACGACTTTCTTCATCAATCCTGCCTGTGTCCAACCTCCATGCTATTGAAAGGTTTCACATGGGAATCGCTCTGCTTGCCCTCTCAGGTCTGTTCAAGAACCTGCCCGCCTTCGCCACCGGCACCCCAGTGCAGGTTTTGTCCAAAAGACAGCCTGTCCGCATGCACCCCGAATGGGCCATTCGGCCCACACCTTGTGCCACGCCATCCCACGTCAAGACGCCCGTGACCCAACGCCAACCCAGCCTGCGCGTCCTGCGTGTCCACGAATGTGGTCAAAACTCCCCCGGTGCCGGCCGCATGGTGATCTCCGGACGCATGGCCGACGTCTGCGCCGAGCTCGATCGACTCGTCGCCTTGGAAGCGCGACACCGCCCTTCCTAACTTATGGCGGGCTTGTGCCCTCAAACACCCCCCGGGATTCCGTTGGGGTTTGCAGTGGCACAAAGCGACTTGCCGCCGCATGCGTTAAAGCATCACCGATATGTGCCTGACTGGCGCCAGTCAGGCACGTGACAAGGCACAATGTCGAGCATGAACATTGTGATCCTTGACGACTACCAGGATGTCGTGCGCAAACTCGACTGCGCAGCCAAACTCGAGAACTACCCTGCCAAGGTCTATACCAACACGGTCAAAGGCATTGGCCAGCTGTCCGTTCGGCTCAAAGACGCCGATGTGATTGTCTTGATCCGCGAACGCACAGGGCTCAACCGCGCCCTGATCGAGAAGCTGCCCCGACTCAAAATGATTGCCCAAACCGGCCGCGTGAGCAGCCACATCGACTTGGCGGCCTGCACCGAGCGAGGCGTGGCCGTGGCCGAAGGTGTGGGCTCGCCCATTGCCCCTGCTGAACTCACCTGGGCTCTGGTCATGGCGGCCACGAGAAGGTTGCCTCAATACATCAGCAACCTCAAGCACGGTGCATGGCAGCAATCGGGCCTCAAAGCCAGCTCGATGCCGGTCAACTTTGGGCTGGGCACGGTGCTTAAAGGTAAAACCCTGGGCATCTGGGGCTACGGGAAAATAGGCCAACTGGTTGCGGGGTTCGGCAAAGCTTTCGGCATGCATGTGCAGGTCTGGGGCAGCGACGAATCACGCGTGCGCGCGGTCAAAGACGGGTATGCCGCTGCCACCAGTCGGGAAGCTTTTTTTCAGAACGCGGATGTGCTGACCTTGCACCTCAGGTTGGATGAGGCGACTACCGGCATCGTCACCAGCGATGACTTGGGGTTCATGAAACCCACGGCCTTGCTGGTCAACACCTCGCGTGCCGAACTGATCGAAACCAATGCCTTGATCGGAGCACTCAACCGGGGTCGACCCGGTATGGCCGCAGTCGACGTGTTTGAATCCGAGCCGATTTTGCAAGGCTCAGCCTTGCTGCGGCTCGAGAACTGCATTTGCACGCCCCACATCGGCTATGTCGAAAAAGACAGTTATGAACTGTATTTCGGCTCAGCGTTTGACAACGTCGTCAACTTCATCAAAGGCACGCCTACCAACATCGTCAATCCGGGCGCCTTGCAGGTTCGTCGCTGAACAGCCTGGCCCAAGTCGCCATAACAGAAGACATAATCGGCGCTTGCCGTCCGGCTTACCTGTCCACTCGCCCAGCGATTCAACACGTTTTTTGACCCGGCCTAGCGCCTTGTATCCATACTTTCAACATGACTCTCGCATTTTCCAAAGTTGCCATCATCGGCGCCGGCGCCATGGGCCGGGGCATTGCCCAAATCGCCGCGCAAGCCGGCAGCCAGGTCTGGCTGTACGACACGCAAGCCGATGCCATTCAAAAAGCCCGCGATGTGGTGTTCCAACAGTGGGACAAATTGCAAGAAAAAGGCCGCTTGAGCGCCGAAGCCGTAGCCGGACACAAAAGCCGTCTGCTTGGCGCTGCCAGCCTGCAAGACTTGGCCGATTGCGAATTGGTGGTCGAAGCCATCGTCGAAAGGCTCGACATCAAGAAAAGTCTGTTCACCGATCTGGAAAAAGTACTGTCATCCAACGCCATATTGGTCACCAACACCTCCTCGCTCTCAGTCACGGCGATTGCCGCCGCCTTGCAGCGGCCAGCCCAGTTTGCGGGCTACCACTTCTTCAACCCAGTACCTCTGATGAAGGTGGTGGAGGTGATTGCGGGCCTCAAAACAGACCCCGCTGTGTGCCAACGCCTGACCAACTTTGCCCGCCAGATGGGCCACACTCCGGTGCAGGCGCAAGACACACCCGGCTTCATCGTCAACCACGCCGGACGGGGTTACGGCACCGAAGCGCTGCGCATTGTGAGCGAAGGCATTGCCGATTTCGCCACCATCGACCGCATCCTGCGCGATCAAGTGGGCTTCAAACTTGGTCCCTTCGAGCTGTTTGACCTGACGGCCCTGGACGTGTCGCACCACGTCATTGAAGCGATCTACCACCAGTACTACGAAGAACCACGCTACCGCCCCAACGTGATCACCGCCCAGCGCCTGGCCGGTGGCGTGGTTGGCAAAAAAGTCGGCGAAGGCTTCTACAAATACGTCGATGGCGCAGCGCAAGTGCCGGCCGAGCCACCCGTTCCCGTGGTGGACAACATCCCACCCCTGTGGGTCTCGACCCGAGCAGCCCGCCGCATGGAATTGCTGCAGCTGCTCAAAGACCTGGGCGCCCAAATCGAAACCGGTGCATCGCCCTCACCCGATGCGCTGACGCTCGTCGCGCCGCTGGGCTTTGACATCACCACCGTGGCCGTGGTGGAGCGCTTGGACCCAGCCCGCACCGTCGGTATCGACATGCTGTTCGAGGACACTTCCACCAAGCGGCGCGTGCTGGCCACCAATCCGGCCACGCGCACAGACATGCGCGATGCGGCGCACGCCTTGTTTGCCCGAGACGGCAAAGCCGTCTCGGTCATCCGCGACAGTGGCGGTTTTGTCACGCAACGCGTGGTGGCGTCCATTGTCAACATCGCGTCCGACATGTGCCAGCAACGTATCTGTAGCCCGCAAGACCTGGAAACCGCCGTCACTCTGGGCCTGGCCTACCCCATGGGGCCCTTGGCCATGGGCAACCGCTTGGGTCCCGACAGCATCCTGGAAGTGCTGTTCAACCTCCAAACGGTTTATGGTGACCCCCGTTATCGCCCCAGCCCGTGGTTGCGCCGCCGTGGTGCAATTGGCCTGTCCTTGATGCACACGGAAGAATAATGACTTTGCGGGACAGTTTTTTAGCTCTGCCCTGATCGGAATGACTTTGGGAGACAGATCTTGAGCTCTGTCCCCATCTGAATGACTTTGCGGGACAGATCTTGAGCTCTGTCCCCAACCAATGAAGAAACAAGATGACCGCCCAACTGCTCAGCACCAGCGAAGGCCGGACCCTGGTCCTGACCCTCAGCAACCCGGAGTTTCGCAACGCCCTCGGACCCGAAATGTACGCCGCCGGGGTCGAAGCCCTGAGCGTGGCCGAATCGAACCCCGATGTGCGCAGCGTCGTGATCACCGGGGCCAACGGCATCTTCAGCGCGGGTGGCAATTTGCAGCGCCTGCAAAACAACCGGCAGTTGCCCCCCGAGCACCAAGCCCAAAGCATCGAAGGCCTGCACAACTGGATCGAAGCCATCCGTACCTTTCCCAAGCCCGTGATCGCGGCAGTGGAAGGCCCTGCGGCCGGTGCCGGTTTCTCTTTGGCCCTGGCCTGCGACATGATCGTCGCAGCGCGCAACAGCGTGTTCGTGATGGCCTACAGCTCCATTGCCCTGTCGCCCGATGGTGGCGGCAGCTGGAGCCTGTCGCGTGCCGTGCCGCGCCAATTGGCCACCGAACTCCTGATGTGCGGTGAGCGCATCGGTGCCGAGCGCCTGCAGCAACTGGGCGTGGTCAACCGCCTGGCCGATGCCGGACAGTCCCTGCAGCTAGCCCTGGAACTGTCCGAACAACTCAACGCCCGGGCCCCCAACGCACTGGCGAGCATCAAGGAACTGCTCAGCGACGCGGATGGGAGCAGCTTGAATGCGCAACTGGCGCGTGAGCGCAATGAATTTGTCAAAAACCTGCACCACCCCAACGCCGGCATTGGCATTGGTGCGTTTTTGAACAAGCAAACACCCGACTACGAATAAAGCGCCTGGTCCCCCAGGCGACAAAAACCCGATCATCAGTCACTCAAAGGACAGAGCATGGACGAACCGATTCTGACAATGGAGGAAAGAGAGGCGATCAACAATGGTCGCTGGTTCTCCAGCCTTTCACCTTCACTTCGACACGACATACTTCGATGCGCTTACGTCAAACGACACAAAGACGGCGACATGCTTGCTGCCCGGGGCGATCCGCCCGAGCAGTGGATCGCCTGCGCCAAAGGGGCAGTGCGCGTGAGCTCGACCTCGGTGTCAGGCAAGCAGATCACCTTGACCTACGTGGAGCCGGGCATCTGGTTTGGCGATGTGTCGATCTTCGACGGAGATCGGCGCACACACGACTGTTATGCGCACGGCGACACCACCACCTTGAACGTGGCCAAGGCCGACTTCAAGAAAATCCTGACGCAGCACGTCGAGTTTTACGACGCCATGCTGCGCCTGCATGCGCGGCGCATTCGCCAGCTCTATGGCTTGGTGGAAGACCTCAACACCCTGCCCTTGCGAGCGCGTCTGGCCAAGCAACTCAACCATTTGCTGCGCAGCTATGGGGTGCCGAGTTTGTCGGACGCCAAGGCGATTCGCATCAGCTTGCAATTGGCCCAGGAAGAACTGGCTCAGTTGCTGGGCGCATCTCGTCAGCGGGTCAACCAAGAACTCAAGCAGATGGAACGCGAACAAATCATCCGCATCGAGCCGGGCGGCCTGGTGGTGCTGGACCGCGACGCGCTGTTGTTGATCGTGAACGCGGACCACTGACGCGTTTGAACTTGTCTCTCCCGTCGGCCGCTTGGTGCGGCCGGCCCACAGCCCGGGCTAACCCATGAGTGCATTCGACCATTTCGTGGGGACCCGGCCTGTCACGGGCACCCACGCCTTCGACATCCCTGCCTTGGAAGCCTGGCTCGGTGCCAGACTTACGGGCTTTGCAGGCCCCTTGAGCGTGGAAATGTTCAAAGGCGGCCAGTCCAACCCGACCTACAAACTCATCACCCCCTCGCGCCAATACGTGATGCGGGCCAAGCCCGGTCCCGTGGCCAAGTTGCTGCCTTCGGCCCACGCCATCGAGCGCGAATTTACGGTCATGAAAGGCCTGCATGGGACCGATGTGCCCGTAGCCCAAATGCATGTGCTGTGCGACGATGAAGAGGTCATTGGGCGTGCGTTTTACGTCATGGAATTTGTGCAAGGTCGCGTGCTGTGGGACCAATCCTTGCCCGGCATGTCGCAGGCTGAGCGCGGCGCGATTTACGATGAAATGAACCGTGTGCTGGCCGCTCTGCACAAAGTGGACGTGGCCAAGCAAGGCCTGTCCAGTTACGGTAAACCGGGCAACTACATCGAGCGCCAAATTGGCCGCTGGAGCAAGCAATACGCCGCCTCCATCACCCAGCCCATCCCCGAGATGGACCAGCTGATCGAGTGGCTGCCGAAAAACATCCCAGACAGCGCCAAAGACGAGTCCCTGGTCGGCATCGTGCACGGCGACTACCGCTTGGACAACCTGATGTTTCACCCCACCGAGGCGCGCGTGCTGGCCGTGCTCGATTGGGAACTGTCCACGCTGGGTCACCCACTGGCCGACTTCAGCTACCACTGCATGGCTTGGCACATCTCGCCCGGCACCTTCCGCGGCATTGGCGGACTGGACTTTGAAGCTTTGGGCATCCCGTCCGAGCAAGAATACATTCGCCGCTACTGCGAGCGCACGGGATTCACGACACCCGAAGTTTTGGCCAAAGATTGGAATTTTTATCTGGCCTACAACATGTTCCGAATTGCCGCGATTTTGCAAGGCATAGCCAAACGCGTCGAAGACGGCACAGCATCCAGCGAGCAAGCCAAAACCTCTGGTGCCGGTGCGCGCCCGATGGCCGAGTTGGCCTGGCAGTTCGCCTGCAAAGCCTGACCCCCCCTTTTTCGACCCATCACTTCAAGGAGATAGACCATGGATTTTGAATACACCCCCAAGGTCAAGGACATGCAGGCCCGCTTGTTGGCCTTCATGGACCAGCACATTTACCCCAATGAGGCGAGGTTCTTCGAAGAGATTGCCGAAAACCGCGCCAAAGGCAACGCCTGGGTGCCCACCAAAATTGTCGAGGAACTCAAGCCCAAGGCGTTGGCCGCCGGTTTGTGGAACCTTTTTCTGCCCAAGTCGACACGCGCCCCACAAGGACTGTCCAATCTCGAATACGCCCCTCTGTGCGAGATCATGGGCCGCGTGCCCTTTGCGGCTGAAATCTTCAACTGCTCAGCGCCCGACACCGGCAACATGGAAACGCTGGAGCGCTATGCCAGCGAAAGCCTCAAAGACGAATGGCTGGAGCCTTTGTTGCGTGGTGAAATCCGCTCCGCTTTTTTGATGACCGAGCCCGATGTGGCCTCGTCCGATGCGACCAACATCGAATGTGAAATTCGCCGCGATGGCAACGAATACGTGATCAATGGCCGCAAGTGGTGGTCGTCCGGCGCGGGCGACCCACGCTGCGCGGTCTACATCGTCATGGGCAAGACCAACCCCGATGCCGGTCGCCATGAACAACAATCCATGATCGTGGTGCCCGCCAATACACCCGGCATCACCGTGGTGCGTGCCCTGTCGGTCTTTGGTTACGACGATGCGCCGCATGGCCACATGGAAGTCGTGCTCAAGAACGTGCGTGTGCCAGCCGAAAACATTTTGCTGGGCGAAGGCCGTGGCTTTGAAATCGCACAAGGCCGCTTGGGCCCTGGCCGCATCCACCACTGCATGCGCACCATCGGCATCGCCGAACGCGCCCTCGAGTTGATGTGCAAGCGCCTGAACGAACGCGTGGCCTTTGGCCGCGAAGTGGCCCGCCAGACCGTGTGGCAAGAGCGCATTGCCGAATCGCGCTGCATGATCGAGCAAGCCCGCTTGCTGACCCTCAAAGCCGCGCACATGATGGACACCGTGGGCAACAAAGTCGCCAAGGCCGAGATCGCCATGATCAAGATCGTGGCCCCCAACATGGCCTGCCAGATCATCGACTGGGCCATTCAGGCACACGGCGGTGGCGGCGTGTCGCAAGACTTCCCGCTGGCCTATGCCTACGCCCACCAGCGCACCTTGCGCTTAGCGGATGGTCCGGACGAAGTACACCGCAACTCGCTGGCCAAACTGGAGCTGGCCAAGCAGTTGGCTTTGCCGGGCGACGTCCGCATGCCCGTCACGCGCGGCAGTTGATCCCCTGACCCGGTCAGGCCCGCAGCCAGCGGGCGCTGCCGGGCTGGTCACTCTGGGCGCCCACCGCCTGGCGCAGGAGCATGCCCCACCGGTGCTCAGTGCTCAGTGCACAGAACCAGCGGGCAAATCGGGCGGCAAGCCGGTGAACAAGGCAGCTGCGTCCACCGGGTCAAAGCGGTATTGCGCACCGCAAAAGTCGCAGCCCACTTCGACTTGGCCCTGCTCGGCAATGATGCCTTCCACCTCTTCGGTGCCCAGGCTGCGGATCATGTTGCCCACGCGTTCGCGGTTGCAGCGGCAGGCAAAGCGCGGGCCCGTCTCGCCGATGAACGGCTCAAAACGCGCCAGCGGTTCCTCCCAATACAAGCGGTGCAGGATGGTTTCGGCATCCAGCCCCAGCAGCTCTTCGCGCTTGAGGCTTTTGGTCAGGATCGCGATGCGGCTGAAGTCTTCGCTTTGACCCAGCACCGACTCGCGCATCAACGAATCCACTTGGCCTGCCAGATTGCCCTCGCCTTCGATGGGCAAACGCTGAATCAACAAGCCCGCCGCCACCTTGTCGTCGGCCGCCAGCACCAGCACGGTGTCCAGCTGTTCGGACTGCAGCATGTAATGCTCCAGCACCTCGCTGATGTTTTCCAGTTTTTCACCCCGGTTGCCAAACAAAGGCACCACGCCTTGGTAAGGCTGCTGACCCGGCAAACGGTCCTGCGGATCGAGTGTGATGGCACAACGCCCTTCGTTGTTCACGTTCACCATCTGGCTCAGCGTCGCGTCGTCGGCCACCTCACCCACCTGGGTGCAGGTGGCGCGCAGGCTCAAATCCGGTTGCACCTCGACCACGCCCAGCTTGACCGGGCCATCGCCAAAAATTTGCAACACCAAAGCGCCATTGAACTTGATGTTGCCCTGCATCAGCACGCCCGCCGCCGCCATCTCGCCCAGCAACTGGCGCACGGGCGCAGGGTAAGCGCCAGTCTCGGAGTTGGCAGCGCGGCGCGCCAGAATGTCTTGCCAGGCATCGGTCAGACGCACCAGCATGCCGCGCACCGGCAGGCCTTCGAAAATGAATTTATGGAGTTCGGACAAAGTGCAATCAACAGCCCCGTGGGGCCGATCCTCAAAAGTTAAAAAGCGTTGGGTCTGGCCAAAAAATCAGCTGATTTTTTTCAGGCCGGCCTTGAAGCGGCGGGCATTTTCCACATAGTGGCGGGCGCTTTGGCGCAAGCCTTCTATTTGCTCGGGGCTGAGTTCACGCACCACCTTGGCGGGCGTGCCCATGATCATCGAGCCATCAGGGAACTCCTTGCCCTCGGTCACCAAAGAGCCCGCGCCCACCAGGCAATTCTTGCCAATCTTCGCACCGTTGAGCACCACCGCGCCGATGCCGATCAGCGACTCGTCGCCAATCGTGCAGCCGTGCAGCATGACCATATGGCCCACCGTGACGTGCTTGCCCACCTTGATCGGTTTGCCGTGGTCGGCATGCATCACGCTGCCATCCTGGATGTTGCTGCCCTCGCCGATCTCAATCGTCTCGGTGTCGCCCCGCACCGTCACGCCAAACCAAACACTGGCATCGGCCGCGATCTTGACCGCGCCCATGACCTGCGCGTTGTCGGCCACCCAGGCGGTCTCGGCGAGTTCGGGGGTTTGATCATCCAGTTGGTAAATGGCCATGGCGGTCTCCTGTCGGTTAGGTCTTCTTGAAAACCTACAATTGTAGGGATGCCCACACCCCGCCGTGGGCGCTGCCAGCGATCACCATGCACACCCTGCGCTCCGCCGCCCTGCGCCCTTGGACGCAAACCGACCCGAACCTCAAGGCCCAGGCCACGTTGGCACTGGACCTGAGCCTGCCCGTGGGCGCGGACGACACCCTGCAAGCCCCCAGCTCAGGCCCCGGCCGGTCAGACCGTCCCGCACTGGTGCCGCACACCCAGCTCAAAGCCAAATCCATGGCCACGTCCGAGGGCCGGGCCATGCTGGTGCACTCGGTTGCGCACATCGAGCTCAACGCCATCGACCTGGCGCTCGACGTGGTCTGGCGCTTTGCGGGCATGCCCGAAGCTTTTTACACCGACTGGGTGCGCATTGCCCAAGAAGAAGCCAAACACTTCTGTCTGCTGCGCCAGCACTTGCTGGACATGGGGTTTGACTATGGTGATTTTCCAGCCCACAACACGCTGTGGGACATGGCCGAGCGCACCCAGGCCGACATCCTGGCGCGCATCGGCATCGTGCCGCGCACCATGGAAGCGCGGGGCCTCGACGCCTCGCCCGGTGTCAAAAACAAGCTGGTCAGCGTGGGCGACCACCGGGCGGGTGAGATCCTGGACATCATCTTGCAAGACGAAATCGGCCACGTGGCCGCAGGCAACCGCTGGTACCGTTACCTGTGCGACAAGCGCGGCTTGGATCCGGTGCACACCTACGCCGAGCTGATCGCGCAATACGACGCCCCCAAACTGCGCCCGCCCTTCAACATGGCGGCGCGGCGGTTGGCTGGATTTGAAGAGGCGGAATTGGACGCCCTGCGCTAACCGCGCGGGTGGTGTTGCGTGTGCAGCGCCTTGAGCCGCTCGCGTGCCACATGGGTGTAAATGGTGGTGGTCGAGATGTCGGCGTGGCCCAGCAGCATCTGCACGGCGCGCAAGTCGGCCCCATGGTTGAGCAAATGCGTGGCGAAAGCATGGCGCAAGGTGTGCGGAGACAGGGGCGCGGTGATGCCCGCTTCGATGGCGTAACGCTTGACCAAACTCCAGAACATGACGCGTGACATGGCTGTGCCGGGTGTGCTGCCGCTGGTGGTGACAAACAGGTCTTCGGTTTGCCGCTTGCCCAACATGGCCGGTCTGGCCTGAGCCAAGTAGCGCTGCAACCATTCACGCGCCTCTTCGCCAAAAGGCACCAGGCGTTCTTTGCTGCCCTTGCCCATGATGCGCAGCACCCCCTCGTTGAGCGAGACATGCAGGGTTTTCAGACTCACCAGCTCGCTGACACGCAAGCCACTGGCGTACATCAGCTCCAGCATGGCGCGGTCACGCAGGCCAAGATGTGTGGCCACGTCGGGTGCAGACAACAACGCATCGACCTGCGCCTCGCCCAAAGTTTTGGGCACGCGCAAGGCCTGTTTGGCGGCCAGCATCCGCAAGGTGGGATCGGATTGAACCAGGCGTTCACGCAGCGCCCAGCGAAAAAAACGCTTGAACACGGTGAGCCTGCGGTTGGCCGATGTCGCCTTGGTTTGGCCATGGCGATCGGCAAAGTAAGCCTGCAGGTGGTGTTCTTCGGTCGCCACCAGCGCCAGCCTGTGCGTCACAAACAGCCAAGTGGCGAAGAGGGACAGATCGAGACGGTAAGCCGACAAGGTATTGGCGGACAGTCCGTCCTCCAGCCAGAGGGCCTCGGCAAATCGGTCGATGGCGCTCTGGCTGGCCTCGTGCATGGACTGGAATCAGTCCAGCTTGAGTTTTTGTTGGTCCACGACTTTCTTGTAGACCTCGAACTCGGCCTTGATCTGGGCCGTGAACTCTTCAGGCGTGTTGGCCACCACCAAAGAGCCTGTGTCGTTGATGCGCTTGGTCACGCCCGGCTCTTGCAGGGCCTTTTTCACGCCCGCGCTGATCTTGTCGACCACCTCTTTGGGCAAGTTCTTGGGGCCCAGGATGCCGTAGTAAGCCATGCGGTTGACGGGCTCTAAGCCGATTTCCTTGAAGGTGGGCACATTGGGAAGCTGCGAAAGGCGCTGAGGCGCGGCCACCACGATGGGCACCAATCGGCCCGATTGGATGAAGGGCAGGGCCGAGGGCAGGTTGTCAAAAATGATCGGCACCTGACCGGCCACGGTGTCGTTGAGGGCCGGGCCTGCGCCCCGGTAAGGGATGTGGGTGATGAACACACCCGCCAGGCTCTTCCACAACTCGGTCTGCAGGTGGCCGATGCCGCCCGTGCCCGAGGAGGCGTAGGAGTATTTACCGGGGTTCTTCTTCAACTCGGCCACAAAACCCGCGTAGTCCTTGGCCGGAAAGCTGGGGTGCACCGCGATCACATTGGGTGTGGCCGCAATGTTGATGATGGGCGTGAAGTCGGTCAGGACGTTGTACGGAATCTTGGGGTTGATGGCCGGGTTGGCAGCCGTGGTCGACACGGTGGCCATGCCCAGGTTGTAGCCATCGGGCGCAGCGCGTACGGTTTCGGTCGCGCCCACCACGCCACCACCACCGGCCTTGTTCTCAACGATCACGCTTTGGCCCAGGGCTTTGCCCAGCGGCTCAGCGATGACGCGGGCCACGATGTCGGTCGTGCCACCGGGCGCAAACGGCACCTGCAACCGAATGGTTTTGGTGGGATAGGACTGGGCCCACACCGATCCGCTGGCCAATACGGTGACGGCCAAACCGGCTGCAGAAAACAAACTACGTCGCTTCATTTGATAAAACTCCTTTAAAGATCGCACATGATAGGCAAAAAATGGGGCCCGGCGTGAGGGGGGAAACCCACAAAGCCCTGACACCGCGCAAGGGGGCATTGCGGGTGAGAGCCACACCTGAAGAACACTCACACACTCGGTTATCCTAGCCCAGTGAATTTTGCCCAACTCCTCTTTCCTGATTTTTCCCTGATCCTGTGCGGCTATCTGATCTGCCGCTTCACGGCCCTGAACCGCCCGGTCTGGCAACAGGTGGAGAGCCTGGTGTATTTCTTTCTGTTCCCGGTGCTGCTGTTTCACTCCATCGTGAAAAGCCCGCTGGACTTGTCGGCTGCCTCCAGCCTGATCGGCGCGGGCCTGAGTCTGGCGCTGGGGGCCATTGCTCTGACCTACAGCCTGCCCTACTGGCCTGTGCTGGGCCGCTACCTGGACCGGCGCGACCACGCGGCGGCGGCGCAGGTGGGCTTTCGTTTCAACTCGTTCATTGGCCTGGCGCTGGCCGAACGCCTGGCCGGGCCCGAAGGCTTGCTGATGATTGCGGTTCTGATTGGTTTTTGCGTGCCCCTGTTCAACATTGGCGCGATCTGGCCCATGGCCCGACAAGCCCAAACCGGCTTTTTGCACGAAATGTTGCGCAACCCCCTCATCATCGCCACCGTTTCGGGTCTGGTGGCAAACTTGCTGGGCTTTCGCATGCCCGATGTGCTGGAGCCCAGCGTCAGCCGCATTGGTGCAGCCTCTTTGGCGCTGGGTTTGATGGCGGCCGGCGCTGGCATGCAACTGGGCAGCTTGCGCCAAGGCAAACTGCTGAGTACGGCTGTGCTGCTGGTCAAACACGTGGTGATGCCCCTGATGGCGCTGGGCCTGTCGCGGCTGTTTGGCCTGAACCCCACCCAAACCACCATCTTGCTGGCTTTTTCGGCGCTGCCCACCGCCTCCACCTGCTATGTCCTGGCCGCCCGCATGGGCTACAACGGACCTTATGTGGCGGGCCTGGTGACACTGTCCACTTTGGCCGGCATGCTGAGTTTGCCGTTTGCATTGGGTGTGCTGCGCAGCTGAACGCAAGTGGCACCAACAGCCAAGGGTTTTCTTTGCAGGTCACGCCCTTCAGGTCTGACTTCTTGGCTTCAGGTGGGCCGTGTTTTGGGCTTGTGACCAGGCCACCTGCTCCTGCACCACCGGGTCTGGATGACCAGTGAGCACCGCCAAACCCTGCAGCAAAACCTGGCGGTCATGTTCCGACAGGGCCGACGAGGCCAAGGCATTGCCCGCGGCCAAGGCCAGGTTGCGCAACCAGCGGGCGTGCCCGATACGGCGGATGGCACTGCCTTCGGTGCGGCGCAAAAATTCTGCTTCACTCCAGGCCATGAGCTCAGCGATGCTGCCCGCGCCCAAACCGTCGCGCGCTTGCCAATCGGGCAAAGGGCTGACTTGCGCGAACTTGTTCCACGGACAAGCCAGCTGACAGTCGTCGCAGCCATAAATGCGGTTGCCGATCAGCGGGCGCAAGGCCTCATCGATCGGCCCGGCGTGCTCAATCGTCAGGTAAGCAATGCAGCGCCGTGCATCCAGCTTGTAAGGGCCGATGATGGCCTGCGTAGGGCACAGGTCCATGCAGGCGGTGCACTGGCCGCAATGCGACGACACCGCTGGCGTGGCGTTCAGCGCAAAGTCCACAAACAACTCGCCCAGAAAAAACATCGACCCAGCCTCGCGTGAGAGGACCAAAGTGTGTTTGCCGCGCCACCCCAAGCCGCTGCGGGTGGCCAGCTCAGCCTCCAGCACCGGGGCCGAGTCGGTGAACACACGGTGGCCAAAGGGGCCAATGGCCAAGGCGATGCGGTCCTGCAGTTTTTGCAAGCGGCTGCGCAAGACCTTGTGGTAGTCCCGCCCCCGGGCATAGAGCGACACCACCGCCTCCCCCGGCTGCAGGCTGCGGGCAGTTTCACGCGCCCACCACTCTGGCGGGGTGTCCTGCGGCAAGTAGTCCATGCGGGCGGTGATCACGCTCACCGTTCCCGGCACCAGCTCGGCCGGGCGGGCGCGCTTCATGCCATGACTTTCCATATAGACCATGCTGCCGTGAAAACCCGCTGCCAACCAAGCCAATAGTCCGGGCTCTGCCGAGGACAAATCGATGCCCGTCACGCCAATTTGGGACAATCCCGACTCCCGCGCCCAGATCTGGATCTGGGGCCACAGTTCAAGAAGGTCGATTTGAGTACGTTGAGCAGTCACCCGCCGATTGTAGAAAGCCCCGCCGTCCCGGCGCGTTGGGAGGGCTTGTGGCTGCATGAGGCCGACACCCAAGCCTTTGCCGAGCAGCTGGCGCGAGGCCTGCAAAGCTGGCCCGGTGGGCGCGATGCGCGCATCGAGCTGCGCGGCAACCTGGGCGCGGGCAAAACCACCCTGGTGCGCCACCTGCTGCGCGCTGCCGGGGTCACGGGGCGCATCAAAAGCCCGACTTACGCCGTGGTCGAGCCGCACCAAGCGGTCAACGCAGTGAGCACAAACGATGCCGTCTGGCCCATCTGGCATTTTGACTTTTACCGTTTCAACGACCCACAGGAATTTGAAGACGCTGGCTTTCGCGACATCTTTGCCGGGCCGGGCCTGAAACTCATGGAGTGGCCCGACAAAGTGGCAGGACAACTGCCCCCACCCGATTGGGTGATCGCGCTCGAGGCCATCGACGAAGACCAGCGCCAGGTGCGCATCAGCACAGGCACAGAGCGCGGCCAGTTGTGGTTGCAAGCGTGGACCCAAGGTGCAGCACATGCGAAGTGACCGCCGCCGCCTGATCAAGGCTGGTTTTCTGGTGCTGAGCCTGGGCGCTGCACAAATCGCTCGGGGCGCCAACATGCTGGCGGTGCGGGTTTGGCCTGCCCCCGATTACAGCCGCGTCACGCTCGAATCGGACGCGCCCATCCAAAGCACACAGACCTTCATCGCCTCGCCACCGCGCCTGGCGGTGGACATCCAAGGCATGCAACTGAACGCCGCGTTGCGCGAGCTGGTGGGAAAGGTGCAAGCGACTGACCCGAACATTGCAGGCATCCGGGTGGGCCAATTCAGCACCAACGTGGTACGCCTGGTCATTGACCTCAAGCACCCCATTGCGCCGCAAGTCTTCAGCCTGCAACCCGTCGCCCCTTACGCGCACCGCCTGGTGCTCGACCTCTACCCCAGCCAAGCCATTGACCCACTGGAGCAGCTGATCCAGGAGCGCACCGCGGCCAAAACCCCGTCTGCAGTGGACCGCCTGCCCGGGGCCTCGGCCGCGGTGAACGACCCCTTGGGCGATCTGATCGCCCGCCAAACCCAGCCCGGCTCAGGTGCCACACCTTTGCCTGCGCCAACGACCCGCAGACCTGACATGCCCATGAGCGACGGCCCCTTCATGGACAATCCGACTCGCCCGAGCAAGAGCCCCACCCTGTCCCACACTGACCGGTTGATCGTGGTCGCGTTGGACCCGGGCCATGGCGGCGAGGACCCAGGTGCCATTGGCCCGGGCGGCACCCGCGAAAAAGACGTGGTCCTCAAAATCGCCCAAATGCTGAGCGCTCGCATCAACGCCAGCAGCGTGGGCGGCAGCCCCATGCGGGCCTTCATGACGCGTGATGCCGACTTTTTTGTACCCCTGCATGTGCGCGTCCAAAAAGCGCGGCGCGTGCAAGCTGACTTGTTTGTGAGCATCCACGCGGATGCTTTCTACACCCCGCGGCCACAAGGCGCCAGCGTGTTCGCGCTGAGCCAAGGTGGCGCCACGAGCGCTGCGGCGCGCTGGATGGCACAAAAAGAAAACAAGGCCGACGACATCGGCGGCGTGAACCTGGGCGGTCAGGATGCACAGGTGCAACGCGCCTTGCTCGACATGAGCACCTCAGCGCAAATCAAGGACAGTCTGTCTTTGGGCAACAGCTTGCTGCGCGAGATCGGCAGCGTGGGTCGCTTGCACAAACCCCGCGTTGAGCAAGCCGGTTTTGCGGTGCTCAAAGCCCCCGACATCCCCAGTGTGCTGGTCGAGACCGCCTTCATCAGCAACCCGGAAGAAGAAGAAAAACTGCGCAGCGAGGCGTACCAGAAGCAACTCACCGACGCCCTGCTGCGCGGCATCCTGCAGTATTTTTCGCGCAACCCACCGCTGGCGCGCGATCGTTCCATTTGACACTCGCTGGGTTCATCTGCCCAGAGCCCCTCAACCTGCTGCTCTAAAAAACCACAGGTGATGCGGCTGATCCACCGACAATCTTTCGCCCACCCTTCTGCCCATACTTCAGCCCCCTGCCCCATTGGCGAGCAGCCAAGCCCTCAGGCGCTCTACGCCTTGCGCCAGCCGCGTCAGGTCTTTGGAAGCGAAGCACCAGCGCAACCAGCCTGCCGCCTCAGGGGCAAAGGCCTCGCCCGGGGCCAAGCCCAACCCGGCCTCGGCCACCAGACGTTTGGCAGTCTGCACCGAATCGGGGTGCCCGTCGAGCCTGAAAAACGCATACATGCCGCCTTTGGCTGAGGCCACTTGCACGCCGGGTACGGCCTGCAACAGGGGGACCAGGGTGTCGCGGCAGGCTTTGAGGTGCGCCACCACACGCGGCGTGATGTCGGCGGTGTTTTGCAGCGCCACCACACCCGCCTTTTGGGTGAACACCGAAGCGCAGGAGGTATTGAACTCGATCAATTTGCCCATGTGCGGCGTCATGGTGGCGGGCATCACCAACCAGCCCAGACGCCAGCCGGTCATCAAAAAGCTCTTAGAAAAGCTGTGCACCACGACCAAGCGGTCATCGGGCTGAGATACATCCAGAAAAGACGGTGCGCAGCCGTTGGCGGTGTCGGTTTCGTAATACAGCCGTTCGTACACCTCGTCGGCCAGCACCCAGGTGCCGGTGCTGCGGCAATGCGCCAGGATCTCGGCCTGCTCGGCGCGGCTGAGCGTCCAACCCGTGGGGTTGTTGGGCGAATTGACGATCAACATGCGCGTGGCGGGCGTGATGGCGGCTTTGAGCGCAGCCATGTCGAGCTGCCACTGGCCGTCCACGGGGCGCAGCGATACGCATTTCAAATTCGCCCCCATGACCAAGGCCTGCGCCGTGAGGTTGGGCCACACGGGTGTCACGGCAACCACTTCGTCGCCCGTGTCGATCAGGGCTTGCGCGGCCAGCATCAGGGCGTTTACGCCGCCCGAGGTGATGGCCAGGCGCTCCTCGCCAATGGGTCCGTGCAGAGCCGACATGTAAGCTGAGACGGCCTGGCGCAACTCGGCCAGGCCCAGGTTGTGCGCATAAAAGGTCTCTCCCTTTTGCATCGAATCGATCGCTGCTTGGCGCACGATGTCGGGTGTGACCTCGTCAGATTCACCAAACCAAAAGGCCAGCACATCGGGGCGGCCCATGCCGGCGTTGGCAACTTCACGGATGCGAGACTCCTCCAGGTCCATGACAGCCTGGCGCATGAAGGGGGCGGTAAGTTTTTTCATGCCGCCATCCTAACGGCTACCCGTCCTCGAATGTGTCGCCACTTGCGCAAAAGCTGCGCTTGCCTATGATGAGACTCACAACAAAAGACAGGGAGACCACTATGAACACGCAGCATTTATCGTCAACACTTGCGAGCCTCGGTTGGGGTCTTTGCTTGTTGGCCATGCCCCCCGCCAGCGCCGCAACAGACGGCTTTACGGCCGTCACCTCTGCAGACAAACCGACCAAAGCCCAAAAATCCAAAGCAGCCAAACCACCCAAGCCGGTCCCGTCCGGCTCGGGCGAAAGCAAAGCCGAGCGCGACAAACGCCTGTTGCGCGAATGCCGGGGCAAAGCCAATGCGGGCGCTTGCGAGGGCTTTGCCAGCTGAGCGTTTCGGGGACAGCTCTTCGGCGCTGTGGCCGAGAAATCAAAGCCACCATCGGCGCAAACCGCTGGCGCGCACGCTGGGTCGGTCGATGGCTGCTTCGAGCAACCCGGCTTCGGCCTCGACCAAGGTGAACTGCTCGCGGGCCCGCGTGATGCCGGTGTAAACCAGCTCGCGGCTGAGCACCTCGGCACCGCCCGGGGGCAGCACCAGCGCGGTGTGCTCAAACTCCGAGCCTTGGCTTTTGTGCACCGTCATGACAAAGGCGGTATCGACCTGGGCCAAGCGCATGACGCTCACCGAGCGCAGGGCCTCACCGTCCAAAAACCAGACCTTGGGCTTGCCTTCTGTGTTGGGCAACACCACGCCCACGTCGCCATTGAAGACGCCCAGCTGCGGGTCGTTGCGCGTGACCATGACGGGTCGCCCCTCGTACCACTCGCCCTGGATGCGCAGCAGGCCCGCATCGGCCAGGGCTTGTTGCACCGCCGCATTCAATGCTTGTGTGCCCCAATCACCTTGGTGCACCGCACACAAAATGCGAAACCGCTCAAAGGCCTTGAGCACATTGCTGACCCAGCTGGCGTGCGCATCAGTACCCTGCCCGACCGGGCCAGTTTGCATGTGGCGCAAATAGTTCGCGTAAGAAGGCTTGCCCGATGCGCCCAGCGCCAGGGCGCAAACGGCCTGGGGGCTGCTCGGCTGGACGGCCAGCACCGGAGAGGCTGCCGCGTTGTCTGGGCCACCCAGGCAGGCGCGAGCTGCAGCCGCGTCACCCCGGTTCACCGCCAACGCCAGCTGGCCAATCGCACCTTTGAAGCGGCGGCTTTGGCGCAGCATCACGGTTTGCTGGGCCAGCACGGGGGCCGGATCGGGCACCACCCATTCGGATGCCAGTGTCTGCCGCGTCACGGCCTGCACAAACTGCGCCGTGGCCGCGCTGTATCGGCCTGCGGCCGCGTCTTGGCACAAATCGCCCAGCACCGCACCGGCTTCCACCGAGGCCAGCTGGTCTTTGTCGCCCAACAACACCAAGCGCGCCGTGGGCGGCAAGGCCTGGAGCAAGGCGTCCATCATTTCCAGGTGCACCATCGAGGCTTCGTCCACGATCAGCACATCCACATCGAGTGGATTGGCCGCATGGTGGCGAAACTGGCGTGTGTCGGGCCGCGCCCCCAACAGCGAATGCAGGGTGCGCGCCGGGCCCATGCGGGCGATCAGTGCGTTCAGGTCCAGCCCTGCATCGGCTGGCACGTGCAGCTGGGTGAGCGCATTGTCGATCGACTGCTTCAGGCGCGCCGCCGCCTTGCCAGTGGGCGCGGCCAGTGCCACGCGCAGCGGGCTGCCCTCGGGGTGCAGCGCCAACAACAGCGCCAACAAACGGGCGGCGGTGTAGGTCTTGCCGGTGCCAGGCCCACCCGTGATGACCGACAGCCGCGCACGCAACGCCACGGCACAAGCCACTTTTTGCCAGTCGGTGGCGTCGGGCTCTTCTGTGTTGGGTGCAAAGAAGCGGTCCAACCATTCGCGTGCCGCCGCTTCGGGCACGGCCAGTGGCTCGCTGGCACGCTGCAACAGGCTCTGGCCGACCCGCTGCTCATAGCCCGCATAACGGCGCAGGTACAAAAGCGGCGCATCGGACGAGCCGCCCAGCGCCAGCGGCTGGCCCTGGTCGGGGGCATCGGCCAGGCGCACAGCAATGCTGGGGCTTTGGCCTTGCAAAGCCGCTTGCCAATCGGCCAGCGTGGCAGGCAGGTGCGCCCACAAGGCCTTGAGGCCCTGCGCACCGTCCACCGCCGCCGCAGGCCAGCCCAGCAAGGCGACAGGCGGCTGGCACAGCTCAGCCAGCGGCAGACAGGTGTGGCCGCGCCCTTCCATCTGCGCCAACACGGCCGCTGCCACCAGCAAGGGCGCAGGTGCCTCAGCATCCAGGCGAAGCACCTGCGCCGCGAAAGCGCTGTCGATGTGGCGCAGCAGGCCTTGGCCAGTCCACAAGTTCAGCCATTGCATCGTTTGCGCAGCGGTCAAGCCTTGGGCGGGCAGGTCCTTGAGCCAATCCATTTGCGCAGAAGGCACGGGCGCGATGCGTGAGGTCTTTCTCAAACCCATGCCACCACCTCGGTATTCAACATGGCGTCCAGACCATCGAGCAATGCCCATGGCGCAGGCAAAGTGCAGCAGCCGCCCGCAGGCCCGTCGATGCCGCGCAAAAATAAATACACTGCGCCGCCCAACTGCTGTGCCGGGTCATAGGCGTCCCCCAAGCGGGCGCGCAACAGTCTGTGCAGCGCCAGCATGTAGAGCGCAGCCTGGACTTCGTAACGGTGCTGGGCCATGGCCGCATCCAGGGCCGGTGCGGTGTACGCCGCGTCATCGGCCCCCAGGTAATTCGATTTGTAGTCGAGCACCCAGTAACGGCCATCGTGCTCGAACACCAGGTCGGCAAAGCCCATCAGCATGCCGTGCAGCTGGGCGTCGGGCAGCTGCGGGCGGCTCACGCCGGGCAACAGGTGCTGTTGACACAAGGCATCGACCTGGCGTGCATGAAGGCGCTCGGCGGGGAGCCAGAACTCCATTTCGGGCAGCAGGGCACCCAGCGCGTTCAGCGACGCGTTCGGTCCGCGCAAAGGCTGGGCGACCACACGGCTGAGCCACTGCACTACGTCGCCGGCCTGGGCCGCGTAACCGGCGTTTTCGCAGCGGTACTTCAGGCGCTCGGCCTTGGATGCGTCGATAACAAAACTATCTGCCGCCAGCCATTCGAGCTGGTCGTGCAAAAAATTACCCGCGGTGGGGCCTTTGGCAAAGCCGTGCCACGGGGTCAAAACACCGGGGCTGGTCACCGAGGCCATCGGCATGGCCGCATCTTCAGGTGGCTCGTCGTCTGCGGGGCGCGGTGGGTTCAGGTGCAAGACCAAGGGCGCCAAGGTCTGCGAAGACAGGTCACGCGTCAAGCGAGAAAAACTCGCGATCGTCCAAGACTTGTCGATGCGGGCGGTGCAGTTCAGTGCCTCGATCAACTCGGTGGTTTGCGCGGGCTTTTGCCAAAGCGTCAGCGGCACCACTTCAGGGGCAAGCAAGAGTCGCACAGACAAGGCCTTGCTTGCCTTATTGGTCTGCAAGGCTTGCAGCTTGCTCAGCCAATCAGCCGACTCTAATTCTTGACCGCTGCCCAGCAAATGTCCGGCAGCACTGTCGTGGTTCACGCAGGTCTTGCCGTTGCCACGTTTGACCGCGCTCCAGCCCACCCAGAGCGCATGCCGCGCCCGCGTGAGCGCCACGTACCACAGACGCAGGTCTTCGCGCAGGCGATCGTGGTCCGCGATCTGCGAGTCCTCTTTGTCAAAGTCCAGCGTCCAGTGGCGTTCGCCCTCGCCCTCAACCTCACCACCCTCCAACTGCAGCACAGCGGCTTTGTCAGCGGTGACCACGCGGTGGCTGTGCGCAAAGGGCAAGCACACCACCGGGTACTCCAGGCCCTTGCTGGCGTGGATGGTAATGAGCTTGACCAGGTCCTCGTCACTTTCGAGCCGCACGGTTTGCTCTTCGCCGCCGCTGGTGTTGCCCCACTGCGCTTCGTCCATCTGCTGGGCCAGCCAACGGATCAGGGCCTGCTCGCCCTCGATCTGGCTGCTGGCCGCTTGCAGCAATTCGGCCAGGTGCAGCACATTCGTCAGGCGCCGCTCGCCATCCGTCTGGCCGCGCCAACGCCCGGCCAACTTCAGTACATGCAGCGACTGGCGCAGCATGGCCAGCACGCCCTGGCTTTGCCAGGTCTGGTGCAGTTCGCGCATCTGCTCGGCACGCTTGTCCAGCAGTTCGTCTTGCGTGGCCAGGTCGTACAGCTCGGCCAGCGACAGGCTCACCGTGCGCGTACCCAATGCGGCGCGCAGGCGGCGCATGTCTTGCGGCTCGGCCACGCCGCGCAGCCACAGGCAAAGGTCTTGCGCTTCGTCGCTGGCGAAGACCGAGTCGCGGTCCGACAAATAAACGGAGGCCACACCGCGCAGACGCAGCGCATCGCGCACGGCCGCAGCCTCTTTGCCCGTGCGCACCAGCACGGCGATGTCTTTGGGCTGCAAGGGTTTGTCGCCATTTTGCGCATCTGCGAAACGCGCTTGTGGATCGCTCAGCCAGGCCACGATTTGCTCGGCGCACAGCGCCGACAGGTGCTTCTGCGCATCGCGTTGGCTGCGCAAAGTGGCATCGTGCACCACGGTCATGGCTTGCACATCGCCAGCGCTTGTCGTAAACACCTCAGAACGGCCCTTCGCCCCCACCGGCTGGAACGGCAAAGGGTCTTGACCGTCTTGATCGCCTTGCTTGTAGCCAAAGGCGTCTGGCGAAATGTCGAACCAACGGTTGACCACAGCCACCACCGCTTGGGTGGAGCGGAAGTTGGTGCCCAGCACATGGTGACGGCCATTAGTGGCGCGGCGTGCGGCCAAGTAGCTGTGGATGTCCGCGCCCCGAAAACCATAGATCGATTGCTTGGGGTCACCAATGAGCAGCAGCGCCGTGTCTAGCCGGTTGTCGGCCGTGCGGTAGATGCGGTCAAAGATCCGGAACTGCAGCGGTGAGGTGTCCTGAAACTCGTCGATCATCGCCACCGGAAACTGCTCTCGCAGGCGCTGGGCCAGACGTTCTCCCGAGGCGGGGTCGGCCAGCGCGACATCCAGGCGCTGCAGCATGTCGGCAAAGCCAAACAAGCCGCTGCGCCGCTTGAGCTCGGCCATGCGCTGCAGTACCTGGGTGCGGGCGTGCAGGCGGGCAACTTGGGTGGGATCGGGCAAGGACTCAAGTCCTGCCAACAACTGCGCATACGCTTGGCTTTCGGGTGGCAAATCCACCACATCGCCATCCTTGCGGCACTCTAAAAGACCTTCGGGCGTGAAACGGTTCCAGCCTTTGCCCATCGCGTCTTTCAATGCTTTGAAATCGCCATCGCTTTGAGACCAAGACTTGAGTGCTTCAAGCCACTTTTGGGAACGACCAACCTGCAGCAGAGTGCCATTCCAGCCGTGTTTTTTGACCGCCAGCTGCGCCTCGATCCAGCCCAGCAAGTTGTCAGCCTTGTCGACCCAACCCTGCTTGAGCGACTGCAGTTGCGCGTCGCGCTCGGCCATGGCCGCGCCGAACACCTGCGCCAGCGTGCCGGGTTCGGGATCGTCCAGCGGCACAGCCATCAGGGCGCGCATGTCTTGTTCGAGCGCGGGCACATCGCGCCAAATACCCAGCACCTGTGTCACCAGGGCCGTGCCCATGGGGTAGAGATGTTGACGCCAGTAGTCCTGCACAGCTTCGAGGCGAAGCGCGGCTTCGTCACCGACCAGGTTTTCCTCAAACAGACTGCCGCTGTCGAACGCGTGTTCGCGCAGCATGCGCTGGCACCAAGCATCGATGGTGTAGACGGCCGCGTCGTCCATGGCCTGCGCTGCCAGCGCTAGGCGGTGCGCGGCTTGCTCGCGCAGTTCGCCTTCGGGGTATTCGCTCGTCAGTTGTTGAAGGAATTCATCGTCGGTTTCGGCCATGCCCCGGAACACCTGCGCGGCTTCGGTCAAACGGGCACGGATCCGATCAGACAGCTCACGTGTAGCGGCGCGGGTGAAGGTCATCACCAAAACGTCTTGCGGGAGCATGGGGCGCACAGGCGCTGTGCCATCTTGGCCGTGGCCCAGCACCAGGCGCACATACAGCGCGGCAATCGTCCAGGTCTTGCCCGTGCCAGCGCTCGCCTCGATCAGGTGGCTGCCGCGCAGGGGGAAGGTGTGCGCGTTGAGGGCGTGGGCATTGGGGGCATCGGCAGTGAAGGTGTGTGCATTGAGGTCGTGTGAGGTGCTCATGCCAGCTCTCCCTCTTCGCTGTCGTGCAGCGCATCGGGCAAGGCCTCGATCTCGGCTTGCTCGGCCCAGGCCTTCAAGGGCGCATAAACGGTTTGGGCCAGACGCTCGAACTCGCCCGTGGCCAGCAAGTCCTCCACCGTGGCATAGGTACGGGCCAGCGACGGGTCTTTGTCTTTTTCAGCGCGTTTGAAGTCACTGCCTTCATAAGCATCGGCCAGCGCGTTGGTGTTTTCTGGGTCTTTGAGCCACTGCAGCGCCACACCGGGCGGCAAAGGCAGCGGCCAACGCATGCCCTCGGCCCAAACGGCCAACAGCGCGGTCAACTGAGCGCGCGCGGCTTCAGGATCCTGCTCGGCCATGCGCAGCACGGCGTTGCGGCCGACCACCACAGACTTCAAAGGCTGGTCTATCGCGGCAGCGGCCAGCGACAGCAACCAAATGTCGATCAGCTTGTCCGGATAGGCCTGCGGTTTTTGGGTTTTGAAGCTGGCCAGATCGCTGGCGCGCAGGTGCAAGGACATCAGTCCCCCGTCGTTCACACCTGTGCCTACCCGTACATCGGCCAGCGCGTCTTGTAAGGCGACCTGGGGATGCGCCATGTCCACCAAAAGGCGCTCGGCCGCATGGGGGTAAGCCTGCCGCTCGCGCAGCGCTGCGCCCAACATGGCCTGCAGGCGGGTCTTGAGATTTTCTGCGGCGAGCGCGCCCACGCCCGCCAGTGGCAAGGCCCCGGCTTGGCGCAGACGCTGCACCACCTGCTGCACATGCGCGGGCAAGGTTTCTGCGTTCAGCGCCGTGGGGACATGCGCCAGCTCGTGGTCGATCAACTGGTACAGATCCAGACCCGTCAGTCCAAAAAGTTCCTCGTCGTGCAGTTCGCTGCGCAAGCCCTCCAGATGCACTTGCAGGCGTTCGCGAAAAAACGCGCCCACAGGTTTGCGTAAAAAGCGGGCCAATTGGCCGAGCGTGATGACCGGCACGCCATGGGCAGATTCCAGTGGCGGCAACCAACCAACCGATGACCCGGTCGAAGCGGTCTCTGAATGCGATGGCTTGTCGGAGAGCGCTACGCGTTCGGAGACTGCTCCTACAGCGGCCGTGTCCTGCGCTGCATGCCACTCCTTGGCATAGGTGTACAAACCACTGCCCTCTTCAAAATAAGTGCGGCTGAAGGCTTGCAGCGGGTGCTCCGTGGTCAGGCGCTTGGCCGTGCCCTTTCCCCAAAGCAGGTCAATCTCGTCGCGCAGCTGCGAGACCAGCACCGAAGGCGGTTGCTCGCTGTTGTCGCGCACACTGCGGCCGCTCCAGCTGACGTAAAGCACTTGGCGCGCCGACAACAGGGCTTCGAGCATGAGTTGGCGGTCGTCGTCACGGCGGGAGCGGTCACCGGGGCGGCTCATGCCGGGCAGGCCCATCAGGTCGAAGTCTGCTCGCGGACTGTGGCGCGGGTAATCGCCATCGTTCATGCCCAGCAAGCACACCGCCTTGAACGGGATGGCCCGCATGGGCATGAGCGTGCAAAAGGTCACGCCCCCTGCCCGAAAGCGTTGCTCGAGTCGGGGCGTCTTGAGCGCTTCGAGCCAAGCCGCACGGGCCACGGCCAGCGGCACAGACTCTGTAAAGCTGGCCTCGGCGCAGGCCCGCACCCAGTCGGTCAGCGCTTGGTCTAGAGCAGACAGCGCATTGCGGTCGTTGTCACTTCGCGGCTTGAACATCGCGGCCATCAAGGCGCGGCCTCGCTCGGCCCATTGCGCAGGCGGGGCCTCCTGCGTGCAGGTTTGCCACCAGTCGATCAAGGCCTGCAGCAGGTGCGCCAAAGACCCGGCCAGCTCGGCGTCCAGCCCGCCCACTTCGGGATAAGGCGTGGCCCCCTGTGCATCGGTGGTCAACGGATCGGCCCCGCAGGCATAGCCCATGAGCATGCGCTGCACGCCAAATAGCCCAGAGTTGTCTTCGCCGCACACGCCCAGGCCCAGGCCTGCACGGTGCTCAGCCGACAGGCCCCAGCGGATGCCTGATCCATCCATCCAGCGCAGCAGCGTGGGCAGGCCGCCTTCATCCAAACCAAATCGGGCGGCCAACGCAGGCACTTCGAGCAGCTCGACCAACTCGCTCATGCGGCAGCGCTGCTGCGGCAAGGCCAGCAGCCACTCGATCGCATGAATCAGCGGGCTGATGGCCTGTGCGCCCAGGTCGGCAATGTCAAACGGGATGAAGCGCGCATCTGCGCGCTTGTATTGTCCGAACACAGCGCGAATCGCCGGGGCCACGGTTTCGATGTCGGGCACCATGACCACCACGTCGCGGGGTGACACAGGCTGATCGCCCGGCGGGTTGTGGAACCATTGCAGCAGTTGGTCGTGCAACACCTCCAGCTCACGCACCGGGCTGTGCGCGATTTTGAAAACAACCGATTGATCGCCCTTGGTCCATGGCTCAGCAGGGGCACCGCCACTGGACGGCTCCAGGTCGCGAATACGCCGCTGCAACTGAGCGAGCAAGCGCGTGCCGTCTTCGCCGGGCACATCGTCAAAAAAATCCAGCCGCGGCCACTGCGTGAGTTGCTTGGCCGCTTGCAGGTCGTCAAATGCGTCGAGCTGGCGGATGAAGTCACGCCCCTGCCGCCCCCAAGCCGCCAGCAGCGTGGGCGCGTGCAGGTGCATCTGCGCCAGAGGCAAACGGGCCAAAGCCTCGCCCCGATAGGCATGGCGGCGCCGCTCGGCCTGCAGCCATTCGCGCCCATCGATGATGTCGCCCCAATGGTATTGGCACGGGTTGGGCACGGCCAGCATCACCTGGCTGTGCGCAGAGAGCGCCGCCAGCATCTCCAGCAGTTGCCCCGGCATGTGGCTCATGCCAAACACCGACACACGCCGCGCCACGTCGCTGGCCAGTGGCTGTCCAGACTGCAAATGCGCCAGCGCCCGTGCATGTAGCTCCGGGCGGGTGGCTTGGCGCTGAGCGTCATCCAATGTGGCCAAGACGCGCCGCCACAACTCGGCCTGCCAAAGTTGGTCTTCGGCCAACGTGTCAGAACCGACCGATTTGCGCAGCACATCACGCCCGGCGGCCCAGTCTTGTAGCCAGTCGGGTCGATAAATTTGGTACTGGTCAAACAGGTCGGCCAGGCGGCTGGCCAGTTGCAGCAGGCGGTCAGGCTCGTCGCCGCGCAAAAAACCCGCCACGGGCTTGAAGACGGGGTCACCCAAGCAGCCGGGCAGCAAAGCCATCAGTCGCCAGGTCATGGGCAGTTTGTCCAGCGGCGAGTCGGACGGCACATTCTGCGTGCCCAGCACCTGCCGATAAGTGCGCCACAAAAAACGTGAAGGCAACTCCACCCGCGTGGCCGCGCACACCCCACTCTGGCGCGCCAGCTCGATCTTGATCCACTCGGCCATACCATTGCTTTGCACCAGCACCACCTCGCTCTCCAGCGGATCCAGCGGATGCGCTCGCAGCCACCCCGTCAGGGTGTCGGCCAGCCGCTCGGAGCGGTGGCTGTGCAGGGCAATGAAACCGGGCGAAATGGTAGAGACAGGCATGCGGTGAACAAGTGCAGACATGGAAGCGAAGGGACAAGAATAGCCGCAATCGTGCCCGCCACCAGGCTCATGGCAGGAGCCCTGCATTGCCCAATTTTTAAGCACCAGCCGCCACGCCAGTCAGGATGCGGCTTGGCGCAGTTGTGCAAGGACTTATCCACACGTTTGGGCACGGGGTTTGGGGGCAAATCCACCCCAGGATCAAAACACCCGCTTCATTGCCCCACAGAGGCCACACCCGTGCAGGGAGAACTGTGCACGTCTGCCCCAGCCCCTCTGAGCACCCGCAAAAAACGCGCTTTTGGCTTAAGGGAATACGCTGAAAGCAAAAAACACGCATCCAGCAGATACTTTGCTGATCAACTTCGATCAACACATAAGGAAACGACACATGACAGCCTCCTGGATTAAGCGCACGGCTTGCGTCACAGGCGCGATGCTGGCCATCGGCATGCCCATGGGCGCTTGGGCTCAAGCTTGGCCCAGCAAACAGCCCATCAAATTGGTGGCCGTGTTCCCGCCGGGCGGATCGGTGGACCAAGTGGCGCGCATTTTGTCGGGCCCCCTGTCTCAGCAACTGGGGCAAAGCGTGGTCGTCGAAAACAAGGGCGGCGCATCGGGCGTGATCGGCACGGCAGGCGTGCTCAGCGCTCCCGCCGATGGCTACACCTTTGCCGTGGTGTTTGACACGCATGGCGTCAACCAAAGCCTGATGCCCAACATGCCATATGACAGCAAAAAGGACCTGACCCCTCTGATCCTGGTGGGCACTTCGGCCATGATGTTGACCACGCATGCCAACACCGAATACAAAACATTTGCCGATGTGGTGGCCGCCGCCAAGGCCAAAAAGAACGTCTCTTATGGCTCGATTGGCAATGGCAGTCTGGCGCATTTGGCCATGTCTTTGTTGGGCAAAAGTGGCAACATGGAGTTCAACCATGTCCCTTTCAAAGGCGGTGGACCCTTGATGAACGATGCGATTGCAGGACACATCCCTTTGTCCATGGCCACCGTCTTTTTGAACAAACCGCACATCGAGAGCAAGCGGTTGAGGCCTCTGGCCGTCACATCGGCCAAACGTGTCGCTGACTTTCCTGACGTCCCCACCATTGCCGAAGCAGGCTTTGCAGGCTTCGAAGCGCCCGCGTGGTGGGCGCTGCTGGCCTCATCCAAAACGCCCCCGGACATCATCCGCCGCATGAACGAAGAGCTGAACAAAGCGCTGGCCAACCCGGACGTCTCCAAACGATTGGTGGCCCAGGGCATTGAAATTTCAGGCGGCAGTGTTGAAAAAGCCAAAACCTTCATTGACGGTCAGATCGACACTTGGGCCAAAGTGGTGCGCGACAACGGCATCAAACCCGATTGAGTTCAGGCCGTCGCATCCGGCGACGGCGCGTCCACCACCAAGTCACCGTTCAGTGCGCGGACCCGGTGGTCGACGTAATAACCGCCAAACTCTGTGTACCTGAGCAAAACCCGTTGGCAGCGGTTGCAAGAAAAAACATCGCTTCGGTTGCAGGGGAAAAATTGCGGCGCAAATGGCGCAAGCGGGCTGTCGTATCGGGTACCTTGAGGGTGAAACTCTTCAAATGTGGGTTCACTGCCCGCGGCATTTTCTCCCTCGCTGATTTGTGCGCGCAAGCTGCCTACAGCGGTCATTTGCGGTCCGGGCCAACGGTCTTCCGTCATGCTTTCCCAGCCGGCACAAGGCCCCAAAGTGCATTGGCATTTTTGGGGTGAAGTGGCCAGAACCAAAGCTTTCAAAGCTTGGGCGTCGAGGTGGGGTGGTTGAATTGTCATGTCGCTGGCGTTTCAAGGTGGGTCGCTGCTGCCATCGGATGATGTCGCACAGGCGAACGGCATAAATGCTTCAGTGGGTAGAATTTTAACGATGCACTTTTACGAACCCCACCTGGGCCACGGCCTCAAGCACGACCCGTTCAACGCCATCGTGGGACCCCGCCCCATTGGATGGGTGTCCAGCCGCAGCGCCAGCGGGGTGCTCAACCTGGCGCCCTACAGTTTTTTCAACGCCTTCAACTACGTGCCCCCGCTGATCGGATTTTCCAGTGTCGGGCGCAAGGACTCGTTCAACAACATCGAAGCCACGGGCGAGTTTGTCTGGAACCTGGTCACGCGTGACTTGGCCGAGGTGATGAACCAAACCTGCGAGGCAGTGCCGCCCGAGGTGAGCGAGTTTGAATTGGCGGGCTTGACCCCCGAGCCCTCACGCCTCGTGGGTGTGCCGCGTGTGGCACAAAGCCCGGTGAGCTTTGAGTGCCGCTGCACACAGATCCTGCAACTCGAAAATCTGGATGGCAAAAATATCGAGACCTGGATGGTATTTGGCCAAGTGATTGGGGTGCACATCGACGAACGCTTGATTGCCAACGGGGTCTACGACACCGCCAATGCCGGGCACATCCTGCGCGGGGGAGGTCCGGCCGATTACTTCAGCATCGGACCGGAACAACTGTTCAAGATGCACCGTCCCGAAAGCGGCGCGCGCGATCTACCCAAGTGAGTTGGCCCCAATGACTCGGGCCTTGGGTTTTCCCTAGCCCGAACTGCACACTGCTGGCCGCATGATTTGGGCTCACGAGTCCAACACAAGTCCTTCATGACCACCGTTTCTTCTGCATCCGCCGCCCAGCCCCCCATCTGCAGCACCATGATGCAGATGCCCTTGTCGCTGAACCACTTGCTCGAGCGTGCCGGCACTTTGTTTGCCAGCAACGAGATCGTCTCGCGCTTGCCCGACAAGTCACTGCGCAGGCACAGTTACGGCGCTTTTTACCAGCGCACCCGCCAACTGGCCCAAGCATTGCAAAACATGGGCCTGCAAAAAGGTGAGCGCGTGGCCACCCTGTGCTGGAACCACCACGCGCACCTGGAGTGCTATTTCGGCATACCGGCCGCAGGCGGGGTGATGCACACCCTCAACCTGCGCCTGTCGTCCGAAGAGATCGCCTGGATCGCGGGCGACGCGCAAGACAAGGTGCTGATCATCGACGACGTGTTGCTGCCCCTCTACCAGCAGTTTGCGCATCTGTATCACTTTGAAAAGGTAGTCGTGTTCCCCTTCTCCGGTGCCCCCGTGCCCGCACCCTTTACCGACTACGAGCACTTGTTGGCGGGCACCGACACACAGGGTTTTCAATACGCCGCGCATGCCGAAGACGATGCGGTGTCGATGTGCTACACCTCGGGCACCACGGGTCGTCCCAAGGGTGTGGTGTACTCGCACCGCTCCACCATCTTGCACACCCTGGTGGGCTGCCTGGGCGACTTTTGGGGCCTCAAAGGCAGTGACGTCATCTTGCCCGTTACCCCCATGTTCCACGCCAACAGCTGGGGCATCCCCTATGGCGCCGTGATGATGGGCGTCAAGCTCGTCTTCCCCGGGCCGCACCTGCACCCGGAAGATTTGCTGGACTTGATGACAGCCGAGCCACCCACTTTGTCGCTGGGCGTGCCCACCATCTGGATGGGCCTGATCCAGGCTTACGAAGCCGCACAAACCACTCAGCCAGGCCGCTGGAAACTGCCCACGGGCATGCGCTCGCTGGTGGGTGGCGCGGCCGTGCCCGAAGCGCTGATTCGTGCTTTTGACCGGCACGGCATTTGGCTTTTGCAAGGCTGGGGCATGACCGAAACCTCTCCTTTGTGCACCGTGTCTTACCCCAAGTCAGAGTTGAAAGACGCTCCCATAGACGAGCGCTACCGCCGCGCCGCCATGGCGGGCGTGCCCGTCCCCCTCACCGAGCTGCGGATTCGAGGCGAAGACGGACTCGATGCTCCCTGGGATGGTCAACATGTGGGCGAGATCCAGGTGCGCGGGCCTTTCATCACCGGCAGCTACCACCAGGTGCCGGTGAGCGAAGACAAGTTCAGCGCCGACGGCTGGCTGCGCACGGGCGATGTGGCCAGCGTGGACGCCTTGGGCTTTGTGCGCATCACCGACCGCACCAAAGACCTGATCAAGTCCGGCGGCGAGTGGATCAGCTCGGTCGATCTGGAAAACGCCCTCATGGCCCACCCCGACGTGGCCGAAGCGGCGGTGATCGCCATCCCCGACCCCAAGTGGAGCGAGCGCCCCTTGGCCTGCATCGTGCTCAAACCCGGCAAGCAGCAACGGCCCGAAGACTTTGCCGCGCACTTGCTGCAGCACGGGTTTGCCAAATGGCAAGTGCCCGACCGCTACGAGTTCATTGACGCCGTGCCCCGCACCTCCACCGGCAAGTTCTACAAACTCAAACTGCGCGAGCGCTTTCCGGCCTGAGGCGCTTTCAGCGGTTTGACCAGATTTTTCCGCATTAGGCTCTCAGGGCATGGGGTTAAGAAGCACAGCCCACAATAGACTCGCGCTGCTTGAGCGCCACTTTTTTCAGGGGGATGACCATGCGCCACCCGTTTGTCATGGCTCTTTGCGCCAGCCTTTTGTCTTGCAATCTGACCTGGGCGCAAGACACGGCCCCAGCATTGCCGCCTGAGCCTCTTCAAAGGGTCATGCAATCCGTGGTGACGGTGCAAAGCCGCAGCGACGCGCAGGCCAACACCAGCCGCACTCTAGGCCAGCGCCGTGAAGGTACGGGCGTGGTGATTGGCCCCGACCTGGTGCTGACCATCGGGTACCTGCTGGTCGAAGCCGAAAGCGTGGACCTGATCGACCACCAAGGGCGTCGAATTCCAGGGCAGGTCAGGGCCGTGGACAACCTCAGTGGCCTGGGGCTGATCCGCACCTTGATCCCCTTGCGCCTGGATGCCGTGCCACTGGGCGATTCGGACACCCTGCCGACACCCGGCAAACTCTGGACACTGGGTCAAAGCGAGACCGCGCCCACGGCGCTCGAGCTGGTCTCCAGAAAAGTCTTCGCAGGCAGCTGGGAATACCTGCTGGAAGCCCCGCTGATGACGCTGCCCGCGGTGAACAACTGGAGTGGCGCGGGTTTGTTTGACGACCAAGGCCGTTTGGTCGGCATCGGCTCCTTGTTGGTGCAAGACGTCTTTGGCGACCAAGTGCCGATGCCGGGCAATTTGTTTGTGCCGGTGAACCTGCTCAAAGAACCTCTGCCCGACTTGGTGCGCAGCGGCAAACGCACAGGCCCTGCCACACCTTGGCTGGGCATCACCAGCCAGCGCCTGCCCAGCGGCGGCTTGGGCGTATTGCGTGTGTCGCCGGGCAGCCCCGCAGCGCAGGCAGGCATTGCCGTGGGCGACACTTTGCTGGCCCTGCAAGGCCAAACGCTACAAGACCTGCCCGACTTTTACCGCCGTCTGCGGGCCTTGGGGCCTGCCGGCAGCCGCTTGACACTGACCGTGCGCAATGACGGCCAAAGCCGCGAAGTCGAGCTGCTGAGCACCGACCGCGCAACGGCACTGAAACGGCCCAGCGGGATTTGACCTGTTGGTCCATCCTTGTCGAGGCTGGATCCCCAGCCGTTCCAGGAACTGGCAGAAGCCCACCCACAGGCCGATGGGCGTGGAGCACCCCTTCAGGCCGAAAATTGGGGCGGGCGCTTTTCGATGAAGGCGTTCACCGCCTCGTGGTGGTCGGAGGTCATGTGGGCAATGGCCTGGTAGCCCGCGGACAATTCCAGCAGCGATTCCAGCGAGCTGCGCTCGCCCTCGCGCAGCAAACGCTTGGTCATGCGCAACACCCCTCCAGGATTGGCCGCGATCTTGCGCGCCAGCGCCAGCGCCTCGGGCATCAATTGATCGGGTGCCACGACCCGCGAGACCAGTCCGCAGGCCAGCGCCTGCTCGGCCGTCAGGGCCTCGCCCGTGAACGCCATCTCGGCCGCTTTGGAAGCGCCTACCGCGCGCGGCAATAGCCAAGCCCCACCGTCGCCCGGCACGATGCCCACTTTCACAAAACTCTCGGCAAAAGTGGCCTTTTCCGATGCGATGCGGATGTCGCACATGCAGGTCAGGTCCAATCCTGCACCAATGGCCGGGCCATTGATGGCGGCGATCACGGGCACATCCAGGTTGTACAGCGCCTTGGGCAACCGCTGGATGCCGTTGCGGTATTCCTCGCGGATCACATCGGGCATCAGCTGCTGTGTCTGGTAACGCAGCATGTCCTTCACGTTACCGCCCGAGCTGAACACCGGGCCTTCGGCCGTCAGGATCACCGCGCGGATGCTGGTGTCCTTGCCAATGTCGGCACAAGCCTGCACAAACTCTTCGACCGCTGTGTTGCCAGTCAGAGCGTTGCGGGTCTCGGGCTGGCTCATGGTGAGGATGGCGATGCTGCCCTCACGGGTGATGTTGAGAAAAGCATTCATGGGATTTCCTGTTTAAAAATCAAACCACCGCATCGGTGAGTGTGCGAATTTGGTCCAGGCTCAGCGGCTCCGTGCTGTCCAGCAGGGCCTTGCCCAAAACATCGTGCCAGTAAGACTCTGAGCCGCCAGCTTGCCGCCAGGCGTGCAGCCTGCGGGTGTAAAGCTGCAGGTCAAACTCGCGTGTGAAGCCGATCGCCCCGTGGATGGAGTGGCTCAGGCCCGCCACCTCGAGTGCTGCCTCGCTGGTGCGGGCCTTGGCCATCGCCACGCGCAGACGGTCGGGCACTGGGTCCGCCGAACACATCCCCAACTGGGCCGCCATGCGGGCGGCAAACGCGTGCTCGGACATGACACTCAGCTGGTGCTGGATCGCCTGGAACTTGCCAATCGGTTTGCCAAACTGCTGACGGTCATTGGCGTATTGCAGCGTGCGGCTGAACACGGCCATCAGGGCGCCGGCCAACTGCGCCGCGTAAAGAGCCGCCTGCAGCGTCACCAGATCGTGCGTTCCGGGCACCGCCTGTGCGGCTTCCCAAGCCGACAAAGGCCAGCTCATCTGTGCGTCCAGACAAAACCCGGCCACCTGCACCTGGGCATCGGCAGTAGACAACAAGCGGCTGGCACCGCCACAAGACACCAGCACCCAGTCGGCTTGTTTACCGCAACGCACCTGCGCGCCATGCAAACGGCCATCACCGCCCATGTGCCCCGTACCGAACACCACTGGGCCTGTGGACGCGGACACGCCCGCATGGGACAAGAGGCCACGGGCCAGCAAAGTCTCGCCCAAAGGCACGGGCACGGCATAGCTGCCGCAGAGCTCCAGCACAGGGTACACGTCCGCCAAAGCCAGCCCTGCCCCACCCGCAGATTCGGGCACCAGCGCATCGGCAAAGCCCGAGTCTTCCAGCGCTTGCCACAGCGCGGTGCGCGATTGGCCCGCTTCGATGGCGCGTACCACTGCAGGTGTGCAGTGGTCGGTGAGCAGCGCTTTGACCGCATCGGCAAAAAGATCGTCCATGGTGCTTCCTTATCAGCGCAGACCCAAACCGCGGGCGATCATGCCGCGCAGGATGTCGCGCGTACCGCCGCGCAGCGAGTAGCTGGGCGCGACCTGCGTGATGTAGTGGAGCGTGTTGAGCAGCTCTGCAGGAACGTCGGCCGCATCACGCGAAAACAGGTCGTCGGCAATCGCGGCCGGAATCAATTGCTCCACACCCGTGCCCAGGTCTTTGACCAAAGCGGCTTCCACCACCGGGCTTTCGCCACGCGTGAGTTTTTCGGTGATGGCCACCGACATGGCGCGCAGCGGTGCCAGCTGGCTCAAAATCTTGCCCGCCAGGCGCTGCGCCTGTGGCGTGCGGCCTTGCGGCGTGCGCACATAGGCCAGCCATTCGTCGAACAAGGCGATGCTGGAATACAGCCGCTCGGGGCCGCTGCGCTCAAACGCCAGTTCGGCCGTGACCTGCTCCCAGCCTCCGCCTTCATCCCCCACCAAGGCGTCCGGCCCCAGCTGCACGTTCTCAAAAAAGACTTCACAAAAATGGCGGTCGCCAGACTGGTCGACGATGGGCCGCACCGTGACGCCCGGCAAAGACAAGTCGACGATCATCTGGGACAAGCCCTTGTGGCGATCGGTCGCCTCGCCACTGGTGCGCACCAGCGCGATCATGTAGTGGCAATTGTGGGCGTTGGTGGTCCAGATTTTCTGGCCATTCAACAACCAGCCCGATTCATTGGGAACCGCCCGGGTGCGCACGCTGGCCAAGTCCGAACCCGCACCGGGCTCGCTCATGCCAATGCAGTAAAAAGCCTCGCCCCGGCAGATGGCGGGCAGGTAGCGCTGCTTTTGCGCTTCAGTGCCGTACTTGAGCAACAAGGGGCCGCTTTGGCGATCGGCGATCCAGTGTGAACCCACAGGCGCGCCATAGTTCAAAAACTCTTCCACCAGCACATAACGCGCAAACGCACTGCGCCCCGCGCCGCCATAAGCTGGCGGGAACGTGATGCCCAGCCAACCCCTTCGGCCCAACTCGCGGCTGAACTCAGGGTCATAACCCATCCAGGAGCGCGCGCGCACATGGGCAGGCACACCGCGCATGGCTTCGGTCAAAAAAATCCGCACCTCTTGCCGCAAGGCTTCGTCTTGCGCAGGAATGGCCGACGGGTTCAACGAATCCAGCTGGCTCATGCCAAAACCTCTTTCTCAAACAAAATAATCATTTCTTACCCGTCATGGCCCATCTTTCGCCCAACGCCAAACGGCACAGCGCATGCAGCGCATTATTTCGATGCTTGGCGTTTTCGTCTAATGTCGGCATTGCTTTGTGTGACAGCGATCGGGGATCCAAAGCCTCCTACCGTGGGCCCCTTGTGGGTCATGAACGGTGAGTCTCCAGGTCACTTGATCAGTCTGGAAAACCCTCATATCAAACGCGCGACAGGTTTAAGCAGGCAACTGCCTATAGTTCAAAAACCGCTGGGCATTTTTCCCACGAGCGCCTTTCACAGCAGCAGGGTTTCAGAAAATGCATGACTTGATCATCCGCAATGCGCAGGTTTACGACGGCTTGGGTGGCCCTCAATTCATGGCCGATGTCGCTGTCACGCAAGGACGGATCACCCACATTGGCCCCGTCGACGGCCCTGCCCGCGACAACATCGATGCCCAAGGGCTGGCCCTCATGCCGGGCATCGTGGACCTGCACACCCATTACGACGCCCAAGTCACCTGGGACCGCACCATGTCGCCCTCACCCGCCTTGGGCGTGACCACAGCGGTCATTGGCAATTGCGGTTTTGGCATTGCACCCTGCCCCGCGCCTCTGCGCGAGACCATGCTGAAAAACCTGTCGGTGGTCGAGGGCATGGACCTGCAATCCTTGCTGACCGGCGTGGACTGGCAGTTTGAGTCCTTCGGCCAATACATGGACCAGCTGCGCCGCATCGGTCCCTATGTCAACACCGCCGTGTTCGCGGGCCATTCGGTCATCCGCACCGCCGTGATGGGCGCAGACGGCTCTGCCCAAGTTGATCCCACACCCGAACAACTGCAAACCATGCAATCCCTGGTGCGCGACGCCATGGACCACGGCGCCATTGGCTTTGCGTCTTCGTTCTCACCCAACCACAGCGGTTTCGGCGGCATTCCCATGCCCTCCACCATCGCCTCTGAAGGCGAGTTGCGGGCTTTGGCCGGGGTGCTGGGCGAGAAAAACAAGGGCGTCTTCATGATGGCCACCGGCACCCGCGCCAGCCCCGATGTGATGGAGTCCATCGTGCAAGACACGGGCCGCCCCGGCTATATCTCCACGGTGCTCACCATGTACAACGAGGGCAATCCGGACCTGGGCGCCACCTATTACGAGCGATGTGCCCAGGCCCAGGCCCGTGGCCACGAGTTGTATGTGCTGACCAGTTGCCAGCCGCTGTCATTTGACTTCACCTTGACCGACCCCTATGTGCTGCTGAGCCATGCGGCCTTTGATGCGGTGAAGACCGCCACGCCAGACCAATTGCCAGCGCTGTACCGATCGCCGGAATTTCGCGAAGCCTTCCGCCAGAACCTGCGCCAGCCCAAGGCAGGCATCTTGTTTCTGGGCAACTGGCGGCACATCGAAGTGGGCGCCACCATGCACCCAAAAAATCAGGCGCTCGAAGGCGTGAGCATCCAGGCGCTGGCCGATCAACGGGGCCTGGACCCGGTGGATGTATTTTTTGACCTGGCCCTGTCGGAAGACCTGGGCACGCATTTTGTGGGCAAGTTTTTCAATAACGACGACAACGGTGTGGCACCGTCTCTCAAACACCCGGCCAGCGTGATCACGCTGTCGGATGCAGGTGCCCACCTCTCTTACATGTGCGACGCGGGTTTTGGCCTGTACTTTTTATCGCACTGGGTGCGCGACACCGGGCACTTCACCCTGTCCGAAGGCGTGCGCCGCCTGACCAGCGAACCCGCCGACCGCTTTCGCATTCCCAACCGTGGCCGCCTGCAGGTGGGCCTGCCCGCCGACCTGTTGCTGTTCGACCCGGCCACCGTGGGCATCTCCAAACCCTTGCCACGCCAGGACTTGCCAGGCGGCGGCACGCGCATGGTGCGCGAAGCCACAGGCGTGCATGGTGTGTGGGTCAATGGTGTGCAAGTGCACGACGGTCAAGATTACGTTGACCACCCCCATGGGCCAGGCCAAGTGCTGGACCAATTCAATTCTTAAGGAGAGTGTTCATGACCATCAACCGTCGTTTCTTGACCGGCCTCTTGCTGGCGTTCATGGCCACCAGCGTGTGGGCCCAAAGCTGGCCCAACAAGCCAGTGCGCATGATCATCGCCTTCCCACCCGGCGGCCCTACCGACCTGGTGTCACGGGTTCTGGCACAACGCCTGTCCGAGCAGTTGGGCCAACAAGTGATTGTGGACAACAAGCCCGGCGCGGGTGGCAACCTGGCCGCCGAACTGGCCGCCAGAGCCACCCCTGACGGCTACACGATTTTTTACAACACATCGGCCATCGTGATTGGTCCGGCACTTTACGGCAAGGTCAACTACGACACCTTGAAAGACTTCGCGCCCGTGGCCCTGACGGCCAGCGTGCCCATGGTGCTGGTGGTCAACCCGCAGCTGCCTGCGCGCAGTGTCAAGGAGTTTTTGGACCTGGCCAAGTCACGCCCCGGCGCACTGAACTACAGTTCCTCGGGCACCGGCACCATCACGCATTTGGCCAGCGCCATGATGTCCACGCAAACCGGCGTACAGACCCAGCACATTCCCTACAAAGGCAGCGCTCCGGGCCTGGTGGATCTGGCAGCGGGCCAAACGCAATTCATGATCGACACCATCAACACGGTCTTGCCTTATGTGCGTGACAACCGCCTGCGCGGTCTGGCCGTGACCAGCATCAAGCGCTCCAGCCTATTGCCCGATCTGCCCACGCTGGCCGAATCGGGCATGCCCGGCTTTGATGCCGCCGCTTGGCAAGGCATTGTGGTGCCCACCGGCACCCCGGCCGACATCATTCAAAAGCTCAACACCGAAGTGAACAAGGCACTGGCCCACCCCGATCTGCGTGCCCGCCTGGCGGCACAAGGCGCTGAGATTTTGGGTGGCACACCCGCCGAATACGCCACCCACCTGCGCACCGAAATGCCGCGCTGGGCCAAGGCCGTGAAAGACTCGGGCGCCAAAGCCGAGTGACGCTTCGAAGCTTGCGCCTGCGCCGCTTGGCGCGGCCAAGCCCAAGCCTCACCCGTGACTCACGCCGCGCTTTTGCAGACCTTCAATGTCCGCATCGCTCAGGCCCGCTTCGCGCAACACCTCGGCGCTGTGCTGTCCCAAACGCGGTGCCGGTTCTTGCACGCTCAAACCCGGTGTGCCAGAAAAGCTGACGGGTACTCCAATTTCATGCACACGCCCTTCGCTGGGGTGATCCACTTGCTGCAGCATGCCCACCGCCAACAGGTGCGGGTCATGCAGCAAACTGTCGACATCGTGCATGGGCATGCAGGGGATGTCGGCCTCGTTCAGCCGCGCCATCCAATCTTCTGTGCTCTGCGTGGCCATGGCCTGCGCCACCAATCGGTACAAGTCGTTGATGTGCCGGGTGCGCGTGCCAATGCTGGCAAAACGCGGGTCTTGTTCAAACAGCTGTGCCTGTCCTATCAATTCCAAAAATTTCTGCCAATGCCGGTCGGTGTAAATCAACACACACAAATGACCATCGCGGGTGGGGTATGGCCTGCGCTCTTGCACCAGCAAGCGCGGGTAACCGGTCTCGCCCATGGGAGGCTCGAAGGTGGCACCGGCCATGTGCTCGCCCAAGACGTATTGGGCCATGGTCTCGAACATGGGCACCTCCACCGCCTGGCCCACACCCGTCTGGTAACGCGCAATCACCGCCGCGAGGATGGCATTGGATGCCATCAGGCCCACCGTGCGGTCGGCCAGGGTCAATGGCACGTAGCGCGGCTCGCCACCACTGGCCCGGCTCATCAAACTGGGCACGGCCGCAGCACCTTGAATCAAATCATCGTAAGCCGGTTTGCCCGCGTAAGGACCCTTCTCGCTGTAGCCGTACAGACCGGCATAAATGATGCGCGGGTTGATGGCTTTGAGCCGCTCGTAGTCGATGCCCAGTCGCTGCATGGCCTGCGGGCGTATGTTGTAGACCACCACATCGGCCGTCTCCACCAATTTGAAAAAAGCAGCCAGGCTCTGGGGCTTTTTGAGGTCCAGCACCACACTGCGCTTGTTGCGGTTGACATGCAAAAAAATCGACCCCATGCCTGCGTGCCGCATGGGGCCAATACCGCGCACCGTGTCCCCGGCGGGCGACTCGATCTTGATCACGTCCGCCCCCATGTCCGCCATCAGCTGCGTGGCGAAAGGGCCCATCAGGACACTGGTCAAATCCAGAACACGCAATCCATTCAACGCTCCAGCCATGCTGTTCTCCCTCAGGGTAGGAGCGTGAATTATCGGCACCCAAGGCGCGGCCAGGTGTCACCTACAGCGCCATCACCCGCCTGAAAAATCGGCATCATCCTGTTGCAAGCCAGCGATTGTCCTGATGCTGGCGCCACACTCCCATTTCATGCACCGCACCATCTTCACCACCCCGGTCATCAACACCTCGCTGCGCTGGTTTTCCATCGCTTTTTTGCGCCTCAAAGGCTGGCGTGTCGAAGGGGCCTTGCCGCCCGCCGGTCACAAAAGCGTGCTGATTGCGGCACCTCACACCAGCAACTGGGACCTGCCCTACACCCTGATGGTGGCCTTTGCGCTGCACCTGACGCCCTACTGGATGGGCAAGCAAAGCATCTTCACATTTCCCTTTGGTCCGCTCATGCGCTGGCTGGGCGGCATTGCGGTCAACCGCGAACAATCGACCAACCTGGTCGCGGCCTCTGCACAAGCACTGGCGCAAGCACAAGGCCCAGTGCAATTGATCGTGCCGCCCGAAGGCACGCGCAGCAAAACGCGCTACTGGAAAACCGGTTTTTATTACATTGCCCAGCAAGCCCAAGTCCCCATCGTGCTGGCCTATATGGACTACAGCACCCGCCGCAGCGGCCTGGGCCCGGTGTTCAAGCCCACCGGCGATGTGGACGCCGATATGGCGGCCATCCAACATTTTTACGCGCCCTTCAAAGGCAAAAACGCCGACCAATTTCATACCAAGGAGTAAACCCATCATGGCCAAAGACTTCAGCACCATGGAAGACAGCAACCGCTCGTCCAACCCCAGCATTCACCAGGTGGCGGCCGAGTCCCGACGCAGGTTTCTCAAAAGTGGCGTGACCTTGTCGTTGGCTTCGGTGCTGGCCCCGTTGGCAGGTTGTGCCAGCATGGGCGCAGCGCAGCCCAAACTCGGCTTCAAAGGCATTCCTGTGGGCATGGGTGACAAGCTGGTGGTGCCCGAAGGCTATGTAGCCACACCTTTGGCCCCATGGGGCGAGGCCGTGGGCATCCCGGGCAACATGCCCGCTTTCAAAATGGACGGCTCCAACACCGCCGACGAGCAAGCCGTGCAAATGGGCATGCACCACGATGGCCTGGTCTATTTCCCGCTTGCCGGTTCGCGCCGTGGGCTGATCGCCATCAACCACGAATACACCGACGACGGCCTGCTGCATGTGGGTGGCTTCAACGCCATGAACCCTGAGAAAGTGCGCAAATCGCAAAACGCACATGGCCTGTCGGTGATTGAGGTCGAGCTGAAAAACCAGCAATGGCAGATGGTGCGCCCCTCGCGCTTCGCCCGCCGCCTGACCATGAGCGCGCCTTTCAGCGTCAGCGGCCCTGCTGCTGGTCATGCCCTGATGCGCACGGCCGCCGACCCACAAGGGCGCACCGTGCTGGGCACCTTGAACAACTGCGCCAGCAGCAAAACGCCCTGGGGCACTTACCTGTCTGGCGAAGAGAACTTCGCTTTTTATTTTGGCGGTGCCGACACCCCAACGTCAGACCAGCGCCGCTGGGGCGCACGCAAAGACGGGTTGTACGCCTGGGACAAACACGACGCCCGCTTTGACCTGAAACAAAACCCCAACGAATTCCACCGCTTTGGCTGGGTGGTCGAACTCGACCCGATGGACCCTACCAGCACCCCCATCAAGCGCACGGCCCTGGGCCGGGCTGCACACGAAGGCGCCTGGGTGGGCGTGACGAAAGATGGCCGCGCCGTGGTCTATTCGGGCGAAGACGCCCGCTTTGAATACATCTACAAATTCGTCAGCCGCGACAAGATTGCACCGGCAGGCAACGGTCTCACCCAAGCCCAGGCCAACCGGGAACTGCTGGACCACGGCACCTTGTACGTGGCGCGCTTTGACGCCGATGGTCGGGGCGAGTGGTTGCCACTGGTGCACGGCCAGGGGCCACTGACGGAGGCCAAAGGCTTTGCCGACCAGGGCGACGTCGTCATCAAGTCCCGCCAGGCCAGTGACCTGCTGGGTGGCACCAAGATGGACCGCCCCGAATGGCTGACCATCGACCCGGACAGCGGCTGGGTCTATTGCACCTTGACCAACAACAGCCAGCGCGGCGAGCCTGGCAGACCAGGGGTCGATGCGGCTAACCCGCGCGCCAACAACGTCATGGGCCAGATCATCCGCTGGAAAGACGAAGGCGACTTTGACGGCCGCCGCTTCGACTGGAACCACCTGGTGCTGGCGGGCGACCCCGCCAACGAACGCGCTGAGGCCAAGGGCAATATTCGGGGTGACATTTACGCTTGCCCCGACGGCATCGCCTTTGACCAGCGCGGTGTGCTCTGGATACAAACCGACACCCATGCCACCCAAATGTACAAAGGCGAGCTGGCCCGCGTGGGCAACAACCAGATGCTGGCCTGCGATCCGGTCACGGGCGAAACCCGCCGCTTTTTGACCGGCCCCACCAACTGCGAAGTCACCGGCATTGACCTGACCCCCGACGGCACCACGATGTTCATCAGCATTCAGCATCCCGGTGAAACCCCCAGCGACCGCAGCGACCCGGCCGATCCCTCTAAATACTCCAATTGGCCGGACTACACCCCCGGTGGACGGCCACGCTCATCCACGGTGGCCATTCGCAAAAAAGATGGCGGCGTGATCGGCTCCTGAACCTCTTCAGACAGTCAAGGAACCCACATGAACAGGCAACGCATGCACCTGAATGCCGCCTTGTGCGCACTGCTGTTGGCCCTGAGCTTGCCCAGCCCAGCGCAAAAAACCATCGACCTGCAAGGCCATCGGGGCGCACGCGGCCTGTTGGCCGAAAACACCCTGCCCTCATTGGCCTTGGCGCTGCAAATGGGTGTGACCACCCTCGAGCTGGACGTGGTGGTCACCCAAGACGATGTGCTGGTGATCAGCCATGACCCTGCTTTGAACCCCGACATCACCCGCGATGCCCAAGGCCGTTTTCTGGGCAGCAAAGGCCCTGACATTCGGCAACTGACCTTTGAGCAACTGCAAAGTTACGATGTCGGGCGCATCAACCCGACATCGCGCTACGCCCAGACTTTTTCAGCGCAAAAGGGCCAAGACGGCGTGCGCATTCCCCGTCTGAAAGACCTGTTTGAGCTGGTCAAAACCCAAGGCAACACCCAAGTCAAATTCGCCATCGAAACCAAGATCACGCCACAGCGCCCCGACCAAACACCCGACCCCGAGCGCTTTGTGCAGCTGCTGCTCAAGGACATCAAGGAACACGGCATGAGCGAGCGGGTGCAGATTCTGTCGTTCGACTGGCGCACCCTGCAGGCCGTGCAAAAAACCGCCCCCGGCATGCCCACGGTTTACGTCACGGCGCAATTGGCGGCTTTAGACAACCTGGGCATCAAAGCAGGCCAGCCATCCAACTGGACTGCAGGGTTTCAACACGCGCAACATGGTTCGGTGCCCAAAATGATCAAGGCCGCTGGCGGCACGCACTGGTCGTCGTTTTGGCGGGAGCTGGATGCCCCAAAAGTGCGCGAGGCCCAAAGCCTCGGCCTCAAAGTGCTGGCCTGGACTGTTAACGACCGCGAAACCATGGGCCAGATGCTGGACCTGGGCGTGGACGGCCTGGTGACAGACCGCCCAGACATCGCGATCGAACTGCTCAAGGCGCGCGGCATCGGCTGGTCCATGCCTCGCTGAAGGGCTTGCAACCAACACAGCCCCAGCGCTGACCACCGAACGCGGCGTCAACGGTCCCGGTGCACCCACTGGCGGATCAGCACCGGCAGCATCAACGCCAATCCCAGCAAACTGATTTTCAGGCCCGGCGCAATCAGGCACAGGGCACCGATAGCGCACAGCGCACGTTCCCAACCCTTCATCAAGGTCAACATGTAGCCACTGAGCGCCGCAGCCAGGGCCACGATGCCCAGCACACAACCCGTGAAGGTGACGGCAAACTCGGCCCAAGTGAAGCCCTTGGCCACCAGCAGCAAAGAAGGCGAGAACACGAACACAAAGGGCACCAGCACCTTGGCCAACCCCAAGCGGAACGCCATGTTGCCGGTCTTGAACGGATCACCCCCGGCCATGCCCGCCGCCGCATATGCGGCCAAAGCCACAGGCGGGGTGATGTCGGCCAGCACGCCGTAATAAAACACAAAGAAGTGCGCCACCAGTGGCTCCACACCCAGCTGCACCAAAGTGGGTGCGGCCACTGTGACCATGATGATGTAGTTGGCCGTGGTCGGGATGCCGCAGCCCATCAAGATGCAGACGATGCCCGTCATGAACAGCGCTGCCAAAAGCGTCAAAGACTTGCTGTCGGCTATGAAGGCGGGCAACCAGTCCATCAAGAAAGCCGAAATCATCTGTGCCCAGCCGGTGATGATGAAGCTGATCTTGAAGCCCACACCCGTGAGCGTGACCACGCCAATCACAATGCCCACCGTGGCCGCTGCAGCGCCCACCGCCAGCGCGTATTTGGCCCCGGTTTCAAAAGCCTCCAGCAGCACCGCGTTGTCAATGCGCCCCACCAAGCCCAGCCACTTTTGACTGACCCAAATCAGGGCCACGCCCAGCGTCAAAAAGCCCAGCTTGATGGTCTCGCCGTCGCTGCCCCAGTCCACAAACGCCACCAGCGCCAGCAGCACATGCAACACCACCAGCAAAACCCAGTTGGTGGTGCGGTTGCCCCAGACCGTTGTGCTCAGGCCCACGATCATGCAAGAGGTGATGCCAGTGAACGCCGCCAAATAAGGCGTGCGGCCCGACACCAAAATGGCGATGAGCAAAGCCAGAGGAATCAGGGTCGGCCAGCGCTGTTTGAAGGACTCGCGCAGCTTGGGCATTTCTTCATCAGTCAGTCCGCGCAAGCCGTAACGCTTGGCCTCGAAGTGCACCTGCATGAACACGCCAAAAAAGTGCATGAAGGCCGGCACAATCGCCGCAGCCACGATGGTCTGGTATGACACATTCAAAAACTCGACCATCAAGAAAGCGGCTGCGCCCAACACCGGCGGCGTGATCTGCCCACCGGTCGATGACGCGGCTTCAACCGCACCCGCAAACTCGCGCTTGTAACCCACTTTGATCATGGCCGGGATGGTGAGCGAGCCCACCGTGACCGCATTGGCCACCGATGACCCGCTGAGCGTGCCGAACATGGCCGAGCCGAACACGCTGACCTTGGCCGGACCACCGGCGTAACGCCCGGCCACGGAGGAGGCGATGTCCAGAAACAACTGCCCCAAACCAATGCGCGTAGCCAACACACCAAACAGCACAAAGTGAAAAACATAGGTGGCTACCACGCCCACCGCCACGCCATAAATGCCCTGGCTGGTCAGGTACTGGTGGTTGATCATCTGGCTCCAGCTCGCGCCCGCGTGCTTGAGCAGACCCGGAAAATACGGCCCGGTCAAGGCATAGGCCGTGAAGCCCAGCGCAATCAAAGGCAAGGGCCAGCCCATGGAGCGGCGTGTGGCTTCGAGCAAGGTGATGAACAGGACCGAGCCCATGACCACGTCCATCGTGTCCGGGTTGCCCACTCTGAAGGCCAGGTCGTCAAATACATAGGGGATGTACATGACACTGGCCGCGCAGGCCAGGCCCAGCAACCAGTCGACCAGCGGCACGCCGCCAATGCTCAGGCGGCTTTTGGAAACAGCAGAGTCTGCGTCAGATTTGGTGGCCGCAAACACCAGAAAAATCAGCCCCAGCACAAAGGCCAGGTGAACACCGCGATGGGTGGTTTCGCGCAGCAGGCCAAAACCAGCCGTGTAGTAATGGAAACCCGACAGGATGATGAGCAGCCATTTCACGATCACCGTCGCGGGTGGCAGCGTGGGCCGAAAGCGCATTTCGGGGTCGAACTTTTCTTCCAGTTCTTGCAAATTGCGCACATTGCGCTCGAGGGCCTCGGCCATACCTGTCCTTCACAACACACAGGGCGCCGTGGCGCCCTGTTCAAACATTTTCACCCACGACTGGGCAGCAGCAAATCCGGGTACATACCAGTCGGCATCAGGCCCGTGTGAACGACACACTGGGCCTGATGCGCCCCGCATCACTTGAGCAGGCCGGCTTCCTTGTAGAACCGCTCAGCACCGGGGTGGAAAGGAATGCCCACACCCTTGACCGCGTTTTCTTTGGTGATGAACTTGCCTTTGGCGTGGCCCGCTGCCAGGGTGTCCTGAGCCGCTTTGCCGAACAACGCCTTGGTGATCTGGTACACGGTTTCGGTATCGGCCTTGGCACTGGTCACCCACTGGGCGCCCATGGCCATGGTCTGCACGGCGGGCACGTCCTTGTAAGTGCCTGCAGCGATCGTGTCCACAGCCAGATAAGGATTGGTCTTGCGCAAGGCATCGGCCTGGGGGCCTGACAAAGGCACCAACTCGATACCAGTGCCGCTTGATGCCAATTCGGCAATCGCGCCAGCAGGTGCACCGCCGACAAAGAAGAAGGCATCCAGTGCGCCGTCTTTGAGTTTGTCACCGGCCTGGTTGGGCTTGATGTACTCGGGCTTGATGTCGCTTTCCTTCACGCCATAAGCAGCCAGCACAATCCGGGCGTTGACCAAGGTGCCAGAACCTGGCTCGTCCAGCGCCACACGCTTGCCCTTAAGGTCAGACACCGACTTGATGCCCGAGCCTTTTTTGACCACCAAGTGGATGCTCTCGGGATACAAGTTGGCGATCATGCGCAGGTCGGTGACCTTGGGCTTGCCCTCATACACGCCCGTACCGGTGTAGGCCCAGGTGGCCACATCCGACTGCGAAAAACCGGACTCCAAAGCGCCACCTGCCACGCCGTTCACGTTGGCCACGGAACCGTTGGTGGCCTGGGCTGTGGCCACGATCTTGCCAGGCTGGCTGACAGCGTTGGCGATCATGCCGCCCACGGGGTAATAAGTGCCCGCGGTACCGCCCGTGCCGATGCGAAAAAATTGTTGCGCTTGCACAGGCGCAGAGATGGCTGCAGCCAGACCCAAAACCATAAACAGTTGACGACGCTTCATGATGAATCCTTTTTTTGCTGGTCTACAAGTTCTCAGCGGTTGAAAAAAACACAAACGCAGGTGTACCACATCTTGGCGCGTTTGCTGCCCCAAAAGTGACGACCCGAGGGTAGACTCTGATATCGATCCCCCTAACCAACGCAGTGGGAAAAGTCTTTCAGCCAAAGGGGCAATCAATGCATGTGTGTGTCATGGGCGCGGGAATTGTGGGCCTGAGCACGGCCTACGCGCTCACACAAAGAGGTCACCGTGTCACGGTCGTTGACCAGGCCGAAGCGGGCCACGGCGCCAGTGGTGGCAACGGGGCTCAACTGAGCTACGCCTACGTTCAACCCATGGCCGACCCCGGCATCTGGGCTCAACTGCCACAGTTGCTGCTCTCGCCTTCCTCGGCACTCAAAATTCGGCCGCAGTGGGATTCGGCGCAATGGTCATGGCTGCTGCAGTTTTTAAAAGCCTGCAACACCACGCAGTCTCAAAGCACCACGGCGCAACTGCTGCATCTTGCCGCCCAAAGCCGCACCACCCTTGACCATTGGCGCGAGCATGAAGCGCTGGATTTTGATTTCTCCAGCAGCGGCAAACTGGTGATGTTCCGCACGGCCTCAGCCTTTGCGGGGGCTCGTCAACAATTGGCTTTGCAGCAAAGTTTGGGGGGGGTGCCGCAACAAGCCGTCTCAGCCGACGAAGCCTGCGCCATCGAACCCGCCTTGGCCCCGCGCCGCGAAGCCTTTGCAGGCGGCATCTACACCGAGAGCGAATGCGCCGCCGACTGCCTCAAACTGTGCCAGTCACTGGTCAAAATTTTGTCGGCTCGGGGCGTGCAATGGTCCATGGGCCAAGCGGTTGAACGGCTCGTTGTGCGTGAGCGCCGGCTGCAGACGGTGCAACTGCGCAACGGGCAGGACATCGCGGCAGACGCCTTTGTGCTGAGCACCGGCCACAGCGCCCCGACACTGGCAGCGCAGGCGGGCATCCGCTTGCCCATTTACCCCCTCAAGGGCTACAGCATCACCGTCGACACCGACGGACCCAGCCTGGCCCCGCGGGTCAGCATCACCGACAGCGCCCGCAAAGTGGTCTTTGCCCGTTTGGGCGATCGCCTGCGCGTAGCGGGCATGGTCGAATTGGTCGGCCGCGACCCCCGCGTGATTCAACAGCGCATCGACAGTTTGCAACACGACACACAGGACTTGTTTGGCGATTGCTCGCACTGGCGCGATGTTCAGCCCTGGACCGGCATGCGCCCGGCCACTCCCACGGGCCTGCCCATCCTGGGGCGGCAGGCGCAAGGCCCCAGCAACCTGTGGCTGAACGCGGGCCACGGCGGCTTGGGCTTCACGCTGGCGGCCGGTTCGGCTGACATCGTGGCCCAAGCCATCACCGACGCCTGAAAAAACCAAACTCAAGCCGTCTTCGCGTCAGGCCCTGGTTCTTCACCGTGTCCCGAGTTCTCAGCCAGCGGCTTTGTTCGCGCGTCTGCCGCCGCAGAAGGGGGGGCTGCGCAGGGCCGCCCTCAGTTTTTGCTTCTTTTCGCTGCCAATCAAGGGGTAAGCAAACCCAACCAGCACCGCAGCCGCGTTCGGGGGGCAACCAGAAGGTCTCTAAAAATTCGACACCCAGTCCATGCATGTTCTTTTCCTGGTGTTGTTGGATGTGCAAGCCCTTGTCGTCATCCGCAAGTTGACTGACCTTAAAAGAAAAATTATTTTCTATAAATTAATTA
>CAIZHQ010000022.1 GCA_903932865.1 uncultured Burkholderiales bacterium
CACTGGCACCTTCACCGTCTCCAATTCCACCATCTCGGGCAATACTGCAACATACGGCGGCGGCATCTTCAAATTTGGCACGGCAACCGTTACAAATTCCACCCTCAATAACAATACAGCAGACGACGGCGGCGGCATTAACAATAATGGTGGTACTTTAACCCTCACTAATTCCACCCTATCGGGCAATACCGCAATAAACGGCGGCGGCATTGCTAACTTCGCCACCCTCACGGTTACAAATTCCACCATCTCCGGCAATACTGCTTCTTCTATGGGCGGCGGCATCGTCAACATTTCCACCCTCAACATTGCGAACACCATCATTGCCAACAGCCTTTTAGGTGGTGATTACTTCTTTTTCGGCGGCGGTTTAGTCGGCACTAATCTCAACAACCTTGTGGAAGATGGATCTATTACAAATACCTCTAGCACCCCACCAGGCGTGGGTAACATTTCCGGCGATCCTCTTCTTGGCCCCCTCGCGAACAACGGTGGCCCCACCTTTACCATGGCACTCGGTGCTCTGAGCCCCGCAATTGCCGCGGGCGATGCAACCATTACCAATGCGGCACCGATCTTTGGCTTGGATCAACGCGGCTCTATCCGTTCTTCCACCGCACCCAACATTGGCGCCTTCGAAGGTCAGAGGCCAGCGAACACCCCGGCCTTTGGTGCGCCGACTTCGACGGTTGATGGCTTCACGGTCCAGATCAGCAACTATGACGGAGCCTTCACCTATGGTGGAACCGCCACTGCGGGGGGGACCGTGTCGATATCCGGCACCGGTTTGGTCACGGTCAGCGGAGTGGCCCCCAATACGTCATCCGCGGCCACCGTCACCACCACCCGAACTAATTATGATAGCGGCTCGGCGCAAGTGACAGCAGTCTCGCTGGCTGCTGCGTCGACCCCGACCTTTGGTACGCCGACTTCGACAGCCACTGGTTTCACGGTCCAGATCAGCAACTACGATGCGGACTTCAACTACGGCGGAACCGCCACTGCGGGGGGGACCGTGTCGATATCCGGCACCGGTTTGGTCACGGTCAGCGGAGTAGCCCCCAATACGTCATCCACGGCCACTGTCACCACCACCCGGGCTAATTATGCAAGTGGCTCGGCGCAAGTGACGGCAGTCTCGCTGGCTGCAGTTGCTGACAACAGCGGCATGGCGCCTATTCCGACGCTGAGCGCATGGATGCTGATGGTGTTGGCCGGCTTGATGGCCTTCGTTGCCATTCGCCGTGCAAGCGCTGTCGCAAAAGCCCACATGTCGTCCCAGGTTTGACCAGTACATAGCCATACCAAGCTGGCATTTACTTTTCACCGCGTCATGACCCTTGACATGGTGGGGGTCGCTAGTTCGAATCTGGTCGCGACTACCAAATTCGGTAGAAAAAACAAGCACATGGCGGAAACGCCCGGTGCTTTTTTCGCCTGTCGGTAGCACGATAGTATGACGAACCGCCTTTCAGTCGATGCGCTTTTCGGCCGTGGTTTGGCCAAGCTTATCAAGCTGACGGCGCTACCTGACGGACCCCGGCGAGTCCGGCCAAGTGACCAGGCGCTCGGGCGCCGCCATGGCCGCCTCCCACCAGACGCTCGCTTGCGCATCGTCAAGCGACATTCGCGCGCAGGCCATGAATTTGTCTTGCAGTTCCTGGTCGCTCACCTGCCGGCTCGCGTGGCCCCGCGCGCGCCGGACGGGCTCGGCGTCGAGCGTGGTGCCGTCGGTCAATCGAACCGACAACAGGTCGTGCGGCGAGAAGAGCGGCTCCAGCGCATCGCGCTCGGTGGCGATCTCGATACGCACTTTTCGAAGCAGGGCCTGCACGATCGTGTCGTTGACGGCGTCGTCGCTCAGGTCCTGAAGATGCACATGGCCGCGGGCCAGGGCGCAGGCGATGGTGTACTCGGCGCTGAACTTCGCATCCAGCCCGTTGGTGGGTCGGCTCGAACGCAGCATGTCCGCCTGGAGTTGGCCCAGGGTGGCCACCACCGCCTCGATGGCGTCCAGGCGATCGGCAACATGGGGCTGTAGCTCCAGCGCCGCGTCGATGATGCGATGGGTGGCGTAGCACACCGGGTAGCGTTTGATGTTGAGACCCTGCTCGAGCATCTGCCAAGGCGTGCCCGCGTGGATCGGGGAATGCAGCCGCACATCGCCGCGCGGCGAGATCGCCGCCAGAAAGCCGCGCGGACTCTCCAGCGCATCGTGCGAAGCGGTCAGGCCTTGTTCGGCGAGGTGCGCCGCAAGGATGCCATTGCGCGCCGCGAAGCCCACCTGCAGGGGCTTGGTCATGGAGCCGAAGTTGGCGACCAGGCCCGCCGACATCGACGCCGCGATGCCCAAGGCGTGCGCCGATCGCTGCGCGTCCAGCTGCCGCAGGCAGGCGCTGGCCGCAGCGCATGCCACCGCACCGAACACCGCGGTCGGATGCCAGCCTTTGCCGTGGTGCTTGTCCGCGTCGCGCCCTAGCAGTTCGGCCCAAACTTCATAACCGGCCGCATAGGCCGTGACCGCCGCAGCCCAGTCGGCGCCCAGGCGCTCGGCCTCGGCCAGCACCACTGGTGCGAGCACCACGCTGGGGTGGCCGTCCAGGCCGGTATCGTCGAAATCAAGTGCATGGCCCGCCACCGCGTTCATGAACGCGGCGTCAGCCGAAGCTGCAAAGCCGCCTTCGGTCCAGACTCGCGCCTGGCCGGTCGGGCCCAGGGTGATCAGGTCGCGTGCATGGCGCAGCACTGGCTCGCCCACGCTGGCAAAGGCCACGCCCACGGTGTCGGCGATGCCGCGGCGGATCGTGGCGATGGCCTGCGCCGGCAAGGCGTGGGCGGGCATGTCCGCGATGAAGCGTCCGAGATCGGCCGTTAGCGCTGTCAGCGCCGTCGGCGGTATCCGCGTGAGCGCGTCCATCTCAGTACGAACGCGGCAGGCCCAGCACGTGCTCGGCGATGTAGGACAGGATCAAGTTGGTGGAGATCGGGGCGGTGCGCTGAACGCGGGCCTCGCGCCACTTGCGCTCGATGTCGTACTCGCGCGCATAGGCGAAGCCGCCGTGCGTCTGCATGCAGGCCTCGCCCGCTTCCCAGGCGGCTTCGGCCGTGAGCAGCTTGGTGAGGTTGGCGTACTCGCCACAAGGCTGGTTGGCTTCGTAGACCGCAGCGGATTTGCGCAGCATCAGTTCGGCCGCCTGTGTCTGCGCATAGGCCTTGGCGATGGGGAACTGGATGCCCTGGTTCTTGCCGATGGGGCGGTCAAAGATCACGCGCTCATTGGCGTACTTGACGGCCGTCTTGATGAACCACTTAGCGTCGCCGATCGACTCGTGCGCGACCAGGATGCGCTCGGCGTTCATGCCGTCCATGATGCAGCGCAGTCCTTGGCCCTCCTGGCCGATCAGGCTGTCGGCGGGAATGCGCAGGTTGTCAAAGAACACCTCAGTGGTGTTGTGGTTGATCATGGCCTTGATGGGGCGGATCGTCATGCCGTTGCCCACGGCCTTGCGCATGTCCACCAAGAAGACCGAGAGGCCCTCGGATTTTTTCTTCACGTCCTCAAGCGGCGTGGTGCGCGCCAGCAGCAGCATGAGGTCGGAATAGAGCGCGCGCGAAGTCCAGATCTTCTGGCCGTTGATCACGTATTCGTCGCCTTCGCGCAAGGCGCGGGTCTTGAGCTTGGTGGTGTCGGTGCCGCTGGTGGGCTCGGTAACACCGAAGGCCTGAAGGCGCAGCGCGCCGCTGGCGATCTGGGGCAGGTAAAGTGATTTCTGTGCAGCGCTGCCATGACGCAGGACGGTGCCCATGGTGTACATCTGGGCGTGCGTGGCGCCGGCATTGCCACCGCAGGCGTGTATTTCTTCCAGCACCACACCCGCGGCGCGCAGGGGCAGCCCGGCGCCGCCGTATTCTTCGGGAATCAGCGCCGAGAGAAAGCCGGCGTCGGTCATAGCCTGGACGAAGTCGCTGGGGTAGGCTTCTTTCTCGTCGAGATCACGCCAGTAGCTGCCGGGAAAATCAGCGCAGATGCGGCGTACGCTTGCTCGGATCTCAGGGTAGTCCTCGCCGAGGTCCATGGAGACGGCGGACAGGTCAGGGGCGGCTTGGCTCATGGGGCTTTCTGTTGGAAATTGGGAATTGGAGGAAGGGTTCGCGCGAAGGTGCGCGTCAGGCGCTCGCGCGCGCAGCAGCGCTCTGGTAGTGCCGGGGCAGGCCGGCGCGGGCCAGCGCGCCCGAGAGGCTGTCGCTGCCCAGGTAGGACGCTGCGATCTCGCGCACGGCAAGCAGGCGCTCGAGGTCGATGCCGGTGCTCAGGCCCATGGAGTCGAGCATGAAGCACAGGTCTTCGGTCACGATGTTGCCGCTGGCACCTGGGGCGAAGGGGCATCCGCCCAAGCCGCCGAGCGAGCTGTCGAAGCGGCGAATGCCGCACTCCAGGGCGGCTGCCACGTTGGCCAGGCCCGTGCCGCGCGTGTCGTGAAAGTGCGCGGCGATTGGCACTGTGCCCACTTCGGCCAGGACAGCAGTGAACACCTCGCGCACCTGGCGCGGGTCGGCATAGCCCACGGTGTCGGCAATCATGATCTCGTCGGCGCCAGCCTCGGCCAGGAAGGCGGCGCAGCGTCGCACCTCGTCGACCGCGATGCGGCCTTCGTAGGAGCAGCCCAGCGCGGTGGACAAACCGGCGGCCAGTTCGATGTGGCCCTTGAGGCCCGCGGCGTCGCGCGCCTGCACGATGCGCACGAAGTCGGCCAGCGATTCCTCGCGCTCGCGGCGCACGTTCTTGAGGTTGTGTGTGCGGCTTACGGAGGTGACGTAGTCGACCTTGTGCACACCCAGCGCGAAGGCTCGCTCGGCGCCGCGCAGGTTGGGGGCCAGCGCCATGAGCGTGAGACCCGACAAATTCAGGGCGCGGCTCACCACTTCCTCAGCGTCGGCGAACTGTGGCATCAGTTTGGGGGGCACGAACGAGGTGACCTCGATCTCGCGCACGCCCGCGGCCAATTCGGCCACTATCCAGGCCAGCTTGCCGTCAGTGGGAACAATCGTGGCGATGTTCTGCAGGCCGTCGCGCAGGCCGACTTCGCGCACCAGTACGTCAATGGGGTGGTGGGTCATGGGGGAGTGGATCATGGGGGGTCAGCGTCCCTTAAAGTCGGGCGCGCGTTTCTCGTTGAAGGCTCGTACGCCCTCGCGGCGGTCCTCGGAGGAGACGAGCCGGTTGTAGGCCTCTATCTCGAAGCGGCAGCCGGTGAGCAGGTCGCCTTGCAAACCGAAGTGAATGGATTTCTTGGCCTGGCGCACGGCCAGCGGCCCGTTGGCAGCGATGCCGGCGGCGCTGGCCAGGGCGTCCTCGAGCACGTGGCCCGGCTCGCTTAAGTGATTGGCCAGGCCCCAAGCCAGAGCCTGCTCGGCGTCAAAGGCCTGCGCGCGCAGAATCAATTCTTTGGCCCGGCGCTCGCCGACGGCGCGTGCGAGATTTTGCGTGCCGCCGCCACCGGGCATGATGCCCAGGCGCGTCTCGGACAGCGCGAACTTCGCGTTGCGGCTGGCGTACAGGAAGTCGCAGGCGAGCGCGGTTTCCAATCCGCCCCCGTAGGCGTGGCCGTTGACTGCGGCGATCACCGGCATCGGTAAGTCCTGCAGCGCGAAGAACGAACGCTCGAAGATCTCGTGTTGGCGCCGCCAGGTCTCGTCCGTCATGCCGTGGCGCTCCTTAAGGTCGCCGCCCGCGCAAAACGCGCGATCGCCGGCGCCCGTGAGCACCACCGCGCGGATCACTTCACCATCAACAATGAGCCGCGTCCACAAATCCAACAAATCGCGGCCCATTTGCGTGTTGATCGCGTTGAGCACGTCTGGCCGGTTGAGGGTCACTACCAGCAGGTGTGGGTCATGCAACGTGAGCTGCAGCGTGTCGTAAGTCGGCAGGTTCATGCGGTGGTCAACGCCGTGGCGTCTTCGTTCATTTCACCCAATCGGGGTGAGGGACCGTGGGGCCGCAGGCGCTGGCCGTCTAGGCGCAGCGGCAGGCCCATCAGGGGCACGGAGCTGCCAGGCACGTCCTGCATCAGGCCCAGGGCCTGGGTCTGCGGGTGCTCGAGCATCTGCGCGACGTTTTGCACCGGGGCGCAGGGCACGCCGTTGGCGTCGAGACGTTCGGTCCACGCCTGCGTGGTTTGGGTAGCAAAACAGGCTTCAAGCAAGGAGTAAAGGGCGGGGCTGTTTTCCACCCGCAGCGCGTTACTAGCAAAGCGCGGCTCGTCGGCCCACGCGGGGTGGCCCACCACGCCGCACAAGGCACGAAAAAGTTTGTCGTTGCCCGCGGCGACGACCAGGTCGCCGTCGATGGTGCGGTAGGCGCGGTAAGGAGCGATGCCGGCTTGGCCGGAGCCGTTTTTGCCTGGCATCGCGCCGCCGGCCATGTACTGCGTGGCGTACATGGTCATCCAGCAGGCGGCGGTCTCGAACAGCGAGACGTCTACCACGCCGCCTTCGCCCGTGGTCTGCCGGCGCATTAGGAGAGAGAGGATCCCCATCGCCGCCCACATGCCCGAGCCCATGTCGATGATGGAAGGCCCCACCCGCACCGGCGCGCCGCCGGCTTCGCCGACCACACTCATGATGCCGCCAAAGGCCTGCATCAGCGGGTCGTAGCCAGGGCGATCGGCCAGGGGGCCGATCGAGCCGAAGGCGCCGAGGTTGCAATACACCAGCGCCGGCTTGCGTGCGCGCAGGCTGGCTGCGTCCAGCGCCAGTTTATCGACCTGGCCGGGCCGCATGTTCTGCAGCACGACGTCGGCCCGAGTCTCGATCAGCGCGTGAAGCTGCGCCAGGCAATCGGGGTCGCGCAGGTCCAGGACCCACGAGCGCTTGCCCCGGTTGATGCCCTGGAAGGTGGCGGCCGCGCCATCCAGAAAGGGCGGCCCCCAGTGGCGCGCGTCGTCGCCAGCGGCCTTTTCGATCTTGATCACCTCGGCGCCGAGGTCGGCGAGGATCTGCCCGGCAAAGGGGGCGGCCACGCTGTGACCGAGCTCAATGACCGTGATGCCGGCGAGCGGCGCAGCGCTCGCGGCAGGAGAAGCTTGTGTCAAGACGATCACTCCCCTTTGATGTTGGCGTCACGAATCAGCTTGCCGCGGCTCTGGTATTCACGTCGCTGCAGCTCGGTGAGTTCGGCTTGGCCGCCGGCGACAACGTCCATGCCTGCCGCGGTCAGACGAGTGCGCACGTCAGGGTCGCTCAGCACCTTGACCAGCTCGTCGCTCAGGCGCCGTGTCACGGCATCGGGCATTTTGGCTGGGCCGAAGAAGGCCAGCCACGACGGCATTTCGAAGCCGTCCAGGCTCTCGCCCATGGTGGGCACATTGGGCAGGATGCCCGAGCGCTTAGCGCTGGTCAGCGCGATGGCCTTGACCTTGCCGCTCTGGATATGGGGCACCACCGTGATGGCGCTGGCAAAGAGCAGGCTGATCTGACCGCCCATCAGGTCGTTGAGGGCCGGGCCGCCGCCACGATAGGGCACGTGCATGAGCGGCGCGCCCGTGCGGGCCTTGAGCAACTCGCCCGCCAAGTGGTGGGGCGAGCCGGTGCCCGAGCTGCCAAAGCCGCCCTTGCCCGGGTTGGCCTTGATCCAGGCGACGAGCTCGTTCAAGTCCTTGGCGGGCACCGAGGGGTGCACCACGAGTGCGATCGGGTTCATAGCCACGATGGCCAGGGGCGTGAAGTCCTTGATCGGATCGAAGGTCGGGTTGGCCGTGAGAAAGGAGTTGGACGCGTGGGTGGCGTCCGTGCCCATCACGAAGGTGTAGCCGTCGGGTGCGGAGCGGCTCACAAACTCGGTGCCGATGTTGCCGCTGGCGCCCGCGCGGTTGTCCACGATCACGGTCTGGCCGATGTTGGCCGAGAGCTTCTGACCGACGATGCGGCCCACTGCGTCGGTGGAGGCGCCGGGGGGGTAGGGCACCACGAGGCGGATAGGCTTGTCCGGATAGCTCTGGGCCAGCGCCGTGCCGACCGCCGAGAGGGAAAGGACGAGGGTGGCCAGTGCAAGGCCGGCTTGACGTTTGTTGATCATGTTGTCTCCTGTTGTGGGGTAGGCGGTGCCCGCTTGGACTGATGACGTCCGGACGTCCGCATGTTATGCTGATGTGCATCTCCAAGTCAACCGGAATACCCTTATGGTCACTGCCGCCAACCCTCTCGCCCCGCTCGCAGGCCGCACGGCCCTGGTCACGGGCTCTGGCCGCAACATTGGTCGTGCCATCGCGCTGTCATTGGCCGCCCAAGGCGCGCAGGTGGTGGTGAATGGGCACAGCGACCGCGCCGCGGTGGATGGGGTGGTCGACGAGATCCGCGCCCAAGGTGGCAAGGCCTTGGGCGTCATGGCCGACGTGAGCGTCGATGCGGAGGTGGCCCGGCTGGTGCACACGGGCGCCGAGCACTTTGGCTCGATGGACATTGTGGTGTCCAACGTCGGCATCCGACGCAAGCAGCCTTATCTGGAGATCACGCCAGAGCAGTGGGATGAGGTGATGCGTACCAACCTCTCGGCCGCCTTCTACCTGACCCGCCATGCCATTCCCCTCATGCAGCCGCGTCGTTGGGGCCGCATCGTGCTGATCTCCGGCTTTGACGGCTTCTGGGGGCAGGTCACGCACCGGGCCCACAACATCACCGCCAAGGCCGGCCTGCACGGTCTGTCCATGGCCCTAGCGCGCGAGTTCGGGGTCGACGGCATCACCGCCAACACCGTGGCGCCGGGCGCAATCGACACCGTTCGCGATTGGTCGCAGTACACCCACCAGCAACGCGAGCAACTCGAGAAAGAAATTCCGCTGGGCCGCTACGGCACGACCGACGAACTCGCTGCCGCCTGCGACCTGTTGTGCGGCGATCGCGGCGGCTTCATTTCCGGCCAGGTGATTCACGTCAACGGCGGCCACTACATGTATTGACCGGGACGCCGCCGTGAACACCGCGCCCCGTTACCAGCAGCTGTCCACCACCCTCATGCGCGAGATCGGTGAGGGCCGCTACCCAGTCGGGTCGCTGCTACCGCCCGAGCCTCAGTTGTGCCAACGCTTTGCGGTGTCGCGGCACACGGTGCGCGAGGCGGTGCGCCACCTGTGCGAGCTGGGACTGGTGTCGCGTCACCAGGGCGTGGGCACGCGGGTGCGGGCGCTGCGCAGTGGCAAGCAATACGTCGCCTCGCTGTCGTCCCTGGGCGACCTCATGGCCTACGCGCAAGACACACGGCTGGAGGTACTTGGCGCGCGCGCAATCGAAGCCGACGCCGAGCTCGCCCACCAGCTGCGATGCGGGCTAGGCGAGTCCTGGCTCGAACTCAATACCTGCCGCAAGACGCTGGACACCGACGAGCCTATCGTGCACATGCGCGTCTTCGTGCGCCCCGAGGCACACGGCCTGCAGCGCGAGCTCGAAGAGGGGCAGGCCTGGGTGTTCGGGCTGGTCGAGAAATACGGTGGTGAGCGCATCCTGGAGGCGCAGCAGGTGGTCAGCAGCATCGCGGTGCCCGCCCAGAGCGCGCGGGTGCTGGGGGTCAAGCCCAAGTCGCCGGGCTTGCAGGTGCGCCGCTTCTACATCGGTCGCAACGATCGGTTGCTCTCGGTCTCCATCAACGTGCACCCGGTGGGACGTTTTGAGCTCACGACGCGCTGGCACCTGGAAGAAGGTGGCGGGGGCGGCGGGGGAGCATGAGCGACGTGACGCCGCAGCGACGACCCTGGCTGGCCTTGCAGGTCACGCTGGCTGCGCAGATCATGGCCAGCTTCGTGATGAGTGTCACCCCCATTCTGGCGCCGGCGGTGGCGCCCGCGCTGGGGCTGGCCCCGGAGCAGGTGGGCTTTTTCGTCGGGGGCGTGTATGCCGTCGCGATGGTCGCCGGCCTCTCCAGCGGCCCGTTGGTGGCGCGCTTTGGCGCGGGTCGAGTGACGCAGGGCGTGCTGGTGGTGATTGCCGCCGGCACGATGCTGGGCGCCATCGGCCAGCCCCTGATTTTGTTTGGGTTGGCGGCTGGCCTGATCGGTCTGGGTTACGGCACGGTGAACCCGGCGGCCGCCGACATTCTCGGGCGCCATGCACCACCCGGCGCGCCCGGCCTGTTCTTTTCGCTCAAGCAAACTGGCGTTCCGATCGGGGTGGGCTTGGCGGGGCTGCTGATGCCCTTGGGCCTGGGCCTTGTGGGCTGGCGAGGCGCCGCTTGGGCCGTGGCCTTCGCCTGCCTGCTGCTGGCGCTGGCCTTGGGGTCGGCCGTCAGCCGGTTAGACGGCGCAGATCGCACACGCACCGTGGCACTCGACGGTCCGGGCGGACTGAGTAATCTCGTCGCCGTGTTGCGCCGCCCGCCGCTACGGGCACTGAGCCTGGTGACTTGTGTTTATGCGTTGGCGCAACAAGGCTTTCTCACCTTCGTAGTGGCCCGTCTCTATCTGGAGCTGGGACTCTCGCTGGCGCTGGCCGCTGGGCTATTGGCGGCGTCGCAGGTGGCGTGTGTGGTGACACGCATCACCCTGGGCCATGTGGCCGATCGCTGGGTGAGCCCGCGCGTGCTGCTCGCCGTCGTGGGTTTGTGCACGGCGCTCAATTGCTTGGCACTGGGACTACTGCCACGCGACGCCAGCTTCGCCGTGATCACTTTGGTCGTGATCGCCTGCGGTGCCACGACCATGGGCTGGAATGGTGTCTTCTTCGCGCAGTTGCTGCGCACCGTTCCGCGCGAAGACCTGGTGGCCAGCAGCGGTGGTACGCAGTTTTTTATCTTCATCGGCGGCATGCTAGGCCCGGTGCTTTTCAGTGCGCTGGTGCAGCAGGGCGGAAGCCATGCGCTGGGCTACCTGTGCCTGGCGGGTGTCACCGCATTGGCGGCTTTGGCCATGCTGCGCACGCCAGCGGATGCGGTGGTAACTATCCCATCTACCGAATCACGGGGCTGGTGAATCTGAAATGACCATCAGTTCAGATTGCTTCTAAGACAAGCTTTACATGGAGGGGGTCGCTAGTTCGAATCTAGTCGCGTCTACCAAATTTGGAAGATAAATCAAGCACTTGACGAAACGCCTGGTGCTTTTTTTTGGCGGTATGACGATAGTATGACGAACCGCCTTTAAACCGATGCCCTGTTCGGCCGTAATTTGACGCACGAAAATTCGTTATCCAGTTTTGGATGGTCAAGCCAACGGGGGGTGCTTGCTATCTCGTATGCCGTATTCTGTGAACACACAAAATCAAAATCATATTGACGATATGACAAAGTAACTATGAGTTCAGGGAATCTGGGGCTGTGATTCGCCGATGCAGGCAATGCTGGTTGAGCCAACGGGGTTGCCGGCGCTGGTCGATGGATAAGTCGGCCGGGGTTCACACCGGAAAACTGAGCCGTGGGGAACAACAATCCGACACACCTCGCCGGTCTGCTCGCCCGGGTACAAATCGAAGCCCTGTGGCTCCTACCTGAGCGAATCGGCCGGTCAAGGTGCCTGCTTATCTTGGGTTCCATGCTCATTTCAACTCCCGCTGCGGCGGACCTGGATGCGCGGACACCTACTGGGGTTGCCAGCAACTGCCGGTCTTCGAAACCCGGCGGCAATGCTGAGAAGGGAGATATGTCAGACAGTCTCGAGTACTGTGCCCATTATTGATGGCTTCGGCTGATAGGCGGAGTGACCCCCGGGCGGTGCTATGTTTTATTTCGTGTGTTTGAATTTCCTATCCGCGGGTGCCTGTCACCTACTGGCTTTTGGCTGACACCTGGTGTAATTTGCCACCTGAAAGAAACCCGTGTTTCTCGCCTTGCGCGCTACTGCGCTTGTGGCTAAATTGGTGAGCACAACAACCGTGGCCCTGCGCCCACACACCACAGGAGACCGCCATGCTGACAACCGACGAGATGGAAAAGCTCATCCCCGCTGAAAACGCTAAATTTCGCTCGCCTATCCCCACCCAGTCGGTGTCCAGCGACGAGTTTTACCCCGCCGCCCAAACGCCCAGGCAGCGCGAGTTTGAAGCCCGCATCAAGCAAATCGGCAGCGCGCTGGCCAAAAAACAAGGCGTCTCGCGGCGTAAATTTTTCCAAGGTGCCGCGGGGATGGCTGCCGCTTATCTGGCCATGAACGAGACCTACGGCCCGCTGTACATGGTCAGCAGTGCCGAAGCTCAAACCCCCGAGATGGCCAATGCCCGGGCCAATGCGCTCAAGGGCCAGTTCATCATGGACATGCACACCCACTTTTTGCGCGACGACACGCGGCTCGAAGGCTTTGTGCGATCCCGCGAAGCGGTGGGCAGAGCGGGCTGGAACCCTACGCTGGTGAACAAACCGCAAACCCTAGACGACTTGAAGTTCGCCAACTACTTCAAAGAAATTTACCTCGACAGCGACACCAAGGTGGCGCTGATTTCTGGGTCGGGTTCGGAGGAGCCCCGCGACTGGTTTTTGACCAACGAAATGAAGGCGCAAACGCGCAGCAACGTCAACCAACAAGCGGGCAGCCAGCGCATGTTCTCGCACGCCATCTTCATGCCCGGCATGCCCGGTTGGTTGGACAAAGCCGAACAAGACCACGAGACCTTGCGGCCCGACTCGTTCAAGGGATACACCATTGGTGACAACACCAACAAACACCTGTCACGCCACCCCTGGCATTTGGACGACGAAAAACTGCTCTACCCGTTTTATGAAAAGTTGGTCAAGTGGAGCAAAACCAAACCCAGCCTGGCCAATGTGTGTGTGCACAAAGGCCTGTTCCCGCCGTCCACCACCAAGCAGTTTCCGAACTTGCTGCAATACGCCGATGTGCGCGACGTGGGCAAAGCGGCCAAAGACTTTCCCGATCTCAACTTCATCATCTACCACTCGGGCTTTCGCTTCACCGGCGGGGCCCAAATGACGGGCTGGGAGCAGTTTGAACAAACCGGGCGCATCGACTGGGTCACCGACCTGGCAGAAATCCCGCAAAAGTACGGCGTGAAAAATGTGTACGGCGACCTGGGTCAAATCTTTGCCCAAAGCACCTTGGCCGAGCCGCGCTTGTGTGCGGCCATGATGGGCCAGCTGATCAAGGGCTTGGGCGCCGACCACATCGTGTGGGGCTCAGACGCGGTGTGGACTGGCGCGCCGCAATGGCAAATTGAAGGCCTGCGGCGCTTGGAAATCCCACAGCAAATGCAAGAGAAATACGGCTTTGCCCCCCTGGGCGCGCCCGACGGCGCGGTGAAAAACGCCATCTTTGGCGGCAACTCAGCGCGCCTCTATGCCTTCACCCCGCAACAACGCGCCGCGCTTGACGGCGACCCCGTGGCCCTGGCTCGCGCCGAATACGACTTACACGGCGAAGGCCGCACCAACCTGCGTTACGGGTATATGCAAAGGGCTTGAGCGGTTTGACAGCCCTCAGCCCTGTAAGCGGCTGCGGTACTACATGCAGCGCGATGGGGCCACGCTCGACATGGTGCTGTAAATCTTCCTGCGCGTCATTGCGCAAATGCTGCACGCCAGCATCCCTGGTGCGACCAATGCAGACAAGCAGGCCCTTCACATAGGTGCAGTCGCCTGCATCCACCGCTTCGGCTTCAGCCTCAAAGGGCACGTGCACTTCCACGTTTGCGCAGTCGATGGCGTGTTTGAGAAGGAGGTGACGGACCAGGGCGATACTGATGCGCACGCGCCAGTCCGTGCGCCGCGTGTGATCTTCCACCCCGCTAACGGGGTGAATGTGGATGCCGTGGGCCAAGTGCAGACCACATTGCGCAAACGCATCCTGCGCGCCTTTGTCGGGCGCGGCTTGCTCGTGGGTTTTGAGGCCAAAGAGATGCTGGCCTACAAGCACAGAGGGTTTTCGGTGGACACCAGCGTGTGTATATCAGCACAGAGGTACGGCTCATTGGTATCACACTACCCATGTGTTTGTGCCACCACCGGTGGTCCGCGCTTCGTGTGGTATAAATTTATTGCTAATGGCCGCGCGCCATTGTGGACGCCAAGTCACGCTGGCGCTAGGATCGATTCTCGCTGCCGGACTGAACGACGGGCGGCTTCAGGGTATGAGCAACGCGACACCGATCGCGATCGCCAGGAGACCAGGCTATGGAACATCTGAACAACCGGCAAGAAACATCGGCGGTATCCGCTTCATCCACGTCATCTGCCGCCGACACGGTCAGCGCGGTCGACGAGACGCAAGAAGCGCATGCCGCCGCGATGCAGTCTTACCTGCGTGACGGCGAGGCCCGGGCCTTTGCGCTCGGCAACCGCGGCCCCATCCGCCGCACCGCGGACGGTCGAATCCACCCCGAAATCCTCGAGGCCTACTGGCGCTGCGGCTTCTACGTGCTCGAAGGCGTGCTGGGCCCGGAGGAATTGGCCGACATCGAGGCCGACCTGCGCGACAACGTGCTCGGCCGGTTGCCCGTCCATCGCGGCGCCGCCGTGGATGCCCTAGGGCGGCCCGCGCTGGCGGTCGACAATACCGCTCCGACCCTGTTCTGGTCGAAGCCCCTGGCCGATCCGTTCGGCGGCACCGCGCTTGCCGGAGGCCGCCATCCGGTGAAGATGCATGAACCGACGGCGGCAGCTGGTGCACCCGACGAGATCGTCTACCTGATCCTCGGCTCGCTGCAGTTCTCCGAGACACATCTGCGGGTCTATGGGCATCCCGACCTGCTCGCCGTGGCTGCCGCAGTCAATGGCGACGACTTCGTGCCCTTCAACGAGGCGCTGTTCATCAAGGAGCCCGGCCTGGGCGCATCAGTGGCCTGGCACCGTGACGGCCTCACCCACTGGGACAGCCCCGACTGGGACGCCGGCTCGCACGGCTTCAACTTCATGGCGCAGGTCTACGGCTGCACGCCCGCCAACGGCGTGTGGGTGGTGCCCGGGTCGCACGCCCAGCGCCGCGTCGACATCAAGGCGATGGTGGCGCGGGCCGGCTCCGACCGGTTGCCCGAGGCGGTTCCGATCATCTGCCAGCCCGGAGACGTGGCGATCACCAACCGGCAGGCGGTGCACGGCTCGTTCGCCAACACCAGCCCCGACTGGCGGATCACGCTCAACCTCGGCTTTCACCGGCGACGCTCGGTGCTCGGCGTGATGGGCGGCGGCATCCATGCGACGCCGGCGGTGTTCGACGACGCCCGCATCCGCGAGCGGGCCCGCGCTATCGGCTACGGTATCGACGCCCGGCGGCAGCGCTTCACACAAGAGACGCCCTTCGTCTATCGGCCGCACGCCGAATCGGGCGAGCGTTTCAGCTGGGACGAGACCGTGCGAGCGACGATGAAGGACTACAACCGGCTGGACCTGAGCATCTGAGCGCTGAATCAAGTCTTCGTCGCTTTCGTTGAAGGCGTTTCTGAGGTTTAGGCTCGAGACCATCAGGCGGGTGGGCAAGCGGGGACTGTTGCCGCTGACCGAAAACCAACCTTCTGGGGTGCCAATAAGTATTCGCAGGTGAACTGCAGATCTACCAAACCGCTATTTCTTGATCTTGAAGCGCGCGATGGCCTCTTTCAAATCTCGAAACTCTTCGCAAGAGAAAACACAGGCTTTGTCCAAGCGCGCCAACATCTGTTCAGCGCCTGCAAGGTCGTTCTTCATGAGCAAAAGTTCGCCGTAATACTCCAAAGCGCCCCTGTGTTTGGGATCAATCTTCAGTGCCGATTGGTAAAAGCGCTCAGCTGCGGCCAAATCTGGGGGCGATTTTTTTCGCTGCGCATAGCCCAGCAGGTTATTCCAATCGGCTGAGTTGCTTTGGTTCGCCGCCTCCAGCGTTTTGATTGCCCCTGAATAATTGTTGGCCTTGATTTCCTTCTGAGCTTGAGTTTGCCAAGATGACGCAGGCTCTGATGGGCTGGAGTCAGCCGCATGCGCAACCGCAACACAGGCAGCCAATGCCAAGGCTAAGATTTGTTTGGTTTTGCGCATGATCTGATCCCTCGAAATTTTGATAAGTTGTATTGTGGATTCAAATGAGGCGGATTCAAAGCCGAGGGGTTATTGGGCGCAGCGCTTGACCGCGCAAGGTGAATGCTGGCCGGTCTGCATGATTGAATGTCGATTTGACAAGCGAAGCGGTACAAATCCCAACAACCCCATCAAACTGACCAACAAAATCATGGCCCACTCGCTCAGCGTCGGGATGGGGGCATTTTCAGTGACCAGGATTTCCGCCAAGCGCTCTTGCACATAGGCGGGCAGGTTGGCGGCGGTTTGACTGGCCACACCAAACAGCACCTGATTTTGCGCTGCAGTTGCTGTACCCGCTTTGTTCAAGGCCACCCATTGGTCCAAGACCCTGGCCGCTGACACAACGGCGGGCGTGCTGCCGGCCAGGTTGGTGCTGTACGACGTGGGCACCACCGCCAAGTCGAGGCTGTTGCTGTTGTTGACGTTGTAAAACGCCAGCAACTGGGTCCCGCTGCTCAACTCTGCGGGTTGCGTCAGTGTGGCAAAGCGCCCAGAGATGCCGCCCGCGGCGGTGGCCATGCGAAACACATCGCCCAACACAGGCACGTAATTGGGGCTGTTAAAGCCTGGTTCACCCGCACTGAACAGGTTGGACAAACGCGGCGTTAAGGTGACGCCCGAATTGATCGTCAACTGACCGCCCACATTCAAAAACGCGTAAAAACCTGTCGCGCCGACCGGCGTTGTGCTGCTCGATTGGACGGTGCCGGCAATGTCTTCTTGGTAGCTGGAGCCAGAAGTCAAGGCAAGGTTTTGCAGGATGGACAGGTAGCCTGGCGAGTTACCGGGTTTGATAACACCGCTGACGATCAGATTGCCCGCAATCGTGCCGGTGCCCATCAGTGTTCCTGCAGAAGCCACAAACACATCTCCAGTGCCTGTGGGTGAGGCGCCAGCGACCACCAGCGTTCCGCCTGAAACCGTCGTGCCACCCGAGTAAGAGTTTGCACCAGACAAGACAATCGAGCTGGAACCGGTGCCGGTAAACGTTAGGCCCCCGCTGCCAGAAAACACGCCTGAGAGGATGGCCGAACCCGATGTCGGCGCTTGAATGGTACTGCCGCTGCCTGTGACTAAAATTGATGCGGAAGAAGAATTTCCGTTGCCTAAAACCAAGGTGCCGCCAGAAAGTACTGGACTGGCGTTGTTCCCCAAGCTGTTGAGAGAGATGAAAGAGCCAACGCCAACCGTGATGGTGGGGCCCGACGTCACGGTGATGGTGACCGTGGCCGTTGCAGCTGCATAGGTGCTGTCAGCGGCCTTGGTGACGGTGATCGTCACGGAGCCGGCAGACACACCGGTCACAACACCAGATGCGTTGACGGATGCAACCGAGCTATCGGAACTGCTGTAGCTCAGAGCGCCCGTGCCGCTGCCTGCAGAACCCGCATTGGTCGTCGTGATGGTGGCGCTGGCACCCGTGCTGATGCTGGCTGCAGAGATGGAAGCCGCGATTGTTTGGCTGGCCAAATCCACCGTCAAAGAGTAGGACTGAGAGGCTTGTGCATTCACGCCCGTCACGGCCGCTTGTGTGGCGGTGATGGTCGTCGTGCCTGCGCTCACGGGAGTCACGACACCAGAGGCATTGACAGTCGCCACAGATGGATTGGAGCTGGAATAGCTGATAGCGCCGTAACTGCCGCCTGACAAAGAGGACGTGGCCGCATTGGTCAAAGAACCCAACATGGTCACTGAAGCCGAAGTGGGCGTCGTAAATGTCAGTGTTGGAGTTGATGCAGCCCCATCAAAAACGACCGGCGCACCTGGGTCAACAATTACGCCGTCAACCGTCTGGTCGTTATCGCCCACACCACCGTCCTGAATGGTCAACGTGACACTCATTCGATCCGACGCAAACTCGGCTTGGTCGATCGGCATTTGGTACCAGTGATCTTGTGAGCAGGCTGCACCCGTGCAGCTGTAGCCATCTGGGCTTTTCCCATACTTCATGTAGACCGCACCTGCGGGGACTGCTGTCGTGTAATGGATCGTGACTGTTGCTGTAGAGCCTTGCGAACCACTGTTGAGTTGCAGGTTGGTCAAACCAAATGGAAGTGTGGCGCCAGCAGGCAGCGACATTGTGGGCGCGGTAAAGCTGACATCGCCCAGGACCCAACCATTGTTGGACTCAGGTGCGGGAGATGACACACTGCCTTGCCCCGTACCGGTAGTGTTGCTCCAGTTGGCTGCGCAGCTGACAGGTGCTGCGTTGGTCTCAGTGCATGTCCAGTTGTATTGACCGGCAGCCGATGTCACGACCGATGCATCACTTGAATTACATAAATTTGCGGTTGGCAGAGTACTGAAAAACTGGTTCTCCGCAGTTCCACAAATACTCCCTCTGAGTCTGAGCACCAAATGCAGGGTGCTCTCTTTTTGGATGTTGTAATCCGACAGCGTTCGGTTATCTTCCAGTTGTTTGCCAGCAAAGATCAGACGCTGTTGATCCGGTGGTATGCCTTCTTTGTCCTGGATTTTTTGTTTGACGTTACTGATGGTTTCACTGTCCTCAACATCCAGTGTGATGATTTTGCCTGTCAAAGTTTTAATGAAAATTTGCATCGCAAATGATGTTTGCGATGCAAAAAGAATCACCAGAGCCAAGCTCAGTTGTGCTAGTTTAATGAGCACTTTTTTTATGTGTTGCGCACTGTATCTTTCTGAATAAACCTTAGAAGATGTCTTGAAGATCATCCCGTTCTTGCTGGAGCTGATATTCAAGGCTTCGTTGTGCATGGTTTTTAACATCAATCAATTTCAAATTTTTGGGGGGCTCAACGATTCAGCCGATGGTCGTCAATTGAAATGAAGCGACCTTCTCAAGGCTTTTGGCCATTGCACTGGGATGGCAGCGGCAGGCCTGGATAAGTTCTTTCAATACCTGTCGGTTGTGTTCAATGAGGCCATCAAACAAGGCCTGTGAAACGGCTTCAGGCACATTTTGAGTGGCCATCAGAGAGGCAAACGTTTTTCTGGGCTGGGAAGGGTGAGTTTTGTTCGCAATTTCAACAAAACTCAGGTTCATCTGAGCCCTGTCCTTGGTTAATTTCGGAATTCGGATCGTGCCAAGAATGTCCGCCAGATGGTCATTTCGGGCGATGGTGAGTGTGCCCACAGCAGGAACGTCTACGGTCACTTCACATGACAAGGCCGCAGGGGCCGGCGTGGCAAAGTGGTAATTGATAAAGAAATGAAACGAATCCAGATGGCTGTGGTAACGGGCCAAAATCTCATCCTTGACGACCCCTTTCACCGTCACACCATCACCCACCAAGTAAGGCAGGCCGTCTGGAGCGTGGTTGATCAACTCGACCATCGGCATCAGCCTCGATCCCGATTTGAAGCCGATTTGACGGGCGATGAAATACTTTTGCAGGCAGTATTTTGCGGTTGGCTTTTGTCTTAACTCTTCAGCGCCACCCAGAATGTGAAGAAAGTTTTTTAATTGAGGAGGTAAGGCTTGCAAATCGCGTTGATGCTCTGTGGCGGACTTCAATCCGCCATTCCCCCATCCGAAAAATTGATGGTATTGCTCAAAAAATGCAACGGCTTTGGCACTGAGTAACGTGTGAGATTTGGCAGCTATTCGGATGCTGCCAGCCTCGTCAAGCTCAACCCATTGCGGTGCCACCAGAAGTCGCTCAGGAACATGGAGTCGAACAGGCAATCTAGGATTGATGGCGAATAAACCACTCCCATGTGTGCCTTGGCGCCTAGTGAGGTTCTCGGCAACGCCGCCCAGAGACCTCAATTTCGTCAAGATTTCGTGAAATTCCAATGTCTTACCTTGTTTGGCGTTGGGAGTCTAGGCTGGCGCGCATGACGCCTGCGCACCAACTCCAGCATCCCCATCAAGCTGACCAACAAAATCATGGCCCACTCGATCAGCGTCGGGATAGGGGCGTTGTCAGTGACCAGGTCTGGTCTTTGCGTATGGTTGCGCGAATGTCACAAAGGCCGCTTCACCGAGCACGCCACTCGCTTCAGGTACTTGAGCCGCTTGTGTGATGCCTAAGTTCAAAGGCACGCACTGCGCTGGCTTTGAGCAATGATCGTGCCTCGGGGCGATACAGCGACTTTGACGCCAGAGCTCAACAAGGGGCTGACCCGCTTGCTCAAGCTGTTTCATTGAAGGCATGGTGGACCCAAATAGGAATTAAGAAAACGGACAACAATTTAACAGTCGCCCTCTCGAGATTCCACACGAAAGATCATGGAAACACACAGATACTCACAACCGATTGGCGTTTGGTGTTGAGTGGCTGCGAATGCTCACCGTGCGGTCTTGACACCCATGATGAAGAAGGCGCGATCCTCTCCCCCATTGGCAAAGCCTTGTTTGACGGCAATTGGGTGATGAGATGGCCAGTCTGTTCAGGGCGAAAAGAGCCGTAAATTAGACAGGCCGACGTTACGGGGATAAGGGGTCAAGACCATTTGACCCGATGTAGTCATGAAGAAAGCATTAAACCTTTTTGTTTATTGCTTTCATCAGGGCTTCACAGACCAACAAATTTTGGGCCAAACGGCCCATTTTTCATGCGGCCACCATGCCTTGGTGCCGAAGCAAGGCGTCTAGGCTCGGCTCGCGGCCCCGGAAGGCTTTGAAGGATTCGAGGGCCGGGCGGCTGCCGCCTGCTTCCAGGATGGCCTGGCGGTACAGGCGCCCGGTTTCCACGCTGGGCGTGCCGTCGGCGGCGGCGGTTTCTTCAAAGGCCGCATAGGCATCGGCGCTCAGCACTTCGGCCCATTTGTAACTGTAATAGCCCGCCGCATACCCGCCTGCAAAGATGTGGCTGAAGGTGTGGGCCATGCGGTTGAAGGCGGGCGGGCGCATCACAGCCACTTCTTGACGCACCTGCTGCAACAGCGGCATGAAGTCTTGCGCCGGGTCGTGCTCGGAATGCACCAGCATGTCGAACAGCGAAAACTCGATTTGGCGCAGGGTTTGCAAGCCGCTTTGAAAGTTCTTGGCGGCCAACATCTTGTCGAACAGCGCACGCGGCAGGGGCTCGCCGGTTTCCACATGGGCTGTCATGTGGCGCAGCACCGACCATTCCCAGCAGAAGTTTTCCATGAACTGGCTGGGCAACTCGACCGCGTCCCACTCCACACCGCTGATGCCTGAGACATCACGCTCGTTCACTTGCGTGAGCATGTGGTGCAGGCCGTGGCCAAACTCGTGGAAGAGGGTGATCACGTCGTCGTGCGTGAGCAATGCGGGTTGACCGTTCACGCCTTCGGCGAAATTACACACCAGGTGCGCCACGGGGGTTTGCAGCACGCCGGTGTCGGGGCGCTGCCAGCGCCCGCGCACATCGTCCATCCAGGCACCGCCGCGTTTGCCTGCGCGGGCGGGTGGGTCCAGGTAGAACTGGCCCACGAGTTGGCCTTCGCGTTCGATGCGGTAAAAACCCACGGCGGGGTGCCAGACCGGGGCCTGGTCGGCTCGGATGCTGACTTCGAACAGGGTTTCAATGATCTTGAACAGCCCGGCCAGCACTTTGGGCGCGGTGAAGTATTGCTTGACCTCTTGCTCGCTGAAGCTGTAGCGCGCTTCCTTGAGTTTTTCGCTGAGGTAAGGCACGTCCCAGGCGTTCAGTGGGCCAGTGATGCCCAGCGCGTTGGCCGCGAATTCGCGCAAATCGGCGAGGTCTTTTTCTGCAAAGGGACGTGCTTTAAAAGCCAGATCGCGCAAGAAGGTGATGACTTTTTCGGGCGACTCGGCCATCTTGGGCACGACCGACACTTGGGCGTAGTTGTCAAAACCCAGCAGGCGGGCTTCTTCCTGGCGCAGGGCCAGGATTTCTTGCATCAAGGGGGTGTTGTCGAAATGTTGGGTGGCTTCAGGGGCTTGGTCCGAGGCGCGGGTGACGTGGGCTTTGTAGAGTTGCTCACGCAAAGCGCCGCTATCGGCAAACTGCATCACGGGCAGGTAGACCGGCATTTTCAGGCTCAAGCGGTGGCCATCTTGGCCGTCTTTTAGGGCGGCAGCGTGGGTGGCCTGCAGCACATCGGCGGGCACGCCTTGCAACTGGTCTTCGCTCACGTACAGCGCAAATTTGTCGGTCGCGTCCAGCGTGTTTTCGCTGAATTTTTGGGTGATTTCGGCCAGCCGCTCCTGGATCGCCGCGTAGCGCTCTTTGGCGGCGCCCTGCAGCTCGGCACCGCCCAGAACAAAGCCGCGCAAGGCATTTTTTCGGGATTGCGTTTGCTCGGCATTGAGGCTGGCGGCGTCAATGGCCTTGTATTTGGCGTACAGGCGTTCGTCGCTGCCCAAGCGTGTCCAGAATTCGGTCACGCGGGGAAGGGCGGCGTTGTAAGCGGCGCGCAATTCGGGGGTGTCGGCCACGCTGTTGAGGTGACTGACCGCGCCCCAGGCCATGCCCAGCCGCTCGGTGCTCACGTCCAAGGTCCGGGCGATGGCGTTCCACTCGGCTGGAAAGTCGGCGGTGGTCACCGTCTCCAGCGCCGTTTCCGCGGCGCTCAGCAGTATGTCCAGCGCCGGGGCCACATGCTCTGGCGAGATGCGGTCAAACAGGGGCAGGCCAGTGGTGTTGAGCAAGGGATTGGTCATGTCGGGTCCTTTGGTGGGGTGATCAAGGATGGCGGTTGGGAGTCATGGAGGCCGGGTCATGCCCGGGATGACTTGTTTCATGACTTGGTGGTGCGCTCTGCAGCTTCAAGTGTGTTGACCAGCAGCATGGTGATGGTCATGGGGCCGACGCCGCCGGGTACGGGGGTGATGTGGCTGGCGACTTGTTTCACGCCTTCAAAGTCCACGTCGCCGCACAGCTTGCCTTCGTCGTTGCGGTTCATGCCCACATCGAGCACCACCGCGCCGGGTTTGACCATGTCGGCCGTGAGCACATTGCGCTTGCCCACGGCCGCCACGATCACGTCGGCTTGCAAGGTCATGGCCTTCAGGTCAGGGGTGGCGCTGTGGCAAATGGTCACGGTGGCGTTTTGTTGCAAAAGCATCAGCGCCATGGGCTTGCCCACGATGTTGCTGCGGCCAATGACCACGGCGTGTTTGCCGCGCAGGTCGTAGCCAATGCTTTGCAGCATCTTCATGCAGCCATAAGGTGTGCAGGGCCAAAACCCGGGCATGCCGGTCATCAAGGCCCCGGCGCTGGCGATGTGAAAACCGTCCACGTCTTTGGCGGGGCTGATGGCTTCAATGACCTTTTGGGCATCGATGTGTGCGGGCAAGGGCAGCTGCACCAGGATGCCGTGGATGCTGGGGTCATGGTTGAGCGCTTCGACGCGGGCCAGCAAGTCGGATTCGGTCATTGCCGCTTCGTATTTCTCGAGCACCGAATGCAGTCCGCTGTCTTCGCAGGCCTTGACCTTGTTGCGCACATAAACCTGGCTGGCTGGATTGTCCCCCACCAGCACCACGGCCAGACCTGGTGTCACGCCTTTGGCTTTCAGGGCTTGTGCGCGAAGGGCGACTTCGGTGCGCAGTTGTTTGGAAAGCTGGTTGCCGTCGATCAATTGGGCGGTCATGTCTGCGTTTATCAAAGGGTCAGAGGGAAAATGCAAAACGCCCGGCGGGTGCGGGCGTTTGGGTCGGGGGTGTTGAATCAGGCCTTGGGTGCGTTTTGCCCCAGAGCGATCTTGAGCAAATCGGCCACGGTGTTGGCATTGAGCTTTTCCATGATGTTGGCGCGGTGCGCTTCCACGGTCTTGATGCTGATGCCCAGATCGTCAGCGATCTGCTTGTTCAGTCGACCTGCGACGATGCGTTCGAGCACTTGGGCTTCGCGGCCCGTCAGTTTGGACAGCAGGGCATCGCGACTGGCTGCTTGTTGGTAGCCTGCAAACGCCTCGCGGGCTTCGTCCAGCATGCGCTCGACCAAGCCCAGCAATTCCTCTTCCTTGAAAGGTTTCTGGATGAAGTCCATCGCACCTTTTTTCATGGTCGTGACCGCCATGGGCACATCGCCATGGCCCGTGATGAACACTATGGGCAGGGGGGATTTGCGCTCGATCAGGCGGTCTTGCAATTCCAGACCGGTCATGCCGCCCATACGGATGTCGGCGATCAGACAGGCCACTTCACGCGGGTCGTAGCGACTGATGAAGGATTCAGCACTGTCAAAACAACGCACCCGGTAATCCTTGCCTTCGAGCAACCACTGCAAGGAATCCCGAACCGCTTCGTCGTCATCGACAACATAAACCGTGCCCTTTTTTGGTATCAAACTCATTCGCTTACCCCAGTGGTTTGTTGTAGGTTCAGTCGCCTTAGACCGGTATCCAGAAGGAGAATCGACATCCTGTGACTTCGGCAGAATTGTAGAGGTTCTCAGAAGTGATCCTGCCCTGGTGGGATTCGATGATGCTGCGGCACAAATTCAGGCCAATGCCCATGCCTTCCACTTTGGTTGAGAAAAACGCTTCGTACACCCGCTCGGTGTCTTCCACGGGCAAGCCCTGCCCGGTGTCACTCACAGAGAACTCGACCACCGATTGCTGGCCGAGTTGTTTGGGCACGATGCGCAATTCAACCTGGCGCTGTCCTGCGGGCCGCTGGGCGGTGTCGATGGATTCGGCCGCGTTCTTCATCAGGTTGATCAGCACCTGCTCAATCAGGATCGGGTCCACCATCAGCTGGGGCAGCCGGGCGGCCACATGGTGGGTCAGGCGCACGTTGCGCCGGCGCATCTCGATCTCTGCCAGCTCCAGCGATTCGCTGACCATGGCCGACACGTCGGACAGGGTGCGATTGGGCTCGCTGCGTTTCACAAAACTGCGGATCCGCAAAATGATTTGACCGGCTCTTTGGGCCTGACGGGCTGTTTTGTCCAGTGCCGCCAACAGGTCTTCCTCATTGACTTGTTGTGTCTTGATGCGTGAAATCATGCCGCTGCAGTAATTGCTGATGGCTGTGAGCGGCTGGTTCAGCTCATGCGCAACGCTGGACGCCATCTCGCCCATGGTGATCAGGCGGCTGGCGGTCTGGGCACGTTCAGCTTGTTGTGCAGCCAATTCTTCGGCTTGGCGACGCGGTGTGATGTCGCTGGCGATCACCATTTGTGCCAGACGACCGTCGGCCCAGTTGATGTAGCGCGAGCGCACTTCCAGCCACTTGCCCAGATCGGGCAAAAAAATCTCTGCGTTGCCAGCGGAGGCCACCATCAGGCTTTCGGTGGGCAATCCCGCCAGGTCATCGACATCTTCGGAAGATTGCTCGCCGCTGTAGGCACCCGCCTCTTGCACCAGACGCAAATGGCCTTCGGTGTTCTGTCCAAACCAAAGACGGTAGAGTTTGTTGGCAAACAGCAATTCATGGCTGCCCAGCGGGGCCACCGAGACCGAGGCGTCTAGGGCTTCGAGCACGATGGTGAAGCGCTCGTGTGCGCTGGCCAGTTGCTCGCGAATCCGGTTGGGCTCGGTGATGTCGGTCATCGAAGTCATCCAGCCGGTTTGTTTGCCCGTGGCATCGATCAAGGGTGAAACGTACATGCGTGAATCAAACAACTGGCCGTTTTTGCGTTTGACGCGCACCTGAAAACCACCTGCTGAATGCTGGCCGCTGATTTCTTCCTCTAGCCGCTTCATGAGCAACTCGCGGTCCTGATCGGGCCAATAGGGAAAAGGCGCCACAGCACCGACCAAGTCGGCCTCGCTCCAGCCCGTCATCTGGCAAAAGGCAGGGTTGACGTAAGTGATGCGGCCGCGCAAGTCCAGGGCACGCATGCCCGTGAGCATCGAATTTTCCATGGCGCGGCGGAAATTGGTTTCGGCGACAAGGGCCTTTTGCGCCTGCAGTCGCCTGCGGGTGTGGCGCCAATTGCCGATCAGCATCCAGCCGGTCATCACGCTGAGCACGTTGACCAGCCAAAACAGACCACTGCCCACCAAGCCTTGGGATGTGCGCCACGCCTGCGCCCGCAGGACAAGGTCATTACCCACTGGTGAGACGGGGACCTCGTAATCGTTGTTGCGCCTGTCGCTGCCCGGCAGCAACCACCACATGGCGATGCGTTCGGGAATGACCTGACCGGCCAATAGACGGCTGCTGCCGTCTTGCAGTGCCACCGCGTACTTGGCCAGCACCTCGGTGGGTATGCCGTAGCGCAGCAGACCTTCCATGCTGTACTCGGCCAAAATCACCCCGCTGAATCGTCCTTGGTCGCTGGTCAGGGGGCTGTGCAACTGGAGCACCGACATTTGGCTGTCGCGGTCTGCCTCGGCATCGAGTTGGCCATAAATGGGCTGCATCAGGTCGCGAGCGAGACTGAAATGGCTTTCGGTTTCCCCAACTTTCAGTACCGAGCCCGCGCGCAGTTGCTGACTGGGTGAGATGCTGGAAATGCTCTGGTTGGCAACGATGCGGCGGCGGTCATCGATCCAGGTCAATGACAAAAATTCAGGGTATTGCTGCACCAGGGCCTCGGCGCGCGATAAAAACTGATCGGCGCGGATCTCCTTGTTGGACACATCCCGCGCGAGGCGCATGACTTGCTCTTGCCGCTCCAGCAAGCGCAGGCGCAGGCGCTGTTGGGCATATTCCACGTCGCGCTTGATGGCTTCTTGTTCTCGCTCAATTTCTTCGACCCGCAAGTACCAAAACGCGCTGGCAATGGCTGCCAAAAAAAGCACCACCGCAGCCACTGGGGCCAGGTTGGCGAAACGGTCCTGCCGATTCGGTGACTGGCGTCGCCACCACGTCAACCACCAAGCCCATGGCCCGACCTTGGTCACCACCGAAGCTGCTTTGTTCAATTCCATGGCCTGAGTTTAGAGGACAGGGCCATTGATCTGGCCCGGACATGGTGAAATGTCAGCGTAGCCTTTTGTGTTTGTCATCCATGCACGGGTTTTGTCGCTGTGAGAGCCCACCCTTGTGGATGTTGGCTTGCAGTGCGTGTGCCGCACCCTTGGCCTAGGGTTGGATTTCTACAAAAATTTCATAATGCAAAACATGAATGCACTATTTGAAATTTTTTTGGAATCGTGGGAAAATTCAGGCATTATTTAACCAAGACACCCATTTCAGGAGACAAGCATGACTGAGGCAACACCACAACAACCGGGCCGTGACCTGGACGTCGAGGAGACCCGTGAATGGATGGACGCCCTGTCCGCCGTGATCGAAAAAGCAGGACCAGCGCGCGCCCACTTTTTGCTCGAAGAGCTGCTGGAGGAAGCACGCCAGCACAGCATTGATTTGCCTTTTTCGGCCACGACCGGTTACGTCAACACCATTGAGCCGACCGAAGAAGCCCGTTGCCCCGGCAACATCGAGATCGAAGAGCGCCTGCGCGCCTACATGCGCTGGAACGCCATGGCCATGGTGGTCAAGGCCAACCGCCACAACCCCGCTGACGGTGGCGATTTGGGCGGCCACATTGGTTCGTTCGCCTCGCTGGCCCACATGTTCGGTGCCGGTTTCAACCATTTTTGGCACGCCGAAAACGAAAACCATGGCGGCGACTGCCTGTACATCCAGGGCCATGTGTCGCCCGGTGTGTACGCACGAGCCTATCTGGAAGGCCGCCTGACCGAAGAGCAGTTGCTCAACTTCCGCCAAGAAGTCGATGGCAAAGGCTTGTCGAGCTACCCGCATCCCAAACTCATGCCCGAGTTCTGGCAGTTCCCTACCGTGTCCATGGGCCTGGGCCCGTTGATGGCGATCTACCAAGCCCGTTTTTTGAAATACTTGCATGCCCGTGGCATTGCCAACACCGAAAACCGCAAGGTCTGGGTGTTCTGCGGTGACGGCGAGATGGACGAAGTCGAATCTTTGGGCGCCATTGGCTTGGCCGCGCGCGAAAACCTGGACAACCTGATTTTTGTCGTCAACTGCAATTTGCAGCGCCTGGACGGCCCTGTGCGCGGCAACGGCAAGATCGTGCAAGAGCTGGAAGGCGAGTTCCGTGGCTCCGGCTGGAACGTCATCAAGCTGCTGTGGGGCAGCGAGTGGGACAGCCTGCTGGCCCGCGACAAAGACGGCGCGCTGCGCAAGCTGATGATGGAAACCTTGGACGGCGACTACCAAGCCTTCAAAGCCAATGATGGTGCCTATGTGCGCAAACATTTCTTTGGCCGCGACCCGCGCACGCTGGAAATGGTGGCGCACCTGTCGGACAACGACATCTGGAACCTCAAGCGCGGTGGCCATGACCCCCAAAAGGTCTACGCCGCCTATCACCAGGCCGTGAACACCAAGGGCCAGCCCACCGTGCTGCTGATCAAGACCGTCAAAGGTTTTGGCATGGGCAAGGCGGGCGAGGGCAAGAACACGGTTCACCAGACCAAGAAACTCACGGACGACGACATCAAATACATGCGCGACCGCTTCAACATCCCGATCCCCGACAGCGAGTTGGCAAATATCCCTTTTTACAAGCCTGCGGAAGACACGCCCGAGATGCGTTACCTGCACGAGCGTCGCCAGGCACTGGGGGGTTACTTGCCACACCGCCGCACCAAGGCTGAAGAAAACTTCACCGTGCCGTCTTTGGACACCTTCAAAGCCGTGATGGAGCCCACCGCTGAAGGCCGTGAAATCTCCACCACCCAAGCCTATGTGCGCTTCTTGACGCAACTGTTGCGCGACCAGGCCTTGGGCCCCCGCGTGGTGCCCATCTTGGTGGACGAAGCCCGTACCTTTGGTATGGAAGGCTTGTTCCGCCAAATCGGTATCTACAACCCCGCAGGCCAGCAGTACACCCCGGTCGACAAAGACCAGGTGATGTACTACAAGGAAGACAAAGCCGGTCAGATCCTGCAAGAAGGTATCAACGAAGCGGGCGGGATGTCGAGCTGGATTGCCGCAGCCACCAGCTACTCCACCAGCAACCGCATCATGGTGCCGTTCTACGTGTACTACTCGATGTTCGGTTTCCAGCGCATTGGTGACTTGGCATGGGCGGCGGGCGATATGCAAGCTCGCGGTTTCTTGTTGGGCGGCACATCGGGCCGCACCACTTTGAACGGTGAAGGCCTGCAGCACGAAGACGGTCACAGCCACATCATGGCCAACACCATCCCCAACTGCGTGTCTTATGACCCCACCTTCGCGCACGAAGTCGGTGTCATCCTGCACCACGGCTTGAAGCGCATGGTCGAGAAGCAAGACAACGTCTTCTATTACCTGACCCTGCTCAACGAAAACTACCCGATGCCTGGCCTCACCGTCGGCACCGAAGAGCAAATCATCAAAGGCATGTATTTGTGCAAGCCCGGCGCCGCTGGAGAAAAGCGCGTGCAACTGCTGGGCTCGGGCACCATCCTGCGCGAATCGATTGCCGCGCAAACCCTGCTGGCCACCGACTGGGGCATCCAGGCCGATGTGTGGAGCTGCCCAAGTTTCAACGAATTGACCCGCGATGGCCAAGACGCCGAGCGCCACAACATGCTGCACCCCTTGGAAACACCGCGTGTGTCGTTTGTGGGTCAACAGCTTGCACAGCACAGCGGCCCCGTGGTCGCATCGACCGACTACATGAAGGCTTATGCCGAGCAGATTCGTCCGTTCATTCCGAAAGACCGCACCTACAAGGTGCTGGGCACCGACGGTTTTGGCCGCTCCGATTTCCGCAGCAAACTGCGCGAGCACTTCGAGGTTAACCGCCACTACATCGTGGTGGCGGCCCTCAAAGCGCTGAGCGAGGAGGGCAAAGTGCCCGTCGCTCAGGTGGCAGAAGCCATCCAGAATTACGGTATCAAAACCGACAAGATCAACCCGCTGTACGCATAAATCCGGGAGACACACATGGCATTGGTAGAAGTTCAAGTCCCGGACATCGGGGATTTCGATGAAGTGACTGTCATTGAGTTGATGGTCAAAGTGGGCGACACTGTGAAAACCGAGCAATCGCTGATCACCGTGGAGTCCGACAAAGCCTCGATGGAAATCCCGTCGAGCACGGCCGGCGTCGTCAAAGAAATGCGCGTCGCGCTCGGCGATAAGGTCAAGCAAGGCTCCATCGTGCTGGTGGTCGAAGCCGCTGGTGTGGCTGCAGCTTCGGCAGCTCCAACGGCCGCCGCCGCACCCGGTGCAGCGCCTGCGCCCGTGGCGACTGTCACTCCTGTTGTCGCTTCAGCTGCATCCGGCCCCGTGCAAGTCCATGTGCCGGACATTGGTGATTTCAAAGACGTGGTTGTCATCGAAGTCATGGTCAAGCCCGGCGACACCATCAAGGTTGAGCAATCGCTGGTCACCGTCGAGTCCGACAAAGCCTCGATGGAGATTCCCTCCTCACATGCGGGCGTGCTCAAACAGCTCAACGTCAAGGTGGGCGACACGGTCAACATCGGTGACTTGCTGGCCATTTTGGAAGGGGCAGTTTCTGTCGCTGCTGCACCTGTCGCTGCGGCCACTGCTGCGCTTGTGCCCGCTGTACCTGCCGCCGTGGCCGCGCCGACGGCGCTTGCCTCCGCCGTGGTTACCGTCACCGCACCGGCGCACGTACCTGGCGCGCCCACTTTGGGCTTGCCGCATGCGTCTCCCTCGGTGCGCAAGTTCGCCCGAGAGTTGGGCGTACCGCTGGAAGAAGTCAAAGGCTCCGGCCTCAAAGGCCGCATCACCGAAGCCGATGTGCAGGGCTTCACCAAAGCCGTCATGTTGGGCGCGACCCAAACCAAAGCCCAAGCCGCCAAAGCCCCTGCCGGCGGTTCGGGCGGTGACGGTGCAGGCTTGGGCTTGATCCCCTGGCCCAAGGTCGACTTCGCCAAGTTCGGTCCCATCGAGCGCAAAGAAATGGGCCGCATCAAGAAGATCAGCGGTGCCAACCTGCTGCGCAACGCCGTGATGATTCCGGCCGTCACCAACCATGACGATGCCGACATCACCGACCTCGAAGCCTTCCGTGTCTCCACCAACAAAGAGAACGAGAAGTCAGGTGTCAAGGTGACCATGCTGGCGTTCTTAATCAAGGCCGGCGTGGCCGCGCTCAAGAAGTACCCCGAGTTCAACAGTTCTCTCGACGGCGATACGCTGGTCTACAAAAACTACTGGCACATCGGCTTTGCCGCCGACACGCCCAATGGCTTGATGGTGCCGGTGATCCGCGATTGCGACAAAAAGGGCGTGCTGCAAATCAGCCAAGAAATGTCGGAGATGGCCAAGAAAGCCCGTGACGGCAAATTGGGCCCGGCCGACATGTCGGGCGCGACCTTCACCATCTCCAGCCTGGGCGGCATTGGCGGCAAGTACTTCACGCCCATCATCAATGCGCCCGAAGTGGCCATCCTCGGTGTGTGCAAGAGCAGCATGGAGCCGGTGTGGGACGGCAAGCAGTTTGTACCGCGCCTGATGTTGCCTCTATCTTTGACATGGGATCACCGCGTCATCGACGGCGCTGCAGCGGCACGCTTCAACGCCTTCCTCGGTCAAATCCTCAGCGATTTCCGTCGGGTATTGCTCTAAACCCTGGGGGCGGGCCTCAGCGCAACGTGATCCGGCCCCCCACCTCTTGAGAAGAACATGGCACTCATCAATATTCAAGTTCCAGACATCGGTGACTTCTACGAAGTGGCGGTGATCGAGTTGCTGGTCAAACCCGGCGACACCGTCAAGTCGGAGCAGTCCCTCATCACGGTGGAGTCCGACAAGGCCTCGATGGAAATTCCATCCTCCCATGCCGGTGTTGTTAAAGAGCTGCTCGTGCAGCTGGGCGACAAGGTCAAACAAGGCTCGGTAGTCTTGGTGCTCGAAGGCGAGGGCGCTGTTGCGCCTGCGGCTTCAGTGCCTGCGGCACCGGTGACCACAGCGACAGCAGTCGCAGCGCCTGCTGCTGTGGCTGCGTCATCTGTGCCTGTTCCTGTAGCCGCCAGTTTTTCGGGCTCGGCCGACATCGAGTGCGACGTGCTGGTGCTGGGCTCTGGCCCCGGCGGTTACAGCGCCGCTTTCCGAGCTGCTGACCTGGGCCTGAAAGTGGTCATGGTCGAACGCTACGCCGACCTGGGCGGTGTGTGCCTGAACGTGGGTTGCATTCCTTCCAAAGCCTTGCTGCATGTGGCGGCGGTGATGGACGAGGTCAGCCACATGGCCGACTTGGGCGTGAGCTTTGGTGAACCCCAACTGAACATCGACAAGCTGCGCGCCCACAAAGAAAAAGTGGTCGGCAAGCTGGTGGGCGGCGTGGGCAGCATGGCCAAAATGCGCAAAGTCACTGTTCTGCGCGGCTACGGCAGCTTTGTCGGCAGCCACCATTTGCAAGTGGAAGAAACCACCGGTACGGCGCAAGAAAAAACCGGTGCCAAAAAAGTGGTGGCCTTTAAAAACGCCATCATCGCCGCCGGTAGCCAAGCGGTGCGACTGCCCTTCATGCCCAATGACCCGCGCGTGGTGGACTCCACCGGGGCGCTGCTGCTCAAAGAAGTGCCCAAAAAAATGCTGATCGTGGGCGGCGGCATCATCGGCCTGGAAATGGGCACGGTCTACAGCACCCTGGGCGCACGCCTGGATGTGGTGGAAATGATGGACGGCCTGATGCAAGGCGCAGACCGCGACCTGGTCAAAGTCTGGCAAAAGATGAACGCGCCGCGCTTTGACAACATCTGGCTCAAAACCAAAACCGTGGGTGCGCAAGCCACGCCCGAAGGCATCAAGGTCCAGTTTGAAGGTCTGGACGGCACCAAGAGCGAAGGCACTTACGACCTGGTGCTGCAGGCCGTGGGCCGCACACCCAACGGCAAGAAGATTGCCGCCGACAAAGCCGGTGTGGCGGTGACGGACCGGGGCTTCATCAACGTCGACATCCAGATGCGCACCAACGTGCCCCACATCTTTGCCATCGGCGACATCGTGGGCCAGCCCATGCTGGCGCACAAGGCGGTGCACGAAGCCCACGTGGCCGCCGAAGTGATTGCCGGTGAATTGCAAGGCAACAAAGAACTGGCCGCCAGCGCCTTCAATGCCCGCGTCATCCCCAGCGTGGCCTACACCGACCCTGAAGTGGCCTGGGTCGGCCTGACCGAAGACCAGGCCAAGGCGCAAGGCATCAAGATCAAAAAAGGCCTGTTCCCCTGGGCGGCTTCAGGCCGCGCCACAGCCAACGGGCGCACCGAAGGCTTCACCAAACTCTTGTTTGATGACAGCCCCGAAGCCCACGGCCACGGCAAAATCCTGGGCGGCGGCATCGTCGGCCCCAACGCCGGCGACATGCTGGGCGAGATCGCACTGGCCATCGAGATGGGCGCGGACGCGGTGGACATCGGCAAAACGATTCACCCGCATCCCACGTTGGGCGAGAGCATTGGCTTGGCGGCTGAAGTGGCGCATGGGAGTTGCACGGATTTGCCGCCTGTGAAGAAGTAAACGCTTCAAGCAACAAACCAAAAAGTCCGGACTGGGAACCGTACGGGCTTTTTGTATTCTGTAAGTTTCAACTCTGCAGCCACAAATCCATTGGCATGCCGCCGTGCCAATGATCAGCGGCTGTGCCTGAGGAAACTGCTGCACAAACGCGGTTAGGCCCGACACATTGCACATGTTGTGGCCGCTTTTCACTTCCAGTGCGTGCAGCGTTTGGCCGTCGCGCAGCACGTAGTCCACTTCTTTTTGCCTGTTGTTCCAGTAGTGACTGAGGGGGTGGCGGCTGCTGTGCGTCAGATGGCGGGCCAGCAGCTCCGTGCCCACGGCACTTTCGGCCAGGCGGCCCCATACATTGGGGCGCGCCTGCGCCGCTTGCAGGCCCACTCCTTGCGCGACCCAGTGGCGACCCATCAGGGCGTTGCTGAACACTTGCAGCTTGGGGCTGGATGCCTGCTTGGGCCGCGAGCGCTCGGGCCACTTGCCATTGGGTGCCCAGCCAGACTTGGCCTTGCAGACCGGGGCCATCGGCACCGCTATTTGGGTGTGCTCGCACCCAACTCACCGCTCTGGGCTGCAGTGACGGCGATCGCCTGCGCCCCGACGCCACGGGCAACTGCACAGCCCCAGTCATCCGCCCAGCCAGCTGCCACTGGCGAAAGCGCCGACGAGACAAGGGGCCCCGTGCCGATGGGCCATGCAATTGCTCCCGCACCCGAGCCGGTGCCGCCCAAGCGAGCGGCCCACTACCTGTGGGCGGTGCTGATTGCCCGCATCTACGAGGTGTTCCCGCTTTTGAGCACACTGTGCGGTGGGCACAGGCGCATCATCGCCTTTATCACGCACAGTGCCGATATCCGCCACATCCTGGAGCACAACGGTGTCGCTTCCGAGCCTCCGCAAATTTCCCCAGCTCGCGGGCCGCCGTTATGGGAGCGCTGTGATGCGCTGGCAGGTGAAGGCAGTCAGATCGGGTCGGATTGGGATCTGGCGGCGCAACCGACACCGGACTATGAGGTCGATCAGCGCGTCAGTTGGTGACCAAAACGGCACATCCCATGGGCTGCGGTGGGGGGCTGCGCGCGCGGCGACTGTACAGCCCACTCGCTTGGGGCATCCTCGCTTTTTGGATGCTGTGGGCGCTCAAACTGCTGATTGCAACGAGGTCAGATCGCCCAAAAAACCCTGCCATACTTGGCCTCATGAGGTTGAATTTCCTATCCGTCGAACCTGTTGAATAGGGATTTCAAGCCGGCCGAGCCCAATCAGGCCTGGACGTCCGATATCACTTATCTCTGGACCACTGAGGGCTGGCTCTATTTGGCCATTGTGATCGATCTCTTCAATCGAGAGGTTGTGGGTCGGTCGATCAAGCCAAGGATGAGCGTCGACATGGTCACGGATGCTTTGAGAATGGCCTGGTTCCGGCGTAAACCGGCGCGGGGCCTGATTCATCATTCGGACCGTGAGAGCCAATACGCTGCTGGGATTTTCCAGGATCTCCTGCGGGAATACGGCATGGTGTGTTCGATGAGCCGTATTGGGAACTGCTGGGATAACGCCCCGACGGAGAGCGGGTTCGGCAGTTTCAAGATTGAGCGGATCCATGGCGAGGCTTATATGGATCAGCAAAAGATGCGAGAGATTGTTTTCGAGTACATCGAGGTTTTCTATAACTGGAAAAGAAGACACTCAACGCTGGGCTACCAGTCACCAATCCAGTACCTTAGCCGATGGGCAGGTCCGGATCCAGGAAAAGAGGCTGCCTAAACAACCGCCCTTGTTGGTCGAAAAACAAGGGGAAGCTCAAAACCGCGAAAATCATTGGGCGCTAACTGTCAGGACCCTTCAATGCTTTTGGCGTGTAGTACGGTCTGGTCTTCGAAAACACAGGGTTTTCTGCTGTCTATCCTTGCTTTCTGTTCTTTAACGGTCTGAGCTGACGGAGCACTTTTTGATGTTGGGCGAGCTGGATAAACGTTAGAAAACTGTGCGAATGGCTGGTGTCTGTGTAGTTTTTGGTATTGCGTTTGCTTGCACTGGTATGATGGCTTAAGGGTTTCTAATGCTTTTGGCGGGGGTCCTTTGAAGCGTTTTGTAGCGGTTATCTGGTTGCTTTACTTGTCAGTTCGCAAGCATTCTCACAGGATTACACAATAGCAATTACGGGAATAAGTTATGGGTCAGTTTTCTTTGCGATATTTCATGTTCTCTCATTGGCTGATGGTGGCATGTTTGTTGGCCCCATTTTCGGCTGATGCATTGGATGCCCCTGCTGACCTTGTGCCTGCTGGCTTGAACGTCGGTGACCAGTTCTATGTTGTTTTCACTGTCTTCGACAACCCCTACCCACAAGCTACATCCGCTGACATTACCACCTATAACTCTTATGTGCAGGGCATTGCTGCCGCATCAACCATTTCTGGGGTGCGTGCCATCAGTTCTGGATTTCAGGTCATCGGGGCAACAGCCACTGCTAACCAATGTCAGCCCGCCAACCTGACGAAGCCTGTCTACAACGTCAATAAGACGCAAGTCAGCTCAAGGGCAAGTCTTATGTACGACCCGGCACAACCTCTGGGGACTCCTTTGAATATATCTCAGAGTGGGCAAGTTATATCGAACCAAGAGCAGGCTTTTACGGGGTGCAATTCGAACGGGACTACTTTCGCCGGCTCTACTTTGGGTGACTCCTTAGTTGGGGTTGGGCGAACGACGCAGACCGATACCGATTGGATCAGCACTGGGGGCCAACAGGTATCTAAAAACGGTAATAAATCACTCTACGCCATATCAGCACTCCTCACGGTTGCCCATACCCCGCAAAAAATCCCATCACTTAGCGAATGGTCGCAGATACTGCTTGGATTCTTAGTGATAACGATGATTGGCTGGCACTTCCACAAGCAAAGAAGCTATTGATCGTTAGCTTAGGACATAGGACGGGCGCTTTGGGCGCCCGTTCTGCAATCTTGGGCAACGTAAAAAGATTTGACGTTGTTTTGTTGGTTTAACCGCGTTTCCCATCTTCGTTCGTTTGCCGATTTCTGTCAGCTACCTTTACTGCTTTTGGCGTGTAGCACGGTTTGGTCTTCAAAAACGCAGGATTTTTTGCTGTCTATCTTTGTTTTCAGTTCTCCCGCTGTTGAAGCTGACAGAGCACTTTTTGATGCTGGGCAAGCTGGGTAGACGTAGAAAAACTGTGCGAAAAGCTGCTGGCTGTTGACTTGGGTAGGATGGCGCTTAATTGCTTTGGTATGATTGCTCGATGGCTATCTAGTATTTTTTCGGCGGGGGTTCTGTGAAGCGTTTTGTTGCGGTTCTCTTGTTGGCAGGTGGATTGTTGATGGCTCATGGGGTAAATGCAGCACCAGTGACGTGGACGCTGACATCATCCTTCGCAAGCCCGACGACTGTAACAGGTACTTACTCGTATGACAGTGATACGAATTCCTATTCAAATGTCAACCTGACCTATTACAACGGTACTACGTATTTCCCGATCACGTTTGCAATCTCCAGTTACAGTCAAAATGCTAATTTTGTGGGAACTGTAAACGGTGCCATACAGAATGTCAGTCCCGCTGTAAGCTTTGGCCTTGTATCACCAATGACTAATGGCGGTGGCACCATACAAGCTATTAATTTAATAGTCGATACTTGCCTGGCAACATTGAACGGTCAATGCACTGTAGTAGGAGTACCTCATCTTTCTAACATCGCAATATCTGCTTCAGTGACTGGTGTCCCGCTGTCACCAATCCCATCACTTAGCGAATGGACGCAGTTGCTGCTGGCATTAATGACCATCATGCTTGTAGGTTGGCATTTTCATCGCGAACGCAGCGATTGATTGGTAGCTTTGGTTGATGATTAAGGACGGTAGTGTCTTACCCAAGTACGGATCTGCTCCTCAGTCACTGACCACTGCCGGGCCAGCAACTTCGCTCCGCCGTCCCCATTCAAAAAGCTCTTGACCACCTTGAGCTTGAACTCGGTTTCGTACTTCCTCATGTCACCCCCTTTAAGTTTGTCCAACTCTTGGGGGTCAGTTCATACCCGGGGCGATTCACGAAGGACTTAGTGATCGGGCCTGCCTGTTCTGGTCACGGTGGGAAATTCCACGATGGCGTTTTTAAAGCTTTCGACCAAGGCCATCACAACGACAATGTCGGGTTCTTCCATTTGATGAGTCACCAAGACGCTCTTCAAAATTTCAGTGACTTCGAGAAAAGCACTTTCAGAAATTTTTCGACCCGTATGGGCCCTCTTCATGACTTCGGTAGAGTTTAATTTTTCACTGGCTGGTTTTCCCAAAAGATGAGAAATAAAAATGATTTGGTGATGGATCAGTTTTTCGGCTGCAATATCCAAAAAATACGGCTTCAAAATTGGATTGACCAGAACGCCTTTGTAAAAAGACCTGACCACCGATGTCACGGTGGGTAAGCCGCCATATTTATCGAACAATGTCATGATGAATCCTGAAAAAACCCCAAAAAAGCCATGCCAGTCTTGCCGGAAAAAGCTGATGGGCATGATACATAAAGTGGATTCAAGTGCGAAGCGCAACCCGGATGAAAGCATCAAAGAGTGGTAGGGGATGCCAATGCATCGTGACTGCTTAAACCAGCAGCCCAAGTTGCCAAATGGTCAAGCATCTCTGCGAACAAGATTCGACAACACCGTGACAGCACTTGAAGGCCCCGAAAGCCATCAGCGAGATCGCCTTGGCAATAGAAATTGACTTTGCCGATCTGTATGGCAGTTTCCAGCATGAGAACTTCAACGGAACGCTACGCGGGTAAGCTCCAATAAAGCCGTAACGTCAAGGCGTAGACTCTGATCCAGAACCATTCGCTGCAGCAAACGCCAAAGGGCGGGTGACTTTCCATTCGTGAGTTTTCGGCCCAGTCAGTCCAGCTCAACGGTGTTTTTCGCAGCACTTTCAGCCTCAAGTCAAGGCACAGCTGTTTCATGGCCCAATGGTGCTGGGCGCAGCTTAAGCCAGGATCGCAGGAACTGGAGTTTTGCAGAGTTTCCTTGGCGTTCAAGCTGATATGAGCCATTTGAATGTCCAATCTCTAGGAACTGCGCCACGCCGAAAGCGCGAGGCGCTGTCCAAAGGGGCTATCGGAAATTGGCATTGATTCCTTTACCGCGCGCATTTGTTTGACGTCCGGCTATCGCCCCTGCTGCCAGCAACACCAGCGCTAGCAAGCTCAGCATCCATCGGCTATCGACCGGCACCGCCATCACCTCGGTGCCCACACTGGCCGATGCGAGCACCGGATTGTTCGGTGCGCTGTCAATCATGGCGCTGGCAACGTTGGTGAGGGTGGCTCCGGGGTTCAGCACTTGACCTTTGAACACGATAGTGAGGTTGTGACCGGAATCCGTGTTGTTCGCGTTGTAGGGCAAGCTGCCGGTCACTGTGAGCGCAGTGTTCCCCACGTTCAAGGCACAGGTGAGCGCGACGCTGCCAGCGCCACGAGGGGTGCAGGCAAGAGAGCCACCGATGAAGGTCATCCCCGATGGCAACGGGTCGGTGACCGTGATGTTGATGGGGGCGCTGTTCGCGTTGCCGGACCTGTTGTTGGCGACAACGATCTTCCATTCGACGGTGGTGGCATCGAGCAGACGACCGCTCTTGGTGATGACGGGTGGGTCGAGCGGTTCGAGGGCGTTGGTGATGGTGGCGGGCACGGCAGCCCCGACGGTGATGCTGGCCGGTTGGGTGATGACTGGAGGGGCGACTCTCCAGCGGTAGTTGGCCGGTGGCGAGGGAAGGGTGGTGATGTCTTCTTGGACCAGACAAGTGCTGCCGGCCGTGATGTTGGAGATCGTCAGCGGGGTGCCGGCGATGACGGTGAGGTTGCCGCTGGTGGGATATCGGGTGGTGGTGTTGCCCAAGGTGCATTGGGCATTCACCGCAAAGCCGACGGCGGGGGTGTAGCCGCTGGGGGCGCCGCTGATTTGTTTGTTGATGGTGATCCCCCCTACAACGAGTTCGAGAGGGTTGGTGACAGTGATGGCTTGTGTCGCATTGGTGGCGACGGTGACGGCGGGGCTGATTTGCGGGGCACCCCAGGCGTAGGCGATGCCGCTGGTGGCGGGACGGGTGCCTTCAGTGGCGCTGCATTGGCTTTGGTGGGGTAGGTTGGCAAAGACGGCGTTGGCGCCAACGGCGATGTCAGCCGTGGGTGGGGTGATGATGGTGTTGCTGGGGTCGGTGCAAGTGAGGCTGATGGGGAAGGTGGTGCCGGTGACATAGCCTGCGACTGCGCCGCTGAGTTGCTTGTTGACGGTCACGCTGCCGGTGAGGAGTTGGATGGGGTTTTGCAGGGTGATGTGGGCGTCAATGCCGGTGGCGATGGTCACGGGGGCGCCAATGACGGGGGTGCCGTAGGCGTATTGTGGGCCGCTGGTGGCCGGCAGGGTGCCTTCGGTGCTGGTGCAGACGGCAGTGACAGGCACGCTGGCGTATTGGTGCGTTTGTCCGTTGCTGAGGTTTTGTGTGTCAGGAAAGCCGACTTGACTCACGCCGCCGATTTTGCAATCGGTGGTGATGGGGAAAGTGCTGCCTGTCACATAGCCTGCGGTTTGTCCGAGGACGATTTTGTTAACCGTCAGGCTGCCGGTGACCAGCGCAATGGGGTTCTGAGCGATCAGCTCGGCGGTGGTGCCGGTGCTGATGGTGACGGGGCCGCTGATGACGGGCACTTGGTAGGCAAATTGTGGCGCGTTGGTGTTGGGGAGGATGCCTTCGGTCAGGCTACAGGTGGCGCTGTTGGGGACGTTGGGGTAGTTGCGCGTTTGCCCGTTGGTGTAGGTTTGGGTGTCAGGGAAACCTGCGAGTGAAGCGTTGTTGATTTTGCAGTCCACCGTGAGCGAGAAGGTGCTGTTGTTGAGGTAGCCTGCGGTCTCACCGGTCACGGTTTTTCTGATGTTGAGCCCACCGGTGAGGAGTTGGATGGGGTTGGTGATGCTCAGGGTCCTGGCCACGCCATTGGCGATGGTCACCGGGGCGGTGATGACCGGGGCTTGCCATTGGTATTGCGGGCCAAGGAGTGCGGGGCGACTGGTCAAGTCTTCGGAGACGGAGCAGGTGCTGCCGGGGACGATGTTGGGGAAGTTGAGACTGCTGCCGATGGTGAGGCTTTGGGCGTTGCCAAAGCCGGGGAGTGTGACGCCGCCACCGCCTGTGCAGGTGACGGTGACTGAGACACTGGCGCCTTCAGCAACGCCTTCGGTGGCACCGCTGATGGCTTTGCTGACGGTGAGGCTACCGGAGGCCAGGGTGTTGGTGGCGGTGCTGGTTTGGGTCCCGCCGGTCGACATGATGGCTGGGTTGAGGCCACTGAAGCTGACGGGAGCCCAAGCGTACCCACTGGGGGCGGCAGGGAGGGTCTCACTGAGCGAACAGGTAGCTCCAGCAGGAATGTTGGGGATGTCCACCGAGGTGTTGGTGGGGTAGTTGTTCAATGTGGCACTGAAGGTGCTGCCGATGCTGGGTCGGTCGCAGGTGGCGGTGAAGCCGAAACTGAATGGACCAGCAACCCCAGTGGGGAGGACCATGGCTTTGGTGACGGTGATCTTGCCGGGATTGGCCGTGAGGGTGTTGGTCACGCTCACCGTTTGGTTGCCGGCTGCGGGCATGCTGCCGGTGGGGCTCAGTGCCCCGACGCTGGGGGTGCCCCAGGCATAGCCTGCGGGGGGAGAGGGCAGCTGTTCGCTGACGGTGCAGGTGGCGCCGCCGGGTATGTTAGGGATGACGGCCGTGTTGGTGGCGGGATAGTTCATGCTGACGGGGCCGAACACTGTGCCAGTCGCTGGCAGATTGCACGTGGCACTGAACTGCAGCGCCAGAGGGCCGGTGACACCCGTGGGGAGCGTGAGCGATTTGGTGACAGTGATTTGACCTGGCGTGAGAACTTCACCAAAGTTGTAGTTGTTGCCCACGCCGCCCACGGGCAACAACACGGCGCTGATCGAGCGGCCTGCGCCGCTCCCGCTTGCGCTGCCATTGACCGTACCGACCGCTCGGGTCGCGTTGGTAAACGAGGGGCTGGCTGGTGGCGTGATCGTTATCGTCCACGTGCCACTGATCAGACCAGGAAAACTGGCGATGGCGACACCCGTGGCGGAGGCGTTGGCGAAGATGTTGCTCGCACCGGCGGCGAAGCTGTAGTTGCCCGAAGCGTTGGTGAGGGTGCTGTAAACGTCACCGATGGCGCAGGTGGGACCGGAGGTGCAAGTGATGCTCACCACAAAGTTGCCGAGTCCAGCTTCACTGCCGTTCACGGTACCGCTGCTGTCAAGATCATTGAACACGCGCCCGCCAACAGATGAGGACACGATGGGGAGTGGCTTTGCGTCCACGGCAAAAGCTTGCAAATTGCCACCGAAAGCCACCGTCGCATTGATGGCTGCGTCGTTGACAACCTGTGTACCGACAGCGGCATTGGCATCAATGCGCAGCGGGAAGGCCAGCACCAATTCCGGTGCGCCCGTGACAGCATCGAACGGCAACAGCGTCAATCCGGTGCCGACCAAGCGGACCGCGGTAACTGCCGCCCAACCCCCTACGGGCATGCCAAATTGCCAATTCGGTGCGTTGCACCCTGATGGCAAGTTCGGCGTCGCACCGTTTGGGTTGTTGCCGGCGCCGCTGCTGCGACAAGGGTTGGTCTCGGTGCTGTAACTGGCCGTGACGCCGGCCGGCAGGCCTGCGATGGCAGCGCTCAGTCGCGCAGTGGTGCTGCTGCCACGGGCGGTGAGGTTGAAATAGACATCCCCAACCCTCGGAAGAACGTCCACGATGGTGAAATCAGTCAGGGGGTCGTTGCCAGTGTTGCGTAGCCGTATTTCGGATGTCACCGTCTGCCCGCGTTCGGCGGTTGTGATCGCCGAACCGCTGGCATCAAGCCAGCGTTTGCCACCTTGCAAGGCGGGTATTGAGGGAACGGTCAAGGTGGCATTGGCCGCGCGCAGGCTATCGGCGGTGTCACCGTCGCCGTTTTGGTCAAAGGTGTCGGTCGATACCACCGTTGCGACGTTGACCGGGTTCCCACCGGCCCCGCCCAGTTCCCAGGGGCCTGTGAGGATGTTCCCGTAGTGCCCGGGCCCTGACAGACCCGGCTGGTCGCTGAAAATAGTGGCCAAGCAACCGTTCGCATTGGCCCCCGCCAGAGTCTGACCATCCAACACAGCGGAAAGGGTGAGCAGTCGAGGTGAGGAGGTATTCCCGATGCGGCAACCACGCGGGATGCTCACGCCCGGCCAGCGCGCAATCGCCGCAACCCGGCCAGAGCCACGGTAGTTTTCAATCATGCTGACCTGCGGCGCAGCGACCGTAAAATCTTGGCCGGTCGTCAGGTCACTACAGTCCACGCGGGTGGGCTCTGGCACCCCCCCGACGGTCTGAGTCGATAACGCGACGGCGTAACTTCCCGTGGCATAGTCCCCGGGCATCGTGAGCAGCAGGACAGGGTCAACCAGTGGCCCTATTGCGCCGCCACGGTAGTGGTTGTTGACAGCATCGACCGAACAACTGGCGGTGCTGCCGACGCCGCCGGTGGCACTGGTCGCCGTCACAGACTGCCCGGCCGAAGCTGTCGAATTCCCGCCGGTTCCCCAGCGCCCACCATTGGGCGGCGGTATGACAAAGGTCTCGTCGTCGGTGCCCTGTTGAATGACGCCCGCATTGGCGGTCGCATCGCTGGTGGCGGTGTTGGTAAACGTTTGCCCCACACTCACAGCACTGCCATTGCGATCAATGGCTTGCAACTGGTAATTCATGTCAATCAAGAAGGTTTGGTTCGGTGGCACCGGTTGGTTGGTGCCCACCGCACTGTCCCAATGGAACTCCCATTCCAAGACCCAGTCGGTCGGCATTGGGGCACACACGGTGCCAGAGGTGGCAGCGAGACTGCAGAAGTCGAGTGTCAAGCCGGTGGTGGGCGCCGTCACCCAAGTGCCGGGGGCGCTCTGCAAACGGTATCGCCACTGTGCCACCACCGCGGGAGCTACCACCGGTGAGAAGTTATTCGCAGACAGTCGGGTGACCCGAGCCGCAGGCGGCACGTTGTCACGGATGGTCCAACTGTTCAAAGTCACAGGCGCCTGTGTGCTGGCAGCCAGTGGTCCATTGGTCAACGTCAGACGCACAAGGTCCAGGTCACCTACGGTTGGAAATGCGGATGTCGGATACGTACGGCCCTTTACGATGCTCGTTTTCAAGAAGGCTTCACGCATGAAGCCCGTGCGCGTGCCACATATGTTGCCCGTCGCAATGCTGCCAGGATAAAAACCGTTGATGCACAGCTGAGAACTGATCGCTTGCCCGCTGACGAAGTTGGCCAACGGAAACTGCACGCGCATGAGAAAATTGTTGGTTCCCAGTTGGCCATCCCCATCTGAGCCACAAAGACGAAGCATGTTGCCTGCAGGAATATTCCAGGTGACCACGTTGCCCGCGATAGTTGGTGTGGCCGCAGGCAAAGATGTTGCAGGCCACGTAACAAAACCGATCGCCGTCCGTGTGAATTCCGCACCCAAGGGGCTGTAGCAAATCGACGGGGCATTGATCACGTTGGACCCCGAGGGTGCGGTGTAGGTGATTGTGGCGGGCCCGATGACCGCTCGGCTGTTGGTGCCATTCGTTCTGGGGGGGGTTAACGCCAGCGATGCGGTGTAGTCCACCGTTTCACCGACTGCAACGTCGCTCGGTGATGCAATCGCTGCCGCAACCGTCCCGGTCGGTTGTGGCGTGACCACACTCACATTAACAGCACCGGGTGCACCCGCGTTGCCGGTCGTGGTCGTGAGGGTGTGGTTGGCGGTCTGCCCCATTGTGCTGCCGCCGTAGCTGCGAATGTTGTTGAGCGTGACGCTGCCGGTGCCGGAGGGCAGTGGGTTCATCGTGACCGTGACGCGGTTGGTCGCGTTGTCGATGGTGTACCCCGCCACCCGGGAGGCTGTGCCAGCCGCTGGCGTTGTCGTAACGCCCACCCCGCCCGGAACGCCCCACACGGAAATGGGCGCTGCCGCTTGGTAAGTGAACACCACGCCTGTGCACGGGCCGGAGGAGCAGGAATAGCTGATGACGGCAGTGCCAGCATCCCCTGTGCGCCAGTTGACCGTGCCAGATGGGTTGCTGGAGTTGACGTTGCCAGCGCTGGTGTTGTTCAGTACGAGCCCTGCTGAGAGGCCTTGCGCCGCCGCGACACTCAGTAAGGAGGGCAGCACGATGGCCAGCAGCGCGCCAACGAGCCAACGCACAAGCGTCATGCGGCGGTGCTTTGCGTGGCCACCGGCATTTGCGCACATTGTGTGGTGGTTGGCAGCCTTTCTCAGCGGGCCATGCTCATGCAGATTCGTCGTGGTTGTTGTGCTGCAGCTGTGGTGAGTCTTTGGCGGCATGATGATTTTGTCTTTTGAGTAGACGGTTGGCTATGCGTGAATTCAAACCCTTGATGGGTTATTTGCAACTCTTAATTCGTATAAAAGTAATTAAATTGTACTGCAAAAAAAATTTGATCATTTTTAAAATAGTACTTAAATATTATTTTTGTTCCTTCCCATGATTGGCTCATGGCGGTCGGTCGCTGCTTCTGGATGGCGAATGCCCGAAGTCATGGCGTTCACCTTGGCACCGGCAAAAGAGGACGCTCTGGCCTCAGCACCGCAAGTGAAAGACCTCGCGGGTCAGAACACTTTGGCGCACTAGTCAGTGCACGCTGCACCTGTGCTCACCGAAGTCATTGCGTGCGAATGGCCATGCAAACGTGGTGTGGCCAAGTCCCCACACGCGACAATGCTTCACCAAGCCAACAGGGACTGCACGGTTTTGGACATCGACGAATTTGGCAATTGAAGGGCGTGAAGCCAATCCGTGCTTTGCCTGGCGCTTGGCGCGGCACAGCGCTTGCACACAAGCTGCTCAGCATGGCGCCGGGCGAGAGCCGCTCTTGGGTTCGCAACTTGGGGTTGGAGGCTTCTTCTGAAACGAGCAGCAAAGCCGCTTCACGTCCTGCCAGATTTCTAATCGGTTTTGCCGGGAACAATGGATAGCGTGTTTCCACTCTGACATGACGGGCAGCTGCTTCACAGTCAGCACAGCGAGAGTCATAAAGCACCGCGCGTGAAGAGTTGACCGGCACGGTGCCAGCGAGCAAAAGGCTGTTTGACGACTTTTCTGAAGAAGGATCGGGAAGCGGCCATGTTGGCCCGGTCCACGGCAAGAACCTCGGCGTCGGCATGGTGGTAAGGCATGGGGGCGACAGGGTTAGCGAGATCGCGCTGGCGATTGAGATGGGTGCCGACGCGTTGGACATCGGCAAAACCATCAGCGTTTCATCACGTTTGGCCCGCGCGCACAACCGCTCGGGCTTGCGTTGGCGGGCAGCGTGGCACCTGCAGCCAGACGGGGCGCCTTGCAGCACTTTGCAAATCGGCCCGACCCCATAGGCCTGGCGGTTTTGATCAACTCAATCTCTCAGGACTTGAGACGGCGGCCTTGCTCCGACTGGTCAAAAAAGGCACTCGCCAACTTGAGGAGTTTGTTGAGTTTGCGCGGCTCTTTGACTTCACGCTCCAGGTCTTTGGTGCGGACTCCCTCGTCAGAGCTGACGCCATCGCGCATGCCTTCGTCAACCTCAGGCTGGCGAACCCAGTCGTTGAGGGTTTGCGGCACGCAGCCGATCTTGGGTGAAATGGACTCAATGGTGGCCCACAGGGAGGGGTACTCGCCTCGATGTTCGAGCACCATGCGGACAGCGCGTTCACGCACCTCAGCTGAAAACGATTTACTTTCTTGCTCATGGCGCAGTGGTGACGAACGAGGATTACGGCGGCACTCATGGATTTTATTTTGTAATACTTGTTTCAATATATTTATAATATAATTAA
>CAIZHQ010000023.1 GCA_903932865.1 uncultured Burkholderiales bacterium
GGCACACGCCCATCCCCCACGGGTTGGGCTCCCACGAAATCAGCCTCAGTGCGCCTGCTCCCAGTTGGGCCCAAAACCCACCTCGGCCAACAGCGGCACCTTCAGTTCGGCGACCCCGGCCATGATGCGCGGCACCTCGGTGCGCACCCATTCAACTTCTGATTCAGGCACCTCGAACACCAGTTCGTCGTGCACCTGCATGATGACTTTGGTCGCCTTGCCTTGCTCGTCGAGCGCTTTTTGCACCGCCACCATGCTCAGCTTGATCAGGTCGGCTGCTGTGCCCTGCATGGGCGCGTTGATCGCGGCCCGCTCAGCCCCGGCGCGGCGCGGGCCATTGGGGCTGTTGATCTCGGGCAACACCAAGCGGCGGCCAAACACCGTCTCGACATAGCCCAGCGCCTTGGCCTGTTCACGGGTGGCGTCCATGTAGTGCTTGACCCCAGCAAAACGCTCAAAGTAGCGGGTGATGTAATTCTTGGCAGCGGTATTGTCGATCGAGAGCGCCTTGGCCAAACCGAACGCGCTCATGCCGTAAATCAGGCCAAAGTTGATGGTCTTGGCGTAACGGCGCTGCTCGCTGCTCACCGTGTCGGCCGTCATGCCAAACACCTCGGCGGCGGTGGCTTTGTGCACGTCCAGGCCTTCATGGAAGGCCTTGAGCAAAGCCGGGTCATCGCTCAGGTGCGCCATGATGCGCAGCTCGATCTGGCTGTAATCGGCACTCGCCATCACGCAACCTGCGGGGGCCACAAAGGCCTCGCGCACCTTGCGCCCTTCGGCGGTGCGCACCGGGATGTTTTGCAGGTTCGGCTCATTGCTCGACAGACGGCCCGTGACGGCCACGGCCTGCGCGTAATGCGTGTGCACCCGGCCGGTACGCGGGTGGGCCAGTTGCGCGAGCTTGTCGGTGTAAGTGCCTTTGAGTTTGGACAAGCTACGGTGCTCCAAGATGCGCGCGGGCAGTGGGTAGTCTTCGGCCAATTTTTCCAGCACTTCTTCGTCGGTGCTGCGCGCACCCGTGGCGGTTTTTTTGACCACGGGCAAACCCAACTTGTCAAAGAAAATCTCGCCCAACTGCTTGGGGCTGGCCAGGTTGAAGGGCTGGCCCGCGATCTCGTAGGCCTCGGTTTCGAGCTGAACGATGCGCTCGCCCAACGCCTGGCTTTGCGCGGCCAGCGTGGGCGCGTCGATCAGCACGCCATTGCGCTCGATGCGGAACAGCGCTTCGCTGGTGGCGATTTCTAAGTCGTACACGTACTTCAGCCCGGCATGCGCCTCAATCTGAGGCCACAGCGCCAGATGCACGTCCAGGCACTGGTCGGAGTCTTCGCACGAATAGTGCGCGGCTTTGTCCACTTCCACCTGCGTAAACGGGATCTGGTGCACGCCCTTGCCGCACAGGTCTTCATAGGTCACGCCACGGCGGCCCACATGGCGCTCGGCCAGACTGGAAAGGCCATGCGGCTTATGCACTTCCAGCACATAACTTTCCAACATGGTGTCGTGGGCGTAACCCTGCACCTCAATGCCGTGGTTGGCGAACACATGGCGGTCGTATTTGATGTTCTGGCCCAATTTGAGGTGGGCCGGGTTTTCCAGCCAGGGCTTGAGCCGGGCCAGCACCTCGGCCAAAGGCAGTTGCGCGGGCGCACTGGGTCCGTTGTGGGCCAACGGGATGTAAGCCGCCTCGCCGGGCTTGACGCTCAGCGAGACGCCCACGATTTCGGCGCGCATGGCATCCAAAGACGTGGTTTCGGTGTCAATCGCTGTCAGGGATGCTTGTTCGATGCGGGCCAGCCAGGAGTCGAATGCGGCCCAGTCAAGCACCGTGTCGTATTTCAGATCGCCTTGCACCGAGCTGGCGGCGGTGTCCAATTCCTGCAATGCCACAGGCGCATCGGCAGCAGCGTCACCAAACAAATCGCCCATGCCCGTGTCTTTGGGTTTCATCGCTTTGGCTTTGGGCGTTGACGTTGACGAGGGGGCAGGCACGGCCCCGCCCAGCGACTGCACCAGCCCCTTGAAGCCATAGGTCTGGTAAAAATTCAGCAGCTTGTCTTTGTCGGGCGCATGCAGGTGCAAGCTTGCCAATGAAGGCAAGCCAGGCACCCAGCCATTCAGGTCGCAATCGGTTTTCATGGTCACCAGCGCTCGGCCTTTGGGCAACCAGTCCACCGCCTGGCGCAGGTTCTCGCCCGCCACACCCTTGATGTCTTGCGCGTTGTCCATCAACTTGTCGAGCGAGCCGTATTCCATCAGCCACTTGGCGGCTGTCTTGGGGCCGACCTTGGCCACGCCAGGCACGTTGTCCACCGTGTCGCCAACCAGGGTCTGGTAGTCGACCATCAGCGATGGCGGCACGCCAAACTCTGCAGTCACACCCGCCACGTCGCGCACCTTGCCGTTCATGGTGTCGATGATGGTGATGTGCTCGTTGACCAACTGGCTCAGGTCTTTGTCGCCACTGGACACGGTCACCTGGATACCTTGCTGCGCGGCCACATGGGCCAAAGTGGCGATCACATCGTCGGCTTCCACGCCGGGCACGTCCAGCACCGTCCAGCCCATCAGGCGCACCAACTCGTGGATCGGCTCGATTTGGCTGCGCAAGTCGTCGGGCATGGGGCTGCGGTTGGCTTTGTACTCGGGGTAAAGCTCATCGCGGAAGGTCGGTCCCTTGGCGTCGAACACACAGGCCGCATAAACGGCAGGCACATCCTTGCGCAGCCGCTCCATCATGTTGATCATGCCGCGAATGGCGCCCGTGGCGGCACTCGTCGGGTCGCCGGGCACGGCCCGCAGGTCAGGCATGGCATGGAAGGCACGGTACAGGTAGCTGGAGCCATCGACGAGCAGCAAGCTCGGGGGCGTGGGGGCGCAAGTGGGGGCGGTGTCAGGGGTGTTTTCGCTCATCCCCCGATTGTGCCCGTCCGTGGCAGGCCGGCTGGCAGGATCAACCCGGAATATCCGGTTCCACCAAGTTGGCCAGCTGCGCCAGTGACTCCTGCCAACCCAGGTAGCACATCTCCAGCGGAATCGCCTGCGGAATGCCCGCCTGCTCAATGCTGAGTTCGGTGCCGCACACCACGGGCGTGAGCCGCACGGTCACCTCCAGCACGCCCGGTACATTCGGGTCTTCAAACTGCTCAGAGTACCGAATCAGTGCATCAGGCACAAGTTCGAGGTACTCGCCGCCAAAGGAATGGGCTTTGCCCGTTGAGAAATGTTGAAAAGACATGCGGAACGTGCCGCCCACACGCGGCTCCATGTGGTGCACCTTGCAGGTAAACCCATAAGGCGCAAGCCATTTGCCCATCGCATCTGCTTCCAGAAAAGCCCGATAGGCCTTGTCTGGGGTGGTTTTGAGAACCCGGTGAAGGCGGACGGTGCGGTCGGACATGAGCAACTCCTGCGTTGGGATGAGAAAAGACACCAGCTGTCACGCAGATCATGCCCGAGGCGAGCCCTCCCTGCCCCGCCTACAATCTCACATTTGTCCATTTACAGGCCTCACTTCAGGCCACCGATTGCAACCATGGCGGTATACACCGAAGTCACCCCAGCACAGGCCAACGACCTGATGCAAGCCCTGAATCTGGGCCAGCTCACCGCTTTGCGCGGCATCGAAGGTGGCATCGAAAACACCAACTACTTCGCCAACACTGAACAGGGTGAGTACGTTCTCACCCTGTTTGAGCGTCTGACACACGAGCAACTGCCCTTTTATCTGTTCCTGATGAAGCACCTGGCCGAGCGAGGCATCCCGGTGCCCGACCCGGCCGCCAACCGCGACGGGGATGTGCTGCACACCGTGAACAGCAAACCCGCCGCAGTGGTCAACAAGCTCGCGGGTAAAAGCCAGCTGCAACCGAAGGCCGTGCACTGCGCTGCCGTGGGCGATATGCTGGCGCGCATGCACCTGGCAGGTGTCGACTACAACCGCAGCCAGCCCAATTTGCGCGGTCTGCCCTGGTGGAATCAAACAGTGCCGGTGGTGTTGCCCTATTTGGACGAAACCCAGTCAGACCTCTTGCGCAGCGAGCTGGCCTACCAAAACCACATCGCTCAGGGCGCAGCTTATGCCGCCCTGCCCCGGGGCCCAGTGCATGCCGACCTGTTTCGCGACAACGTCATGTTCGAAGGCGAGCAGCTGACGGGGTTCTTTGACTTTTACTTTGCGGGTGTGGACACTTGGCTGTTTGACTTGGCCGTGTGTCTGAACGACTGGTGCACCGACTTGCCCACAGGCACCCACGTCAGCGAACGTGCCCAGGCCATGGTGCAGGCTTACAACCGAGTCCGTCCCCTGGCAGCAGCCGAGCGCACATTGTTGCCCGCCCTTTTACGTGCGGGGGCTTTGCGTTTTTGGATTTCGCGCCTGTGGGACTACCATTTGCCCCGCGAAGCCGCCATGCTCACACCGCATGACCCGACCCATTTCGAACGCGTGCTGCTGGGCCGCGTCCATCACCCTGTCTGCACTTCCGAGCTCCTGTGACACCATGAACCTGCAAATTGTTCCCGCCAGCGCCGGCTTGAAATGGGCCCGCCAAGGCATGCGCACCTTCTGGCGTCAGCCACTGGCCATGACCGGACTGTTTTTCCTCTTCATGATCACCGTGTCGTTGGCTTCGGTCGTGCCGTTCATCGGCAGCGCGTTGGCCTTGGTGGTGCTGCCCGCGCTCACGCTGGGCATGATGGCGGCCACACAAGTGGCCTCTGATGGCAAATTTCCCATGCCCAGCGTGCTGTTTGTGGCGTTCAAAGCGGGGCCGCACCGCAAAAACATGCTCCAACTGGGCGGGCTTTACGCGCTGATTTTCTTGCTGGTCATGGGCGTATCGACGGTGGTCGATGGGGGCACTTTTGCCAAGGTCTATTTTGGCGGTGCGCCCATGACACCCGAAGTGGTCACGGCCGAATCGTTCCAGACTGCCTTGTGGGTGTCGATGCTTTTCTACGTGCCTTTGTCGATGATGTTTTGGCATGCGCCGGCACTGGTGCATTGGTACGGCATGCCCGCGGTGAAAAGTCTGTTTTTCAGTTTCGTGGCCTGCTGGCGCAACCTCAAAGCATTCCTGGTTTACGTGGCGGTTTGGGCCGTGATTTTTATGGCCTCTGGTGTGCTGGCCTTGTTGATCACCAGCCTTTTAGGCAATCCCCAGCTGATGATGGCCACTTTCATGCCCATGGCCCTGATGGTGGCGGCCATGTTTTTCAGCTCGATGCTGTTTTCGGTGCGCGACTGCTTTGCCACCAACGTGCTCGACGAAGCGGCACCCGAGCCGATCCACTGAGTGGCATGGTGGATGCGGGGGAGGACGACTCAGGTCTGATCAGTGGTGGTGGCCGTGAGCACCGTGCGCGTGACGGTGCGTCACCTCATCGGCGCTGGCGGCGCGCACCTCCAACACCTTGAGCGTGAGCGTCAGGTGTTGACCTGCCCAGGGGTGGTTGGCGTCCAAAATCACTTTGTCGCCCTTGATCTTCACCACATTAAAAACCTGCTCTTGCCCCTCAGCAGAGCGCCCGCGCAGCTGCCCCCCCACTTTCACACCCGGTGGAAATTCGCTTTTGGGGATGGTCTGAACCAGGCTCTCGTCGCGCTCACCAAAGGCGTCGGCCGGGGCCAACTTCAAGGTGGTGCTGAAGCCCACTTCTTGGCCTTCCAGCGCTTGTTCAATTTTCGGAAAAGTGTTGTCGTAGCCACCATGCAGGTAAGCGGTGGGCTCTTGCGTCTTGTCGAGCAACTGGCCTTGGGCGTTCACCACTTTGTGGTGCATGGTCACGACGGTGTCTTGGGTGATTTTCATGAAAATGGTCTGGTTAAAGTGTCATTGCAAGATGATGGAATCATGGCGCCGTGCGTCCACTGCAACTATTTGCCGATGGCCACGAATTCCCAAAGAATATGGGCCATACCGCCTCGCAGAAATTGACGGTGCACACGTCTCATGGTTTTACGCCATGGCGGTTGGTTCAAATCATAAACATTGGCAGGGGCTTCCCAACGAACTTGCAAGGCTTCAAAAGCCCCCTGAAAACCGTACATGGCCCCGCTGGGCTTGGACCCCACAAAGTACTCGTGCGTTTTCTCGGTGATGAAGTTCACATGGGTGGGGTCTGTGAAGGCTTCTGCCCGGGGATAAGCGGGCGTCAATGCCAACAAGCGCCCGCCAGGCACCAAAACACGGTGGATTTCGCTCATCACGTTGATGAACGGATTGGTCACATCGCCGTTGGACAAAACCATTTGCCTTGGGATGTGTTCCAGAAAATCAAAGGCCGAGACCGAGTCAAAAAAACCATCGGGATGGGGAATGGGCTCCACCACCAGATTGACACGCTTGTAATCAAAGCCGATTTTCTCCACAGCCAAGTCGATGTTGCGTACATCGCAGCCGAAGGTCGCATCGGCCCCATAGGGGTTGCGCGGTTTCAGGCCACAGCCGAGATCCAAATGTTTTGTCATCATTTTGAGAGTTCCATCAAAAGCGTCTTGGCTTGCATTGGCCGCAAAAAAGGGGCATAAAAGGGCTCACACCAAGGTGAGTTTAGCCACACTCAACGCCAGCCATTTGATGCCGTGGCGTGGAAAGTTGACCTGGGCACGGGCATCGTTGCCCACGCCCTCAACAGCCAGGACATTGCCCTCGCCAAACTTGGTGTGGAACACATTTTTGCCTGCGCTGATGCCGTGTTCGGGCTCGGCTTTTTGCACCGGCACGGGCGGGCTTTTGTAGGTTTCGGTGCTCAGGCTGCTTTGACCCCAGGCAGGACGGACGAGGCGGTTGAAGGCCGGGGTTTGCGGCCAGCCGGCGCCCAATGCCCTAGTGCCAGTATCGCCCCCGCCCCCAGCGCTGCTCAGGTTCGAAAACCCGGCACTTTTGGGTGTCACCCACTTCAGGCATTCGTCAGGCAACTCTTGCAGAAAGCGGCTTTTCAGGTTGTAGCGCGTCTGCCCGTGCAGCATGCGGGTTTGCGAATGGCTCAGGTACAGGCGCTTGCGAGCGCGGGTGATGGCCACGTACATCAGGCGGCGCTCTTCCTCCAGTCCGTCAAAATCGTTCATCGCGTTTTCGTGCGGGAACAGGCCCTCCTCCAAACCCGTGATGAAAACCGCATCAAATTCCAGCCCCTTGCTGGCGTGCACCGTCATCAGCTGCACGGCGTCTTCACCGGACTGCGCCTGGTTGTCGCCCGCCTCCAGAGAAGCATGTGTGAGAAAAGCCGCCAACGGGCTCATGATCACGCCGTCTTCGCTGAACTCGTCGATGGTGCCCAAGTCTGTGTCCGTTGAAGTGCTCAAACCTTGACTGGCCGGGCTTTGAGAAAAGGCTTGGGGCAGGGCCACCGCGCTGCGGCCAAAGCCTTCTTGCGTGACAAAGCTCTCGGCAGCGTTGACCAGTTCTTCCAAGTTCTCCACCCGATCCGCGCCTTCTTTTTCGGCGCGGTAGTGGTTCACCAGTCCGGTCTTGTCCAGCACCAAGTCGATGATCTCGCGCAAGGTCATGCCCTCGGTCTGCTCGCGCAGCACATCGACCATGGCCACAAACGCCGCCAAATTGGCCCCGGCCTTGCCGGTGGTGGTGCTCACCGCGTCGTGCAACGAACAACCCGCGGCGCGTGCGGCGTCTTGCAATTGCTCGATACTGCGCGCCCCGATGCCGCGTGGCGGAAAGTTGACCACCCGCAAAAAACTGGTGTCGTCGTTGGGGTTCTCCATCAGGCGCAAATAGGCCAGCGCGTGCTTGATCTCGGCACGTTCAAAAAAGCGCAAACCGCCATACACCCGGTACGGAAACCCGGCGTTGAACAGCGCGGTCTCCAGCACCCGGCTTTGTGCGTTGCTGCGGTACAGCAGCGCCACTTCTTTGCGTTCAAAGCCGTCTTGATTCACCAACTGGCGCAGCTCTTCAATCAGCCACTGCGCCTCGGCAAAGTCGGAGGGCGACTCCACCACCCGCACCGGCTCGCCCGCACCTTGGGTCGTGCGCAAGGTTTTGCCCAGCCGGGTCTTGTTATGGCTGATCAGGTGGTTGGCCGAATCCAAAATGTTGCTGAAGCTGCGGTAGTTTTGCTCCAGCTTGATCTGGTGGCGCACCTGAAACTCGCGTACAAAGTCGGCCATGTTGCCCACGCGGGCACCCCGGAAGGCGTAAATGCTCTGGTCGTCATCGCCCACGGCCAGGATGGCGCATTCACCACCCTCCCCCGGCAGACCCGCCAGCAGCTTGAGCCATGTGTACTGCAATTTGTTGGTGTCCTGAAACTCGTCCACCAAAATATGGCGAAAGCGGCGGCGGTAATGCTCGCGTACATGCGCGTTGTCGCGCAGTAATTCATACGAGCGCAGCATCAGCTCGCCAAAGTCCACCACGCCCTCGCGCTGGCATTGCTCTTCGTACAGTTGGTAAAGCTCCACCTTGCGGCGGGTCTCGTCGTCGCGCACCGTCACATCTGCGGGGCGCTGGCCGTCTTCCTTGCAGCCCGAAATGAAATACTGCACCTGCTTGGGCGGAAAGCGGTCTTCGTCCACATTGAACTGCTTGCACAGCCGCTTGATGGCCGACAACTGGTCTTGCGTGTCCAAAATTTGAAAGGTCTGGGTCAAACCGGCCAACTGGTGGTGCGCCCGCAAAAACCGGTTGCACAGCCCGTGAAAAGTGCCAATCCACATGGCGTTCACATTCACCGGCAGCATGGTCTGCAGGCGCAGCTTCATCTCTTTGGCCGCCTTGTTGGTGAAGGTCACCGCCAAAATGCCGCCGGGCGAAACCTGAGAGGTCTGCAACAGCCAGGCAATGCGCGTGGTCAGCACCCGCGTCTTGCCCGAACCCGCCCCAGCCAAGATCAGCGCATGCTCGGGCGGCAGGGCTACTGCACGGTGCTGCTCTTCGTTGAGCTGGGCGAGCAAAGGGGAAGAAGTGTTCGGAAATGTGTTCGGGGAAGTGTCTGACTGCATAAGGGGAGATTGTAGGAAGTTCGCATCACTTCCTGCGCCAAACTCGGCTTGCGCCTTGCCAATCCGCCTTCACGGCCCCGGAACGCTGTTTTTCGTCCGCTTCGGGACACATGGCGTGGCCCGAGCGTGCCAACATACAAACTCTAAAACGACACCCCGTCAAAGCTCCCCCCCATGACACCACCCGCCAGACCCATGCCCCAATTGCCCAAGGGCTGGTTGGGCCGGGACAGCTGTGCCAAGAAAGACGCGGCATGAAGGTGTTTTACGGCTGGCGCATGGTGGGGGCCGCTTGTGGCATCCAGTTCCTTCTGGCAGCTTTCCTCACCCAAGCGCTGGGGCTGTACATCGCGGTGCTGTCCGACGAGATGGGTTGGAGCAAAACCACTTTGTCCGGTGCAGCCGCGCTGCAATCGGTCGAGGCGGCCATCATTGGCCCGGTGCTGGGCTGGGTGATGGACCGGGCAGGGCCCCAAAAAATGATCCGCTTGGGCATGGTGCTGTTCAGTGCTGGTTTGCTCTTGCTCAGCCAGGTCGACAGCGTGACCACTTTTTACGCCAGCGCCTTGCTGATGGCCATCGGGGCCAGTTTGGGTGGCTACTTTCCCCTGTCGGTGGCCTTGGTGCAGTGGTTTGAAAAATTCCGCGCCCGCGCCCTGTCCATCATGAGCCTGGGCCTGGCCATGGGCGGCTTGGTGGTGCCACTGATGGCCTGGTCCATGCAGCAATGGGGCTGGCGCACCACCGCGGCCGGTTCGGGCGTGCTGGTCCTGCTGGCGGGCCTGCCCTTGGCCAACATGATCCTCAGACGCCCCGAAGACCATGGCGAGCACATCGACGGCATCGACCCCGCCATGCGCGCTGCGGCTGTGCTGGAGGGTCAAGCCGTGCCACCGCCTCAATTCGAGTTCACCGTCGGACAAGCCTTGCGCACCCGCGCCTTCTGGATGCTGGCCATCGGCCATGGCCTGGCCCTGCTGGTGGTTTCGGCCGTCAACGTGCACGCCATCACCCACATGAAAGAAGGCTTGGGCTATTCGGTGGCCACGGCCAGTTGGGTGATCCTGATCATGACCTTTGGGCAACTGGCCGGTGTGTTGATGGGGGCCAGCATGGGGGACTGGTTTGAGAAAAGAAAGGTCGCGGCACTGTGCATGCTGGCCCACGGCATCGGCATGCTGTGCCTGACCTACGCCAGCCACATGGCCATGCTGGTGGCATTTGGGGTGTTCCACGGCATCGCTTGGGGCTTGCGCGGCCCCTTCATGCAGGCCATCCGGGCCGATTACTTTGGGCGCAATGCGATTGGCCTGATCTTGGGACTGTCAGCGGCGATCATTGCCCTGGGGCAAATTGCCGGTCCCATGATCGCCGGTGTGCTGGCCGACCTGACGGGCGATTACCAACTGGGCTTTAGCCTCTTGGCCTTGCTGGCAGCATTGGGTTCGCTGTCCTTCATGCTGGCCACAAAACCAGATCAGCCAGTGCAGGCACAAGGGTAAGCACCCACCCTTCAGGCCTGGGCAGCATCCTGCCGGATCATGTCTACGGCTTTTTCGGCCATCATGACGATCGGGGCATTGGTGTTGCCCGACACCAAGGTCGGCATGGCCGAAGCATCGACCACCCGCAAGCCCTGAACCCCGCGTACTCGCAACCGTTCATCGAGCACCGCCATAGGGTCTAGCCCCATTTTGCAAGTGCCGCTGGGATGAAAGATCGTGGCGCCTTGGTCTCGGCAAAAATCCAGCCATTGCGCATCGTTGTGTGTCTGTGGACCAGGTCGCACTTCGCGCTTGACAAGGCCTTGCATGGCCTGCGTTTGAGCCAAAGCGCGAGCCAACTTGACACCGGCCAACAGGGTATTTCTGTCTTCCGGGGTTGATAAATAGTTGGGCACCATTTCGGGCGCTGCCAGTGGGTCCGTGGACCGGATGTGAACATGCCCCCTCGAACTCGGACGCAACTGACACACGGAAAATGTGAAGCCAGAATACGGGTGCACTTGGCCGCCGGCCATGTCCGCAGACAGCGTGGCCACATGAAATTGGATGTCCGGCGTCAGCGCATCGGGCAAAGCCTTCATGAAACAGCCCCCTTGGTTGATGCCCACAGCCAAGGGGCCGCTGCGGTGACGCAGCCACTGCCATGCCAAACCCAGCTTCCCCGTCCATGTACGCAAGCTGTCGTTGGTGGTGGGCTGGGTTGACTCAAAGATCATGCGCACCTGCAAATGGTCTTGCAAATTCTGGCCAACGCCGGGCAAGTCCTGGACCAAGGGGATGCCCAAACCTTGCAGCAGTGGCGCAGGTCCAATTCCCGAAAGTTGCAGCAACTGGGGGGACTGAATGGCCCCCGCGGACAGCAGCACTTCGGCACGGCAAAAAGCCTCGCGCTCCACTCCGTCTTGCAAGAACCGCACCCCCTGGGCCCGCGCTTGAGGGCCGCGGGTATCCATCAACACGCGCGCAGCGTGCGCACCTGTCAGAACCGTCAAATTGGGCCTGTGCCGAGCTGGCTTGAGGTAGCCTTTGGCTGTACTCCAGCGCCAGCCTTTCCAAGTAGTGAGTTGGTAATAACCAGCGCCTTCTTGGTCGGCGGCATTGAAGTCCTCATTGCGGGGCACCCCCAGTTCGCTGGCGGCATCGATGAATCGCTCAATCAACGGATCGCGGCGGCCAATGTCAGAAACCGACAAAGGACCTTCGGCTCCGTGCCACGGGTTGGCGCCACGCTGGTTGCGCTCGGAGCGAATGAAATAGGGCAGCACATCGCCATAAGACCAGCCGGCATTGCCCAGTGCCGCCCAATGGTCATAGTCTTGGTGCTGCCCCCGGATGTAGATCAGGCCATTGATGGCGCTGGAGCCGCCCAGTGTTTTGCCTCGGGGCCAGTAGATGCGTCTCCCGTTCATGTGAGGGTCGGGATCGGTGTGAAAACACCAGTTGTAACGCGGGTCCCACATGGTTTTGCCGTACCCAATCGGCAAATGCAGCCACAATGACCGATCAGGGGGCCCGGCTTCCAACAGCAGCACTCGCACGTGTGGGTCTTCGCTCAGGCGCCCAGCCAGCACACAGCCCGCGGATCCGGCACCCACCACGATGTAGTCAAAGGTGTCTCTCATGGTCAACTCCCCATTCTTGCTGATCTTTGCATGGATTTTCCGCTGCTCATGACGCATTGGCGCCTTGTCAGACAAAGCGGGTAGAATCAGACACCGGGCCCAAGATTCTTGCGTCCGGTTTTTTTTTGCCCTGAACCTGCAACGGGTTCACACCCAAGGGCTCAAAAACCGGCCAAGCCAAGCGCTCACTCGTTCTTTCAACGAATCCTTCTTTGGAGCTTGGTTTTCTCATGGAAATTTTTGACTACGACAACATCCTGTTGCTGCCACGCAAGTGCCGCGTGGAAAGCCGTTCCGAATGCGACGCCGGTGTCGAACTGGGTGGACGCAAGTTCCGCCTGCCGGTGGTGCCCGCCAACATGAAAACGGTGATCGACGAAAAGATCTGCCTTTGGATGGCGCAAAACGATTACTTCTACGTCATGCACCGCTTTGACCTGGACAACGTCCAGTTTGTGCGCGACATGCATGGCAAGGGCGTTTATGCCTCCATCTCGCTGGGCGTTAAGGCACCTGACCGCGCCACAGTGGACCGCCTGGCTTCTGAGAACCTGGTGCCCGAGTACATCACCATTGACATCGCCCACGGCCATGCCGACAGCGTGCGCGACATGATCGGCTACATCAAGGCCAAACTGCCCAAGAGCTTCGTGATCGCCGGCAACGTGGCCACCCCCGAAGCCGTGATTGACCTCGAAAACTGGGGCGCCGACGCCACCAAAGTGGGCGTGGGCCCGGGCAAGGTCTGCATCACCAAGCTCAAGACCGGTTTTGGCACGGGCGGCTGGCAGTTGTCAGCCCTCAAGTGGTGCGCACGTGTGGCCACCAAGCCCATCATTGCCGACGGTGGTATCCGTAGCCACGGCGACATTGCCAAGAGCGTCCGCTTTGGTGCGAGCATGGTCATGATCGGCTCCTTGTTTGCGGGCCACGAAGAGTCACCCGGCAAGACCGTCGAGGTCGATGGCGAGCTGTTCAAGGAGTACTACGGCTCGGCGTCTGACTTCAACAAGGGCGAGTACAAGCACGTCGAAGGCAAGCGCATTTTGGAGCCCATCAAAGGCAAGCTGGCCAACACACTCATTGAGATGGAGCAAGACGTGCAAAGCTCCATCAGCTACGCCGGTGGCACCAAGCTGATGGACATCCGCAAGGTGAACTATGTCACCTTGGGTGGTGACAACGCGGGTGAACACTTGCTCATGTGAACCCATGGCTGCATTCCAAAGAAAGGGGGCTTGCGCTCCCTTTTTTCATTGCACATCTGCCCAGCATTAGCGGCCCCCTCTAGGTGAAAACCATAGTGCTGGCTCTATGGTTTTCACCACTGTGGATCTCTCTGAACCACTTGCATTTTGATATCTTTCTGATTGAATGAGGTTATCGCTTCGATAAGCAAAATCATCCAACCAATCAGGAGCAACGCATGCAAGGCTTTGGCAAACGAGATTTTCTTAAACTGGCTGCGGCAGGCTCTGCCACCAGCCTCATGGGTATTCCGCTGCATGCTTTGGCTCAAGCGGCCAAGGGTGGTGTCGTGGTGATTGGCACCACACAAAAACCTCGGCACCTGAATTCCGCTGTGCAAAGCGGCATCGCCACCATGATGCCCTCCGCCCAGTTGTTTGCCTCACCCATCCGCATGGATGCCAACTGGAAGCCGCAGCCCTATCTGGCCGAGCGCTGGGATTTGTCATCCGACAACCGCAGTGTCACCCTGTACCTGCGCAAAGACGCTGTCTTCCACGATGGCAAGCCCATCACCGCGGAAGACGTGAAGTTCTCCATCGAGACCATCCGCGACAACCACCCCTTCAAGACCATGTATGGCCCGGTCAATGCCGTCACCATTTCGGACACGCACACCGCTGTGGTGCGCCTGTCCGAGCCCCATCCGGCGCTCCTGCTGGCCATGTCCACATCGCTCACGCCCATCATTCCCAAGCACATATTCGGCGATGGCACCGATGTCAAGGTCCACCCACGCAACGCCAACCCGGTGGGTTCTGGGCCCTTCAAGTTGGTGGAATTCAAGCCGGGTGAATTCATCGTGATGGAACGCTTCGACAAATTTTTCATGAAAGGCGCACCCAAGTTGGACCGCATCATCGTGCGCGAATTCAAGGACTCATCCAGCATGATGCTGGCCTTTGAACGCGGCGAAATCGACGTCCATTCCGAATTGACCGATGCCGGGCTGATTGAACGGGCCAAGAAAAACACCAACGTCTCTGTGACCCGCATGGCTCCGGCCATCGGCCCGCTGATTTGGCTCGCCTTCAACACCAAGAGCCCCAAGCTCAGCGACAAGAGGGTGCGCCAGGCCATCAACTTTGCGCTGGACAAAAAGTACCTGACCGACACCCTGCTGGGCAAGGTGCATGGCCGCTCCACCGGTCCGATTGCTTCGGGCAGCCCCTACTACGAGGGTCAAGTCGAAAAGTACGACCTGAATTTGCAAAAGGCGGCCAAGCTGCTTGACGATGCGGGCTACAAACCTGGTGCCAACGGCACACGGCTCACCCTGGACTTGGACTACATTCCCGGTGCAACCGAGGGCAAAGTGATTCAGGAATACACCAAGGTCGCCTTGGGCAAGGTCGGCATTGAGGTCAATGTGCGCAACTCGCCCGACTTTCCAACTTGGGCGCGTCGCATCTCTTCACACCAGTTCGACATGACGGTCGATTCGGTCTGGAACTGGGGTGACCCAGTGATCGGTGTGCACCGCACTTGGTTGAGCTCCAACATCAAGCCGGGCATCATCTGGTCCAACACGCAAAACTACAGCAACCCCAAGGTGGACGAACTCCTGGCCTCCGCAGGCAAAGAGTCGGTCATGGCCAAGCGCAAGGCCATGTACTCGCAGATGCAAAAGATCGTCGTGGACGAGTGCCCAGTGGCCTTCCTGCTGGAGTTCAACTTCAACATGGCCTTCAACGCCAAGGTGCAAAACCGCCCGGCTGGCATCTGGGGTCTGGTCGATGGCATCACCGACACCAGCATCAAAGGCTGATGGCCCCTGGCGATCTTCCATGGACAAGGGCAGCGTGCATGGTCCTGTTTGAACCCTCTGCACCCTGCCACTCGCCGAAAGCCGCGCATTGAATACCCTTTTCACGATATTGCGCCGCTTGGCAGTGGCCGCCGGTCTCATGGTGGCGGTGCTGGCGATCAACTTCACGCTCATTCACGCCGCACCCGGGGACCCAGCCAGCGTCATTGCCGGCGAAATGGGCGGTGGCGATCAGGCCGTGATCGACAGCATCAAGAAAGCCTATGGGCTGGACAAACCCTTGCCAGAGCAGTTCATCACCTACCTGGGCAAAAGCGTGCGGGGCGATCTGGGCATGTCCTACACCTACAACAAGCCCGTCAGCAGCCTGATCGCCGAACGCATCGGCCCCACCATTTTGCTGGTGCTGACCGCTCTGCTCGTGGCCATCGTGGTGGGCACTTTGCTTGGGGTGTTTGCATCACTTAAACCCAAAAGCTTCTCCAGCGCAGTGGTGACGGTTTTTTCACTCACCGGACTGGCCATGCCGGTCTTCTGGACGGGTATTTTGCTGGTGATCTTGTTTGGCAAGGTCTGGCCCGTGATGCCCATAGCGGGCATGTACGACGTTCGCAACTACGGCGCCACCGGATGGGCCGCCGCTCTTGATGTGCTGCACCACCTCGTCTTGCCCGCCCTGACCCTGACCCTGGTCTATCTGGCCCAGTACAGCCGTCTGGCCCGGGCCAGCATGCTGGAGGTGCTGAGCTCGGACTATGTGCGAACTGCCAAGGCCAAGGGCCTGCACCAAGGTGTCGTGGTTTTTAAACATGCCCTGCGCAATGCACTGATGCCTTTGGTCACCATCGCGGGTTTGCAGTTTGGCAACCTGGTTTCGGGTGCAGTGCTGGTGGAAACCGTTTTTTCCTGGCCTGGCTTGGGTACGCTGGCATTGGATGCCATCCTCGGACGCGACTACCCGACCTTGCTGGGCGTGCTGACTTTCTCGTCTTTGTTTGTGATCACAGCCAATTTGCTCACCGATTTGAGCTACCGCTGGATTGATCCCCGATTGCGTGGCAAATGATGACTGCTACTCCTCTTGCACCTCTCCTGCCCGACCTTCCGTCGCAAAAACCGGTGAGCACATTGTCGCCCTGGCGCGAAGCCTGGCGCGTGTTCCGTGGCAACAAGGCGGCCATGTTGGGCCTGGTCTCGCTCATTTTGATCATGCTGGTCATGCTGGTCGGCCCCGCTTGGTATGGCGTCGATCCGTTTGGCATTGTGGCGCCACCGTTTCATGAACCGTTTGTGGACTCCCGCTACTGGCTAGGCAGCGACTACCTGGGCCGCGACATCGTGGCGGGCATGCTGATCGGTGGCCGTGCCACGCTGCTGGTGGGCGTCAGCTCGGCCGCCATCACGGTGGTGATTGGCATCTCTGTGGGTGCTCTGGCAGGCTACTTCGGCGGGTGGCTTGACGTCTTGCTCTCGCGCCTGACCGAACTCTTCCAGGTGCTTCCCGCCTTGCTGTTTGCCATGGTGCTCGTCACGCTGTTTCAGCCCAGCTTGGGCGTGGTCATCTGCGCCATCGGCATGGTCAGTTGGACCGGCACCGCGCGCTTAACGCGGGCCGAATTCATCCGTTTGCGCGGACTCGAATACGTCAACGCAGCACGCACCATGGGCGCGGGCCACTGGCGCCTGATCTGGCGCGAAATTCTGCCCAACGCCATGGCACCGCTCATCGTCTCGGCCACCTTGGTGGTCGGCGTGGCCATCTTGTTTGAAGCGGGCCTGAGCTTTCTGGGCCTGTCCGACCCCAATGTGATGAGCTGGGGCATGATGATCGGCTCCAACCGCCGCCACATTCTGGAATGCTGGTGGGCTGTGACGCTGCCTGGCGCTGCAATTTTCCTGACAGTGTTGTCGGTCAGTCTGGTGGGCGATGGCCTCAACGATGCACTCAACCCCAAAATGCATTTGCGCTGAGGCCAAAGACACCCGCATGACCTCCCCCATTGACATGACAGAAACAGCGACCAACAAGGCGCCCTTGCTCGAAGTACGCGGCCTGGGCGTCGAGTTCCAAACCCGGGGCGGTACAGCCCATGTGCTGGAAGACATCCACCTGCAACTGCGCCGGGGCGAAACGCTCGGTCTGGTGGGTGAATCGGGCTGCGGCAAAAGCATCACGGCACTGGCCTTGATGCGCCTGATTCCTCAGCCGCCCGGTCGCATCACTTCGGGCCAAATCCTGTTTGAAGGGAAGGATCTGCTGCAACTGCCCGAAGCGCAAATGCGGCGCGTGCGTGGCAACCGCATCTCCATGATTTTTCAGGAACCCATGACCTCTTTGAACCCCGCTTACAGCGTGGGCGAACAAATCATGGAATCGGTGCGCCTGCACCAGGGGCTCGATGCGCAGGCCGCTTTGGCGCGGGCCATCGAGATGCTCGAAGCCGTGGGCATACCGGACGCCGCAGGCCGCGTGCACCAGTTTCCGCACCAATTTTCGGGCGGCATGCGCCAGCGCGTCATGATCGCCATGGCCCTGGCCTGCCAACCGGATGTGCTGATCGCCGATGAACCCACCACGGCGCTCGACGTGACGGTGCAGGCACAAATTTTTGACCTCATCAGCGAGATGCGCGAGCGCACCGGCACTGCCGTGCTCTTGATCACCCACGACATGGGCGCAGTGGCCGAGATGACCGACCGGATGGCCGTGATGTATGCGGGTCGCATGGTAGAAGAAGGGCCGACCGATCTGATCCTGTCGCGCCCCAGCCATCCCTATACCCAGGGCCTGATCGCCTGTGCTCCGGGCCGCAACCCGCAAAGCCACGGTCAGCCCTTGCAAGAAATTCCGGGCACCGTGCCTTCCTTGCTGGAACGACAAGGTGGCTGCACCTTTGCCGACCGCTGCAGCCACACGCAACCGCGCTGCCGCACCCATGTGCCGCCCAGCACCTGGGTGCAAAGCGGCCACCGCGTGATGTGCTGGCTCTACCCCGACACGGAAGGAGCCCGCGCATGAGTGACACCTTGTTACAGGTGCGTGATCTGCAAGTGCATTACCCCCTCAAGGGCGGTTTTCTCAAGCCCAAAACCATGCTGAAGGCGGTGGACGGCGTGAGCTTCGAGATCGAACGCGGCCGTACCTTTGGCATCGTGGGCGAAAGCGGCTCGGGCAAAAGCACCACCGCCCTGGCCGTGATGCGCCTGGCCCCAGTGACTGCAGGACATGTCGCGCTGGGCGACGCCCCCATCAGCACACTGCAGGGCGAAGCCCTGCGGCTGCAGCGCAAGCGCTTTCAGATGGTGTTTCAGGACCCGTTTGCCTCGCTCAACCCGCGGGTGCGCGCCGGTCAGGCCATCCGCGATGCACTGGATCTGATGAACGTGGGCGCGCCCACCGAACGCGACGACCTGGCGCGCACGCTGTTCATGCAAGCCGGTCTGCGCCCGGAACAGATGCAGTTGTTCCCACACCAATTCTCTGGTGGGCAGCGCCAGCGCATCGCCCTGGCCCGCGCCCTGGCCGGCAGGCCCGAACTGCTGGTCTGTGATGAACCCGTGTCGGCACTCGACGTGGCTATCCAGGCCCAGATCCTGAACTTGATGCAGCGGCTACAAAAAGAGCTGGGCCTGACCTACCTGTTCATCTCGCACGACCTGGGCGTGATCCGCCACATGTGCGATGACATCGCCGTCATGTACCTGGGGCAATTCGTCGAACGCGCACCCCGCGAAGACCTGTTTGCCCACCCCCTGCACCCCTACACGCTGGCCCTTTGGTCGGCGGCGCCCTCCATGGATGCACGCGGCCAAAAACGCAAGCTGCGCATCCGCCTGCAAGGCGATCCTCCCAGCCCGCTCAATGTGCCCAGTGGCTGCCGTTTTGCCAGTCGCTGCCCCTTTGCCGAAGACGCCTGCCGCGCCACACCGCCGCCCTTGCGCGAAGTGCTGCCCGGCCACCATGTGGCTTGTCACCGCGTGTCCGACAGCGGCCAAGCCCTTTACCCCTTGCCCACGATCAGCTAAAGCGCTGGCCCCACATTTCAGGAGAACTGCCATGAGCACCACCACCATTTACGTGGCCCGCGAGATCATCACCATGAACCCCATGCAGGCCACAGCCACGCATGTGGCGGTGCGCGATGGCCGCATCCTGGGCGTGGGCCATTTGGACGAACTGGCCCAATGGGGCCCTTACACGCTGGACACCCGCTTTGCCGACTGCACGCTGATGCCGGGCCTGATCGAGGGTCATTGCCACCTCAAGGAAGGCGGCATGTGGGACTTGGAGTACCTGGGCTGGTTTGACCGCCTGAACCCCTGGGGCCAGACCGTCAAGGGCCTGCGCTCGATGGAAGCGGTGGTGCAGCGCCTGATCGAGATCGACCGCACAATGCAGCAAAGTGGCGAACCGGCCGACAAGCCCTTGCTGGCCTGGGGGTTCGATCCGATTTATTTTGGTGGCGAGCGCATGACGGTGGACCACCTGGACCGCGCCAGCAGCACCCGCCCCATCGTGATTGCGCACGCCAACGGCCACCTGATGAACGTCAACAGCCCCATGCTGCGCATCGCCGAGATCGACGAAGACATCGAAGTCGAAGGCGTTGTCAAATTCAGGGATGGCCCCCGCAAGGGCCACCCCAACGGCGAATTGCAGGAACCAGCGGCCATGCACCTGGTCATGCGCCATGTCGGAACGGCCGGGCTCATGTCGCCCATGAACGAGACCGGCATGATGAACTTTGCGCGCCTGGCCAAGATGCAGGGCGTGACCACCGCCACCGACTTGGTCAACACCCTGAGTGAAGCCGACTGCGCCGTGTTGGAATCGGCCCTGGCCCAAGACGAATGCTGCGTGCGCATCCTGCCCGCCTTCAAAGCATTTCACGGCACTCACGGCGCCACGCAAGGCGCCGAGCACGTCAATGCGATGAAAAAGCGCAACACCGACAAGCTGCGCTACGGCCTGGTCAAGATGATGCTGGACGGCTCGATCCAAGGCTTTTCGGCGCGCATGCGCTGGCCCGGCCACTTCAACGGTGAACCCAACGGCATCTGGGTCACCGCCCCCAGCCAGTACGAGGCCGACTTCGAGATCTACCACCGCGCTGGCCTGCACATTCACACCCACACCAACGGCGATGAAGCGAGCTTGGCGGCGATTGACGCGTTGGAACGCGTGCTGGCCCGTGCCCCGCGCACCGACCACCGCCACACCCTGCAACACGCGCAAATGGTCGATACCCCGATGTTCCGCCGCATGGCCAGTCTGGGCCTGTGCGTCAACCTGTTTGCCAACCACCTGTGGTACTGGGGCGACCAGCATTACGAAATGACCATGGGCCCCGACCGCGCCCACCGGCTTGATGCCTGCGCCAGCGCCCTGGCCGCCGGGGTGCCCTTGGCCATCCACTCGGACGCCCCGGTCACGCCGCTGGGCCCGCTGTTCACCGCTTGGTGCGCCGTCAACCGCATCACACCCAAAGGCCGCCTGCTGGGCGAAAAAGAACGCCTCACGGTGCCGCAAGCCCTGCACGCGATCACTTTGGGCGCGGCCTGGACCCTGAAGATGGACCACGAAATCGGCAGCATCGAAGTGGGCAAACGCGCCGACTTTTGCGTGCTGCTGGACAACCCGCTGACCCTGGGCGCCGAAAAGCTCAAGGATGCCCGGGTCTGGGGCACCGTGTTGGGCGGCCAAATTTTCCCATCGCAAGTGGCCTGATCAAGCCCCTGCTGCCTGCTGCGACCCACATGCAGAAGACCCCGACACCGCCCCCCATTCCCCTGACCGTGATTGGCGGATTTCTGGGCGCAGGCAAAACCAGTTTGGTGGTGCACTGGCTAAAGCAAGCACAAGGCCAGCGCATCGCGGTGCTGGTCAATGACTTTGGCGCCATCAACATCGACGCCGAACTGCTGAGTGAAAGCAACAGCGACACCATCGCGCTGAGCAACGGCTGCGTGTGCTGCCAAATTGGCGGCGACCTGAGTCAGGCCCTGCTGCAAGTGCTGGACAGGCCTCAACCCTTTGATGCCATCGTCATCGAGGCCAGCGGCGTGTCCGACCCCTGGCCCATCGCCCAAATCGCGCTGGCCGACAAACGCCTGAGCCTGCATGGCGTGCTGGTGGTGGTGGACGCTGCGGCCGTGCGCGGTCACGCGGCCGACCCCTTGCTGCACGACAGCCTGCTGCGCCAACTGCGGGCTGCCGACCTGCTGGTGCTCAACAAAACCGATCTGTGCAGCGCTGACGAGATTCACTCTTGCACTACCTGGCTACACGACACCGTCGGGCCAGTGACCTGCCTGCACTCCCAACACGGACAACTGCCCCTGTCCTTGCTGCAAACGGACTGGGAGCCACAGGCTCAGGCGACCACGCATGTTTGCAGCGAACAATGCTCTCATGAGCATGAGCATGAGCATGCAACATCACACAGCCACCACGGCGCAGACCATGCCAGCCTGTTCACCAGCGAAAGCCGCAGTCCCGCGCAGGTGTTTCACACCGCCTGGCTGCGCGAACAACTGCAGCAAACACCCGCCTGGGTGATGCGCCTCAAAGGCTGGGTGCGCACCCACGAACACGGCTGGTCTGAAATCCAGTTCGCAGGCCGCCACGCCAGCGTGCAACGCGTCCGGCACACCCCCGTGCAAGCCCGCGTGCTGACGATTGCGCTGCGCAGCCCCTTGCAGGCCCGCGCCATGCCCTCCTGGATGGATGCGGTGTGGGGCGCCGCATCAACCGCAGACCTTTAGCCCAGCATCGCCAGCAGCGCTGAGCCCAACAAGGTCAGCAATAAGCGCTGTGGTCAAGCCTCAATGCAAACGCGCCAGCTGACGCGGCACTCCGCGTGCTTGGGCCAGGGCGTGCACCGCCACGGCCAGGGCCCGGATGCCCGGGCCAATTTGCTCCATCCCGATGGAGGACAAGCGCATGCGAAAGAAGGGACAGGGATAAGGCGGTTGCATGAAAAACACCTCACCCGCTTCAATCAGGACACCCTGCTCACGCGCCATGAGCGCCAGTTCGGCGGTGTCCACCCAGTCGGGGGCTCGTACCCACACGGAGGCGCCGCCGGTGGGCAACTCGAACTGAAAATCTGGCAGCTCGCGCCGCAGCGCCTCACCCAAGGCCTGCATGCGTGCCTGCAAGGCCTGGTTCACGCGCCGGGCATGCGTCTCATGGTGCCCCAGCGACAAAAAGTGGGCAAAGGCATGCTGCAGAAATGCGCTGGGGTGACGCACCATGGCGTGGCGCAAAACCCGCAACTCGGCAATCAGGGCACGCGACGCCACGATGTAGCCCAAGCGCAAAGACGGTGACAAGCTCTTGGAAATTGAGCCCACATAAATCACACGCCCGACCTTGTCCAGGCTTTTGAGCGCAGGCACGGGTTCGCCCACATAAAGATTTTCGGCCTCGTAGTCGTCTTCGATGACCACAAAGTCGCGCTGCTCGGCCAGGGCCAGCAAATGCTTGCGCCGCTCCAGAGACAAGGTGCGCGTCGTCGGGCTCTGGTGCGAGGGCGTCACATACACATAGTCCAGCGGTGGCAAGTGTTCGACCACCAGCCCCTGATCGTCCACCGCCAAGGGCTGCCACTGCGGCTCACGCGCAGCAAAGCTGTTGCGCGCATGCGGGTGCCCAGGCTCTTCCAGGCCTACGCGGGATTGGGCATCGAACAGGGCCTCGCCCAGCATGTAGTAGGCGTGCTGGGCGCCCACGGTGATCAGGATTTCTTCGGGCAGTGCAAACACCCCGCGCTTGGGCAAAAGGCGCAGACGAATCTGTTCAATCAACTCGGGCACATCGCTCAACTCAAAGTCAGGCGTCCACTGAGGCAAATGAACGCGTGCCAGGCTGTGCACACAACACTCGCGAAACGCTTCGGTCGGAAACAGCTGCGGATCAAAGGTGCCGTAAACGAAGGGGTAAGGGTATTGACGCCATTGGTCGGGCTTGGCCAGGGTGCGCCGGTCGCTCAGAGAGCGGATCAAACGCGCAGACCAGTCCGGCGAGGTCAGAGGGGCCATCGCGGGCGCCTCACGCTCGGGCGAGCTTTGTGGCATGCGCACAGGATCGGGCAAGGCGTGGGCGCGCCAATCGGCCTTGGTGATACCGGATGAACGCGGATCGGCATGCACTTTGACAAACACACCGCTGCGCGGATGCGCTTCCAAAAATCCGTCGTCGATCAAGCGCATATAGGCCGAAGTGACTGTGTTGCGACTAAGCCCTAGCGCCTTGGCCAACTCTCGCGAGGAGGGCAAGGTGGCGCCGGGAGGCAAACGACCTTCCAAAATGGCCTCGACAGCAGCCAGCCGCAGGCGCTGCTGCAAGGGCATGGCGGGCTTGTCCTGCAAGGCAAACAAGCTCTCCCACTGGACATCTTTGGTGCGGTGTCGACTGGTCATGCAGCTCAGTATAAGCAAGCCTGCTGGCACACCGGATTTACCCGATCTGGCTCTATGCAGCGCGCCGCGATGGGCTATTCTCGAAGTGAGTCAACACCCTCTGGAGAGCCACCTTGTCAACCCCTGTCACCATCGCCACCCTCGAAGCCTTCTCCGACGCCTGGAACCGCCACGATGTGGACGCACTGCTGAGCTTCATGCACCCCGATGGCGTCTTCATGACCGCGGGTGGCCCGGACGCCTGCGGCTCACGCCACCAGGGCCACGAGGCCTTGCGCAAGGCCTTTCCGGGGGCTTGGGCCACCGTGCCTGATGCACAGTGGATCAACGGCAAGCATTTTGTTCAGGGCGACTTTGGTGTCTCCGAATGGACCTATGTCGGCACCGCCACCGACGGTTCGCGCGTGGAAACCGACGGTGTAGACATCTTTGCCTTCAAGGACGGCAAGATCCTCTCCAAAAGCGCTTTCCGCAAAAACCGCCCCAACCTGCCTGCCGCGAAATAAGTTCACCTGCCGCCCGGTACCTGCCGCGCTGTCAGAGAAACCACCTTGCCCCTTTTCGAGAGCAGCTCATGACGACCCACGCCCCCGCCCGCAGCGACACCCGATACGATCCCCAATACGACCCGCTGGTGCACGCCACCCCCGGTGCAGGCCGCGTCTACGCGCCCAGCTACTGGGTCGCCAGTGCAGGCACACCACCGCCTGACGATGGTCCGGTGCGGCAGGACATGGATGTGGATGTGGTGGTCATCGGTGCGGGCTCGACCGGCATCTCAACCGCCCTGTACCTGGCGCAAGAACACGGCATTCAGGCTGTGGTGCTCGAAGCCAACCAAAGCGCCTGGGGCTGCTCCAGCCGCAGCGGTGGCCAGGGCCAAAACGCCAGCGGCCGCCTCTCGCGTGCGCAGTGGATCGAGCGCTGGGGCCTGGACGTGGCCAAAAAACTGGACACCGAAATCCGCACGGGCTTTGAGAACTTCAAAAACCTGGCCTTCGAAGTCGACTGCGACGCCACCGACGGCGGTCACCTGTATGTGGCACACCGCCCCGAAAAAGTCGCCTACCTGAAAGAGCAGGCCCGGGTTCGCAACGATATCTTTGGCTACCAAACCCAAATCCTCTCGGCCGACGAATTGCGGCAAAACCACTTCAACGACCACGACGCCGCAGGCGCCATGTGGGAGCAAGAAGGAGTGGGCGTGCACCCGCTCAAGTTCACCTATGGCCTGATCCGCAAGGCCCGCGCCCTGGGTGTGTCACTGCACACCGCGAGCCCCGTGCAAGGCTGGGAAACCATCCATGGCGTGCACCACCTGCGCACCCCGGGCGGCACCGTGCGCGCCAAACGCGTGGCGGTGTGCACCGGCGGCTACACCGGCCAGGCCCTGAGCCCGCTGACCAAAAACAAACTGCTGCCCATCTTGTCCAACAACATGGTCACCCAGCCCTTGACGCCAGCGCAAATTGAGGCCGCTGGCCTCAAAACCCGCGTCTTCCTGACCGACACGCGCACCCTGCGCTTTTACTACCGGCTGCTGCCTGACAACCGCCTGCAAATCGGCAGTCGCAGCGCCGTGACCGGGGCCGAAGCGCCCGAGCCCAAACACCTGAAACTGCTGACCGACGGCATTGCACGCAAATTTCCGACCCTGGCGGGCATCCCCATCGAGCACTCCTGGTGGGGCTGGGTGGACGTGAGCCACGACATGATGCCGCGCATCACCCAACCCGACCCGAGCCAAAGCGTTTGGTACGCGCTGGGTTACGGCGGCAATGGGGTGTCGTTTTCCACCTGGGCGGGCAAGCGCCTGGCCGAGCGCGTGGCCGGCAAAGACGAAGGCCAGGAAGTCTTTCAGCTGCCGATCTACAACAGCGAACTGACCTACCCGCACTTTTTACACCTGTTCCGCTCCGAAGCCCTCGCCCCCTTCCGCCGCCTGGGCCAGCGGTGTTTGTACAAGTGGTATTGGTGGCAAGACGAGATGTGAAAACCCGTTGGGGTCTTTGCCAGGCCCGCACCAGTCGGCGCTGAAGTCCGGACCTGCGGGACGCCTGCACCGCATCAAGACACGGTTTGGTAGTACAGGTTTTGCGGATGGCGGGCCTGGGCGAAGAAGACCCAGCGTTCGGCCAAGAGGCCGATAAACTGCAGCAGCACAGCGCCCAGCCAGACCAGGGTCGACTGCGTACCGAGCAGGCCCAGCAAAAGCAAAGGCAGCGCAAACAACAGCAGCTGAAACACCCAGGGCATGCGGTGCACGGTGCGGGCTGTGGCACCGTGAAAAAACTCGCGGGTGTTGAAGGAGCCGGCGGACATGCCCATGGATTTTTGCACCAGTTGCGGCCGGTGGATACCGGTGGCCGATTGAAGGCTTGACATGGGGGACAGGCGAGCATTACGGCGAAGGGCCTGGCGGCGCAGGAACCAGGCCAGCAAAGTGCTGACCAACACCCAAGGCTGCAACCAGGCCAGCAGCGCGGTTTGCCCAGTGGCACTGGCCAGAGCGCACAGCAGCACGCTGCCCGAACTCATGCCCAACAGGGTGAAGTTGATCACCGTGAGCGGGTGCGCCCACTCTTGCAAAAAGCGCAGGCAAGCGTAGATCATGGCGGTGCACACCCACAGCGCCAGCGAGACCCCCACCACCGCCGCAGACAGCACCTGCAAGGCAAGGGTTGACGCGCCCAAGTACAAAGCCAGCCACCACAGCGCCACCCCCCCCATGAGCAGGGGCAGCACGATGACTTCGCGCGACATCCACGAGGTGCGCCACATGGCCGCAGCCCGCCAGGCACGGGATTTTTGGCCAAGATGAAAAAACGAGGCCAGCAGACCACCGACCAGCAGCACTTCGGCCAAGGCAATGGCTGTGAGGGCAAAGCCCGTGTCCAGGGGCATCAGCCAGCTGGCCACGGCCAACGCCAGCAGCAGACCCTGGGCCGTACCGGACAGGGTGGTGAACAAAAGGATGGACCAGGCAGGACGCATGTAGACCTCAATGTGGAGAAGTTTTACCCGCTGGGCTTGCCAGGGGCGTCACCGCCGCTGGGGTGACGCGGCGCGGCAAGTACTGGTTGGCCGGCCGGGTGTTCCACTCGGGCATCAGGGCATAACCGCCCCGTTCGCGGATGGCCTGACTGACTTCGCTGTTCGGGTCTTTCACGTCGCCAAACAGGCGGGCGTTGGTCGGGCAGGCATTGACACAGGCGGGTTTGCGGTCGGCTTCGGGCAGCAGGGGATTGTGGATGCGGTCCACGCACAGGGTGCACTTGGTCATGATGCCGCTGGCTTCGTCAAATTCACGCGCACCATAAGGACAAGCCCAGGCGCAGTATTTGCAGCCGATGCATTTGTCGGCATCGACCAGCACGATGCCGTCAGTCTGGCGTTTGTAGCTGGCGCCTGTGGGGCACACCGGAACGCAGGGCGGGTCTTCGCAGTGCAGGCAGCTTTTGGGAAAGTGCACCGTGTCGGTGTTCGGAAAGTTGCCCGCTTCGTAGGTCTGCACCCGGTTGAAAAAGGTGCCGGTGGGCTCAGCAGCATAAGGGTTGACATCGCTCAGCGGCCCGGCCATGCCCGAGGTGTTCCACTGTTTGCAGGCCGTCACACAGGCGTGGCAGCCCACACAAACGTTCAGGTCGATCACCAGTGCGAGCTGGCGCGCCAGTGTGGGGGTGTTGGTGTCCACTGCTGGCGCCGCGCCACCGCCACGGCCACCGGGCTCCATCAGATGGGGGCTGACAGAAGAGGGTGCATGGCCTTGTACAAGGTCTTTGAGCCACTGGATCATGGTTTGGATTTCCCTGCAAAAAAGCGCATGACATGGGACACGCCCCCGCGAAAGCCTTGCACACCAGGCACGGGGTGCATGGTGTCAACCTGCGGAAAACTCTGGGCCGCCTCTGCAGGCTCGGCCGGTCGAATGCGCACGCGCACGTCGTACCAGCCCGCCTGGCCGGTGATGGGGTCGGAGTTGCTGACCTTCGCACCGGCTGGCGAGCCCGTGCCTTGAGGAAGTGGCAATTCTTCCGAGATCAGGTGGTTGAGCAAAAAGCCTTTGCGCGCTTCGTCCGAACCAGGCGCCAGGTGCCAAGCGCCGTCGCCTTTGCCAATCGCGTTCCAGGTCCAGACGGTGCCCGGCTCCACAGCTTCGCTGTAGCGCAGCATGCAACGCACCTGGCCCCAGTGGCTTTCGACCCAAGCCCAGCCGCCATCGGCCACGCCCGCCGCCTGCGCGGTGCTGGGGTGCACATGCAGGTAGTTGTGGCTGTGAATTTGCCGCAGCCAGGCGTTTTGCGAGTCCCACGAGTGGTACATGGCCATGGGCCGCTGGGTGATGGCGTTGAGTGGGAAAGCCTTCAGGTCAACCGCAGCGTCTTCGAGCGGTGCATACCAAAACGGCAAGGGGTCGAAATAGGTGTTGATGCGTTCGCGCAGATGCTCGGGCGGCTGACGCCCTTTGGTTTTGCCTTGCGCGGCCAGACGAAAGGACTGCAAGGTGTCGGAATAAATGGCCAATTGCACCGGGTCGTTGCGTTGACGCCAGCCTTTGTCTTTGGCAAAGTCCAGGTAGTCACGATTCCAGTTGCGCATGTAATGCATGTTCTCGGGCAGGGTGTACTGGAACACGCAGTTGTTTTGCGCGTAGGTCTCCCACTGCTTGGGGTTGGGCGCGCCGCGCAGGTGCTGGTCACCGTTTTCGCCGCGCCAGCCCATCAAAAAACCAATGCCCGGCTGGGCCTCGAAGTTCACGATGAAGTCGGTGTAGCCCTTGAACTTGCGCCCACCCTCGGGCGTGGTGAAGGCCGGAAACTTCAGGCGCGAAGCCAGTTCCACCAGCACTTCCTGAAACGGCTTGCATTCGCCCAAAGGCTGCAGCACCGGGACACGCACCGAGTCCACCGGGCCGTCGAACTCCGAAATCGGCCTGTCCAGCATGCTCATGGTGTCGTGCCGCTCCAGGTAGGTGGTGTCGGGCAGCACCAGGTCGGCAAAGGCCACGGTCTCGCTCTGAAAGGCGTCGCACACCACCAAAAACGGAATCATGTACTCGCCCTGCGCGTCCTTGCGGTTGAGCGATTCGCGCACGGACATGGTGTTCATGCTGCTGTTCCAGGCCATGTTGGCCATGAACAGCATCAAAGTGTCGATGCGGTAGGGGTCACCTTTGACGGCGTTGGTGATGACGTTGTGCATCATGCCGTGGGCCGACAGCGGGTGCTCCCACGAAAACGCGTGGTCGATGCGCATCGGCGTGCCATCCGGGTGAATGGCCAGCTCTTCAGGGCTGGCCGGAAAACCCAGCGGCGCCGCGTTCAGCGGCGTGTTGGGTTTGACCATGTCCGGGTCGTTGAAGGCGCGGTAGTTGGGCACGATGTGACGCGGGTAAGGCGCTTTGTGTCTGAACCCCCCGGGCGCATCGATGGTGCCCAGCAGGCTCATGAGCACCGCCAGCGAGCGCACCGTTTGGAAACCGTTGGAGTGCGCGGCCAGACCGCGCATGGCGTGAAAAGCCAGCGGACGCGCCTGGGTGGTGGGGTGTTTTTTACCCCAGGCATCGGTCCAGGGGATGGGCAGCTCAAAGGCCTGCGTGAGGGCCGCATGTCCCATCTCCTGTGCCAGCAGGCGAATGCGATCTGCCGCAATGCCGGTGATGGCCTGCGCCCATTCGGGCGTGCAGCTGAGCACGCGCTGGCGCAACAGGGCAAAGGCAGGCACCACCCGCGTGCCATCGGCCAAGGTGTAGTGGCCTTCGGGCGGGGCGTCCAGTGCCGGGTCGCAACCGTCGGCAATGCCTTCAGGATAGGCATTCAGGATGCGGCCGCTTGTGCGGTCAAACACCAATTTGTTGTGCGGGTTGCGGCCGTCGCCGGGCGGGCCTTTGGCCGGGTCGGGGTCAAAGGCAAACAGGCCTTCGCGCTCGCCCTCGTCCAGCACCACCAGTTGCGGCGCGTTGGTGAATCGTTTCAGAAAAGCATGGTCCAGCGTGTCGGTGCGGACCAGTTCATGCAACAAGGCCATGAGCAGCGCGCCATCGGTGCCGGGCTTGATGGGAATCCACTCGTCGGCAATGGCCGAGTAGCCGGTGCGCACCGGGTTGATGGAGATGAAACGACCGCCTGAGCGCTTGAATTTGGACAGCGCAGTTTTCATGGGGTTACTGTGGTGGTCTTCGGCTGTACCCAGCATCACAAACAGTTTGGAGCGCTCCAGGTCCGGACCGCCAAACTCCCAAAAGCTGCCGCCCACGCTGTAGATCATGCCGGCGGCCATGTTGACCGAGCAAAAGCCGCCGTGCGCCGCGTAATTGGGCGTGCCGAACTGGCGGGCAAACAAGCCTGTGAGCGCCTGCATCTGGTCGCGCCCGGTGAACAGTGCGAATTTTTTGGGGTCGGTGTTTCGGATGTACGCCAGGCGTTCACTCAGGATGTCAAAGGCCCGCTCCCAAGAGATGGGCTCAAACTCACCCGCCCCGCGTTCGCTGCCCGGTTTGCGCAGCAGCGGCTGCGTCAGGCGAGCTGGCGAGTACTGCTTCATGATGCCGGCCGAGCCTTTGGCGCAGATCACCCCCTGGTTGAGCGGGTGGTCCGGGTTGCCGTCGATGTAGCGCACCTCGGGGCCTTTGTCGCCTTCAACCAGGTGCACCCGAATGCCGCAGCGGCAGGCGCACATGTAGCAGGTGGTGCATTTCACGGTGGTCTGCGCCGTGGGGTTCGGCTCGGACAAGGGGTCCTGCAGGGTCGTCTGTTCAGAGGGCTTAGAAAACAGTTTCAGCATCTTGTGTCTCCTGGCGCGAACACCATGCGCCAGGTGTGGCGGGCGATCACGGCTTCTTCGTTGGTGGCCAGCACATACACCGGCACACGGCTGCTGGGCGCGCTGATCAAGGTGCCGCCCGGGCCCGGACGGCCACGCTCGCGGTTACGGGCTTCGTCCAGTTCACAGCCCATCCATTGCAGGCCCTGCACGATTTCGCCACGCAGGGCATGGGCGTTTTCGCCAATGCCACCGGTGAAAACCAGCGCATCCAGGCCCTGCACGGCGGCGGCCATGCCCGCGATTTCGCGCCGGGTGTGTTCGGCAAAATAGGCCAGCGCCATGCGCGCTGCCGCGCTGTCTGACTGCGTCAGGCTGCGCACATCGCTGGAGGTGCCCGACAGGCCCAAGAGGCCGGACTGGCGGTAAAGCAAATCCGTGATGGCCTCGGCACCCAAGCCCTGCGCCAGCAGGTGCAGCACCACGGCGGCATCGAGCCGACCACAGCGCGTGCCCATGGGCAAGCCATCGAGCGGCGAAAACCCCATGGTGGTGGCCACCGAGCGCAAACCGCGCAGGGCGCACAGCGAGGCCCCGTTGCCCAGATGCGCCACCACCACACGGGCTTCAGGCTGGGCCAGCTCGGACCGCGACTCGCGCAACTGGTCCGAAATGGATTCATACGACAAACCATGGAAACCGTAGCGGCGAATGCCTTGTTCAAAGCAGCTTTGCGGCAAGGCGTAGCGCTGGTGCAGCTCGCTTTGGCTGCGGTGAAAAGCCGTGTCCGGACAGGCCACTTGCGGCACCTGGGCAAAGGCCTCACGCGACGCATGGACCCCGGCCAAGTTGTGCGGCTGGTGCAGCGGCGCCAAGGGGGTCAGGGCCTGCAGCTGGGCGATCAGCGCATCGTCCACCCGCACAGGCCCAGCCAGTTCGGGGCCACCGTGCACGATGCGGTGCCCCACCGCCACCACACGAACGTTTTGGGCGTGCACCGAGAGCCAATGCAAGATGCTCTCCAGGGCCGTGGCATGGGCTGAGATAGCCTGGCCCTCAGAGCCCTTGTGCACAGACGCATCCCCAAAAGGGGCCAGTGGCACGCTGTGTTGCAAACCGCCCAGCCCCTGGATGTCCAGCCGCGCAGAAGCTTGCCCCAGTCCCTGAGCCTGGCCCGAATAGACCGGAGAATCGAGCACCGCACCGCCCCCTTGCGCCGAGACCTCGGCCACAGCAAACAAGGCGAACTTGAGCGAAGAAGACCCCGCGTTCAGCGTGAGCACATGGTCTTGCATGGTCATGCGCCCAGGTGTGCTCAGACGTAGTCCTTGTACTTGTCCAAGAAGCGGATCGGCTTGGCCAGCGCGTCGCGGCGGAAGGGATCACCCAACTCGCGGTTGCACATGATCTCGATCACGCAGGTCTTGCGCTGGTTCATCTGCAGGTCGATGGCCTTTTTCAGGGCCGGGCCCACGTCTTCGAGGCGATCCACCACGATGCCTTGGGCACCCATGGCCTGGGCGATGCCCGCAAAGCTTTCGCTTTCCAGCTCACCGGCCACAAAGCGGCGGTTGTAGAAGTCCACCTGGTTTTTCTTTTCGGCACCCCATTGGCGGTTGTGAAAGACCACCGCTGTGACCGGAATGTCGTGACGCACAGCCGTCATGACCTCGACCATGCTCATGCCCCAAGCGCCGTCACCGGCATAGGCCACTGCCGGGCGGTCAGGCGCGGCGCACTTGGCACCGATCATGGTGGGCAGCGAGTAGCCGCAATTGCCAAAGCTCATGGGCGCGAAGAAGCTGCGGGGTTCGTCAAAGCGCAGGTAGCTGTTGGCCACGGCGTTGATGTTGCCAATGTCGGTGGACACCATGACGCGCGGCGGCATGGCTTTTTCCAGCTCGCGCAGCACTTGGCGGGGCGACAGGTAGGTGCCGCCCGTGGGGGTGCGCTCGCCCTTGGCCTCTTCCACCATGTCCAGGCTGAAGGGGTCTTTTTCGTGGGTCCAGGCGTCGAGTTCCTTTTCCCAGGCGTCTTTTTCGGCCTGGATTTTGGCGGCGCGCTCGGCCTTGTTGGCATCACAGGCCAGGGTGCGGGCCGACAGGCGCTTGAGCAGCTCGATGGCCACCGCCTTGGCGTCACCGTGGATGCCCACGGTGATTTTCTTGACCAAGCCCAAATTGGTGTGGTCGGCTTCGACCTGGATGATCTTGGCGTCTTTGGGCCAATAGTCCATGCCGTGCTGCGGCAAGGTGCCAAACGGCCCCATGCGCGAGCCCAGTGCCACCACCACGTCAGCCTGTGCGATCAACTTCATGGCCGCCTTGGAGCCCTGGTAACCCAGAGGGCCAGCCCACAGCGGGTGGCTGGCCGGGAAAGAGTCGTTGCGCAAATAGCCGTTGGCCACGGGTGAGCCCAGGCGCTCGGCCAGGGCCACGCACTCCTTGACCGCGTCCCCCATGACCACACCGCCGCCCGACAAAATGACCGGGAACTTGGCGTTGGCCAGCAGCTCCACCGCGGCGTTCAGGCTGTTTTCGCCGCCCGCACCGCGTTCCACGCGCATGGGTTGCGGAATTTCACAACTGATTTCGCCGTAGAAATAGTCGCGCGGGATGTTCAGCTGGGTGGGTCCCATTTCCGAGATGGCACGGTCAAAGCAGCGCGCCGTGAACTCGGCCATGCGCTTGGGGTTGTTCACATGGCCCTGGTACTTGGTGAATTCCTGAAACATGGGCAGCTGCTGCGCTTCCTGGAAGCCGCCCAAGCCCATGCCCATGGTGCCGGTTTCGGGGGTGATCATGACCACCGGGCTGTGTGCCCAATAGGCCGCCGCAATGGCGGTGACGCAGTTGCTGATGCCCGGGCCGTTTTGGCCGATGACCACGCCGTGGCGGCCGCTCACACGGGAATAGCCGTCCGCCATGTGCGCCCCGCCCTGCTCGTGCACCACCGGGATCAATCGAATGCCTGCGGGGGCAAAGATGTCCATGGCGTCCATGAAGGCCGAGCCCATGATGCCGAACATGTCGGTCACGCCGTTGGCGACCATGGTCTCCACAAAGGCCTCGGACGGCGTCATCTTCTGCACGCCGCTGGCCACGGTGCGTTTGTCGGTTTTGGGGGTGCTCATGGGCTGCTCCTGAAAAAATAGGGGGATCACAAAGATTTGAAACTTGGGGTTCCGAAATCCGAAACTGAAGGTGACTATAGACAGCCGCCCCCCACAAATCAATCGAAATTTCACTTATCGATCCGATTTGTTCCATTTTTCGGGTTTTCCACTATGATGCAGCGATGTCACTCGCCCCCGTCCCCCTGCCCGCATTGGCCCCCGCAGAAATCAACGGGGACACGCCCACCCTGCGCCTGTTTGCCCTGCTGGAGGTGATTGCCAGCAAAAGCAGCTACTTCTCGCTGCAAAACCTGGCCGATGAAACCGGTCTGCCCAAGGCCACCTTGCACCGCATGCTGCAGCAACTCGAAAGCGCGCATTTGCTGGAGCGCACCGCCGACGCCCGGCTTTACGGCACGGGCAATCGGCTGCGCAAACTGGCAGAAAACCTGCTCATCAACGACACCGCGCACGGCGCGCGCCACGCTGTGCTGCGCCATCTGGTCAACGAAGTGGGCGAGAGTTGCAACCTGACGGCCTTGAGCGGCAGCGAGGTGATCTACCTGGACCGGGTGGAGACATCGGCCCCCTTGCGCTTTTACCTGCACCCGGGCTCGCGGGTGCCCGTGCATTGCTCGGCCAGCGGCAAAGTGTTTTTGTCACAAATGAGCCCGACCCAACGCCAGCGCCTGCTGGCCCATGCCCCGCTGGACACTTACACCCCCAAAACCCTGACCGACATGGCTGCGCTGGAGCAAGAAGTCAAGCAGGTCAAGCGCCAGGGCTTTGCACTGGACAACGAAGAATTTTTGCCCGGCCTGATGTGCGTGGCGGTGTTGGTGCCTTCGGCGCAGGGCACATCCAACCTTTGCGTGGCGGTGCAGGCGCCAGTGTTGCGCCTGACACCGGAGCGCTGCCTGCAACTTTTGCCAGCCCTGCAACGCGCAGCCCAAGCCATCAGTGCCATTGAAACCGAGGCCATGCCATGAACACCTCCCCCGATCTGCAGCGCCTGGATGTGCGCAGCATTTTTGGCATCGACAGCCCTCTCAAGGTCACCGGCTTTCGCGAACGCTCCGAGCATGTGCCCGACATTGACCCCGATTACCGCTTCAACCGCGAAGTCACTTTGGCCCTCCTGGCCGGTTTTGAACACAACCGCCGGGTCATGCTGCAAGGCCTGCACGGCACCGGAAAATCCACCCACATTGAACAAGTGGCCGCTCGGCTGAACTGGCCTTGTGTGCGCATCAACCTGGACGGGCACCTGAGTCGCCTGGACCTGGTGGGGCGCGATGCGGTGGTGCTGCGCGACGGCCAGCAGGTGACCGAATTCCAGCCCGGCATCGTGCCGTGGGCGCTGCAGCGGCCGGTGGCGCTGATCTTTGACGAGTACGACGCGGGTCGGCCCGAGATCATGTTCGTGATCCAGCGACTGCTGGAGCGTGACGGGCAATTCACCCTGCTCGACCAGAACCAGGTGATCAAGCCGCATGCGCAATTTCGCCTGTTTGCCACCAGCAACACGGTGGGCCTGGGCAACCTCAATGGCCTGTACCACGGCGCCCAGCAACTCAACCAGGCCCAGATGGACCGCTGGAACATTGTGGCCACGCTCAACCACCTGCCGCCCGAGCAAGAGATGGCCATCGTGCGCGCCCGCGTGCCCAGCATGCGCGACGACGCCCGCCAGGCTCAGCTGCAGGCCATGGTGCAGTTTGCCAACCTCACGCGCCAGGGCTTCAAGGTAGGCGACTTGTCCACCCTCATGTCACCGCGCAGCCTGATCAGCTGGGCCGAAAACCTGGACATCTTTGGTGACTTGCAGCTGGCGCTTTACCTGAGCTTCATCAACAAGGGCGACGAGTCCGAACGCCCGGTGCTGGGCGAGTATTTTCAGCGCTGCTTTGACCAGGAGCTGGGCACGCCATGAGCGAGGCGGGTTTGGCGGCTGTACCTGGCGCGGGAACGGGCGCAGACCATGGCGGCCTGAGCGAGCAAGCCCTGCTGCGTCAACAGCACGCGCAAGACGATTTGTGCGCGGCCAGCGCCCGTGCCCTGAGCGCCGAGTCCCAGCTGCACTACCGCCAGCGCCGCCTGTACCGCAACCATCAACGCCTGCCCGACTTTGCCCCCCACCTGCACCCTGTGCATGGACAGGACGACTGGCGCTCGTTTCGCGCCGCCAGCGACGGTGCGGCGTTGCGCCTGCGCCATTCCGATGCGGCGCTGCACCACACGCTGTGCCAGCGCCAGCCACTGATGCCGCTCGAGCGGTTGATCGTGGAAATGCTGGAGCAAATCCGCGTCGAGTCACTGGCCACGGAGTTGGGCCTGCCCGGTGCAGCGCACAACCTGCACCACCGTTTCGAGGTCTGGGCCGTGGCGCTGGGCCAGTCGGATCTGGCCGAAACCGTGCAAGGCCTCACGCTGCTGACGGTGGCCCTGATCTGCCGCTCAAGGGTGGTGGGCGAGGCTGTGCCCGAGGCGCTGATGGACTTGATCGAATCCACCCGCTTTGACTTGTCCGAAGTCATTGGCCACGACGTGAGGGGCCTGCGCCTGACGCGTCACAACCAGGCCCTTTATGGCGAGCACGCCCTGAACATTGCCCGCAGCGTCGCCCAGCACACGGTGGCTAGCCAGCAGCAGCCCCCCGCCAAGAGCATCAACCCGGCACAGCCCACGCGCGAGCGCTTGTCGCTGTGGATCGACTTTGAGGGCGGCGAGGACAAGGACGCGACCATCGCGGCACCGGGCCGCAGCCTGAGCCCCGAAGAGGTGTTGCGCGGCTACACCGTCTTCACCACCGCCTATGACCGCACAGTGCAGGCGGCAGACTTGGTGCGTGCGGCCGAGCGGCAAGCCCTGCGCCTGCAGCTGGACGAGCGCATCGCCCAGCAAGGCGTGGCCTTGCAGCCGCTGGTGCGCCAACTCAAGGTGCTGCTGAGCCCGCCGCGCTGGCAGGGCCATGACAACGGCCAAGACGAAGGCCGCATCGACGGCAGCCGCCTGTCGCAGCTGGTGGCCAACCCGCTGCAGCGGCAGCTGTTTGTGCGCGAACGCCAGCGCCCTGTGCCCGATGCGGCGGTGTGCTTTTTGATCGACTGTTCGGGCAGCATGAAGGCGCAGCGGGAATCCATCGCCTTGCTGGTGGATGTGATGAGCCGCGCCCTGGACCTGGCGGGCATACCCTGCGAGGTGCTGGGTTTCACCACCGGTGCCTGGAGTGGCGGGCGCGCCCTGCGCGACTGGCGCCGCGCCGGTCAGCCGCCCGCACCGGGCCGACTGAACGAGCGCTGCCACATCGTCTTCAAACCCGCCGAAAAAGCCTGGCGCTTGGCCCGGCGCGACATCGCGGCCCTGCTCAAACCCGATCTGTACCGCGAATGCCTGGATGGCGAAGCCCTGCTGTGGGCCGAACAACGCTTGCTGGCGCAAAGCGCCTCTCGCCGCATTCTGCTGGTCATCTCGGACGGCTGCCCGAGCGACAGTGCCACGGCGCAAACCAACGACCCCTTGTACCTGGAGCAGCATTTGCTGGCCGTGACCGATCGCATGGAACGCAGCGGCCGCGTTGAGCTGACCGCTCTGGGCGTGGGCCTGGACATGAGTGGCTATTACCGCCACAGCGACATGCTCGACCTGTCGGACTTGCAAGGCCAGCGGGTCTTCACGCAAATTCTGGGGGCCTTGCGACCACGACGAAGATGAACATCGGGTCCCTTTTCTCGTTGCCAGAAAACGCCAATGCCATCAGCCTGCTGCTGAGCAGCGGGGTGGTGCTGTTTGCCGGTTTTGTGCGAGGGCTGACAGGCTTTGGCTTTTCGGCCCTGTGCGTGAGCTGCCTGTCGGTGTTCCTGCCGCCTGCGCAAGTGGTACCCGCTCTCTTTGTGCTCGAAATTTTGGCCAGCCTCAGCCTGCTCAAAACCTGTTGGCCCGATGTGCACTGGTCTTGGCTGCGGGTGCTGATTCTGGGCAATGTGGTGTTCATTCCGCTGGGTGTGCTGACCCAGCAAAGCCTGCCCGCCGACACCCTGCGCCTGTTGATTGCGGGGATCATCGGCGTGATCGCTCTGGCGCAGCTGCAGGGTCTGCGGCCACAAGGCCCGCCTGGCAAAGCCCTGCAATGGGGCACCAGCATGGTCAGTGGCTGGCTCAACGGGCTGGCGGCCATTGGCGGCATTGCGGTGGCCATGGTGTTCAACCAAACCCGGCTGGCCCCGGCGGTGATGCGGGCCAGCCTGTCGGTTTTTTTCTTGTTCACCGATCTGTTCGCCCTGATGTGTCTGTTCGGCATGAGCAGTCTGGGCATCGTGCCTGCGAGCATGCAGGACATCACCGGCCCCACCGCTTTTTGGTCAATCGCCTGGCTGCCCGCCATGCTGCTGGGCATCTGGCTGGGGCACCAGCAAAGTGACAGGATATCGCCCGAACGTTTTCGGCGGGGTGTGCAAATCTTGCTGTTGCTGATCGCCTTGCTGATGGGCCTGCGGGTCGGGCTGGCGTGATCCATAGGCGTGCGGTGCACGCCCATCGCACCCGCCCTGGCGGTGCGCAGCGCCCACCTCAAGATTCAATGCTTGCAGCCTGTGGCATTTGCTGAGCCACAAATGAACGGAATACCGACATCACCGGCAACTCGGTGCGGCCCGCCAAAGTCATGACGGCCAGACGCGCGCCCCCCAGAAACGGCGGGTCCATGTCCAAAGCGACCAGCGACCCATCGGCCAGGCCTTGACGTGCCGCACCCACGATGCCCAGATAAACCGCATCGGTTTGACGCACCACGTCGATCAGGCTGGCGATCTCCTCGCACTGCAAGGTGGTCAGCTGCGCTGGATTCGCCCGGGGGCCATAGTGGTCCACCAGCAAGCGGGCCACCTCTTGCGACAAAGGTGTGGAGGCCAACGGGTAATCCAGCAGCGCTTCAAACGGCACGTGCACGGGGTGACGCTTCAAGACAGGATGACCCTGCCGGCATACGAAACCGGCGGGCATCTCGACCACCTGCGTCATGTTCAGGTCGGGCGCAACCGCCACCCGGCGCACATCGACCACCAACGCATCCAGTTCGCGCTCACGCAACTGCACCAGTTGCTGCTCGGTCGGGCCGCGCGACACGCTCACCTGCACCGTCGGATGGTGTTCGGCCATGTAACGCAGCCATGGGGTCATCAACATGGCCCCTGGGCCTGAACCCAGACCCACCCGCAAACTGCCCATGCCCCCTTGCTGCAGCAAAGCAGCGCCTTGTTTGAGCTCCTGGGCCTCGTGCACGATGCGCCGCGCCCGCTCCAGCACGGAGCGGCCCAAAGGTGTGAGCTCGTTTTTTTTGCCCACACGGTCAACCAAGAGGCCACCCAGGTCATCCTCCAGCGCCTGGATGCTGCGGCTCAGGGCAGACTGGGTGATGTGCAGTTTCTCTGCCGCGCGGCTGAAGGAGCCGGTATCGGCCAAGGCCAGCCAGTGTTCAAGGTGTCTGAGGTTCATTCATTCATTTTACGAATGATTATTAGGAAAATAAGTCATTGGACACATTGATTTGTCATTTCTACGATTTGGCCATGGTCATTTCAACCATGCAGAACCCTTGAACCTAACGGAGACACCATGAACTTCAAAACCCTCATCACCAGCCTGGCCGTGGCCGCCAGCGCTTTCGGCCCTGCCCTGGCGCAAACCTATCCCGCCAAAACCATCAACCTGATCGTGCCCTACCCGGCCGGTGGCCCCTCGGACTTTTTTGCCCGCAAGGTCCAACCCGATGCCGCCGCCAAACTGGGGCAAACGATGATCATTGAAAACATCGGCGGCGCGGGCGGCGCGATTGGCATGGCCAAACTGGTCAACGCACCGGCTGACGGCTACACCGTGAGTCTGGGCAGCCCCATGGAGCTGGTGCTGGCCCCCATGGCCATCCAGGGCGTCAAGTACAAATCCGAAGATTTCAAACTGGTCGCGCAATTTGCCACCACCACGACGATTTTGGCCGTGCGCAACTCGCTCAACGTGAAAACCGTGGACGATCTGCTGGCACTGGCCCGCAAGAACGCCAACAAGCCCCTGAGCTATGGCAGTGTGGGTCCGGGCTCGCTGTACCACCTGGTGGGCGAAAAGTTCTCTCAACTCACCAAAGTGGACATGCTGCATGTGCCCTACAAAGGCATAGCTCCCCTGCTGTCCGACTTGATGGGCGGGCAGATCGACATGGCTTTTTTGCCCATGGCAGGCTCGATCCCGCAAACCCTCATCGACGGCAAAATTCAGGGCTTGGCCGTGACCGCCAAAACCCCGCACGCGCTGTTCAAGCAATTCCCGGCCATGGCCGCCATGAAAGGGCTTGAGGCGATGGAATTTGACATCTGGGCCGGTGTGCAGGTGCACAAAAACACCCCGGACGCTGTGGTCACCACCCTGAACAAGGCCTTCTATGCGGCGGCTGAAGTGCCCGAAACCCGCAAGGCGCTGGAAGCCAGCGGCAACGTGGTCCTGCCTACTCGCACACCGGCCGAGCTGGCCCGCATTTACCTTGGCGACATCGAGCGCTACCGCGCCATCGCCAAATCGATTAATCTGCAAGCCCAGTAACCGACAAGGTCCCGCCATGAACGCCCCCACCGACGCTTTCCTGCACGACAAACTGCACGCCTTGCAAGCCCAGGCCGATGAATTCATTGCGGTGCGCCGCGACATTCACAAGCACCCGGAGATGGGCTACAAGGAGTACCGCACCAGCGACCTGGTGGCAGAGCAGCTGAGCGCCTGGGGCTACCAAGTGACACGCGGTCTGGGCGGCACCGGTCTGGTCGGGCAGATCAAAAAGGGCTCGGGCCACCGCGCCATTGGTATTCGTGCCGACATGGACGCCCTGCCGATTGACGAGGCCACCGGACTGGCTTATGCCAGTTGCAACGTGGGCATCATGCACGCCTGCGGCCACGACGGGCACACCGCCATGCTGTTGGCGGCGGCCAAGCACATCGCTCAAAAAGGGGTGTTCTCGGGCACCGTGAACCTGATTTTTCAGCCCGCCGAAGAAGGCTTGGGTGGGGCCAAAAAGATGATGGAAGACGGCCTGTTCCAGCAGTTTCCGTGTGATGCCATCTTTGCCATGCACAACATGCCCACCCACCCACAAGGCCACCTGGTCTTGCGCGATGGCTCGGCCATGGCGTCCTCTGACAACGTGACCATCACCTTGCACGGCAAAGGTGGGCACGGCGCCATGCCGCATGTGGCCGCTGATCCGGTGGTGGCCGGGTCGGCCATCGTCATGGGTTTGCAAAGCATCGTGGCCCGCAACATCGACCCACAGCAAATGGCCATCATCACCGTTGGCGCGTTCAATGCGGGCGTGGCCAACAACGTGATCCCGCAGACCGCCACGCTGCGCTTGAGCGTGCGCTCGCTGGACCGCGACGTGCGCATCTTGCTGGAAAAACGCATCACCGAACTGGTTCATGCCCAAGCCCAAAGCTATGGGGTTTCAGCGGACATCGACTACCAACGCGGCTACCCGGTTTTGGTCAACCACCTGCAAGAGACCGACTTCGCCCGCGATGTGGCCGAAGAGCTCGTGGGGGCTGACAAAGTGGTGCGCCAAGGTCGCGCCCTGACGGGCAGCGAAGACTTTGCCTTCATGCTCGAAGAGGTGCCCGGCTGTTACTTGCTCATTGGCAATGGCGATGGCTCGGGCGATGGCCACGGCGCCTGCATGGTGCACAACCCCGGCTACGACTTCAACGACCAGAACGTGGCCGTGGGTTCGGCCTATTGGTCTTTGCTGGTGGAGCGCTTTTTACCCGCTCAGGCGTAAACAGCGCCGGCCGGGCCGTGTGGCCTGGCTTGGCCTGGCGCTGGCGGCAAGTCCCAGACCTGGGCAGTGCCGCCGCTGGATCTCCCTTGAGAGGCTTCAAGCCCTGTCCACGCCGACGCCAGGACGGGTCTGAGACAATCAGGGGTGAACATGTCTGACCTCATCCAAACCGTTTTGATTTACGCCCTGCCCGTGATCTTAGCGATCACCTTGCACGAGGCGGCTCACGGCTACGCCGCGCTGCGCCTGGGCGATAACACCGCCTCGATGCTGGGGCGCGTCACGCTCAACCCTTTCCCGCACATCGACCCGCTGGGCACCATCTTGCTGCCCCTGCTCTTGTACTTCAGCACCAGTGGCGCGTTTTTGTTCGGATACGCCAAGCCGGTGCCGGTGCGCTTTGACCGTTTGCGCCACCCCAAACGCGACATGGTCTGGGTGGCGCTGGCCGGGCCGGGTGCCAACCTGGTACAGGCATTGATCTGGGGCGTGTTGTTGTATGTGCTGACAGGCAACGGCATCAGCGAGCGCTTTTTCATTGAGATGTGCAAAGCCGGCATGCTGACCAATGTGGTCATGTTCGCCTTCAACCTGTTTCCGCTGCCACCGCTGGACGGTGGGCGCATCCTGGTGGGCGTGCTGCCCTGGCGGCAGGCGCTGCTGGTATCCCGAGTGGAGCCCTGGGGCTTTTTCATCGTGATGGCGCTGGTCCTCACCGGTCTCATCAGTACTTGGTGGATGCAGCCTCTGATGGCTGCAACCTTTGAGTTTCTCAAGTTCACGCTCAGCCCCCTGGCCGCTTTCTTGCGCTGATTTTTTAATTCTCAGTTTTTGTTTTTCTCATGACAACCCAGACCCGCACACGCGTTCTCACCGGCATCACCACCACCGGCACTCCCCACCTGGGCAACTACGTGGGCGCAATTCGCCCCACCGTGCAAGCCAGCCGCGACCAGAGCACCGACGGTTTTTACTTTCTGGCCGACTACCACGCCCTCATCAAGTGCGACGAGCCGGCCCGCATCCAGCGCTCCACCTTGGAGATCGCCGCCAGCTGGATCGCCTCGGGCCTGGACCCCGACAAAGTCACCTTCTACCGTCAGTCGGACATTCCTGAAATCCCCGAGCTCACATGGCTCCTGACCTGCGTCACAGGCAAAGGCGTGCTCAACCGCGCCCACGCCTACAAAGCAGCGGTAGACAAAAACAACGCCGCCAGCCAAGACCCCGACAGCGACGTGACAGCGGGTCTGTTCATGTACCCGGTGCTGATGGGCGCCGATATTTTGATGTTCAAGGCACACAAGGTGCCCGTGGGCCGAGACCAGATCCAGCACATTGAAATGGCGCGCGACATGGCGTCCAGCTTCAACCACCTGTATGGCGAACACTTCGTTCTGCCCGAGGCGGTGATCGAAGAATCGGTGGCCCTGTTGCCGGGGCTGGACGGCCGCAAGATGAGCAAGAGCTACGACAACACCATCCCGCTGTTTGCACCTGCTGCGCAAATGCGCAAGCAAATCGCAGCCATCGTCACCGACTCCAAGGCGCCGGGCGAGCCCAAGGTCACCGAAGGCTCCGCCCTGTTCCAGATTTACCAGGCCTTTGCCAATGCCGAAGAAACCGCCGCCATGGCCCGTGCCTATTCCGAGGGCATCGGCTGGGGCGACGCCAAGCAAATGCTGTTCGAGCGCATCGACCGCGAAATCGCGCCCATGCGGGCGCACTACCAAGACCTGATCGACAACCCCGCGCAAATGGACAAAATTTTGCGGGCGGGGGCCGACAAAGCCCGCCAATTGGCCACACCTTTCATGGTCGAATTGCGCCATGCCGTTGGCCTGCGTGCCTTGTCATCTGGCAGCGCTGCGCCTGTGGCCAAAGAAACCAAAAACGCACTGCCCAGCTTCAAGCAATACCGCGAAGAAGACGGTCAGTTCTATTTCAAGCTGGTGGATGCCAAAGGCCAAGTCTTGCTGCAAAGCCTGGGTTTTGCCTCTCCCAAGGAAGCTGGGCAAAGCATCGCTCGGTTGCAATCAGAAGGACCGGACGCCTTGGCCGACCTGAAGCCCATTCTGGAATTCGCCCCCCAAACTGCTGGTGCTTTGAGCAAAGTTCTGATGTTGTTGAAAGCCCACACCGCCACCAACAAAAAATGATTTTGTTGCTTCCAATAAAAAAGATGGTAAAAAATTGTTAAACTGATATTCTTGTACTTTCAGTCTAGCGCGGAGATTAAAACATGACTGTTTATGTCATTGACGACCACCCCCTGATGCGTGATGCATTGACCATGTTGTTGCATCGGGTCAAACCAGGTCTGAAGATCATCCCGATTCACAAGCTGAATGTTGTGGAATCTACGGTTGAAAAAAACGGTCCTGCAGAGCTGTTTTGCCTTGATCTGCAACTGCCAGACACCCTGGGCATGTCCGGCGTACAGGTGCTGAAAGCCAAGTTCCCCGGCGTCCCTTTGGTGGTTGTAACCAGTTCCAGCGCCAGTGAATACGAAGCGCGTTGCCTCGAGGCGGGCGCCGATGCCTTCATCGAAAAATCCAACAACCCCGCTCAAATCATCGCGGCTTTGCGCAGTCTCTTGGTGACCGAAGAACAAGCGGCGATTGAAGATGCGGCAACGCCCGCCGGCCCGACCAAACTGTCCAAACGCCAAAAACAACTGATCCTGATGCTGGACCAAGGCCTGTCCAACCGCGACATCGCCGAAAAACTCGACATCAGCGAGCACACCGTGAAGGTGCACTTCTGGCGCTTGTTCCGCCGCCTGGGCGTCAACAGCCGCACACAAGCGCTGCACTTTGCCCGCACCAACGGCTGGTTGGGAATCTGATCCGAACCCATGCCTGTCGTCTCGATCACCTTGCTGCCGGGCTATGCACCGGACACACAGCACCTCATGGTCAACCGTGTGGCGCAGGCAGTGCGGTCAGTGATCGACACACCAGAAGCTGGCACCACGGTCTTTGTCAACGAGGTCAGCACCTACCGCCGAGATGGCCGCGTGTTCAGTGGTGGCCGGGCAGCCCATCCCGTGGCCTCAGAGGTGGTCAAGTCTTTTTTGCAAGCCATGCAAGAACGCGACTTGCAAAGGGCCCAAAATTTTTTGCACCCCGACTTTGGCATGTGTTTCCCTGGCGGGGTGAAGATGCGAAGCTTGTCCGAGTTGATCACATGGGCGCAGCAGCGTTACAGCGCTGTTCGCAAGAACTACGAGCAGTTCGAAGAGAGTTGGCAAGGCGATGCCACGGTGGTGTTTTGCCACGGCACCTTGCAGGGCACCTGGCTCCAGGGTGAACCTTTTGAAGGCATCCGCTTCATCGACCGTATTGAAGTGCGCGATGGCCTGATCACCCGCCAAGATGTGTGGAATGACTTGGCGGAACACCGCTAGACCTCAATCCTTCTTTTTGTTTTTGTCCTTGTCCCGGTTGATGATGTCGGGTGTCACGGCATCCACGACATTGACCACCGTCTTGACTCCGTAAATCACCGTCGACGCGGCAACATCCGCAATGGCCAACACCGTACAGCCTTGCAGCAAAGGCATGGCCAAAAAGGCGACGGTCAGGATACGGGTTCTCATCATTTTTTGCATTTTGAATTCAAACAGGTGGTGCGTGAGTGGTTTCACCATCGCACGATGGCGCGGGGGCCTCTCAGAAAAAACCCCACAGGGCATGCCATGCTGGGCCCATTTGACAGGGCAGAACATGCCTTGCCAAAAGACTAAGTCATCTTAGCCCAGGCCAAATGCCTGCTGCCACCAAGTCGTCGCGAAGCCTTCGGCGCCAGGGGGGTTTGATCGGTGAGGGTTCGCGCACGCTCTGTCAGCCTGGATAAAAGGCTGTCCAGGGTTTGCATTTCACTGGGCGTCAGGTCGCTGAGTAAAGTTTGGTGAATGCCCACTGAAATCGGAAACAGCTCGTCGTAAAGACTGCTGCCTCTTGGCGTCAAGTTGACCAGGGCTCGGCGTCGGTCTTGCGGGTCGGGCACCCGAACCACGAGCTGCTTTTCTTTGAGGGAACTGAACAGTCTTGAAATTCGATCGGGCTCAAGATTGGCGCGTTCAGAGAGTCTGCCCATGGATGTCGGTCCATCCACCGCGAGCAAGGCAATGATTCGCCACTCCCGACGCGTGATGCCAAAGCGGCCCTCGCACCAGCGCGTGGTCAAGGCACCGCTTTGCGCCAGCAAGACATTCAGTCGGTAATTGAGCAGCTCATCAACAGCCGAGGGGGAGGCAATAGACATTCAAGTCTTCCTTTGACGCAGGGTCTTTGCAAAAGGCAACAGGATACTTGTATTTTTCAAGCATTGACCCCAAACCTATACTCAGACCATGACCCTCGCCCACCACGCACAACTTGAGCCAGGTACGCGCATCGGCGGCTCGCTGGTCTTCGATTTGCGACTGTCTTGGCGCGGCCTGCGCATCAACACGATGTGTCATGCGCTGTGCACAGCGCAAGGGCGCGCGTCCTTCAAGTCAGATGAAGAAAGTTTCATGCATCGCTTTGACTTGACACAGGCAGAGCGGGTCCTGATTCGCGCGCGCGACTTTTCAGGCCTGCTAGAGGCTGGCGGAAATATTTACTATTTGATCAAGCTCGGCGCCGTGACTGGCCATGGCCTTTACCGCATGGGAGCCAGCATGCGCGGCGAGACTTACGAAGCGTTTTTGGCAACCCGCAACGTCCCGCAGAGCGTCTGATGGCACGCATCGTCGCCGGCATCGGCACCTCACATGTGCCATCCATTGGGGGGGCTTACGACCGCGGTCAAACTGATACACCGGCGTGGAAGCCTTTGTTCGACGCCTATGTCCCTGTGCGTCAATGGCTCAAAGCATTGCAACCGGATGTATGCATCATGGTCTACAACGACCATGGCGCCGATTTTTTCTTCGACCGTTACCCCACATTCGCCGTGGGTTGTGCAAACCATTACGCCATTGCTGACGAAGGCTTTGGTACACGTGCGCTGCCGACGATCCGTGGTGATGTGGCGTTCTCTCAGCACCTTTGTCAGTCCTTGGTGTACGACGAGTTCGACCTGACCATCTGCCAGAAAATGGCCGTCGAGCATGGTTTTTTGGTGCCCATGCATTTGTGCTTTGATCCCTCAGACACGGGCTGGCCTGTGGCTTCAGTACCTATCGCTGTCAATGTACTGCAACACCCCTTGCCCACCGCGCGCCGCTGCTGGCGACTGGGACAAGCCATCCGACGTGCCGTTGACAGCTACCCCGCTGACATCAAGGTTGCCATCATAGGCACAGGCGGGATGTCACATCAACTGACCGGCCCCCTCTTCGGTCAGATGCAAGCGGACAACGATCAGGATTTCTTGGACCGGATTGAACGGGACCCCGAGAGCCTGACCCACATCACACACCAAGCCTTGATGAATCGTTTTGGTGCGGAGGGGATCGAGCTCATCATGTGGCTGGTCATGCGTGGTGCCCTGTCGCCCACAGCCCGGAAAATCCATCGCCATTACTACGCGCCGATGACGACCGGCATGGGGATGATCACCTTTGAGGAACAACAGTGATACGGACACAAGTGGGCATCATCGGCGCTGGCCCAGCGGGGTTGATGCTTTCCCATCTGCTGCATCTGGAAGGTATCGAGTCGGTCATCATTGAACGCTCGCAGAAAGACCATGTGCGCTCCCGTCTTCGCGCCGGGGTGCTCGAACAGGGGACTGTTGAGATGATGCGCGAGGTCGGCTTGGGTGAACGCATGGACCGACTGGCGCTTGAACAACAAGCGCTGGATTTTCGCTTCAACAACCGCTCCCACAGGCTGGACTTCCACGAGGCATCGGGCGGTAAAAGCGCCTGGGTCTATCCACAACACGAAGTGGTGGCCGATATCATGCGCGTGCGCGAGGAGGCAGGTGCCCAAATTTTCTATGATGCGCCCGTGCGTCACATCGAAGGCCTGGAAGGCAGCCGACCCGTCATCCATTTCGAGTCCGAAGGCCAGCCACTCGCCTTGTCCTGCGATTTCGTGGCCGGTTGTGACGGCTTTCGGGGCATCAGTCGCTGCGCCATCCCTGACGACAAGCTGCGGCTTTATGACCGTGTTTACCCCTTTGGATGGCTGGGCATATTGGCTGACGCCCCCCCGGCCATCCAAGACATCACCTGGGGTTGCCATCCCGATGGCTTCGCCATGATGAGCATTCGCACGCCAGAGATCACCCGCTTGTATTTACAGTGCGACCCTGACGACAGCCCCGACAATTGGTCGGACGATCGCATCTGGACGGCACTGCACAAAAGGCTGGATGTCGATGGGCAGCCGCCCATCAACGAAGGTCGCATCACGCAAAAAGCCGTCACTGGCATGCGCAGCTTCATCTGCGAACCCATGCGCTTTGGCCGCCTGTTCCTGGCCGGTGATGCGGCCCACATCGTTCCACCCACCGGCGCCAAGGGCTTGAATGCAGCAATGGCGGACATCAAGGTGCTGGGCCGCTCGCTGGTGGAACACTACAAACGCCATGACTCACGCTGGCTAGACCGCTACGCCGAGACCTGCCTCGAACGCATGTGGTTGGTCCAGCGGTTCTCGGCGGGCCTGTGCACGATGGTCCACCAATTTCCGGGGCAAAGCGCATTCGAACGCGGTATGCAACTGGCAGATTTGAACTACATGACCGGTACTCGGGAAGGGCGTGCGGTATTCGCGCACAACTTCACGGGCCTGCCCATTCACACCTGACCAACGAGGCGGGATTGGGTCAGGCGCTTCAAACAAAAAACCAAGCCTGGTGCAGCGCTGAGGTTGCCTCTGGACCAGCCGAGATGGGCGACCCCTAGAATGGGGGGACCTGGTTCAACCATCACCGACTGCTGAGCTCGATTGCGACCATTCCAACGACTGAAGTGGAGGCGAACGACTCCCGGCAACTGGCCGGGAAAAGCGAGACCGAGGTCTCAACTTAAACCAACGGGCCTCTACGAAATCCGAGGCGATTCATAGGAGATGATTCAATGAGTTCTTGCAATCGAAGGGATGTTTTCAGAGGACTGGTCGGCGGGCTTTCTGTTGGATTTTTACCGAGGCTTCAAGCTCAAAACGCCAGTGGCCAATTTAAACCACTCCGGCCCGTGAAACTCATCTCACCGCTGCAAGCTGGCGGTGCAACCGATGCCATCATCCGTCCCATTGCTCAAAAATTGAGTGAACTATGGGGCCAATCCGTCATTGTTGAAAATAAGCCCGGAGGAGGCACCATCGTTGGCACGCAGTTTGTGGCCCAAGCTGCTCCTGACGGTCACACAATTGGTGTTGTGATCAGCGCTTTGACCATCAACCCGAGTTTGCGCACCGATCTGCCTTACGACACTTTCAAAGACATCACGCCTGTGACCCAAATTGGAACCGTCACCAGCGCGTTGGTGGCGCATCCAAGCCTGCAAGCCAATACGCTGCAAGAAGTCATCGATTTTGCAAAGGCTAAGCCAGGCGCTCTATCGTGGGCATCTTTGGGTATAGGGACTGCAGGTCACATCACGGGAGAGTTATTGCGCAAGAGGGCAGGACTTGACATCATTCACGTCCCTTTTGCAGGCAGCACTGGCGCCTACAGGGAACTACTTCCTGGTCGCGTTCAGATGGGTTTTGTGGTTTTGGAATCAGCGCTGCCTCATGTCAAGGCGGGCAAACTCAAGATCATTGCTTTGTGTGATCGAAGAAAAAACAAGCTTTTTCCCCAAATACCTCTTCTGGACGACACAATCAAAGGCCTGAGTTATGACGGAATTTTTGGGTTGATCGCCCCCGGCAACATGCCCCCGGAAATTTTGAAAAGCTTGCATTCTGATATTTTGAAAGTTCTGTCTGATCCCGAAATTAAGCATCAACTTGACCGTCAATCCATGGATATTCTTGCATCAAGCCCATCAGAATTTGCAAATTCCATTCGACTCGATGTGAATCATTGGAAGAACGCCGTCAGAGAGTCGAACGCCAATGTCAGTTGATGGAACGCTGTTCAACAAAATTTGGAATCGCCACCTTGTAGCCGACCTTGGCGAGGGCTTCCATCTTCTTTATGTTGACCGGCACGTTGTGCCGGATTTCAATGGCAGTGCTTTCACCAGACTGCGTGACCGCGGCTTGAAGGTGAGAAAACCAGAGTTAACCTTTGCAACTGCTGACCATTCTGTTTCGACAGATCCAAATACGCCCGATGTCCTTCAACGATTGAATCCTCATGTGCAAAATTTGCGTAAAGAAACGCAAGAATTTGGCGTGAAGAATTTTGATATTGGACAAATTGGGCATGGCATTGTTCATGTCATCACCCCTGAAATGGGCATTGCCCTTCCCGGTTTAACGGTGACGATTGGTGACAGCCATACCTGCACCCATGGCGCTTTGGGTGCATTGGCTTGGGGCGTAGGTCAAGGTGAAATTGTGCACATTCTGGCGACCCAGACCTGTGTTCAACAAAAACCCAAAACGATGCGGGTGAACCTTGAAGGTTCATTGCCGCCTGGAATTGGGGGCAAAGACTTGATTCTTTTTATCATCGGAAAATTGGGAGTGGCTGCGGGCAACGGCTATGCCGTTGAGTATGCCGGCGCTGCAATTGAGTGTTTGAACATGGAGTCTCGATTCTCTTTGTGCAACATGTCAGTCGAGTGGGGAGCTCGTTATGGAATGATCGCACCGGATCAAATTACTTTTGATTACGTCCAGGGCCGCCCCTATGCACCCCAAGGAGAAAAGTGGGAGGCGGCCCTTGAAGATTGGAAGCAATTGTCGACCGATCCGGATGCGGTTTTTGACAAGGAAGTCACCTTGAATGTGACAGGATTGAAACCTCAAATCACATGGGGCAACAGTTTGGATATGGTCAGCTCGATCGATGCAAGAGTTCCTTATTTGGACAGTACCATCGACGCAGCCCAGCGCGCCAACATGAAAGCAGCCATCTCATATATGGATTTGCAGGAGGGTGGTGAACTGTTGGGTTTGACTGTTCACCGGGTGTTTATAGGTTCATGTACCAACAGTCGCATCACCGACTTACGGGCTGCTGCAGCAATTGTCAAAGGACGCAAAGTGGCACCCCATGTGACGGCGTGGGTTGTTCCTGGCTCTGAAATGGTGAAAAGACAAGCCCAACAAGAGGGTCTAGATAAGATTTTTCTAGCTGCTGGATTTGAATGGAGGAATCCTGGTTGCTCAATGTGCTTGAGTGCAAATGGTGAAACCATCGGACCCGGTGAACGCGCGATCTCAACGGCCAATCGTAATTTTGCAGGCCGTCAAGGACCTGGTAGTCGAACGCATATTGCGTCCCCTTCCGTCGCTGCAGCATCAGCTTGTGCGGGGGTCATTGTGGATCCCACTCAGATGTTTTTGCATGAGTCAATTTCATGACAGCCCTGGTCACAATGAAAGGTATTGCTGCCTCTTTGATGAGGTCGGACATCAACACTGACACGATCGCCCCTTTGGTCAGAGCCGGCCAAGGGCTTCAGCCTGCAGGTCTCAGAAGTACTTCAGAATTGGCGCAGCGGCTTTTTGGCCCTTGGCGGTATGCAACAGATGGACAGGAAAATCCCGATTTTGTTCTCAACAAAATGCCTTTCCGAGAGGCTAAATTTTTGGTCACTGGTGATAACTTTGCTTGCGGGAGTTCACGAGAAACTGCTGCAACAATGTTGCAAGCCTTTGGTATCCGATGCATCATTGCGCCAAGTTTTGGTTTGATTTTTAAAGACAATTGCTTCAGAAACCACATGCTTCCTTTGGAGTTGCCAATCGATGACATTGAAAAGCTCAGCGTCATGGCAGACCAAGAAGAGCCATTTTTATTGGATCTCAATGATTGCACTCTCAAGACCGAATCAGGATTTGAGATTTCATTTTCTTTGCCTATTTTTAGGCGTGAGATGTTATTGAATGGTACGGATGAAGTGTCTACCACCTTGAGCCGCGAGCAAGCGATCCTTCAATTTGAAGCAGCTGTTTTAAAAAGTAGGCCATGGGAGCAATTTCCGATTTAAAACATGACGCCTCGACAACTATTTTCGGGACTTTGATTGCGGCTTAGACTACCCCTCCAATGTCATGATGCTCTGCGGTCGCGCTTTTCAACGATCACCGTTGCAGTGCGGCCTACCATCGTGTCGGCGTTCGGCTGTGGCTCATACGACTATCGCAATAGCTGGCAAAAATTCATGCCGACTGTGTTTTTTGAACAGGCAGGCAACGCCATTCAATTACGCGGGCAATGGCCAACACGAATGAAAAGCGCGCCCAAAGGCGCGTCTTTACTGGGAGCTTGGCGGTCTGATGAGGATTCGAAGTCTTGATACGACCGCAGTTTTAAAAAAATGTTCGACGTTCGTGCAGAACAAGGTGCAGAGTAATGCTTGAGGGACCCAAATAGAAGTTGGAAGGGTGGGGGCAGGGTGGGGTAGTATCTGTCCCATTTTTTACCAGACCCATGCATGCATCTGGTTGGACCGCAGATGTGTCAATGCCCACGCAAGCGCACCAACCCCAGCATAACCATCAAAGATGCCACCAAGATCATGGCCCATTCGGACAAGGTCGGGACGGAAGCCACAACAGACGCCACATAAGTGAACAGGGTGTTCGCCGCATTCGTGCCATTGGGCGTTGTCACGATCACGCTCGCTGTGCCTGGAGTGCCTGCTGGTGTACTACAGGTTGCTGAGGTGGCAGAGGATACGTTGAAGACAGAACAAGCCGAACCACCAACGGTGATGCCGGTGGCCCCGGTCAAATTAGTTCCCGTGATGGTGATGGATGTACCACCAGCCGTTGGGCCGCTGGTCGGGGAGATAGCAGTCACTGTGGGAGCGGCAACGTAGGTGAACTGATCAGCCACGGAGGTGGCGCTGGTGCCTCCTGCTGTGGTCACTGTGATGTCCACCGTGCCGGCAGACCCAGCAGGAGCTGTGGCCGTGATCTGGGTAGCCGAGTTCACGGTAAAGCTGGTGGCGTTGGCAGCACCAAACTGCACTGCCGTAGCGCCGCTGAAGTTGGTTCCTGTGATGGTGATGGACGTGCCACCAGTAGTTGACCCACTGGCTGGAGAGACAGAGGTCACTGTCGGAGCGGCAACGTAGGTGAACTGATCAGCCGCGGAGGTAGCGCTGGTGCCTCCTGCTGTGGTCACTGTGATGTCGACCGTGCCAGCAGACCCAGCAGGAGCAGTGGCCGTGATCTGGGTCGCTGAGTTCACGGTAAAGCTGGTGGCGTTGGCAGCACCAAACTGCACTGCCGTAGCGCCGCTGAAGTTGGCTCCTGTGATGGTGATGGATGAACCACCAGCCGTTGGGCCGCTGGTCGGGGAGATGGCAGTCACTGTGGGAGGATTTGTTGCAATACCCAGTCCAATGCTTGTAGCGGCGTAGATGGAAGAATCGCTTGCAAAAACGCCATAAACGAAGCTACTGCCAAGCCCGTTGGCTGTTATGTTGGTAAAACTTGTCCCGCCATCTGTAGAAATACCCAGTCCACCTTGAGTAGCAACGTAGACGTTAGAACCGCTTGCGAAAACGCCTTGAGCATAGTTATTGACAAGCCCGTTGGTTATGTTGGTAAAGCTTGACCCGCTATTGGTAGAAATACCCAGCCCACCTTGTGTAGCTGCGTAGACGGTAGAACCGCTTGCGAAAACGCCGGTAACGTTGTTATTGCCAAGCCCGTTGGCTAAAGTAGTTTTGTTGGTAAAGCTCGACCCGCCATCGGTAGAAATACTCAATCCAGCGCTTGTAGCTGCGTAGACGGTAGAACCGCTTGCGAAAACGCCCCGAACGGTGTTACTGCCAAGCCCGTTGGCGGTTGTTTTGTTGGTAAAGCTCGACCCGCCATCGGTAGAAATACTCAATCCAGCGCTTGTAGCTGCGTAGACGATAGAACCGCTTGCGAAAACGCCTAAAACGATGTTGTTGCCAAGCCCGTTGGTTGTTGTTATGTTGGTAAATGTGGCCCCGCCATCGGTAGAAATACTCAATCCAGCGCTTGTAGCTGCGTAGACGGTAGAACCGCTTGCGAAAACGCCCCGAACGTTGTTATCGCCAAGGCCGTTGGCGGTTGTTTTGTTGGTAAAGCTCGCCCCCCCATCGGTAGAAATACTCAATCCACCGCCTGTAGCTGCATAGACCGTAGCACCGCTTGCGAAAACGCCCCGAACGGTGAAACTTCCAAGCCCGTTGACTGGCATTTTGTTGTTAAAGACTTGTGCCTGAGCTGCCGTTGAGCAAATGACCACTGCCCAAATTGCCATCAACAGTTGAATTAAAGCCGTCAAGACAGCTCGACAAGCATTTCTAGAGGTTGGCAGTGCTTGCATTTATTGAATTCATCTATGTAAGTTAGAAATCTTATAAAAAACTCGTAATATTTTACTTTACTTATATTGATTTTCGATTTCTTGCAAATTCAAAACCAAATAAAAGTCTAATATGAAATAGCTATCAAAATATTAGAAATGGTGTTGCTGGCTTGGACGCTGGGAATGGCGGGTCGCTGCTTCTTGTCCAAAAACTGGTGGGCAGACGCGAGATGTTTGAGGCGGAGGACTCAGGGAAGAAATGCAACAAAGATGAACCCGCGGTAACGGGTGGCAGAGGGCCTGACCTCAAAAACGGACAGGGGATAGGGTGGGTTCTGCGCAGTCCGAGCATCAGAAATCGGTATGACATCAAAGATCGCAACTTAGCCCAAAGGGCCGCGACCAAATGTGCGGACTGATGGCAATGAGCCACTTGAAATTTTGGGCATACTTTTGGGCATGTAGAAATAAAAAATGCGCCGGAAGGCGCATTTTTTTTGGGTCACTGGCGGGGCAGACCACACTTCATCACAAACTACCTAAGTTTTTGATAGGAACGCCGATCAAGCACTTAGGGGTCAATTCATCGTTCTAAATGTTGAGACAGCAACATGTTGCGTGAGTTTCCGGAACCCCTTTTTTGTAGGGCCGGGAATTCGAACTCGATTCTGATTTTTGCATTCCGATCGATCAGTGTTTTCCCGGGGATTATTTGCACTAGAGACTGGAATCTGCATACTGAAGCCGAACCACATTTCAGGAGCCAGCAATGCCAAGAGCAAAGAAAACATGGGGTGAAAAGATGAAGGCCAAACCGCCCCACCATGTCATCCTTGAGAAGGATTTCGCAGGCATCCCCAAGGGGGCGAAATTGCTCATTTCATGCCCAGTTGAGATTGCAGCAGAACTCAAGACAATCACGCCAGGCTCCACCATGTCGATCCAAGCTTTAAGGCGCAAACTGGCGGCGAAAAACAATTGCGATGCCACATGCCCCGTCTCAACATCCATTTTTCTGAGAATCGTGACGGAACATGCTTGGGAGGAGTACAGCCGTACGGGCAGCACCCGGGACGTAGCCCCTTTTTGGCGGGTTGTCGAATCCAGTTCACCCATGGCAAAAAAACTGAGTTTTGATCCAGCTTGGATTGACTTACAGAGGGAACTTGAATCTTGATTCGAGTCCTGCTGTGCGCATGGACTACCGAGCAAGTCTTGGATTTACGACATCAACCAGTACAAGTTTTACGCAGCCCCCCCCCGGCGGTCAATATTGGAAGGCTTCAAGGCCTTTTCGTGCGATTTATCAACCGGCCAAATTCCCGGACCTTTTATCTCAGGCTTTGCCTACCATGGCCTTGATGTCCTTCATCAAAAGGAACAGGTGAAACGGGTCAGATGGGCTGGGTTCAAACTCCCAATGGAGATACCACTGCCTGGCAGGCTCGTCCTTGGCGTGAACCAACAGTGCACGAATCCCGGCAATATCCGCCGCCTGCGCAGTGCGCAGCAGCGCATCTTTGAGCAGTGCTTTGCCAAGCCCTGCGCCTTGGTGCTGAAGGTCCACGGCAAGCCTGGCCAGAATCATCACCGGCACGGGGTGTTGTGGAATGCCTTTGGTCACACGCGGTGCCGCGTTGGATGGCTCGACACTGCCAACCGCCAAGCTGTAGAAACCAACGACCGAGCCGGATTGGCAGCTCACGTAGGTTTGCGCGCTGTTGGATTTTTGGTTGACAAACGCAAAGCGCTGCAAGAACTGGTTCAGTGCGCTCTGACCACAATCAAAGGACTCAACGGCGTCCGAACCGGCCAGTTTGCGTACTGGCTCATAAGCCCGCGAACTCAACCAAGCAACCCAGGCTCAGACAAAAGTTTCTTTAGCTTGAGCTTGGTCTTGGTGCTCACGGGCTGATCCAGTGCAACCTGAAACGCCAGCCACTTCTCGTCACTCAGCTCGAAACGGGTGCGGTCAGCTAGGGTCTGATTGGCCGCGACGATGCCCGCATCGAGCAGAAACTCACTCACATTTTTGTGCGCCACCCGCGCCGCTTCCTGAAGCAATTGCTTCACGGGCATCGTGGCGCGCACATCGATGCGCTCAGATTTGGAATAAATGACTGTAGTCATGGCAACCCTTTTTTGTAAAGTTGCTCCATCATAGCGTCCGGACAACGTACTGACAAGCGCTTATTCACGACTGCACCTGTCATGCACCGCCCACACCCCGGCAGCACAGGTCGCATCAGGGTGCAGAAGCAAAAAAGCCCCGCGGGGTGCGGGGCCTGAGGCTGCCTCAAGGCCTGCTGAGCAGGTTTGAGGTCTTTGTACTGGCGGAGAGGGAGGGATTCGAACCCTCGGTAGTGTTGCCACTACGCCTGATTTCGAGTCAGGTACATTCGACCACTCTGCCACCTCTCCTGGTTCGGTTTAGTTTGTCGAAGCCAATATTCTATCAGGCCGACAGCGTCTCCAAACCGCCCATGTAGGGCCTCAGCACCTCGGGCAGTGTGACGGTGCCGTCGGCGTTTTGGTAGTTCTCGAGCACGGCCACCAGCGCACGGCCTACGGCCAAGCCCGAGCCGTTCAAGGTGTGGACCAGTTCGTTCTTGCCATGTGCATTTTTAAAACGCGCCTGCAGGCGGCGGGCCTGAAAGGCTTCGCAGTTGGACACCGAGCTGATCTCGCGGTACACCCCTTGCGCGGGCACCCAAACCTCGAGGTCATAGGTCTTGCTTGCGCCAAAGCCCATGTCACCGGTGCACAGACTCATCACGCGGTAAGGCAAGCCCAACTTTTGCAAAATGGCTTCGGCGTGTCGCGTCATATCTTCCAGCGCAGCGTAGCTGTGCTCAGGGTGCACGATCTGCACCATCTCAACCTTGTCAAACTGGTGCTGGCGGATCAGACCACGCACATCGCGCCCGCCGCTGCCCGCTTCTGAACGGAAGCAGGGGGTGTGCGCCGTGAGTTTGATCGGCAAATCGGCCTCTGCCAAGACCTCGTCGCGCACCACGTTGGTGAGGGTCACCTCCGACGTGGGGATGAGATACAGCGCCTGGCTTTCCTCGCCCTCTAGACCACCTTTATTGGCCGCAAACAGATCGGCTTCAAACTTGGGCAATTGGCCGGTACCGCGCAGCGTGTCGGCATTCACGATGTAAGGCGTGTAGCACTCGGTGTAGCCATGCTCGCTGGTCTGCACATCCAGCATGAACTGCGCCAGCGCCCGGTGCAAGCGCGCCACCGGGCCGCGCATGAAGGTGAAACGCGAGCCCGTCAGCTTGGTGCCGGTGGCAAAGTCCAGGCCCAGCTTTTCGCCGATGTCCACATGGTCCTTGAGTTCGAAGTCAAAGCTGCGCACCGTTCCCCAACGGCGCACCTCGACGTTGCCGTGCTCGTCTTCTCCCACGGGCACCGACTCGTGCGGCAAGTTGGGCACCGCCAGCAGCAGGTCTTGCAGTTCGGCCTGCAGCACCTCCAAGCGCTGCGCCGAAGCGTCCAGCTCGTCCTTGATCGCGCCGACTTGCGCCATCACGGCATCGGCCTCGGCGTGCTGGCCTTTGCCCTTGAGCATGCCAATTTGCTTGGACAGGCTGTTGCGCTGGCTTTGCAGCTCTTCAGTGCGGGTTTGCAGCGTTTTGCGCTCACCTTCCAAAGCGCGAAACGCGTCGACGTTCAGGAAGAGTTGAGGGTTTTTACGGGTCTGCAAACGCGCAACCACGGCGTCCAGATCTTTGCGGAGTAGAACAATATCAAGCATGAGGCGATTGTAGTGAGCCAGATTCAGGGTTTTCTGAAGTGTCCAGCTTCAAGCCCTTGGGCAGCGGAAACTTGATGGTTTCCTGAATGCCGTCCAAGGTGCGCACCGACAATGCGCCCATGGCACGCAGGCGCTGAATGACGTCTTGCACCAACACATCCGGGGCCGAGGCACCGGCTGTGAGCCCTACTTTTTGGGCGCCTTCAAACCATTTGGGGTCCAGGTCGGCCGCACTGTCCACCATGTAGGCGGGCGTACCCAACCGGTCGGCCAATTCGCGCAGGCGGTTGCTGTTGGAACTGGTCGGACTGCCCACCACGATCACCACGTCCACCATCGGGCTCATGAGCTTGACGGCATCTTGCCGGTTCTGGGTCGCGTAACAAATGTCTTGCTGCTTGGGCTCGCGCACCTGCGGAAAGCGCGCCCTGACGGCCGCCACAATCTCGGCGGCATCGTCCACGCTCAGGGTGGTTTGCGTCACCACGGCCAACAAGGCAGTCTGGGCGGGCTGCACCTTGGCCACGTCTTCCACATCCTCCACCAAGTGGATGCCGCTGTCCAACTGGCCCATCGTGCCCTCCACCTCGGGGTGGCCCTTGTGGCCGATCATGATGAATTCATAGCCCTCTTTGTGCAGCTTGGCCAGCTCCACATGCACCTTGGAAACCAGCGGGCAGGTGGCGTCAAAAATCCTGAACCCGCGCTGTACCGCTTCGTCCTGGATCGCCCGACTGACCCCATGGGCGCTGAAAATCAACGTGGCCCCTGGCGGCACATCGGACAACTCTTCAATGAAGATCGCGCCCTTTTTTTTCAGATCGTCCACCACATAGGTGTTGTGCACGATCTCGTGCCGGACATAAATCGGCCGGCCAAATTTGGTGAGCGCATGTTCCACGATGTCGATCGCACGGTCCACTCCGGCGCAAAAGCCTCGCGGCTCGGCCAACAGCACTTCAGAGGTCATCACAGCACTCCAATCAGTTCAACTTCAAAGGTCACAGGCTGACCGGCCAAGGGGTGGTTGAAGTCAAACCACACCGCGCCTTCCGAGCTCACTTCCAGCACCGTGCCCGCATACGAGCCCAATCCGTCCGGTGTGGGGAATTGCACCACATCTCCAGCCGCGTATTTTTCGGACGGATCACCCAATTCATTCAGCAACTTACGGGCCACCCATTGCTGCATATCGGCAATGCGCTCGCCAAAAGCTTCGCCTGCCGGGATCTCTATCACCATTCGGGTGCCTTCGGCCAAACCCAACAAACGCTGTTCCAGGGCGGGCGACAAAGTGCCCGAACCCAGCGACAGGGTGGCGGGCTTTTCATGGAATGTGTTGATGATGTCGCCCTGCGGCCCGGCCAGGCGGTAGTGAAGCGTCAAAAATGAACCGGGTTCAACAATGGACATAAGGGTTTTCTGGAATGCCGCAAACGCGGCCAAACGGGCATAAAGAAGCCATTATTGTAAAAAGCCCGGCCAACCCGCCCCACAAAAGGGGCAAGAAGGACCGATGGCCGCTCCGGGGAGGGGCAAGACATGAGCATCAAGGACTTGCCTGTCGACGCGCGGCCGCGCGAAAAACTGCTCGCCCGAGGGCCCCAAGCGCTGAGCGATGTGGAATTGCTGGCCATCTTGCTGCGCACCGGCATGGCGGGCAAAAATGTCTTCCGTCTGTCCGAAGAACTGTTGGGGCCGGACGGCATCGCGGGCTTGCTGCAAGCCACGGCGCAGTCGCTCAAATTGGTCAAGGGGCTGGGCCCAGCCAAACAGGCCGAGTTGCTGGCCGTATTCGAACTGGCCCGCCGGGCCTTGAGCCAGCGCCTGCAAGAGCGCGCTGCCTTCCAAACGCCCGACGCCGTCAAACAGTATTTGCAGCTGCAGCTGGCGCACAAAAACCACGAAGTCTTCGCAGTGCTGTTTTTGGACAACCAAAACCGCATGCTGGCCATGGAAGAACTTTTTCGGGGCACACTGAGCCAGACCTCGGTCTACCCCCGCGAAGTGGTCATGCGCGCCCTGCACCACCAGGCCGCTGCCGTGGTGCTCTCGCACAACCATCCCAGCGGCTCGGTGCAGCCCAGCCGGGCTGACGAGCATCTGACCCGGAACCTCAAGGCCGCTTTGGCACTGGTCGATGTGCGTGTGCTCGACCACATCATCGTCAGTCAGGGTCAAACCCTGTCGATGGCGGAGCAGGGTTTGATGTAAGTGAATCGGGGTCCATGCATTCGGTCGCATGGGCGGCCTCCCGGAATGAAGAAGCAGGGGCGGGGCAGCCGCTAAACTCCTCGTTTTTCCTCATACCCATACGGCCATGTCTCACTACCACCTTTACGCCATCGGCAATGCCCTCGTCGACACCGAATACGAAGTCTCTGACGCTTTGCTGCACGCCATGGGCGTGAGCAAGCGGCACATGACGCTGATCGACACCCCCCAACGCGCCGAACTGCTCACCCATGTGCACGGCCTGCACGCCCGGCGCACCGGTGGTGGCTCGGCTGGCAACACCGTGGTGGCGCTGGCCCAATTGGGCGGCAAAGCGTTTTATTCGTGCCGCGTGGCGGACGATGAACTGGGCGCTTTTTACAGCCAGGACCTGCAAACCAATGGCGTGGCCACCAACCTGACCCACACACAGGCCCAAGAAGGTCAAACCGGCAGCTGCATGGTGCTCGTCACCCCCGATGCCGAGCGCAGCATGTGCACATTTTTGGGTGCCACCTCGCAACTGGACGCCAGCGCGTTGCACCCACATGACATTGCCAAGTCCAAAATTTATTACATGGAAGGCTATCTGGCCGCTTCGCCCACGGGGTTGCAAGCCGCCGTCCAAGGTCGCCAGATCGCCATCGAGCACAAAGTGGCCACGGCGCTGACGCTCAGCGATGTGAGCATGATCAATTTCTGCCGCGCAGGCCTGCAAGCCATGATCGGCAACGGCCTGGACTATTTGTTTGCCAACGAGGAAGAAGCTCAAACCTGGTGCGGCACCACTGACCTGGACGCCATCATTGGCCAACTGGCGGCTTTGGCGACCACGGTCTGTCTGACACGTGGGCCCCAAGGCTGCATCGTGGTGCAAGGCGGCCAGCGCACCGAAGTGCCCGCCGTGCCCACCAAGGCGGTAGACACCAACGGCGCAGGCGACATGTTTGCAGGTGCCTTCTTGTATGGCATCACCCATGGCCAAAGCCTGGCGCAAGCCGCAGCCTTGGCCAACCGCGCAGCCGCGGCGGTGGTCAGCCAACACGGCAACCGTTTGACCGCCGAGCGACTGCAAGGCATTGCCGCAGAAGCGGCAAAAGCCTAAGTCTGGATCAGGCCATCCACCACCTGGATGGTCTTGTCGCAGCGCTGGCCCAGTTCCGGGTTGTGGGTGACCAGCAGCACGGTGGTGCCCTGCTCTTGGTTGATGCGGCGCAGCAGCGCAAACACCGCATCAGCACTTTTGGTGTCCAAGTTGCCAGTGGGTTCATCGGCCAGCAGCAAAGCCGGGTTCATGGCCAAGGCCCGCGCCAAAGACACACGCTGCTGCTGCCCGCCACTCATGTTATTGGCCATGTTGTTTTTCCAGGGCGTCAAGCCCACGCTCTCCAACAGGGCCTCGGCACGCTCGCGCATCTCGGGGTTCGGAAAACCGGCCGCACCCAGCAGGGGCATCATGACATTTTCCAATGCGGTAAAGGCAGAGATCAGGTGGTGGTACTGGAACACAAAACCAATGTGGTGCCCCCGCAATCGCGTCAAGGCCTGATCGGCCAACTGCGTGGTTTCTTCGCCTGCCATTTGCAGCAAGCCCGAGGTGGGCCGGTCCAGCAAACCGATGATGTTGAGCAAGGTACTCTTGCCCGAGCCCGAGGGCCCCATCACCGCACAAAAATCGCCCCGGTGCAGCGTCAGGTCGATGCCATGCAACACCTCGGTCTCGATGCCGGTGCCCACGTTGAAGGCCTTGCGCACCCCCTGCAGGCCCACCACCACATCCGTCTTATCCATGGATCGCTTCCACCGGGTCCAAACGGGCTGCCCGCAAGGCTGGCGCGTAGGCAGCGGCCAGCCCCGTCACCGTGGCCAGGCCCAGCGCCACCGCAAACAACAGCGGATCCAGCACCAGCGGAAACAGCGCCGTGCCATCGGCATTCAGGGTCAGCTTTTGCCACAGCACCAGCCCCAAAGCGCCCACCATGCAGCCCAGCACCGCCCCACCCCATCCCAGCAAACCACCTTGCAGCAAAAACACACGCAGCACCTGACCCCGTGAAATGCCCATGGCCCGCAGGATGCCGATCTCGCGTGACTTTTGCACCACCGACACCACCAGCACACTGGCAATGCCAAAGGCCACCGACAAGCCTACAAAAAACCGGATCGCGGTGTTGGCCGTGCTCTGTGCACTCACAGCGGAAAAAAACTGCGCGCCGGTTTTGATCCAGCTGTCGGCCTGCACCCCGGTCGCAGCCTGAATGCGCTGAGCGACGACTTCGGCCGCATACACATCGCGCACAGTGACTTCGATGCTGGTCACCCCGCCCAACAAACCCAGCAGACTTTGTGCTGTGCGAAGCGTCACAAAGGTGCTGCGCTGGTTGGCCCCTTTGTTGCCGAGGTCAAACACGCCGCTGATGGTCAAGCTGGTGGCCTCGCCTGCGGCATTGGCCACGCGCAGCTTGTCCCCCACATCCACGCCCAGGTCGCTGGCCAAGTCGGTGCCGATCAGCATGTCCTGCCCCGTCAAGCGCGGCTTGCCCCGCACAATTTTTTCGGGCAACTTGACGATTTGGAAATACCCCTCGGGTTCCACCCCCGTCAGGCTGATCGCACGGTTGGCACTGCCGCGCACCGCCAGCGCAGAGCCGCCAACCACAGGCGAAACCACCACCACATCGGACATGTCGCGCACCGTGGTGCGCAAGGATTGCCATTGGTCAATCGACTTGAGCCTTTGCAAAGGCGGCTGGACGATGGATGCATCTGCCTCGCCAGGCATGACCCGGTGCAAAGTGCGCGTGACCTCTTTGGAGGGCAAAAGCTGAATGTGCGCCTGCCCCGACAAGACCCGCGCAATGAAGTTGCCCTGCAAGCCGGCCAGCAATGCCGACATGAACACGATCACGCCCACACCAATGGCCACGCCGACCAAAATGAACACCGTCTGCATCCGGCCTTCGCGCAAAAAGCGGATCGCCACAATCCATTCAAACGGCACCCAGGGCTTGAACATGCGATGCCCCCCGCTCAAGACCGCGTTCGCACGCGCTGGCCTTCGCGCAAAGCCGTGGGCCATGCGATCACGGCATCGCCCTCGCGCAGGCCGTCCAGCACCTCCACCCACGCACCACCCCGCAAACCCAATCGCACCGGGCGACGCACTGCATGGCCAGCCTGCAGCAGCCAGACCCAGGACGATGCCCCGCCGATGTCGTTGATACGGCCCACCTGCAGCGCCAAGACCTGTGGTTTGCGTGCCACCACCAAGTCCACCGACACGGTCATGTCCTGCTTGAGATTTTGCTGTGGCTCCAGCACATCCAACTTGATTTCTACCGCACCGGTCTGGGCATTGATGCCGGGGTTGATGTAGCCCACTTGGGCCTTGAATGGATACAGCGGATAGGCATCGGCCGAGGCCAGAGCCTGCTGCCCGAGCGCCATCAGGCGCAGGTTCTTTTCATCGATCTGCACCACCAACTGCATGGCCCCTTCAGGCGACAAGGTCATCAAGACCTTGCCCGCCTGGACCACATCGCCGACCTCTACGTTGCGGCCGATGAGCTGCCCACTCGCGGGCGCTTGGATGACCGCATAGCGGGCCTTGGCGTTGACCATTTCCGCATTGGCCTGAGCCTCAGCCACCGCCCCTAAGGCCAGGCTGTGCTCAGCGCCACCGGCCCGGGTGGAGGTCACTTGTTTTTGTGCGGCCCGCATTTGGGCATCGGCCAGTGCCCACACCTTGCGCGACTCGTCCAGCGCCACCTGTCCGATGAAGCCTTGGTCAAACAAAACGCCATTGCGCTGCAAACTCGCCTGCGCCGTGTCCAGACTGGCCTGTGCCTGGCGCAGCGTCTGCTGCACCACAGGTCCCTGCAACTCATTCAGCTGCCGCAGACGGTTCTGCGCCTGCACCACAGCCTGCTGGGCCTGACGCCGGGCAGACTGCAGCTCGGTGCCGACCAATTCAACCAGCACGTCGCCCGCCTTCACGGTTTGCCCTTCGGTCACAGGCACACGCGCCACGGTGCCGGTGATTTGCGCGCCAATGTTCACCCGGTGCGGTGTCTCTGCGCGGCCACTGGCCACCACGGTTTGCAGCAAATCACGGCGCTGCACCGCCTCGGTCTGCACCTGAGGCCCCAACCACCAACGCAGCAAGGCAGCGCCCAAAAACAGGACCAGCAAGCCCCACAACAATTGGCCGCCATGTTGGCGAATCCGGGTCCAAACAGCATTCATGCGGCCCATTGTGGGGACCGGTGCGGTTCATGCCCATGATCCATGTCAAGATGGCACCATGTGCAGGGGGTGCATCAGGCAACTGAGCAACAATATCGTTTGCCCCCTTCTAGACACGTTCCTTGTTCTTATGAAAAAAATACTGCTTTTGGGTTCTGGTGAACTCGGCAAAGAATTCGTCATCAGCGCCAAACGCTTGGGTTGCCACGTCATCGCCTGCGACAGTTATGCCGGTGCCCCCGCCATGCAAGTGGCCGATGAATTTTGCGTCTTCAGCATGCTGGACGAAGCCCCACTGCGCGCCGCCATCGCCAAATACCAACCTGATTTGATCGTGCCCGAGATCGAAGCCATCCGCACCGAAGTGCTGCTCGACGTAGAAAAACAAGGCTTTGAAGTCATCCCCAGCGCACGCGCTGCCAACCTGACCATGAACCGAGACCGCATCCGCGATGTGGCCGTGGACTTGGGCGTGCGCACCGCCCAATTCAGCTACGCCGACTCCGCCGCCGAGTTGCTGGCCCGTGCCACCAACATCGGTTTCCCGGTCGTCATCAAGCCGGTCATGAGTTCATCGGGCAAAGGCCAAAGCGTGGCCAAGACGGCTGCCGACGTGCAGATGAGCTGGGACTTTGCCTGCGCCGGCATGCGAGGCGACCGCCAAAAGGTCATCGTCGAAGAATTCATCCACTTCGAGTTTGAAATCACACTGCTCACCATCCGCCAGCGCAACGGTCAAACCCTGTTTTGTCCGCCCATTGGCCATGTGCAAGAGCGCGGCGACTACCAATACAGCTGGCAGCCTCAGGGCATGAAACCCGAGCAACTGTTGGCAGCACAGCAAATGGCCGAAAAGGTCACCACCGACCTGGGCGGCGCGGGCCTTTTTGGCGTGGAGTTTTTCGTGACCAAAGACGAAGTGATCTTCAGTGAACTGAGCCCCCGCCCGCACGACACCGGCATGGTCACACTCATCAGCCAAAACCTGAGCGAATTTGACCTGCACGCCCGTGCCATTTTGGGCTTACCAATCCCCAGCATCACGTGTGTGGAAGGTGCCAGCGCGGTGGTGCTGGCCGACAAGGATGGCCACAACCCCCGCTTCACGGGCGTGGCAGCAGCCCTGAGCGAGCCGGGCGTGGATGTGCGGATCTTTGGCAAACCCACCACCCGGCCGTATCGCCGCATGGCGGTGGCGCTGGCCCAAGGCGCGGGCGCCCTGCAACGCGCACGCAAAGCCGCGGCCAAAATTTCGGTGGTGGTCTGAGCCCATGAGCTGCATCCTTGTCACAGGCGGTGCGGGCTACATCGGCTCGCACACGGTGGTGGAACTGTTGAACGCGGGGCATCAGGTGTTCATCTTGGACAACCTGTGCAACAGCAACGCCAAGGTGCTCGACCGGATCGAGGCCCTCGCGGGCAAGAACTTCAGCTTTGTCCAGGCCGATGTGCGCGATGGCAGTGCACTCGACCAGATCTTCCAAGACCACCCCATTGACGGCGTCATCCACTTCGCAGGCCTGAAAGCCGTGGGCGAATCGGTGGCCCAGCCCCTGCGTTACTTCAACAACAACGTCGGCAGCACCTTGGCCTTGCTGCAAGCCATGGACCGTGCAAACGTGCGCCGCATCGTGTTCAGTTCATCGGCCACGGTGTATGGCGACCCCGAACAGGTGCCCATCACAGAAGGCAGCCGCCTGCAGGTGACCAACCCTTACGGCCGCACCAAGCTGATCTGCGAAGACATCCTGCGCGACCTGCAACAGGCCGACCCGCGCTGGCATGTGGCCATCCTGCGCTACTTCAACCCGGTAGGCGCACACATCAGCGGCACCATTGGCGAACACCCGAACGGCACCCCCAACAACCTGATGCCCTTCATCACTCAGGTGGCGGTGGGTCAGCGCGAGTTTTTGAGCATCTTCGGCAAGGATTACCCCACACCCGATGGCACAGGGGTGCGCGACTACATCCATGTGGTCGATTTGGCGCAAGGGCATCTGGCCGCACTCAAGCACCTGCAAAGCCGGCAAACCAGCATCACCGTCAACCTGGGCACTGGGCGCGGCGTCAGCGTACTGGAGTTGGCCGAGACCTTTGCCAACGTGACGGGCGTGCCCGTGCCCTACCGCTTTGTGGACCGCCGACCTGGCGATGTCGCGGCCTGCTACGCCGACACACGCCTGGCCCAGGAAGCGCTGGGTTGGCGTTCGCAACTGGGGGTCGAGCGGATGTGCCAGGACGCCTGGCGTTGGCAATCAAACAATCCTAAAGGGTATTGATGCCGGCCAGCGCTCAGCCATGGTCTGGATGCAGGAGCCTTGAGCGCTGGGTTGAATAAGCGAGACCGCCCAACCCTGACAGCTCAGGAAAACTTGTCTGCTTCTGGCCAAGTCGCCGCCGCAGCGTCCTTTGCCGCCAACAGGGGCTGCCCTGCGATGGGCCAGACAATGCCCACCGTCGGGTCGTCCCAGCGCAAGCTGCGTTCGTGGGCGGGGTACCAGTAATCGGTGGTTTTGTACAAAAATTCAGCCGACTGACTGAGCACCACAAAACCGTGCGCAAAACCCGGCGGCACCCACAACTGCTGGTGTTTTTGGGCATCCAAGTACACCCCCACCCATTGGCCAAAAGTGGCCGAGCTTTGGCGCAGGTCCACCGCCACGTCGAACACCTGGCCTTGCACCACGCGCACCAGCTTGCCCTGGGGATTCTGGATCTGGTAATGCAAACCGCGCAACACGCCTTGCGCAGATTTGCTGTGGTTGTCCTGCACAAAGGGCAAGTCAACGCCTGTTTTGTCGGCAAAGTCGCGCTGGTTGAAAGACTCAAAGAAGAAGCCCCGATCGTCGCCAAAGACCTTGGGCTCCAGGATCAAGACTTCGGGCAGGGCGGTGGAGGTCACGGTGTAGGGCATATCGTCGATAAAAATTGGGGGGCTTCCATGCCGACAAGGCCAGAAGTGTCATTCAATGAACGGCCTGCAACCACCGGCCTGAAAGCGGCTTATTTCAGCAAGTTCAAGAGGTATTGGCCGTAGCCATTTTTGGCCAAGGGCGCGGCCAGCTGCTGCACGGCCGCCGCATCGATCCACTTTTGCGTGAAAGCAATTTCCTCCGGGCACGCCACCATCAGGCCTTGGCGCTTTTGCAGCGTGGCAATGAAGCCTGCAGCTTCAAGCAAACTGTCGTGTGTGCCCGTATCCAACCAAGCATATCCTCGGCCCATGATTTCCACGTTGAGCTGGTTCAGCTCGAGGTAGCGCTTGTTGACATCGGTGATTTCCAGCTCGCCACGCGGTGAAGGCCGGATGTCAGCGGCAATGTCGCACACCTGCTGGTCGTAAAAGTACAAGCCCGTGACGGCGTAGTTGCTTTTGGGTGTTTTGGGCTTTTCTTCGATGCTCTGCGCACGTTGCTGCCCGTCAAAATCCACCACCCCATACCGCTCCGGGTCATGCACATGGTAGGCAAACACACTGGCGCCGTGGGAGCGATCGTTGGCATTGGCCAAGAGCTTCACCAAATCGTGGCCATAAAAAATATTGTCGCCCAGCACCAAGGCGCTCGGGTCGTTGCCCACAAAGTCCTTGCCAATGATGAAAGCCTGCGCCAGGCCATCGGGACTGGGCTGCACCTCGTACTGGATGTTCATGCCCCACTGGCTGCCGTCACCCAGCAGTTCGGTAAAACGTGGCGTGTCTTGCGGCGTGCTGATCAGCAGCACATCGCGAATGCCCGCCAGCATGAGCGTGGTCAACGGGTAATACACCATGGGCTTGTCGTACACCGGCATGAGCTGCTTGCTCACCGCTTGGGTCACGGGGTACAGACGGGTTCCGGAGCCGCCTGCGAGGATGATGCCTTTTCGATTCGTCATACGAATTATTTTAGAACACTCGGAAATACATGAACGGACAATGCCGGGGCCCTCAGCAACGAATGGCCGAAAAAAAACCGCCCGAGGGCGGTTTGGATGGAACCAAGCGGACGGTTCAGTCCGCTCAAGCCCACATGGGCATCAGGCCTTTTTGGCCCAAGCGGAGCACCAGCCTTTGGCGGCCACTTGCTTGCCGGCAAACAAGGGGCAACCGCCTGCCGCAGCGCCGGCCTTGGCTTGGAACAAGGCACAGTTGGCGCAGTTGGCGCCCGCAGCCATCTTGGGAAACTTGGCTTTGTCGACTTTGCTGGCGTCGGCTTTGTAAGCCAAGCCCGCGGCTTGTGGGTCTTTTTCGTCGACCATGGCTTGGGCAGCCGCCTCGCCAACCGCCATAACGGCCGTGGCAGCGGTGGCCACTTGCATCATGAAAACACGACGGGTGGAGGGGGTGGAAGTGAAACGGGACATGAGAAGCTCCTCGAAGGTATGTCAAAAAAATTACTGAACAGTTCATTGTGCGCCACATCAGTTACCTTGTCACGCAGGGCGTGATACCCGAGCAAATCACACAGGAAAGTCCGGGCTTTCTGAGGTCACCCGCAAAGCACAGCGGCGTGTCAAAATGCTCGGTGAATTTCAAACGCATCTGACACAAAGGTTTTGACATGTTGCAACTGCTCATTGGATTGGCCATTTTTTTGGGCATTCACTCCTTGCAAAGCTTGGTCCCGCAGTTGCGTCAAAACAGCATTGACCGCTGGGGTGCGCTGGGCTTCAAGGCCGTTTACGCTGCAGTCTCGGTGCTCGGACTTTATTTGTTGGTGCAAGGCTACAGCCAGGCCCGGCTCGACCCGGTGGTACTTTGGACACCGCCTCGCGGCATGCAGCACGCCACCATTTTGCTGATGTGGTTGTCCATGGTCTTGTTGTTGGCCAGCTATGTGCCCGGCAACCAGATCAAAGCCAAACTGCGTCACCCCATGACCTTGTCCGTCAAAGTTTGGGCGCTGGGTCATTTGCTGTCGAACGGCAACCTGGCCGATGTGCTCTTGTTCGGTGGTTTCCTCATCTGGGCGGTGTTGGTTTTTCGCGCCGCTCGCAAGCGCGACCGCCAAAGCCTGCACAGCGCGCCTGAGGGCAAGCTCATGAGCACCTTGGTCGCGGTGACCTTGGGCACAGGCCTCTGGGCGGCATTTTTCATGGGCGGTTTGCACCTTTGGCTGGTGGGCGTGATGCCCTTCACACGGGCCGGCTGAGCCAACCACGCCACGAAGGACCTGACGTCCTTCAAACTGTTAGAATTAAAAGAATTGAATTTTATTCAAAATAGGAATATGATCTGGTCATTGTTCAACATCACTCTTTGAACAACACGCATTCTGCCCTCAAGGCGTTTGCATCAGCGTCGATTGACCTCGAACACCTTGCCCTGTTGAGCTGCAGGCTTTGTTTTTTTCCCACAGCTCTGCGCAAGCCCCTGGATGGTTTGCGACTTCATTGACTTTGATTTCTCCAACAACCACCCGTACGAGCGCCCAAGTCGTTTTGCCATCGACACGCCCTTTTTATTCCGGCCTTGACCGAACTTCTGACTCCCCTGCTGCGCGCCAACCTCGCGCTGCCTTGCAAGGCTTGGCATGGACGACCGCTGAGCGCTCAATGGCGTTCACCTCAACCCAACACGCTGCGCGACACGTCCTCGAGACGACACGCGACTGGCTGCAAGACAGCCGCAGCCCCGAACCCATGTGCTGAAACCGCTAGGCTTTGCACGTTTCCCTGCGGCTTCTGTCAAGAAGTCGCTTTTCCCTGCATGTCGGCTTTGTTTTGAAGCTGCCACGCCACCTCTCTGAAAGGCTCCACCATGAGCAGCAAAATTTACGTGGGCAACTTGCCCTACACCATCGACGACGCCAGCTTGCGTCAAAACTTTTCTGAATTTGGCGGCGTCATGTCGGCCAAAGTCATGATGGACCGTGACACCGGTCGCTCCAAAGGTTTCGCCTTTGTCGAAATGTCCAGCGCCGAAGAAGCCCAAGCCGCCATCACCGGCCTGAACGGCATGTCGGTCAGCGGTCGCTCGATCGTGGTGAACATCTCCAAGCCTAAAGAGCCCAGCACCGGCTACGGCAGTGGCTACCGCGACACCCGCAACTGATCTTTTCAGTTGCCCATGAAAAAGCCGCTTCACTGCGGCTTTTTTTGTGTCTGCGCCACCCAAGCGCGGCGCTGTCGAAAACCCAGGCTAGACGTTGCCGGTGTTGAACTGCAACGCCGCCAGGCTGGCGTATAGGCCACCCTTGGCTTGCAACTCGGCGTGGGTGCCTTGCTCCATCAGGCGTCCCCGCTCAAGCACCCAGATCACGTCGGCGCGTTGCACCGTGGCCAGGCGGTGGGCGATGACCAGCGTGGTGCGGCCGACCATGGCTTTGTCCAGCGCGGCTTGCACCATTTTTTCACTTTGGGCGTCGAGCGCGCTGGTGGCCTCGTCCAGCAGCAAGAGCGGTGGATTTTTCAGGATGGCCCGTGCAATGGCGATGCGTTGGCGTTGGCCGCCTGACAAGCGCACACCGCGGTCTCCCAAGTAAGTGTCAAAGCCCTCGGGCAATTCGCGGATGAACTCTTGCGCGTACGCGGCCTCGGCGGCGGCCAGCACCTCTTCCAGGCTGGCCGCGGGGCGGCCATAGCGGATGTTCTCGATCACCGTGCCAGAAAAAATCACCGGCTCCTGCGGCACGATGGCCATGCGCTCGCGCAGGTCGTGCAAGTCCATCTGGTCGATCGGTACGCCGTCCAGCACAATGCGACCCGATTGTGGGTCGTGAAAGCGCATCAGCAAATCGAACAAGGTGGTTTTGCCTGCGCCACTTGGGCCCACCACGGCCACCGTCTGGCCCGATCGGATCTGGCCGCTGAGTTGGTCCAGCGCCCAGGTGCCGGGGCGCGAGGGGTAGTGAAACTGCAGCGATTCGAGCTGCAAAGATGAGCCGCCTTGCGGCCAGGCGGCCTTTTGCGGATCGGCGGCGAGCTTCAAATTCGACTCGGTGTGCAGCAACTCCATCAGGCGCTCAGTCGCACCGGCCGCGCGCAGCATGTCGCCGTAGACCTCCCCCAGCACCGCAAAGGCACTGGCCAGCAAGATCACGTAAAACACCGTCTCGCCCAGCTGGCCTGCGGTGCTGGTGCCTGCACGCACGGCCAGCGTGCCCATGTACAAGCCCCACAGCAGCACCGCGCTGGACGCCATGATGATGAAGCCCACCAGCACCGAACGCGCTCGAATGCGCCCCAGAGCCGTGCCCAAGGCTCGCGTGGTCGAGTCGATGAAGCGGCGCGTCTCGCGGCCTTCGGCCGTGTAGCTTTGCACCACGCTGATGGCGTTGAGCACCTCAGAGGCCATGGCACTCGAATCGGCCACCCGGTCCTGGTTGGCGCGTGACAAGCGGCGCACCCGGCGGCCCAGGTAGACGCTGGGGAAAATCACCGCGGCCAGCACCGCCACCACCTGCAGCATGAGCACGGGGTTGGTCCACACCAGCATCAAGAGCGCGCCGGTGCCCATGACCAGGTTGCGCAGGCCCATGGAAAACGACGAGCCCACCACGGTTTGCACCAAGGTGGTGTCGTTGGTGAGGCGCGAAAGCACTTCGCCCGATTGCGTGGTTTCAAAAAAAGCGGGGCTCTGCTGGAGCACATGGCCGTACACCGCGTTGCGCAGGTCGGCGGTGATGCGCTCGCCCAACCAGCTCACCATGTAAAAGCGCCCGGCAGAAAACACCGCCAAAGCCGCGGCCACGCCAAACAGTTGCAAGAAGTTGCCCGACAACTGGTCGGCCGGTGCACCCGTGGACAGACCTTGGTCGATCAGTTGCCGCAAGACCCAAGGAAACGCCAGCGTGGTGCCTGCGGCCAGCAACAAAAACAGGGCCGCAAAGCCCAGGCCGACGCGGTAGGGCTTGAAGAAAGGTAGCAAGCCCGAGAGCGATTGATGAGGAGCAGCCATGAACGATCAGAAAAACCGGGACAAAACAGGAAACTTGGAAAGCCCATCAAGCATAACGGCAATCCGACGGGTGCTCTGGCGCATCGCGCTGCCTTGGCTTCAGGATCGCCCCTTGCCTTGTTGCTCTTGAGTCGACCCAGGTTCAAAGTTCGATCACCACATTGCCCACCGTCTGCCCCGCCTCCACCGTGCGGTGCGCCAAGGCCACCTGGTCCAAGGTGAATTGTGCGCCGATGCTGTGATGCAACTGCTGGGTGGCCAACAGATTCGACAAACGTGCCACGGCCGCCAAGCGGTCGATGGGTGTCAGGTCATAGACCAGAAAGAACTTCACGCCCATCGACTGGTAAAGCCAGGGCCGAAACGGCAGAGGCACTTCCAGCGCGTTGGAGCCGTAGCACACGACTTGACCGTGAGGGGCCAAAGCGCCCGCTGAGGCCCACGCGGCGGTGGTTGAGAAATCCATGTCGATGATCACATCGGCCCCACGCCCTTGGGTCACGGCCTTGACGCGTTCGGGCACCGATTCGGCCTTGTAGAAAATCGCCTCGTGCATGCCCGCAGCACGGGCGTGCACGGCTTTGGCCTCAGAGCCAACGGTGCCGATCACCCGACCGCCCACCAGTGTCACCATTTGCGTGATGTAGTGACCCACCGCCGATGAGGCACCGGTGACCAGCACCGTTTGCCCACGCAAATCGCCGCTGAGACGCTCGGCCAAGATCACCGCCTGCACCGCCGTCAGGCCCGGAATGCCCATGCAGGCGCCCGCTGCAAAGTCAGTGCCCGCTGGCAAGGCCACCGCCTGCGCAGCAGGCAAGGCGATGTATTGCGCGCAGGTGCCCAAGGCGCGCTGCCACTGGCCGTTCCACAGCCACACCCGCTCGCCCACGCGCGAGGCAGGCACGTCAGCCCCCACGGCTTCGATCACGCCAGCGCCGTCGCTGTGCGGCACGATGAGGGGGTCGTTCACGGGACGCGCGCGGCGCGATTTGACGTCTGACGGGTTCACCCCCGAGGTGGCCAGGCGCACCAGCACCTCACCGGCTTGGGGGATGGGTGTGGGCAAATCGCCCACCTGCATCACGTCTTGGGCTTCGCCATTGCGGCTGTACCAGGCTGCTTTCATGAAAGGTCTCCTGAGGATGAAAAAAAGGCCTGCTCAGCGCCAGCCGTCCCACAAGAGCTTGCAGCCCGTGAGGAACATGCCCAGGCGAATCAGGCGGTAAAACAAATCGGGCTGGAGGCGCCGCGCCACACGCACCCCCAACCACACGCCCATCGGGGCCAGCGGCAAGAGCACCAAAGAGGTCGCGAAGTTGCGCGAGTCCAAAAAACCCAGCCAAGCATAGGGCACCCACTTGGCCATGTTGATGAAAAAAAACAGGTACGCCAGCGTGCCGGTGAACAAAATGGGTTTGAGCTTCTGGCGCATCACATAGGCGTTGACCGGTGGCCCGCCCGCATGCGCGATGAAGCTGGTGAAACCCGCCGTGATGAGCAAAAGCCCGCCCAGCCAGCGCGGCGGGGGTGAGCCGTTGGGGTCGGGCTTGAACAGCATTTGCTGGGCCAGAAACAGCAAAGTAAACGCCCCCACAATGGCCGCCACCCGCTGCGCATCGAGCAGTTTGAACAACAGGGCTCCCAGCACAATACCCACCATGGCAAAGGGCACCATGAAGCGCAGCAACGCCCGGTCCACGTCCTTGCGAAAAGCGGCCAAACCCAGCAGGTCCATGACCAGCAAGACGGGCATCAAAATCGCGGCAGCCTGCGGCACCGTGACGGCCAGCGCCATCATCGGCACAGCCAAAGAACCAAAGCCCGCACCAAAACCACTTTTGCTCAGCCCCAAAAGCAGCACCGCCGGCACAGCAATCAGGTAGAAATACGGGTCGGTGATGAGTGGGAAGTTCATGAACATGGGACTTGGCTGGTCATCTTAACGGTCCGTCCTCCACGCAGCTGTCTCGCGCCTGTCCCAAGTTTCCAACCAAAACCCTGCCACCGTCTGTCCTTTTGCCCGGCTCGGCTGACAACGCGTGCAGACCGCCGGACAATAGGTGCTTCTTCTCCAATTGCATCTGGACCCTCATGACTCGCTCCGGTTTGAACGTTCTCGGCGGTGAATTGATCCCCTGCTCATACGACCCTCTCACGGGTTACTTCAGGGACGGCTGCTGCAACACCAGCGACGAGGACGCCGGCACGCATGTGATTTGCGCCAAAGTCACGCAGGCTTTTCTGGATTTTTCAGTCTCTCGTGGCAACGACCTGGTCACGCCAAGACCTGAATACCGCTTTGCGGGCCTGAAGGCGGGAGACCGCTGGTGCTTGTGCGCCTTGCGCTGGCGCGAAGCCTTGCAGGCCGAGGTGGCCCCGCCGGTGGTACTGGAGAGCACACACGAAAAAGCGCTGCAGTATGTGAGTTTGGCGCAACTGCGCGAGTTCGCTTGGGCACCGCATTGAGCGAAGCCCGTCTCACATCATCATGCTGAGCTGAAACACCGAATTGGGCGCGCGCGGCATGACCGGCGCAGGCAAGGGCTTGAGGCGAAACTGCCCCAACATGGAGGACACGCGTGCATCGGTCGGCATGAACGGCACGGCCACATCGGACAAAGTTTGAGCTTGCAGCAAAGCTTGCATGTTGCGCTGGATGTCACTTTCCAGTGCTTTCATCGGGTGGTCGCCCTCAGGGTAGAGGGCATCAAAGCTGTGCATCTCTTCAAAATGCTGCACCACATCCCACAAACTGATGTCTTCGGGGTTGCCGCGAATTTGGTAGCCGCCGCCCGGGCCGCGGTGGGCGCGGATCAGGTCCGCCTCTCGCAGTTCTTTCAAAATCGATTCGGTGTACGAAGACGACAAACCCAGACCCTGGGCGATCTCTTCGGTGGTCACGGGTTTGACCACCGCACGCGAAGTGATGAACACAGCGATGTCAAGGGCTTTGACGGTTTTCTTCTGGATCATGGCCTTCTCCGGTAACGATGAGATATTCTATGACCAAGCAGTCACAAAACAACTCATAAATTTCTAATCAGCATGAAATTCATAAAAATGCATGATATTTCAGTACAAAAACACCGGAGCCGCAGGGCATGAAACGTCATGTGGCCGCCATCATGGTGCTGATCACCGCCCTGCTGGTGGTCGACAGCCATGTGGACTGGGTCAACCAAGACGGCGGGAAACTGCTGGAGGTGAACGGCCAACGCTTTGACCTCAGGGGCTGGGCGGCCGAACAAGCACGGGCTTGGCAAAGCGATTGCAACGCATGGACACCGCTGACCACGCTGTCCCACAACAGCCCTAAGGCCCAAGCCATCTTGCTGACCCTCCAGCAACACAGCTTGCCCGATTCACGCAGCGCTCGCTTGTTGCAGCTGTTGCAGCAAGACGACTGGAGCGTGGCCGAGGTGGCTTTTGACACCCTCAACCCCAGCCTGGTGGTGCTGCGCCTGCAGGGCGAGCAGTGGCGCGTGCAAGACCGGGCGGTGTGGAGCGGCTCGACCGCGCCTTGGCACAGCGGCGACCTGGTCCGGCGTTACCTGCGCGAGAATGCGCCCGGCCTGCCCAAAGCTTTGATCGATTGCGTGAAAGTCGATCCGAAGCGTTATGGTCCAGGGCCAGGTGGACTGGGACCTGTCTCAGCCCTCGGGAACAGGCCATGACGTACCGCGTGGTCTGGTTCAAACGCGACTTGCGCCTGCGCGACCATGCGGCGCTCGCGCACGCTGCCGCCCAAGGCCCCGTGCTTTGCCTTTACATCGTTGAACCCGATCTGTGGGCGCAGCCCGATGCGGCCCTTCAGCATTTCGAGTTTGTGCGCGAGTCTTTGACTGAGCTGGACCAAGAACTGCATTCACTGGGCGGCAGCTTGCAGGTGCGCGTGGGGCCTGCGGTGCAGGTGCTGGCCGCGCTGTACGCGCAAGAGCCGTTTGCCGAACTGGTGGCGCACGAAGAAACCGGCAACGCCTTCACATACGAGCGCGACCTCCAAGTGGGTGCTTGGTGCCGCAGTGCTGGTGTGGGCTGGACCGAGTTGGCGCAGTTTGGCGTGGTGCGGCGCCTCAAAAGCCGCAACACGTGGCAAGCCCGCTGGGAAGCACACATGGCCGCAGCGCAAGCCATCTTGCCAGCGTTACAGTTTTTCAAGCCACCTAAAGACCGCGGGCCAGAAAGCATGCGCGCACCACCCGGCCTGCAGCACAACCCCACCGCACGCCAACGTGGTGGCCGCCGCTTGGGGCTGGAGACCCTGCACAGTTTTTTGGACGCGCGGGCGCTGGGTTACCGGGGCGGCATCTCCTCGCCACTGTCTTCGCCCACCGCGTGTTCTCGCCTGTCGACCTACTTGGCCTATGGCTGCATCAGCCTGCGCGAAGTGGTGCAAAACACCAGGGCTGCACTCGATGCTCTGCCGCCGCAAGCGGGCAGGCACCGTGCCGGTCTGGTCGGTTTCATCAGCCGCTTGTATTGGCATTGCCACTTCATTCAAAAGCTCGAAAGCGAACCCGAAATCGAGTGGCGCAACATGCACCGAGGTTACGACGGCCTGCGCGAAGACGGCTGGAACGATGCGCACTTTGCGGCCCTCACCTCGGCCCGCACCGGCTGGCCCATGGTGGACGCTTGCGTGGTCATGCTTTATGAAACCGGGTGGCTCAACTTTCGCATGCGGGCCATGCTGGTGTCGGTGGCGGCCTACCCGTTGTGGCTGGACTGGCGGCCCGTGGGCCATTGGCTGGCCACGCAGTTTCTCGATTACGAACCCGGCATCCACTGGAGCCAGCTTCAAATGCAGTCGGGCACCACCGGCATCAACACCACGCGGGTTTACAACCCGATCAAGCAAGCGCAAGATCACGACCCCAAAGGCATTTTTGTGCGCCGCTGGCTGCCGCACATGCGGCTTGTGCCCGACACCTGGTTGTTCGAGCCTTGGCTCATGCCCCCTGAAGTGCAGCGCCACTGCGGCCTGACGGTGGGCAGCGGGCCCGATGCCGACATTCCCCTGCCCGTGGTGGACTTGGCCGAAGCCACTCGCAATTCCAAAGCCGCGCTGCACGCGCGCCGGGCCGAACCCGATGTGAGGGCAGGTAAAAAAGCCATCGTCGAGAAACACGCTTCGCGTCAGCACGGCAGCGGCCGGCAACGTGACGTGTTCACCCGCGACAGCGACACCCCCAAGACCAGTCGCCGAAAGTCGGACAAGTCCTCTTCAGTCCACACACCACCCAGCGCACAGCTGGGCTTTGATTTTTAAAAGCATGCGCAGCACCCTTTTTTGGTTTCGAAACGACTTGCGCTTGCACGACCAACGCGCCCTCCAGCAAGCCATCGCTCACGCCCAAGCGCACGAGCATGACTTGCTGCTGGTCTATGTGCACGAACCTACACAAGACACACCCACCGCCTGGGGCTTTCGCCGCATGGGCGCGCACCGCAGGCGCTTTGTGGCCGACACCTTGCAAGACCTGAACAGTTCATTGCAGGCCCTGGGCCAGCAAATTTTTATGCTGCAAGGCCCCGTAGCCGAAGTGCTGCCCGCCTGCGCACGCCTAGTACAAGCCGACACCGTGTTTTGCGAAGACATCGCCGCGCCCGAAGAAGAAGCCCAGGTGCAAGCGCTGATCAACGCGGGCCTCACCGTCAAAACGCTGTGGCAATCCAGCCTGATCGAGCCCGACGCCCTGCCCTTTGCGACCGCAGAGATGCCGCAAGTCTTCACCGAGTTTCGCCAACGCATCGAATCGGCACGGCTCCAACCTCTGGCACCGCTGCCTGCGCCCACCCAGCTGCCTGCGCCTCCGAGTGAGCCCTCAACCACATGGGCCAGCTTGCCCGGCAGGATCGACAACGCCTGCACGCTGCTGCAAGCCGGCTCCGAAGTCGACGCGCACCCACGCTCGAATTTCCCTTACACCCAAGCCGCTTGCCGGGGTGGCGAAGCCAGCGCTTTGGCCCACTTGCACAGCTACCTCACACCCCCTTGGCCCGACCGCTACAAACAAACCCGCAACGCCCTGCACGGCCAGCACACCAGCAGCCACTGGTCGCCCTGGTTGGCCACGGGCGCGGTGTCGGCTCGCCGCATTTGGGCAGAGCTGCAGGCCTACGAACAACAACACGGCAGCAACGACGGCACCTACTGGCTCTGGTTTGAGCTGCTGTGGCGCGACAACTTCCGCATGCTGCATTTGCAACACGGCCCCCAACTCTATGCGGCAAGGGGTTTGTCAAACCTGCCCAAGCCCTCGCACTTTCCCAAAGACTTTCAGCGCTGGTGCAGCGGCCAAACCGGCGAGCCCATCGTCGATGCCGGCATGCGTGAATTGGCCGCAACAGGCTTCACCTCCAACCGCATGCGCCAAATCGTGGCCAGCTTTTTGGTGCACGACCTGTCTTGCGACTGGCGTGCTGGCGCGGCCTGGTTCGAGTCGCAGCTGGTGGACTTTGATGTCTACAGCAACCAGGGCAACTGGCTGTATGTGAGTGGCCGAGGCACGGACCCACGCGTGGGCAGGCGCTTCAACCCGACCAAACAAACCCAGGACCATGATGCACAAGGGCGCTATCGGCAAGTCTGGCTGGCCTGATAATCCCCGGCATGTACGCCATTCAATCCTGGGGAGACACCCTGCGCCTGTTGGTCGAATTGTCGGCCACCGCCGCCTTCGCCCTCTCGGGCCTGATGGAAGCCGCCCGCAAACGGCTCGATGCAGTGGGCGTGTGCGTGGTGGCTTTTTTGGCAGCGTTTGGCGGTGGCACCTTACGCGACTTGCTGCTCGACCAACGCCCCTTCTTCTGGGTGCAACACACCGAAATGCTCTGGGGCGTTTTGGCACTGTGCGTGCTGTCCATGGTCTTCATGCGCCAGCGCCATTTTGAAATCACCGAAAAAGCCATCCTCTGGCCCGACGCATTAGGCCTGGGCCTGTTCACCGCCACGGGTGTGCACCACGCACTGCAAGCAAACATGCCTCCAGTGGTCGCCGTGCTCATGGGTCTGATCACAGGCGTGTTTGGCGGTGTGCTGCGGGACATGGTGTGCAACGAAATCCCCACTGCTTTCAAAGACCACCGCCCCTACGCGGTCTGCGCCTTTGCGGGCGGCTGGACTTATCTGCTCCTGTGGTTCTCCGATGCACCGGGCTGGGTGGCCCTGCTCGGCTGCCTGGCGGTGACCGTGGGCTTGCGCGCTCTGGCACTTTGGCGCAACTGGCAACTGCCTGCCTGGCGCGCCTGAACCGATTCTTCAAGACGCATGTCCAACCACACCAACGCCTTCTGGGGAGGCCTCTTCTTTTCTTTGGCAGCCGGCATGATGTGGGGCCTGGTGTTTGTCGGCCCGTTGATGTTGCCCGAATACCCCGCCGCAATGCACACCTTTGGACGCTACCTGGCTTTTGGCCTGATCGCGCTGCCGCTCGCATTTGTAGACCGTGCTGAAATCAAACGCCTGTCCCGCGCCGACTGGCTGGACGCGTTCAAGTTGGCGGCCATTGGCAACGTGCTGTATTACCTGTTTTTGGCCAGCGCTATCCAACGCGCAGGCGGGGCGCTGCCCACCATGATCATCGGCACGTTGCCGGTGGTGATTGCCGTCGCCGCCAACTTGCTGAACCACCAGCGCGATGGGCGTTTTCCGTGGCTCAAACTGGCCCCTCCTTTGGCGCTGATCTTGCTCGGCATCGCCTGCGTCAACCATGTGGAGTGGGCCGCCCTGCTGCAAAACCCGCAGGCCGACACGGGCCGCTACATCTCCGGGGCCGCGTTGGCCGTGGGTGCGGTGGTTTGCTGGACCTGGTACCCCCTGAAAAATGCCGACTGGCTGCGTGGCCACCCCGACCGCAACCCACGTGTGTGGGCCACGGCGCAAGGGGTCGCCACCTTGCCTCTGGCCTTGCTGGGCTATGCCGCTTTCTGGCTTTGGGCCAGCGCCACGCACAATCCGCTGCCCATGCCGCTGGGGCCAAGGCCGCTGGAGTTTGTCGGCCTCATGGTGGCCATCGGCCTGTTCGCTTCTTGGCTGGGCACCCTGTGCTGGAACGCCGCCAGCCAACGACTGCCCACCGCCTTGGCGGGCCAACTGATCGTTTTCGAGACCTTGGCTGCTTTAGGCTACGCCTTCTGGCTGCGCGGCCAGTGGCCAGAATCCCTGACTCTGGCGGGCATTGCGCTGTTGGTGGCAGGGGTGATCGGTGGGGTCAGAGTCAAAGCCAAGCCCTCCTAGGGACACCTGTGTTGGAGCCAAGCTCGGCGCTGTGGCACGGCTGGCAAATACCCCTCTTGGCGGATTCACGCCAAGGCCTGCTTCGCCGCCACCTTCGCCCGCGCCGTGTGCAGCTTTTTGTAGCTGTCGAGCAAGCGCTGGTGCCGCTCCAAGCCGTCCAGCTGCAGGCTGGTGGGCGTGAGGCCATGAAAGCGCACGCTGCCCTCCACCGAGCCGGTGGCCGCATCCATGCGCTCATCGCCAAACATGCGCCTAAAGTTCAGCTCGTAGTCTTCTAAATTCAAGTCCTCGTTCAGCTTCACCTCCAGCACCACGTTCAAAGCTTGGTAAAACAAGCGGCGCTCCACGGTGTTGTCGTTGTATTGAAGGAAAGCGCCCACCAGTTCGTGGGCCTCTTCCAGCTGCTGCAAAGCCAGGTGAATCAAGAGCTTGAGCTCCATCACCGTGAGCTGCCCCCACACTGTGTTGTCGTCAAACTCAATGCCGATCAGGGTGGCGATGTCGAGGTAATCGTCCAGCTCATTGTTCTCTAGACGCTCGAGCAAAGCCTCCAGAGCCTCGTGATCCAGACGGTGCAGGTTGAGCACATCGGCGCGGAACAAGAGCGCTTTGTTGGTGTTGTCCCAAATCAGGTCATCCACCGGGTACACCTCGGAATAGCCCGGCACCAAGATGCGGCAGGCGATGGCGCCGAGTTGGTCGTGCACCGCCACATAGGCTTCTTTGCCCATGGCCCGCAAGATGCCCAGCAGCGTGGCGGACTCTTGGGCGGTGGCATCCTCGCCCTCCCCGGCAAAGTCCCATGCCACAAAGGCGTGGTCCGCTTGAGCGCTGAAAAAACGCCACGACACCACACCGCTGGAGTCGATGAAGTGCTCCACAAAGTTGTTGGGCTCGGTCACCGCGTTGCTGATGAAGGTGGGCGCAGGCAGGTCGTTCAGGCCCTCAAAACTGCGGCCCTGCAGCAACTCGGTCAGGCTGCGCTCCAGCGCCACCTCCATGCGCGGGTGTGCGCCAAACGAGGCGAACACACCCCCGGTGCGCGGGTTCATCAGGGTCACGCACATCACCGGGTAGACACCACCGAGCGATGCGTCTTTGACCAGGACCGGGAACCCCTGCGCCTCCAAGGCCTCAATGCCTGCCACGATGCCAGGGTATTGGGCCAACACCGCAGGCGGCACATCGGGCAAGGCCATTTCACTTTCAATGATCTCGCGCTTGACGGCGCGCTCAAAAATTTCCGACAGGCACTGCACCTGGGCTTCCACCAGGGTGTTGCCCGCGCTCATGCCGTTGCTCACAAACAGGTTTTCCACCAAGTTGGAGGGGAAGTACACCACCGCACCGTCGGACTGGCGCACATAGGGCAGCGCACAAATGCCGCGCGAGGGGTTGCCCGAGTTGGTGTCGAACAGGTGCGAGGCACGCAGCTCGCCGTCGGGGTTGTAGATGCTCAAGCAGTGGGCGTCCAACAAGCCTTTGGGCAGCGCGTCCCGCTTGCCCGGTGGGAACCAACGCTCTTGTGGGTCGTGCACGAAGTCGGCTTGCGCGAGGTCCTCGCCAAAAAAAACGCCAGCGTAAAAGTGGTTGTTGTTCAGCCGCTCGATGTATTCGCCCAAGGCTGAGGCCAAGGCACTCTCTTTGCTGGAGCCTTTGCCGTTGGTGAAGCACATGGGCGAATGCGCGTCGCGGATGTGCAGCGACCAGACATTGGGCACCAGGTTGCGCCAGGAGGCGATCTCGATCTTGATGCCCAAGTTGGCCAACACCGCCGTCATGTTGGCGATGGTCTGCTCCAGCGGCAAGTCCTTGCCCGCAATGCGCGTCTGCGTGGTTTGATCGGGCTTGAGCGTGAGCAAGGCCTGCGCGTCGGCGTCCAGGTTGTCCACCGCCTCAACGATGAAGGTGGGTCCCGCTTGAATCGCCTTTTTAACCGTGCATCGGTCAATCGACCGCAAGATGCCCTGGCGGTCTTTGTCGGACATGTCGGCCGGCAACTCCACCTGGATCTGGATGGTTTGCAGGTAGCGGTTGTCGGGGTCCACGATGTTGTTTTGCGAGAGGCGGATGTGCTCGGTGGAGATGCCGCGCGTCTCGCAGTACAGCTTCACAAAATAGGCCGCGCACAAAGCCGACGAGGCCAAAAAGTAATCGAACGGCCCCGGCGCCGAACCATCGCCCTTGTAGCGAATCGGCTGATCGGCCAGCACGGTGAAGTCGTCAAACTTGGCCTCCAGGCGCAGTTTGTCGAGAAAATTGACTTTGATTTCCATGCAGCAGTTCCAAAAAAATTCGCCCACGGTGGTGCGACTGGTGAATGTCATTGAACGGCCAAGGCCGCAGACAAAGAGCGGGCGCGTTCGAAGACGCAAAGGCCTTAACCCCAGAGTTTTTTGACCCGAGCGTCCCGTCCACAACTCAATCGGTAGTAGTTGTAACGCAGTTCGTTCTTCTTGTAGTAATCCTGGTGGTAGTCCTCGGCCAGATGAAACGCAGAGGCTGGAGCCAGTTCCGTGTGAATGATGGGAAAACGGCCGCTGCGGATCAGGGCGTCACGGCTGGCCACGGCGATGGTGCGTTCCGTTTCATTTTGCCAATAGATGCCGCTGCGGTAATGGGCGCCCACGTCACAAAACTGCTGGTCTTTGACGGTCGGGTCGATGTGCCGCCAAAAGTAGTCAACCAACTGCGCGTAACTCACTTGGCCGGGGTCGTACAGCACCCTCACCGCCTCGGTATGGCCCGTGTTCCCGGCACTGACTTGCGCGTAAGTGGGATTGGGCGTTTTGCCTGCGGTGTAGCCCGAATCAACGGCCACCACACCGGTCATTTTTTCGAAGTCTGCCTCGATGCACCAGAAACAGCCACCGGCAAACAAGGCGTAAGCCATGGGCTTGCCGTTGACCACGGGTGCAGCCTCCACCACGGTGGGCGTGGCCAAGGCAGCAGGTTCTTGACCCGAGCTGGACGTGAGGCTGGGCGAGCAAGCGGCCAACAAAAGCGCGACTGCGGTCAGCGCCATGGCGAACCAACGCTGGGGCCTCAACACGGCTGGCTTGTTCATGGTCATGTCCTCAAAGCGGGAAGTGCTTGGCCTTCTGGCACAAACGCCAAGGCCACACCGTTGTTGCAAAAGCGCTTGCCCGTGGGCTTGGGTCCGTCATCAAACACATGACCGTGGTGCCCGCCACAGCGCGCGCAGTGGTATTCGGTGCGCGGGTAGATGAGCTTGAAATCGGTGGTGGTGCCCAACGCATTGGGCAAGCCTTGGAAAAAACTGGGCCAACCTGTGCCGCTCTCGTATTTGTGTGCCGCACTGAACAAGGGCAAGTTGCAAGCCACACACACAAAGGTGCCAGGACGCTTCTCGGCATTGAGCGGGCTGCTGCCCGGGCGCTCAGTGCCGTGCTCAAACAGCACCTCGTATGCACTCGGCGAGACCAACTTGCGCCACTCGGCTTTGGTTTTCTTCAGTGGAAATGCGGGCGCTGCCGCGCTCATGGGCACTGTGGCGCTGGCCAGCCAGACCCCAAAAAATTGGAACATGTTGCGTCGCTTCATGGGAATACCTTGTGGGTGGATGAAACACGGGTCTTCATGACACGATTCGTGCAGGAATGGCGAAAAGTTACAGCGCCGTCCGCATGGAAGGCTTGATTGTCCTGTTTTTAACGCTGCAAGCGCTGATGCCTGAACGCGGCGAATGGCCGCCCCCATTAAATGCAAACCTGTTCATGGCATGGTCATGCACACCTTCATGAAGGCATCCACGGCCGGGGTATGTGTACGGGACACCGAAGTCATCAGGCAAATGGTTCGGAATGCAGACAGGCTGTCAATGGGGCGAAAAGTCAGGTGATCCAAGTCAAAGCATTCCAGTAAGGTTTTTGACAGCACGCCGATAGCCAAGCCTTCGCGGATCAAACCCAACATGGTGCCCACTTGTGCCACCTCGTAGGCAGGCTCCAAGAGAAACCCCAATCGTCGAAATTCTGTATCAATGGTTTGCCTGAGATGACCAGTGGAGTTCACCACCACCAAGGGATAGGGCTTCAGATCGGCCCATGAAAGCAGCTGCTTTTCAGTCAAGACATGATCCTGCGGCAACACCGCACCCAAGGCCTCCTCGAACAGCGCTGTTTGATGAAACTCGCGCCCCTCTGCATAGGCTGGCGTCAAGGCCACATCGACCGTGCCTATGCGCAACATGTCCAGACACTGGTCGGAAAGGACATCCACCAATTGCACGTCAATGTCAGGGTGGCGGTGAAGGAATGCGGCAATGGCTCGCGGCGCATAGCCGGCGGCCAAGGAAGGCACCGCCGCAATCATGAGCTTGCCACGCTCGCCTGAGATGAATTCCCGAATGCGAACCTGTGAATGCTGCATGCTCTCATCGAGCGTTGTGGCCAGCGCATAAAACTCCTGCCCCACCACCGTGAGTTTGACTTTGCGTGTATGACGATCAAACAACTGAGCCCCCAGCAGACTTTCCAGTTTTTTGATACTCGAACTGAGCGCGGGCTGCGAGATGTGGCAGTCCCTGGCCGCCTGACTGAAACTCAAAGTCCGGGCCAGCGCCAGAAACACCTCGACTTGTCGAAAAGTTATATTCATTTTTCCTATAAATTCATCAAAAAAACAAAATTGACTTATAAATATAACTCCCTTACGCTTGATTTCTGTCAAACATGAAGGACCCCAAGATGCAAGCCGTGGAAAACGTTGACACCTTGAAGGTGATTGCCTCCCATAAAGCACTTGGCGCAGACATTGCTGGCATCGACTTGTCAAAGCCCTTGAGTGCGCACCAGGTCGACACCATACGTCGGGCTTGGCAAGAGCACTTGGTTCTTCGGTTCAGAAATCAGGCGCATGTAAGCTTTGAGCAACAAATCGCCTTTTCCAAACATTTTGGTCCTTTGGACAAACGACCCACCGTCAGCCACGGCATGAGCAAGACGCATGACGAATTACCGCCAGAAATTGCCGTGATTTCAAACGTGAAAGTTGGCGGTGTCCCGGTCGGTGCACTCGGGGATGGCGAAGCTGTTTGGCATGCCGACATGACCTACAACGAATTCCCCCCCAAAGGCGCGTGCCTGTTCAGCAAGGAAGTGCCCCCATCGGGTGGAGACACCCACTTTGCCAACATGTACATGGCCTACGACAGCTTGTCCGATGAACTCAAGCAGCGCATTCAATTTCTGAGCTGTGTGCACGATGCCAGTCGCAACAGTGCCGGTGAGTTGCGACTGGGATTTTCCGACAACACCGACCCCACACAAACGGTAGGCGCCGTTCACCCCCTGGTGACCACTCATCCGCAATCCGGCAAAAAAGCCTTGATGTTGGGGCGTCGCCGCAATGCTTACATCAAAGGCCTCGCACTGCAGGAAAGCGAGACCTTGCTGGATGCACTGTGGGCTCACGCGACTCAGGATCGTTTCACTTGGACCCAGGTTTGGACAGTTGGCGACGTCATGATGTGGGACAACACTTGTACTTTGCACAAACGGGATGCTTTCGACCCCCATTCACGCCGGCTCATGTACCGCACGCAAATCGCATCTCGCTAAATCACGCCCCTTCCGACAACACCCTCTGTTCAGACTCACAACGATTAGGAGACAAACACATGCTTCACCGCACAAGACGTCACATATTGGCACTGGGCTTACTGGCGGGTTTGTCCGCCCCCAGCTGGAGCCAGCAGCAGCCCATCCTGCGCATCGTGCACGGCTCCGGTGCAGGGGCTCCGCAAGATGTGATGCTGCGCATACTGGCCGATGAAATCAGCAAAGCCTCGGGACGCAGCGTGATTGTGGAGCCCAAGCCAGGCGCCTCGGGTCAATTGGCCATGTCTTTCTTGAAACAAGCGCCTGCCGATGGCCTTACCATGCTGGCCGATGGAACAGGCATCACCTCCATACTGCAGTTGCCAGGCCGTCTTCATGAATGGACCGATTTCGAACCTTTGTACCGGGTTCAGCTCGACCCCTTTGCCCTGTATGCGCTGCCCCAGAGATTCAAAGACTTCGGTGCCTTTGCCGAAGAAATGCGCGTCAAGAAAGACCATGTTCGGATTGGCGGGTATGCCATCGGTGGTCCGTTTCAGATGGTCATGATGCAATTGAGCCGCAGGGTCGATGGCGATTTCAGCTGGATCCCGTACGACAGTGGCGGCAAAGCCATTGCCGCTGTCATTGGAGAACAGATCGAAGGCGCTGTCAGCAACGTCAGTGTGGCGGGCACCTTTACGCCTCGTACCAAGATTCTGGCCCAGACTGGCGAAGCTCGGTTGGCCCAATTGCCCGATGTGCCCACGCTCAAAGAATTGGGCATTGACATCGTCAAGTACCACTGGCGCGGGTTGTTCATCAAGAAAGGCACGCCCGAGGCCTTGATCGAACGCAACTACGCCATGATCAAAGCGGGGGTTGCTTCGGCACGGTTTCAAAAATACCTCAAAGATTCGGGCACGATTGAAGGCACCATCAGCCGTACTGCAATGGCCGACATGCTCACCGAGCAGGCACGCAACGACACACAGTTGCTCAAGCAACTCAAGATGATTCCATGAAAGTTCTTCTTGTCCAGAATTGAAAAAATCCAGCTGCATGACTTGCGCATGCCTTTCAAAGAGCCCTATCCAAGCGCGATTGCCACACTCACCGCTTTGGAAACCCTGCTGGTGATCGTGACCACAGATGACGGCGCCATTGGCTTTGGCGAAGCAGCCATTGTGGAAGGCTATACCCATGAGACACGACAAGGTGGGTGGGACTTTTGCCTGCATTACGCCAAGCAAGCAATCGGCTTGGATTGTCACGAAGCCATGGCACTTTGGCTTGAACATCGCAGCTTGCATTCACACGCCGTGGCGGCGCTGGTCAGTGCTGTCGAAATGGCAATGTCCCACCCTCTGCTGGGACCGCATAGCGAAACAGCCTCTGTGCCCATGCTCGCCCCCGTCAACGCCAAAAACAAAAGCCAAATCCACGACGAAGTGGATCGACTTTTGGCGGCAGGATTCAAGACTTTGAAGGTCAAAGTCGGCTTTGATGTGGCGAGCGATTTGGAGCGTCTGGCTTGGATACAGGCGCACGTCAACGGCCGTGCCACCCTAAGGCTCGATGGCAACCAAGGCTATCAATTTGAGCAAGCCGTTGAATTTGTTCAGTGCATGTCACCTCAGTTCATTGAACTCTTTGAACAACCCTGCAAGGACACAGATTGGGAGGCCGCGGCCCAAGTGGCCCGCATCAGTCCAGTGCCCATGATGCTGGACGAATCCATCTTCGAACCGCAGGACATTGAAAAAGCCGCTCAACTGCAAGCGGCCCGATACATCAAGCTCAAACTCGTGAAATCGGGTGGCATCACTCCACTGATGGCCGATCTGCAAAGCATCACCCAGCATGGCATGCAACGGGTGCTTGGCAACGGGGTGGCCTCTGAAATTGGTTGCTGGATGGAAGCCTGTGTTGCCCGTTCCACCATTGTCAATGCAGGTGAGTTCAATGGTTTTCTCAAGCCAAGGGACCATATTTTCCAAACGCCCCTGTGTTTCGCGGACGGCTGCATTGTTCTCCCCGCAGGCTACTGGCCTGCACTGGACATGTCTGCGATTGAACATCTCTCTGTTCAGCAAACACTCATCTATTCAGAGGTTTGATGCATTTGAATCTTCAAAATCGCGTGGCACTGATCACCGGTGGCAGCAAGGGCATTGGCTATGCAATGGCCCATCATTTGGGACAGGCAGGTGCCCGCCTGGTGATTTGTGCACGGCATGAAACAACCCTGAAAGAGGCCTGCACCTCACTGCAAGCCCAAGGAATGGATGTCCTGAGTGTGGTGGCAGATGTCTCTGTGCCGCAGCATATCGATGCACTGGTGGCCAGCGCCCATGCACATTTCGGACGGATCGACATGCTCATCAACAATGCTGTCAGCTCTTCTCAGAACGAGTTCGACGCCTTGTCAGACGAAGATTGGCAACACCACATCAACATCAAACTCATGGGCTACATCCGCTGTGCACGCGCTGTTCTACCGCACATGAAATCCCAGAACTGGGGGCGCATTGTCAACATGGCGGGCATCACGGCACGAGATGTCAGCGCCTACCGAATGACCAATGGCGTGGTCAACGCGGGCGTCACAAATTTCACGAAGCATCTGGCCGAACAAGTTGGGGCATTCGGGGTGACCGTCAATGCGATCCATCCAGGCTACACCTGGACGCCCCGGCTTGAATCGGCTCTTGAAAAATGGGCGGCACTGGAAAACATGACCGTCGAACAAGTCACCGCACTCAGGCTGAAGGAAATTCCCACAGGTCGTTTCATGCAACCTGAAGACATGGCCCGGCTGGCTGTTTTCTTGTGCAGCGATGCTGCCAGCGCGATCACCGGACAAGCTATCGCGGTGGATGGTGGCTCTGGTCGCGCCATACCTTACTGAAGACGACGGCAGCGAAATCAGGTGCACCTGATTCAGGAGGTCCAAGCAAAACGCAGAAGTTTTGACACCTCTGCGTTGGTTTGGATCCGCGGGTCGCACCTCAGTCGTTCAATACACCGGCTGATGCTGCTTCAAGCTCGCCATCACTTGCGCTGTCAGCACAAACCCCGCGCCATACAGCGCCGCCAATTCAGCACACCGCTTGGCAAACACATCCACGCCTTGACCATAGATGAACTGCAACGCCCCGCCCGTCCAGGCCGGAAAGCCGATGCCGAAGATCGAGCCGATGTTGCCGTCGTGCACCGAGGTCAGCACGCCTTCTTGCAGGCAGCGGGCGGTTTCCACGGCTTGGCGGTACAGCAGGCGGTCTTGGATGTCTTGCTGGTTGTAGCTGACGTCTGATTTTCCAAAACGGGTTTTCAGTTCAGGCCACAGCGTCTTTTTTTGCCCTGCGGGGTAGTCGTAAAAACCACCGCCTGCAGCGCGGCCGGGGCGCTTGAGTTCTTTGACCATGCGCTCGACCAGCAGCTCGCCGGGCGTGGCGGTGTGGGTTTTGCCTTCTTTGGCGAAGTCTTCGCGGGTTTGGTCCAGCACATGCACCGACAGCGACAGCGCCGTTTCGTCCAGCACGGCCAGCGGGCCCACCGGCATGCCCACTTGCATGGCCAGGTTCTCGATCACGGGGGCGGGGATGCCCTCGCCCAGCATGGCCGCGCCTTCCATCACAAAGGTGCCAAAGGTGCGGCTGGTGTAGAAGCCGCGTGAGTCGTTTACCACGATCGGCAGCTTGCCCAGGGCCTGCACATAGTCGTATGCCCGGGCGATGGTCTCATCGTCGGTTTGTGCGCCACGGATGATCTCCACCAGCTGCATCTTGTCGACGGGGCTAAAAAAATGGATGCCCACGAATTTGTTGGCGTTGGCGCTGGCCGTGGCCAGGCCGCTGATGGGCAAGGTGGAGGTGTTGCTGGCAAAGAAGCCGCCTTCGGCGAGCATGGGCTCGGCCTCTTGCGTGACGCGGGCTTTGAGTTCGCGGTTTTCAAACACGGCTTCGATGATCAAGTCGCAGCCCTTGAGGTCTGCGGCGCTGGCCGTAGGCTGGATGAGTGACAACAAGGCCGCTTGTTTGTCCGCCGTCATGCGGCCTTTGTCCACGCGCTTTTGGGTGAGCTTGTGGCTGTAGGCCTTGCCTTTTTCAGCGGCCTCAATGCTCACGTCTTTGAGCACCGTGGCGATGCCCCGGTTGGCTTGCGAATACGCGATGCCCGAGCCCATCATGCCTGCGCCCAAGATGCCCACTTTTTGCGGCTTGTAGCGCGGCACATCTTTCGGGCGGCTTTGGCCGCCCTTGATGCTGTTCATGTTGAAGAAGAAGGTGTTGATCATGTTGCGCGCCACCTGGCTGGTCATCAAGCCAGCGAGGTAACGGCTTTCGATGCGCATGGCGGTGTCAAAGTCCACCATCGCGCCTTCGACCATGGCGGCCAGCGCCGCTTCAGGCGCAGGGTACAGGCCGCGTGTTTTTTGTTTGAGCACGGCCGGGGCCACGCTCAGCATGCCCGCGATCTTGGGGTTGCTCGGCGTGCCGCCGGGCATTTTGTAGTCCTTGCGGTCCCACAGGTGCTGGGCCGCTTCGGGTTGACCTTGCGATGCCGCAATGTGCGCCAAAGCGCGGGGGCGCAGCTGGTCGTCGCTGGCCACCAGTTCGTGCACCAGGCCCAGCTTTTGCGCTTCTTCGGGGCCAAACAATTTGCTTTCCAGCACATAGGGCTGTGCGGCCAGCAGGCCCAATTGGCGTGTCATTTTGGTGATGCCGCCGCCACCCGGGATCAAGCCCAGCGTGACTTCGGGCAAACCAAATTGGGTTTTGGGGTTGGCCGTGGCGATGCGGTGGTGGCCCACCAGCGCCACTTCCCAGCCACCGCCTAGGGCCGAGCCATTGAGGCAGCTGACCACCGGCACACCCAGGGTTTCGAGGGTGCGAAAACTTTTCTTGATGGCTTCGATCTCGGCAAAGACACGCGGGCCGTCAGAGGCTTGTGAACGCATCACACCCTTGAGGTCGGCCCCCGCAAAAAACGTGGACTTGGCCGAGGCCAGGATGACGCCCTTGATCTGGGCTTTGTCTTGCACGACTTGCTCGGCCGCCTGGGTCAGGTCGGCCTGCCATTGCAGGCACATGGTGTTGACCGGCGAGCCCTGCTCGTCAAAGGTGATGGTGGCGATGCCGTCCGCCAGTTCGTAGCGCAGTGTTTTCAAAATCATTTTGGTGTCTCCCGGGTCAAACGCGTTCAACGATGGTGGCGATGCCCATGCCGCCGCCCACACACAAAGTGGCCAAGCCGTAGCGCAGTTGGCGGCGGTGCAACTCGTCGATCAAAGTGCCCAAAATCATCGCGCCTGTGGCCCCCAGCGGGTGGCCCATGGCGATCGCACCGCCGTTGACGTTGACCTTCTCGTGCGGCACACCCATCTCTTGCATGAACTTCATGGGCACAGCGGCGAAGGCTTCGTTCACCTCGAACAAATCGATCTGGTCAATCGTCAGGCCCGCCTTGGCCAGCGCCTTGCGCGCTGCCGGCATGGGGCCGGTCAGCATGATGGTCGGGTCGGCCCCCGACAAGGCCACCGATACGATGCGCGCACGCGGCGTGAGGCCATGGGTTTTGCCTGCGGCCTCAGAGCCGATCAACACCGCTGCTGCGCCGTCCACGATGCCCGAAGAGTTGCCCGCGTGGTGCACATGGTGGATGCGCTCGACTTGCGGGTAGCGCTGCAAAGCCACGGCGTCAAAACCCATCGCGCCCAGTTGCTCAAACGAAGCTTTGAGGCCGCCCAGAGTTGCCACCGTGGTGCTGGGTTTGATGAATTCGTCTTGCGCCAGGATGACCTGACCGAGCTTGTCTTTGACCGGCACGACCGAGCCATCGAAGTAGCCCGCAGCACGCGCTGCGGTGGCGCGCCTTTGCGACTCGACCGCGAAGGCGTCCACATCGTGGCGTGTAAAACCACTCATGGTGGCGATCAAGTCTGCGCCAATGCCTTGGGGCACAAACAGCGTGGCGCTGTTGGTTTCCGGGTCTTGCGCCCAAGCGCCGCCATCCGCGCCAATCGGCACGCGGCTCATGCTCTCCAGGCCCCCGGCCACGACCAAGTCTTCCCAGCCGCTGCGCACTTTCATGGCCGCCATGTTGACCGCTTCCAGGCCCGAGGCGCAAAAGCGGTTGAGTTGCACGCCCGAGCAGCGCCAGTCCCAGCCTGCGGCCAGCGCCGCCACTTTGGGGATCACCGAGCCTTGTTCGCCAATGGGCGAGACCACGCCCATGACCACATCGTCCACCGCCGCGGTGTCGAACTGGTTGCGGCTTTGCAGCTCACGCAGCACGCCCGACAGCAAGCTGATGGGCTTGACTTCGTGCAAGCTGCCGTCTTTTTTGCCTTTGCCACGCGGTGTGCGTATGGCGTCATAAACAAATGCTTCGCTCATGCTGTCTCCTGGGGGTCATCAGGGGGTTTGCCCTGTGTTGCGGGGTTTTCCAAACAGTATAGACTTTTACCAAGCAACCGCTTTGTATAAATCTTCCATCTCCAGTCCAACAGGTGACACCCATGATCGAACGCACACTTTTCAACGCCGAGCACGAGGCCTTTCGCGACAGCTTTCGCCGCTTCATGGACAAGGAAATCGCGCCCCACCACGAGGCCTGGGAAGAGCAAGGCTACGTAGACCGCGCCGTGTGGGACAAAGCCGGTGAGAACGGCTTTTTGTGCATGACCTTGCCCGAGGCCTATGGCGGCTCAGACGCAGACAAGCTGTATTCGGTGGTGCAGATGGAGGAACTCTCACGCGCAGGCTTCACCGGCATTGGCTATGGCCTGCACAGCGAGATCGTCGCCCCTTACATCCTGCATTACGGCACCGAAGCACAAAAACAAAAGTACCTGCCCAAGCTGGCCAGCGGCGAGATGGTGGGCGCGATTGCCATGAGCGAACCGGCGGCGGGCTCGGACCTGCAAGGCGTCAAAACGACAGCGATGCTCCAGCCGGATGGCACTTACCTCATCAACGGCAGTAAGACCTTCATCACCAACGGCTGGCACGCCGACTTGGTCATCCTGGTGGCCAAGACCGACCCGGCCGCCGGCGCCAAAGGCACCAGCTTGTTCTTGATCGAGCGCGGCATGCCTGGCTTTGAAAAAGGCAAGCGCTTGAAGAAGCTGGGCCTGAAGGCGCAAGACACGTCCGAGCTGTTTTTTGACAACGTCAAGGTCAGCGCCGACCAGCTGTTGGGTGGCACGGCCATGCAGGGCAAGGGCTTCATTTGCCTGATGGAGCAGCTGCCTTGGGAGCGACTGCAAATCGCCATTGGCGGCATTGCCGCAGCACAAGCAGCCATCGACTGGACCGTGCAGTACGTGAAGGACCGCAAGGTGTTTGGCCAGGCCGTGGGCCATTACCAAAACACCCGTTACACCCTGGCCGAGCTGCAAACCGAGGTGCAGGTGGCGCGAGTGTTTGTCGACAAATGCTCTGAACTGCTGCTGCATGACAAGCTTGACACGGCCACCGCCAGCATGGCTAAGTACTGGTGCTCGGACCTGCAGTGCAAAGTGATGGACGAATGCGTGCAACTGCACGGTGGTTATGGCTACATGTGGGAATACCCCATCACCCGCGCCTATGCCGACGCCCGCGTGCAGCGTATCTATGGCGGCACCAACGAGATCATGAAAGAAGTGATCTCGCGCAGCATGGGTTTGGCGGGGCGTTGAGCGCATGACCGAAGTGGCTGAGCCCAAACGCACACGCGGCCGCCCCCGCAAAACCGAGAATGAGCGTGACGACGGCAACCGCCGACAAGCACTCATCTCCGCAGCGGCGCAGCTGTTTCACGGCAAGGGTTACGACGCCACCAGCACCCGCGAGATCGCGGCGCGGGTGGGCATGCAGTCGGGCTCCCCGTTTTATCACTTTGGCAACAAACAAGACCTTTTGCTGGCGGTGATGGTGGAAGGCATGAAGCAAGCCAGCCAAAGGCAAGAAGCCGCCCGCGCGGGTCTGCCGAATGACCTGCCGCCACGCGAACAATTGCGCGCACTGATCCGCAACCAGTTCGATGTGCTGCTGGGGCCTGACAGCGATTTCATCCCGGTGATGCTGTACGAATGGCGGTCTTTGAGCGCCGAGCAGCGCCAAACCATCACACAAATCAAGGACGGCTACGAAGCCGCCTGGACGCCGGTGTTGCAAGCGCTTTATGCCAGCGGGCAACTGCAAGCCCCAGTGGCTTTGGCCCGGCTGATGATCTTCGGCGCCTTGAATTGGGCGGTTCAGTGGTACCAGCCGCCTGACCCCAAATCAAGCACCACAGCCGCCAAGCGTGCCGGCAAAGCAGCGCCCCAAACAACACGGAACAGCCCGCCACGCGCCTCGCTGGACGATTTGACCGCGGCCGCACTGGCCTTGTTTTTGAGAGACCCTGCATGAACCCCGCCACACCTTACCAATCCGTCTTTGCAGCCGACCTGCTGCGCGGACAAGTGATCCTCGTCACCGGCGGCGGCTCGGGCATTGGCCGCTGCACCGCGCACGAACTGGCCAGCCTGGGCGCACACGTGGTGCTGGTGGGCCGCAACCCCGACAAACTGACCGCCACAGCGCAAGAAGTCACGGGTGACGGTGGTCAGGCCACTTGGCACAGCTGCGACATCCGGCGCGAAGACGATGTGAAAGCCATGGTCGCGCAGGTGGTGCAGCAGCACGGCCGCATCCACGGCCTGGTCAACAACGCGGGCGGGCAATACATTTCGCACTTGGCCAAAACCAGCGCCAAAGGCTGGCAAGCCGTCATCGACACCAACCTCACCGGCGGTTTTTTGGTGGCGCGCGAATGCTTCAACCAAAGCATGCAACAGCACGGTGGTGCGGTGGTCAACATCGTGGCCGACATGTGGGGCTCCATGCCCGGCATGGGCCACAGCGGCGCGGCGCGTGCGGGCATGGTCAGTTTTACAGAAACCGCCGCACTCGAATGGGCCGCACAAGGCGTGCGCGTCAACGCCGTGGCACCGGGTTACATCGCCAGCAGCGGCATGGACCACTACCCGCCCGAGGCTGGAGACATGCTGCGCGCCATGCGCGCCACGGTGCCGCAAGGCCGCTTTGGCACCGAGGCCGAAACATCCGCAGCCATTGTGTTTTTGCTGTCACCCGCTGCCAGCTTCATCAGCGGCACCGTGCTGCGTGTGGACGGTGCCCGCCCGCAAATGCGCATGGGCTGGCAACAAGCCGTGGCGAAATCCGAAGTGCAAGCTCGCGATGCGGTCAAACCCTTTGACGGCTTTCACCGCGCCGTGACCCCAAAGGTATTCCAATGACTTTTGAATCCACCTGGAACCCACACAGCCCCGTGGCCCAGCAGCGGCGCGAAGCCGCGCTGGCCCGTCTGGCGCAGTGGCAGGCTCTGCAACAGCGCGCAGCGCTGGCCTCGGCCCAATCCAAACCGGTGTTCGACAAACGCGGACAGTTGCTGCCGCGTGAGCGCGTGGCCTTGCTGCTGGACCCTGGCGCCCCCTTCTTGCCGTTGTGTTCTTTGGCAGGCTTCATGCAAGACACACCAGACCCCACCAAATCGGTGCCCGGCGGCGGCATGATCGCGGGCATCGGGTTCATCTCGGGTGTGCGTTGCATGGTGGTGGCCAGCGATTCGGGCATAGAGGCCGGGGCCATACAGGCGCGGGGCTTGGAAAAAATCTTGCGCGTCCAAGAACTGGCGCTGGAAAACAAACTGCCCTTTGTGCACCTGGTCGAAAGCGCCGGGGCCAACTTGATGCAGTACAAAGTCGAGGGCTTTGTATTGGGCGGCAGCCTGTTCCGAAACCTGGCACGCCTGTCGGCGGCGGGCCTGCCGGTGCTCACGGTGCAGCACGGCTCGGGCACGGCAGGCGGGGCCTACATGCCGGGCCTGAGTGACACCGTGATCATGGTGCGTGGACGGTCGCGGGCCTTTCTGGCCGGGCCGCCTTTGCTGAAAGCCGCCACCGGCGAAGTGGCCACCGAAGAAGAATTGGGCGGCGCCGAGATGCACACCATTGTGTCGGGCTTGGGCGAATACCTGTGCGAAGACGACCGCCACGCGCTGGGCACAGCCCGCAATGTGGTGGCGCGTTGGGACTGGGCTTCGCGCAGCACGCAACACAAAGACAATGACACGTTCAAACCACCGCGCTTTGACGCCGAAGAGCTGCTGGGCCTGATGCCCGCCCACCACCGCGAACCGATCGACATGCGCGAAGTCATCTTGCGCTTAGTGGACGACTCGGATTTTCTGGAATTCAAACCGCTGTTTGGCGCGGCCACGGTGTGTGCCCAGGCGCGCATCGGCGGCCATGCGGTGGGCCTCATCAGCAACAACGGTCCCATCGATGTGGCCGGGGCCAACAAGGCCACGCACTTCATCCAGTGGATGTGCCAGTTGGGCCACCCCATAGTCTATTTGCAAAACACCACCGGCTACATGGTGGGCAAAGACAGCGAACAAGGCGGCATGATCAAGCACGGCTCCAAGATGATCCAAGCTGTGACCAGCGCCACCGTGCCGCAGATCACCATCCAGTGCGGTGCCTCGTTTGGCGCAGGCAACTACGGCATGTGCGGCCGGGGTTATGCGCCGCGCTTTTTGTTCAGCTGGCCGGGGGCCAAGACGGCGGTGATGGGCGGCGAGCAGGCTGCCCGCACCATGCAGATCGTGGCCGAAGCGGGCATGGCCCGCAAAGGCATCACGCCCGACCCCGAAAAAATGCAGGCCCAGTTCGACAAGATCGTGGCCCTGTTTGAAGCGCAAGCCGATGCTTTTTACACCAGCGGCCTGGTGCTGGACGACGGCGTGATCGACCCGCGTGACACCCGCAGCGTGCTGAGCTTTTGCCTCGACACCTGCTTGGAAGCCGCAGCCCGCCAACCCCGCGCCACCAGCTTTGGCGTGGCCCGCATGTAAACCACCCAACCCCACGGAGACACCCCATGCAATACACCCACGAACACCGCGAGATCCAGAACACGCTCAAGCGTTTCATCGAGGCCGAAATCAACCCCCATGTGGACGAGTGGGAGGCGGCCGAAATTTTTCCGGCGCATGAGGTCTTCAAGAAGATGGGCAACTTGGGCCTCTTGGGCCTGACCAAGCCCGAGGCCTATGGCGGCGCAGGTCTGGACTATTCGTACAGCATGGCCATGGCCGAAGCGCTGGGCCACATCGACTGCGGCGGCATCCCCATGGCGATTGGCGTGCAGACCGACATGGCTACGCCCGCACTGGCACGTTTTGGCAGCGACGAATTGCGTGCGCAATTTTTAGCCCCGGCGATTGCGGGCGACATGGTGGGTTGCATCGGCGTGAGCGAGCCCAGCGCAGGCAGCGATGTGGCGGGCATCAAAACGGTGGCACGCAAAGACGGTGACGACTACGTGATCAGCGGCTCCAAGATGTGGATCACCAACAGCCTGCAGGCCGACTGGATGTGCATGCTGGTCAACACGGGCGAGGGGCACGTGCATAAAAACAAAAGCCTGGTCATGGTGCCCATGCGCGAGAACGGCAAGCTGCTGCCCGGCATTGAGGTGGGCAAAAAGATCAAAAAGATTGGCATGAACAGCAGCGACACCGGCCTGATTTATTTCGACGAAGTGCGGGTGCCGCAGCGCTACCGCATCGGGGCCGAGGGCCAGGGCTTCATCTACCAAATGCAGCAGTTCCAGGAAGAACGCCTGTGGTGCGCGGCCAGCACGCTGCAGTCGCTGAGCAACTGCATCCAGTGGACGGTGGACTGGGCGCAAGAGCGCAAGCTGTTTGGTTCGACGCTGGCCGACCAGCAGTGGGTGCAGTTCAAGCTGGCCGAACTCAAGGCCGATGTGGAATGCCTGCGCGCCCTGACCTACCAGGCTTGCGAACATTACGTGGCTGGCGAAGACGTGACCGAATGGGCCACCATGGCCAAGCTCAAAGCGGGCCGGTTGAACCGCACGGTGCCCGACACCTGCCTGCAGTTCTGGGGCGGCATGGGTTTTACCTGGGAAAACAAAGTCTCGCGCATGTACCGCGATGGCCGTCTGGCGTCGATCGGCGGCGGCGCTGACGAAGTGATGCTGGGCATATTGTCCAAAATGATGGGCATTGCCAAACGGCCACAAAAATGAACACGCAGCACCTCTTGATCGAGCGCCAAGGCCCGGTCGAAACCTGGACCATGAACGACCCGGCCACGCGCAACGCCTTGAACGATGCCATGGTGTCCGCGCTGCTGGCGGCTTGCGCGCGGGCATCACTGGACCCTGCGCTGCGCATCGTGGTGCTGACCGGTGCAGGCGGTGCTTTTTGCGCCGGGGGCAGCTTGGGCAGCTTTGCCAACCTGATCGGCCAGCCCTTGCAAGAGGGTGAAACCGACCCGCTCTTGGCCATGAACCGGGGCTTTGGCGACCTGCTGCATGCCCTGTCTGCCCTGCCCCAGTTGCTGGTGTGTCGGGTCGATGGCGCAGCCATGGGCGGCGGCTTTGGCTTGGTGTGTTGCGCAGACCATGTGGTGGCCACAACGCGCTCGACTCTGGGCACACCCGAGGTGACGCTGGGCCTGCCGCCTGCGCAGATCGCGCCCTTTGTGTGGCAGCGCCTGGGCGAGAGCACCGCCCGCCAATGCCTGCTGCAAGGCCTGACTTACAACACGGCACAAGCCCTGGCGATCGGTCTGGTGCATGAAGTGGTCGAGCAGGGCAGCGCCGAAGCTTGGCAAGCCACATTGCAGCGCTTGATGCGCGCTGCCCCCGGCGCTGTGGCCAGCACCAAACAACTGCTGCGCAGCTTGCAAGCTCCGGTGCCTGACATGCGCGATGCCGCTGCACACGCTTTTGCACAAGGCTTGCGCAGCGCCGAAGCTGCCCAAGGTCTGGCCGCATTTGCACGCAAACAGACAGCGCCCTGGGCACTTTCCGGCAAGGACATTGCATGAACGCCGCTTTGCCCACCGCCTTGCCCCACCAGGTCACCCGGCTGCTGATCGCCAACCGGGGCGAGATCGCCCGCCGGGTGATCCGCACAGCCCGCCTCATGGGCATCCAGACGGTGGCCGTTTATTCCGACGCCGACCGCGATGCCTTGCATGTGCACGAAGCCGACACCGCGTTCGCTTTGGGCGGCACCTTGTCGGCCGACTCGTATTTGCGCATTGACAAACTGCTGCAAGCAGCAAGTGACAGCGGTGCCGATGCGGTGCACCCGGGTTATGGCTTTTTGAGCGAGAACGCCGAGTTCGCGCAAGCGGTGATCGACGCAGGCCTGACTTGGGTCGGCCCGCCGCCAGCGGCCATTCGGTCGCTGGGCAGCAAATCGTCCGCCAAAGCGTTGGCCATGACGCACGGCGTTCCATGTTTGCCGGGCTACTTTGGCACGGACCAGAGCGACGCCACCTTCACCGCGCATGCTGAGCAGATGGGCTTGCCGCTGATGGTCAAGGCTGTGGCTGGAGGCGGCGGGCGCGGCATGCGCCTGGTGACCGACATGAGCCAACTGCTGCCCGCACTGCACAGCGCCCGCTCCGAAGCGCTGGCCGGATTTGGCAACGGCGACTTGCTGATGGAACGCGCCTTGCTGCGCCCCCGCCACATCGAGGTACAGATCATGGCCGACCAGCATGGCCACTGCATCCACCTGGGCGAGCGCGACTGCTCGGTGCAGCGACGCCACCAAAAGATCATCGAAGAATCACCCTGCCCTGCCGTGACGCCTGCGCTGCGCGAGCAACTCGGGCAAGCGGCCATCGCACTGGCCCAATCGGCGGGCTATGTGGGTGCGGGCACGGTGGAGTTTTTGCTGGACGAAGCCCAAAACAGCAAGCCTTTTTATCTGATGGAGATGAACACCCGTTTGCAGGTGGAACACCCCGTGACCGAGCTGCTCACCGGGCTGGACTTGGTCGAGTGGCAGCTGCGCATCGCACGCGGCGAGCCGCTGCCCCTGGCGCAAGCCGATGTGCAGCTGCAAGGCCATGTTATCGAAGTGCGCCTGTGCGCCGAAGACGCACACTTTACGCCGCAGACCGGCACGGTGCAAGCGTTTGTCGCACCCGAAGGTTTGCGTTTTGACCATGCGCTGCATGTGGGCGCGGTGGTCACGCCGCACTACGATTCGATGCTGGGCAAACTGATCGCCCACGCGCCAACTCGCCTTGAAGCGATCGACAAACTGTCCGCAGGTCTGAACCAGACCACGGTGCTGGGCCTGCCCACCAACCGGGCGTTTTTGGACGCTTGCTTGCAGCACCCAGTGTTCCGTACAGGTGAGGCCTTGATTCCGTTTTTGGCCGAACAGGCCGATGCGGTGCGCGACGGTCTGCAAGCTCAAGGCGATGCGCGCAGCGTGGCCATGCTGGCTGTGCTCTATGCACACCAAGCGCCCGCCGCCGCGATGCCCAGCCCGTTCATGCGGCCCGTTCGCATGGGCCTGGGTGATGAGGTCTTGGCGCTGAGCCTCCAGGAGCTGGGGCTAGGGCAAGTGCGCCTTCAAATCCAAGATGCCACGCACGAGGCCCGCATGCAACGCAGTGGCGATCTGCTGCACATTGCGCTGAACGGCCGCCACTGGCAAGCCCGCGCAGTGGCCTGCACAGGCGCGGTCCAGCGCTGGCATGTGCAACTGCAAGGCCCCGAATGCGTGGAGCTTTGGCTCACCGACCAAAGCCACAGCGCGCCCAGCACCGGTGCCAGCGCCCAAGCGGCGCAGTCGCTGCGCGCGCCCTTCAATGGCAAGCTGATCGCGCTGCATGTGCAAGAAGGTCAGCAGGTGAAACAAGGCGATGCCGTGCTGGTCATCGAGTCGATGAAGCTCGAACACATTTTGTGTGCCCCGCGTGATGCGGTGGTGCACAGCCTTTTGGCCAGTGTGGGCCAACAAGTGAGCCCCGGCCAGGTGCTGGTGCAATGGAAAGACGCCGCATGAACACCGCCGCTGGCACCGCTGGATTCACCCCCGACTTCACAAATGAAGACTTGCAAAGCCTGCAAACCACCGTAGTGCGCTTTGCCCAACAAGCCATCGCCCCGCAGGTGCCCGCTTGGGAAGAAGCCGGTCAATTTGACCGATCGCTTTACACCCAAGCCGCCGAGCTGGGCCTGCTGGGTCTGGGCTACCCCGAACACTTGGGCGGCACACCCGCGCCCTGGCGCGCCCGCAACATGCTGTCGCAAACCTTGGCACGCCACGGCGGTAGCGGCGGTGTCATGGCCAGCCTGTTTTCTCACAACATCGGCTTGCCGCCGGTCATGGCGCATGGCAGTGCCGAGTTGCAAGCCGAAGTCGTGCCCCCCGTGCTGCGCGGCGAGCGCATCGCCGCACTGGCCATCACCGAGCCCGGTGGCGGCTCGGACGTGGCGAGCCTGCGCACCACGGCGCGTGCCGATGGGGCCGACTATCTGATCGACGGCGAAAAAGTTTTCATCACCTCGGGCCTGCGCGCCGACTGGATCACGCTGGCCGTGCGCACCCACCCGGCAAGCAAAGGGGCCAGCGGCATCTCGATGGTGGTCGTGCCGGGTGACACGCCCGGTATCTCGCGCACGCGCCTGCACAAGATGGGCTGGCACAGCTCAGACACGGCTCAACTGCGCTTTGACGGCGTGCGCGTGCCCCAGCGTTACCGCTTGGGCGATGAAGGCGCGGGCTTCAAGATGATCATGGGCAACTTCAACGGCGAGCGCTTGGCCATGTCGGCCATGGCGCTGGGTTTTGCCCAGGCTTGCTTTGACGAAGCCCTGGCCTGGGCGCGCCAGCGCCAGACCTTTGGCGCGGCCCTGATCGAGCGCCAAGCGGTCCGCCACAAGTTGATGGACATGCAAATGCGCATCTCATCCACCCAGGCCTGGGTCGATGCCGTGACGCAACAGGCCGATGCAGGCCAGACCGGTGCCGAGTGGGTGGCGCAGGTGTGCCTGCTCAAAAACCACGCCACCCAGACCATGCAGTTTTGCGCCGATGCCGCCGTGCAACTGCTGGGCGGCATGGGCTACATGCGCGGCACGGTGAGCGAGCGGGTGTACCGCGAAGTGAAAGTGATGATGATCGGCGGCGGGGCCGAAGAGATCATGAAAGAGTTGGCCGCCAAGCAGCTGGGGATTTGAGACCCGCGCTGGGCTAAGATCAATGGCAGAGAGGTTCAGGCCGGTCTGGGCTGACCAGGAGGCAACTCGGCGCGCAGCGCAAAGGCCATTTGCAACATGCCGGCCAACAGCCCCACCAGCACACCCACTTGCACAGCCCGGTTGTATGAACCCAGGGCATCGAACACCAGACCACCCCCCAAGGCCCCCAAGAAACTGCCCAGCTGGTGGCTCATGAAAGCGATACCGCCCAGCATGGCTTGCCAGCGCAGACCAAAGGTTTCGCCGATGTAGCCGGTGACCAAAGGCGCCACGCCCAGCCACAAAAAGCCCATGATGGCGGCGAACACCAGCGTGTTTTCAGGCGTTGGCACCGACAAAAAATACCAAGCCAGACCGAATGAGCGCAGCACATAAATGCCACCCAACAGCAGCAGCTTGTTGTAACGCCCACCCGCCCAACCAAAAAACAAGCTGCCCAAGACATTAAAGCCTCCAATCATGCCCAGCGCTTGAGCGCTGAGCATCGGGTCCATGCCGCACAAATCGAGGTAGGACGGTAGATGTGTGGTCAAAAATACCAACTGCATACCGCAGACAAAATAGGCCAGTGTCATCACCGCAAAGGGCGGGTGTTTCAAGGCAAACCGGGCCATGTCGGGGGCATTGTCTTTTTCACCCACCGGTGATGGCGGCACCGGCAAGGCGTCCACCCGTCCGGCATACCAGGCGGCAGGCAAGATGATCAGGGCCATGACGACAAAACCACCCACGCCCACACGCCAGCCATGGTCCTGCGACAGCAGCTGACCGATAGGCGCTGCCATCAAGGCACCCAAAGAACCTGCGGCGGACACGATGCCCAGCACCGTGCTGCGCAAGGCAGGCGACACCGGTCTGGAGGCCACGGCCATGGCGATGGCCGATCCATTACAGGCCATGGCCGCACCAATGGCCACCCCAGCGCCGAGGATCACCCCCAGCAAGCCCTGGGCCAGGCACAGCAAAGTCATGCCCAGGATGTAGAGCACCGCACCCGTCATCATGAGGGGCCGGTAACCGATGCGCACGGCCAACGCCCCGGCAAAGGGCTGCAAAAATCCCCAGGCCAGGTTTTGTACCGCAATGGCCAATGTGAACTCGGACACTGAAATGCCGATGTCCTTGGTCAAGGCCGGCATGAACACACCCAGGCTTTGCCGCAAGCCCATGCTGACCGACAACATCAGCGCAGCGCCGATCAGGATGGGCAAGCCCGGGCGCAGTGCGGTCAAGAGGTTCATGGTGTGCAGTCGGTTGTGCGTGGGCACAATCTAACCGCACAAGCCCATGACTGCTGGCCTGTGCGCGACAGGCCACCTGACGCCATCTGCGCTTCAGTCAAAAATATCGTGCAACCAGGACTTCTTGCTTTTGTAGTGATCGCGGTCACCATCGCCATACCGCCCATCGCCATAACGCCGATCACCGTAGCCCTGTGGGCGCTGCATGCCCGGCGCTGACTGGGGCGCCTGCTGCGCCGGTACTGGCGCCGCAGGGGCCGCAGCCGCAGCGCGGTCCAGCAGTTTGTCCAGCTCGCCACGGTCGAGCCAAATGCCTCGGCAAGCTGGGCAGTAATCGATCTCTACACCCTGGCGTTCGGCCATGACCAGCGGGGTGTCGGAACAAGTAGGGCATTTCATGGTGATTCCTTTGAATTTGGACAAACTGAACATGGGATCGAACCGACATCCATTTCACGGTGTTTGGTGGCAGCACACACGTTGCAGCAAAAGGGCCAGAGCCCGCCAATGTGCCAGCTTTGCAGGTGAAATGTGGCCTGACTGTATGCGCATGATTGATCCCAAAAAAGCAGATAATGACTGATCAACCCTCTTAAAAAATCAGCTTATGCGTACCACGTTCAACTACAAGCACTTGTATTACTTTTGGGTCGTGGCCAAAGAAGGTGGCATCACACGAGCGGCTGACAAGCTCGGCATGGCGGTGCAAACCGTGAGCGCCCAGGTGCGAGAACTGGAACGGTCCCTGGGTTACGCCCTGCTCAAACCCGCTGGACGCGGCTTGGTACTGACCGATGCCGGGCTGGCCGCCATGCAGCAAGCCGACCAAATTTTTCAGTTGGGCGAAAACCTCCCAGCGCTGGTGCGCGATGCGGTCAGCTCGCCCACCGTGCGGCTGGCTGCGGGCATATCGGACGGTCTGCCCAAACTGGTGGTGCGCCGCTTGATGCAGCCCGTGATGGGCGAGCCGCATCTGCGTTTGCTGTGCCACGAGGGAGAATTCGACGAGCTGCTGGGTGACTTGGCCCTGCACCGTTTGGACGTTGTGCTGTCAGACCGCCCCGCGCCAGGCAACGCCAACATCAAGCTCTACAACCATGCCCTGGGTACGTCCCCAGTGTCTTGGTACGGCACGGCCACGCTGGTCAAGTCGGCCAAAAAGAAATTCCCGGTAAGCCTGGCCGAAGTGCCGGTGCTGCTGCCCACCGGACACACCGCCGTGCGCGCCCGGCTGGACCATTGGTTTGAACAGCTCGGCATCCGCCCGCGCATCGTGGGCGAGTTCGAAGACAGCGCCTTGCTCAAGACCTTTGGCGAAAGCGGCATGGGGGTGTTCCCGGCCGCCGAGTGGATGCATGACGAGTTGCTGGCGCACTACGATGTGCAGCGCCTAGGCCCCTGCGAAGGCGTGAAGGAAAACTTCTTCGCGATCGGCACCGAAAAAAAAGTGCAACATCCCCTGGTGCAGCGACTCTTGCAGGCCAGCGTCGTGGCCCATTGAGACACGCAAGCACCGCAGCTTCAGACATGAAAAAGCCCCCAAGGCTTGTGGCCCTGGAGGCTTGTTCAAGAATGCAGCGCGTCAGGCTTTGGCCGAGCGCACACTCAACAACATGGTCATGGCCAGGATGCCGACCACCACGCCCAGCGAGATACTCACCGGGATCTTGAACACATCGATCAAGCACATCTTGGTGCCGATGAACACCAGGATCACAGCCAAGCCATAGTTGAGCAGGTGGAACTTGTTGGCCACTGCAGCCAGCAGGAAGTACATCGCACGCAAACCCAGGATCGCGAACACATTGCTGGTCAGCACGATGAAGGGGTCCGAGGTGATCGCGAAAATCGCCGGGATCGAATCCACCGCAAAGATCACGTCGGTCAATGCGATCAAGCAGATCACCATGAACAGGGGGGTGGCGATCTTTTTGCCGTTTTCGATGGTCCAAAAATTTTCACCATCGTAGTTTTGACTGACAGGCAAGACCTTGCGCAGCAGCTTGAGCGCAGGGTTGTCGTCCAGATCGGGTTCCTTGCCTGCAGCCCACCACATCTTCACGCCTGTGAGGATCAGGAAGGCGCCAAACACATACAAGACCCAGTGGAATTCGGCCAGCAACCAGCCCCCCACCAGAATCATCACCGTGCGCAACACGATGGCGCCAATGATGCCGATCATCAGCACACGCTTTTGGAAATTGGTCGGCACGGCAAAGTAGGTGAAGATCATCAAGAAGACAAAAATGTTGTCCACCGCCAATGATTTTTCAATCAGGTAACCCGTTAAGAATTCCAAGGACTTGGTGTTGGCCAGTTCGACCGAGCCAGTGGTGTCCTTGATGGCCCACCAAAACAGGCCATTGAACAAGAAGCTCAAGGCGATCCAGATCAGTGACCAGTTGAGCGCCTCCTTGACGCCGATGTCATGGGCCCCCTGCTTTTTGAGGACCACAAAATCGACGAACAGCGACACCAATACGATGGCCACAAAGGTGGCCCATAGCCAAAGGGGGGCAACGGTTTCCATAAAGACCTTTCAAATCCGGCAAGACCTGTTCAAAGCACCGGGTCGACACGCCATGTGAACGACCCTCTGGTGAAAGGTTTGAAGTCTAGGGCAGAAGGCGCAATTTTTTGCTGATCAATATGGCTTTATGCTCTTGATAAAAGGGAGTGTTTCACTGGAATTTTCTGCTGCAAAAGCCGCTTCGCCCATGAAAAAAACCGCCAGACCCTTGCGGGCACTGGCGGTTTAGTCTGGCAGCAGATGCTGCCGGCTTTACTTCTTGTCGCTGAAGTAGCCCGAGGTCACTTTCCAGCGGCCATCGGTGATCTGCGACATGCGCGAGGCGTTGCTGCCCAAACGCTTGGTGGCGGTGAAGGTCATCTCGCCTGTGCCGAAAATATCGGGTGGGATCACCATGGTGTCCATGGCCTTGATGATGCTCTCGGTGGTCACATTGGCACCGGACTTCTCAACCGCACGCAAAAACGAGTCGATGGCGTTGTAGCCGTAGACCGAAAACACGGTCGGGTCTTCGTTGAACTTGGTCTTGTACTTGTTGGCCCAGAAACGGATGGGCTGTGCGGCCTCGTCCAGGTAGGGGTGCTGGGTCGACATGGTGGAATAAAAGCCGTTCATGGCGGGGCCGCCCAACTTGTGGATCAGGTCGGTGTAAGAAGCGCTCGAACCCAGGAAGGTCGGGTTGAAGCCCAGGCGGCGAGCGGTAGCGATGCCGCCGATGGTTTCACGGATGATGGTGCCCATGACCACGAAGTCGCACTTGGACGAGGCCAGCTTTTGCATCTGCGATGCAAAGTCGGTGGCACCACGTTTGTAGGTGGTGACTTCGGCAAACTGCATGCCCATGCTTTTCAGGCCTTCTTCGGCACCGCGAAACACTTCAAGACCAAATTCATCGTCCTGGTGCATGGCGCAAATTTGCTTGGCGTTCTTTTCCTTCACCAAGATCGGCACACCCAGGCGCATCTGGTCGTAGTAGGTGGCAGCAAACGAGTACTTGAGCTTGTGGAAGGGTTCGTACATTTCACGCGCGGCCGTGACGGGGAAGAAGTTCATCACGTTCTTCTGGAACTGCACCGGCATGGCCGCCATATTTTGGGCGGTACCAATGTGGCCGATCATGGCAAAAATCTTGTCCTGGTTGACCAGCTTTTGCGCGGCCAGCACGGCGCGGCGGGGGTCATAGGCCGAGTCTTCGACCAGCAGCTTGAACTTGCGGCCATTGATGCCACCTTGCTCGTTGGCTTCGTCCACACGCAGCATCATGCCTAGGCGCACTTGCTTGCCAAAGCCCGCTAATGGGCCAGACAAGTCCTGGATCGAACCGAGCGTGATTTCGGTTTTGGAAACGCCCTGCGTTTGGGCCATGACCGCGCCAGCGGTCAGGGCCATCGCAGCAGCGACGAGGCTGAGTTTGAGTTTCATGGTGCAGGTCTCCTGTTGTGGTGATGGATAAAAGTGAAAAGGCAATCGAATCAACGGTACATCGCTTCGATTTGGGGGGTGTATTTTTTCTCGACCAATTTGCGCTTGAGCTTCATGGTGGGGGTCAGTTCTTCGTCTTCGGCGCTCAACTGGGTATCCAGCAGCCAGAATTTCTTGATCTGCTCGACACGGGCAAACTTCTTGTTGACGCGGTCAACTTCAGCCTGGATCAGTTCTTGCACCTCGGTGCTGTGCGTCAGGCTGGCGTAGTTGGAGAAAGGCACGTCGTTGTCTTGTGCGTATTTCTCCACGTTTTCCTGGTCAATCATGATGATCACCGTCAAATAGGGCCGCTTGTCGCCAATCACCACCGCATCGGTGACGTAGGGCGAGAATTTCAATTCGTTTTCCAATTCGCTGGGGGTGATGTTTTTGCCACCAGCCGTGATGATGATGTCTTTCATGCGATCGGTGATGCGGAAAAACCCTTCCTCGTCCACCACGCCCACATCGCCCGTGTGCAACCAGCCGTCGGCGTCAATGGTCTCGGCCGTTTTTTCGGGCAGGTTCAGGTAGCCCATGAACACATTGGGGCCACGCACCAGAATTTCGCCGGTCACCGGGTCCAGACGCATTTCGTTGTACTCGGCCGCCGGGCCAATGGAGCCGGGCTTGATGCGGTCGGCAGGCACGCCCGTCGAGGCACCGCAAGTCTCGGTCATACCCCAAACTTCGAGCATGGGCAAGCCCAGCGCCAAATACCATCGCACCAAATCGGGTGAAATGGGCGCAGCACCGGTCACCAAAAAGCGCGCACGGTGGATGCCGATCATCTTGCGCACGTTGTTGAGCGCCAGTAAGCGGGCCACATGAAAGCTGAGCTTGAGGCTGGCGGGTACCGGCTTGCGCGCCAGCACCAGGTCGGCCACCTGATGGCCCACCCCAATGGACCAGCCGTAAGTGGCTTGCTGCAGCCCCCCGGCTTCCTTGAGTGCGATCATCACGCCCGAGTAAAACTTTTCCCACACACGGGGCACGGCCGTGAACACGGTGGGTGCGATTTCGCGCACGTTTTCGGGCACGGTTTCGGGGTTTTCGACAAAGTTGAGCTTGGCTCCGGTGTACATCGAGAAATACTCACCCCCCATGCGCTCGGCAATGTGGCACAGCGGCAAGAAGCACATGCACTCGTCGCGCTCGTCACGGGCAATCAGGGTGTTGTAGCCGCGCACGGTGTAGACCAGGCCGTGGTGGCTGTGCATGCCGCCTTTGGGCTTGCCGGTGGTGCCCGAGGTGTAGACCAAAATGGCCAGCTCTTCGGGTTTGCAAGCAGCGCTGCGCTGCGCGAGCAAATCGGGGTGTTGCTGGGCGTGTTCGCGGCCCAGGGCTTGCAATTGTTTGAGGCTGATGACCTGCGGGTCATGGAAGTCGCGCAAACCCTCCATGTCGAACACCACGATCTTTTGCAACAAGGGCAAGGTGTCACGCACGGCCAGGGCCTTGTCGAGCTGCTCGTCGTCCTCGACAAACAGCACACGCGTGCCCGAGTCTTCGCACAGGTAATGCACTTGTTCGGCCGCGTCGGTTGGGTAGATGCCGTTGGACACGCCACCGGCGCTCAGCACGGCCAAGTCGCACAGCACCCACTCGATGTTGGTGTTGGACAGGATGGAGGCGGTGTGCCGCGCCTCAAAACCCAGGGCTAACAAGCCGTGGCCGATCTCGCGCACAGCCTGGGCGGTCTCGTTCCAGGTCCAGCTGCGCCAGATGCCAAAGTCTTTTTGGCGCATCCAGACATTGGGGCCGCGTGCGGCCACAGCGTTCCAGAAGATGGCGGGGATGGTCTCGCCCGCCATGACGATATTTTTTTGTGGCGCAATGCCGGAGGTGTCCCAGAGTTGGCTCATGTTTTATCTCCAGGTTTTCTTCTTTTTCCAACGGCGATCGGCGCGCACGCCCTCTTCCTTCATGCCCAAGTAAAACTCCTTGATGTCCTCTTTTTCACGCAAGCGGGCGCAGGTGTCTTCCATCACGATGCGGCCGTTTTCCAGCACATAGCCGTAATCTGAAGCGTTGAGGGCCATGTTGGCGTTTTGCTCCACCAACAAAATGGTGGTGCCGCGTTCGCGGTTGATGCGAACCACGATCTCGAAGATTTCCTTGGTCAGCTTCGGGGACAGGCCCAGGCTGGGCTCGTCCAGCAAGATCAGGTCGGGATTGGCCATCAGCGCCCGGCTGATCGCCAGCATCTGCTGCTGCCCGCCCGAGAGCAAACCCGCGTCTTGCGCTGCGCGCTCGCGCAGGATGGGAAAGTAGTTGTACACGGCTTCCATGTCGCGCGCCACGCCATCGCGGTCCTTGCGGGTGTAAGCGCCCATCAGCAAGTTGTCGCGAATCGACAGCAGCGGGAACACCTCACGCCCTTCGGGCACATGCATCAGGCCGCGCTGCACGATGATCGCCGGGTCTTGTGCGGTGATGCTTTGGCCCTTGAACTCGATCGAGCCCTTGCGCGGGTCAATGATGCCGCTGATGGTTTTGAGAATGGTGGTCTTGCCCGCCCCGTTGGAGCCGAGCACGGTGGCGATTTCGCCGCGCCGCACTTGCAGGCTCACGCCGCGAATCGCCTTGATCGGGCCATAGGCGCTTTCCACGTTGAGCAGCTTGAGCATGACATTTTCATCTGCTGCCTCGGGCGCTGTGTTCAGGGTTTGGGTGGCTGCGCTCATGCGGCACCTCCGGGCACATAATTTTCACGGCGCAAGGCGGACACATCGTCCACCGAACCCAGATAGGCCTCGATGACGCCCGGGTCGCTCTGCACCTGACTCGGCGTGCCGGTGGCGATTTCTTCGCCCTGGCTCATGGCCAACACGCGGTCCGATACTTTGGAGACCAAACTCATGTCGTGCTCCACCATGAGCACGGTGATGCCCAGCTCGTTTTTGATGTCCGAGATCCAGAAGGCCATGTCTTCGGTTTCCTCGACGTTCAGGCCCGAAGAAGGCTCGTCGAGCAGCAGCAACTTGGGCTCGGTGCACAAGGCGCGGGCCAGCTCGACCACTTTGCGTACGCCATAAGGCAGGCCCGCCACCATCGAGTCACGGTGGTGTTGCAGATCCAGAAAATCAATGACTTCCTCGACTTTTTCACGCGCTTCGATCTCGCCCGCGCGGGTTTTGCGGGTGAAGAACATTTCACTCCACAGCCCGGTTTTGCGATGTGTGTGACGCCCGATCAAGAGGTTTTGCAGCACGGTGGCATGCTCAAACAGCTCGATGTTCTGGAACGTCCGGGCAATGCCCAGCCCGGCGATCTGGTGTGGCGGCTGATCGGTCAGGCGAAGCGTGCCTTGCGGCCCCGCATAGTCGATCACACCCGTGGTGGGGGTGTAGATGCGGCTGATCAGGTTGAAGACTGTGGTCTTGCCAGCCCCGTTGGGGCCGATCAGGGTGAAGACTTCGCCGCGCTTGACGTCGAAGCTGACCTTGTTGACGGCCAGCACGCCACCAAAGCGCACGCTCAGGTCTTGGGCGGATAAAAGGATGTCTGCGTTCATTTCAGGCGATCCGACTTCTGGAATGATTTTTGGCGCTTGAACAGGCCACGGCGGTAAAACGGGAACAACTGGAACCAGGTGCGCACCTTAAGCCAGCGGCCATACAAGCCCATGGGCTCGAATAACACAAAGGCGATCAGCACCATGCCGTAGACCGTGCCCTGCAAACCGGCGGCGCCGCCAATGGCGGCGGGCAAGAAGTCTTTGCCCAATGAGATCAGCTGCGGCATGACGATCAGGAAAATCGCACCCAAAAAGGCCCCATGGATCGAGCCTAGGCCACCGATCACCACCATCAAGAGCAAGTCAATCGACTGGATGATGCTGAACTGCTCGGGAGAGAGGAACTGGATCTTGTGTGCGTACAAAGCGCCGCCAATGCCGGCCAGTGCAGCCGACAAAGCGAACGACAAGGTCTTGTAACGCGCCAAGTGGATGCCCATGCTTTGCGCCGAAATTTCAGAATCTCGGATGGCCACAAAAGCGCGGCCTGTGGATGAGCGCAGCAGGTTGACGATGGCCAACGTGGCCCCCACGGTGACCAGCAAGCACAGGAAATAAAACTCTTCAGTGCTGTCCAGTGTCCAGCTGCCCAGCTTGGGGTAAGTGACCATCAGACCCGCATTGCCGCCCGTGACGCTTTCCCAACGGGCCATGCCTTCTTCGACGATGAAGCCAAAGGCCAGTGTGGCCATGCCCAGGTAAATGCCTTTGACACGCAGCGCAGGCAAGCCCACGATGATGCCCACGAAGGCAGAGAACACGCCCGCGCACACCAGCGCCAGCGGGAACGGCACCCCGGCATTGACCATCACAGCCTGGGTATAAGCCCCTACGCCCAAGAACGCAGCGTGGCCCAGCGAGAACAAGCCGGTAAAGCCCGCCAGCAGCATCAGTCCCAGGCCCACCACCGCATAGATCAACACAAAGGTCAGCTGTGCCAGCCAGTACTCGGCCACCACCCAAGGGGCGGCTACCAGAAACAGGCCCAGGAGGCTGTACCAGAACACATGGCCGCCATGCTTGGCCAGCTTCACGTCCTGGTTGTAATCGGTTTTGAAAATGAAACGCATGCCGGGGCCTCAGACTTTCTTGCGCAGCTGCTCGCCGAACAAGCCATTGGGCTTGAGCACCAGCATGAGCAACACCACGATGTAGGGCGCAATGTCCTTAAAGCCTTCGGGCAGATAAAAGCCCGAAAGCGACTCAACGATACCGATCACCAGACCACCCACGATGGCCCCGGGCAAGCTGCCAAAGCCGCCCACGACCGCCGCCGGAAAAGCCTTCAGGCCAATGAAGCCCATGTTGGCGTGCACAAAGGTGATGGGTGCCAAGAGCAAGCCCGCCACCGCCGCCACCGCCGCAGCCAGGCCCCAAACCAGACCATTGATTTGCTTGACCGGGATGCCCATGTAATACGCAGCCAACTGATTTTGCGAGGCCGCCTGCATGGCAATGCCCAGCTTGCTGTACTTGAACATGGCAAATAAACCCAAGCACAAAATGACGGTGGCGCCGATCACCACCATTTGCTCGGCCGCGATGACCAAGGTGCCCAGGCGCAAGACCTCACCCGCATAAGGCACCGGCATGGTGTGGGTGTCGGTACCCACATCGGGGATCATGGTGATCAGGCCGCGTAGCACATAGCCCACGCCAATGGTCAGCATCACAATGGAAAAAGCCGGTTGCCCCAAGATGGGACGAATGACCAAGCGCTCGAGCAGCACACCAAAAATCCCCATGGCCACGATGGCCGAAGGCACCGCAATCCAGAACGGAAAGCCCAGCAGCGTCATGGCGGCCAAGCCTGAAAAGGCGCCCACCATCATCAGGTCGCCCTGGGCAAAGCTCACCGTTTCGGTGGCCTTGTAAATCAGCACGAAACCCAGGGCAATGAGTCCGTAAATACAACCCTGGGCCACACCGCTGATCAGCAGTTGCAGCAATTGCACGCCTGTCTCCTCTTGGTTCTGTCTGGCCGAGTTCGCTGGGCTTGGCGGGGCACTGCATCAGCACCGCGCCAAGCATTTGCGAACGACCGTGCGATTATGTATGTCTTACGCGAGACTTTCCCTAGGGGTTGTCCCCCATTACGGTCCCTGCACAAGGCTTCAATATTCCCCCATGACGCAATCCATTCGCATCGGTTCGGGCCTGGGCTTTTATGGCGACAACTGGGAGCCCGTGGTGGCCAGCATCGAGCGTGGACAAGTGCAATTCATTGCCAGCGACCACCTGGCCGAGCTCACCTTGGCCATCTTGCAAAAAGACCGCCAACGCGACCCTGCTTTGGGCTATGCCCGCGATGTGGTGCCCATGCTGATGCGGTTGTGGCCCTTGATGCAGCCGCGCGGGGTCCGATTCGTTTGCAACGCGGGCGGGCTCAACCCCATGGGCGCAGCGCAGGCGGTGCAAACGGCGCTCGCGGACAAAGGCTGGCACCCGCGCATCGCGGTAGTGACTGGCGACGATGTGTTGCCGCTGCTGCAAGCGTCCGACGCCCGCTTTGACCACATGATGAACGGCGCCGATGTGACCCCTGTGCGTGATCGGCTGGTGTTTGCCAACGCCTACTTGGGCGCGCAACCCATTGTGGAGGCGCTGGACCAAGGGGCCGACATCGTGATCACCGGACGCGTGGCCGACGCGGCGCTTTTTCTGGGGCCGTTGGTGCATGGCCTGGGCTGGAAACTCGGCGACGCACAATCGACCGAAGACTTCAACCGCCTGGCCCAGGGCCTGACGGTGGGGCATTTGCTCGAATGCTCGGGCCAGGGCAGTGGTGGCAACTTTGGCGGCCAGGGCGATTGGCAAAACATCCCAGATCTGGCGCATATCGGCTACCCCATCGCCGAGGTCTGGCAAGACGGCACAGCTTTCATCACCAAGGCCCCCGACACCGGCGGTTTGGTCAACTTCGACACCGTGCGCCAGCAACTTCTGTACGAGGTGCACAACCCGCACGCGTATTTTTCACCCGATGTGGTTCTCGACATGGGCCAAATCCAATTGCACGACGAAGGCCAGCACCGCGTGCGCTTGACCGGCGCCCAAGGCCGCACGCCCACGGATCAGCTGAAGGTGGTGGCGGGCTTCAAGGATGGCTTCAAAGCCGAGATCACTTGGGGCTTTTCATGGCCCGATGCCTGGGACAAAGTGCAAGCGGCTGAAGCCATGATCCGCCGCCAACTGCAAGAGCGAAAAATGCCGTTTGACGAGTTGTTTGTGGAATACCCCGGCCTGAATTCGGCGCACGGACAGCTGGCCCCGCTGCGCCCAGCGAACGAGCTGAACGAATGCGCGGAAATTTGGGTGCGCATGGTGCTGCGCACCCCCGTCAAAGCAGTGGCCGAAGGATTTGGTCGGCTTTTCCCATGGATGGCGCTGAGCGGCCCGGCCTACACCTGCGGCTTTCAAGGCCTGAACAACAGCAGCGAATTGCTGGGGATCTGGCCCACGCTGATCCCGCGCGACCGGGTGCAAGCCCGCCTAGAGATGCTGGAGGTGCAATCATGAGCAAACTCCTACGCATTCCTCTGGTCCAACTGGCCCACGCGCGCAGCGGCGACAAGGCCGACTGGGTGGACTTTGGGCTGTTTGCTTGGAACGAAGCGGGCTACCGAATCCTCGAACGCGAAGTCACCGCCGCCAAAGTCCAAGCCCACTTTGCGCCTTGGCTCCCGGGGCAGGTGGACGCCTGGCCTTTGCCGAACATCCTGGCCCTGAAATTCGTTTTGCACGGTGCTTTGCAAGGCGGCGGCGCTCGCAACCTGCGCTTGGACAACCTGGGCAAAGCCATGGGCGCAGCGCTGCTGCGCATGGAAATTTCAGTCAGTGCGGAAGAACTCACGCAGGCACAAAAAAGCCCCCGAAGGGGCTGGTGGCCGGCGCCTTAAATTCGGACTCGACCCTTTTGTCACCCCGGACTTGATCCGGGGCCCATGCCTCACACGCGTTCGATGATCAGCGCAATGCCCTGCCCCACACCAATGCACATGGTGCACAACGCGTAGCGACCTGCGGTTTGCTGCAAGCGGTTGATGGCCGTCGTGGCCAGGCGGGCACCCGATGCCCCTAAAGGGTGGCCCAAAGCAATCGCGCCACCCCAGGCGTTCACCCGGGCGTCGTCGTCTTTCAGGCCGAGCATGCGCATCACGGCCAGACCTTGCGCGGCAAAGGCTTCGTTCAACTCGATCACGTCCATGTGGTCGATGGTCAAGCCCGTTTGGGCCAGCACTTTGAGCGTGGCGGGCGCAGGGCCAATGCCCATGACGCGCGGGGCGACACCTGCCGTGGCCATGCCCACGATGCGGGCTTTGGGGGTCAGGCCGTTTTTGGCGGCAGTGGCTTCATCGGCCAGCAACAAAGCGCAAGCGCCGTCGTTCACACCCGAGGCATTGCCTGCGGTCACGGTGCCATCAGGGCGCACCACGCCTTTGAGCTTGGCCAGCGCTTCCAGACTGGTTTCACGCGGGTGCTCGTCGGTGTCCACAATGATCGCGTCGCCTTTTTTCTGCGGGATGCTCACGCCCACAATTTCGCGGGCCAGGTGACCGGCCTTGATGGCGGCCACAGCGCGCATCTGGCTGTTGTAGGCCATCAGGTCTTGCGCCTCGCGCTCGATCTTGTAGTCAGTGGCCACGTTTTCAGCGGTCTCCGGCATCGAGTCCACGCCGTATTGCGCCTTCATCAGTTTGTTGACAAAGCGCCAGCCAATCGTGGTGTCGTACACCGCGTTGTTGCGGCTGAAGGCGGTTTCGGCCTTGGGCATGACAAATGGGGCGCGGCTCATGCTTTCGACACCGCCCGCAATCATCAAACCGGCTTCACCCGCTTTGATGGCGCGGGCGGCGGTGCCGATGGCGTCCAGGCCCGAGCCGCACAGGCGGTTGAGGGTGGCCCCCGGCACATCCATGGGCATTCCCGCCAGCAAACTGGCCATGTGGGCCACGTTGCGGTTGTCTTCACCGGCTTGGTTGGCGCATCCGTACAACACGTCGGTCACAGACGCCCAGTCCACCTTGGGGTTGCGCGCCATCAGGGCGCGCAGCGGCACAGCACCCAGATCATCGGTGCGCACGCTGGACAGGGCGCCGCCGTAACGGCCGAAGGGGGTACGGATGGCGTCACAAATGTAAGCTTGGTTCATGGGTATCTCTTGAGGGTGGGGAAGTTGTCAGCGATTAACATGCGGTGTTGATGTTTCCTTAAATTTTATGCCATTACCCGACCGATTGGTCGGTTTTTATTCCTTCAGAGCCATGCTGATTCAACCCTCACAAGCCGATGTCCGGCGCTTTTTTTGCGGCGTTTACGCCAAAGCCCGCACGACCGCTCCGCTTGAACCCATGGAAATGCTGATCAGCCAGTGGATCGACGAGCACCCCGAATACCATGCCGAGCTGGCCGATGTCGACGCCGCGCTGGCCCAGATGCACCTGGTGGATCCCAACCGCGAAAACCCCTTCTTGCACCTGTCGATGCACCTGTCCATCAGCGAGCAATGCAGTATCGACCAACCCCGAGGCATCCGCCAAGCGGTGGAACTGCTGACGCACCGGCTCAACTCGCTGCACGACGCGCACCACCAGGCCATGGATTGCCTGGGCCGCATGGTGCAGGAAAGCCAGCGCTCGGGCCGCATGCCCGATGGCGAAGCCTACATCGCCTGTGTGCAACGGCACGCCACCCGGGACTGATCCACGCCCAACACGCACAGACCACAAAAAAACCCGCCGAAGCGGGTTTTTGGTGGAGAAAACCAAAGATTCAACGCAGGCGGGACTGAGGAATGACCCTCATCTCGCCATCGAGCGACCCAATGTAAGCCGACATGGCCTTCAACTCGGCATTGGAGAACTGCTTGGCAATGCCACCCATGACGCCATTGTTGCGGCCCCAAGTGGACAGGTTTTCGGTTTTGTAAGACTTGAGCGCCACATACAAAAAGTCTTTGTGCTGACCCGCCAGCTTGGGGTAGCTTGGGTCGATCGGTTTGTTGAAATTGTCGCCGTGGCATGAAATGCAAGCGCCTTTTTGCAGCAAGGCAGCGACTTTGGCATCAGGCGCCTTGGGTGTCTTGGTCACGGGTTGGGTCTTGCCATGCTGCTCGTAGTAGGCGCCCAAATCAGCCATGTCTTGCTCGCTCAGGCTGGCAGAAATGCCGCGCATCGTGGGGTGCTTGCGTTCGCCCTTTTGGTAGGCGTTCAATGCGGACACAATGTATTTGGCGTTTTGGCCGGAGATCATCGGCACGCGGTAGACCTCAGGGAAGCTGGCTTGGTAACCCTGGATGCCGTGGCAGCCAATGCACATGGCGATTTTTTGCTCAGCGGCTTTGGCATCGCCCTTGATTTCCTGGGCATGGGCGGAGATGGCGGTCACAGAGGCGACAGCCAGGGCAAACATCGAGTTCAACAGCTTATTCATTTTGCTCACACAATCCAAACGATTGATAAAAATCAACTGCGAATTATATCGGGCTGGCCCTCATAATCCTGACAAGCTTTATTCCTGTTTCAAAGAACTGTCCATCATGAAATTCCAAGGTACCGAAAACTACGTCGCCACCCCCGACCTGATGCTGGCCGTGAACGCCGCCATCACCCTCAAGCGCCCCCTGTTGGTCAAAGGTGAGCCCGGCACCGGCAAAACCATGTTGGCCGAAGAAGTGGCCGAGGCCTTGGGCCTGCCCCTGTTGCAGTGGCACATCAAATCGACCACCAAGGCCCAGCAAGGCCTGTACGAATACGACGCCGTGAGCCGCCTGCGCGACAGCCAGCTGGGCGAAGCAAAGGTCAAAGACATCGAGAACTACATCATCAAGGGCGTGCTCTGGCAGGCGTTCACCTCCGAAACCCCGGTCGCCATCCTGATCGACGAGATCGACAAGGCCGACATCGAATTCCCCAACGACTTGTTGCGCGAGATCGACCGCATGGAGTTTTATTGCTACGAGACGCGCCAGCTGATCAAGGCCAAGACCCGGCCGCTGGTGTTCATCACGTCCAACAACGAAAAGGAATTGCCCGACGCCTTTTTGCGCCGCTGCTTTTTCCATTACATCAAGTTCCCCGAAGCGGACACCATGCGCCAGATCGTGGATGTGCACTTCCCCACGCTCAAAAAAGACCTGCTGGCCCTGGCGCTCAAGACCTTTTATGACGTGCGCGGCCTGCCGGGCCTAAAGAAAAAGCCCTCCACCAGCGAGCTGCTCGATTGGCTCAAGCTGCTGGTGGCCGAAGACATCCCCCTTGAAGCCCTGCAAAGCGCCGACCAAAAAGTGGCCGTGCCGCCGCTGGTGGGTGCCTTGCTCAAAAACGAACAAGACGTGACCTTGTTCGAAAAACTGGTCTTCATGAACCAACGCAACCGTTGAACATGAACCGATGACCTCTCCCAACCCTCTCATGGAAGGCATCTCAGATGCCGTGGGCTTTGTCGGCGGAGCGCTGACCGGTTACTGGGTCGGCAAGTGGCTGGGCCTGAATATTTTCAGTGCCGGTTACGACAACGCTAGCATTGGCGGCATTTTGCTGGTGGGCCTGGGCGGCGGTGCAGGTCTGCACTTGGCGCGCTTTTGGCGCAACAAACAAAAAGCCAATGACAAGGACAATGACGCATCATGAATCCTTGGATCGCGCCCACTTCGCTATCGGGTCAACATGTGCAACTCGTGCCTTTGTCGCACCTGCACCACGATGACCTGGTGACGGCCGTGTGTGACGGCGAACTGTGGAACCACTGGTACACAGCCATACCCACCCCAGAGGGCATGGTGGCCGAGATCACTCGCCGCCTGGACTTGCAGGCCAAGGGCAGCATGTGCCCGTTTGCGGTGATCGCCACAGCCACCGGCCGAGCCGTGGGCATGACCACCTACATGAACATCGACGCGACCAACCGCCGGGTGGAAATCGGCTCGACCTGGTACCGCCAAAACGTGCAGCGCAGCCCCCTCAACACCGAAGCCAAGCGATTGTTGTTGGCCCACGCCTTTGATCAATTGAACTGCATCGCGGTGGAGTTTCGCACGCATTTTTTCAACCAACAAAGCCGCCGCGCCATCGAACGCCTGGGCGCCAAGCTCGACGGCGTGCTGCGCAGCCACCAAATCAACCCTCACCCTTTGGGCGCTGGCGCACTGCGCGACACCTGCGTTTACAGCATCATTGCCAGCGAATGGCCCAATGTCAAAACGCACTTGGACTACCAACTCGCCCGCTTGCGGGCCTGAGGACAGAAAGACGCCATGCTGATCGATTTTTTCTACACCCTGCGTGCGGCCAAATTGCCGGTTTCGGTGCGCGAGTACCTCTCGCTGCTCGAAGCCCTGCAGGCCAACGTGGTCGGCCCGGTGTCCGACGCCTGCAGCATCGACGATTTCTACCACCTCGCCCGCACCGTGATGGTCAAGGACGAAAAGCACTTCGACAAATTCGACAAGGCTTTCGGCGCTTACTTCAAGGGCGTGGAGATGCTGACCGACTTCACCAAAGAAGTGCCGCTCGACTGGCTCGAGAAAATCCTGCAAAAAGAACTCACGCCCGAGCAAAAAGCCGCCATCGAGAAGATGGGCTGGGACGAGCTGATGGAGACGCTCAAAAAACGCCTCGAAGAACAAAAAGAACGCCACGAGGGCGGCAACAAGTGGATCGGCACCGGCGGCACATCCCCGTTTGGCAACAGCGGCTACAACCCCCAAGGCATCCGCATTGGCGGCAAGGGTGGCAACAAAAGCGCCATCAAAGTCTGGGAGCAACGCGCTTACAAAGACTACGACGACCAGCAGGAGCTGGGCACGCGCAACATCAAAGTGGCGCTGCGCCGCCTGCGCCGCTTTGCGCGTGAAGGCTCGCAAGACGAATTCGACCTGGACAACACCATCCGCAAGACCGCGGCCAATGCTGGCTATCTGGACATCCAAATGCGCCCTGAGCGCCACAACAATGTCAAAGTGCTGCTGCTCATGGACGTGGGCGGCACCATGGACGAGCACATCACGCGGGTGGAAGAAATGTTTTCCGCTGTGAAAGCCGAATTCAAGCACCTCGATTTTTATTATTTCCACAACTGCGTCTACGACTTCATGTGGAAGAACAACAAGCGCCGCTACGCCGAAAAATTCCCCACCTGGGACATCCTGCGCAAGTACAACAAGGACTACAAGCTGATTTTCATTGGCGACGCGACCATGAGCCCCTACGAGATTTTGCAAAAGGGCGGCAGCGTCGAATACAACAACGAAGAGGCCGGGGCCGAATGGCTGCAACGCCTGACGCACACCTTCCCCAAATTCGCCTGGATCAACCCAGAGCCCCAAGGCGTTTGGCAATACCGCCAGAGCATCGCCATCGTCCAGCAGCTGATGAGCAACCGCATGTTCCCGCTGACCCTCAAAGGGCTGGAAGATGCGATGCGTTTGCTGAGCAAATGAGGCCGCCTGCGCGGCCTGCTGGCTCGCCGCGCACGGCCCTGAGCTGGCTCTTGGCTGCGCTGACAACTCTGGCCCTGCTTCCCTCTTGGGCACTTGCCCAAACGGCCCAAGCTGCGGCACCTGCCGCACAAAACCACACGCCCGCCAGCACCCAAGCCTTTGGCCTGGAAGTGCGCAGCAGCGACGAGGACATCCGCAACTTTTTGACGCAACACCTGGACTTGCAACGCTACCGCGACCTGAGCGATCTGGACGAAATGGAGCTGACCCGTTTGCTGCGCGAGGCCGATGTGCAGGCCCGCGAGCTGCTGGGCACGCTGGGTTTTTTCAAGCCTGCGCTGCGCTGGACGCACGACAAAAGCGCCAACACCAGCAGCTTGGGCCAGGTGCAGGTGGAGGTGGACACTGGCCCTGCAGCGCGCATCTCCGAAGTCCAGTGGCAGTGGTTGGGCGAAGTGGCCGATGACCCCGATTCGCGTGCTCAGCGGCAAGCCATCGAGCAGCAATGGGCTTTGCCTGTGGGCGAGACCTTCAGCCAAAACGGCTGGAGCCGGGCCAAAAACCAGGCCCTGCGCCAGCTGCTGGCCCAGCGTTACCCCTGGGGCCGCATTTTGCACAGCTTGGCCCTGGTGGACGAACCCAACAACCAGGTGCGGCTTTGGCTGACGCTGGAATCCGGCCCAGCCGTGCGCCTGGGGGCTTTGCAAATTTCCGGGGCCGAAAAATACGGCGCCACCCAAGTCGAGCGCCTGGCGCGTTTGCCAATCGGCCAGCTGTACCGTCAAAACGATTTGCTCGAAGCGCAACAACGCCTGGTCACCAGCGGTTTTTACGATTCGGTGTTTGTCAGCCTGGATGCACAAGGCAACCCAGCGCAGCCATCGGTCAAGGTGGAGCTGAAAGAAAGTCTGCGCCAGAAATGGGTGCTGGGTCTGGGCGTGCGCAGTGACAGCGGTGCCCGCGTGAGCGCCGAGCACACGCACCACAGCGTGCCAGGCCTGCATTGGCGTTCGGTCAGCAAGCTGTCTCTGGACAAGGACTTACAAAGCGCGAGCTTGGACTTGCTGGCCCCACCAGACGCCAGCCTCTGGCGCTGGAACACCTCGGTCAAGTTTGACCGTGAAAAACTCTTTGATCTGCCCTTGCAAAGCCAACGCTGGCGCGCGGGTCGCACCAAACTGGGTGAAAAAATTGACCGCTCTTACTTCGTCCAATACGACTCGGCAAGGCTGCAAGGCGGCGTCCAGGCCCAACGCGAATCCATCAGTGCCAACTACGGCTGGACCCGGCGCCACTTTGACAGCCTGCCCTTTCCCAGCCAGGGCATGGGCGTGGGTATCGAGTTGGGTACGGGTGTGACGCTCGGCAGCCAGAGCGAGCCTTATGTGCGCTGGCTGGTCAAAGGCCTGGGGCTCGTGCCTTTGGGCTCCAGCATGGGCCGCCTGGCCGTGCGCGCCGACATCGGCAGCGTGGTCAGCCGCGACACCGCCAACCTGCCTGCCACCCAGCTGTTTTGGACCGGTGGCGACAACAGCGTGCGCGGTTACGCCCCCAACAGCATTGGCGTGACCGATGCAACCGGCGTCACCGCACCGGGCCGCTACCTGGCCGCGGGCAGCCTGGAATGGCAGCGCCCCATCCGCTACAAAGGGCAAGCCACCGATTGGGAAAGCGCCGTGTTTGTCGATGCCGGTGCGGTGGCCGATGACCCCGGGCAACTCAAGCCCAAAGTTGGCTATGGTCTGGGTGCCCGTTGGCGCAGCCCGGTCGGTCCGGTGCGCATCGACCTGGCCTATGCCCAGGCGCTGCAAAAGCTGCGCCTGCACCTGAGTGTGGGTTTCACATTTTGACGATGAACACCCGCACTGAAGCCCACATCGGCACAGATCCCCTGGCGCAGTCCGTGGCCTCGCCAGTGCGCCCCTCGTCAGACAAGACCTCTCCAGCGCGTTCGCTGCTGCGGCGCGTCGCGTCCGGCCTGGGCGCTCTGTCGGCGATGAGCCTGTCGGCCTTGCTCGGCCCCTTGGCGCTGGCCGCCGCACTTTGGGGCCTTTGGTCCTGGACGGGCACCCCCGGGTCTTTGGTCACCGCCCTGAAGATGGTCCACTGGGCCTTGCCCTCTGGCCAGCAGCTGCGCAGCGCCGATGTGCAAGGCAACTTGCAGCAAGGCTGGCGCATTGGCCAGATCAGCTGGCAAAGCGGTGGCTTGCAGGTGCAGGCTCAGGATGCACAGCTGGTGCTGGACTGGTCGCAGCTGTGGCGTCAGGCCTGGCCCCTCAAGAGCATCCAGATCAAGACTCTGCGCGTGCAAGACCAGCGCCCTCCCCAGCCCCTCACGCCCCTGACCGAGCTGCGCCTGCCCCTGCCCTTGCAATTGAATGTGCAGGTGGCCCAATTGAACTGGCAAGGCAGCACGGCGGTGACGCTGACCGATGTTCGGGCGCAGTACGCTTATGACGGGCAGGAACACCACCTGGATGTCGACTCGCTCGCTCTGGCACAAGGCCGCTACACCTTGCAAGCGCGTTTGCAGGGCGCGGCGCCCATGGCCTTGCACATCGCGGCCCAAGGTCAGGTGCAAACCCCGGCCAGCGGCCGCACACCGGCCCTGCAGCTGCAGGTGCAGTCCACAGTGCAAGGCCAGTTGTCGGGCCCGCAAGCCCAACTCTCGGTGCAAACCGAACTGGCCCCCACGCCCGGGCAAGGCGCCTTGGGCCGTGCGCAGGACAAGGTCCATCTGTCCCTGCAAGCGCAGATCCAACCCTGGCAAAAACAAGTGGTGCTGCAAGCACAGGGCCAGTGGCAAGCTCTGGACCTGGCCCCTCTGTGGCCAGGTGCCCCGCAAACCCGCTTGCAAGGCGAGGCGAGGCTCCTACCCGATGGCGCGGCTTGGCAACTCGATGCGCAAACAGAGAACTTGCTGCCCGGTGCCTGGGACCTCCAGCGTCTGCCCCTGGCGGAGCTGAAACTGCAAGCCCGCCATGCACAAGGCCTGTGGCAAGTGCAGCAAGCCCAGGCCCGTCTGGCCACAGGACAGTTGCAAGGCCAAGGCCAGCAAACCCCACAGGGCTGGACAGGGCAGCTGGACATCCAAAACCTGCAGCCCGGCTTGCTGCACAGCGCCTGGGCCGGGCCTGCGGTGCAAGGCCGCCTCAAAGCCGAAGCCACAGGCGCAGACACCATCGCGCTGAGTGCCGACCTGCAAGCGCAAAAGACACAAGCGCTCACCACCCCATCCGCGTTGCAATGGGAACAACTGCAACTCGCTGGCCAATGGCACCCCGACCGCTGGGACATCACCAGCCTGCGCCTGCAAGCTGCCAAGGCTGTGCTGGAGGCGCAGTTCCAATGGCAACCGGTACAAGAATCAGTGCAAGGCCGCATGACGCTGCAACTGCCGGGCCTGCAAGCCACAGCCCAAGGGAACCTGGCCCCCCTGAACGGCCAAGGCCGCCTGGATGTGCAAATGCAAGACGCCGCCCTCAGCCAGTCCTGGCTGCAGGGCCTGCCAGGCTGGGGCACGCCACTCCGAGGCTTCAATGCCAGCGGGCCAGCCCAACTGCAAGCCCAATGGCAAGGCGGCTTTGCCCAAGCCGATGCCCCGCTGTCACTGAGCCTGCAATGGCCACGCATTGAGTGGGCCCAACCCAACCTCAACCCCAACCCCAGCGCCACACTCACCCACAAATCCACCACCCGGCCAGCGCCTTGGTTCCTGGCCCCAGGCCAGCTGAAAATGCAAGGCACGCCCCTCGCGGTGCAGGTCGAGCTGCAAGCGCGCCTGGGCCAGGGCCCACACAGCGCCCAGCTGCAAACCACCTGGCGTGGCAGCCGCGCCGATGTGCACAGCCCCAACTGGCAAGGCCGCATCGAACAGTTGGCCCTCATCACCCCCAACGCGCAAAGCCCGTCGGCCGAGCCCTGGCGTTTGGCTTTGCAATCCACACCCGCCTGGCAAGCCCGGCTTGACCAGATGGCCCTGACTTGGGATCCGTCGACCTGGATGTTGCAAGGCCCCGGCCCAGGTCGCCCCCGCTTGGAAGTCGAAGCGGGCAGCTGGACAGCACCCGGCCCAGGCCAGCCCCAGCAGACCCACGGGGCGGTGCGCTGGACAGACCTGCCTGTTTCCTGGGCGCAAGCCTGGCTGGGCACCGACATCCTGAACGACATCACGCTCAAAGGCCAGGCGCAGTGGCGCATGAACAAGGACCTGGACTTGAGCCTGTCGGCAGAGCGCACCCAGGGCGATTTGCGCATCCAATCCGACAACCTTCCCGGGCAACGCGCGGCCGCTGGTTTGCGCCAGGCCCAGTTGTTCTTGCGCGTGCAAAACGAGCAAATGCAAGCCGATCTGAAATGGGACAGCGCCCAAATGGGCCAGGCACAGGCCAAACTGCAAAGCCAGCTGAACCGAACCCCAGACGGCTGGCAATGGGCCGAGCAGGCCCCTCTGATCGGCAGCGTGCAGGCCAACCTGCCCCAGATCGGGGCCTGGTCGGTGCTGGCCCCACCGGGCTGGCGCGTGCAAGGCACGCTGGACGCCAGCCTCACCGTGAGCGGCACACGCAGCCAACCCCAGTGGCTGGGTCGCTTGCAAGCGAGCCAACTGGCAGCCCGATCTGCCGTTCAAGGCATCGAGTTCAGCCAAGGGCAAATGCAGGCGCGCCTGCAAGGCCAAAGCCTGGTGCTGGAGAACTTGAGCCTGCGCGGGGCCGGCGCACAAGGGGGCGAACTCCAGGCCCGTGGCCAGGTCGAGTTCAACGCCAACCCCAAGGCCCAAGCCAGCCCCAGCGCCAACCCATTGCGCTCGGCCGACATGACTTTGCAGATCGAGGCCAAAAACCTGCGCGTGAGCAACCGGGCCGATCGGCGACTGAGCGTGTCAGGCGATGTGACGGCGCGCTTGGCTCAAGGCCAATTGCAACTGCGCGGCGGGCTCAAGGCCGACCAAGCCCTGTTCATCCTGCCCGAGGGCAGCACCCCCGGCCTGGGCGACGATGTGGTGGTGATTCGCCCCGGCATGGGCGCAATGAACCTGAGCGCCCTGACCACCCCACCAGACCCCAACGCGCCCACCGGCTCTTGGCTGGGTGTGCCCGATGTGCGCGTCATGCTCGACTTGGGGCAAGATTTTCAGCTGCAAGGCCAAGGCCTCAACACACGCCTGGCCGGCCAAGTGGAACTGCAGAGCAACGCCAGCACACGGGGCCTGCCACGCCTGAGTGGGCAGGTGCGCACCGAGGGCGGGCGTTACAAAGCCTACGGCCAGCAACTGAACATCGACACCGGCTTGCTGCGCTTCAGTGGCCCGTACGACAACCCCAGCCTGGACATCATTGCGCTGAGGCCCAACTTGCCACAAAAAGTGGGCGTGCAAATCACCGGCACCGCTTTGCTGCCGCGCATCCGTTTGTATGCCGACCCCGACCTGCCCGATGCCGACAAACTCGCTTGGCTGGTGCTGGGCCGCTCAGCAGCCAACGGCGGGGCCGAATCGGCCGTGTTGCAACAAGCGGCGGTGGCCCTGCTCAGCGGCAATGGCAAAACCCTGACCGGCGAGTTGGCCAGCAGCTTGGGGCTGGACGAAATTTCACTCGCCAGCGGCAGCCGCTCGGACGCCACAGCCACGGGCGCGGCCGTGACGCTGGGCAAACGCTTGTCCAAAGACTTTTACCTGGTCTACGAAACCAGCCTGAGCGGCGCTTTCGGCAGTTTGTACATTTTTTACGACCTCTCGCGCCGCCTGACCCTGCGGGCGCAAGCCGGCGAACAAAGCGCGCTGGATCTGATTTTCACGGTACGGCGGGATTGAACCACTTTTTTGCCGCTTTCACCCGCATGAATCCCAAGTACTTCAAGATGTAGAATTTTTTCGACTAACTCTTAGTAATTACATAATTACTGAAACTGTACTATCATTGCGGAATTGTCCTTTTTCTGGACCTCCGAACCGCTGAAGTCAGCTTTCACATATGAACAATCCCATATGGCGTTCTGAAGATGGGCAGCTCTTGCGAAGTTTGCGAGAAGAGGCAGGTATTGACGAACTGGTTTTCGCACGGAACAACACCGTGTCTTTGGCCCAGCTCAAAGAGCTTGAACTCGGTGGCCACAGCAGTTTTTACAACCCGGCCATCAAACGCAGCACAGGTGTCAAACTGCTCAAAAAATTAGGGCACGACCTGGTCACCCCAGAGGTGGTCTGTGTGGCCCAAGAATCCGCCGAGCTCAGCGTGAACGAGTCCGCATCTGTCATGGCCGCCGGGATGACCCCAGCGCCTGCAAGCCATCCCAAGGCCCCATCTGACTCCCAGCGACATGGGAAGATTCAAACAGCTTTGTTTTGGACTTTGGGTGTGCTCAGTCTGGTGGCCCTGACCGCCCTCAAGCCCTGGAGCTTGTGGGATGGGCCTGCAAGCGACCGGCGCTCAAACCCACATGCAACGTTGGCCCCGTCCCCCAAGGTCTTGTCGGCCCCCAAAACTGCGCCGTCAGCGCCTGTCCAGCGCGAGCCGAAGCCCTCTGCGCCAACCGAAATGATCGCCTTGGGCCCTGCCACGCATGAACTGTCCAGGCCAGCGGTCAAAGTCTCATTACCCACCACCACCCCGGCCTGCGATTGGCAACACAGAGACAACAGCAAAACCCACACACCCAACCAGCCGCTCAAACCAGGCAACTATGTTTACCTGGAAGCCCAAGCCGACACCGAACTGTGTGTGCTCGACAGCCAAAACCAAAAAACAATGCTGCAACTCAAAGCAGGCATGGCCACAAGCGTTTACGGCGCGGCCCCTTTTCTGGTGCACAGCCAGGATTGGCAAAACCTCAAGTTGTTCTTTCAGGGCCGTCGTGTGGTGGACACCCTGACCGATGTGCAGCACCTGCTGCTGGACAGCCAGCCGCTTTGACGCGGCCACTGAACTGCCGCGCACGGCCACTACAATCCTTATCCTGGCCACCGTAGTTCAATGGATAGAACTCTCCCCTCCTAAGGGAGTGATACAGGTTCGATTCCTGTCGGGGGCACCAAACCCGAATCCGCAAACGTTCAAAACGGTGCGGATTTTTTGCTTTTAGAAAGCGACCTTCTCGGCTTCGAGGTAAGCCAGGCTCACATACTTGCCAATGTTGCGGTGAAAGCCTTGCATGGTCTTGGCCCTGGCGGCCACACGCGGGTCTTTCAGCACGGCCGCTTTGGCCTCGGCTTCGGATTGGCTGTCTTCCACCGCTTTGAGGCATGGCTCCCAGATGCCCGCCATGAATTCGCCATAGGTCTTGAGCAAGTCCGGGCGGGCCTGGCCGTGACCGGGTACCCACAGCTGATCGCCCGTGGCGGCCTGCAGGGCTTTGTAATATTTGAAAGTGCCGGGGTAAGAGCCTTCGTCCATGTTGGCGATGCGGTTGGTCATGGCGATGTCGCCCACTGCCGTCACCTGGTCTTGCACCACCTCGACACACAGGTCCGATGGCGTGTGCGCCGTGCCGTAGTGGTGCATGCGAAATGTCACATCTCCGATCTGAATTGCTTGACCATGCTGCACGGGCGTGTTGGGCAACACCACCTGGGTGCCCAAGGTGGACTGGTTGGTCCAGCGTTCCATCAGGCTGCGCCACAAGTTGCCTTCTGCGCCTTTGAGTTTTTCAATCGTGCTGGGCAGCGCGTAAATAGGCAGCTTGTCACCATAAGTTTTGACGAAAGCATGGTTACCCAGCCAATGGTCACCGTGGTAGTGGCTGTTGAATACGGCCACCACGGGTTGGTCGGTCACTTGGCGGATCATGCGGATGGCCATTTGGCCGATTTGCAACGAAGCCCCCGAATCGATCACCACCACCCCGGCCGTGGTCACCACAAAGATGACGTTGGCCATCATGCCCCGGTTCTCAGGGGTGGGAAACCCGTCAGGCGAGAAGATCATCCACACATGGGGTGACAGCTGTTGCGCCGGGATGTCGGCCACGGGTGGGCCTTCGATGAAGTCCTGCGCTTGCTGCGCGAGCAAACGGGCCTCGGGCCACAAGGCTGCGCCGCCGATGGCCGCGCTGGCCCACAACAGTTGTCTTCTTTTCATGGTGATCCCTCCTCTAACGGTGCAGCGCCAAGCAGTGTCTGTTGGCGCTGCACGCACGCGTCAAACGGCGTAGCCCTTGTTAGGCAATGCGCCCATGATTTTGGGCGTGTTGAGTTGGCGTGGCTTGATGCGACCGCCTTGGGCTTTGAGCCAGGTTTCCACCACATCCCAAACCTGCTTGTTGCCCTGGTTGCGGGCTTCTTCGGCCACCGGGGCCCAGCCCGCCACCTTGTACTTTTTACCCGCTTCGATGAGCTGCCCTTTCAAGCGCATATCGCCAATGCGTTGGCCTGCCTTGGACACCGGGTTGCAGCTGTATGTCAGGCCCCCTACGCGCACCATGTCGCCGCCTTGCTGGTAATAAGGGTCAGGGTTGAACAGGTTGTCGGCCACATCTTCGAGCACGGTCTTGATGGTCTCGCCCGTCATCTCGGTCACGGTGGCATACGAGTAGGTGGTGGCGGTCATGTCAAGCAGCCACTCGCGCGTGATGGCCTGGCCCGGCAACAGTGTGGTGCCCCAGCGAAAGCCCGGTGAGAACGCGATGTCTGCGCCCTGCACGTCCAGCAGCGCGTCGATCAGCAACTGGTCGCCCGTGCCGTTGAAGTTGCCACGGCGGTACAGCAGGCCATCGGTCACGGCCAACTTTTCGGCCAGCTTGCTTTCATAGGGCGCTCGGATCTTGGTGATCAGAGCATCCATCTCCTTGTCGGCGGGCAGCATGTTGGAGAACACGGGCAGCAATTTGTAGCGGAAGTCGCTGACTTTTTTGTCTTTGACTTCGAAGTCGAGTACGCCCAAAAACTTGCCGTTCGAGCCCGCATTGGTGACGATGGTCTTGCCGCCTTTGTTCGAGACGATGGAAGCGACCGGCATGCCGTCGTGCGTGTGGCCGCCCATGATGGCGTCGATGCCGCTGACACGCGTGGCCATCTTCAGGTCGACGTCCATGCCGTTGTGGCTGAGGACGACGACGACCTGGGCGCCTTTGCCACGGGCCTCGTCCACCATCTTTTGCATGTTCTCGTCCTGGATGCCGAACTCCCAGTCGGCCACCATGTAACGCGGGTTGGCAATCGGGGTGTAGGGGAAGGCCTGGCCGATGATGGCGCAAGGCACGCCATTGATCTCGCGGATCACATAGGGCTTGAACACCGGGTCGCCAAAGTCATTGGTCTTGACGTTCTGAGCGACAAAGTCCACCTTGCCAGCGAAATCTTTCTCGATGATTTCCTTCACGCGCGCCATGCCCAAGGTGAATTCCCAGTGACCGGTCATCACATCCACGCCCAGCAGTTTGCAGGCGTCGACCATGTCCTGGCCGTGGGTCCACAAGCTGGTGCCCGAGCCTTGCCAGGTGTCACCGCCGTCGAGCAGCAAAGCGCCGGGGCGGCTGGCCTTCATGCGCTTGACCAGCGTGGCCAGGTGGGCAAAGCCCCCGACTTTGCCGAAGCGCTTGGCGGCTTTTTCAAAGTTCAGGTAAGTCAGCGCATGGGCCTCGGCCGTGCCCGGGCGGATCTTGGCCGCTTGGAGCAAATACTCACCCACCAAATGCGGCAGGTTGCTCTGCATGGCGCCAATGCCTAAGTTGATGCTGGGCTCACGGAAATAAATCGGCTTGAGCTGGGCATGGCAATCGGTCATGTGCAGGAAAGACACATTGCCGAACTTGGGAATGTCATAAAGACCATTGGCGGCCGTGTTGGCACTGGACTGGGCGTAGGCGCCCATGCTCATGCCAGCCATCGTGCCAGCACCCATGACTTGGATAAATTCGCGCTTGGAGAGATTCATATTTGCAACCACTGATATATACGGAGCTAAAAAACCCGGACCAGCCGGGTTTTCATGGGCTTATTGGTTAACGGGCGACTTGGGGTCGAGCAACAAGCCCACGATGTGGCGGACCTGTGTTTCGTTCAGGATGCCCATGTGCCCAGCGCGGGGCATGTTGGAGCAGGCGTTGTAGGCCTTGGCGTTCCAGATCTTGCCCCAGGTGTATTCCACAATGGCCTTGCTGGCCGGATCGTCGGGGTTGGACACGCCGCGAATCTTGCCGTAGTTATAGAGGCTAGGACCAATGGTGCCGTAAGAAATTTCTTTCTTATCCATCTGGTGGCAGTTGTAACAGTTGCCACCGTTCACGCCCGTGGCCGAATCGGTCCAGGTCAGGCCGCGTCCGCTTTGGGCAATGGCTTCGCCTTGCTTCCAGTCACCGATGAACTTGCCGTCTGAGGGCCACTTGATGGCTTTGAGGTTGGCTTCTTCGATGCGCTTGGCTGTTTTTTCATCCAAGGGCTTGCCTGCCACGTCGGCTTCACTGCAAACGCGGTTGGTTTCGTCAGTAGCGGTGATACGCTCCACTTTCACATGACTCTGGTCACGGAAAGAAGCCTTGACGATCTTGTCAGTCAGCGCATTGAGCTCGGCAACAGAAGGGCCGGAGGCGCAGCCAGCTGCCACCAAAGCGGCCGCCAAGCTGGCCAAAACGAGTTGGGTCTTTTTGTTCATGAGGTTCTCCTGTTCAGATCAGCGCTTGATGGCCGGGGCAACGGAAGCTGCGCCTTTGGCATTCACACCCAAGTAGGTGGACAGGGCAATCGTGGCATCGCTGCCAAAACCAGGGTAAGGGAACCGCTGCTGGCGGTAGCAGTCGTTCAGGCGCAATTGCATGCTCCACATCTGACCGTTGGAGACGCGGTAAGCGGGCCAGGCGGCAAAACCAACGCCATCACCGGGGTTCTTGGTCAGGATAGGCAAGTCTTGCAAGCGGATGCGTTTGCCTTCTTCACCGTGGCAAGAGGCGCAAGAAAAGTCGTGCGGCCCACCACGCTGGAAGAACAGGCGTTTGCCCACTTCGTAGAAGGTTTTTTCTTGGGAGTGCGCTTGTGACAAGTTAAAGCGCTGCCCTTTGGACTCGGCGGCGATCCAGGTAGCCAAAGCCGTCACGTTGGCCATCTCGCCGCGACCAAATGCGGTCTTGGAGATTTCGGCGGCATTGAAACCTTGCAGGGTTTCCATGCAGGACACCAAGCGGGACTCCAAGTCTTGCATGCGCTGCGTGTCAGCGAAGTATTTGGGCAACTCGACAAAAGCACCTTTGACCACGCCAGGGCCTTTGCCCAAATCGCATTTTTCGAGCGATGCGTTTTTGGGGCCCCGCGCTTTTTTCCAGAGGTCTTCGCCTTTGGCTTCAAAGAGTTCAGCGGGGTTACCGTCTTGCAGCATGGCGCGGTATTCGTCAATGCCTTGGCTGGCGGTCTTTTGGGCCAGCGCGGGCATGGTACTCAAGGCCAGTGCCGCTGCCATGGTCAAACTTGATGCTTTGTTCATTGTCACCTCTGTTGGTATTTTTAAAACGCGAAAAGGGTGAAGTCGTGGCTTCACCCTTTGTTCTGTCATCGCACGATCACGAAACGGTGGCTTCGTCCGTGCGGGTATCGCCCTTGTTGTCTTTCCAGGTCACAGCAATCTTGTCGCCAGCTTTCGCGCCTTTGACGGCGAATTGCAGGAAGGGGTTTTTCGACACAGCGGGGCCCCACTCGGCGGAAAACACGTCTTTGCCGTTGAGTTTGGCTGTCACTTCCTGGATGAACCAGGCGGGCACGGTTTTGCCGGAAGCGTCTTTGCGTTGACCGGTTTCCATTTCGTGGCTCATGAGCACACGAACGGTTGCTTTGTCACCAGAGGCCTGGGCACGGATGCGCATTGGATCTGCCATTTTTCTCTCCTAATCTTTCATTGAATCGATGTATGAGGGTGTGCACAGGGGCTTAGCCGCCGCAACCGCCCAAAGTGACCTTGACTTCTTTCTTGGCCCACAAAGCTTTGCCGTCGTTCATGATGGCCACAGCGTAGACATCCGAGGACTGGCCCATTTTGGCGCGGGTCGAGAAATTGGCGTCGACCGCATCGGTCACGTAAAACATGGCCACCAAAGCGGATGGGTTCTTCTCGACCATGATCAGCAACTGCTTGACGCCAGACAGTGCTGTGCTGGCACCCAATGGCACAACCGCACCGTTTTCGGCGATGTCCGGACCTATGATGGTCACGTCTTTGCTTTCGGTCAGGCTGGTCGCGCCTGCGGCCTTGGCAGCGTCTTGCACCGACTTGGCGTCGAATGCGGCTTTGTTGAAAGCGGCGTGGGCAAACTGTGGGAAACCCGCAGTGGCCAAGAGGCCAGCCACAACAGCGCTTTGCTTGAGTGTCTCGCGACGGTTTTGCATCTGATATCTCCTTGATGATTGAGTGATGCTATTGAAACAGGTTCAGAAGTGCAACGGGTATATCCCGTATTACTTGCTGGCCCCCTTGGAAATCCATTCAGCAATTTGCTTGGCGTCGGCATCAGGCAGCGACTGGGGTGGCATGGGAATTTGACCATACACGCCCACACCACCGGCCTTGATTCTGCCAACCAAATAATCGGTTTTACCCGCTTGCTTTTTGGCAATTTCATTGAAGCCAGGGCCCACAATCTTCTTGTCCACACCGTGGCAAGCTGTGCAACTGTGCTTGTTCAGGAGCGCAATCGCTGCTTTGGCTTCGTTGTTTTCAGGCTTGGCAGCGGCCACTGGGGCTGCTGCGGCCACCGGAATACCAGCCTTGGGCTCGGGTTTGGTGGTGTCTGCGCCGCGCTGTGGGCCAACGATGCGGTTTTGCTCTTGCAAGTTACCGTGGGCATTTCGCGCAAAGTCTGGGAGCAATGATGCCACTTTGGCTTCCGGCGTGCAGTCCTTCATGCAAATCTTGTTGGCGGTGTCGGGTTTTTTAACGCCACCGAATTCATGGCCAGGCCACATCGCATGGGCCGTGGTCATGCCGTTGCGGTTGGGCATGCGGGCCTGCACTTCGGCGATGTTTTTGTCAGACAACACATAGTTATCCGGGACGATGTTGGCCAAGTTCAGCATGAAGGCGGTCACGGCATACACCTCCTCCGTGGTCAGTGTCTTGGGGTTGGTCCAAGGCATGGCCCGGTTGATGTAATCCCACAAAGTGGAAACAGTGGACACCTTCATGATGGTGGTGCGACCCGGAAAGTCCGTGCGCTGCAAATTTGCTACACGGCCGTTCTTGATGTCTTCTGCGGTGGTGCCACCTATGAGTGGACTGAACACCTCGTTGGACTCACCAAACACACCGTGGCAATGGGCGCACTTGGCCTCCCACACATCCTGTCCTTTGGCCACCGAGCCCGAGCCGGCAGGCAGCCCCTTGAAGTCGGGGCGCACATCAATGTCCCACTTGGCCACTTCTTTGGGTGTGGCAGCTCGCCCCACACCCGGGTATTGGGTGCTTTGCGCAGTTGCCAAACCAGCAGCTGCCATCAACGTCACAGTCAAAACAGCATTACGAAACCTGGACATTTTTCACCTCACCGTTTTCCTGGACCAACCACGACTGGATGGCATTGTTGTGATAAATAGAGCGCGTACCACGCACCGCGCGCAGTTGCTGATAAGTTGGCTGCACATGGCCTGTTTCGTCTTGTGCACGACTTTGGATGATGGCGGGCTTGCCGTCCCAGACCCAATCCAGATTGAAACGGGTCAAGGCTTTGGACAGAACTGGCGTCTCTAGGCGTGCCTGACGCCAGTTGCGACCGCCATCGGTGGAAACATCCACGCGCTTGACCTTGCCTTTGCCCGACCAAGCCAGGCCGGTGATGTTGTAAAAGCCCTTATCGAGCAAAACCTGACCACCCGAAGGCGTGGTGACCACACTCTTGATTTCCTGCAAATTGGTGTACTGGCGGTGCAGCCCGCTGGGTTGCAAATCGATGTAGTGAATGGCCTCGTCTTTGGCGGCATAGGGCTTGTCGCCCACTTCGATGCGGCGCAGGTACTTGACCCAGCTCACACCTTGCACGCCAGGCACCACCAAACGCAGGGGGTAGCCGTTTTCGGGGCGCAACATTTCACCGTTTTGTCCATAGGCCACGATGACTTCGCCCGATGTGATCAGGCTCATCGGGATGGTGCGGGTCATGGACGAGCCGTCACCGCCTTCAGCCAATACGAACTTGCCGTTTTTGAGGTCAGCACCCGCCAACTCCAGCAAGGTGATCAAGGGCACGCCCGTGAACTCGCTGCAGGAAATCATGCCGTGTGTGTACTGCACAGTGGGCACCGCCACGTTACCCCAATCGACAGCCGTGTTGGCACCACACTCGATGAAATGGAAACGCGACACAGAAGGCAAACGCATGATCTCGTCCATGGTGAAGACCATGTTCTTTTTGACCATGCCGTTGATCATGAAGCGGTGCTTGGATGGGTCGATGTCCCACCAGCCTTGATGATGACGCTCGAAGTGCAAACCGCTGGGCGTGACGATGCCAAACAAGGATTGCAGTGGCGCGAACGAAACAGAGGCTTGTGTGGTTTGTGTCAGGCCAGGGCTCTGACGGCGCTGCAAGTTCGCTTCGAACTTGGAGGGCTTGCCATAACCTTCAACGGCCACACCTTGGCCCAAGCCCACCGCATGCTCCGGCAAATTGAGGATGTTGGGGTCTCCGCCTTCAACGGGCACCGGGTTGCCCTGGGCCATGGCCATAGGGGCAGCCGCGCCTGCAGCCGCGGCTGCAAAGGCATTGCGAATGAAGTCACGGCGGCCTTTTTTGCCTTCAGCAAAGACCTCCTTGATACCCGTTGGGGTCAGGAAGTTCTCAGGTGCTTTTTGCACCCTTCCTGAATTGATGTTGTCTGCGTTCACACAAACTCCTTGTTGATTTGATCATTGATGTCCGCACCGATGGCCACTTGCGTGCACACCGCACGGCAAACCTTCGCTGCTGTGTCGTCTGCAATCCGATAAAACACCTGAGCGCCTTGACGGCGCTTGCCCAACACACCCGACCGGAACAGGATGTTCAGGTGCTGCGACATATTGGGCTGGGCCACGCCGATGTTCTCGAGCAATTGCCCCACGTTTTTTTCACCTTTGCAAAGCGCACTGATGATGCGAAGCCGAATGGGTGTCGACATCACGGCAAACAAATCAGCCGCTTTGTCAAACATCTCATCTTTGTCCACTGTCATGTTGCCCTTACGATTAGGTTCATATATTCGGAAGTTCGAATATATACGATAGGCGATGAATCTGAATCAGGGATTACACGGGGCTCGTTTCATGATCAGGACAAACCCTGATGAGAGTTTCCATTCCTTCTGCATCGATCAAAACCAGTCGGAAGTGCCATGGACGATGGACGTCAACCCAGCCATACACATTCACAGTGAAAAAGCTGAGTGTTTGTCAACTACCAAAGGCGAAGCTTTAAGGCCTCATTTGAACTTGTAGTGATCACGGTTGAGAACCGCTGCTACCGAAGTCACGTCCTCTGGAAACATGCCCAGATTGAGCTCCGTGTTGCATTGCTCCACCATGCCCCGCAGCAAGGAGGCGTTGTTGATACGACCCTGGGGTTTGTAAATAGCACTGCCATTGCCACCGACCTTGGAGACATGGCAGGCCACGCATTTGCTTTCGGCAATCAATTTTTCACCCAACTTGTAGTCCGCATCTTTGTAGATGGCCGGCTGCGCATGGGCAAAAGTTGCACAAAAGAAACTGATACAAACCAGCGCGGTCTTGCTTGGGGTGTTCATTCAAGTCTCCCATCAAAAAAGCCGCTCAAGGGCAGACCCTAGAGCGGCAAAAAAAGCCACGAGTACCAATCGAGCTTTCTAAATCATGCCATGTTGGTCAAACCCGTAAGGGCTTGAATTCACTTGGCGCCAGCCAGAATCCAGGTGGCCAAAGTCAGGGCGTCGGCATCGCTCAAAGCGGCTTGGGCGGGCATGGGCACTGGGCCCCATTTGCCCGAACCACCGGCTTTGATGCTCTTGGCCAAAGTGGCTGCTGCGTCCTTTTGGCCACCGTATTTTTTGGCCACGTCTTGGTAAGAAGGGCCCACCATCTTTTTGTCCACCGCATGGCAGGCCATGCAAGCGTTTTTCTTGGCCAAGTCCATGTTGGCGAAGGCAGGGGCTGACATCAAGGCAGAGACGGCAACAGCAGCAAAAATCAGTTTCATGAGAGCTCCGTGTGAGGGGTTTTAAATATAACCAGTCGCTAATTTAACCGAAATCAAGACGGATTTGTGGAAACCCGCTCAACTTTAGCCTCAGGGATTTTACTGAGGGTCAGCTGCATAAAGCTCCAAAGCCATCCCCAAAAAGCGGCCATCGGAATCACTCAAATGCAGGCTGCTCGGGTTTGACCACAGTTTTGCCAGCAGCAGCCCAAGCGTCAAAACCACCCGCAATCGATGCAACATTCAGGTAGCCCATACTTTGCATGGTTTGCGCCGCCAAGGCTGCGCGGCCGCTGGTCTTGCAGTACAGCACCACCTTCAGGTCGCGGCCCGACAAGGCGGGCGTGCCGCTGAGCTTGAACTCGAGTAAGCCCCGGGGCACCAGAATCGCGCCGGGCAAATGGCCTGCGGCAAATTCATCGGCCTCGCGCACATCCATCAAAACATCGGCTTGCTGAATGGCTTCATCGGCGTCTTGCAAGGCGATCTCGCGGACATGGGCTTTGGCTTGCAGGACCAGATCATGGGCTGTTTTCATGGTGTCTCCTTAAAGTTCAAACAATGGGTTTCAGGGTGCCAACTGGGCGTTCAGGCCCTGCAAGCTTTGCACAGAGAGGCTACCGGTCAAGGCGTCCAGTTGCAAGCGGGTCTGCAGCAACTCGGTCTGCGCGCGCAGCCAGCCCAGTTCGGACTGGGCCGCGTCGTTTTGAGCTTGCAGCAAATCCAAGGTGGTGCGGTCACCCACTTGGCGGCCCAAGCGTGTGGCATCTAATCTGGCGGTGCTGGCTTTCCATGAGGCTTGCAGTGCCGACAAACGGGCAGGCCCGGTTTGCAAAGCCAACCATACCGAGCGGGCTTGCTGCTGGGTTTGCTGTACGGCCAACTCGTATTCGGCCTCGGCTTGCGCTTGCGCGCTTACGGCCTCTTGCAGTTTCGCGCTGCGGTAACCGCCGGTGAACAAGGGCACATTCAGGCTGAGGCCCACCATCTGCTGGCTTTGTGTGTTGCTGGCTGGGCCAAAGTCGCCGTCGCCGCTCAATCGGTCACGCCCGGCTTGGGCCACCAGGTCCAGCGTGATACCGCCGCGGGCTTGGTGCTTTTTCACTTCTTGCCGTGCCACATCCCACTGGGCTTTTTTCAGGCGCAAACCGGTGTTGGCTTCGCGCACTTGGGCCAGCACCTGGTCCAAAGGCGGCGATGCGGCCGCAGACTCAGCGGCTTTTGGCGTCAGGGGTTTCAGGGACTCGGTGGGCAATCGGGTGGATTCGGCCAACACTTGGCGGGCCATTTGCAACTCGCTGTCGGCGGCCAGCCATTGCGCTTGCAAGCCCGAAGCACGGGCTGCCGCTTCATGTGTGTCGGTCACCGGCAAATCGCCAATGGCAAAACGGTCTTGGGCTTCGATCAGCGAGCGCTGCACGGCCGCGTATTGGCTTTTCAAAACTTGCAGTTGGCGCTCGGCCAGCAACACGTTGAAATAGCGCTGCACCGAGAGCAGCATGAACTGCTGCTGGGCCAGATCGGCGCGCCATTCGGCCACGCCTGCAGCTTGCTGCAGTTGCGCTTGTTGGGCTTGGCGTTCGGGGCTGTACAGGGCTTGCTTGGCTTGCAAGGACCAGCGGGTGGACAACGCTGCGCTGGCCGAGGTGGCAAAACTGCCGGGCATCGGCGGCTGACCGCCGACCGCAAACTGCGCACCTGTGGTACTCGTCTCAGCCGACATGGCCCCCACCGTGGCGCTGCCCATCACGACGGGTCGCCACAGTGATTGGGCCTGCGCTTCGTAGGCTTGCACCGAAGAACGGGTGGCGTGCACCACCTGCATCTGCGGGTCGTGCTGGCGTGCCTGCTCCCAGGTTTGCAACAAGTCCAGCGCCTGCGCCGAAGGGACGAAAAGCGCGGCGGCCAGCAGCGCACCGCTCAGGCGTTTGAGGTTCAATCGTGAGGGGGTCATGGCGCGCTGGCTTTCTGATCAGCCGCGCTCAACGCCCAGCTTGCCGACGATGGACTCCATCAGGCACCACTTGGTGAGGGCGCTTTGCAGCAGGTTGGCCCCCACAAAGGCAGTGAACGCCAGCCACCATTCGCTTACAAAAAGGGGACTGCCCTGCACGCCCAAAGCCAAAGACAACAGCACAAAGGTGCCAGCGACCAAACGAACGATTTGCCAAGATTTCATGGTGATTTACTCCAGTTGATGAAAGAAAAAATTCAAGCGCCGTACTTTTTTCTGTACGCCACGTAATACAAAGTCGGGATGACAACCAGCGTCAGCACGGTAGAGACAAAAATGCCGAAGATCAGCGAAATGGCCAGACCGTTAAAGATCGGGTCGTCCAGAATGAAGAAAGCGCCGATCATGGCCGCCAGGCCCGTCAGCATGATGGGCTGGGCACGGGTGATGGCCGACTGCACGATGGCGCGGCCAAATTCCATGCCGCTTTGCACCTGCAGGTTGATGAAGTCCACCAACAAGATCGAGTTGCGCACGATGATGCCCGCCAGCGCGATCATGCCGATCATGCTGGTGGCGGTGTACTGCGCGTGCAGCAGTGCATGGCCCGGCATGACCCCGATGATGGTCAAAGGAATCGGCGCCATGATGATGAGTGGCGTGAGGTAAGAACCAAACTGCGCCACGACCAGCAAATAGATCAGGATCAGGCCCACACCGTAGGCTGCACCCATGTCGCGGAAGGTCTCGTAGGTGATCTGCGACTCGCCATCCCACTTGATGCTGTAGCCACGCCAAGCGTCGTCGGGCTGGTGGATGAAGTATTCCTCTAGCTTTTGACCATCCGGACCTTTGATCTGCGCAATGTCGCCGCGCATTTTGAACAGGCCATACAAAGGACTGTCGACCTTGCCTGCCATGTCGGCCATGACAAAGTTCACCGGCAGCATGTTTTTGTGGACGATGGGTTGCTCGCGCAGCGTGTCGCTCACGGTGACCAACTCGCGAATGGCCACCACTTTGCCCGTGGCGCTTTTCACGCCCAACTGCAGCAAGGCGTCCAGGTCGCCATGCAACTGCGCGGTCAATTGGATCAGCGCAGGCACTGGGTATTTGCTGCCGTCGTGCAAATAGGTGGTGTCTTCGCCCGCCAAGCCTGCGCGCAAAGTGGTCACGATGGCCTGCTGCGACACGCCCAAGGCAGCGGCCTTGCGGCGGTCCACCAATAAAACTTTGCGCGGCGCAGCGGCGATGGCGCTCTCGTCCACATCCACCACGCCTTCGGTTTTCTCGAACACCGCACGCACGGCTTTGGACACTTGGCGACGCCCTTCAGCGTCAGGCCCATAAATTTCAGCCACGATGGGCGACATCACGGGCGGGCCGGGCGGCACTTCGACCACCTTGACGTTGGCCCCGTGCTTGCGGCCAATCTCTTGCAAAGCCGGACGCACGCGGGTGGCGATCACATGGCTCTTGTCGCTGCGCTCGGATTTACCCACCAAGTTGACCTGGATGTCCCCCAGCTCAGCGCCTGCACGCAGGTAGTACTGGCGCACCAAACCATTGAAGTTGATGGGTGAGGCCGTGCCCACGTAAGCCTGATAGTGCGTGACCTCGGGCACCGTGGCCAAGTGACCACCCAGCTCGCGCATGACGGCAGCGGTTTTTTCCAGAGGCGTGCCTGCGGGCATGTCCACCACCACCTGGAACTCCGACTTGTCGTCAAAGGGCAGCATCTTGAGCATGACCAAACCGGTCGCAGGCAAGACCAAAGACAAGGCAATCAAACCGGCAATGCCCAGACCCAACAGCTTGCGGTTGCGCCCGCCTGATTGAGGGTCGAGCAAAGGTTTAAAAACTTTTTCGAACAGGGGTTCGAGTTTGGCGCTCAGGCCGGTGTGGCCTCCTGCCGCGTCATGCGCATGACCAGTCAGAGGCTTCATCCACATGCCCGCCAACCAGGGGGTGATGACAAAGGCAATGGCCAGTGACAGCAACATGCCCAAGCTCGCATTGATCGGAATCGGGCTCATGTAAGGGCCCATCAGGCCGCTCACAAACGCCATGGGCAAGAGCGCAGCGATCACGGTGAAGGTGGCCAAGATGGTGGGGCCGCCGACTTCGTCCACCGCACCGGGGATGATTTCACGCAAGGATTTCCCGGGGAACAGCTGCTGGTGTCGGTGGATGTTTTCCACCACCACGATGGCATCGTCCACCAAAATCCCGATGGAAAAAATCAGCGCAAACAGCGACACGCGGTTGAGCGTGAAGCCCCAGGCCCAGGACGCGAACAACGTGGCCGTCAGCGTCAAGATCACGGCCACACCCACAATCGCGGCCTCGCGGCGGCCCAGCGCCATGAACACCAGTGCCACCACCGACGCGGTGGCAAACAGCAGTTTCTGGATCAGCTTTTGCGCTTTGTCGTTGGCGCTTTCGCCGTAGTTGCGCGTCTCCACCACTTGCACGTTGTCAGGGATCACGGTGCCTTGCAGTTTGGCCACACGGCTTTTCACGCCGTTGGCCACGTCGATGGCGTTTTCGCCCGACTTTTTGGTGATCGACAGCGTGACGGCGGCGAATTCTTCACCCCCGTTTTTTTCGTTGTTGCCGTGCCAGACATAGCGTGCAGCCGGCATGGGGCCGTCCTGCACATCGGCCACGTCTTTCAAAAACACCGGCTTGCCCTGCACCACCTGGACCACCAGGTCGGCCACTTCAGAGGCCTGCGACAGGTGCGGCCCGGCTTCGATGGCCACGCTTTGGTTGCCACCCAACAAGTCGCCCACTGGCAGCCCCAAGTTGGCCGACTGCAAAGCCATGCGCAAATCGTGCACGGTGACGCCCGAGCCGTTCATGCGCTGCGGATCAATTTGCACCAGCACCGCACGGCGCGGCCCGCCAAGGGTGACCACATCGCGGGTGCCGGGCACGCGCTTGATGTCGGCTTCAATGCTGTGCGCCACGCGCTCCAGATCAAAAGCGCTCACATCCGCATTTTTCCCGTGCAGCGTGAGCGACACGATCGGCACATCGTCAATGCCCTTGGGCTTGATCAGCGGTTCAGGCAAACCCAGGTTGCGTGGCAACCAGTCGGCGTTTTCGCGGATTGTGTCGTGCAACTTGACCAGCGCCTCGGTGCGCGGCACGCCCACCTTGAACTGCACCGTCAGGATCGCCACGCCCGGGCGCGAGACCGAGTACACGTGCTCAACGCCCGCGATTTTGGACAGCACCTGCTCGGCCGGAATGGCCACCATTTGTTCCACGTCACGCACCGACGCCCCCGGGAAAGGCGCGATCACGTTGGCCATGGTCACGTTGATTTGCGGCTCTTCTTCGCGGGGTGTCACCATGACGGCAAACACGCCCAGCAAAAACGCCACCAGCGCCAGCAAAGGCGTGATCTGCGCGCTTTGGAAGGCTGCTGCGATGCGGCCCGAAATACCCATTTTTGGCTCGTTCATGGGGCTGCTCTCAAGGTTTGGTGGTGACGGTGGCGGGGTCGGTGACGACTTGCTCGCCCGTGCTCACGCCCGACAAAACTTCCACGTTCAGGCCATTCACACGGCCCAAGCGCACTTGGCGCAAACGGGGCTTGCCTTGTGCATCCATCACGTACACGCCCGTCATTTCGGCGCGGCGCACGATGGCCGACAAGGGCAACACCACCGAATCAACCTTGTTGTTTTGGGCGGTGCTGGAAGCCTGAACGCCTGACACCCACACGCGGGCAAACATGCCGGGCACCAGGCCCTCGATGCCAGCGGGCAAAGCCAGGCGCAGTTGTGCGGTGTGCGTGACCGGGTCCACCGATGGCAGAAGTTGGGCGGTGCCCGCCTTCACCGGCTGGGCGCTGTGACCAGCGATCTCGTAGCGCACCGACGCGAGTTGGCTGCGCACGCCACTGAGCATCGACTGCGGCACAGCCGCGCTCACGCGCAATGCCGAAGGGTCGTGCAGGGTCAGCATGGGGCGGCCGGGCATGGCCATGTCACCCAAAGTGACGGCCACATCGGACACCACACCATTAAAAGGGGCGCGCACACTGAAGAAACCAGTTTGTGTTTGCGCCGCGCGGGTCTGGGCCTGCTGGGCCTGCACCTGGGCGCGGGCCGCTTCCCACTGGGCTTGGGCGCGGTCGAGCGCACCCTGGCTGATGTATTGCTTTTGAAAGAGTTGTTTTTGACGATCGAGCTCTTTGCTGGCCACGTTCAGGTTGGCTTGCGCGGCTTCGAGTTGGGCGCTGCTGCCCGCCACCTGCTGCTGGGCGGCGCTGGCGTCGACGCGCAGCAGCTCTTGCCCAGCGTGCACACGGTCACCGGCTTTGACATTCAGGCCCACGATGGTGCCTGCCACTTGGGTAGACAAGGTGGCTTGGCGCACCGCTTCGACCACGGCGTCCAGGCTGACCTGGGCGGCACCGGCCGTGTTGGCGGTGACTGCCATGGTTTTGGTGCTGTCTGCATTGGCCCACACGGGGCCCATGTGCACAGCAGAAAGGGCCAAGGCCGAAGCCAGGATCAAGCGTCTTTTCATCGAAACATCTCCGTTTAACCGTCGGGTGGCAAAAGCCTGGGTAATTTTCAAGTTTGCGTAATTGCTTATTTGCATGTTAATGCAATGATACAATCTTTTTAAACCTGCCGTCAATTCAATGCAAAAAAGCTGTAAATTGGAGCGCACCATGAAAGACCTGCCCGACAAAGCCTTGGACCAAATCGCTGCCTATTTCCAGGCGCTGTCTGAGCCCACGCGCCTAAAAATCCTGAATTTGCTGCGTGAGCAAGAGCGCAATGTGGGCGAGTTGGCCCAGCTCAGCGGCTACTCGGCGGCCAACGTCTCACGCCACCTGTCTTATCTGGCGCAACACGGCATGGTGGAACGCGAAAGCCGTGGCGTCAGCGTGTTCTACCGCGTGAGCGATCCGTCCATATACGACCTGTGCGATTTGGTCTGCGGCAACATCGCCCGCCGTTACGAACAAGCCTCCAGTGACCGCGCCGTGTTCACGCCCACCTGAACGCGACGTCAAGACCCTCACCTGCCACCCATCCCCTTGCGGCCCCTTCAAGCTGTCAACACCCGCCCATCGCCATCGAGCACCCGCACCTGAATGGGAATGCCCTGGCCCACACTTTGGGTGACGGTACAAAAACCTTCAAATTGACCGAGCACCCGGTCAAGCTGTTCCAGCTGGGCCGCTGGCACACCCAGGTGCAAAGTGGCCACCATGTTCAACACGCGCATACGGCCTTCGGCATTGCGCCCCACCTCGGCTTGCACTTCACAGCGCAAAGGCTCGGGTTCTTGTTTGAATTTGCGCAATGCAAACAGCAGCGAATCGCTCAGGCAATTGCCCACCGCGGCACACAGCAACTGAACTGGCGAGGGCCCCAGCCCCGTGCCCAAAGGCGCAGGCTCGTCGCTGGTCAGCACTGGCATGTTCTTGTCAAAGCGGATGTCAAAGCGGTAATCGTGCTGCTGGGTCAATGTGACCAAAATCTGTTTTTCACTCACCGGGCTCCACTTTCTGATCATGACCACAAACGGTCCAGCGATCTCACGTGCTGGTGGACCACCGGATCCATCTGTACGAATGTCAGTTTATGTGTGTAGGCCAAGACCGCTTTTGTCCTGGATCAACAACATGCGTCTTGACGACAGGAGTCACAGCGGACTTTGCCCGAGGCCGGTAGCCTCAGTGTTGGGCCTCACGCAAATCAATGCCCTCGTGCTGCGCGATTTTTTCGAGCGCGTTTTCGAACAAGCTGCGGGCGGAGCCGGAGATGGCGCGCAAATACGAGTGCAGGTGCGCGTCTTCGGTGTTCTTGTTCAGGCACTCCTGGCTGTAGGCCTCAAAGCTGGCCAACTGCGCGATCAGCTCGGCGACATGCTTGGGGCACTCGCACAAGACATTGGTCGAGATACCCGCCACGCGCCGCAAAGTGTCGTCCGAGTATTTACGACCGGCAATCACCGCCCCCTGGTGGCCATAGGCCTGGGCACGGTCGCGGTCCACGAACAAAATCGACTGCAACAACTCGGCCAACTCGCTGTCCGAGATCGGGTTGCGCCGGACCGTCAAACCGGCCAACTTCAGGGTTTGCACCACCCTGTCGGGCGCGAAGTGGTACAGCACGATGGTCTGCGCAAACGGCTGACGCTGCATCAGCGCCTGGATCGACTCGAACACCGTGTCCTGCAGCGAGTTGACCTGGACGAGCAGAACTTGCGGCTTGTCTGACAAAGGCGCGTGGCGCGCGGCGGCCAGATCGTCCATCACATCCGTGACCTGAATGCGGTGTTGGCTCAACACCCCAGCGAATTGACGAGACTCGATGCGGTTGGCCAAGCCCAAGCCGACCACCGCCAAACACACCGGCTGGGCCAAGGCCTGCTGCGTCTGCGCCTGATGGTCCGGGTGGCACAACTGGCGCAGCTGCGCCAGATCCAAACGAGCAATGCTGCCAATGCCATGCCCGGCCCCCGACAGCTGTTTGAGCAAGAGCGCCTTGGACACATCGTGCTCGGCAAACAAGCGTTGGTTGCCCTCGGTCTTGACCGGGGTGAATGCGCCATAACGCGTTTGCCAGATGCGCAAAGTGGAGACCGGGATCTCGGTGGCCTTGGAGACGGCGCCGATGCGGTAAAGCGGTGACTGAGCGCTTGGAATGTTGGGCACACAGGTCTTTCTTTGTTCAGGTATTGCGTAGATCTTATGTCGAAATACTCTTAAAAATCAAAGAAACTTGGTTTTGAGGAGCTATTTGCCGCAAAATTCTCCTCACTGGGGGTTAAGTACATGATTTCAAACAAAACCATCAACGCCATGGATGTGTGCGTGCTCATTGCTTCACAGCAAAATTTGGGCCGCGTCTCCACCACCGAGTTGGCCCAGCGCCTGCAGCTGTCCGTCTCCAATCTGGAAAGCATCCTCAAGCCGCTCAAAGACCAGCAGATCGTGTCGTCCCGCAAAGGCCCGGGCGGCGGCTACGAAATCCGGGGCGACCTGGAGCTGATTTCGATGTGGGACATCGCAGCCGTGTTCGAGCCCACCTTGGCCCAACAAGGCAGCGAAGCACAGCCGATCGACGCAGCGGACTACGAGTGGGGCCTGGAGCAGGTGATCATCGACACCTTGAGCCAGTTCGCCTTGTCCGATTTCGTGACTACGCACCCGCTGCAAGCGCCTCTTGAAACCCCTGTGTTCAACCGCTTCAAGTTCAAACCCTTGGCCGCCCCCCTGGTGCCCAAGGCCCCGAACTCGGTGTTTCAGTTGCACATGGCCATGTAGGCTCTGCTAGCCTTTGGGGCTTGAAGGAGCCCCCATGAGCACATTCAACAACCCCCAACAAACTTGGAACCAACGCTTTGCAGCCGAACACTATGTGTTTGGCCAAGCACCCAACGGGTATTTGCAGTCACAAGCGGTCCATCTGACACGCGGTAACGCACTGGCCGTGGCCGATGGAGAGGGCCGCAACGGGGTGTGGTTGGCCGAGCAAGACCTGCAGGTCGATGCCTTTGATTTCTCGGACAACGCCATCCGAAAAGCCCAAGCCTTGGCCCAAAGCCGTCGAGTGGCCGTGAATTTTGTCTGCAGTGACTGGCAGTCGTTTGACTGGCAGCCTGCGCATTACGACAACGTGGTGGGCATCTTTTTCCAGTTCGCCACGCCCGATGAGCGCAGCGCCCTGTTTGCGCGCATGCTCCATAGCCTCAAGCCCGGCGGCACCCTGATCATCCAGGGCTACACGCCGCGCCAACTGGACTTCAACACCGGCGGGCCCGGCAAACTGGCGCACCTGTACGACGAAGCCCTGATGCTGGACGCCTTCGGCGAACTGGACATCCTGGACCTGCGCACCTACGAGGCCGAGATCACCGAAGGCACAGGCCACCAGGGCATGTCGGGCCTGCTGGGTCTGACGGCGCGCAAAACCCATCGCTAGAATGAACCACCGTGCCCGCCCAGACCACCATAGGCCCCCATGAACACCCTGCCCGTTGACGACCCTTTGCGCATTGAGTTGCACAACGAGGTCCACGCCCGACCAACGCCCGCATCCGCTTGCCGGCCTTCATTGTCCTGGTCGGTGTGTTCAACAGCGGCGTCAGCCGCGAGCAGGAATGGGAACACCTCAAGCGTCTGCAGCCCGATTTGTTGTTCGAAGAGATTCAAGGCAACTTTGTGCGCTTGAACCTGGGCGCCTACACCCTCAAGTGGGAGCGTCACACCGAATTCACCCGCTACTCGCTGGTGCAAGCGCTGCCGCAAGACGTGGATCTGGAATCCCAAGACACCCAGCTGCTGAGTCACTTGGACTTACCGGATGGTTGGCTGGCCACCATTCCCGGGCGCACCTTCGCAGCCATCGAGCTCATCATGTTGCACGACGATTTGAGTGCCCCCCATCAATCCTTGCGCAAAGCTCAGCAATGGTTTGGTGAAGACACCGTGGTGGCCTCGCGCATGGGCAACCCCGCGCACTCGCTGGTGGTGACCGACTTCCATTTGCGACCCAGCGGCTTTGAGCGCATCCTGGTGCTGGCCCCAGAAGCCACCAGCGACACGCGCGGTGGCCGCATATCTCAGCGCCTGCTGGAGCTGGAAACTTACCGCCTGATGGCCCTGCGCGGTTTGCCTGTGGCCAAAGCCGTGGGCGCACAACTGGGGCTGGCCGAACGTGAACTGGCCGACATCACGGCAGCCTTGCAAAACAAGGCCGCACAAGACCAGACCATGCTCGACCGCCTGATCGGTCTGGCGGCCTCGGTCGAACTCATCACCGCCGAACACGCCTTTCGCTTTGCCGCCACCGCCGCCTACGACAAGCTGGTGCGCGAGCGCATCACCGAGCTGCGCGAGTCGCCCATCAGCGGCACCCAAACCATTGGTGAATTCATGCAGCGGCGCCTGTCGCCCGCCATGGCCACCGTGGCCGCCACGGCAAAGCGCCTGTCCGACTTGTCCGAGCGCATCAGCCGCACCAGCGCCTTGCTGCGCACGCGCGTGGACATCGCGACCGAAGAACAAAACAGCCAGTTGCTGGCCAAGCTGACCAAAGGCCAAGAGCTGCAGCTGCGCTTGCAAACCACGGTGGAAGGCCTGTCGATCGCGGCCATCTCGTACTACGTCATCAGCCTCGTGCATTACTTGGGCAAAGCCGCCAACGCCGCAGGCCTGCCCATCCACCCCGAGATGGCGGCAGGCGCTTTTGTGCCCCTGGTGCTGTGGTTGGTGTGGCGCACAAACAAGCGCATCCACGACAAGCTGCGCAGCGAGGGCTGAGTCCAGGCGAATCAGCCACTTGATCTCGGCTTGCGTCGGCGCATGCAGACGCAGCCAGTTGGGCAAGCTTGGCCAGTGGTAGGCCTGCAGATTTCACAGCGCGTTCAATGGAATCTTCAGGTAACGCTGGCCATTGTCTTCGGGCGGCGGCATGTGGCCAGCGCGCATGTTAATTTGCACCGAAGGCAAGATCAGCACGGGCATGGACAAAGTGGCATCTCGCTTTTCGCGCATGGCCACAAACTCGGCCTCGCTCACGCCTTGGTGCACATGCACATTGGCATTTTTCTGCTCGGCCACGGTGGTCACGCACTGGGGCTGACGGGTCTCGGGCGGGTAGTCGTGGCACAAAAACAGCTCGGTGTTGTCCGGCAGGCTGAGCACTTTCTGGATCGACTGGAACAACACGCTGGCACTGCCCCCAGGAAAGTCGCAGCGCGCCGTGCCGTAGTCGGGCATGAACAAGGTGTCGCCCACAAAGGCCACCTGCCGCGCAGGATCGACACTGGCATCTGTGACCACATAGGTCATGCACGCCGGGGTGTGGCCGGGGGTGTGCAGGGCCTGGGCCTGCAAAGCACCAATCTGAAAGGTCTCGCCATCGCTCAGCAAGCGGTCGAACTGGCTGCCGTCGCGGGCAAATTCGGTGCCCGCATTGAACAGCTTGCCAAAGACGTTTTGCACCGTGGTGATGTGCGCACCAATGGCCAATTGGCCGCCCAGCTGCTTTTGCAAATAGGGCGCGGCCGACAAATGGTCGGCGTGCACATGCGTCTCCAAGATCCATTGCACACGCAGGTCCAGCGCCTTCACGCGCGCCACCAACTGGTCGGCGCTGGCGGTGCTGGTGCGGCCCGACTTGGGGTCGTAGTCCAGCACGCTGTCGATCAAGGCGCACTGCCGGGTGTTCAGGTCGGCCAGGATGTGGCTGAAGGTGAACGTGGCCGGATCAAAAAACGATTCGATGTGCAGGTGGGCTGAACTCATGGTGACTTCCTTGGCAGTGAAACAACAAAGGTCCTTGACACCCCCTGCCGCTGGACTGCAGGGGGGCAAAGGGGCAAGCCTTGAATTTACAGGGACTTGGTCGAGAAATACCAGTCCTTCATGGCGTAACCCTCGCCTTTGCGCTTGGCAATGGCTTCGGGTGTTTTGGGCGGTGGCACGATCACGTCGCAACCGGGCGTCCAGCCCTCAGGGGTGGCGATTTTGTGGGCATCGCTGGTCTGCATGGCTTGCAACAAACGCACAAACTCTTCGATCGAGCGGCCGTTGCTCATGGGGTAGTACACCATGGCGCGCAGCTTGCCTTCGGGGTCAATGAAGAAGGTGGCACGCACGGCCTGGGTGTCGGCAGCGCCGGGGTGGATCATGCCGTAGGCTTGGGCCACTTCCATCTTGATGTCGTCGATGATGGGGAAGGGAATCTCCACACCGAAGTTGTTCTGAATGCTTTGCATCCAGGCCAAGTGCGAGTAGATGCTGTCGATCGACAAGCCGAGCAATTCGCAGTTCATGCTCTTGAACAACTCGGCACGCTTGGCAAAACCGATGAATTCGGTGGTGCACACAGGCGTGAAGTCGGCAGGGTGCGAGAACAAGATGAGCCACTTGCCTTTGTAATCGGCGAGGCTTCGGGGGCCGTGGGTGGTGTTGGCGCTGAAGGCCGGGGCGGCTTCGTTGATGAGGGGCATGGACATGATGGGTTTCCTTTGAGGTTGACTATCGGTTTTCAAAATCGAGAGATTTATTCAATCGACAAGGTCAACTGTACATACCCCTGAGGGTGTTGGGTATGAGTTATCTCAATGAATGTCATAGTGACAATTGCGGTCGTGAAATCGACGCAATTGATCCATCGCAAGCCCTCAAGGTCTTGGCCATGCATGGCTCCAAAACCACAAGCCTCAATGCTTGGCAGGCCCTGCGGCTTTGGCCGCCGCGTCAAAACCGCCTTTGGCCTGCCACTCTGACATGCCGCCTTGCAAGATGCGCACGTTCTCCCAGCCTGCGACGCGCAACGCAAAACCGGCTTGGGCCGACAGCGACCCGGTGTTGCAGTAAATCAGCACGGGCTTGTTTTTGGGGATGGTGTTGCGCTTGGCCAGCACCTGACGCCAGTCCATGTTGACCGCGCCAGGAATGTGCCCCTTGGCAAATTGCGCCGGGTCACGCGCATCGATCACCACCATCTTGGGCCACTCGTCTTTGGGAATTTGCTCGGCAAAAATCACACCGCCGCCGTAGTCCACAAATTCCAAATACCCCTCCATTTCGTCAATCACCGCAGCTTTGTTGTCGGCGTTTACGGCTGGGGCCAGCATCAAACTAACAGCGGTGGCTATTGCAAGGGTGGTGAAACGGATGCTCATGATTTATCCAGGTTGAGTTATATTAGCTACTGCGAATATTATGTGCCTAGGTTGTGTCCATTGCATCAATGCTTGAGGGATCTGTCAGGAACTTTTTATCGTTAAGGCCAGGATTGACGCTGTGGGATATGTAATGGTCCATTCCTGATATTTCAGTTATTTCTGAAAATTCGGAATTTTGGTTAGAATCATGACATGCCTATTTCAGATCAAATTCCGTCCTTGAATCGCGAGTTCATCGCTCATTTCGGTGAAATGGGCAGCAAGTGGGGCATCAACCGTACGGTGGGTCAAATCTACGCGCTGCTCTATGTGTCGCCGCAGGCTTTGAATGCCGATGAGATTGCCGAAGCGTTGGCATTCTCGCGCTCTAATGTCAGCATGGGCCTCAAAGAGTTACAGGCTTGGCGTTTGGTGCGTTTGCGCCACCAATCGGGTGACCGGCGCGAGTACTTTGAGGCACCGGCTGACGTGTGGGAAATCTTTCGGGTGCTGGCCGAAGAGCGCCGCCGCCGTGAAATTGAGCCCACGCTGTCCATGCTGCGAACAGCCTTGCTCGAGACGCCCACCACCGACTCGGAGCGACATGCACAGCAACGGATGCGCGAAATGCACGACCTGATCGACCGCCTCATGACCTGGTTTGACGACGTGCAAAAGCTTGCGCCCGAGACCGCCATGCAGCTCATGGGCATGGGCGCCACGGTAACCAAGGTGCTCGAATTCAAAGACCGCCTGACCGGTCGCGGCAACAAGGCACCGGCCATCAGCCAAACACGCGACAGCGCTTGACCCCCAAAGAAAGCCACCATGGACATCGACGCACTCATCCTCTCGCGCATTCAGTTTGCTGCGAACATCAGCTTCCACATCCTGTTCCCCACCATCACCATCGCGCTGTGCTGGTTCTTGCTGTTCTTCCGTTTGCGCTTTGCCCGCACCCGGGATGTAGCCTGGGAAGAGGCCTACTATTTTTGGACCAAAGTGTTCGCGCTGACCTTTGCACTGGGGGTGGTGTCGGGCATTGTGATGAGTTTCCAGTTCGGGACCAACTGGCCGGGTTTCATGGAGCGGACAGGCAATATTTCAGGGCCACTGCTGGGCTATGAGGTGCTGACGGCGTTTTTCCTGGAGGCCAGCTTTCTGGGCATCATGCTCTTCGGTCGCGGCAGGGTAAGCGAGCGGGTGCACTTGATTGCCACTTTTTTGGTTGCGTTTGGCACCACCATGTCTGCCTTCTGGATCCTGAGCCTGAACTCCTGGATGCACACCCCGGCAGGTTTCGAAATTGTCAACGGTCAGTTCATTCCCACCGATTGGCTGGCGGTGGTCTTCAACCCTTCATTGCCCTATCGTTTCGCGCACAAATTGCTCGCTTCGGCACTGACCGCGTCTTTCTTGATCGCTGGCTTGTGCGCTTGGCAACTGATCAAAGGCAGCGCTACGCGCGGCACCCACAAAGCCATGCGTGCGGCCGTTTTCACTGCTGCTTGCGTGATGCCACTGCAGTTCCTGGTGGGTGACATGCACGGCCTCAACACCCTGGAGCACCAACCGGCCAAGGTCGCCGCCATGGAGGGCATCTGGGAAACCGAGCGCGGCGCACCGCTGACGCTGTTTGGCATTCCCGACCAAGAAGCACGCACCACCCACTTCGCGGTGAAGATCCCCAAAGTGGCCAGCCTGATCCTGACCCACGAGCTGGACGGCGAAGTCAAGGGCATCAACGAATTTGAAGGTGCTCATCCACCCGTGGCGCCGGTGTTTTATGCCTTTCGCGTGATGGTCGGCGTGGGGTCGTTGATGTTGGTAGTGGCTGGCTTTACCGCTTGGCGCTTGTGGCGTCAGCGCCGCCAGTCGGAAGTGGTGCTGCCCAAGCCCCTGCTATGGGTGCTGTCGGGCATGGCGTTCTCTGGCTGGATCGCCACGCTGGCGGGCTGGTACGTGACCGAGATCGGTCGCCAGCCCTTCCTGGTCTATGGATTGATGCGCACCAGCGAAGCCGCCACCACTTTGCCGCCGCCCTACATTGCGCTCACCTTGACGGCCTATCTGGTGGTTTACGGCTTGCTGTTGGTCACTTACGTCGGCGTCTTGAAGTACATGGCCGAGAACCCCAAAGAACACAAACAGGAAGCGCCCACGGGCGCCTTATTGGGCAAAGCAGGGGTGTGATGCACCGCTCCCTGCTGCGCTGTATCTGAAAGTGAAATGAACTTGAAAGGCGACCATGACTTGGGCTGAATTTCTGCCACTGTTTTTCTTGGCCGTGATGGGGCTGTCCCTGCTGGCTTATGTGATTCTGGATGGGTATGACCTGGGCGTTGGTTTGCTGCTCTTGCAAGCGACCGACGCCGAGAAGGACACCATGATCGCCAGCATCGGCCCCTTCTGGGATGCCAATGAGACCTGGCTGGTGCTTGGCGTTGGTGTGTTGTTGATCGCCTTTCCGATGGCCCATGGCGTTGTGCTCCAAGCGCTTTACCTGCCCGTGGCGGTGATGCTGATCGGGTTGATTTTGCGCGGTGTGGCGTTTGACTTCCGGGTGAAAGCACCGCTGAAGTACAAGCCATTCTGGAACCGCGCGTTTTTCGCCGGATCGCTCATGGCCAGTGCGTCGCAGGGTTGGATGCTCGGCAGCTACATCACCGGTTTTGCCGACGGACCGCTGGGCTGGGCATTTAGCCTGGGCATCGCCATTACATTGCCCGCTGCTTATGTATTGCTGGGCTCGGGCTGGTTGATTATGAAAACTGAAGGCGATCTGCAACAAAAAGCCGTGCGCTGGGCTCAGCGCGTGCTGTGGCCCATGGCAGGTGCCTTGCTGGCCATATCAGCGGCCACGCCCTTGGTGAAGGATGGCGTATTGGAGAAATGGTTTGGTGTGCCGCAGGTATTTGCCCTGCTGCCGGTCCCCATCATGTGCGCCCTGGCGTTCTTTGCCATGCGTTGGGTACTCACGCGTCCGAACTTGGTCAACGCGGGTTACGGCTGGTTGGTGTTTGCCAATACCGTTCTGATTTTTGTGTTGGCCTTCTTCGGCTTGGCCTACAGCATCTTTCCGGACATTGTGATCGGCCGCATGACGGTCTGGGAAGCTGCGATCAGCACCGCATCGCTGAATGTGATTTTTGTCGGTGTGGCCATCACGCTGCCGGTGATCATCGCTTACACGGTGTTCATGTACCGCGTGTTTTGGGGTAAGGCGACTGCGTTGAAGTACGGCTGAACATGATACGAAATATCCAAGTGGCTTATGTCAAGAGACCCTGACTCAGACTGAAACCTCGACTCAAGGCAATCAAGGTCAAAAAATGAGCCGCCGCGGGTTTTGAGGAGGCTCCACACTTTAGAAAAGCAGTCCTCCTCTTTAGACGACATAAGGGGCACACAGCTAAATTCGTGGACTGGTTTATGCCGGAAGTCCCAGGCTTTTTCGACATTGGAAGGTTCCGAGTGATCCCAATGACACTTTGATTCGCTTCTCGTCATAACAGAGAATGCAGGCGACAAGGCGCTGAATCAGATGCTCGTTGGATGGCCTGGTCCAGATGCTGATTTCAACGCCTTCTAGATGGGCCCATTGTCCACAATCGGCTGGCGCATAAGCCCGCAGTGCTGGCTCAGCGCTGCAACAGCACCTCGTTCGTGATTTGATAACGCCGGCCCTGTTTGTCGCAAGGCTTCAGGGCGCCGTCGCGCACCAGACTGCTGATTTCGCGGCTGACGGTTTCGAGTTTGATGTCAAGCATGGCGCCCATGTCGTCGCGCGCAAAAAACGAGGTGATACTGGGTTGGTCGGGGTCGCGCATTTTGAGGGCCAAGGCCGCTACGCGTTGACGGGCCGAGCCGAAGTTCAGGTCGGCCAGCCAGTCGTCGGCGTCTTTCAGGGCTTGTTGCCACTTTTGCATGAGGCGCTTGTGCAGACGTGGCGAATTGGCTGAGAGGTGGTGCAACACCGACAAGGGAATGCGGCAAACCTGGGCTTCGACCAGAGCGATGGCTTCGCTGTCGTAGCGGGCGGTGGCGAGGGCTTCAAGGCCGATCACGTCGCCTGGGCGCAGCACGCGCACGATGCGTTCGCGGCCGTCGGCGGTGGCCCGCACCAGTTTGACCATGCCTTTGCGCAACGTGAATACGCCCACGGCGGTTTGGCCTTCGTTGTACAGAGGCGCATCTGCCGCGAACACCATGTCGTCGATCGGAGTGTGGATTTCGCCAAAGTCCTGTTCGTTCAGATCAGCAAACAGCACCATGTCACGGATGCCGCAGTTGCGGCAGTCCGAGGTGCCTTTCCAGGCCGAGTCAATCTTGATGGGGATCATGTTCTGAATCTAGCATGCGCAACGTGCCGCCAACTGACGCGCGGGCTGGCTTTACATGGCCTTGCGCCCCTGCGCCATGCGCTCTTCTAGATAAGGGCCATAAAAGTCGGGCAGGTAGGCCCCTTCCATGCGCTCGGCCACTTCTTTGCCACCGGGCCCAAAAAACAACAAGGTGGGCGTGATGGAGACTTTCCACCGCCGGGTCAGTTCATCGTGTGTGGTGAGCTTGCCCGCAAAGTCGAGCACGGGCTGGTTGTTGCGCATGTCCACCTGCACGATCGCGGTGCCAGCAAGCGCCATGGGCGAGAGGTGGCTTTGCCTGGCTTGGCGGCAAAAGACGCAGCCTTCGAGGCTGACCATGACGATCAGGGGCTGCTTGTTTTTGAGGGCGCGGGCCAGTTCGTCGGGCAGCGATTGGGCGGCGGGCAAGGTGGCCGCTCGGCCCGATTGCGCCCAAACGGGTGTGGCCGCAAGCAATACCCCGACCCGTAACAACCAGTCGCGACGCCGCAAAACAGAAGAAGAAAACATAGTCAGGTTGGAAGCCATGAATTGCGGACAGTGGACAATAACGGGTTTTGTGTGGCGGCCTGACGCATCTTCAGTGCCGCACATTGAATATAAGAACTCAATGAATTATTGGAGAAATCCATGAATCTCGCAAGCTTGCTTGAAACCTGGGGAGACACAAATGTACTGGCCACGGCCGGTGCATTGGTGGGCTTCATTTTTGGCCTGGCGGCCCAGCGCACACGGTTTTGTGCCCGGGCGGCCGTGGTGGAGTGCTGCGAAGGCAACACAGGTGACCGCTTCAGTGTGTGGTGGCTGGCCTTTGGGGCGGCACTGGTGGGCGTACAAGCGCTGGTGTGGTCAGGCGGGCTAGAGCCTGCTAACTCGCGCTACATCACCGGGGTCGGCAGTGTGTCGGGCGCTGTGCTGGGCGGCTTGTTGTTTGGAGCAGGCATGATTTTGACGCGCGGCTGTGCCAGCCGCCTGCTGATTTTGTCGGGCAATGGCAATTTACGCGCCTTGCTGGCTGGCTTGGTGTTTGCCGTCACAGTGCAGGCCAGCATTGCCGGTTGGCTGGCCCCTGCTCGCCAAGCCATGGCCGGCTGGTGGGCCATCGATGGCGGGCCCGGTCGTGATTTGCTGCAGCTCACAGGCATTGGCCCCACGGGGGGTTTGGTGCTGGCACTGCTGGCTTTGGGCACAGGGGTTTTCTTTTTCTTCAAAACGCACCAGCGTCGCTGGGGCTTGGCGCTGGGGGCCATCGTGGTGGGCCTGAGCATCGCGATGGGATGGGGCCTGACGCAGGCCATCGCCTCGCAGTCGTTTGAGGCAGTGCAGATTCAGGGTCTGAGTTTCAGCAGCGCATCGGCGGAGATGCTGATGCGGGTGTTGTCCACCGTCACATCGCCCAGCCTGGGCTTTGATGCCGGTTTGCTGCCCGCCACTTTTGCGGGCTCTTTGCTGGGCGCACTGGTCGGGGGTGACTTTAAGTTCGAGGGCTTCAAGACCGAGAACAAACTGGGCCACTACCTCACGGGTGCGGTGCTCATGGGTTTTGGCGCGGTGCTGGCGGGTGGCTGCACGGTGGGCGCGGGCATGACTGGAGGCTCGGTGTTCTCGCTCACGGCCTGGCTGACCCTGATCGCCATCTGGCTGGGTGCGGGCCTGTCTTGGCGCATTCACCGTAGCATGGGCTGGCAGATCTGACTTTTTTCTGAGTGCGGGCTACCGCGCGCTCACCGAACATTAAAAAAAACGCCGCCAGTCTTATGGACTGCGGCGTTTTTTTGTGGCGTAGCAACAGCCACGCGCAGGGTGCATCAAGCCAAGGTATCGGCCCAGATGTTTTGCGCCCAAGACAAAGCGTAAATACCCTCCAGTTCATTGGCAGCGCTGGACACGCCGCCAGACCCGGGCACGGTCAGCATGGTTTTCTTTTCAGCGTCGTAGCGGTGAACGCTGGCCACGTGGACCACGTCTTTGCTGCTGACAAAGCTGTAGCAGGTGTTGTTGTAAATGGGCATGGGGTTGACTTCTTTGCCCATCAACAAGGCCACCACGGCAGCGGCGCAGGTCTTGCCATGCTGGTTGGCCATGTGGCCTGACTTGGGCATACCAGGCGCGATCTGGATCGAGTCACCCAAAACGTGCACGTTTTTGGCGGCTTTGGATTCGAAGGTGAGGAAGTCCACTTCGCACCAGCGTTTGTTGGCGGTGGCCAGGCCTGCATTGACAGCGATGTCACCCGCACGCATGGAGGGGATGACGTTCAACACGTTGGCCTTGATGTCGTCGTTGAACTCGAACTTCAAGGTGTTGGTGGCCGCGTCGACGTCGGTCACGTTGTGTTTGCCACGGTACTCCACGATGCCTTTGTAACGCTCAGCCCAAGCTTTTTTGAACAAGGGGCCTTTGGAGGTCACGTCGTCGTTGGCATCCAGAATCAGCACCTTGCTCTTGGGCTTGGCCTTGCTGAAGTATTCAGCCACCTGGCAAGCACGCTCGTAAGGGCCGGGTGGGCAGCGGTACGGGGCCAGTGGAATGGACATCGCGAAGACGCCACCATCGGGCATGGCTTCGAGTTGCTTGCGCAGGGTCACGGTTTGTGCGCCAGCCTTCCAAGCGTGCATGACTTTGTCTTTGGCCCCTGCCTTGTTCATGCCGGGCAAGCTCTCCCACATGAAATCCACGCCGGGCGAGACGATCAGGCGGTCATAGGCCAGCTCAGTGCCGCCAGCCAATTTGACAATGCGCTTGTCTGCATCGATGGTGTTGACACGGTCCTTGATGACCTTGACACCGTGGCGTTTGGTCAGGTTGTCATAAGGGGTGGTGATGTCGGCGATGGTCTTGCTGCCACCGATCACCAAGTTGGAGATAGGGCAAGAGATGAAGGCATCGCTGGGCTCGACCAGGGTGACCTGGATTTTGTGCTCAGACCACATGCGCAGGTATTTGGCGGCTGTGGCACCGGAGTAGCCACCACCAATGACCACCACCTTGGGGCCGCTGCCGCCGCCCACGGTGGCACAACCCGAAACCAGTCCCATGGCACCCAAAGCGGAGCCAGTCTGCAAAAAATGACGACGTTGCATGGCAGTTTTTCCTTAGTTCTTCTGGGCGGCAAAGTAGCCAGCGATGGCGGCGATTTGCTCGTCGGAATAGCCCTTGGCGAGCTGGTGCATGATGGTGGCCGCTGGCACGCGACCGGCTTTGTAGTCCATCATTTTTTGAATGGTGACTTCTTTGGGCACACCGGCCAAAGAAATCATTCCGGGCTGAGCTTGGCCGTTGGTGCCGTGGCAGGCGGCGCACGAAGCGGCCCAGCTGCGTACATGCAACGGATCGACCTGGGCTTGCGCCAAGCCAGACAAGGCGACCAAGGCGACCGCTGTCAAAGTGTGATGAATCTTCATGGGTTTTCCTCGAAAAAAACAGTCGGGGCTTGTGAACGTCTCAACGCCCATCAGGGGCGCAAATAAACAAATTTCTCGTTGGCCTGCAGCTTGGCCACTTCGGCCACACCGGAGGGCACGACTTTGGCTTCCATCAGCAGCTTGTCGGGTGAGATTTTGCGCGAGACCAGGGTGTTGTTGCACACACGGAATTCCACGCCCTTGTTGACCAAGTCACTGACGCCGCCGGCAAAAGGCTGGTCCATCTGGTTGGTGGCACCGTCAATCAAAAAGTCGATGCCCAGACCGTGTGTGACGACAACTATCTTGGCGGTCGGGTCAGCGGCCAGGTGGTTGCGGATATTGCCCATAGCACGTGATGCTTGGGGGATGCCTTCGCTCAGGTGGTAGACCACCTTGATCTCTGCCCAGCTCAGGGTACAGGCCAGCAGACCGGACATCAACAACAGATGTTTCTTCATTCGTTTCTCCTTAAGTATGGATATTAGTCGCGTCAAAGCCAAATCCATGCCCGTGAAAACCCGACTTGAAACTGACGCCGATCTTTCAATCGCTTTCGCTGGCAATCTGCACACACACGGCGCGGCAGAGGGTCACCACGCGGTCGTTGATGATTCGGTAATAAATTTGTACGCCTTCGCGGCGCTTGCCCAGCACGCCCGCCTGGTACAAGGTGTTCAGATGCTGCGACATGTTGGGCTGGGTGGTGTCGATCTCGGCCAGCAACTCGCCCACGTTTTTTTCACCATTGCAAAGGGCGCTGATGATGCGCAAGCGCATGGGGGCCGACATGACGCGAAACAAATCGGCGGCTTTTTCAAAAACCTCTTCCGATTCGGTCAGGACGTTATCTTCCGGTGATGCTGTTTTGGCCATGGTGTCTTTTCTTCAAATGTCTCAGATGACGCACGATTGTCCTGCAAAAGATCCCGAATCGGGCCAATGCGAAAGTGACGTGTAGGCGCGCGACGACCTTGAAAGCATGAAGCTTTGGCATTGTGACCAATATTGGCGCGGATTCAAACCATTGGTTTGTTCTTTGCTTATGCAGAAATGAAGATAAGCGGCCCGATACGCCAAGGGCTCAGGTCTTGGGCAGCGTCACGCCGACTTGGCCTTGGTATTTGCCACCCCGGTCCTTGTAGCTGGTCTCACAAACATCGTCTTTGTCGCTCTCAAAAAACAACACCTGGGCGCAGCCTTCGCCTGCATAAATCTTGGCAGGCAGCGGCGTGGTGTTGCTGAACTCCAGCGTCACATAACCTTCCCACTCGGGCTCGAAAGGAGTCACGTTGACGATGATGCCGCAGCGGGCATAGGTGCTCTTGCCCAGGCAAATGGTCAGCAC
>CAIZHQ010000024.1 GCA_903932865.1 uncultured Burkholderiales bacterium
AACCATTCTTCGTTTTGGATATGGTGCGACACCGGAATCTGGTGCACCACATTGGCTTGGGTGCCGTATTGCGCGGCGTTGCCCTGCAACAGCGATGCGCGCAGCGCGTCGACGCTTTCGGGCAACTCGACCTTGTAGCCTTGGGTGGACAGGTTGTGCAGGGTGTTGAACAAGGATTCAAACACCGACAAATAGGCCGCCGTGCCCACGGCACCTGCATTGGGTGGAAAGTTGAATATCACCACCGCGATCTTGCGGTTGGCACGATCGGTTTGACGCAAGTGCACCAACTTTTGCACCCTGGCCGCCAACATCTCAGTGCGTTCGGCGCAAGTGAACATGTGCTGGGTTTGGTGAGCTTTGGTGAAGGTGCATGCACGTTGGCAACCGGTGCAAGTGGTGCCCTCGGCACCGGGGCGTCCGCCATAGACCCTGGGCACGGTGGAACCGTCGAGTTCGGGGATGGCCACCATGATGGTGCTTTCCACCGGCAACAAACCACGGTCAGAGCCGCCCCATTGGTCAAGCGTCTGAAATTCAACGGGATGCGCGGCCACGTAGGGCACATCCAGTTTGGCCAGCACCTCTTCTGCGGCTTTGGCATCGTTGTAGGCAGGGCCACCGACCAGTGAAAAACCACTCAGTGAGACCACGGCATCTACGCAGACTTGGCCGTTTTTGATGAAAAATGCGTCAATGGCTGGGCGGGAATCCAAGCCAGCTGCAAAAGCCGGAATGACGCGCAAGCCTTTGGCTTCTAGGGCTGAAATCACGCCATCGTAGTGACCTGCATTGCCTGACAGCAAATAGGAGCGCAACAGCAAAACACCAACGGTGCCTTTGACGGGAATGCCTTGGGGCAAAGGCAAAGCATGAGCATCTTCACTGTATTTGCCGCTCATGCGGGGGTGGTACACACCCACTTCTGGATAATCCACAGGGGGTTGAACTTTGACTTTGCCTCGCAATGATTTGCGAGGGCCGTCGGCACCGCGGTCAATCATGTGGCGCACCATGTTCAAGACATTGTCGTCCGAGCCACCCAGCCAATATTGCAAGGTGATGAAGTACGAGCGCACGTCTTGTGCTGTGCCCGGAATGAAGCGCAGCAATTGTGGCAAGCGGCGCAACATCTTCATTTGTGTGGCGCCACCTGTGGCGGGCTTGTCTTTGCTGCCGCCCCGCAATTTTTTCAGCAAGGCCATGGGGCCGCTGGCGGGCTTGCTCATGTCAAACTGACCCAAGCGTGTCAGCTGTGTCACTTCTGTGGCACTGGCCATGCAAATCATCGCATCGCAGTGCATGCGACGGGCACGCAGATCGTCCAATATCGGCAGAAAGTGGTCTTCCAGAAACAACATACCGCACAGCACAATGTCGGCTGCAGCAATGTCCGCCTTGCATTTGGCGATGAGCGCATCGTTGCCAGCGTATTCCGAAGCGGCGTGCAGAGACCAAGTCAGGCCAGGGAAGTCACGCTTCAATTGGTCATTGGCGCGGTTGAACGAACTCGCAAAGTGCGTATCCATGGTCACCACCACCAATCGGATGGGTGTGGTGTCTCGCAGCAGCGGTTTACGACTGTGAGAAGTAAGCTTTAGATTCATAAAGTGTCTCCGTCGTGATCACCGAGATGCCGCGTTCGATGGCGTATTTCTCGGTATTCCGCCTGGCCTTGCCTCGGACGAAAAATGGAATTTTTTTGAGCTCTTTCTCTGCGCCTGCATCCCAAACTGATACGGTGATGCTTTCTGAAGTGGCGGACTCGGGGGTCTTGTGTGCCTGATCCAAGAGCATCGCGCTCGTTGTGTCTTGAAGGCTTTGCGCGTGAACACCACCACCCAAGTGAGAGGGTGCAGCATCTTCATGGAACTCAGAGTCGCCACGGAACATCCCAATCAGGTGCTCTTCCAAGCCCATCATCAGTGGGTGTACCCAAGTGTCGAATAGCACGCTGGCGCCTTCAAAACCCATTTGCGGTGAGTAGCGAGCGGGGAAATCTTGCACATGCACTGGCGCTGAGATGACCGCACACGGCACACCCAAACGCTTGGCAATGTGGCGTTCCATTTGGGTGCCCAAGACCAATTCGGGATTCAATTGAGAGATGTGTGCTTCTATTTCCAAATAGTCGTCGCTGATCAAGGGCTCTACACCGTATATTTTTGCGGCGTCACGCACTTCGCGTGCAAACTCTCGGCTGTAAGTTCCAATGCCCACCACCGTGAAGCCCATTTCTTGCGCTGCCACTTTGGCGGCAGCCACGGCATGCGTGGCATCGCCAAACACAAACACCCTTTTGCCGGTCAGGTAGTTCGAGTCGACCGAGCGGCTGTACCAAGCAGCTCGCGATACGGCCTTGGACAAGGTGGCTTCTGGATCGAGCCCGGCCAGTTTTGCCACTTCTTGAATAAAAGCACACGTTGCGGTATGCCCAATGGGAATGGTTTTGGTGAAGGGCTGATGAAAAGTGCGTTGCAACCACTGCGCGCTCAATTGGGCAATTTCAGGGTAAAGAACCACATTGAAATCGGCATCGGCCAGGCGCGCGATATCGTCAGGTGTGGCCGTCAGCGGGGCCACCACATTGATCTCCACGCCCATGTCGGTCAACAGCTTGCGTATTTCTGCCAAGTCATCGCGGTGCCTGAATCCCAAGGCGGTGGGGCCCAAGATGTTGCACCGTGGCTTGGCAGGTGCTGTCCTTTGATCGGTGGTTTTGGGGGCGGCCAGGTGGCGCACCAGTTGGTAGAAAGTTTCTGAAGCGCCCCAATTTTCTTTGCGCTGGTACGACGGCAACTCCAAGGCGACCACCGGGATCGGCAATTGCAGGGCTTTGCACAAACCGCCCGGGTCGTCTTGAATCAATTCGGCCGTGCAAGAGGCTCCCACCAGCATGGCTTTGGGGGCAAATCGCTCAAACGCATCGCGTGCAGCGGTTTTGAACAATTCGGCGGTATCGCCACCCAAGTCACGCGCTTGGAATGTGGTGTACGTGACAGGCGGGCGTTTTTGCAAACGCTCGATCATGGTGAACAACAAATCGGCGTAAGTGTCACCTTGTGGGGCATGCAACACATAGTGCACATCTTCCATCGCCGTGGCCACCCGCATCGCGCCCACATGTGGCGGTCCTTCATAAGTCCAAAGTGTCAGTTGCATGGTATGGACTCCTTTACGCGGCCAGGCGCATGCGGCGCACCAAAGGTCTGGTGAAGAGCTCAGCCAGATCGCCCGCTTGGTCAAAGCCCTGAATGGGTGTGAAGACCAATTCAATCGCCCACTTGGTGGTCATGCCCTCGGCCTCCAAGGGGTTCGCCAAACCCAAGCCACACACCACCATGTCGGGGTGCAGGTTGCGACACCGGTCCAGTTGCTTTTCCACATCCTGGCCTTCCGAGACCAGGGTGCCTGCGGGCAACAACGCCAATTCCATGGCCATGTGTTGACGGTGTAAATACGGTGTCCCCACTTCCAACAAACGCATGCCCAGTTCTCGAGACAAAAATCTGGCCAACGGAATTTCCAGTTGAGAGTCTGGAAAGAAAAAGATGCTTTTTCCATCCAAGTGCAGTTTGGCTTTGGCCAGCGACGCCATGGCCCTAGCCTGGGGCGCGCTCACTGCAGCTTCAAACCTGTCAGGCGAGACTTCAAATGCGGTGGCCGCTGCTTGCAGCCACGCCCTGGTGCCTTCCACGCCCAATGGAAAGGGTGCGGGCAAGAGCTTGGCGCCACGTCCTTGCAGAACGCGGGCGGTATCGGCCAAAAAGGGTTGCGCCAAGAGCAAGCGCGTGTGGGCACCGATGCTGGGTTGGTCATCTGCACGGCGCGGCGGGAAAAAGCGCACACGCTCAATGCCCATGTGGTTAAGAATCCGCAAAAACTGGTCTTCGACCACATCGGCCAAGGTGCCGACGATCAGCAATTCAGGGGCGGGAATCAGTGGTGGAGTGAGAAGCTCAGGCACCATCGAGGCCAAGCAAGCATCTTCACCTTGTGTGAAAGTGGTTTCGATGCCGCTGCCCGAATAATTCAGGATGCGCACCGAGGGGGAGTATTGCGCGGACAGCCTTGAGGCCGCACGTGACAAATCCAGTTTGATCACTTCCGAAGGGCATGAGCCCACCAAGAACAGCAATTTGATTTCGGGGCGGCGCGACAGCAGTTGATTGACCACCCGATCGAGCTCGGTATGGGTATCTGCCAAGCCAGCCAAATCACGCTCGTCGATGATGGCGGTCCCAAACCGGGGTTCGGCAAAAATCATCACCCCGGCTGCCGACTGGATCAGGTGGGCACAAGTCCGTGAACCCACCACCAAAAAGAAGGCGTCTTGGATTTTTCGGTGCAGCCAGATGATGCCGGTCAAGCCACAGAACACTTCTCTTTGACCGCGCTCGACCAGCGGGATGACATCGGTGCATCCCTGGGCGGATTCGGCTCGAATGGGGATGACAGGGCTCATGAGATCACCTGAACATTTGAAGTCATGGTGACTTCGGGGATTTTTTGCAGGCGTGCCATGCGCAATTTGCGAATGTATTGCGCCGCATTGATGAAGTAGGTGCCGTAAGCTGCTAAAGCAAGCCACAGTTGGTCGGTAGAGGACCATTGACCTTGCCACCACACCCACAGGTAGGCGGTATGCAAGGCCAGAACCACCATGCTGACCATGTCTTCCCAGAAAAAAGCGTGGGCAAACAGGTATTTCCCATAAACCACTTTCTCCCAGATGGAGCCCGTGACCATGATGGCGTAAAGCACCAGGGTTTTGACCACCACCGACGCCAAGGCCCAATCGGTGTGCTCACCGGTTTTCAGGCTGTTCAACACCAAGTACAAACTGACCAAAAAAACCAAAAATTGAACCGGCGCCAAGACACCCTGGACCAGCGTCCACTTCGTCGCATCACGCCGAGCGCGTTGCTCGGGCGTGTACAAAGTCTGGGGTTGGGACTGCTGCATTTCGGACCTTTTTGAACTTCAACTGAGCTCACTTTAAGGACTGAAGCATTGAGTGTCAATATAAATTGACAATAAACATGACATTCAGGGTTTACACCTAAATGGGTTCCCACCAATTTACTTCACACTAGAGCGTCAAATCGAACAAGAGGTGGTTGTAGTGGCTCAATTCAAATTTGAGAAGGCGGCTGTTTCACAGAACAATCGGTGGACTTTTGAAACTCAAGTTTCAAAGGCCAATTTCCGTCTGGGCGCCAGCCCACGTCTGGTTGGGGGCTCGACTTTTGACCAAAAGTCAGCGCTCGATCACCAGCAGGTGGTCTTGCTGGCTGAGGCTGCCCTCAACAGCATGGATGCAACCCGAGATATCTTGATGGGGTGGCACCGGCAGGGCCACGCCTTGGCGGATATTTACCTCAGCGGCATAGGACTTGCTGCCCAATTATTGGGGGAGCGTTGGTCGTCCGACGAGGTCGACTTTGTCCATTGCACCATCGCCCATTCCCGATTGCACCAAACGTTACATGAATTCAGCGCTGAATTTTTATCGGAAGGTTGCGCTCAGCCTAATGGCTTGAACTTGCTGCTGATGACCGAGCCCGGCTCGCAGCATGGCTTGGGGGTTTTCATGTTGAGTGAATTTTTCCGCCATGCGGGCTGGAATGTGACCCCCTGTGCCCCCCAGGACATGGCCGAATTCAAGCGTGTCTTTCAATCGGATTGGTTTGACGCAGTGACCCTGTCCATGTCCACGGATCGCCATTTAGACGCTGTGGCCCGGGCGTTGTCAGACATCTTGCCCCTGGTGGCGAACCCGGATTTGAAAGTGTATGTGGGCGGCCCCATGGCGCAGATTGCGCCCCTGAGGCTGAGTTGGCCTGGGACCTGTCTTTTGAATGGAAAGGCTGATGAGGCCGTGGCCATTGTGACGCAGTCGGTCAAAAGGCTGAGCGTCAATCTGAAGTGACATTGAGATTGTCCGAATAATCCCTTATGCATAACCCGTCATTTCATTTGAAGCCACAGAGTGTATAATCACCCTCACTTAAAAAGGGTTTTTCTGCCCGCCACCACCCAAAGTCATTCATGAACATTGATCAGCTCGAGCCACACACTTTCTCCAAGTTATTGGGGGTGGTGTCGGATGTGAGCCTGATCATCAGTGGTCAAGGCGTGGTCGAGGATGTGTCAACAGGACAGGACATGATGGCCTCTCTGGGCTGTCAAGCTTGGATTGGCAAGCGCTGGAAAGACACAGTCACGGTGGAAAGTAAACAAAAAATTCAAGACTTGCTCCAAGTTCAAACCGATACCCCGTCCCTCCTGTGGCGGCATGTGAACCATCCCACCCCCTCGGGGGGGGAGGCTGCCATTCAGTACATCACGGTCAACCTCAAAGGGAATAAGCTGCTGGCTGTGGGCCGCAACATGGAGCGTTTGGCCGAGCTGCAACGCCGTTTGGTGGAAACTCAACAGTCGGTGGAGCGTGATTATTTGAGGCTGCGGCACATTGAGGCGCGTTACCGTGTTTTGTTTGAATCCTCTCCTGAAGCCGTGATGATGGTCGATGCCCATTCCTTCCGCTTGTTGGAAGTCAATGTCGGTGCGCAAGCGCTGTTCAAAGACGCTGGCAAGCGCTTGGTTGGGCGGGATTTTCGCGAGTGCTTTGAGTTGGGGAATCAAGGTGAAGTTCAAGCCTTGCTCAGGACCGCGTTGGCCACGGGCCGTATTGAAATGTGCTCAGCCAGCATTTTCGGTTCGGCGTCGGTCATGACGGTCTCTGCCACGGTCTTCAGGCAAGAAGGAGGGGCTCAGTTTTTGGTGCGCTTGACGCCGCAAGAAAGCTCGGCGGCTTTGGGCCTGGAGTCAGATGTGTCGGCCGTTCTGAGCCAGGCCATGGCGCATTTCCCAGACGGATGGCTGCTCACCGACACCTCAGGCTCGGTCAAAAGTGTCAACGAAGAAGGTATGGCGCTTTTGGGTTTGACAGCCGCATCCCAAGTGATCGGGCAACCTCTTGAGCGCTGGTTGGTCAGGGGCGCAGTCGATTGGGGTGTTCTGAATACCTCACTGAAACAACAATTGACGGTGCGCAATTTCGCCACCGAAGTGACCACTTTGTCGGGCATGACCTTGCCCGTGGAGATTTCAGCGGTTCATTTGGCCAAGCCCGAGCCTTTGTACGCTGTGTTTGTTCGAGACATGGACCGCCGGATGCAAGGGACTTCCCTTGCTGCTCAGGCGCTGCCCAACCCCTTTTTGGAGTTGTCGCAGTTGGTGGGGCGTCGGCCCATCAAGGACATCGTGGGCGATACGGTGGACACCATTGAGCGCATGTGCATTGAGGCGGCGTTGGAGCTCACGCACAACAACCGCGCCTCCGCCGCTGAAATGTTGGGGCTTTCGCGGCAAAGCCTGTATGTCAAGTTGCGTCGCTTTGGCATTTTGTCGGACAACGACCCCGATTCATCAGCCCCCTGACCGTAGAGTGTCTTGATTTTTTTACACTCAGTGTAAACATTGATTGACAACATCGGAAGTCTTCTCATAATGGGCTCATGGACACCCAGAGCCTTGAATTGACACAACCCCTGAGCCGGCCGCGTTTGCGCACTGTGGCGGAGTTGCTCAAACCGATCACTTGGTTTCCACCGGTATGGGCTTTTGCCTGTGGTGCCGTCGCTTCGGGCCAAAGCCTGTCAGACAATTGGTTGTTGATTTGTTTGGGGCTGATTTTGACCGGGCCCCTGGTTTGCGCCAGCAGCCAAGCGGTGAACGACTGGTTTGATCGCCATGTGGACGCCATCAACGAACCGCAAAGGCCCATACCTTCGGGTCGAATGCCCGGCCAATGGGGCTTGGGCATTGCCATCTTGTGGACGGTCTTGTCTTTGCTATGGGCCACCCTGATGGGCACTTGGGGCTTTTGGGCTTGCGCCCTCGCCATTGCCTTGTCTTGGGCCTACAGCATGCCACCGGTGCGGCTGAAAAACAACGGTTGGTATGGCAATGCGGCATGCGCGCTCAGTTACGAAGGCTTGGCATGGCTGACCGGAACGGCCGTCATGTTGGGGGGTGCGTGGCCAGGAGAGAAGGCGATTTACTTGGCACTGCTGTACAGCTTGGGTGCCCACGGCATCATGACCTTGAACGACTTCAAGGCCATCGAGGGAGATCGGCAAATGGGTGTGGCGTCTTTGCCCGTTCAACTGGGCGCCTCGGGCGCTGCGCGCGTGGCCTGTGTGCTGATGTGGCTGCCCCAAGTGGCGGTCGCTGCGCTCCTGATGGATTGGCAATTGCCTTGGCATGCCTTGGCTGTGCTGGTCTTGAGTTTCTTACAGTGGCCCTTGATGTGGAAATTTTTGAAGCATCCGATTGAGCGGGCTTTGTATGTCAGTGCTTTTGGGGTGCCCCTGTTTGTCAGCGGCATGATGGTCAGTGCCTGGGGCTTGCGCCAGATCAATGCACTGGGGGTCTCATGAACGCTCAAACCTTTGGTTGGCTGGACATCATCCGTTTGGGTCTCATCCAAGCTTGTTTGGGGGCGGTGGTGGTGGTGACGACCTCGACCCTCAACCGCATCATGGTGGTTGAATTGGCGCTGCCCGCGTTGCTGCCCGGTTTTTTGGTGGCTTGGCATTACACGGTGCAAATGGTGCGTCCACGCATGGGCTTTGGCGCAGACCAGGGTCGGCGCAGCACGCCTTGGATGATGGGTGGCATGGTCGTCTTGGGGGGGGGCGGTGTGCTGGCGGCCTTGGCGACCCTGTGGATGGCCACGTCGCTTTGGCAAGGCATGGCCTTGGCCATGCTGGCCTTCAGTTTGATCGGTTTGGGTGTGAGCGCCTGTGGCACGTCACTCTTGACGCTGATGGCCAAGCGCGTACCGGCTGAACGTCGGGCCCAAGCGGCCACTACCGTGTGGCTGATGATGATCATGGGTTTTGCCGTCACCGCCGGCGTTGTTGGCAAACTGATTGACCCCTACACCCCCGATATTCTGTGGCGCGTCTCGGCCGGCTTGAGCATTTTGACCACGGCGCTGACGGCCCTGTGTCTATGGGGTTTGGAGAAGCACGATGTACAGGCGGTGTCTGCGAAACCCAGCATCCCTGTCAATTTCAAGCGCACCTTACAGGGCATTTGGGCCGAGCCTCAGGCCAAAACGTTCACGATTTTTATCTTCCTGTCGATGCTGGCCTACAGCGCGCAAGACTTGATTTTGGAGCCTTTTGCAGGGGCCGTTCACGGCATGTCGCCTGGCCAGACCACGCAGCTTTCTGGGTGGCACCACATGGGGGTCTTGGTGGGCATGCTGTTTGTGGCTGCGGCCAGTTCACGCTGGATCGCGGGGCGCCTGGGTTCTGTGCAAGTCTGGATGTGGGGCGGTTGCTTGCTGTCTGCCCTAGCCACGGTGGGCTTGTCCCTCTCGGCGACAGCCACCTTGGCGGTGCCCTGGCCCATCAAAGCCAATGTGGTCTTCTTGGGCGTGGCCAATGGCGCGTTTTCAATTGCCGCCATTGCCACCATGATGCGTCTGGCGGGTGAGAGCGGTTCTGGCACCGAGGGCACGCGCATGGGCTTGTGGGGCGCGTCACAAGCCATGGCGTTTGCCATGGGGGGATTGGTCGGCACAGGTGCGAGTGATTTGGCGCACTGGGTGTTGGGTGAGTCTGGGTCCGCTTATCAGGCGGTATTTGCATTTCAAGCACTGATGTTTTTGGCCTCAGCATGGGTGGCTATGCGCATTCGCGCAGCGCACACCACGGCCCAGCACAAAGCACCAGATCATCAAGTCTTATGGAAAGATGGGGCAACCACATGACAGCAACTGATTTTGATTTCGTCGTCGTCGGGGGCGGTCCCTCCGGCGCCACCGCTGCACATGATTTGTCGCGTGAGGGCTGGCGCGTCTTGTTGCTGGACAGGCAAGGGCGACCCAAGCCTTGTGGGGGAGCCATCCCTCCTCGTTTGATCAAGGACTTTGATATTCCAGACCATTTGCTGGTGGCCAAAATCAAATGTGCCCGCATGATTTCGCCGGCGGACAAACAAGTCGACATGCACATTGACAACGGTTATGTGGGCATGGTGGACAGGCAAGATTTTGACGAATTCTTGCGCGTGCGTGCGGCGCAATCGGGCGCAATTCGCCAGCAAGCGATCTTTGACAAAGTTGAACACGATGCCGAAGGCACTTTGTGGGTCCAGTACACACCCGTCTCAGGCAAGGAGCATGCGGCCATTGAGCCAGCCAAACCGGTCAAGGTCAGCGCCCGGATGGTCATCGGTGCCGATGGGGCGCGCTCTGAAGTGGCGAGGCAAAAAATCCCATTGTCTGATCGTACAAAGTATGTGTTCGCCTACCACGAGATCATCCAAGCCCCGTTGGAAAAGCAATCGCACGATGGCGAGCGTTGTGATGTGTACTACCAGGGCGAAGTTTCCCCAGATTTTTATGGCTGGGTATTCCCGCATGGCAAAACCATGAGTGTGGGCACTGGCAGTGCCGACAAGGGTTTTTCTTTGCGCGGTGCAACAGGCCATCTGAGAAAAGCAGCTGGGCTTTCCGACATGCCGACCCTGCGACGTGAAGGGGCGCCGATTCCTTTGAAGCCCTTGCCGCATTGGGATAACGGCCGCGATGTGTTGGTGATCGGCGATGCGGCGGGGGTGGTGGCGCCTTCCTCAGGAGAGGGCATTTACTACGCCATGGATTGTGCTCGCATCATGGCGGATGCTGCGCACATGGCTTTGAAAACGGGCGATCCCAAGTGCCTCAAAAAAGGCCGCAAGCGCTTCATGAAACAACACGGCAAAGTGTTTTGGATTCTGGGCATGATGCAGTATTTTTGGTACCAAAATGATAAACGTCGAGAGAAATTTGTCAAAATTTGCGAAGACAAAGACGTGCAGCGGCTTACCTTTGAGTCTTACATGAACAAAGAGCTGACGCGCAGGGATCCCATGGCGCATCTGCGGATTTTCCTCAAGGACACCGCCCATTTGTTGGGACTGGCCAAAACCTGATGGGTTGATGACTGAGGGAGCAAGACGTTTCTGTTTTGCATCGCAAGTTGGTTTGTCAAAATCTCTGATGGGTTTGAAATCCCTCATTCAAGCTCTCAAACAAAACTCGGGCAACCCTCAGGTCAAGGCGCACCTGGGCGGGCCTATGTGCATGCTGTCGGATACCGTGCCAGACCTGTTCGGTGCCGATGCCATCTCCAACAACCCCCTCGAGTTGTTGTCCTTCCTCAAGGGTTTTGTGGCCAAGCCTGACCGCAGTCATTGAAAATCAGGGCGGCTGTTCCCTGCGGGTCTTCCTCATGCGCCAAGTGGCCCAAGTGGTGCTGCACATGCAGTTTGGCGTGTGGCATCAAGCTGCAGGCTTCTAGCGCCAGTTTGGGCGGCACCGTTCGATCGGCTGATCCGACCAAAATCGTCACCGGGCTGACGATGCGGTGAAGGCTGCTGGACAAATCTTGCAGTTTCCAAGCGGCCATCATGGCCAGCACACTGTGCACGTGGCCGGGGTGGCCGAAGACACGTCGGTAAAGGGCCATGCCTTCCTCGTCCAGTTGTGAACCCGTTTGTTCCATGGATTTGGCCAACAGGGCGGGGCGGTTGGCCAATTTGGCAGTGGCCCATGCAGACAGGGGATTGAGGGCGGCCAATTTGGCTGTGGGGCCAAACACCCAAGAAGGCAGGCCCGGAATGGGCAGCCAAGCCGGGTTCAAACCGATCAAATGCGTCTTCGCCAGCGCGCCTTGGTGCAAGACCATGTGGGCGCCAATGGCCGCACCAGCCGAGTGGCCAGCGATCACCGTGGGCGTGATGTCCATTTGCAGCAGCAAAGCCCTCAGCCCTTCAGCCATGCCGTGCAACGACAGACAGTCGCCATTACCTCTGCTGGTGAAAGCGTGACCGGGCAAATCTGGCGCAATGACTTGAAAGTGCTGGCTCAGCAAGGGCATCAGGCTACGCCAACTGAAACTGCCCGAACCTGTGCCGTGCAACAGCAACAGGCCGGGGCCTTGCCCCATGCGCTGAACATGCCATCGAATCCCTCCCGCGTTGACAAAATGGCTCTGGTCTGAATGGGGCCAAGCGTGTCGATGTTCGACCCAGTCCATGGTGGGGTAAAACCGCTCGTACATCGTGCACTCAAAGTCGTCTTAAATTGTCCATCGCCGAGGCCATCCGTTGCGCTTGAACCTGCGGCATGGGCAGGTAATTGCCCCCCATGGTGTTGGCCATGTTTTGAACCTGCGCATCGGGATGAACCGAGGTGTCTATCCACATGGAGCGGTGCCCAGTGAGTCGCCATTGCGTTGCCCACTGCATGGCATCGGCATGCGCTTGCGTACGCCCGCCAACACCAGCCAATGAGATGTTGGCGCGGCCGTCACTCAAGACCACCAGGAGGGGGGTGACCCCTTGCCTGTGCAACTGCTGGGCCTGCTCACAGGCCATTTTCAGTGCCAAAGCCAAAGGCGTGCCGCCGCCGCCGGGCAGACCCGTCAGGGCCCGCTTGGCACGCACCAAGGAGCGCGTCATGGGCAAGAGCAATTGGGCTTGCGCGCCTCTGAACGCCACGATGCACACGCTGTCGCGGCGGGCGTAGGATTGTTGCAGCAGCAACTCGACTGCCCCTTTGGCTTCCGCCAGGCGTTGCAGTGCGGCCGAGCCGGAAGCATCCAAGGCCAAGATCAGGCAGCTGGAGCTGTTTTGCTGGTAACGGTGGACATGAAAGTCTTCTGCACGAATGGCCACGCGCGCTGTCTGGTTGCCGTTTCTCAAGCGCTGTTTGGGCGCAGCCGCGCGCAAGGTGGCCAAAACGTGCAGGCGCGCGAGCCCGCCAGGTCGACCCGGCCAGGGGGGCAGAGGTCTGCCGCGCTGCATGCCCGAGCGCACTGTGCCGCTGCGCCCCGAGCTTTGGCCCGTATTGCTGCCTGTCTTGGTCATCAGGCGATCCAAAATATTGGCAGGCAAACTCGCCAGCGCGGCTGCGATCAGCAACTCCTTCAGATCTTGTGGATTCGGTTCATGCACCTCGGCGCTGTCTTGTTCGCTTTCACCGGAGGAGGAGGGGGTTTCCTGTGGAGGTGGCTGATCGGGCTGGGTTTCTGACGCTGTCGCTGACTCTGAAGCCGCTTTGGGCTCAGGTTCTTGGGGGGTGGGTTCTGTCGGGTCGGATGCGTTGTCGGGTGGCGTTGGCCATTGGGTCGCCCGAGGTGCCAACACAGCGCGGGTGGCAAACGCCAAATCTGCTTGCACCACTTCGCTTCGCAAATGCAAAGCGGCGTGGACGCAAGCCACCCGCAGCGCCAAGCTGGGCACACGCAAGGAGTCGATGCCCAGCACCATCGCGGTGGCGCAGATGGCCGTGGCCTGCTCATCGTTGAACTGCATGCGCTGAAGCAATGGACGCATCTTGGCCAAGGACTGCGCCGCTAAAACGGTATCGACAACACCTTCGTCGTTGTCGTCGTCTTGTAACGCGAACGCCAGGTCGGAGACCGCAGAGGGTGGCAGTTCTTGCAGGTTCAGCCAAAGACCCAGTCGTTCTTGCAACGCCGGGCTGATGGGCGGATCGTCGCCCAAGGACTCGTCTAAGGCCACGACACCAAAGGTGGTCTGAACGGGTGGACTGGCGCTGTCGCTCGTGCGCAGCGGTGGCAAGCATTGGGTGTCCATGGCTTGCGTCAAAGGGGCCATCAAGGACGCGGGAAACCGCTCCGCCATGCTGATGCAAACCAAGCCCTGGTGGGCTTGTGCCAGCAAACCCGATTGCAGGTGCAACTGACCGGTTTGCAGCGTGAGTGACAAATCAATGCCCCCCAGCAAGCGCTCCAAATCGACACTGCCTGGAAGTTTGACGGTGTTGAGCCCTGTGCTCGCGAGCTGACGCAGCCATTGATCGCGCACGGGTCCAAAGGGAGCTCGAAGCCAAACACCGCCAAAACCTTGGGGGTCAATTTGCAGCAATTGCAACGCGGTCAGGGCATCGTTCCAGGTTTCCAGGTCTTGCAGCGCGTCGGACATGCTGCGTCCTCAGGAGACCAGAATATCTTGCAGGCACCTTTGCACGCGTTCGCCCGAATCGGTGTCATCCAGAGGGTTGCGGCGCAGGCGATGGCGCAATGCCAAGGGTGCAATGGTTTTCAGGTGTTTCGGTTGAACCGCTTTGTCCCCCTGCATGGCCGCCAGCGCCCGCGTGGCGCGCAGCAGCGTCAACTCGGCACGCAAGCCGTCGGTGCCCAGTTGCTGGCACAGCCGAGCGCACAACGTGAGCATGTCATCGTCAACCACCACCGTCGCCAGTGCTTTTCTGGCTTTCACGATGCGCTTTTGCAGCTTGTTGTTTTCCGATTGCCATTGGGCTTTGTAAGCCAAAGGGTCTTTGTCAAAAGCATCGCGGCGTTTGATGACCTCAACCCGCAAGGCCACGTCTTGCGGCGTCTTGACATGGACGGACAGGCCAAAACGGTCCAGCAACTGCGGGCGAAGCTCGCCCTCTTCAGGGTTGCCGCTGCCCACCAGCACAAAACGGGCCGGGTGGCGGATGGAGAGGCCTTCGCGTTCGACCAGGTTTTCACCCGAAGCGGCCACGTCGATCAACAAATCCACCAAATGGTCGTCCAGCAAATTCACCTCATCGATGTACAAAAAACCCCGATGGGCTTGCGCCAGCAAACCGGGCAAAAACTCTTTGATGCCTTGCGACAAGGCTTTTTCCAAATCCAGGGCACCCACGATGCGGTCTTCGGTGGCCCCCAAGGGCAGGTCCACCACGCTCACCGCCCGGGTTTCAGTGGTCCTTTTGGCGGCTTTGCCCGTGGAGGCCGCACAAAAAGGACACGCTTGGGCCGGTATCGTCGGGTCGCATTTGTAGGGGCAACCCTTGACCACCTGAATCGGCGGCAACAAGTCGGCCAAAGCCCTCACCGCGGTGGATTTGCCCGTACCCCGATCGCCCAAGACCAAGACGCCCCCGATGGAGGGGTCAATCGCCACCACTTGGATGGCCAAGGTCATTTCGTCTTGTCCGACGATGGCTGCAAAGGGAAACGTAGAGGCCATGAAAGTGTTCAGAGGGATTGCGGAGTGAACATCATCTAAAAATCAAGAAGAAATGTCAAGTTTAATTGACACACTGTCATGTTGAACGGTCAACGACGCAGGGGTCTTGGATTGGCCTGTTTGGGATTTTTATACGGTTTCCCAATAGAAAAGGCTTTATCGGTGCCTTTATCATTCAAGAGATTTTGGAAATAAATTGGAATAAAGTGTCAATTTTGCTTGACGTTTCTGGAAATGACGGTAAATTGCAGGTCTGTCAATCATCTTTTCAGGCCCACCATGGATGCTTTGCTGGAATGGATTCAGTCGCCATCGCACTTGAAAAAGCTTTCGCGTGAAAACCTGCCGTCTTTGGCCCAAGAGTTGCGCGAGCGCTTGGTTCAGACCGTGTCTCAAACCGGTGGGCATTTCAGTTCCAATTTGGGGACGGTGGAATTGACCATTGCCCTGCACTATGTGTTCAACACCCCCGAAGATCGCCTGGTTTGGGATGTGGGCCACCAAACCTATCCCCACAAAATACTGACCGGCCGAAACGCGCTGATGGGCTCTTTGCGTCAAAAAGGGGGCTTGAGCGGTTTTCCCCGAAGAGAAGAAAGCGTGTACGACGCCTTTGGCACCGCGCATTCTTCGACCAGTATCTCTGCCGCACTAGGCATGGCGGTGGCGCACAAGCAAACCGGCAGCCAACGCAAAGCGGTGGCCATCATCGGCGATGGGGCACTCACCGCAGGCATGGCCTATGAGGCGATGAACAACGCGGGCAACAGCCCCTACGATTTGTTGGTCATTTTGAACGACAACGACATGTCGATCAGCCCGCCTGTGGGCGCCTTGAACCGCTACTTGGCCGAGTTGATGGGCGGGCGCTTTTATGCCCAAGCCAAAAAATTGGGTGAGCAGGTGTTGCGCAATGCGCCTCCTTTGTTTGCATTGGCCAAGCACCTGGAGGAACAAACCCAAAACCTGATTCAGCCGCACACGATTTTTGAAAAACTGGGATTCACCTACACCGGGCCCGTCGACGGCCATGATGTCCAGGGCCTGGTCGATACCTTGCAAAAATTGCACAAGACCCCCGGCCCTCAGTTTTTGCATGTGGTCACACGCAAAGGCAAGGGTTATGCCCAGGCCGAGTTGGACCCTGTGGCTTACCACGGCCCTGGCAAATTTGACCCTGCGGTGGGCTTGCGCAGTGCGGGCCAGTCTCCAGTCACGTTTACCCAGGTCTTTGGCCAATGGCTGTGCGATATGGCAGACAAAGACCCGCGCCTGGTGGGCATCACGCCCGCTATGCGAGAAGGCTCGGGCATGGTGGCCTTCAGTGAACGCTTTCCCAGTCGCTACCACGATGTCGGTATTGCAGAGCAACATGCCGTGACGTTTGCCGCAGGCTTGGCCTGCGAAGGCCTCAAACCTGTGGTGGCCATTTACTCGACGTTTTTACAACGCGCTTATGACCAGTTGATCCACGATGTGGCCTTGCAGAAATTACCTGTTGTTTTTGCCTTGGACCGCGCCGGTTTGGTGGGCGCTGACGGCCCCACCCATGCGGGCATGTACGACATCGCCTTCACACGCTGCATTCCCAACATGAGCGTGGCATGTCCGTCGGATGAAAAAGAATGCCGACAATTGCTCAGTACCGCTTACTCACTGGACCACCCGGTCACCGTGCGTTATCCCCGAGGCGCCGGTGTGGGCACGCCCGTTGAAGCCGACTTGTCCCCTTTGCCTTGGGGGCAGGCAGAGGTCAAGCGTCAGGGCGAAGGCGTGGCCATTTTGGCGTTTGGCCCCTTGCTTTATGAAGCGTTGAAGGCTGCACAAACTTTGAATGCCACGGTGGTCAACATGCGCTGGGCCAAACCCCTGGATTTGCAAATATTGAAAGAAATGGCCCTCACGCACGACCGTTTGGTCACGGTGGAAGACGGCACCCGCAACGGCGGTGCAGGCGCTGCGGTGCTTGAAGCCCTGCAAGACATGGGCCTCGTCAAGCCGGTGTTGGTCATCGGGTTTGAAGACGAGTTCACGGAACACGGCGACCCCAAGGTTTTGATGCAGGATTACGGTCTGACGGCCGAGGGCATTGCGCAGCGCATTGCGCAGCAATGGCCGGATGTACAAAGTACGCCGATGCTCAGAAGGGTTGTCTGAATGGCTGTTTGGACACTGGGCCTGAACCACCGGACCGCCCCCATTGATTTGCGTGAACGTTTTGCGTTCGCGTCTGAAAAACTCGAGCAATCCTTGCAGGGGCTGCGTCAAAGCTTTGCGACGCACAAAGAGGTGGCCATTTTGTCCACTTGCAACCGGACAGAAATTTACTGCGCAGGGGATGCCGTGCATTGGCCAGAAACACTGGCGTGGTTGGCGCAAACCGGACAAACGCAGGTGGACGTGTTGCAGTCACACACCTACCGAATGGAAGGGGATGCTTCGGCACGCCACGCGTTCAGGGTGGCCAGTGGGCTCGATTCCATGGTGCTGGGCGAGTCCCAAATATTGGGCCAACTGAAAGATGCCGTCAGAATGGCCGCCAACACAGGGGCCTTGGGCACCACGCTGAACCAACTGTTTCAACGCTCATTTGCGGTGGCCAAAGAGGTCAGAAGCTCCACCGACATTGGCGCGCACTCCATCAGCATGGCGGCCGCATCGGTTCGATTGGCCAGCCGCATTTTTGAAAGAATCCAAGACACCCATGTCTTGTTTGTGGGCGCTGGCGACATGATTGAGCTGTGTGTGGCGCACTTTGCCGCCAAGTCGCCGCGCAGCATCACCATCGCCAACCGCTCTGCCGAGCGGGCCCAGGTATTGGCCGCCCTGCATGGTGGGCGGTGCATGGCTTTGGCCGATTTGCCGACCCGTTTGCACGAATTTGATGTGGTGATCAGTTGCACCGCCAGCACCTTGCCCTTGATTGGGCTGGGGGCGGTGAATCGGGCTTTGCGGGCCCGGAAAAACCGGCCCATGTTCATGGTCGATCTGGCCGTGCCGCGCGACATCGAGCCCGAAGTCAAGGGCTTGTCGGATGTGTATTTGTACACCGTGGACGACCTGACCGAAGTGATCAACAGCGGGCAATCTCACAGGAAGGAAGCGGTGGTGGATGCCGAGGCCATCATCGACGAGGGGGTTCAAAAATTCATGTCCTGGTTGGACCACCGCACCCATGTGCCTGTGATCCAGGAGCTCCGTGTGCAAGCCGATGCTTGGCGACAAACAGAATTGGCCCGCGCCCGCAAGCAAATTGAAAAAGGGCAAGACATCGAGAGTGTTCTCGAGTCACTGTCGGTGGGGGTGATGAAAAAAATGCTCAATGGCCCTTTGCGGGAATTGCACCATGCCGAAGGCGCGCACAGGCAGCACACCCTTGAAACCGTGCGGCACATGTTTTTGAATACCTGATGGCGCGCAGCTCTGTGGGTGGTTTTTTTTTGACACATGGTCCTTCGATGCGGGCATGATCTGCGAAGATTCAGCCACATGCTCACCGTATCCCACCTTTCACTCAGTCGGGGCCACCGCCGACTTTTTTCCGATGTCTCCTTCAGCTTGATGCCGGGGCAATGGCTGCATTTGGAGGGCGACAACGGCGTTGGCAAAACCAGTTTGCTGCGCCTGCTGTGTGGCCTGGGCGTCTGGGAGCAAGGCGAGGTGACGTGGAAAAACCAGTCCATCGTTCAAGATCCCGAAAACTTCAGGGCCGATTTACTTTATTTGGGCCACCAATTGGCCCTCAAAGAAGATTTAAGCCCACTTGAAAACCTGCGCGCGGATGCCCTCGTGGCGGGTCGCGATGGTTCTGTTGACCGTGTCATGGCCGCCTTGGTCCAAATGGGTCTGCGAGGGCGTGAGCACCTGCCTGTTCGGGTGCTGTCGCAGGGACAAAAAAGGCGCACGGCCTTGGCCCGTTTGCTCATCAGTCGCGCACCCCTTTGGATTTTGGACGAGCCTTTTGTGGCCTTGGATGCACCCGCACAAAATGCTTTGTCGGGGGTGATCAATGCGCATTTGAACGGCGCGGGCATGCTGCTGGTGACCAGCCACCAGCCCCTGTCTTTGCAAGGCCAGGCGCTTTCTTACCGGTTGACCGCATGAGCGCTTTTTGGGCCGTTGTTCAACGCGATTTGGTTCTGGCCATGCGGCGCAAAACCGAGGTCATCACCGCCGTTTTCTTTTTTGTCGTGGTGGCCGCCTTGTTTCCTTTGGGCATTGGCCCGGAAATCAACACTTTGCGCTTGGTCGCACCCGGCATTTTGTGGGTCGGGGCTTTGCTGGCCAGCATGCTTTCTTTGGGGCGCTTGTTTGCGGCAGACTTTGCCGATGGCACGCTGGAGCAAATGGCCTTATCTCCGAACAGTTTATCGGTTCTGGTGGCCGCCAAAATTTTGGCGCATTGGTTACTCTCTGGCCTGCCATTGGTCTTGCTGGCCCCTGTTTTGGGCTTGCAATTTGACCTGACCGAAGAGGCTTTGTGGACTTTGACGATCGGTCTATTGCTGGGGACACCCATTTTGTCTCTGATAGGGGCCGTGGGCGCGGCACTCACCTTAGGGGTTCGAGGGGGGGATGTTTTGTTGTCTTTGTTGATCTTGCCTTTGTACGTGCCCGCTTTGATTTTTGGTGCTGGCGCGGTGCAGGCACAAATGAGTGGCTTAGGTGCTGCGGCACATCTGTCCATTTTGGCCGCCATGGCCTTGGTCGCTGCCGTGTTCAGCCCGTGGGTGAGCGCGGCCTCGCTTCGCATTGCGCTGGAATCGTGAGCCTTGCTTGATTGAACGATGAATAAAATTTTCTTTCACTACGCTGCGCCGCAAAACTTTTACGGCTTGGCCGGTCGTTTATGGCCTTGGGTGGCTGCCTTGGCTTCGGCGCTGGCGGTTTGGGGTTTGTGGTTGGGCTTTTTCGTGGCGCCCACCGATTTTCAGCAAGGTCAGGGTTACCGCATTATTTTTGTGCATGTCCCTGTGTCTTGGATGTCCATGATCATTTACTTGGCCATGGCTTTTTGGGCTTTTTTAGGCCTCACCTTCAACACACGCTTGTCCGGCATGATGTGCCGCGCCTTGGCACCCACTGGGGCCATTTGTGCTTTCTTGTCGCTGTGGACGGGCGCGCTCTGGGGCAAACCCATGTGGGGCACTTGGTGGGTCTGGGATGCTCGCCTGACTTCTGAGCTGATTTTGTTTTTCTTGTACTTGGGCTACATCGCTTTGACCAACGCCATCGACGACACCCGACGCGCTGATAAAGCCGGTGGCATCTTGGCCTTGGTGGGGGCGCTCAATGTGCCGGTGATTTACTTCTCTGTGAAGTGGTGGAACACCTTGCACCAGGGCGCGTCGGTGTCCTTGACCCAAGGTTCGAAAATGGCGGAAATCATGTTGCAAGCCATGCTCATCATGGCTGTTGCATTTTGGCTCTATGCCATTGCCATCGCTTTGTACAGAGTCAGGAGCATGATTTTGATGCGTGAAAGGCACGCGCAATGGGTGGCTGACTTACCCGAAATCAAAGCCCAATTCAAAAGGACTTCGCCATGATTTGGAACAGTGCGGCCGATTTTTGGGCCATGGGTGGGTATGGGTTTTATGTCTGGGGCAGTTTTGGTGTCACCGCCCTCCTCATGGCCCTCGAAGTGGGCTGGGTCAGGCATCAGCGCCAACGAGCCTTGGCGCAAGTGGCTGCAGAATCGGCCTCTGAACAATGCTTGAGCAAGGATTGGCAATCATGAAGCCCCGTCATCAACGCATGCTGTGGATCAGCGCCGGCTTACTGGCATTGGCCGCAGCGGGCACGCTGGTTTTGAATGCATTTCAAAGCAACTTGGTTTTCTTTTTCACCCCCACCCAAGTCGCGCAAGGGGAGGCCCCTCAAGGCCGTGCCTTTCGCGTGGGCGGCATGGTCAAAGAGGGGAGTGTGAAGAAAGACGGCGAGAACGTGCAATTTGTGGTGACGGACTTTGCACACGAAGTCGCCGTGTCTTACACCGGTTTCTTGCCCGATTTGTTCAAAGAAGGCAAAGGCGTGGTGACTCAAGGGAAAATGCTAGAGGGCCGAGCATTCAAGGCCTCCGAAGTTTTGGCCAAACACGACGAAAACTACATGCCACCTGAGGCGCAACATGCCTTAGATCAGGCTGCAGCCGACAAAGCGGCGAAGTCGCTCAAGCTGCCCAACTGAGAGAAAAGAGCTTTCAATGATTGTTGAAATTGGTCACTTTGCGTTGATCCTCGCCACGTGCGTCGCTTTTTTGCAAGCGGTGTTGCCGTTGGCGGGCACGATGTTGGACAGACCCAGGTGGCAGGCGCTGGCCAAACCCACGGCCTGGCTTCAGTTTTCACTCATCGTATTGGCCTATGCGGTGTTGACGCATGGGGCGGTCACTGACGACTTTTCCATCAAATACATCGCCGGACACTCCAATTCGCTCTTGCCCATGGAATACAAGGTGTCCGCAGTATGGGGTGGCCATGAAGGCTCCTTGCTGTTGTGGGTTCTGATGTTGTCGGGTTGGACGGTGGCCGTGGCCTGGTTTTCGAAAACCTTGCCCTTGGCCATGGTGGCTCGGGTGATTGGTGTTTTGGGTTGGGTGTCTGCTGGTTTTTTGTCATTCACATTGATCACCTCCAGCCCGTTTGAGCGCCTGATCCCAGCACCCGCCGACGGGCGCGATTTAAATCCATTGCTTCAAGACCCGGGCTTGATCATTCACCCGCCGATGTTGTACATGGGCTATGTGGGGTTTTCGGTGGCCTTTGCCTTTGCCATTGCCGCCTTGTTGTCGGGGCGCATGGACGCGGCTTGGGCCCGCTGGTCACGGCCGTGGACGATTGTGGCCTGGATGTTCATGACCGCCGGCATCGCGCTGGGCTCTTGGTGGGCTTATTACGAGTTGGGCTGGGGGGGGTGGTGGTTTTGGGACCCGGTGGAAAACGCCTCCCTCTTGCCATGGTTGTTTGGCACGGCCTTGATTCATGCTTTGATGGTGACTGACAAGCGCGGTGGCTTCAAGGCCTGGTCGATCTTGTTGGCCATTGGGGCGTTTTCATTGTCTTTGCTGGGCACGTTCCTGGTGCGCTCGGGCGTTCTGACCTCGGTTCATTCGTTTGCCTCCGATCCCAAACGTGGGGTGTTCATCTTGATCTTTTTGGCCTTGGTGGTGGGCATTTCGCTCACGCTGTTTGCCTGGCGTGCACCGAAAGCCACCTTGGGCGGCAAGATGGGCTTGGTGTCCCGCGAGTCGATGCTGTTGGCCAACAGTGTGCTTCTGGTGGTGGCCACCGCTGCCGTGTTATTGGGCACGGTTTACCCCCTGATCGTGGACGCCTTGAACTTGGGCAAACTCTCGGTGGGGGCACCTTATTTCAATGCGGTGTTTGTGCCTTTGATGGTGCCTGTGGTGTTTTTGATGGTGCCAGGCGGCGTTGCGCATTGGCGTGAAGCACGATGGGCTGAGTTGGCGCATGCCATGCGTTGGCCGGCTTTGGCCGCTGTGCTGGTGGGCTTGGGTGTCTTGTTCTTCAGCACCCGCGGCACTTGGCTGACCGCCATGGGCATGGCCTTGGCCACATGGGTGGTGGCGGGTTTGCTCCACCAAATCGTCATTCGCATGCAAAAACCTGGCCGCATCCCGCCGTCTTTTTGGGGCATGCACTTGGCGCATTTGGGCATTGCGGTGGTGGTGGTGGGCATCACTTTGGTCAAGGGCTACGAAGTTGAGCGCGACGTGCGCATGGGCGTGGGCGACACCGTTCAAATTGAAAATTACAGCTTTGAGTTGATGGGTGTCTCGGAAGTCAATGGCCCCAATTACAAAGCGCTGCGAGGCGAGGTGCGGGTCAACAAGGATGAAAAACTGCTGGAGATGATGTATCCAGAAAAGCGCCGCTATTTCTCCAGCAACATGCCCATGACCGAGGCGGCCATTGATTCGGGCTTTTTCCGCGACTTGTATGTGTCATTGGGTGAGCCCATTGAAGGCGAGCGTCCACAGTGGAGCGTGCGTGTTTATTACAAGCCGTTTGTGTCCTGGCTTTGGTACGGGTCCATCTTGATGGTCTTGGGTGGTTTGTTGGCGGTCAGCGACCGTCGCTACCGCAAGTCTCCGGCGGCTGTTGCTGTCTAAAGGGAGAGGCTTGGCATGAAAAAGTTTTTGATTCCCCTAGGGCTGTTCTTGGTCTTGGTGGGCTTTCTGGCGGTCGGCTTGACCCGCAACCCGCAGGAAATACCTTCGCCCTTGGTGGGCAAGCCAGCGCCTGCATTTGCCTTGCCGACTTTGGACCGCAGCGCACCCTCATTTGGGCCGCAAGACATGCGGGGCCAAGTTTGGATGCTCAACGTGTGGGCCACCTGGTGTGTGGCCTGCAGGGAAGAACACCCCTTGTTGGTGGCATTCTCTAAAGCCAACCAACTGCCCATTGTGGGCTTGAGTTACAAAGAAATTCAAAGCCAAGACATGCCCTCGGGCAGCAAGCTGTCACCCGAAGAAAAATTGCAACGGGCGCGTGAGCGCAGCACTCAATGGTTGCAACGGTATGGCAACCCGTATGCCACGACTGTGTTTGATTTGGATGGTCGTGTGGGCATTGACTACGGCGTCTACGGCGTGCCCGAAACCTACGTCATTGATCAAAAAGGCGTGATCCGCTACAAACGCGTGGGGGTCATCACGCAGGAACTGTTGGATGCCCAAATCTTGCCTTTGGTGAAGAAGTTAAACGCCTTGTAAGGCAGGTTGAAAGAGTCCATGAGCACGAATTTTCTCGGAATCAAGCGGCTAATGCAGGGGGTATTTTTCCTGCTCGTAGCAGCTGCGGTAGCGACTGCCCAAAGCAAAGAGGCTGAACCTTCGGCCAAGGAGCCGCTGATCGAGCAGCGTTTGATTCATATCTCTGAAGAGCTGCGCTGTTTGGTTTGCCAAAATGAATCGCTGGCTTCTTCGCGGGCTGAATTGGCCAACGACTTGCGCGAAGAAGTTCGCTTGCTGATTCGCCAAGACAAAAGCGATGTCGCCATCAAAGCCTACTTGGTCGAGCGCTATGGCGACTTTGTGCTTTACCGACCCGAAGTCAAACCCCTGACTTGGCTGTTGTGGTTTGGCCCTTTTGCCTTGCTGTTGTGCGGTGTGGTGGGCATGGTCCTTTATGTGCGTCAGCGCCAGGCGGTTCAGAAGTTGGCCCAACCTCTGAGTGAAAAAGAACGCGACCAAGTTCGTGTTTTGTTGAAAAACGGAGAGTCGCCATGACTGAACTGCTGATGTTTCTGGCCGTCACGCTGGGCATGGCGCTGTGTGTGGCGGGTGTGGTGGTGTGGGTCTTGCTGCGCCAAGGCCCAGTGGTCACTTCGGCAAGCCAGTCGCAAGCCAACGTCAAGGTCTACCGTGAGCAAATTTTGGACCTGGACCGTGAACACGCCAACGGTCACCTCAGTGATTCTGAGTGGCAACAGTCACGCGATGAGCTGAGTGTGCGCTTGCTGCAAGACACGGCGGTTGAAGATGAGCCTCATGTCATCACCCAAGCGCAGTCATGGCGCACAGCGGTGGTGATCGCTTTGGTCTTTCCCATTTCGGCTTTGGGTTTGTACATCTGGCTGGGTGCTCCTGAAGCTATAAGTCCGATGCCGCCAGTGGCAGTGGCGGCCGAAGCAGCGGCTGAGCAGGCAGCGCCCCCAAATCTCGACCAAATCGTAGAGAATTTGGCGAGCAAACTGCAGGCCGATCCGAACAACCTCGAAGGCTGGGTCTTGCTGGGGCGCACGCACCGCAGCATGGGCAACTTGGATGCGGCTTTGTCCGCCTTTGACCGTGCGTTGAAGCTCAGTGCAGACGACGAACTGATTTTGGCGCGGGCCGAGGTGTTGGCGGCCAAGAACCAAGGCCGATTTGATGGCGAGCCTTGGCGCGTGATTCGCGAAGTCTTGCAGCGCGACCCCCAAAACTATGCTGCTTTGTTGTTGGCTGGCAGCGCGTCTTATGCAAACAACCGCTATGCCGATGCCCTTGAGTTTTGGCAGCGCGCTCGGCTTAGGCTGTCAGCAGATCACCCCGATGTCCCGAACTTGATCGAAGCCATGTCGACCGTTCAAGCCAAACTGAAAAACCCAGCCAGCCCATCGGCCTCCCCAGCTGCGCAGGGAGCGCCGTCGGCGCCTGCGTCAGGCAGCGCTGCTGCAGGAACGGCGCCAGCAGCTGCCGTAACCTCTGCTGCAGGGGGCGCTGCATCGGCGCTGAATGTCTCAGGGCAAGTGCGTCTGTCAGCGGCATTAAAAAGCCAAATCAGCCCCACGGATGTGGTGTTTGTCTATGCCGTACCCGCCAATGGCGAGCGGATGCCACTGGCGTTGTTGAAGACCACCGTGGCCCAGTTGCCTTTGAAATTCACCCTGGACGACAGCAGTGCCATGCTGCCCGATCGCAAGCTTTCTGGTGCCAGTCAGGTGTTTGTGAAAGCCCGCATTTCGAAATCGGGCAATGCGATCCCGCAGTCGGGTGATTGGGAGGGCAGCTTGGGTCCTGTCAAAGTGGGCTCAACCGGCTTGGACCTGGAAATCAAAACCCAACGGCCCTGAGACACCCAGAGCTCATTTAAGCGGCGCGGCGCATCTGGCTGGAATGCTGGTGCACCGCCTCGACCAGCGCTGTGACGTGCTCAGGCGGGGTGTACTGGCTGATGCCGTGACCCAAGTTGAAGATGTGCGTGGGGCCGGTGGTGCTGCGGTCGGTGTGCGGCGTGCCAAAGCTGTCCAGCACCCGGTGCACCTCGGTGGCGATCTGCGCGGGGGGCGCAAACAAGATGTTCGGGTCGATGTTGCCTTGCAGCGCTTTGCCGGGGCCGCCAACTTCGCCGCCCACCAGGGCGCGGGCGCGGCCCAGGTTCATGGTCCAGTCCAGGCCCAGCACGTCGCAGTTCAGGCCTGCCATCTCGGGCAGCCAAAGCCCACCGCCTTTGGTGAAGACGATGCTGGGGATGCGCTGGCCGTTGTGCTCGGTTTTGAG
>CAIZHQ010000025.1 GCA_903932865.1 uncultured Burkholderiales bacterium
ATCCCCAAAGCGGTCTATGCCGACTGGGACGCCAAAGTGGCCGGAAAAGCCCGCGAAGCCAAGTGGAACAAGGCCTTTGCCGCTTACAAAGCCGCCCATCCGGCGCTGGCCAAAGAGTTTGTGCGCCGCATGAAGGGCGACCTGCCCAAGAACTTCAACCAAGTGGCGTTTGACGCCGTCGTGGCCGCCCACACCAAAGGCGAGACCGTGGCCAGCCGCAAGGCCAGCCAGCTGGCGCTGGAAGCCTTCACCGCCGCCTTGCCCGAAATGCTGGGCGGCTCGGCCGACTTGACCGGCTCGAATCTGACCAACACCAAGAGCACCCCTGCTTTCCGCGTGGACTTGGCCGGTGACGTGGTGAAGACGGCTGAAGGCCAGATCGGTCGCCATATCAACTACGGCGTGCGCGAATTCGGCATGGCCGCCATCATGAACGGCGTGGCCCTGCACGGCGGCTACATCCCCTACGGCGGCACCTTCCTCACTTTCTCTGACTACTCGCGCAACGCCATCCGCATGGCCGCGCTGATGAAGCAGCGCGTGATCCATGTGTTCACGCACGACTCCATCGGCTTGGGCGAAGACGGCCCGACCCACCAGTCCATCGAGCACGCTGCCAGCCTGCGCCTGATCCCCGGTCTGGATGTGTGGCGCCCTGCCGACACGGCCGAAACCACCGTGGCCTGGGCCGTTGCTTTGCAAAACGCGCACCGCCCCTCGGCCCTGCTGCTCAGCCGCCAGAACCTGACTTACTCGCCCAAGAGCGATCTGGGCGACATCAGCCGCGGCGCTTATGTGCTGGCAGAGCCGAGCGAAGTGGGCATGAAGAAGACCCACGGCGTGATCATCGCCACCGGCTCTGAGGTGCAACTGGCCATGGCCGCACAAAAGCTGCTGGCCGAACGCAAGATCGGTGTGCGCGTGGTCTCCATGCCCAGCACCAATGTGTTTGACCGCCAAGACACCGAATACAAACAAAGCGTGCTGCCTGAAGGCTTGCCCCGCGTGGCGGTCGAAATGGGCGCCACCGACGGCTGGTGGAAATACGGCTGCGCCGCCGTGGTCGGCATCGACACCTACGGCGAGTCGGCCCCGGCCCCGGTGCTGTTCAAACACTTCGGCTTTACCGCCGAAAATGTGGCCGACACGGTCCACGCTGCGCTGCTCAAGGCCTGAACAGGCCCGCCGGATGAACCCCTTCAGCGCCATGGGTTTGCCCCAGCGCTGAGGCTCCGTTCAGGAATCAGCCCCATGCAAGGGTGTTGGTTTCCAATCCGGTTACGTCACCGATTCGTAACTTTCATCTGAGGCTCTCACCATGACCATCAAGTTGGGCATCAACGGATTCGGCCGCATCGGCCGCCTGGCGCTGCGCGCCGCCCTCAAGCACGGTTTCAATGACATCCAAATTTTGGGCATCAACGACCCCAAGCCCGCTGACTACCTGGCCTACATGCTCAAGTACGACAGCGTCCACGGCCGCTTTGATGGCACGGTGGACTTCACGGAAGACACCCTGATCGTCAATGGCAAAAAGATCAAACTCTCGCACGAGCGCGATGCGCACAACCTGCGCTGGGGTCAGATGGGCGTGGACACGGTGCTCGAGTGCACAGGTCACTACCTGACCGAACCCACCAGCCAGATGCACATCGCCGCTGGTGCCAAGAAGGTCGTGATCTCGGCCCCGTCCAAAGACACCATCCCCATGTTCGTTTATGGCGTGAACCACAAAAAATACGCAGGCGAAGCCATCGTGTCGAATGCGTCATGCACCACCAACTGCCTGGCCCCCGTGGTCAAAGTGCTGAACGACAAATGGGGCATCAAGCGCGGCCTGATGACCACCGTGCACGCTGCGACTGCCAGCCAGATGACCGTGGACAGCTCATCGCGCAAAGACTGGCGCGGTGGCCGCGGCATTTTGGAAAACATCATCCCCAGCAGCACCGGTGCGGCCAAGGCCGTGGGCGTGGTGATCCCCGAGATCAAGGGCAAGATCACCGGGATGGCGTTCCGTGTGCCCACGTCGGACGTGTCGGTGATTGACCTGACGGTGGAACTGAACAGCGACGCCAGCTATGCGGACATTTGCGCCGAGATGAAAGCGCAAAGCGAAGGGGCGCTACTGGGCGTGCTGGGCTACACCGACGAAAAAGTGGTCTCCACCGACTTCCGTGGTGAGTCCTGCGCCAGCGTGTTCGATGCGACTGCCGGCATTGCGCTGGACAAGCGCTTCGTCAAAATCGTCGCCTGGTACGACAACGAATGGGGTTATGCCAAACAGTGCCTGGAGATGGTGCGGGTGGTGGCCAAGAAGAAGTGAGGTTTGGCTGAGCCGGTCGCAGGTGCCTGCGGCAGACTCAGATGCCGATGCCCCGCCAGGGCTCAGAGGCGCTTCGCTTTGCCACATCGCCCAGGCGGAGCAACGGCATCTGAGTCATGGTGTTTCTGCTCAAAGCGCATTCGGGCGCTTTTATATTTGAAACCGCTCTCTTACCATCAATTTGGCCCGATCACTTTGGAGTGTTGGCTTGTGGGTCTGCGGCGCAGAGTGCGGTGATGACGAGGGTGCGGGTTGGGTGGGACTATGGGCGGTCGGAGTGATACTGGCGTGAACTTCAGCGGTGCGTCGCAACTTTGGGCGTCCGTTGTAACGGCACCTGAGAATTCGTCGCCTGAAGGCGCTCGGCCAGCCAGACCTTGATCACGGACTGCCTCGTCACCCCCAGTTTGCTGGCTTCGCGGTCCAGCGAGTCAACCATCCATGTTGGGAAATCAACATTCACCCGCTTGTGCTCCTGCAGCACGCGCCTGGCTTTGGAGATGTCCAAAGAAGCTGTGATGTCGGCACCATCATCAAACTGTTGCTCGAACTTTTTAGCTTTCATAAAGTACCACCTCTTCTGTGCGTGCGCGACGCACTGATATCAATCGGATATTGGCTCCCCGGTAGGTGATAACTGCCGACCAATGCTTCCCATCCATGACGCCAATCACCAGATAACGCGGTTCGTCATCTGTTTATGCCGGAATTTCCAACAACATCGGATCGTTCCAGAGCACCTGAGCTTGGACGAAATCAACGCCATGCTTGGTGCGATTGGCATCACTTTTCGCGGTATCAAACTCAAAGGACATCATGGTATAGAAAATATACCTTAATTGGCATCCGCGTGCAAATCGACGTGAGCTTGTGTCTCTCACCAGTTCCTGTGCACTCAACGCTTTTCAGATGCACGCAACTGCAGCGAACAACATAAAACCAAGCCTCGCACCCACACGCAATCAGGTGAAAAGCCTCAACGCGCCGCCCGAATCCAATCCGCCGCCTTCTCCGCGATCATGATCGTCGGTGCGTTGGTGTTGCCGCTCACGATGCGCGGCATGACCGACGCGTCCACCACGCGCAGGCCCGGCACACCGTGCACGCGCAGTTGCGCGTCCACCACCGCCATGCCGTCTTGCCCCATGCGGCAGGTGCCCACCGGGTGGTAAACCGTGTCGGCGTTTTGGCGAATCCAGTGTTCGAGTTGTTCGTCGCTGCGCGCATCGGCAGACGCTGCCCACTCTTTGCCATACGCAGCCAAGGCGGGTTGGGCCAGGATGCGCTGGGCTTGGCGAACCCCGTCACGCGACCGACTGGCTTGCTGCGGTCCGGATGCGTCGGGTTATGAGCTTCTCCACACCTAGTGCCACCAAGAAGCCGCCTCCAGTGCAGGCGATTGCTTCGGCGCTCCAATTCAACATGAAAAGTCCAACCGCACTTGAAACGACGCCAATTAGCACGTAAAGCCAAAGCAACCAGACCGGTTGAAGCCGAAGGTCTCGCACAAGTAGTTGATCGTGTTTGGAGAGCATGAGAGGGCAAAGTTGGTTAGTTCATGCGGCCCAAGTCGTTGGAATATCGGCGCTTGGGGTGAGGGTGCTAAGCGCTTATGCGGCAACACGCTTGGTTGTGGCTTGCTTGGTGTGGCTCGTCAAATCACCGGTTGCCCGAGGCCTGCGAACCAGCCTGATCTCCAACTTGCACCCCAAGGCATCGGCGTACTTGGTCAGCGTTGCCAGCGATGGCGAGTGCTTGCCACTGCCAGATTCCATACGAGCCACGGCAGATTGGGTAGTACCGATTTTTTCAGCCACCTGAGCTTGGGTGAGACCTTGAGACGAGCGGGCCTTCAAGAACTCATCCAACAGAGAAAATTCATCGCTCAGCTTGTCAAACTCTGCTTTGACAGCGGCATCGGCCAGTGCCTTGGCACGCAGTTGTTTATGCGTCAACATCTTTCCACTCCTTCATTCGCTTGCGTGCAAGCGCCAATTCTTTGGGCGGTGTTTTGTCGGTCTTCTTTACGAACTGATGGAGCATGACAATCTTGCGCTCCACCACCGTGCAGAAAAAAACGCGAACAATACCTTCGCGGGACTTCAACCGCAGCTCAAAGAGTCCCGAGTTCATGGCCCGCGTGTGCGGCATCCCCAAATTCGGGCCAAACTCCATCATGCGATCCGTGCAATGAAAGTACCTTGCCAAGATGTCGGGCGGTAAAGCCAGCACATCAGCCTGCAACTTTTCATCGTGATACAAGATGCCCCACTTCATAAGATAAATATAGCATGTTTGAGATAATTTGTCGCTGAACTTTGCTGACGACACAAGCAGAAAAAAGCTCGGGAGAACTGAACGAGTGACTGCATCATCGGTTGAGGGCAATCTTGCGCAAGCACAAGAAGCTACCCAGGAAAAGCCACAAGATCCCTAGAAGGGATTGATGTCTGGCTGCCCCGAATCCAATCCGCCGCCTTCTCCGCAATCATGATCGTCGGCGCGTTGGTGTTGCCGCTCACGATGCGCGGCATGACCGACGCGTCGACCACGCGCAGGCCGGGCACACCGTGCACGCGCAACTGCGCGTCCACCACCGCCATGTTGTCTTGGCCCATGCGGCAGGTGCCCACCGGGTGGTAGACCGTGTCGGCGTTTTGGCGAATCCAGTGTTCGAGTTGTTCGTCGCTGTGCGCATCGGCAGACGCTGCCCACTCTTTGCCATACGCGGCCAAGGCGGGTTGGGCCAGGATGCGCTGGGCTTGGCGAACCCCGTCGCGCAAGCGTTGCAGATCTCGTGGGTCGCTCAAAAACTGGGGGTCAATTAGCGGTGCGCTGTTCGGGTGGGGGTCGGCCAATTGCACTCGGCCTCGGCTGTCGGGTTGCAGCAAACACACGTGCAAAGAGTAGCCATGCCCCAACGTGAGTTGGCGGCCGTGGTCCACCAGTTTGGCGACGACAAAGTGCAGTTGAATGTCCGGGTTCGCCTCGTCAGGTCGGCTTTTGTAAAAGGCACCGCCTTCTGCGAAATTGGTGGTGAGCGGCCCTGTTCGATGCTGCCGCCAGGCCCACAGGGCTTGCAAGGTCTGCCATGTACCCCGCAGTGACACCCCGATCAAATCGGTTTGCCCCGGCGCATCGGCCACCAGCACTGCGTCCGGATGGTCGTGCAGGTTTTCGCCTACGCCGGGCAAGTCGCGCAGCACCGCGATGCCCAGGCTTTGCAAATGCGCGGCAGGCCCGATGCCTGAGCGCATGAGGATGGCGGGGGACTGGAAAGCGCCTGCGCTCAAAATGATTTCGCGCCGAGCCGTCACGGTCTGGGCCTGGCCGCCCTGCACGGTGTGCACCTGCCGCGCCACGCCGTCCACCAAGCCAATGCGGTCCACCGTCACGCCGGTCATGACGTGCAAGTTGGGGCGGCCCCGGTTGGGCGTGAGGTAGGCCTTGGCGGCGCTGAAGCGCTCGCCCGCCTTTTGCGTGACTTGGTACAGGCCCACGCCTTCTTGTGTGGGGCCGTTGAAGTCGGTGGTAAGCGGCAAGCCCGCTTGCACACCCGCCTCCACAAAACGCTTGGCAAACGCATTGGGGCTTTGCAGATCGGCCACGTTCAAGGGGCCGTTTTGGCCATGCCACTCGTTGTGGATGCGCTCGTTGTGCTCGGCCTTCAAAAAGTAGGGCAAGACCTCGGCCCAAGACCACCCCGAACAACCTTGTTCAGACCAGTGGTCGTAATCGGCCTGTTGGCCCCGGATGTAGGCCATCGCATTTGTGGAGCTGGAGCCCCCCAAGGTGCGCCCACGCGGCTGAAAACCAATGCGGCCGTTCAAGCCGGGCTGCGGCACGGTGCTCAGGCCTTGCGAGACGATTTCGGTGCGCGCCATGAGGGCGATGCCCGCGGGGCAGTGGATCAACGCGCTGGTGTCGGGCGGTCCAGCTTCGATCAGGGCCACCTGCACAGCAGGGTCTTCGCTCAGGCGACTGGCCAGCACACAACCGGCCGAGCCACCCCCTACGATCACGTAGTCAAAGTCCATGAGATCCCCCCGTTCAAATGTTTTGTGCGTCCAATATAAGGGCTCCAGCGTTTCGCGGCGTGTCTTGTCTGCATCAGGGTTTTTCCCAGCAAACCCCTCGTCATGGTGACATCTTGTTGGCCCAAACACCCCTCACAATGGCACCAGATTTGGAGGCAAGTTATGCGGACCGTCGTTGAGTTTATTGGCCCAAAACGCCTCAGCAGGCCTCAGCCGTGAACAGTCAAAGCATCCCACTCGAAGAGGCTTGGCAAGACAAGCGCTGGTGGTGGCTGCTCAGCCCCGCCATCCCGCTGGCTTTCACGGGCTCATTGCTGGCCTTCGTCTGGAAAGGCCAATGGGGGTGCATGCTGCTGGCCCCGCTGGTCATCCATGTGTTGTTGCCGGTGCTCGACCGCGTGTTGGGCGAGGACTTCAGCAACCCACCCGAATCGGCGGTGGCGCAACTCGAACAGGATGTGTTTTACCGCGCCATGGTGTGGGCCTATGTGCCCCTGCAAATGATCGGCACGGTGTTGGGCGCTTGGATTGCGGCGACTCAGCCACTGCCCTGGTTTGGATATGCCGCCTTGGTGTTGACGGTGGGGGCCATCAACGGTATTGGCATCGGCACCGCGCATGAACTGGGCCACAAAAAGGAGGCGGTGGACCGGTGGCTGTCCAAGATTGCTTTGGCCCCCAGTGCATATGGTCACTTTTTTGTGGAACACAACCGGGGCCACCACAAACGCGTGGCCACACCCGAAGACCCGGCGAGTGCGCGCATGGGCGAGAGCTTCTGGGCTTTTTTGCCACGTTCTGTGTGGGGCAGCTGGCAATCGGCCTGGGCGCTGGAGCAAGAACGTTTGAACCAACAAGGCATGCGCGTTTGGCACCCCCAAAACCACAACCTCCAAGCATGGAGCTTGAGCTTGCTGCTTTTCGGCGCTCTGGTGTCGTGGCTGGGTTGGGCTGTGTTGCCCTTTTTGGTTTTACAAAGTGTCTACGCGGCCTCCATGCTGGAGGTGGTGAACTACGTGGAGCATTACGGTTTGCTGCGACAACGTGATGCGTCCGGGCGCTACGTGCGTTGCGAGCCCGAGCACTCTTGGAACAGCAACCACTTGGTGGGCAACCTCTTGCTGTACCAGCTGCAAAGGCATTCAGACCACCACGCCCACCCCAGTCGGCGCTACCAGGCGCTGCGGCATTTCGAGTCTGCACCGCAATTGCCCGCAGGTTACGCCACCATGATCACGGTGGCGTATCTGCCGCCTCTGTGGTTTGCTTGGATGGACTCGCGCGTGATGGCCCACTATGGCCGAGACCTGCGCTTGGTGAATGTGCAAGCGTCGGCCCGACTCAAACTCATGCAACGCTGGGGCTGATCGCTGCTCCTGATCCAGTTTTGGGGGCCGTCATTTCTCCACAAAAGCCAGCACCGCCTCCAGCATGCACCGCACATGCGGCTGCACCCCCGCAGCCACCACGGGCAAATAGTCAAAGGGCCAGCTTTCTTGCATGTAGCTGCTTTGCGTCATCTCCAGCTGCACCGCGTGCACGCCTTGCGCTGGGTTGCCGTATTGGCGGGTGATGTGCCCGCCTTTGAAGCGGCCGTTGAGTACGGCCGTGTAGCCGGTGGCTTGCTGGCCAATGGCCAGCAGCTGTTCGGCCAAGGATGGTTCGCAACTGGCGCCGTTGGCCGTGCCCAGATTCAGGTCGGGCAATTTGCCTTCGAAAAATCGGGGTAATACCGAGCGGATCGAGTGCGCGTCCCACAAGGCGGCCACGCCATGAACGGCTTTGAGACGGGCCAACTCTTGTGCCAGTTGCGCGTGGTACGGCTGCCAGATGGCGTCGCGCCGTTGGGAGATTTCAGCCTCGTCCGGCACATCAGCTGCATCGCGATACAGCGGCTGGTCGTCAAACAAGTCCACCGGGCACAGGCCGGTCACGCTTTGCCCAGGGTACAGGCTGGCACCATCGGGCGGGCGGTTCAGGTCAATCACAAAGCGTGAATGCGTGGCCACCAGCACCGAGGCCCCCAGTGCATCGGCAAAGTCATACAGCCGCTCCAGGTGCCAGTCGGTGTCGGGCACGCGCCGGGCTTCGTCGGTCAGGCGTGCGGCCAATGCAGGCGGCACATGCGTGCCCACATGCGGCATCGAAATCAGCAAAGGGCGCGAGCCCTGGCGAAAACGAAAAGGCGGTTCGGTGGTGTGAAAAGTCATGGCTGAAGAGGTCTCAAGGGTGGATGTTCGGGCAAGGGGCGCATTCGGTGCAAGGCCATGCCATCGACCGCCAAGCGCCCCTGCCGCACCACGCTGCAGGCCGGGCGCTGGCCCAGCCAATAGGCGAGTTCTGCCACATCGCCTAAAGGCCACAGCACAAAATGGGCGGGGCAACCGACCGCAATGCGCCCGTGCGTGGCCTGCAAGCCCAGCGCCTGCGCGGCATGGCGCGTCACACCCGCCAAGGCCTCAGGCACTGTGAGTCGAAACAAGGTACACGCCATGTTGACCATCAGCAGCAAACTCAAGGCAGGGGACGTGCCCGGGTTGTGGTCGGTGGACACGGCCATGGGCACGCCCGCTGCGCGCAGTGCGGCAATCGGTGGCATGTGGGTGTCGCGCAGGGTGAAGTAAGCGCCGGGCAAAAGCACCGCCACGGTGCCCGCTTGCCGCATGGCGGCGATGCCTTCGGCGCTCAGGTGTTCGATGTGGTCGCACGACAGCGCGCCGAAACGTGCCGCCAGCGCCGAGCCGCCCATGTCCGACAACTGCTCGGCATGCAACTTGACCGGCAAGTCCAACGCTTGCGCCGCCTGAAAAACCTGCTCGGTCTGCGCCAGCGTGAAGCCGATGGTTTCGCAAAACACGTCCACCGCGTCCACCAGGCCTTCGGCCGCCAGCGCGGGCAGCATCTCTTCACACACGAGCCGGATGTAATCGTCACTGCGTCCGGCGTATTCGGGCGGCAGCGCGTGCGCCCCCAAAAACGTGGTGCGCACCGTCACGCCAAACACCTCGCCCAGACGACGGGCCACGCGCAGCTGTTTGCGTTCGTGCTCCAAGCTCAGGCCATAGCCCGATTTGATCTCGATGGCGCAAACGCCTTCGGCCAGCAAGGCTTGCAAACGGGGCACAGCGGCGTCGAACAATTCTGCTTCGCTGGCCAGACGGGTGGCCTTGACGCTCGACACAATGCCGCCCCCGGCACGCGCCACCTCTTCGTAGCTGGCACCGGCCAGGCGCATGGCAAATTCGTTGGCGCGTTGGCCGCCATACACCAGGTGGGTGTGGCAGTCGACCAGGCCCGGGGTCACCAAGGCGCCTCGACCATCGCGCCGGGGCAGATGCCGGTAAGCATCTGGCAAATCGGCGTGCGCGCCCACCCAGGCAATGGCCCCTTGCTCGACCACGATGGCCGCGTCAGGCACGCCTGAAGCACCAGCGCCCAAGGCCTCAGGGGCCAGGTGCAGGGGGTGCCAGACGCCGTCGGCGCTGGGCAAGGCAGCCAAGTTGAAACCGTCGGTCATGGTCAGCCTCGCCGCATTCACTTGATCATGGGCAGCTTCAGCCCCTGCTTTTTGGCCGTGGCCACGGCCAGCTCGTAACCGGCATCGGCATGGCGCATCACGCCCGAGCCGCTGTCGTTCACCAGCACACGCGCCAGCCGCTCGGCCGCCGCGTCGGTGCCATCGGCCACGATGACCATGCCCGAGTGCTGCGAATAACCCATGCCCACGCCACCGCCGTGGTGCAGGCTGACCCAGCTGGCGCCGCCTGCGGTGTTGAGCAAGGCGTTCAGCAGCGGCCAGTCGCTCACGGCGTCTGTCCCGTCTTTCATGGCTTCGGTTTCGCGGTTGGGACTGGCCACCGAGCCGGTGTCCAGGTGGTCGCGGCCGATCACGATGGGGGCTTTGAGTTCGCCGGTGCGCACCATCTCGTTGAAGGCCAGTCCGGCCAGGTGCCGCTCGCCCAAACCCAGCCAGCAAATGCGCGCAGGCAGTCCCTGAAAGCGGATGCGCTCACGCGCCATGTCCAGCCAGCGGTGGGTGTGTGTGTTGTTCGGAAACAGTTCCTTGATCTTGGCGTCGGTTTTGTAGATGTCTTCGGGGTCACCCGACAAGGCCACCCAGCGGAACGGGCCCTTGCCTTCGCAGAACATGGGGCGGATGTAGGCGGGCACAAAGCCCGGGAAATCAAACGCGTTTTTCACGCCATGGTCAAACGCCACTTGGCGGATGTTGTTGCCGTAATCCACCGTGGGGATGCCCATGGCTTGAAAGTCCAGCATGGCTTGCACCTGGGTGGCGCAGCCTTGCGACGCTTCGGCCTTCAGGCGGGCGTGTTGGGCGGGGTCGTGTTGGGCGGCTTTCCACTGTGCCACGGTCCAGCCCGGGGGCAGGTAGCCGTTGATCAGGTCGTGCGCCGAAGTCTGGTCGGTCACCAGGTCGGGGCGCATGCCGCCCGCCTGGGCGCGTCGCACCAGCTCGGGCAGGATGTCGGCCGCATTGCCCAGCAGGGCAATCGAGATCGCCTCTTTGGCGGCGGTGTGGTGCGCGATCAAGGCCAGCGCGTCGTCCAGGTCTTTGGCTTGCTTGTCCACATAGCGGGTGCGCAAGCGGAAGTCGATGCTGCTTTGCTGGCATTCGATGTTGAGAGAACAAGCGCCTGCCAGCGTGGCCGCCAAGGGTTGTGCGCCGCCCATGCCGCCCAAACCGGCCGTCAAAATCCAGCGCCCGGTCCAGTCGTTGTGGTAGTGCTGGCGACCGGCTTCGACAAAGGTCTCGAACGTGCCTTGCACGATGCCTTGGGTGCCGATGTAAATCCACGAGCCGGCCGTCATCTGCCCGTACATGAACAGGCCCTTGCGGTCGAGTTCGTTGAAGTGCTCCCAATTGGCCCACTTGGGTACCAGGTTGGAGTTGGCGATCAGCACACGCGGCGCATTGGCGTGCGTCTTGAACACGCCCACCGGCTTGCCCGACTGGATGAGCAAGGACTCGTCTTCGTTCAGGTCTTTGAGCGAGGCCAAAATTTGGTCAAAGCACGCCCAGTCGCGCGCAGCGCGGCCAATGCCGCCGTAGACCACCAGGCTTTGTGGGTTCTCGGCCACTTCGGGGTCGAGGTTGTTTTGCACCATGCGGTAGGCGGCTTCGGTGACCCAGTTCTTGCAGGTCAGCGTGCTGCCGCGTGGGGCACGCACCACGCGGGTGGGGTCCAGGCGAGGGTCGATGCCGGAGTCGGTGGAGAGGGTCATGTGGGCTCCTTGTGGGTGAAAAATGGGTGTCTAAAAGTCTTTCAGCGCACGCCGGGCAAATCAAGGGCCGAGCCGCTTTGCAGCAAGGCCCCGCTCTTGACCATGTCGATGGCCGCATGCAGGTCGGGCTGGATGTGGCGGTCGTCGTCCAGGCGCGCCACGCGTGTACGCAGCAAAGCCATGGCGGCGGCCAAAGGCGCGCTGGTGTGCAGCGGCGCATGAAAATCGCAGCCTTGGGCAGCGGCCATCCATTCAATGCCGATCACGGCCATGGCGTTGTCGGCCATGGGCAGCAGGCGACGGGCACCGTGCGCGGCCATGGACACATGGTCTTCTTGGTTGGCCGAGGTGGGGATGGAGTCGACACTGGCCGGGTAGGCGCGTTGCTTGTTTTCTGACACCAAGGCGGCCGCTGTGACCTGCGGGATCATGAAGCCTGAGTTCAAACCAGGCTTGGGTGTGAGAAAAGCGGGCAAGCCCGACAGCGCCGGGTCCACCAACATGGCGATGCGGCGCTCGGCCAAAGAGCCGATTTCGCAAATGGCCATGGCGATCATGTCGGCGGCAAAGGCCACGGGTTCGGCGTGGAAGTTACCGCCAGACAAAGATTCATCGGTGTCGCTGAAGATCAGTGGGTTGTCGGACACGCCATTGGCTTCGGTTTCCAGCAACTGCGCGGCGTTGTGCAGCACATCCAGGCAAGCGCCCATGACCTGCGGCTGGCAGCGCAGGCAATACGGGTCTTGCACGCGCTCGTCGCCTTGCAGGTGCGAGGCACGGATGGCGCTGCCGCTGAGCAATTGGCGCAGGGCCTCGGCGGTGGCGATCTGTCCCCGGTGCTTGCGCAGGCGGTGGATGCGGGCGTCAAAAGGCGCGTCCGACCCCTTGGCCGCATCGGTGGCCAAAGCGCCGGTGAGCAGGGCCGACTGGAACAGGCGCTCGGCCTCGAACAAACCCGCCAAGGCGTTGGCGGTGGAAAACTGCGTGCCGTTGAGCAGGGCTAAACCTTCTTTGGGCCCCAGCGCCACCGGGGCCAGGCCCACGCTGGCCAATGCTTGCACGGCGGGCATGCGGCCTTGGGGGGTGTCGGCATCGCCCACGCCGATCATCACCGCTGTCATGTGGGCCAGCGGTGCCAGATCGCCCGAAGCGCCCACCGAGCCCTGACCGGGCACCACCGGGATGATGCCTTGGGCCAGCATGGCTTCGAGCAAGGCCAGCGTGGCCGGGCGAATGCCCGAAGCACCTTGGGCCAAGCTGGCGATTTTCAAAGCCATCATGAGCCGGGTGATGGCCACCGGTGTGGCCTCGCCCACACCCGCCGCGTGCGAGAGCACGATGTTGCGTTGCAAGGTCTCCAGGTCTTCGGCCGGAATGCGCACGCTGGCCAGCTTGCCAAAGCCGGTGTTGATGCCGTACACCGGCGCGCCCTTGGCCACAATGCGGGCCACGCTGTTGGTACTGGCCTGCACGGCGGCGGCGCAGGCTGAGTCCAACGTGGGTGTGGCGCCCCGGTAAATGGCGCACCAGTCGGCCAAAGGCACCTGGCCGGGAATGAGTTTCAAAAATGGGGGCGTCATGCGCATGGCTTATTCAGCAAACAAGGGGTGAGCTGCAGGGTGAAGGGCATCAGGTCGAGATCGGGTTGCCGCTGGCGCTGTAGCGGCTGCCCAGGCGGTAGCGGCTGGCGGGGTGCAGGCAGCGCACCAAGGTCACGGGTACGCCCTGCGTCCAGGTGCGGCGGGTCAAGAGCAAACAAGGCTCGGCCGCGTCCATGTGCAGGCGTTGGGCTTGCTCGGTGGTGGGCAGCACCGCATCGACCACATGCTCGATTTCGTCAAAAGGCACAGTGCGCACCAGAAACTCAGAAGGCTGCTGCTGGGTGAAGTCTTGCTGGGCAAAATCGGGCACCACTTTTGGGTTGACAAAGCGGTCTTCCAGTTGGATGGGCACGCCATCTTCCAGGTGCACGCACACCGAATGGAACACCGATTCGCCCGTGCGCACGTTCAGCGCGGCCGCCACTTCCAGGGTGGCGGCGACACGCTCGACCACCAGCATTTCGCAGGCGTAGTCGTGACCGCGTTGGCGAATCTCGCTGGCCAGATTGACGATTTGCAGCAAGGTCGATTGCGGTTTTTGCTCGGCCACGAAACTGCCCACACCGGCCACGCGCACGATGCGCCCTTGGCCTACCAGTTCGCGCAAGGCCCGGTTCACGGTCATGCGCGACATGCCAAATTGCGCGACCAGCTCGTGCTCTGAAGGCAGGCGGTCACCTGCACGCAAGCTGCCGTCCTGGATTTTGCGGGCGATGTGGTCCTTCACCTGCTGGAAAAGGGCCACGGGCTCGCCCGTCAGGGTTTGGGGCCTACGGGCGGTGCGGTGTCGCTGATTGATGGCGGACGTTGCAGTGCGGGTCATGAGGGAGTCTTCAAAGCGCAAAAACCGGGGTGTCCAAGTGCGATGCGCTCAATGCCTGTCCGTGGCCATGGCTTCGGCCCGGATTTCTTCGGTCAGCTGCGCCTTCAAGGCCATGAACTCGGGCGAGGTCTTGATCGTGTAATGGCGGGGGTGCGGAAAGTCCACCGCCAACTCGGTCTTGATGCGGCCGGGGCGGGCACTGAACACCGCCACGCGGTTGGCCATGAAAATCGCCTCGTCGATGTCGTGCGTGACGAACAGCACGGTTTTTTGCGCCGACTCCCAAATGCCCAACAGCAGCTCTTGCATCAGCACGCGGGTCTGGTTGTCCAGTGCGCCAAAGGGCTCGTCCATCAACAAAATTTTGGGGTCGTTGGCCAGCGCCCGCGCAATGGCCGTGCGCTGCTGCATGCCGCCTGACAATTGTTTGGGGAAGTGCTGTTCAAACCCGCGCAGGCCCACTTTGGCGATGAAGTCATCGGAGCGTTCTTTTTGTTCGTGCTCGGGCATGCCGCGTTCGCGCAGGCCAAAGCGGATGTTTTGCTCCACGGTCAGCCAGGGGAACAGCGTGTAACTCTGGAACACCATGCCTCGATCGGCACCCGGGCCTTGCACTGGCACGCCGTCCAGCAGCACCTGGCCGGTGGTGGGCTGATCGAGCCCCGCCACGATCCGCAGCAAGGTCGATTTGCCGCAACCCGAAGGGCCGAGGATGGTGACGAAATCGTTTTCGCGCACCTCGAAATTCACCGGGGTGAGGGCCTGCGTGGCTTGTCCTTTGGGCGAGGTGAAGACGCGCGAGACGCCTTGGATTGACAGTTGGCTGCTCACAGTGAACTCCAGGCAAACAGGCGGCGGTTGAGTGCCTTGAAGGCAAAGTCCGATACCAAGCCAATCAGGCCGATGACGATGATGCCAAAGATGATCTGGCCGGTGTTGAGCAGCGCCTGGCTGTCGGTGATCATGTGGCCAATGCCCGACGATGAACCGATCAATTCGGCCACGATCACATAGGTCCAGGCCCAGCCCAGCACCAGACGCAAAATTTCGGCGATCTCGGGTGCGGCACCCGGAATCAACACACGATTGACGATGCCCGAAGGCGTGGCACCCAGGGTGTAGGCGGCTTCGACCAGGTCACGCCGCGCTGCGCCCACGCACACCGCCACCATCAGCACGATCTGGAACACCGAGCCGATGAAAATCACCAACACTTTTTGCAGCTCGCCAATGCCCGCCCACAAAATCAGCAAGGGGATGAAGGCCGAGGCGGGCAAATAGCGGCAAAAGGACACAAAGGGTTCCAGGAAGGCCTCTACCCCTTTGTGCGCGCCCATCGCAATGCCCAGCGGCACGGCGATCAGGCTGGCCAAAATGAAGCCGGCCAGCACCCGCCAAATCGTCATGGCGATGTCGTGGGAAAAATTGAATTCGGTGAACAAGAGGATGGCCTCTTGCACCATGGTCACCGGGCTGGCCAAAAAGGTGGGCGAGACATAACCGCCCAGCGTGAAAAACGCCCATGCGGCAAAAAACAGAATGAAAAAACCGATGCCCAGCAACCACCGCGACTGCGCGCGCACCGGCTCCAGCGGGGCCAGTGCGCGGCGGCGTGGCCGCACAGCGATCGATGGGTTCGAAGTCGGGTGTGCGCTGGCCATGGCTTTACTTGATGAAGCTGGTGTCAAACATGGCGTTGAAGTCGGTGGGTGCCCTGCGGATCACACCGGCTTCCAGCAAGATGGCGGCAGCGTCCTTCATGAAGCTTTGCAATTCACCAGCAAAGAACTTCTGGTTGGCCGCTTTGTCTTGCCAGCGCAGGAAGGACGATGATTTGGCAAAAGCCTCGCCGGTTTGCCTCACGGCTGCGCCCATGATCTCGTTGGATTTGACCGGGTCGGTCTTGATCATCTCCAGCGCATCAAAGTACGCGTTGGCCAGGCTTTGCGCGGCCTTGGGGTTGGCCTTGAGCCAATCAGGGGCGCAGCCTACCGTGTCCATGACCATGGGGTAGTCAAGTGTGGTGGCCAAAATCTTGCCGGCCTGGGGGTTGCTGCGCACGGTGGACAAATAGGGCTCGTAGGTCATGGCCGCATCGTTCTGGCCGGCCACAAAGGACTGGGCCGCCGCCTGGGGTGACAAGGTGACAAGCTTGACGTCTTTCATGCTCATGCCGTTTTTGTTGAGCATCCAAGCCAAGCCGAAATAGGGCGCCGTACCGGGCGCATCCACGCCAATGCTTTTGCCCTTGAGGTCAGCAAAATTGTTGATGTTGCCGCGCACGGCAATGCCATCGGCCCCAAACGACTTGTCGAGCTGAAAGATCTGAACGATGGGCACGCCATTGGTGTTCCAAGCCACATGCGTTTCCACCGTGGTGGCGGCGCACTGGATGGCTTTGGAGGCCAGGGCCAGGTGGCGGTCTTTCTGGGGAATCATTTTGATGTCGACCTCCAGACCGTGTTTTTTGAACAAACCTGCTTTGTCGGCCAGGGTCAGCGGAGCAAAGCCCGTCCATCCCGACATGCCCAGGGCCAGTTTGACCTCCTGGGCTTGTGTGTGAAATGACAGGCTGGCCGTGAGCGCACCGGCCAGGATCAGCGAGGCGAATTTGACGTTTGATTTGCGCATGAAGGAACTCCTTTTTGTTGATCAAGCCCGCTTGACATGGCCGCAAACGGCACCGACAAGCAGGCAAAAAGCCACCACCACCACCCCGTTCAACTTGTATAGACAGGATGGTGCCAAAAGAAAAAGCTGCCCGCGTGCAGGAAACAACATCTCTCCCAACATCCGCACCAGCAATGAGCATTATGAGGTTCTCAGCCCCAAAAGGCATCGGGAATTGCACCATCTTGCTGTCTATACAAATAGGTGTTAAGAGTGGCCATTGCACACAGCAAGGCGTGTGCCAGTTCACACCGCGTAACCGGGTGACACCTTGTCGGCCAGGCGCAGCATGGCCGGCCATTCTTTCCAGCCCAGCGGGCTGCGCCCCTCGGGGTATTCGCGCAGCGCGGCCTGGTTGAAGCCCAAGCGGCTGATTTGCTCGGCCACACCGTCCGGCGGAAAGTTCAATTCTTGCCCGCAGGCCATCGCGTCCAGCTGGGCCTGGCAGGCTTTTTCAAGGTGCCACATGCTGCTGAAAGCTTCGGCCACCGTGTAGCCCACCACCAGCGTGCCGTGGTTGCGCAAGACCATGACCATGTGGTTGCCCAGATCGCTGGCCAGGCGCTCGCGCTCTTGCAGATTCACAGCCAAGCCCTCTGACTCGTGGTACGCCACTTTGCCGTGGAACATCATGGCGTGCTGGCTCAGCGGCAGCAGGCCGCACTTGAGCATCGAGATCGCCATGCCGGCACGGGTGTGCAAATGCAGCACGCAATGGGCATCGTCGCGCGCCGTGTGAATGGCGCTGTGGATCACGAATCCGGCACGGTGCACGTCGTGCGGGCTGTCGTCCACCTTGTTGCCATCGCTGTCGATCTTGACCAGGCTCGACGCCGTGATTTCGTCAAAAGACCAGCCAAAGGGGTTGATCAGGTAATGCTGTGTGCCCGGCACCCTGAGCGAAATGTGGGTGTAAATCAGGTCGGTCCAGCCGTGGTGCGCCACCAACCGGTAGCAAGCGGCCAGGTCAATCCGGGCCTGCCACTCTTGGGGCGACATGTGGGCGGGCGCTGGGCCGCGGGTGGCGTGCAGATCGGTCAGTGGTGTCACGTTGGGGCTCCGGAAAAAACGCGGGCTGCGCTCAAGCGAAAAGGCTATTTCACTGTATCAGGCAAGGCAGTGAAAGCTGAGCCACAAGTGACCACCTGCGGCAAAGAGCGCTCAGCGCAGCGGGGCCTGGCGCAGCAAAACAATGTTGCGGTAGCCCAGGCGGATCAGGCCTTCCTCCTGAAAATGCCGCAGCTGCTGGTTCACCCGCTGACGCGAGGCAGAGGCGGCTTGGGCCAGGTCGGACTGGCTCACGCGCAGCATCACGCCATCGGGCACGGCCACGCTGTTGAATTTGGCAATGCGCTCTAATGTGGCCCACACGCGTTGCTCGAGGCTGTGCATGCTTTGATCGGCCAGCGTGTCCAACAGATGATTGATGCGCAGGCCGAGGATGCGCAGCAAATCCACCGCCACCACCGGATCGCGGGTGATCAGGTCAACCAAGCGGTTGCGCTCGATGTGCAGTACCTGCGTGGTGCCCACGGCCACCAGATCGGCAGGGTAGGTGGTTTCTGCGAACACCGAGCTCAAGCCCGAAATTTCGCCAGGCAGCATCCAGCGCAGCAAGTGCTCTTCGCCTTCCGGGGTGGTCACGCTCACGCGCAAACGCCCTTTGACCAGCAGCAAGGCGGTCGACGTGGCTTGGCCCCGGCTGAGCACCACTTGTCCTTCGGTCCATTCGCGCAGCACGCCCACGCTGTGCAAGGCTTTGGCGGAGCGGGCCGTCAATGCGGCGTTCTCTGCCCAAACTTTGGTGAACACGTCGGCATCGAGCGCTTTGTATGCTGGCTGGCGCACTGTGCGCTGCTTGGTATTGAAAGGACGGATGGGCGGCAAAGGCATGGTGTCTTTCATTCTGCGGCGAAAAGTTTTTTTGAGTGCTTTCCCCTAAATTGTCACATCAGAAACAATTCGTGGCCTCTGGGGGCCATTAAATCTGGGCACCGAGCTTGACGGTGATCAAGTCAAAGAACCCCACTGGAGACGACATGAAATTTTCTGCCCCCGCCTTTGTTCGCACCACACTGGGTGCCATCGCCCTGACTTGGGGTGCCAGCGCCATGGCGCAGTCCGTGGTGCGCTTTCAGGACTATCCCGGCACCGGCAATTTGATGGTGCGTGTGGCCCAAGAACAAGGCTTTTGCCAGCAAGCGGGCATTCGCTGCGAACTGAGAACAATCCCCGGAGCGCCGCTCGGCATGCAGACCATGCTCTCCGGTGACATCGAAGTGTTTTTTGGCCCCATCGAAGTGGCCGCTGCTGCGGTGGCCCGCAAGGCGCCCATCTCCATCATCGCCGCAGGTTTCACCGATCCGATATTTTTCATGGCCGCAGGTGCAAAAACCGAATTGGAGACCGAAAAAGAAGGCTATCCCGGCGTGGTCAAGTCCTTCAAGGGCAAGAAAATTGGCGTGACTCAGCGCGGCTCGGGTGCCGAATTTCAAGTCATCGACATGCTGGCAGATGTGGGCCTGACTGCGAACGACGTGACCTTTGTGGCCGTGGGCGCGCCCGACACGGCCTTTCCTGCACTCACACGCGGCCAGGTCGACCTGATCATGACCTTCTCGCCTACCGATGGCATGTGCGAGGTGCTCAAGGCCTGCCGTGTTGTGGTGGATCCCCGCAAAGGTCAAGGACCCAAGAGCTTGCTGGCCACCCGTGGCGGCTCCGGCACCATGGCGGTGAAGGCCGAGTGGGCAGCGGCCAATCCGCAAACGGTGGCCGCCATCCGAAGGACGCTGGAGTTGTCGGAGGCGTTCATCGCCAACCCGGCCAACTTCGGCCGCACGCTGGAGATCCTGCGCAAGACCTTTGCCCTGCAATTGCCCAACGCAGAACAGATCGCCGAAGTGGCGCTGCGCAACACCATCAGCAACTTCAAGGCCCGTGGCACCGTGCCCGCCATGCAGGCGGTGGCCAATGCCATGACCGAAAACAAGCTGTTGCCCGGCAGAGTAGAAATGGCCCCCGCAGTATTGCCTTGAACTTCGGACATCGCGGTATTTTCAGGAACTCTTCATGATCGACGCACAGCGCATCGACCTGAGCTTTGACGGCACCAACCTGGTGTTGCAGGGCGTGGACCTGCACGTTAAGGCGGGGGAGTTTGTCGCGCTCGCAGGGCCGAGTGGCTGCGGCAAAACCACCTTGCTCAACCTGTGCGCGGGGCTGGTGGATGTGCCTGCAGGTCAGCGGCTGCTGGTCGCGGGCGAACAGCCGGCGCTCGGCAGCCAGGCTGTGGCTTACATGTTGGCACGCGACAGCCTGTTTCCCTGGCTCAATGCACTGGACAACGCCGCCTTTGGCCTGAAGGTGCGGGGTGTGCCCATCGCACAGGCCCGGGAAAGGGCCGCGGTGATGCTCAAGCAGGTGGGGCTGGGCGGCTCCGAATACCACCTGCCCAAAGCCCTGTCTCATGGCATGCGCCAGCGCGTGGCACTGGCGCGCACCTTTGCCATGCCCTCGCCCCTGTTGCTGATGGACGAGCCCTTTGGGGCATTGGATGCGCAAACCAAGCTGCAGCTGCAAGACCTGCTGCTGCAGCTTTGCCAAGATGGCAACCGAACGGTGCTGTTTGTGACACACGACTTGTCTGAAGCGGTGGCCCTGGCCGACCGGGTGATGGTGATGTCCTCGCGTCCGGGGCGCATCGTGGCCGATGTGCAGGTGCCGCTGGCGCGTCCGCGCTCCATCCGTGAGCTGCAAACCAGCGATGACTTCCGCCGCACCTACACCCAAGTCTGGAAACATCTCGAAGAAGGGTGGGTGCACCATGAAGGCTGAAACACTTCGCACGCTGGCGCAACATGTGCTGTTTGTCTGCGTGTTTCTGGGTCTGTGGGAGTGGGGTGCCCGAGCCGGTTGGGTGGACCCGAGTTTCATGGGCAGCCCACTTGGCATCATCACGTTCACGCTGGAAAACCTTGCCAACGCCCGCTTGTGGGGCGATTTGGGCTACACGCTGCTGGCCGTGTTCGCGTCTTTTGTCATTGGCTCGGTCGCCGCCATGGTCACGGGCCTGGCCTTTGTCACCTGGCCCAAGTTCGAGGCTTTTTGCGACCCCTACATTTCGGCCTTCAATGTGCTGCCGCGCATCGCCCTGGTGCCCTTGTTCATTTTGTGGTTTGGCTTAGGCGTCGGCTCCAAGATCGCGCTGGGGGTTTCGCTGACCTTCTTCATCGTGCTGTCCAGCACGGTGGCGGGTATTCGGGGCGTCAGCCAAGACCATGTGACGCTCACCCGCACCCTGGGTGCCAGCAGTCGGCAGATGTTTTTCTCAGTCACCTTGCCGGGCGCTGTTCCTGTGCTTTTCTCGGGGTTGCGCCTGGGCGTGATCTACGCCTTGCTGGGCGTGGTGGGCGCAGAAGTCATTGCTTCCGAACGCGGCCTCGGGCAGCAACTGGCTTATCTGGGATCCACATTCAACGTCAACGGCGTGTGGTCGCTGCTGTTTGATTTGGCACTCATCGGGGTGCTGATCATGAAGCTGATGAACTGGATCGAACGCCGCTTGCTGCACTGGCAATGAATTCAGTGTGCCAAAAAAAATTTAGGAGAGAAAAATGAAATTTCGCCACATCCAGGTGGACCCGATGACGCCCACCATCGGCGGCATGATCAGCGGCGTTGACCTGAACACCACCCGTTCCGAAGACGTTTACGAAGAGATCAAGCAAGCGCTGTGGCAACACGGCGTGGTGTTTTTCCGCAAACAGGCTTTGAAGCCCGAGGCCTACATTCGCTTGGGGGCCAATTTTGGTGAAATGGAGCAACACGAGTTCTTCCCGCACATCGAAGGGCATCCGCAAATCCAGTTGATCTCCAACCAGGGCCACGAAGCCCCTGAGACCGATCGCTGGCACACCGACGTGACCTTCCGCAAGAAACCCAACATGGTATCCATCTTGCGCATCACCGATCTGCCCCCGTCGGGGGGTGACACGATGTGGATGCACGGTGGCGCTGCGTATGACGCGCTCAACCCTGGCATGCAACAGATGCTGGAGGGCCTGCAGGCCGACCACGATTTGCCTTGGCACTTTCGCCGCATCAACGCCAACGAACGTCTGGCACAGCGTGCCTCGGCCAAGAGCGGCATGATGGTGCAGGCCAGTGCACAAGAGTGCAAGATGATCGAGAACACCCCCACGGTGACGCACCCGGCCGTGATCACCCACCCCTACAACGGCCGCAAGATTTTGTTCGTCAACTCGATCTGGACCAAGCGCTTGCTGGGGATGCACATGGACCTGTCCGAGGCGGTGCTGAACATGCTGTATGAGTGGGTCAAAAAGCCCGAATTCATGGTGCGCTTTCGCTGGGAAAAAGACTCGCTGGCCATGTGGGACAACTGCGCCACGCAGCACTATGCGGTGTTTGACTACGCGCCGCACTACCGCGCAGGCCAGCGCATGACCTGCGGCAGCTTTGTGCCCACGCTCAACCCCGGTGCTGCCGCCCCGGCAGGGCAGCCTTCGGTGATGCGCCAGTTGCTGGACACCACCCGCATGCAAGCGGCCAGCCCGCGTGAGCAACAAGCGGTGGAAGCCATCTTCAGCGCCCTCGAAAGCGTGGACCTGAACGCGGTGGCCAGTGCCGCCCAGCGACGTTGAACCCCCGCTGAACCCGGAATGCAAGCCCTCATGAGTTCCAGCAACCCCATCGATCTGGCCGACCACGACCTGGCCGCTTTGCAGGAGGCCCGCGACTTGCTGGGCCGCGCCCGGCAAGCCGCTGCCACGCTGGCGCTGTGGACGCCCGAAGAGGGTAAACGTGTGGCCAAAGCAGTGGCCGCCGCCTTGCTGCCGCGCGCCGAGTTTTATGCCGAATGGGCTGTGCGCGAAAGCCGCATCGGCAAAGTGGCCGACAAGATCGCCAAGAACCAGATTGCTTGCACCCTCACGCCCACGGCTTGGGACAACGTGGCGCTGGGCGGTGTGCGCCGCAACGATGCATTGCGCATCGTCGAAATCGGCCGCCCTGCGGGGGTGGTGGTGGGTTTATCCAACTCCACCTCGCCGGTGGCCACCATCATCTTCAAGACCATCATGTGCCTGATGACGCGCAACGCGCTGGTCATCTCGCCGCACCCGGTGGCGCTGGGTTGCTGCACCGCCGTGACGCAAGAATTGCAAGCGGCCATCGAAGCCGCAGGTGGTCCGGTCCATGCGGTACAAATTCTGACGCGCCCCACGGTCGAGGCCACTGGCGCCCTCATGCGCGACAGCCGCACTGACGTGATTTTGGCCACGGGTGGCACGCCCATGGTGCGCGCCGCTTATGGCTCGGGCAACCCCGCCATTGGCGTGGGTTCGGGCAATGTGCCGATTTATGTGGACGCCAGCGCCGACATCGAGGCGGCTGCCGCCCAGATTGTCAACGCCAAGAATTTCGACCACGGCAGCCCCTGCTCAGCCCCTTCGGTGCTGATGCTGCACGCCAGCATCGCCGCGCAGATGCAGCAAGCATTGGCCCGACAGGGTGCGCATGTGTGCACCGACGCAGAGGCACTGCAAATTCAAAACCACGCCTTTCCTGGTGGCAAGTTCAACGGCAAAGTGGTGGGCCGCCCGGCATTTGAGATTGCCCATGCCGCCGGTGTACAGGTGCCGGTCGATTGTCAGGCGCTGGTCTGCCCCATCGCCCAGCCGCAAGCGGGCCATGTGTTGCTGAAAGAAAAGCTCTCGCCCATCTTGGGCTGCGTGGTGGTGCCGGGCATGGACCAGGCCATTGAGATGGCGCGCCTGATGCTGCAGCACAGCGGCGCAGGCCACACCTCGGGCATCCACACCGCCAACGCTGAGCAAGCGGTGGTCTGGGGTGCGGCACTCGACTATTACCGCGTGGTCGTGAACGGCTCCACGGTGCACGACAGCACCGGCGCCAACACTGGCTTGCCCTACACCTTCACCATCGGCACCGGTTACGCGGGCAAAAGCTCGGTGGACTGCAACGTCGGGCCCGAGCTGCTGGTCAACTGGAAGCGCGTGGCCTTTCCGCTGCCGGGTGGCTGGGCTGGGGCCATGGCTTCGGGCGCGGCTTTGCCCGCCAGCCCAGGCACCACATCCACCCTCACGCCTGAACTCCAGGCCACCGTCCTGCGCATCGTGCAGGAAGAACTCGAACACCTTCGCTGAAAGCCCGATATGTCCACTTTGCGCAGCTACATTTTTCTGGACCGCTTGCAGCCACAGCTCATGTGTTTGCTCGGCTCCACAGCCCGTGGTTTTCTGCCGCGCCACAACGACGCGGCCATGGTCATCGAAGTGGCCCCCGGCATGGACATCGAGTGGTTGACCGACATCGCGCTCAAGCACGACGATGTCAAGCCCGGCAACCTGGTGGTCGAGCGGCAGTTCGGTTATTTGGAATTTCACGGCCAGTCTTCCTCGTCGGTCAAGTCGGCGGGCGCGGCCGTTTTGGATGCCATGGGTGTCAGCGAGAAAAGCGTGCTCAAGCCCGAAATTCTGGCCTCCAAGGTGATTGACCGGGTCGACGGTTACCACGCGTTTTTGATCAACCGCAGCAAGGCCGGCAGCATGCTCTTGCCCGGCGAGTCGCTCTACATCATGGAGATGACCACCTCGTCTTATGCGCTGCTGGTGGCAAACGAAGCTGAAAAAGCGGCGAACGTCAAGTTGGTGGATTGCCGTTTCATGGGCCCTGCCGGGCGGCTGTACCTGTCGGGCACACCGTCTGATGTCCGCACTGCCGCTGAGGTGGCCGAGGCCGTGATCCGCGATGCCGCAGGTGCCGCATGAGCACAGATGCTTTGCGCGAACAAATTCGGGCGCAGGTGCGCACGGCTTTGAGCGGCAGCAAAGCCGCGGGCGCAGACACATCGGTGGCATCGGTGACCGCGCTGATGCAGCGCTTTGAAGCCGGTTATGCCGCTGTGAATGCCGAAGCGATCGTGGCCTGCTTTGCCCCCGATGTGGTGTGGACCTTGCCCGATTCGCGTGTGCTCCGTGGCCGCGCGGCATGCCTGGCGTTCTTGAAGGAACGCTTTGCCAGCCCCGCAGGCCCCCAATTTTCGGATTCGCACTTGAATGTGCTGGGCCAGACGGTGGTGCAAAACTACAAAGTGAGCGTGCCCCTGCCCGGTGGCAAGGCGCTCACGCTGGACGGCACCGACGTGTACCAAATTCGCGATGGCCTGATCGCCGTCAAAGACGCTTATTGGAAGCAGATTGGCGCGCCCAAGCCTGCAACAGCGGCAACGGCTGCTGCGCCAGCGACTGCGCCTCAGGGCGTGGTGGTGCCCTTGCGTGTGGGCACTGCGGCACAGGTACAGGCCCTGACCGATTTGTTCAAGCGTTTGGCCGCCAGCCCGGCACTGCTGCAAGCGGCGCAATCGGGCCTGCTGCGTTTTGACATGCGGGTGGACGAGGCTGCGGTCAAGGCGGTGGCCGCTGCTGGGCCTGCTGCACCCGTGACGTCGGCCATGGCCTCCACCACAGCCACCGACCCGGCGGCCTGCTGTTCGTCGTGCAAAGCAGGCAAGGCCTGCGAGTGCAAGGGCGACACCTGCGCGCTGCACGATCACCCAGCTGAAGACATACCCGAACTCAAGGGCGTGATCGGCGAAAAACTGCTCAAAACCTTGCCGCCGAGCGTCAAAACCGTTCGGCTGCACCCCAAGGCGGTCATGACCCCCTTGGGCAAAGAAGCCCTGCGCAAGCGCGGCATCACCATTGACCGAGGAACTACACCATGAAAACAGGAACCGTGATCGGCCGCATCGTGGCCAGCAAACGTCTGCCCGAGTTGCCCGCGGGCGCCTTGCTGGAGGTGCAGCTGGACTACCCCAAGGACGTGGTGGTCTGCTACGACCCCATGGGCTGCGGCATTGGCGAGCGCGTGATGATCACCATTGGCGCACCTGCGGCCTGGTGGTTCGCCCCGGCCCACCCGCGTGTGGTGGCCGATGCACTCATCATCGCCTCGCTCGACAACTACGACACCCCAACGCCGATGCGTTGACCTCATGACGGCCCATGCGTTGAAACTTTTCCCTTCACCCTTTCCCTCAACCCCTTTCATCAACCCTTTTTTTAACCCCTCAAGGAGACTCTCATGTCACAAGCCATCGGAATGATCGAAACCAAAGGTTATGTTGCTGCTTTCGCGGCCGCTGACGCCATGGTCAAAGCCGCCAACGTCAACATCGTTGGCAAAAAAGAAGTCGGTGGCGGCCTGGTCGCCATCATCGTTTCGGGCGACGTGGGTGCCGTCAAGGCTGCCACCGAAGCCGGTGCAGAAGCCGCAGGCGCGATCGGTGAAGTGGTGTCTTGCCACGTCATCCCACGTCCACACGCTGACGTGACCAAAGCCTTTGACGGCAAGTGATCGCAGGCTGTTGCAGATAAGGAGGCCGCATGGCCACAACTAAAAAAACCGCAGCGCCTGCCAAGCCGGCCGCTGAGCTTCGGGTTTACCTGACGCTCACCGACCTGCAGCCCCAGTTCTCCTCGTGGATGAGTTCGCCTCTGGGTGCACGCGGCTACGTGGCGATGCAAGGCACCCACGCGCTGCTGGTGGAGATCGCCCCCGGGCTGTCCATCCAGCGCGTGATTGACTTGGCTCTGAAGGCCGAGCCCACGCTGGAGCCGGGCATTTTGGCGGTCGAGCGGCAGTTTGGCGTGCTGGAGTTGCACAGCAACGACGGCGCGGCGCTCAAGCGTGCCGGCCAGGTCATCCTGGACTGGATGGGGGCCAAGGCCGAAGACCAGTTGCGCCCGCATCTGCTGTACAGCGACATTCTGGAAAACGTGACCGATCAGCACGCCGTGCTGATGAACCGCACGCGCCAAGCCAGCATGGTGCTGCCCGGCGACCACATGTTGCTGATGGAAGTGGCCCCGGCCCTGTTTGGCGCCCACATCGCCAACGAAGCCGAGAAAGTTGCCCCCGACCTCACCTTGGTCGAGTGCAGCATGATCGGGGCCAGCGGCCGCATGTACCTCACAGGCAGCATGGCCTCGCTCGAAAAAGCCAAGGCGCATGTGGAGCAACTGCTGTCGGAGATCCCCGGACGCGGTTGATCGCTTCGGTTCTGCACCAGCCAGACCGCACATCGCTGAACACAGCATTCTGAGTGTGCTGTGCTTCAAATTTGCATCCACTGAGTTGTCGAGTCAGAGGCTGGGCGCCCACTGTGCTTCGCAAGCTGGGCGAAACATATACTCGAAAAGATGGCAACCCCGGACGTTGCTTGGGGTGTTATGTGCTGTGGGTACCCGTTTGACCCTCATCACTTTCGCTGGCCAAAAGGCTTCGCCCGTGATGTCTTTATTCAAAAAATTTGAAGCCACCCCTGGGGTCAAGCACCCGGGTTGAGGAATGCCCATGCAAGAGTGGATCTACCCTGTTGGGGTTGTTTTAGCAGGCTATACCGTACTGGGTTTGACAGGCTTTGGTTCGGCCATGGTGATCGTGCCTTTATTGGCCATGAATTGGCCCTTGCCCGAGGTGGTGGCGTTGACCTTGTTGATGGATGTGCCCGCTTCGGCATTTCACAGTTGGCTCAACTCGAGTCAAGTTCAGTGGCGCGAGCTGCGCCGCCTCTTGCCCGGACTGGTGATCGGAACGGCAGCGGGTTTGTCGTTAACGCCACACATGGAGTCGCGCTGGCCCTTGCTGGTGCTGGGCTTGTATGTGGCAGCGGTGGGCCTGAAAACCTTGCGTGCGCAAACAGCTGAGCAGCACCGGCCAGCCAAGGGCTGGGCTGTGCCTGTGGGCATGGTGATTGGGCTGGTGGAAATGCTGTTTGGCACCGCAGGACCACTGGTGGTGGCATGGCTCAGCCGTCGCTTGGCCGATGCACAGCAAATACGGGCCAGCACACCCATGATCATTGCCGTAGCCGCCACCACCGTGTTGGCAGGCATGGCCCTGGAAGGCCGGCTGACCAGTGATTCGCTCTGGCAGCGCTGGAGCGGCCTCATCGGCGTGGCCCTTTGGGGCGTGTGGTCAGGCCACCGTCTGGCGCACCATGTGCCCATGGCGCACTGCGCCAGATGATTTGCGCCTTGTTGGTGGTCAGTGGTTTGCTGCTGGCACTGGGCGCATTGCGTTGATGGATGCGGGCCCTCTGGCTCGCACACGGTAGACCCGCACGGTGCTGCCAGGCCAGAACATGCTGCTGAGGCAAGTGGCTCCGCCTCGCACTTCTCCCCAGCCCTGACCCGCTCAGTGCGTCCGATGACGGACAGCCTGGTGACATGCCTGTCGGTGGTTTCATCGGACAATGCGCACACCACAACTGAGCGAGCGGGCGACCGCGCCGGGCCAAAGGATTGAAGACCATGACAGAGATGCAAGCGATGGACATCGGCCTGGTGGGCCTGGGTGTGATGGGTGAAAACCTGGCCCTGAACTTGGAGCGCAACGGGTTTTCGGTCAGCGGGTTTGACCTGGACGCTGCCCGCCGCGAGAACTTCACGGTGCGCACGCAGGGCCTGCGGGCACAAGCCGCGTCGTCGCTGCCCGAGCTGGTGGCCAGCCTGCAGGTGCCCCGGCGCATCTGGATGATGGTGCCCGCCGGTGCGGCGGTGGACCAGGTGCTGGCGCAGCTGCACCCTTTGTTGTCGGCAGGCGATGTGCTCATTGACGGTGGCAACACGCTGTACACCGACACCCAGCGCCGCATCGCTGCGCTGCAGGACTCGGGCATTTTGTATGTGGGCGCGGGGGTCAGCGGCGGTGAAGAAGGCGCTTTGCGTGGCCCGGCGCTCATGCCTGGTGGCTCGCCCGAAGCCTGGCCGCTGATCCAGCCCCTGATGCAAGCCATGGCGGCCAAGGCCGAAGACGGGCAGCCGTGCTGCCAGTGGATGGGGCCGGGTGGGGCGGGCCACTTCGTGAAAATGGTGCACAACGGCATTGAATACGCCGACATGCAAATGATCTGCGAAGCCTACGCGCTGATGCAAAGTCTGCGCATGGCCCCGGCCGACATGGCCGCCGAATTCGAACGATGGAACGATGGCGAATTGGGCAGCTACCTGATCGACATCACCGCACAGATTTTGGCCACGACCGACCCCGAAACGGGTGCGCCCCTGGTCGATGTGATTCTGGACACGGCCGAGCAAAAAGGCACGGGCAAATGGGCCAGCCAGATCGCGCTGGATCTGGGCGTTGCCGCCCCCACCATTGCCGAAGCGGTGTTCGCCCGCACCCTGAGCGCCATCAAGACCGAACGCGTGGCCGCTTCGCACCTGTTATCGGGGCCGAGCACCGTTACGGCGCCCGAACGCGGTGCCATGTTGGGCAAGCTGCGCCGGGCCTTGCTGGCCGCCAAAATTTGCGCCTATGCCCAGGGCTTTGCCCTGTTGCGCGCTGCCGACCGCGAACACCACTGGCACCTGCCCATGGCCCAGGTCGCCTCGGTCTGGCGTGCAGGCTGCATCATCCGCGCGCACTTGCTCGAAGACATTCGCCGGGCCTACCAAAACCAAGCCGACCTGCCCAACCTGCTGATCGACCCGCACTTTGTCCGCGTCATGGCCGACTGTCAACAAGACCTGCGCGAAGTGGTGGCCATGGCGGCGCTCAGCGGCGTGGCCGTGCCCGCCTTCATGAGCGCTCTGAGCTATTACGACGCCTACCGCGCGGCCCGTTTGCCTGCCAACTTGCTGCAAGCCCAGCGCGATTACTTTGGCGCCCACACGTACCAGCGCACCGACCGAGCGGGGAAGTTTCACACCCGTTGGGGGGAGTGACCACCAACCCGCATGCGTTGGCATCGGGATGACTGAGGGGGTCAAACCACAGGGATGGCATCCCAACACGTTGTGTAATTGGGCGATTTGCGCTCTTGCCGCATCTGCCAACCCTTGAACGCGCCTTGGGTAGACACCTTTACTGTTCCGCGACCATAGCGCTGGTTCAGTTTGTCCAGCGCTTGCATCAGGTTGGCGTTGCTGGTGGTTTCGGGCTCCAGCAGATCGCCTTGCCTGCGCGTGACCGGACTGATCTCGCTGAGCATGATCCCGGCCTTCTTGTATTGGTAGTCGGGCTTGAACATGCGCTCGCACAACTCACTGGCCCATCGGTTGACTTCCAAGCTGTCGTGGGTCGGGTAGGGCAGTGGCACGGCCAGGCTGGGCATGTATTGCGGTAACTCTTTGCGAAACCGGTTCGTTTGCAAGAAGACCTGGATCACCGCAGCGTGGCTGTTTTGCGCACGCAGCTTGGCGCAGGCATTGGCCGCAAATGTGGACAGCGCGTCCTTGAGCACGTCCAACGCGGTGACCATGTTGCCGAACGATCGGCTGCAGATGATCTGCTGCCGATCGGGTTGGATTTCTTGCAGCTCTATGCAGGGCACCTCCTGCAACTCGCGCTGGGTCTTTTCCATCACCACACCGAACTCGGCCCTCAAGGTCGGCACATGGGCCACGCGCAGGTCTTGCACGGTGCGTACGCCGTGTCTGGCCAGCTTTTGTGTGAGTTGGCGTCCAACCCCCCAGACTTCTTCTACCGAAATGTGTGCGAGCAACTGGGTTTTTTGCGCGGGGCTCAACGCGTTGTAGTTGAAGACGCCTTTGGAACGTGGGTGCTTCTTGGCCACATGGTTGGCGAGTTTGGCCAAGGTCTTGGTGGGGCCAATGCCCACGCAGACCGGCATGCCCGTCCACATGCCAATGCGTTCGCGCATGGCGTAACTGACGTCGCGCAGCTGGGGGGTGCCCGTCAGATCCACAAAGCATTCATCGATGGAATACACCTCGCTGCGGTGCGAAAACTCGCTCAGGATGTTCATGACCCGGTTCGACATGTCGGCATACAAGGCGTAGTTGCTGCTCATGGCCAGGATGCCGTGTTGCTCGGCCAGTGCCGTGCACTCAAACCAGGGGGCGCCCATCTTCACGCCCAAAGCTTTGGCCTCGTTGGAGCGGGACACCACGCAACCGTCGTTGTTGGACAGCACCACCATCGGCACATGCGTCAGGTCGGGCCGGAAAATCCGCTCGCAGCTGACGTAGAAATTGTTGCAATCCACAAGCGCGAGGGCTTGTACCTTCGGCGGGGCCATGGCTCAGTACAGCTTGTGCAGGTTGCGCGTCACCACGCCCCAGATCACCAGCTCCTCGCCTTCCTTGACCACGATGGGTGGGTACAGCGGGTTCTCCGCGATCAGCTTGACCACACCGCCTCTGCGGTACAGGCGTTTGACGGTGTAGTCGTTGTTCAGCACCGCCAGCACAATGTTGCCGTGCTTGGCTTCGATGGAGCGGTCCACCAACAGCTCGTCGCCCTCATAGATGCCGATGCCACTCATCGAGTCGCCTTTGACCCGGAAGATGAAGGTGGCTTCTTTGTTGCGGATCAGGTGCTCGTTCAGGTCAATGCGCTTGCGTGTGTGGTCCGCTGCAGGCGATGGAAAACCGGCCACCACGGGCCAAGTGCAGACATCCAGCCAGACGGGGGTGTCTGGCACAAACACTGGGGAAAGCGAAGAATCAAGAGGAGAAGACATCGCTTGAATATACTGGATAAATAACCAGTCTTTCAAGTTGCCATATTGGGCACGGCGAGTGAACTTTGGCTTCAGATTCGGGGCGCTGGACAGGCCACCAGCGCCGGCATGTGCTGCCAACTCATCAGCTCTGCAGCCTGGGGGGCATCGGCACTCAGCCAGGCATCGTGCAGCGCCGGTGCGATGACAACGGGGGTGCGTTTTTCATCGCCGGGCTTGTGAAACTGCTGCATCACCGGGTGCGTGTCGGCATTGACCGTGAGCATCGAAAAACTCACCACCCGCTCACCCGAGGCCGGGTCTGTCCAGCGGTCCCACAGGCAGGCGATGCCGAACGGATCGCCACTGGCCAGCGCGATTTTCCAGCGCACGGCCTTGCCAGACTCGTAGCTGGGCTCATAGAAGTTGTCGACCAACACCAAGCCAAACTGCCGCTGCCGCCACGCGGTGCGGTAGCTGGGTTTTTCTGCGGCGGTCTCGCTGCGGGCGTTGTAGGTGTGGCGACTGATCTTGTCGTCCTTGGCCCATGCCGGGATCAGGCCAAATCGGGCCAAACCGCAAGCGACCCGACCCGTCTGGTGACTCTTGACCACGATGGGGGAGACAAACCCGGGGTAGGACTCCTCGGGGAAGCCTGCAGGCAGTTCAACGCCAAGCTTTTCCTTCACCCATGGGGCGCGTTGAGTGGGGGTGAAGTTGGTGCACACAGGCGCAGTTTATCGCTGCCATGAGGCACGATGACCACCGCTGATGGGCCGTCTTTGCGTCCAGCGCAAGTGGTCATCTCGTGCCCATCTTGTGCGATACACCGTGGGCCATGAGGACAGTGTGGCGCTGACGGTCAAAAGTTCTTCTGCGGCGTTTCGCACCCCGTTACAAAACCAGAACAATCCCATGTGATGCGCACGACATGTAACAAAGTTTCATAAATTCGCATAGGATGGTTACATTGGCGATGGCCACACAACGGCAGCAGCCTCCAATGACACATCCAACGAAAGTGAGACGTCCATGACCACAAGGATCGGCATCAACGGATTTGGCCGCATCGGCCGCATGGTGTTGCGCGCAGCAGTACAGAACTTCAACGACGTCGAGGTCGTCGGCATCAACGACTTGCTCGAACCTGAGTACCTGGCCTACATGCTGCAATACGACAGCGTGCATGGTCGATTCAAAGGCAGCATCGTGGTGGACGGCAACACTCTGGTGGTTAACGGCCAGCGCATCCGCCTGACGCAAGAGCGCGACCCGGCACAGCTGAAGTGGAACGAAGTCGGTGCCGATGTGGTGATCGAATCCACTGGGTTGTTTTTGGACAAAGACAGCGCAGGCAAGCACCTGGCCGCAGGGGCCAAAAAAGTCGTCATGTCAGCGCCATCGAAGGACGACACGCCCATGTTTGTGTATGGCGTCAACCATGCGACTTATGCCGGGCAAGTCATCATCAGCAACGCCAGCTGCACCACCAACGCGCTGGCCCCCATCACCAAGGTGCTGCATGACAAATGGGGCATCAAACGCGGGCTGATGACCACCGTGCACGCCGCCACGGCCACCCAAAAAACCGTGGACAGCCCCAGCAACAAGGACTGGCGAGGCGGGCGCGGCATTCTGGAAAACATCATCCCCAGCAGCACGGGCGCGGCCAAGGCGGTGGGCGTGGTGATCCCGGCCATGCAGGGCAAGCTGACGGGCATGGCGTTTCGCGTGCCCACTTCAGATGTGTCGGTGGTCGACCTGACAGCCGAGCTGGAAACCCCGGCCACCTACGCCGACATCTGCGCCGTGATGAAGGCGCAAAGCGAAGGGGCGTTGAAAGGCGTGCTGGGCTATACGACCGACAAGGTGGTCTCCACCGACTTCCGGGGCGAGGTCTGCACCAGCGTGTTCGATGCCAACGCAGGCATCGCACTGGACAGCACCTTCATCAAGGTGGTGGCCTGGTACGACAACGAGTGGGGCTACGCCAACAAATGCCTGGAGATGGCGCGGGTGGTGGGGTCGACCTTTTAGCCTCCCGCTGCCAGACACCCTACAGGGCGAGTTGGTTGAAACGCCAACCCGTGAAGATTCGAGCGAACCGCAGGCCTCAGCCTTGGCTGAGCAGCTGCGCAAAGCGGCCCAAATCCACATTGCCGCCACTCACGATGATGCCCACGCGCTGACCTTGAAGCTGCTCCCTGGCCTGAATGGCCGCCGCCAGTGACAAACAACCCGTGGGCTCGACCACCATCTTCATGCGTTCGGCATAAAAACGCATGGTCTGCACCAGCTGCGCATCGGTCACGGTGTGCACCCCATCCACCAAGCGGCGGATGATTTCGAAGGTGATTTCGCCGACCATGGGTGTTTGCGCGCCATCGGCGATCGTCACCGGGGTGGCAATGCGCACGCGCTGGCCCTGTTGCAAGGACTGTTGTACATCGTTGCCCGCTTCGGGCTCCACGCCGTAAATTTTGCAGGCGGGTGACAAGGCCTTGGCTGACAAAGCGCTGCCACTGAGCAGGCCACCACCGCCCAGACACACGAACAGGGCGTCGAGCTCGCCCACTTCCTGAAACAACTCCAGCGCCGCCGTGCCCTGGCCGCTCAGCACGTCCGGGTGGTCAAACGGCGGGATGAAGCGCATGCCGTGCTCGGCGGCCAGGCCTTGGGCAATGGCCAGCGCATCGTCGGTGTAGCGGTCGTAACCCACCACAGTCGCGCCATAGCCGCGGGTGGCCGCCAGTTTGGCGGGTGAGGCATCGTGCGGCATGACGATGGTGGCCGGGATGTCCAGAATCTGCGCCGACAAGGCCACGGCCTGCGCGTGGTTGCCCGATGAATAAGCCACCACGCCGGCGCGGCGCTCGGCGGGCGTCAGCCGCGACAGGGCATTGAAGCCGCCCCGGAACTTGAAGGCCCCCATGCGCTGCAAGTTTTCGCACTTGATGAACGCTTGCGTGCCCAGTTGCGCGTTGAGCGTGCGCGACTGCAGCACCGGCGTGCGGTGGGCATGGCCTTGCAGCCGCGCGGCGGCGGCCAGGACGTCATCAAAAGTGGGTAGGGCGCTGGCATCGTGCATCGGTGATCCCTGAATGGTGGCGGCAAAGACTGCATGGTGACATGACTGGCAGTTTGAAATGCTCCGGCTTGCCACTTGCGAGACAAAGCCTGCGTCAGGCGCTGGCTAACATCGGTCATGCACCTGACTGTTTCATCCCCCGTTCAAAGCTTGGCCGACATCCACCGCATCGAGGCCACACCCTTGTCCCAGGCCGTGCCTTGGGCCAGCACCTATGCCCTGATCCGTGCCAGTGCTGAGGTTCATGCCGAGCAAGCGGCGCTGACCTTTTTGCACACCGGCCAGCCCGGCGGTGCGTCCACCACCTGGACTTACCGCAGCTTGCTCCAAGGCATCCACCAAACCGCCAATTTGCTGCACCAGCTGGGTGTGGGCCCTGAAGACGCCGTGGGGGTTCTGTTGCCCGGCGGCCTGGCCTACCATCTGGCGCTTTGGGGCGGCGAAGCGGCAGGCATCGTGCAGCCGCTCAACCCCTTGCTCAGCGAAGAAAAATTGCTGTCGCTGCTGCGGGCCAGCAACGCCAAAGTGCTGATCGCGCATGGTGCTGAAGACGACAGCCAGCTGCGGGCCAAAGCCTTGCGCCTGCAAACCCAATTGCCCGGTTTGAAGGCGGTGCTGCTGGTGGATCCGGACGGAGCTCCACTTCAAGATGGCGACGCGCTGCCTGATGGCACCCATGACTTCCACGCCTTGCGGGCCACGCAAGTGTCCGAGCACCTGGTCAGCCAACGAATTTTTCAGCGCGAGGACATCGCGGCTTACTTTCACACAGGCGGCACCACCGGGGCGCCCAAACTGGCCAGGCACAGCCATGGCGCGCAGGTCTTCACCGCTTGGGCCAATGCCAGCATGCAAGGATTTCGGTCGAGCGATGTGACCATCAACGGTTACCCGCTGTTCCATGTGGCAGGTGTGTTGCCCGGAGCTTTGTGCTCGCTGGCCGTCGGCATGCATGTGATCATCCCGACCGAGGCCTTGTTTCGCAACCGCGAGGTGGTGCAAAACTATTGGCGGCTGGTGGCCCAACACCGCTGCACGCTGATGTCGGGCGTGCCCACAGTGCTGGCTGCATTGGCGGGCGTGCCGCTGCAGGGGGCCGACATATCCACACTGCGTGCGGTGCGCACAGGCGCTGCACCGCTGCCGCCTGAGCTGGCGCAACGCTTTGAACAAGCGTTTGGCTTGCACATCAACGAGAGCTTGGGCATGACCGAAACCGCTGGCCTGAGCACCGTGGCCCCGCCGGACCTGAGTGCGCCCGCAGGTTGTGTGGGTTGGCCATTGCCGCATGCGCGTGTGCGCATCGTCGCGTTGAACAGCGATGACCAGGCCACATCGCACACCCTGCCCGCAGGCGAAAAGGGCATGGTGCTCTACCAAGGGCCAAATTTGTTTTCTGGTTATCTGGATGCCGCAGAGACGGCCCGCAGTTTCACGCCCGACGGCTGGCTCATCACGGGCGATGTGGGTTTCATCGACACGCAAGGCCGCCTGCACCTGTCGGGCCGGGCCAAGGACCTGATCATCCGCAGCGGCCACAACATTGACCCCAAAGTGATTGAAGACGCCTTGGGGGCACATCCGGCGGTGGCCTTGTGCGCGGCAGTCGGTGCGCCAGACGCCTACGCGGGCGAGGTGCCTGTGGCCTTTGCCACCCTCAAACCCGGCAGCCAGGTGAGCGAAGCCGAGTTGCTCGCTTTCACGGCCGAGCGCGTTGACGAAGGCCCCGCCAAACCCAAATTGATCACGGTGCTGAACGCCATGCCGGTGACCAACGTGGGCAAAATTTACAAACCGCAATTGCGCACGCTGGCCACCGCAGCGGTGGCGCAGAGACTGATCCACAACACCTTAGCGCCCTTGCAACTCGAACCTGCGCAATGGCCGCAGGTGCAAGCGGCAGGCGATGCACCGGTGGAGGTGGACGCCCGCGCCACACCTGTTGTCGCTTGGAACACGCTCAAGCCCCTGCTGGACGCTTTGCCCGTGAAGCTGGTGTTGCACGCCCCCTGAGGGGCTGCTCTGATCAGCTCAGATGTTTGCCGATGATCCCGGCCAGCTCGAACATGGTGGCGCTGTCCTTGCCAAACACCGCCTGCAGCTTGCCATCGGCTTTGATGGAGCGCTTATCCGCTGGGTCCTGCAGGTTGTTGGCCTTGATGTAGTCCCAAATTTTCTTAACCACCTCGGTGCGGGCGTAGGTCCCGTCGCCAATCACCGCCATCAAGGCCGGGCTGGGTTTGAGTGTGCCCACGGCGGCTTTGCGCGGCGCTTTGGGCGCAGCGGTCTTGGCGGCTTTTTTGGCCGCGGGGGCTTTGGCGGTTTTGACAGCGGTTTTTGTGGCTGCTGATTTGCCGAAAGGCGTCTTTTTGGCGGCCGTTTTGCGTGGCGGATATTTCTTGCCACCTTCGCGCTGCTCAAACTCAAACGTCACTTTGCCCTCTTCGGGGTTCCAGGCCAACATGGCCTTGAAGCTGCGGCGCGTGCGGTTGCTCACGAACTTGTCGAGCACATCGGTTTTGCCCGAAGTCAGCAATTTGACGACCTGCTCGCGCGCCACCGGTTGCTGCAAGATGAGTTTGCCGGTCTTGAAGTCGCAACTCGGTGTGGGCTGTTCGTTCGTCGGCACGGCTTTGCTGCACACGTAGTTGCTGCCGTGTTCGTGCACCGGACTGCCGCACTTGGGACAAGCGCCCAAGGCTTCGTCGGTGAACTCGACGATCTCGCCGCTCTCTTCGTTTTTCTTGTCGTCACCGAAATCGAACTCGAGTTTCCAATTTTTCTCTTCTTCGTTGTACTTGAGCGCCATCTCGGCCACAAAGGGCCAACCGGCTTTGGACCGGAATCCGTCGAGGGGGCCAATCTTCTTGTCGCGCATGAATTGCTCGACTTCGGCAGGCTCGAAGGTACGGCCAGCAGGCGTCTTGCCAAACGAAAAACCGCAGCCTTCACTGGCGCCATCGACACCCGTGCAGGTGTACCTGCGGTAGTTTTCTTTCACCACGCCACCACAGGTGGGGCAAGGCGTGGTGACGGTGGCGTAGTCACCGGGTACGGTGTCGCGGTCGTACTCTTTGGCTTTTTTGACGATGTGCTCGGTCATGGCCGCGATCTCGGCCATGAAGGTGGCACGGCTGAGCTTGCCTTGCTCCATCTGCGCCAACTTGTATTCCCACTCGCCAGTGAGTTCGGGCTTGGAGAGTTCTTCGACCTGCAAGCCGCGCAGCAGCGTCATGAGTTGGAAAGCTTTGGCCGTTGGGATCATCTCGCGGCCTTCGCGCAGCATGTATTTTTCGTTGATCAGACCTTCAATCGTGGCGGCGCGGGTGGCGGGTGTACCCAAGCCTTTTTCTTGCATTGCTTCGCGCAGCTCGTCGTCGTCGACCATCTTGCCCGCGCCTTCCATGGCGCCCAGCAGCGTGGCTTCGGAGTAGCGGGCCGGCGGGCGGGTCTTCAGGCCTTTGGCTTCGACCGAGTCCACCCCCACTTGTTCACCTGGCTGCACCGGCACCAGGTTCTGGCCCTTGTCACCGTCTTTGGCATCTTCCACCTCTTCGGCGGCTTCCTTGCCATAAATGGCCAACCAGCCGGGTTTGACCAGCACCTTGCCCACCGTCTTGAAGCTGTGGCCTGCGGCCACGCTGATGCGGGTGGTGACCTGGTATTCGGCGCTGGGGAAGAACACCGCCATGAAGCGGCGCACCACCAGGTCATACAGCTTTTGCTCGGCATCGGACAGGCCGCTGGGCGCCTGCAGCGTGGGGATGATGGCGAAGTGGTCCGAGACTTTTTTGTTGTCGAACACGCGCGGGATCTTGCGCACGTAGTTGTTGTTTAGAGCGGTGAGCGCATGCGGGGCCAGGTGACGCATGCCGCTGTCGGCCAGCATCTCGAAGGTTTCTTTCGCCACGGGCACGTAGTCTTCAGGAAGGTGGCGCGAGTCGGTACGCGGGTAGGTCAGGGCCTTGTGGCGTTCGTATAGGCTTTGTGCCAGGGCCAGCGTGGTCTTGGCCGAGAAGCCAAACTTGCCGTTGGCTTCGCGCTGCAGGCTGGTCAAGTCAAACAGGCCGGGGCTCGCCTGCGTGGTGGGCGTGGCCTCTTCCGTCACGCTGGCGGTTTGGCCGCGCACAGCATCGACGATAGCCTGCGCCTGGGCAGCTGTCCATTGGCGGTCGGCTTTCTTTTCGGCGTCTTCTTCTTTCTTCCACTTTGGATCGAACCATTTGCCAGGGTATGTTCCGGCGGCGGCGGCGAACTCGGCGTGAATTTCCCAATAGTCGCGGCTGATGAATTTGCGGATTTGCTCTTCACGCTCGACCACCACGGCCAACGTAGGGGTTTGCACCCGGCCCACAGTGGTCAAAAAGAAGCCGCCATCGCGCGAGTTGAACGCGGTCATGGCGCGGGTGCCGTTGATGCCCACCAGCCAATCGGCTTCAGAGCGGCTGCGGGCGGCGTCGGCCAGCCCCTGCATCTGCTGATTACTGCGCAGGCTGCCAAAGCCATCGCGGATCGCTTGTGGCGTCATGGACTGCAACCACAGGCGCTGCACGGGCTTGTCCAGGCTCTTGGCGCCGCCTGCGTACTGCTCGATCAGGCGGAAGATCAATTCGCCCTCACGCCCCGCGTCACAGGCGTTGATCAGGGCGTTCACGTCCTTGCGCTTGGCCTGTTTGACCACAGCGCTCAAACGGCTCTTGGTTTTGTCCACTGGCTTCAAGTCAAAGTGCGGCGGGATCACCGGCAAATTGGCAAAGCTCCATTTGCCGCGTTTGACGTCATATTGCTCGGGGGCCTGGATTTCCACCAAGTGCCCCACCGCGCTGGTCACGACGTAGGTGTCGTTTTCAAAGTGGTCGTCGTGTTTCTCGAACTTTCCCGAGGTCGGGGTCAAGGCTTTGACGATGTCTTGAGCCACCGAAGGCTTCTCTGCAATTACCAGTGTCTTCATGTCATTACAATCCGTTGTCTCGCGTGTGCGCACGCGCCCGGGCACGCGCTCACGCACGCGCCCACATGAATTCACCATAACAAATTTTTAACGCTGTGGCCAAAACATCTGTTTCCCCCTCCAGCCGCTCGGACACCCGTGCCAGCGGCAAACGCATTCAGGTGCGGCGCTCCGGTGTGCACGGCAAAGGCGTTTTTGCCCTGCAAGACCTGGCCGAAGGCGAGACTTTGATCGAGTACGTGGGTGAGGTCATCAGCTGGGACGAGGCGCAAGACCGCCACCCGCACGACCCCCAAGACCCGAACCACACCTTCTACTTTCATGTGAACGAAGACCGGGTGATCGATGCGCTGCACGGCGGCAACTCCTCGCGCTGGATCAACCACAGCTGCGCGCCCAACTGCGAAGCCGATGAAGACAACGACCGCATTTTCATCAAGGCCATTCGCAACATCAAAGCGGGCGAAGAGCTGAACTACGACTATGGCCTGATCATCGACGAGCCCTACACCAAGAAGCTCAAGGCCGAATACCCTTGCTGGTGCGGCAGCGCCCATTGCCGGGGCACGCTGCTTTCGCCCAAAGAGCGCAAGGACACGCCCAAAACCCCAAACCAGAAAAAGGCCAAGGCCGATGCCAAGGCCAAGGCCAAGGTGAAGTCCAAAGCCAAGGCCAAAGACAAAAAGAAAGCCACCCAGGTGGCCAAAGCCGGCAAACCCGCCAAGGCGGACAAGACCCCGGGCCAGAAAAAATAGGCGCTGCAGCTGCCTGCAAAGGCCTTGTTGGCCCCCTGCTGGCATTCGGTGCGCAAGAACGCCCTCACCACGATGCCCCATGATCCCGCCCACCGCTTGGCCCGCTGAAACGGTTTGGGAGCAGGTTTACCCCCTGTTGCCCGATTTCACCGTCGAGGTATTGCCCGAGATCGACTCGAGCAACAGCGAACTCATGCGTCGGACCCGCGCAGGCCAGCATGAGCCGACCTTGTTGGTGGCCGAACGCCAAACCGCAGGGCGTGGCCGCATGGGCCGGGTCTGGCAAAGCCAGCCGGGCGACTCATTGACCTTTTCGCTCAGTATGCCGTTGTCGCCCCAGGACTGGTCAGGACTGTCTTTGGCTGTGGGCCTGAGTCTGGCCGAAAGCCTGCACCCCGATGTGGGTCTGAAGTGGCCCAACGATTTGTGGTTTCAAGACCGCAAGCTCGGCGGCATCCTGGTCGAGGCTGCCAGCATGGGCGGTCGCAGCCAGGTCGTGGTGGGCGTGGGCCTGAACATCCGGCCGTGCGACGCACAGGGTCTGAACACACCGCCAGCGGCCCTCACCGAGTTGTGGCCTGAGCTCACGGCCCCGGTCGCCCTGTCAAGGGTGGCATTGCCCCTTATTCAGACCCTGTTGGCTTTTGAAGCCAACGGTTTTGCCCCTTTGCAAAGCCGTTTTGACGCCCGCGATGTGCTCAAGGGCCGACGTGTGTTCACCAGCGATGGCCAGCAAGGCGTGGCGCTGGGGGTGGGCCTTGGGGGTGCGTTACGATGGCAAACCGAACTCGGCGTGCAGGACATCCACAACGCTGAGATCAGCGTACGCCCCTTGACCTGACGGGACACTGCAAGATGTTGAAATTTTGGCTGGTGCTTTTGCTGGTGCTCAATGCCGCCGTGCTGGCGTGGCAATGGGATGCGTTTGCGCGCTGGGGTCATGGACCCCACCAGCAGCGCGAAGCCGATCGGCTTCAGCAACAAGTGCGGCCCGAAGCCCTGAAGTTCGAGGTCATGCCGCCTGCTTCGGCAACAACGCCCCCCCCACCTGCCTTGCCAGACGCCAACGCACTGCCCCCAACAGCCGATGCCAGCGCCCCGGATACCGCCAGCCCAGCGCCTGCATTGTCCGCGCCCGGCTCGTCGGCCCCACAGGCGACACCCCGATGACCTTTTATTTCCGGAGATGAAACCATGAGTCTGAAACTCTACTTTGCCCCAGGCGCCTGTTCATTTGTGCCCCACGTGTTGCTGGAGATGAGTGGTGCCGAGTTCGAGCCCAGCATGGTCAAACTGCACAAGGGTGAACAAAACAGCGCCGAATACCAAGCCATCAACCCGCGCGCTCAAGTACCCGTGTTGGTGAATGCGGGTCAGCCGATCACGCAAATTCTGGCCATCGTGCTGCACCTCGATCAAATTTTTCCGCAGATGGGCTTTTTGCCAACCGAGCCCATGGCCCGCGCCCAAGCGCTGTCCACGCTGGCCTGGATGAACAACACGGTGCACCCCACATTCACGCACATCTTCATGCCGCAAAAGTTCTCGGACCAGCCTGAGGTGCAGGCCGCCCTCAAGCCTTACAACACGCAGCTCTTTCGCAGCATGCTGGGTGAGCTGCAAGGCCTAGTTCAAGCCGCCGCCGGCAAAGGCCAGCCTTGGCTCAGCGGTGAGCGTTTTGGCCCACTCGACGCCTACAGCCTCACGCTCACCCGCTGGGGCACCCTCGCGGGCATCGCACCCGAGGCGCATCCCGCCCTGTGGGACTTTGTTCAAAAGGTCGCGGCAGAGCCTGCTGTGGCCCGCGTGATGGCCCGTGAGCGCTTGCAATTGAACATGGGCACACCCGTCTGAACCCAACCCATCGCGCGCCCCCCTGACGCCGGTTAACTCAGGTCATCCTAAAGCGCAAAGTAAAGCACGCACCGGGCCAAGTTTGGCTCGGGTGGGCCATGTCGATGCTGACCGTTGCACCGTGCTGCTGGGCAATGCCCTTGACGATGGGCAGGCCCAGACCGGAGCCGTCCACATTGGTGCCCAGGGCGCGGTAAAAGGGCTGGAACACCAAATCGCGCTCGGGCAAGGGAATGCCAGGCCCGTTGTCTTCGACCTGCATCACCAACGCCTTGCTGTAGGGGTCGACCAGCACCCGCACCGTGATCACACCTTGACGCTCGGGCGTGCTGGGCGTGTAGTGGATGGCGTTTTCCACCAAGTTGCGCACCATTTCCTTGAGCAGCGTGGGATTGCCCTGCACCTGTGCGCCCGGTGTGCCCACGGCCACCCCTTCATAGCCCAGGTCCAGCCCCTTGTCCATGGCGCTTGCCAGACAGTCTTGCAGCACGTCGCTGCTCAGGGCCGCCATGTCGCACGATTGCAAGGGCAAGTGGGTGCCGCCGCCTTCTGCGCGGGCCAGTGACAACAACTGGTTCACTGTGTGCGTGGCCTGTACGCTGGCGCGACCGATTTGCTGCAATGACGTTTTCAGGTCTTCTTCGCTCGAGCCCGAGCGTTGCGCCAAATCCGCCTGCATGCGCAAACCGGCCAAGGGGGTTTTCAGTTGGTGTGCGGCGTCGGCCAAAAAACGCTTTTGCGTGGCGATCGAGTCTTTCAGGCGCTCCAGCAAATCGTTGACGGACACCACCAGAGGGGCTACTTCCATCGGCACCGCTTTGTCGTCCAGTGGGCTCAGATCGTCTGGTTTGCGCTCACGGATGCGTTCTTCCAGTTGTTTCAGGGGCTTGATGCCGCGCACCAGGGCCAGCCACACCAAGAGCACCGCCAGCGGCAGCAAAGCAAACTGGGGCAGCATCACGCCCTTGATGATCTCTGCGGCCAACACTGAACGTTTTTCGCGTGTCTCAGCCACTTGCACCAGGGCAGGTGGTGTGCCCATGGCGTCCAGACGGATCCAGGTGTAGGCCACGCGCACGTCCAGACCCCGCATTTCGTCGTCCCGAATGTGCACTTGGTAACTGCTGCCCCTGACCTGGTTGGGTTTGGGCAAGGGCAGGTCGCGGTCGCCGCTCAGATGCTCGCCGCGGCCGCCCAGCACCTGGTAGTACACCAGATCGGTTTCGTCGGCGCGCAGCAGCTCGCTGGCCGGTTGCGGCAGGCTGAACTGCACCTCTTGATCGGGGCCCATGCGGACCTGTTGTGCCAGGGCTTGCACGTTGTAGACCAGGGCCCGATCGAAGGGCTTGTTGGCCAGGCCTTGGGCCACCAACCAAGTCAGCGCCAGACTGATGGGCCACAGCAAGAGCAGCGGCGTCAGCATCCAGTCGAGGATTTCGCCAAACAGAGAGCGTTGCTCGCGCTTGAAGACCCGTATGTTCCAGCCCTTGGATTTCATGGCTTCAGGGTTGGATGCGTGCAGGAGTCCAGGCCTTAACCCGGGATCTTTTCGAGGCAGTAACCCAGTCCGCGCACCGTGGCGATGCGGATGGGGCCTTTTTCGATTTTCTTGCGCAAGCGGTGGATGTACACCTCGATCGCATTGTTGCTGACCTCTTCGCCCCACTCGCACAGGCGCTCGACCAACTGGTCTTTGCTGACCAAGCGCCCTGCGCGTTGCAGCAACACTTCCAGCAGGCCCAATTCACGGGCCGACAGATCGACCATCTTGCCGTCGATGGTGGCCACGCGACCGGACTGGTCGTACACCAGCGGACCGTGCTTGATCAGCGAGGTGGCACCGCCCATGCCACGGCGGGTGAGGGCGCGCACACGGGCTTCAAGCTCTTGCAGGCTGAAGGGTTTGGCCATGTAATCGTCGGCCCCGTAGTCCAGACCTTTGACGCGCTCTTCCACGCTGTCGGCGGCGGTGAGGATCAAGACCGGCAGGGTCGAACCACGGGCGCGCAGCCGCTTGAGCACCTCGAGGCCATGCATTTTGGGCAAGCCCAAGTCCAGGATCAGCAAATCAAATTCGCTGTTGGTCATCAAGGCCGCATCGGCCTCGCTGCCACTGGCCACGTGGTCCACTGCGGCGCCCGCGCTGCGCAAAGTGCGCAACAAACCGTCCGCAAGCACTTGATCGTCTTCCGCTATCAGAATGCGCATGGCTGTCTCCTGTTGTTGTGGCTGCGGCCCTTGGCCGTCTCTGTGCTGTCTGATTCTAGTGTCAGCTTGGTGCCTTGCACGGTGCTGAATGCAGGCGTCCCATCAATGGGCATAGGCTTCTAGCCCCAAAGCCACCACCGTGGCCACGTCTTGGCCCACCGCTTCGCGGAACTCGGCCTCGGCCTGGGCCACAGCGTCCTTGAAGGCTTGCAACCAAGCCAGGCCGACCGGCGTGAACACCACGCGCCGAGCGCGCGCATCCAAAGGGTCTGGCTCGCGCTGCACCAAGCCCCAGGCCGCGCATTGGTCCACCAAATCGCCCATGGCCTGCTTGCTCATGCCCGCTGCGCGGGCCAAGTCGGTCAAGCGCGAGCCTTTCAGGCCCAAATGCCGGGTGATGTGCACATGCGCCGCGCTGATTTGGTCACGCGAGGCCAAATTGGCCAAGGCCAAGGGCACCCCTTCGTTGCCCGCCATCAGGTGCAGCACCCGTTCGTCAAAGCGGCGCATGGCATGGCCCAGCAGGCGGCCCAAATGGGTTTGCCGCCAACGGTCGTCCTCGATGACCGGCCTGTCGGCAGGGCTGTTTTCTGAGTCTGAAAGGGCAGGATTGGGGGTCTGGATCATGGCTGCAAATGATAAGGCAAACTGACCAAAAATAGTGTTTACAGGTTTATACAGTTCATTTACAGTACTGTTCACGCATCCAGTAAACAGCACATCACTGCTGAACCCGGTGCCCCAACCCATTGATATTCAAGGAGATTCCCATGAGCGACGACAACAGCGAAAAGTCCAAAGCCCTGCAAGCCGCCCTGGCCCAGATTGAAAAGCAATTCGGCAAAGGCACCATCATGCGCCTGGGCGAAGGCGAAGTGATCGCTGACATCCAGGTCGTGTCCACCGGCTCTTTGGGTCTGGACATCGCTCTGGGCGTGGGCGGCTTGCCCCGTGGCCGCGTGATCGAGATCTACGGCCCAGAGTCTTCCGGCAAAACCACCCTCACTTTGCAAGTCATCTCCGAGATGCAGCGCCTAGGCGGCACCTGCGCCTTTGTCGACGCCGAACACGCGCTGGACGTGCAGTACGCCCAAAACCTGGGCGTTAACCTGCAAGAGTTGCTGGTCAGCCAGCCCGACACCGGCGAGCAGGCCCTGGAGATTGTGGACAGCCTGGTGCGCTCCGGCGCGGTGGACTTGGTCGTCATCGACTCGGTCGCAGCCCTCACGCCCAAGGCCGAGATTGAAGGCGACATGGGCGACAGCCTGCCCGGGCTGCAAGCGCGTTTGATGAGCCAGGCCCTGCGCAAGCTGACCGCCACCATCAAGAAAACCAACTGCACCGTCATCTTCATCAACCAGATCCGCATGAAGATCGGCGTCATGTTCGGCAGCCCCGAAACCACCACCGGCGGCAACGCGCTCAAGTTCTACGCTTCGGTGCGCCTGGACATCCGCCGCACCGGCACCATCAAAAAGGGCGACGACGCGATCGGTAACGAGACCAAAGTCAAAGTGGTCAAAAACAAGGTCGCCCCGCCCTTCAAGACGGCCGAGTTCGACATCCTGTTTGGCGAGGGCATCAGCCGAGAGGGCGAGGTGATTGACATGGGCGTGACCGCCAAGATCGTCGACAAGTCGGGTGCCTGGTACGCCTACCAGGGCGAGAAAATTGGCCAGGGTCGCGACAACGCCCGTGAGTTTTTGCGCGAAAACCCGGCTTTGGCCCGCGAGATCGAAAACAAGGTCCGAGAATCGCTCGGCATCCGGGTGCTTGAGTCGGCGATTGCCGCACCCAAAGGCGAATGAGAGGCCAGTGACGGGAGACAAAGCTTGAACAAGCCCGGTTTCCAGCCCTCGCTCAAAGGTCGCGCCTTGCGGCTTTTGAGCCAGCGCGAGCACTCCCGCACCGAACTGGAACGCAAACTGGCACAGCACGAAGAGGTGCCCGGCGAACTGGCCAAAGCGCTCGACGAGCTGCAGGCACGAGACTTCATCAACGATGGGCGGGCGGTTGACTCGCTGGTCAACCGCCGTGCGGGCAAGCTCGGCAGTGCCCGCATCAAACAAGAGCTGGCCCTCAGGGGCCTGTCAGGCGAGGCGGTGGCCGAGGCGCTGGCGGGCCTCAAGGACACCGAATTGAGCCGCGCCCAAGAAGTGTGGCGCAAGAAATTTGGCAGCCTGCCGCAGGACCCTCAGACCCGCGCGAAACACATGCGCTTTTTGCTCACACGCGGCTTCAGTGCTGAGGTCGTGCGGCAGGTGGTGCAGGGCGCTGGGCAAGATTGATGGAGCATTCGCAGAGCTTGCAGCAGCCCAGAAAGACCAACCGCATGGGGGAGCCGTGTGCGGCGCCAACGAAAATCAGGCTGCAGCCACAAAACTACCTGACTTGCCCCCGTGCTTTTCCAGCAGCTTCACATCGGTGATGGTCATGCCCCGGTCCACGGCTTTGCACATGTCATAGATCGTGAGCAGGGCGACTTGCACGGCGGTGAGGGCTTCCATTTCAACGCCAGTTTGGCCGTTCACTTCGGCGGTGGCGGTGCACACCACGCTGCAAGGGGCCGACAAGACTTCAAACTCGACCGCGACCCGCGTCAGGCCAATGGGGTGACACAGGGGAATCAGGTCGCTGGTTTTTTTGGCCCCCTGAATGCCCGCGATGCGGGCAATGCCCAGCACATCTCCTTTTTTGGCCGTGCCCGACGCGATCAGTGCCAAGGTGGAGGCCAGCATCACGATACGGCCGGTGGCCACTGCCACACGCCGTGTGCTGGCCTTGTGGCCCACATCCACCATGTGGGCTTGGCCTTGGGCATCGAAGTGGGTCAGGGCGTCGTTAGAGGAGCTCATGGCAAGACGGGCAAAAAGGGTTTACAGAAAATTGACAAGATGCGGGCATCATACGGGGCTAGAGAAGGGCTGGAGCCGCTTTGAAACACAAATTCCGACAACGATTTTTACCATTTGTGGTTGCCGCTGCACTGGTCAACCCCGCAGCGCACGCCCAAAGCACAGGTTTGCCGGGGCTGGGCGATGGCGAGGGCATCTCGCTGGGGGCAGAGCGGCAGCTGGGAGACCGCATTGCCCGAGAACTCTACCGTGACCCCGATTACCTGGAAGACCCCGTGCTCGATGAGTACATCCAACTGTTGTGGGCCCCGCTGATCCGGGCTGCAGCGGCTCGGGGAGAATTGTCGACCGAGTTGCAAGAGCGTTTTGCGTGGAGAATTTTGTTGGGGCGAGACCGCTCGGTCAACGCCTTTGCCTTGCCGGGCGGCTACCTCGGGGTGCACTTGGGCCTGATCGCGGTGGTGGGCTCGCACGACGAGCTGGCCTCGGTGCTGGCACACGAATTGAGCCACGTCAGCCAGCGCCACATTGCGCGCGGCATGAGCGAACAGGCCCGCTCCACGCCCTTGCTGATTGGGGCCATGATTTTGGGCGCCTTGGCCGCCAGCAAAAACCCGCAAACCGCCCAGGCCCTGATTGTGGGCGGGCAGGCTGCGGCCATCCAGTCGCAGCTGAGCTATTCACGCGACATGGAGCGCGAGGCCGATCGCGTGGGCTACGGCATCCTGGTCGATGCAGGCTACGACCCGCGGGGCTTTGTCGGCATGTTCGGCAAGCTGCAGCAAGCCGCGGGTCTGAACGACAACGGGGCGTTTCCTTACTTGCGCAGTCACCCTTTGACCAGCGAGCGTATCGCCGACATGCAGGCCCGTCAGCAATTGCTGACATTGAGCACCAAGCTTGGGGCTGACATGGCGCAAGCCCTGTTGTCGGCCCGTGCGCGGGTCTTGTCGCAAAACACCCCCGATGCGCTCAAGGCCTGGACTCAGGAGGCCGAGCAACCCTCGCCTCAGGACGGTCCGACCCAACGGGCGGGCAAGCTCTATGCCGGCACGCTGGCCTATCTGCAGCAAAGAAACATGGACGCTGCCGAGCGCAGTCTGCAGGCGTTGCGCGAATTGGTGAAAAAGTCAGTGCCCACAGACCCTCCCGTCCCCCAGCCCTTGGCTTCATCAGCAGCGCTGTCGGTGGGGCGCTGGCTGAGCCTGCTGTCGGCCGAAGTGGCCATGAAGCAAGACCGCTACGAAGCCGCGCTGCAGCACTTGCTGCCCGGTGGAGCGATGCCCGAGCTGGCGCGCCCGGAGCTGATGGCTGTTGCGCAAGCCGCGCAGCGCATGCCCCAGCCTGCGTTGCAGGCGGACATCACGCGGCAACTTCGTCAGCGGGTGTTTGTCGCCCCCCACGATGCCCAAGCCTGGAACGTGTTGGCCAGTTTGTTGTTCACGCAAGGTCAGACCTTGGCGGGCTTGCGTGCCGAGGCCGAGGCCCAAGTCGCCCGGCTCGATTGGGAAGGCGCGCTCGACCGCTTTCGGGCGGCGCAGGAGCTGGCCAAGCGCAGTCAGCTGAAAGCGGCAGACCACATCGAAGCCTCGATCGTGGACACCCGTTTGCGCGAAGTTCAAGCCCGTTGGCGTGAAGTACAAGCGCAGTTTCCGACTTCCCGTTGAGCCCGGTAGACTGAATCACCCTGGAGGCAGCACTGGTGATGGCTTCAGAGGCTATGATCGCCCTCCCTGCACAAGACACACCATGGCCGGAATCCACATCACCGACATTGAAGCTGCCATCAACCACTGGCGCATCAAAAACCCCTCACCCGATGGGGTGTCGCTGCCGCCTGAGTTGCGCGCGCTGGCCGAGGTCTATGGGCTGATGGTGTATGCGAAGCAGGACCTGGCCGACGAGTTCAGCCTGCCCCTGGCTGCGGCCGAGGCTTGGCAAGACTGGTACGCCACCACCCCCGACACGCCCTGCATTGCCATTTGCTCCACCAGCCAGGGCGACGAAACCTGCAAAGGCTGTGGCCGCAGCTTCGAAGAGGTGCAGTTGTGGACCGAAATGACCCCGGGTGAAAAACGCGGCATCTGGCACCGCATCACCATGGAGGGCAACTCTTGGCGCTTTAACCGCTATGCCGAACGCGCCGCCGAGAACCGGCGCTGGGCCAAGGCTGCGGCAGATGCACAGGTGCCGCTCGACCTCAAGCCCTGACCGGGCTTAAACCACCGCGCCCGAGTTTTCGTCGCTCGGGTCGTTGTCTTTCTTGATGGGCTTGACCATGTCTTCGCGGCTGATGCCCAGCCACATGGCGACGGCAGCACCCACAAACACCGACGAATAAATGCCAAAGCAAATGCCAATCGTCAGCGCCATGGCGAAGTAGTGCAGGGTCTCGCCGCCAAACAGCAGCATAGACAACACCATGATCTGGGTCGAGCCGTGGGTGATGATGGTGCGGCTGATGGTGGAGGTGATCGCGTTGTCAATGATCTCGACCGTGTTCATCTTGCGGTAACGGCGGAAGTTCTCACGAATCCGGTCAAAAATCACCACCGACTCGTTCACCGAATAACCCAGCACCGCCAGCACCGCCGCCAGCACCGCCAGCGAAAACTCCCACTGGAAGAAGGCAAAAAAGCCCAGGATGATGATCACATCGTGCAAGTTGGCAATGATGGCCGAGACGGCGAATTTCCATTCGAAGCGGATGGCCAGATACAGCATGATGCCGCCCACCACAAAGGCCAATGCCTTCAGGCCGTCTTCGACCAGCTCGTCACCCACTTGCGGGCCTACAAACTCGGTGCGGCGCAGCGTGACATCCGGGTCATTGGCTTTGAGCGCTGTCAAAACCTTTTCGCTTTGCTGTGCCGAGCTCACGCCTTTTTGCGCAGGCAGTCGGATCAACACTTCGCGTGCGGAACCGAAGTTTTGCACCTGCACTTCTGAAAAGCCCAGCGTGGCCACGGTGCCACGCACCTTTTGCAGGTCTGCGGGCTGGCTGTAGCTCACTTCCATCAAAGTGCCGCCCGTGAACTCCACCGACAGGTGCAGGCCTCGGCTGAACAGGAAAAACACCGCCAAAGCGAAAGTGATGAAGGACACCGCGTTCAGCACCAACGCGTGGCGCATGAACGGGATGTCTTTTCTGATTTTGAACAATTCCATGGTCTTTTCCCCTTAGTCGGCTTTCACCGCAGTGCCAGCCTCGGGCCGCCAGACGGTGCCGATCGACACCGATTTGAGTTTCTTTTGTCCGCCGTACCAGAGATTGACCAGGCCACGCGAGAAAAGCACAGCCGAAAACATGCTGGTCAAAATGCCGATGCAGTGCACCACCGCAAAGCCGCGCACCGGTCCGGAGCCAAAGGCCAGCAATGCGATGCCCGCAATCAAGGTGGTGATGTTGGAGTCAAAAATTGTGGACCAAGCGCGGTCGTAGCCCGCATGGATGGCCGCTTGCGGGCTGGCCCCGTTGCGCAGCTCTTCACGCACACGCTCATTGATCAACACGTTCGAGTCGATCGCCATGCCCAAAGCCAGCGCCATCGCGGCCATGCCGGGCAGGGTCAGCGTGGCTTGCAGCATCGACAAAATGGCCACCAGCAGCAGCAAATTGACCCCCAGCGCGATGCCGGAGAACAAACCGAACATGGCGTAATAAACCACCATGAAGGCCACGATCACCAGGAAACCCCAGGTCACGCTGTTGAAGCCCTTGGCGATGTTTTCGGCACCCAGGCTGGGGCCAATGGTGCGCTCTTCGATGATCTCCATCGGCGCGGCCAATGAACCTGCGCGCAGCAGCAGCGCCGTGTCGGTGGCCTCTGCCGTGGTCATGCGGCCCGAAATCTGCACGCGACCGCCGCCAATTTCGGCGCGGATCACGGGGGCCGTGACCACTTCGCCCTTGCCTTTTTCAAACAGGATGATGGCCATGCGCTTGCCCACGCTCTCGCGTGTCACATCCTTGAAGATGCGGGCGCCCTTGGCGTCCAGCGTCAGGTTGACCACGGGCTCTTGGGTCTGGCTGTCAAAGCCAGGTTGGGCGTCGGTCAGGTTGTCACCCGTGAGCACCACCTGCTTTTTGACGATCAGGGGGCGGCCATCGCGCTCCATGTAGCGCTCGGTGCCGAAGGGCACCAGGCCGCCGGCTTGCTCAGCCGCACGCGCTTCGGTGCTTTCGTCGACCATGCGCACCTCAAGGGTGGCGGTGCGGCCCAGAATGTCTTTCGCCTTGGCCGTGTCCTGCACGCCAGGCAACTGCACCACGATGCGGTCCAGGCCCTGTTGCTGAATCACCGGCTCGGCCACGCCCAGCTCGTTGATCCGGTTGTGCAGCGTGGTGATGTTTTGCTTGAGTGCCTGCTCTTGCACCTTGCGGGCGGCTTCGGGCTTGATGCTCACCACCAGGCTGAAGTCGGCACCATTGTTCACTTCGCGCGATTGCAGATCGGCAAACTGGTCGGTGATCAAGCGCTTGGCAACGTCTTGCTGCTGCGCATCGCGCACGCGGATTTCGATGTTCTGGCCATTGCGTGAAATGCCACCATGGCGAATGTCTTTTTCGCGCATCGTGCTGCGCAAGTCTCCAGTGAGGGATTCCAGCCGCTGGGTCAGCGCCGCCTGCATGTCGACCTGCAGCATGAAGTGCACGCCACCGCGCAAATCCAGGCCCAAGTACATGGGCGAAGCGTGCAAGGCGGTCAGCCAAGCGGGTGAGCGCGAGACCAGATTCAAAGCGACCACGAATTGCGGGTCTGTGGCATCGGGAATCAGGGCCTTCTGAATGGCATCCTTGGCCTTGAGTTGCTGGTCGGTGTTGTCGAACCGGGCGCGGATCGAAGTACTTTCGAGCAACACACTTTTGGGCGTGGTGCCGGCTGACTTGAGCGCGTCTTCGACCTTTTGCAGGGTGGACGTGTCCACTTTGATGGTGGCCTTGGCCGATGACACCTGAACCGCAGGGGCCTCACCAAAAAAATTGGGGAGGGTGTAGACCACCCCCAGCAGCAATGCGACGACCAGGATCACGTACTTCCAGACCGGATAACGGTTCATAAAGACTCGCGTAAAGAATATAAAAAGGGGGCCTTGACAGCCAAGACCCCATAGACAAAGCCAGAAAGAATTACTTCAAAGTGCCTTTGGGCAGCACTTGCACCACGGCGCTGCGCTGCATCTGCACTTCCACGCCAGTGGCCAGCTCGATGCCCACATAGGCGTCGCCCAGCTTGCTCACTTTGCCAATAAAGCCGCCAGCGGTCACCACTTCGTCGCCCTTGGCCAGCGCATCGATCATGGCGCGGTGCTCTTTTTGCTTCTTCATTTGGGGACGAATCATCACGAAATACAGCACCACAAACATCAGCAGCAGCGGCAGCATGCTCATCAAAGTGGACTGCATGTCGCCACCAGAGGCGGCGGCAGGAGCGGTTTGGGCAAAAGCAGAAGAAATGAACATGGGAACTCCACTGAAAGTCAAATTCGGGTTGTGCGGGTGACGCTTTTGCGTCCTGCGGGCGAAGCCGCCATTGTATGCGGCGCTATGATCACTTCCAAAAGCCCCGTCTGCACAGGGTCAGGCCCTCAAATCGCCCCTCTCAAGTGCCCGCCAGACCCTCCAAAGGAGACCGATATGCCTGCTGACCACGCCCAATCACACGGCCATGACCATGACCACGAGCACAGCGCCTTGGGCGAGATGGACCTGCGCGTGCGCGCCTTGGAAACCCTGCTGACGCAAAAAGGCTACCTCGACCCTGCCGCCGTCGACCGCATCATTGAAACCTACGAGGTGCATGTGGGCCCGCACAACGGCGCCAAAGTGGTGGCGCGCGCCTGGGCCGACCCCACTTTTAGGGACTGGCTGCTGAAGGACGCCACCGCCGCCATCGCCTCGATGGACTACACCGGCCGCCAAGGCGAGCACATGGTGGCCGTGCCCAACACCCCCGACACGCACAACATGGTGGTCTGCACCCTGTGCAGCTGCTACCCCTGGCCCGTTTTGGGCCTGCCCCCGGTTTGGTACAAAAGCGCCGCTTACCGCTCGCGCGCCGTCATCGAGCCGCGTGCCGTGCTGGCCGATTTTGGTGTCACACTGCCCGAGGACCAAAACATCCGCGTCTGGGATTCCACCGCCGAAGTGCGTTATTTGGTGTTGCCCGAACGGCCCGCAGGCACCGAAGGCTGGAGCCAGGAGCAACTGGCAGCAGTGGTGACCCGCGACGCCATGATCGGCACCGGCTTGGCCTTGAATCCACAGGTGGCGGCATGAACGGCTTGCACGACATGGGCGGCCTGCAAGGTTATGGCCCGGTTCACATCGAAGCCAACGAACCGCTGTTTCATGGCGAGTGGGAGCGCCGCGCGCTGGGCGTGACGGTGGCCATGGGCGCCAGCGGCCTGTGGAACATCGATCTGGCCCGCTCGGCCCGCGAATCCCTGCCTCCGCTGGACTACGTGCAAGGCCCGTACTACGCCATCTGGACCAAGGCGCTGCAAAAGCTGCTGATCGAGCGCGGCCTGATCACCGAGCAGGAACTGACCCAATGCCAGCCCATCACGCCCCCGGTGGCCGGTGTGCGTGTGCTGCAAGCCGCCCAAGTTGACGCGGCTTTGGCCAAAGGCAGCCCAACCGACCGCCCCAGCACCCAAGCACCGCGCTTTGCCCTGGGCCAGCGCGTGCGCGCCCTGAACCTCAACCCCCAAGGCCACACCCGCTTGCCGCGTTATGTGCGCGGCCATGTGGGCACCGTGGTGCTGCATCACGGCAGCCACGTTTTGCCCGACCAGCATGTGAACAAGATGCTGCCGCCTTTTGATGGCACGGCCGAGCACCTGTACACCGTGGTGTTTGATGGCACCGAACTGTGGGGCCCCCAGGCCGAAGCCGGGCACCAGGTGAGCGTGGACGCCTGGGAGTCTTATCTGGAAGCGGTCCCCTCTTGATCGCCGCCCTCATGAACACCGCCATCCAAGACCTGAACGACCTGGCCCGCGCCTGCGGCGACGGCTTTCCCATGCCCGCCACCGCCAACAACGGCGCCGTTTTTGAAGAACCCTGGCAAGCCCACGCCTTTGCCATGACCTTGCAGCTGCACGACAAAGGCGTCTTCACCTGGCCCGAATGGGCCGCTGCCTTGACCCACGAAATTCGTGCGGGCCAAGTGCGCGGTGAGGCCAACGACGGCAGTCTGTATTACACGCACTGGCTCAACGCACTGGAACAACTGGTGATCGAACGCCAACTGGGCACGCCCGATGAAATCCATGATTTGGAACATGCGTGGGCCGACGCCGCCGAGCGCACGCCGCACGGCCAGCCCATCGTGCTGGATGTCGAAGAAAGAGGCGCCATTTGAACCTGCGTTTGTGGGCCATGTTGGCCTTGTTGGTCAGCTTGGTGTCTTTGGCGGTTGGCACCTCGTTTGCCAAAAGCCTGTTCCCTGCTTTGGGCGCTGAGGGCACCACCACTTACCGTTTGGTCTTTGCCACCGTGATGCTGATGGCCGTGTTCAGGCCTTGGCGTCGCAAGTGGGTTTGGGCCGACGCTTTGCCCCTAGGCCTTTACGGCGTCACGCTGGGCGTGATGAACCTGTTGTTTTACAGCGCCATCAAGACCATCCCCTTTGGCGTGGCGATCGCCATCGAGTTCATTGGTCCGCTGGGTGTGGCCGTCTGGACTTCCAAAAAAGCCAGCGACTGGCTCTGGGTGTCGCTGGCCATCGTGGGCCTGGCGCTGCTGCTGCCTTTGCCCGGGGGCGATGCGGCCACAGCGCTCGACCCCTTGGGCATGTTTTTCGCGTTCACAGCGGGCATTTGTTGGGCGCTTTACATCGTGTTCGGCCAGCGCGTAGCGCTGCGCTATGGGGCCATGGCCACGCCCATGGGCTTGCTCGCTGCCGCCTTGGTGGTGGCCCCGGTGGGCATTTTTCATGCGGGCGCCGCCTTGCTCGACCCGCGCTGGCTGGTCGCGGGGCTGGCGGTGGCTTTGCTGTCGAGCGCCATCCCCTATGCACTGGAGATGTTCTCGCTGAACCACCTGCCCAAAAACACCTTCAGCATTTTGCTCAGCCTGGAGCCCGCCGTGGGCGCACTGGCGGGCTGGCTGGTGCTGTCCGAACACCTGACGCTGCTGCAAGGGGTGGCCATTGCGCTGGTGATGACCGCCTCCATGGGGACGGCCTGGTCGGCGGGTCAGGACAGGCGGGTCACACCCGGCAGCGGGCAAGCGTAAATCGCGTTGCGCACCGCTGCAATGGCTTCGTAGCGGGTGTAGCTGCGCCGCCAGGCCAATACCACGCGGCGCGTGGGTGGCTTGCCGCCCGCCGGGTCGACGATGGGCAAGTAGCGAACGGGCGATTCGTGCCGCCCGCCCGAGCGCTTGTGCACGGGCTTGAGATCGGGCACCGACATGCGCGGCACCAGGGTCACGCCCATGCCTGCGGCCACCATGTGTTTGATGGTCTCCAGCGATGAGCCTTCAAAAGTCTTGCGGATGCCATCGGTCTGGCTCGCATAGCGCGCAAATTCGGGGCACACCTCCAGCACGTGGTCGCGAAAGCAGTGGCCCGTGCCCAGCAGCAGCATGGTCTCGTTTTTCAGTTGTTCGGGCGTGATGAACGCCTCTTTGGCCAGCGGATGGTTCAGTGGCAGGGCTGCCATGAAGGTCTCGTCGTACAGCGGCGCAATGGCCAGGCCCGACTCGGGGAAAGGCTCGGCCAAGATGGCGCAATCAAGCTCACCCGTGCGCAGCATCTCCAGCAAACGCACGGTGAAGTTCTCCTGCAGCATCAACGGCATTTGCGGGATGTCGGTGATGATTTGGCGTACCAGATCGGGCAGCAAATACGGCCCGATGGTGTAGATCACGCCCAGCCGCATGGTGGTGGCCAGCGGGTCTTTGCCGCGCTTGGCGATCTCCTTGATCTCGGCAGCCTGCTCCAGCACGCTTTGCGCTTGGCGCACGATTTCTTCACCCAAGGAGGTGACCGAGACTTCGCTGGCGCTGCGTTCAAACAGCTTGACCTCCAGCTCCTCTTCGAGCTTTTTGATGGCCAGTGACAGTGTGGGTTGCGACACAAAGCAGGCCTCGGCCGCTTTGCCAAAATGCTTTTCGCGGGCCACAGCCACGATGTATTTGAGTTCGGTCAGGGTCATGGGGGTATTGGAACATCAAGCCTTGAGGTACTCGGATTTGCCGCCCAACCAGCGACCAATGTGCCGCTCGGCCAGTTGCGGGTGCTGGTCCAGCATGGGCGGTGCCAGCGCCCGCGCCCAGTCCAGCAAATGGCTGTCGGTCTCCAGGTCGGCAAAGCGCAGCATAGGCGCCCCCGATTGGCGTGCCCCCAAAAACTCTCCGGGCCCCCTAATTTCCAAGTCTCGCCGGGCGATCTCGAAACCATCGTTCGTCTCCACCATGGCACGCAGGCGCTCGCGGGCGGTTTCGCTCAGGCGCCCACCTTCGGGCGTGCCGTACAGCAGCACACAGGCCGACGCCGCCGCGCCACGCCCCACCCGGCCGCGCAGTTGGTGCAACTGACTCAGGCCAAAACGCTCGGCGTGCTCGATCACCATGAGCGAGGCATTGGGCACGTCCACCCCCACCTCGATCACAGTGGTGCTGACCAGCACACCCATCACGCCTGCGGTGAAGAGTTCCATCACCGCCTTTTTCTCGGCCACCGGCATGCGCGAATGCAACAGCCCCACCATCACGCCCGGCAACGCCTCGCTCAAGTCGGCATGGGTCGCGGTGGCGTTGGTCAGGTCCAGGGCCTCGCTTTCTTCAATGAGCGGGCAGACCCAATAGACCTGTCGGCCTTGCTGAATTTGGGCGCCAATGCGCTCGACCACCTCGTGGCGGCGGTGGTCTGACACCACCCGGGTCACGATGGGCGTGCGCCCGGGTGGCAGCTCGTCAATGACCGATACATCCAGATCGGCGTAATAGCTCATGGCCAGCGTGCGCGGAATGGGCGTGGCCGTCATCATCAGCATGTGCGGCTCCATGCCGGGGGCCTGCATCTTGCCGCGCAAGGCCAGGCGCTGCGCCACGCCAAATCGGTGCTGCTCGTCAATGACCGCCAGCCCCAAGCACTTGAACTTGACATGCTCCTGAATCACCGCGTGCGTGCCCACCACCAGCGCGGCCTCGCCCGACTCGATCAAGGCCAGCATTTCTGCGCGTTCTTTCTTCTTTTGGCTGCCAATCAGCCAGGCCACTTTCACGCCCAAGGGCTCCAGCCAGCCCACCAATTTTGCAAAGTGCTGGGTGGCCAAAATCTCGGTCGGCGCCATCAGGGCGCATTGCCAGCCCGCATCAATCCCCACCATGGCCGCGAGCGCGGCCACCACCGTTTTGCCCGCGCCCACATCGCCTTGCAGCAGGCGGTGCATGGGCACTGGGCGGCTCAGGTCTTGCGCAATTTCGCGGCCCACGCGCTGCTGGGCATTCGTCAGGCCAAAGGGCAGGGCGGCCAGCAACTGGTCGTGCGAAGCGCCACGCTTCATCTTCAAAGCCGGGGCCCGCAACAAATCCCGCTCACGCTTGGCCGTGAGCTGCGATAGCTGCTGTGCCAGCAACTCCTCGCATTTGAGGCGAATCCAGGCCGGGTGGCTGCGGTCCTCTAGAGCGGCCAGCGACACATCGGGCGTGGGGTGGTGCAAAAACTGCAGCGCATCGCGCAGCGACCAGGCCCCACGCGGATCGGGCCATGCGATGCCCGCAGGCATCGTTTCACTCAAGTCGGCATGGTTCAGTCCGGTGATCACGGCCCGGCGCAAATACGCCTGCGCCAGCCCGGCCACGGTGGGGTAAACCGGCGTCAGCGCCTCGGCCAAGTGGCCGCCCGCCGCCTTGAAGGTCGGGTGCATCATGGTCAGGCCCATGAAGCCGCCCTTGACCTCGCCCCGCGCCCGAATGCGGTTGCCCACCGCCAGCGCCTTTTGGTGCGAGGGGTAGAAGCTGAAAAACCGCATCACGCACGTGTCCGAACCGTCGTCCACCGTCACCAACAACTGGCGGCGCGGGCGCATGGTGATCTCGCAAGCCGTCACCGTCGCCTCGATCTGCGCGGTATCGCCCTCACGCGCATCGCGCAGCTTGACGATGCGGGTCTCGTCTTCGTAGCGCAGCGGCAGGTGCAGCGCCAGATCAATGTCGCGCTTGAGCCCAAGCTTGATCAACGCCTTTTGAGGGGCGCTGAGCGTCTTGGCGGCAGGCGAGGGGGCTTTGGCTGGCATGGTCTGATTGTGCCGTTAGACGGCATTCTTCAGGCCATCCAAATAAGACAAGACGGCCGCAAGTCCTTCGGGGCTCTCCATGAGCGTGATCGGGATGCCGTTCAGGGCGTTGTTGTGACTGCACAGCCATTGCTGCCGGGTTAGCGCATCGCCATCCACCAGAATGTCCAGCGAACGGTGCAATTGCACCAACAGCAGTGCCAACTCCCCCTCTTTGGACAGCGGATCAATCCCACGGCTGGCGTTGGCAATGAGATCCATGGTCAGCTCAGTCAGGCCCATCATGCGGGCAAGAGCCGCATTTGACAGCCGCAGCTCTTGCGCGGCTTGCATTGTGGCTTTGCTGAGCACCATGAACGGATCTTGGCCGGTGGACAGCACGCTGGCACGGCGCTGGCGTCGCGCTGCGGGCGATGGGGCCAAAGCCAAATCCTGCAGCTTGCGCCCCACTTTGTCGTCGGCGGCCAAGGCGTTGAAATCTGCCTGCAGCCCAAGCACCGCCAGCACGCGCAGATAAGTGCCCAAAGTGGCACCCGCATCGCCGGCTTCGACCTTGTAGACCGAAGTGCGCGACATGCCTGCCCGCTGCGCCACCACGGCCGTGCTCAATTTGCGGCGCAAACGCGCCAGCCGCAGGCGCTCGCCCAAGGCGGTGAGCAGCATTTGCTCTTGGGGGAAAACAATGGGGGGCTTGCTAGACATTTCGCCATTATGGACAAAAATAATAAATTTTGTCCATTTTGGAAAGGAATTAAGCCCCGCCGCTATTTCATTGAGAGCAACGCTCTGCGGGCGGGGAACATCGATATTTGATCCATAAAAGCCCCCATGTTGTCAAAACCATTTTTTGGCGACATGACAGGGCTGACGTGTACTAAACAAGAACATGAGGGTGCTTTTATGTTCGAAAAATTGAATTTTTGCGACACGTTTGCTTGACGTGTCGATCTTGAAAACAGACTATGAGCTTTTGCTTGTGTTTATCTCATATTGAGATAAAATGAACCCATGAAAATCATCAGCAACAGTGCCCTGCGGGCCTTCGCTGCCGATCATCCTCAGGCCGAAGCCCCCTTGCAGGGATGGCGGCGGGTGATTGAAAAGAACAGTTTTGCAAACTGGGCCGAGCTCAAAGCCGCCTTCAATGCAGTTGACAAGGTGAACGAGTTAGCGGTGTTTGATATCGGCGGGAACAAGTACCGCCTGGTGGCTTACATCAGGTTCGAAAAGCAGATCTTGTATATCAAGGCAGTATTGACCCACCGGGAATACGACAAAGGAGCATGGAAATCATGAATGCAGCCATCGACGTGAAGCACCTTCTTCCAGTCTGGGACCAGTTCCGTGCCGCAACTGACATCACCCCCATTAGAGATGAAGCCCACTACGGGCGCATGACCGAGATGCTCCAAGCCCTGCTGGATGAAACCCAAGGCGAAGAAAAGCATCCCGCGATGGGCTTGGTCGACATCGTGGGCGATCTGATCGAGGACTATGAAGCCAAGCATCACCCTCTGCCCGAAGTCACGGGTGTGCAAGCGCTTAAATTTCTGATGGAACAACACGGCCTGAAGCAAAGCGATCTGAGCGAGATCGGCAGTCAGGGTGTCGTGTCCGAAATCCTTACGGGCAAGCGAGAACTCAACATTCGCCAAGTGCGTGCGCTCAGCGAACGGTTTGGCGTTTCTGCTGCGACCTTTGTGTAAAGGGTGTGGAACTTGGGCAATGCCGCGCTATGAAGGCCAAAGGAAACCTTCGGACGCTGTAGGCGCCGCCCACACGCAGGGCCAGCGATGCACCCGTCAACCCGCACCGCTTTGCAGCCCAAAAACAATGCTCATGGGCCTGCTGCCCTTGTGTGACTGGTAGCGCACCCGGCCGTGGTACGTGAACGGTGCGGCCTTGCCGACGGCCAGCTTGGTGTCGCGCACAAAGAGGTGGATGTCGATGCCTAAAGCGGAGTGGCGGATGATTTCGTCGCCGCGTTTGCTGGTCGGGTCGGTGGCGTTTTGGCTTTGCCAGTGAAAGTGCGTGTCATCGATCCAGTGGTCCATGTACTTGTGCTCGTCAGCCCGGCCTTGTTTGTTGAGCGTGACCAGCAGGATGTGCGCCTTTTTCTGGGCCAGCACCACATGGCCAATTGAGAACATTGCCTTGCTAACTTAGGTGGTTGAGCATCAAGCTGGCATCCCTGAATCATCATCAATCCGTTTAAGATCATCTCAATTTAGAAATAAGTACTTTAGGTAACGCGTGCAATATTCCAATCGTTCCTTCTATTCGGCAGACATCAAGCAATTTGTGACATCAGAACCTAACTTGGTGCTGGGTGTCTTGACTGAGAACAGTGGTTTTTCCATCGAGACGACCCAGCGCGATGCATGGCGGTCACAGATACAAATTCTTCAGAAAGAACTGAAATCGCTCACAGGCCGCGGCGCAGTTTTCTTGGAGTTCATCGTGCCGCGTTTGGGCAAACGCATCGACGTACTAGTTTTGATCGATCACACTATTTTTGTCATCGAGTTCAAGGTGGGGGAGTCGTCTTTCAACCGTGCTGCAGTAGATCAGGTTTGGGACTACGCGCTTGACCTCAAAAACTTTCACGAAACCAGCCATCACTGCGTGATTGCTCCCATCTTGATTGCTACGCAAACACAAGGCACACGCGGTCAGATCGTCACCAGCCACCACAACGACGGTGTGCTTTTCCCGATCAACACATCCCCCGCCTTCTTGGCCGCCACCATCGAAGAGGTGTTGGCCTTTTCGTCGGGCGCCCATCTGGACGCCTCTGTTTGGGCCAGCGGGCGTTACCGTCCCACTCCCACCATCATCGAAGCCGCGTCCGCGCTTTACGGCAACCACTCGGTGGCTGAACTCTCTCGCAATGATGCAGGTGAGAAAAACTTGGCGCAAACCTCGGTTGCCATTGCGCAACTGATCCAAGACTCAAAAGAACGGAAGCAAAAGGCCATTTGTTTTGTGACGGGTGTTCCCGGTGCGGGCAAGACATTGGTCGGCTTGGATATTGCCACTAAGCACATGGACGCCAAAAGCGAGTTGCACAGCGTATACCTGTCGGGCAATGGCCCTTTGGTGGCCATTCTGCGAGAGGCCTTGGTGCGCGATGAAGTGGCCCGAAAGAAAGCCGTGGGCCAAAAGCTGCGCAAGGGTGAAGCCAGAAAAGCCGTTGAAGCCTTCATTCAAAACGTCCACCATTTCCGCGATGCGTATTTGTCGGACGAGCGGCCACCTGTGGATCACGTGGTGATCTTTGACGAAGCGCAACGCGCGTGGACGCTGGAACAAACCACCCAGTTCATGGCACGCAAAAAGGGCTATCCGGATTTCAATCGGTCTGAACCCGACTTCTTGATTTCTTGTCTTGACCGTCACCCCGACTGGGCGGTGGTCGTGTGTTTGGTGGGCGGTGGTCAAGAGATCAACACGGGTGAGGCCGGCATTGGCGAGTGGCTCAAGGCCATCCATGAGCACTACCCCGATTGGGCGGTGCACATCTCGCCACATCTGCAAGACTCGGAATACGGGGCGGCCGAAGCGCTGACACAACTGAAGTCGCGTGACAACGTTCACCACAACGACGATCTGCATTTGTCGGTGTCCATGCGCTCCTTCCGCGCAGAGCATGTTTCAACCTTCGTGAAGCACTTGCTGGACCGTCGCACCGATTTGGCCCAAGCCATGTTCCAAGATGTGCAAGCGCGCTACCCGATCGTGGTGACCCGCGATTTGGAAAAGGCCAAGCGCTGGCTGCGCGACAAAGCACGGGGCAGCGAACGTTTCGGCATGGTGGTTTCCTCGCAAGCGGTTCGCCTGCGCCCCCACGCCATCGATGTCCGTTCTCCCATGGACCCCATCCATTGGTTTTTGGACGATCGCGATGACGTTCGGTCTTCTTTTTATTTGGAAGACGTGGCCACCGAGTTTCACGTTCAAGGTCTTGAACTCGACTGGGCTTGTGTCGTTTGGGATGCCGACTTGCGCTTTGGGGAAGCCGACTGGGAATACCGCTCGTTTGTGGGCAACAAATGGCAAAAAATACACCTGGCGCATCGACAGATGTATTTGAAAAATGCCTATCGGGTCTTGCTTACCCGCGCTCGGCAAGGCATGGTGATCGTGATCCCGCCCGGCGATCCCGAGGACCCCACCAGAGACCCGTCTTTTTACGATCCCATTTTTGGTTATTTGACTTCGATTGGTATCGATGCCATCTAAGCGAAATTGCGGAATTCATGAGCCCATTGTGGTTTCTAGGATTTGTCGTGGTTTCAGATCCCTTCGTCCCACGGGATCGGTTTGGCTTGTCTGCGCAAATCGTTGGGGCGGGTGTTTTGCCGGAAGGTGTCGGGTGGCCTGATGCACTCTTCAGGCGAGACCCAATACACCGTCCAGTCGCCATACAGCTTGCCGTCAAAGCACAGCAGGTCGCCGTTGATGGCCAAGTCCATGAGCGTGTCGTGGGTGCCTGTGAACAGTTGGGCATCTGTGGGGCTGACGAATTCCATATTCACCGAACAGGCGTAGGTGGTGTGAAAGTACCTGAGCGGTCCAATGGCTGGGCCATCAAAGCCCCAGCCGTGCATTGCTTGGTTGGGCGTGTCGCGGCCATGAAACAAGCCCAGATACAAGCCGGGCTTGCTGGGGCGAACGCCATAAACAGGCGTGGTGCTGGGGTTGGTTGCGGGGTTCATGCTGCCTCCATGTGAGTGAGGCAATCAGCTTAAGAAATGGGGGCGACTTTGTGAACCAGGGCTTTGCCTGGGGTGCGGTGGGTTGTTCATTTGGCTCGGTGGTTGAGGGCTATAACCACGACCTGTGTGACCTCATTGGCATAACATGCCCTTCCTGTTTCAAGAAGGAGCTCTCCCATGCCCACTCGAAATATCGTGCTGATTGATCACCAAGCTGCGCTGGTCGAGCAGCTGTTCCAAAGTGGCCGCTATCAAAATGCCAGTGAGGTTGTGCGCGAGGGGCTGCGCATGGTGGAGCAACGAGAAGCTGAACACGGCGTGTGCCACCCCCATCAACCCTCAAGCCGCTGAACATCGACCAACTGGCTACGCCTGCTGACTCTGAAAATGAGCTCCCTTCAAGAGCACTTTGCCTTGTCTCCCGGCTTGTGCCGAGTGCGCGATGGCTTCTAGGACGTCGCTCAATTCATAAACTTTTTCCACGCTCATGCGCAGCACGTTTTGCGCGGCCAATGCCATCAAGGCGGGGTAGACGGTCTTGGCTTTTTGTCGGTTGTCGGGGTGGCTGAACCAGTTGGCCAGCCAGAAGCCTTGAACGTTGATATTCCGAAAAATCAGGTCGTGCGCAGAGATGCTGCAGGGCTCACCGCTCAGCAGCCCATAAAGAACCAGACGGCCTTGAGGACTCAAGCTGGCGGCCAATGCCTGAGAGGCTTTGCCGCCAATCGCGTCCAGGCCCAAGACCACGGGCTCGCCCTGGGTGATTTGGTGCACGCTGTGCTGGAGTGAATCAGGGTCTTGGCCGTCATGCACCAACCAATGACCGCCCTCGTCAGACGCCACCGCCTCAGGTCGGCGCACCACATTGATCAACGGGATGCCCAAGTGCGCAGCCAGCTGCCGAGTGCATTGACCCACGGCTGAGTTGGCCGCATTTTGAATGACCCATTGATCGGGCTGGAGGGTGACTTGGTGCTGCAAGAGCACCCAAGCCGTTGCCGGGTTGGCAGCGAGCATGGCTTGCTGCAACACGTTGGCATCGGACGGCACCGGGACCAGCGAGCGTCTTTGCACCACCAGTTCATCGGACCAAACGCCAAAAACGCCGATGGGCAGCACCCGTTCGCCAGGTTGCAAGTCCGCGACTTCGCTGCCCGTTTCAAGCACCACAGCAACTCCTTCATGGCCCGGCACGTAGGGCAGTTCGGGTTGATGGCCATACTGCCCATTCATTTGCAGCAGGTCTGCCGGGAGAATATTCATGGCCAGCATGCCAATGCGCACTTGGGTCGGCGCAAGGGCAGGGCGCGTGGTCTCAAGAACCCGGATGCGCTCAGCCATCGGCCTGTCTGGCGATGTGCTCACGACCTCAACGGCATGTGGGTGGGGTGTTTCGGGTGTCATGGGGCGCATGTGCTTCAGGCTTTGTGAGGTGTGGGTGGATCGGCAATCGTGCGTTTTCCACTCACCACATCGTCCATCAGGGGCTGGGCCATGGGGTCAACCATGCAGTCGCAAAAGAGGGTGCGTTCTGCAGTCATGCCTTCATCGTGGCGCCAGCGGGGCGCGTTCCTGACCAGTTTTTTGATGTTGGCACAGGCCCTGAAGGGGACGGCTTCGATTTGGCTGGCAAGTCGCATGGCTTCGGCCATCACGTCATCGCTGCACGAGGAGATCAATCCTGCCGAAAGCAACTCTTGGGGGCTGAAAACCCTGGCTGTCAGCAGATTGAAAAGGGCGGGGCCAGTCCCGAGCAAGGAGGCCATGGCCTGTGTGCCGCCTGCGCCAGGCAGCAAGCCCAAATTCAGCTCGGGCAGTCCCAGTTGGTGGTCGCCGTTTTGTGCCAGTCGAATGTCGCAGCCCAGCGCCAGTTCAAAACCGCCGCCCATGGCGGTTCCGTTGAGGGCTGCCATGAAAATGAGGGGGCTGTTTTCGATGCGCTCAATGCACAGGTGAATGGCGCTGCGCGGCACCGGTCGCTCAATAGAGAACGATTTGCCCCGTTCGATCATGGCCTGCGATCGTTTTTGAAGGATGGCCACGTCGTAATGGCGAACGAACATGCCAGGCTCCGCGCCAGTGATGACCACAACGCGCCCATCCTCCCAGTTGTCCAGCGTGTCCAGTGCTCGCAGCAGTTCGGACTCCATCGCCTCGTCCATGTAGCCGTGAGGCGGATTGAAAAGACGCACGATGGCTGTGGAGCCTTGTCGGGTCAAGGACAGGCGTGAGCCAGTCCAGTCTGATTCAGAGGTGTGCATGCAGGTGCTCCAGGCGGCATCAAGGATGATTCAAGAGTCTTGGCAAGGGGGTGATGGCGACCCGAAAATGTTTCTGGAAAACTGCCAACCAACCACTTGTTTGGTAACCGTCGTTCTGCTAAGCTTACCAGCATGAATGAGTTAATCAATACCGCAGTGGTCACGGGTGGCGCATCGGGTCTTGGCCAAGCCGTGGTCAGCAAGCTGAGCGCCAACGGGGTGCATGTGACGGTCTTGGACCGTCAGGAAGGCCCAGCCCATGCATCTGTTCGGTATGTGATGTGTGATGTCACTTCAGAAGCCGAAGTGAAGAAGGCCTTGAGCGAATCGGCCCAGCAGTTTGGAGCCGCTCGGCTGATCGTGAACTGCGCGGGTGTGGGCAAAAATGCCCGATTGTTAGGACGCAAGGGCGTCCATACTTTGGATCTCTTTCGCGAAGTCATGGAGGTGAATGTGCTGGGCACATTCAATGTGCTTCGCCTGGCCGCCGAACAGTTGATTGACCTGCCTTTGACTGAAAACGGTCAAAGGGGGGTGATCATCAACATTTCGTCGATTGCGGCATTTGATGGGCAGATCGGACAGGCGGCGTATTCCGCTTCCAAAGCGGCGGTGGCTGGCATGACCTTGCCGCTGGCCAGGGAGTTGGGGAAGCACGCGATTCGCGTGGTCACGATTTGCCCCGGCGTTTTCATGACGCCCATGGTGCAGGCCCATGTCTCGCAAGACGTGCTCGATGGCTTGTTGCAAAACGCTGCATGGCCCCAGCGCCCGGGCAAGCCCGAAGAGTTTGCAGACTTTGTCATGGCTGTCGCTGCCAACCCCATGGTCAATGGCGAAACCATTCGACTCGATGGTGGCCTCAGGATGCCCCCGCTATGAATCCAGCTGCGTCAGACTTGACCAAATTGGCCGTGGTCAATTGGGCCATTCAGGGTGCCAACGTTCTGGTGGGTGAACTCTCAAGCCTTGATGGAACCGAGCTTCCCAGCTGGGAAGCTGGAGCACACATCGACATCCATGCGACCGATCGCACGGGCCATGAGGTGGTCAGGCAGTATTCCTTGTGCAGCCGTCACGGCGAGAAGAATTGGCGCATTGCGGTATTGGGTGATCCCCATGGCAGTGGTGCATCGCTGAATCTTCAAGACGCCATCAAGGCAGGACAAACACTGCAAGCCCGTGGACCCCGCAACCTGTTTGCTTTGCCATCGGATGACCGCCTGGTGGTGTTGGTGGCCGGGGGGATAGGCATCACCCCTATCTTGGCCATGGCCGAGACGCTCAGTGCTCAAAAAAGAAAGTTTCGACTTCACTACCATGCCCGAAGCCTCGCAAGTGCTGCTTTCGTGGAGGAGCTCAAGTCCTCCAATTACGCTGACTGCGTGATCTTTTCTTTTGACGATGAGGGTTCGGGTGGCGTTGAGCGAATTTTCTCCAACGCAGATGCCCATGCATGGCTCTATATGTGTGGTCCGGCAGGCTTCATGACTGCAGTGATGGGTGCGGCCAAAGCGGCAGGTTTGCAAGACAACAAAATAAGAAAAGAACTATTTGGCGGCTCTGCGCAGCCAATATCAGGAGGGTCAGTCGGTATGGATCAGGCATTCACCATCAAGATTCAATCAACGGGTGCCCTGGTGGAGGTGCCGGTTGGTCAGACGGCGGTTCAGGCACTTGCGGCGGCGGGCATTGACGTTCTTGTTTCTTGTGAGCAGGGTCATTGCGGGTCTTGTTTGACGTCGGTTTTGGAGGGCCTGCCCGATCATCGTGATCAATTCATGTTGCCCGAGGAGCATGAAAAAAATGATGCTTTCACGCCCTGCTGTTCTCGCTCGTTAACGCCTTGTCTGGTGCTGGGCCTATGAACGAAGCGCTTGTCTACGATCCATCCAACGATGCGATCAGAACCAATCCCTTTCCTTTCTACGAGGCCTTGCAAGAACGGGATCCGGTGCACTGGAGCCCGGCAATCAAGAGCTGGATCATCACGCGTTATGACGATGTCCGGCAGGTCGCCATGTCGTCCAACATGTCGTCCGATCGCTTGCGGCCTTTTTACGAGGCCTTGAAAGACGAGCGGCGTGACATCCTTTCGGGTGTGATGCGCTACCTCAATGAGTGGCTGGTGTTCAAGGCGCCGCCTGAGCACACGCGGCTTCGCAAGATGATGAATGTGGTGTTCTCGCTTCAGCTGATTCAGTCGCGAGAAGTCGCGATCCAAAAGACGGTGGCGCAATTGCTGGAAGCCGTGGATCCATCGAAAGAGGTGGATTTTGTGGAGAAGGTAGCGGTGCTGCTGCCCGCTTACGTGATTTTGGACATGATGGGCTTGCCGCGTGAGGACTTTGCGGAGATCAAGCAATGGTCCGATGATTTGCGTTTGTTCATTGGCACCTCGCGCACAGAAGAAGACAAGTACAGAAAAGCCAGAGACGGTGCCGATCGCATGTCTGCTTATTTTCGCGACGTGATTGCTCAAAGACGCAGGTCGCCGGGCGACGACGTCATCACGGCCATGGTGAATGCCACGGATGCGCAGGGTGCTTTGAGCGAGGATGAGCTGGTGGCCATGTGCATGCTTGTCTTGTTTGGGGGGCATGAAACGACGACCAGTTTGCTGGGCAGTGCCGTTGTGGCCTTGATCCAGCATCCAGAGCAAAAGCAAAAATTGTTTGAAAATCCATCGCTGATTGATTCTGCCGTTGAGGAGTTTTTGCGCTACGACGGTCCCAGCAACAGCATTGCGCGAGTGGCTGCGGTCGACCATGAGTTGCATGGCAAAAAATTGATGGCGGGGGATCGTGTGTTTGCGATGATCAATGCGGCCAACAGAGACCCGCGTCGCTTTGATCGGCCGCATGAGTTGATTTTGGACCGCAGCCCCAATCGCCATTTGACCTTTGGTCAAGGTCTTCATTTTTGTCTTGGCGCCCCTTTGGCCAGGCTCGAGGCCAAGGTGTGCATTGGGTCACTGGTGGCCCAATACCCGGCCATGCGTTTTGGGCAAGGCGAAGTCAAGTGGCTGGATGCATTGGTGATGCGTGGCCCCACGCAATTGCCCTTGGTGCTGAGTTAAGCAAGTTCGAACTCCGGAGGTTCCTCATGAGCGATGTTTATGTGATCGGTGTGTCGTGCACACCCTTTGGCAAGCAACCAGAGAAAACATTCAAAGACCTCACCCGAAACGCATTCATGGGGCTGCTCGCTGACACGGGGGCCGATGTCACCCACCAAATTCAGCAAGCCTGGTTTGGCAATTGCGGCATGGGCACCTTTGGGCAACGCAATATCCGGGGGCAGGTGTGTTTTACCCCCTTGGTGCGTGAAGGCATCTTCCCGGAAAGGGTGCCGCTCATCAACGTCGAAGGCGGCTGTGCAACGGCCTCCATGGCGTTTCATGGCGCATACAAAGACATTCTGAGTGGTGAGTGTGACTTGTCGCTGGCCATGGGTGTAGAAAAAACATTCTTCCCGGGCGATCCCGAGCGCACCATGGAGATTTTCCAAGGTGGAATCGATCAGTTTGATCCGCAAGAGTGGCAGGCTTACTACCAGATGGCCGGTGAGCAATCGGGCAAACCTTTTGTGACCAACAGTGGCGGCGGGACCTTGTTCATGGACACCTATGCCATGCAGGCGGCTTATCACATGAAAACTTTTGGGACGACGCGTGAGCAGATCGCTTATGCGTCATCCAAAAACCATGCCATGGGGGCTTTGAATCCGAATGCGCAGTACCGCTTCACCATCACGCCAGAGGAGGTGCTCCAGGATCGGGAGATCAGTTGGCCTTTGACCCGTGCCATGTGTTCACCCGTGGGAGACGGCGCGGCTGCGGCCTTGCTTTGCTCTGAGCGCTTTTTGCGTGAATTGCCCAAGCATGTTCAAGAGCGGGCCATTGCGGTCAGTGCCAGCGTGTTGACCGGTGGCAAGTACCGTGACTTGGCAGAGCCGGGTCTGTCGCACGTGGCTGCCAAAAAGGCTTATGCGAGGGCAGGCTTGAAGCCGTCGGACATTGACATCGCCGAGGTGCATGACGCGACATCGTTTTGTGAGATTTACCAAGCTGAAATGCTGGGGTTTTGTGAAGTGGGTCAGGGCGGCGCTTATGTGGCCAGTGGAGCGACTTCTTTGGGTGGCGCCTTGCCCATCAATTTGTCAGGCGGTTTGGTGTCCAAAGGGCACCCGGTCGGTGCCACTGGGCTGTCCATGATTTATGAACTGGTGACCCAATTGCGGGGCGAGGCTGGCAGCAGGCAGTCTGAAGGCGCGAACATTGCGCTGGCAGAAAATGGTGGAGGGGTGATTGGCTTTGATGAAGCCGCTTGTTCCATCACCATTCTCCAACGCCAAAATTGATGTCTGCTGGGCGGATGATGACCGCCAGGTTCAAGGATGGCGGGGCTCTGCGCTTTTCCTGAAAAGAGAAAAAAGATGCTTGGCCACGGTGGCAGGTGCGTCACCACCCGGTTGGTACCACATGAGTGCGCCATTCAGAGCACCCAGAAGGCCCAAACGGAAGTAGCGCCTTTTGATGCCCGATGGCAAGTCAACGGCATCGGTCAGTTCGGAAAATACTTTTTCGTATTTGTCACGCTGCGCCACCAGGGCAGTGCGCATGCTGTCTGAGTAATTGGCGGACCAATCGGCCAGAACGGTGGCAGCGGGGCTTTCTCGCATGAGCAAGGCCTCAAGGTGCGCGATGCACGCCGCTTCCAGCCTTTGCCAAGGGTCGGTCAAGGGTTCGATGGCTTTTTCGACATCGTTGACGAATCGATCCACCCCAGACGCATAGACCGTGATGAAGAGTTCTTCCTTGGAGCCAAAGTGGTGGTAAATCGATCCATGCAGAATGCCAAATGCGGCCGATATATCCCGCATCGACGTGTTGGCATACCCCCGTTCACCGAACAAGTGCGCTGCTTTCTCAATCAGCTCCGCCCTTCTGTCGCCAATAGCCCCCTCAGCCGTGTCTTTGGTCTTTGAGGGGGTGACACTGGCACTTTTGGATGGTTTTTTCGCTTTGGGGCTGGGTGTGGTGGTGGGTTTCATCTCGGTGTACGCATGTGTTGTCAGGATGTTAAACCTTAAATTCAGTGTGCCTCGCGGTTGGATGCGTCTTCAGGTTTTGACGTTTACCCAGTAGGGCTCACGCAAGATCCGCTTCAAGACCTTTCCCAAAGCATTGCGCGGAAAGTCCGGGCGCGTTTCGATGTTGGAGAGCCTTTGGTGTTTGGCCAAACGCTCGTTGCACCAAGACAGCATGGAGGGTGCATCAAAAATGGCACCGGGCCTCAGGATGACCAAAGCCAGTGGCGTTTCTCCCCAGCGCTCATGCGGAACGCCAATGACCGTGGCATCCAGGACGTCGGCGTGTTGGCCCAAAATTTCTTCCAGATCAGCAGGAAAAACGTTGAAGCCGCCGGAAATGATCATGTCCTTTTTGCGGTCCACCAGCGTGAGGTAGCCCTCTTCATCCTGGCGTCCGATGTCACCCGAGCGGATGAATGTTCGCCCTCTTTCGTCCTGCCAAATCAGCGCGGCTGTTTCTGCAGCTTTGCCGTGGTAGCCAGACATCATGCCTGGCCCGTAACCTGCAATTTCACCAATTTCTCCGGGGCCAAGAACCAGCCCCGATTCATCGAGAATGCGCACTTCAAAGCCCAGGACGGGGATGCCCACGGTGTCAAATTTGTCGGCAGGGGCACCCGGTTTGAGCATCGTCGCAAATCCTTCGCTGAAGCCATACAGTTCGATGAGTTTGTCACCCATGCGTTCGATGACTTGGCGTTTGGTTTCGCGTCTGAGTGGCGAGCCTGCACACAGGATCACCTCCAGGGTGCTCAGGTCGTGCTCGCCCAGATCGGTCTGCAGCAGTGCAATGAACTGCGCAGGCACCATGAAGGTGTGGGTGATTTTTTCTTCCTCCACCATTTTTGAAAATGCCACCGGATCGAAAGCAGGCATGACGACGCAGGTGCCACCACTGAACAAAACGGGCAGCATCATGAGCCATGTGCCGTTGGAATAAAGTGAAGTGGTGGTCAGTGCACGGCTGCGGTCACTGAACCGCATTTCAATGGCATTGGAAATGGCCCAGTGCACTCTGGCCCGGTGACTTTGCAGGATGCCTTTGGGAAGGCCTGTTGTGCCCGAACTGTAGATGATGTTGAAGGCATCCTCAGAACGGTAGACCACATTCGGGGTGTCCGTGGGCTGGGCATCGGTCAAGGTGCGGTAATCCATCCAGCCCTCGGCATGACCGTGGACAACGTAGCAATGGCTGGCTTGAAGATGCAAAAGTTCATCTTGAAATGGCAGCAGACGTTCGATGAAGTCAGGGGTGGCAAAAGCTTGTTTGGCACCGCAATCGTTGATCAAGGAGGCCAGTTGTTGACCTGTCAGCAAACCCGAAAGCGGGACCACACAGCAGCCTGCTTTGACAATGCCGAACATGACCTCGAGGATTTCCACCGAGTTGCCCATCATGACCACCACACGGTCACCTCTCGCAACGCCGGAGGCCAAAAGGGCGTTGGCCACACGGTTCATGTTGTCGTTGAAATCGCCCCAAGTGCGTCTGACTGAGCCGCACACCACCGCTTCTTGGTGTTTGCGAAACTTACCGTGGCTGCTGAAGATGTCAGGTATCGTGATCTCGGCATGGTCAAGGGATAACAAGGTTTTCTCCTTTAGTGAATTCATGGTAATTTGGCTTGTTTGGGCAGATGGCTTGCTTGGTTGAAACACTGCAGCAGTGCTTCATGGACCTTCTCTTTGAAACTTTATGTCGGTCAGCATGGAAACAAAAGCGCTTTCTTCATTCAAGGTTCCAGTGGTTGCTGCGCCCATGTTTTTGGTCAGCGGTATCGAGCTGGCGGTGGCAGCGGCCAACGCAGGAATTGTGGGCTCCTTTCCAACGCTCAACGCCCGAACGCCCGCTTTGCTGGATGCCTGGCTGGCAGAAATCAAGGACCGAACACGCGGCGCGAGCGGGCTTTTTGCGGCCAACCTGATTCTGCATCCATCCAATGGAAGGCGCGACGACGATTTGGACATTGTGATCAACCACCGCGTCCCTTGGGTCATCACTTCCGTGGGGTCGCCCGTCAATGTGGTCGAGCGCGTTCATGCCTACGGTGGTCAGGTGTTGGCGGATGTGGCCACTGTCCGGCATGCCAGAAAAGCCATAGCTGCGGGTGTGGACATGCTGGTTCTTTTGACGGCGGGCGCAGGCGGCAATACAGGTTGGATCAACCCCTTTGCCTTCATTGAGGAAGTACGTGGCTTTTGGTCGGGCCCCTTGGCCGTTGCGGGTTGTTTGAGCACCGGGCGTCAAGTCAGAGCCATTCAAGTGGCTGGGGCTGACATGGCCTACATTGGAACGCCCTTCATCGCCACCCCCGAAAGCATGGCGTCGCCAGCTTACAAAGAGGCCTTGGCCAGTGCGGGTGCCGACGACATTGTGAAGACCGATGCTGTGACGGGCATTCCTGCCAACTTTTTGAAATCGTCCCTGCTGGCGCAAGGCATCATGCAAGCCGATGGCAGTTTGCTGCCCAAGGGGTCGAGCGATTTGGCCAGTTGGAAAACCGCGTGGAGTGCAGGCCAAGGGGTGGCCTCTGTGGGTGCGGTGGAGACAGTGGCCCGGAGGGTTGAAATATTGCACCAAGAATGGCTTCAGGCCACTGAAGGTGTCATCCGATAAACCACTGGAGCCATCTGTTCGGCGGCTCATATCGCCCTGTCTTTGCCCTGCCAGTAGCGCATTCGAAGTTCACGTTTGAGCACTTTGCCCGTTGCGCTTCTGGGGAGGCTGTCTGTGAATTCCAGTGACTTGGGTGTGCTGACCGATCCGATTTGCGCTTTCACCAAATTCTGAAGTTCGACAGCGTCGACCACGCAGTTGGGCTTGAGTTCCAGCACGGCATGAACCGATTCACCCCATTTGTCGTCTGGAATGCCAAAGACACATGCTTCCTGTACGGCGGGATGCGTCATCAAAGCTTGTTCTACACCTGCAGAGTAGATGTTGAAGCCGCCGGAGATGATCACGTCTTTTTTTCGATCCAGCAGCGTGATGCGGCCGTCTTGATCCATGGCACCCACGTCACCTGTGTGGTACCAGTCATACCTGTGCACCAAAGCCGTGGCGGGTTCATCGTCCAGGTAGGCGGCACTGCTGACCCAGTCGCGCAAGACGATTTCACCGGGCTCCCCTGTTTCGCACCACTGGCCATCTTCGCGCATGACCCGCGCTTGTCGGCTGATGGAGGGTGTGCCAATTGATCGCAAGACGTTCGCAGGCGCAGGTGTTGCGCCTTGCATGTGATCGGTGGGTGACAAAGAGGTGATGGGACCGATGGCTTCTGCTTGACCATACATGTTCACCATGATGGGCCCAAAAACCGAGAGTGCCCGTTTCAGGGGTTCTTCGGCCATGGGCGCTGCGGCATAAACGAAATGTTCCAGCGTTCCGTAATCAAATGCGTTGATTTTTTCAGAGGCCAGCAGCATGTAAATCACGGTGGGTGGCAAAAAGAGGATTTGGACCTTTTCTTTTTCAATGGTGTGCAGGATTTCCAGGGGGTCAGCCTTGTCCAGCAAGACATGCGTGGACCCGGTCATGGTGAGTGCGAAGATGAAGCTGCCCGCAAAATGGGTCATGGGCGCCACCACCAAATGACGCTTGGCTTCGTGCGCGCGCATGGCAAAGAGCATGTCGACGCTGGTCACGTAGTTGGACAGGTGCGTGTGCAGAACGCCTTTGGAGCTGCCTGTGGTACCGCTGGTGGAATACAGCGTCCAAGGGGCCAAAGGGTCGTTGGGCAGTTCTTTGGCCACCGAGCCAGCAGGCGCCATCCAGTCGACCAACGAAGGGGTTTCGCCATCTTGTTGGTCGAGACAACACCATTGCGACAGTGTTTGCAATTCTGCCTTCACATGCGCAGCAAGCGTGGCGACATGGCTGTGGTGCACCATGGCCGTGGGTTGGTGTTGCCGCAAAATGCTGGCATTCAAGACGGGGCTGTTTCTGACATTGACGGGCACCAAGACCATGCCTGCGCGCCAGAGCCCGTACATGAAAATCAAGCCACGCCAATCGTTGGGGGACAAAAAGGCGACACGTGTGCCCGGTGCAACGCCCATGTGCTGGATTTTTGCGGCGATCCGATGGGACATCGAGACCGCCTCTTGGTAGCTCACGGACATGCTGCCCTGCTGGACGAAGATGGCGTTAGGCGTTCTCAATCCCGCTTTGTCCAGCGCGTCTGTCGCCCTCATATGCTTCTCCTGATTTTCAGTCCATCAATTCGGGCAAGATGGTGGCGATGGCAGGGAAACCCATCAGCAATGCCAGCAACACCGCCTCCATGACAAGGAAGGGCATGACACCTGCAAACAATTGACGCGAATTGACGAGCCCCTTGCCCGATGACAAAACCGCAAACAAATTCAGACCTACGGGTGGTGTGATGGCGGCAATTTCAATGAGCTTGATGATGAGCACACCGAACCAGATGCCATTGATGCCCAGGGACGTGGAAATGGGATAAAGGAACGGCAGCGTGATGATCATCAAAGACACGCTGTCGACGAAGCAACCCAGGATCAAATACAGAATCACCACCAAGGCAATAAACACGAAGGCGCTCATTTCCAGGGTGACCACCAATGCTTTGAGGTCACCGATGAAGCCACTGATCAGCAGGAATCGACTGAACAAGAGACCTGCCATGACGATCAAGAAAAGTACAGCGGAGATGCGTGCACTTTCAATGAGGCTTTCCCACAGAGCCCCCTTGGGCAAACGCTTGGTCGACAGGGCAATCAGAAGAACACCGGTGGCGCCAACGGCACCTGCAGCTGAAGGCGGAAATGTGCCTGTGTAAATGCCGCCAACCACCAAACCAATCAGCAAGAAAACAGCCCAAGCTTTTGAAATGCCCTGCAGCTTTTGCTTCAAACTGAATTTTTCGCTGATCATCGGGGCCCATTCGGGTCTGTAGATCAGCATGATCCGAATGCCAACGATGTAGCCCACTGCGGTCATGACACCCGGCAAGATGCCGGCGATCAGCAACTTGCCAATGGGTTCCCCCGTCAGCACGGCGAACAGCACCATGGCAATGGAGGGCGGAATCAGCCCTGCCAGAGTGCCAGCAGCAGCGACACAGCCAGCAGACACGCCCGGGTTGTATCCATAGCGGATCATTTCTGGCAAAGCCATGCGCGTGAAGATGCTTGCCGCAACAGTTGTCGAGCCCGAAATGGCTGCAAACATGGCTTGAGCCATCACAGTCGCCATCATCAGGCTGCCACGAATTCCACTGGTTAACTGGAACGCAGCTTTGTACAGATCAGTGATGATCCCAGCTCGCGATGCCAAAGTGCCCATCAAAACAAACAAGGGAACAACGACAAAGTTGTAGTCACTTGCAAATGCGTAGGGGAGGGACTGGATGGTGGACAACAAAAAAGTCGATCCAACAGCGTAAAAGATGCCAGCAATGGCTACGGTACCCACTGCGTAAGCGACAGGGACGCCCAAACCCAACAGGCAAAGCATGGCGACAAAACCGATCAGTCCCGTATTCACGTGCTTTCCTTCAAGGATGAGGACGTGAAAATTTGCTGTGCCAGTTGACCGATCAAGGTCAGAACGCAAAGACTTGCCCCTATTGGGCATGCCAACTTCCAGGGCCAAATTGGAAAGCCAGAAGTGTCTGCCGAGACCTCAAAAATCATCACACTTTTGATGGCTTGATGCCAGAGTCCGTAGGTAATCAAGCCAATAAACAAAAGCCCACAAAGGGTGCCAAGAAGCGTGTTTGCTTTTTTGGTTTTATCCCCCATAAAAGGTTCGAACAAATCCACTCGAATGTGTTCATGGCCTCTTTGGACAGGACTGCAAGCCAAAAAAATGCTGCTGGCTAAAAGTGTCCCGGACAATTCAACTTTGTACGATAAATAAAACCCCAGCACGTTGCCCATCACGATGTCTATCGCGCCTACGACCATCATGATGAAAACGGCACCAGCGCAGACCGCCAGTGCCGCTTTCTCTGTCCAATGAATCAATGTATTCATTTGACAGTCATATCAATTGCGTGAGTTGGCAAAGCTTTGCGCCGCTTTCCTTTGCAGAGGAATCAATTCTTTGATTTTCTCGCCGAGACCATCTTTGGTGGACTTGTCGACCCAGATTTGGATCATGTCAGGCGAACGTGAGATGAAATTTTGCAGGTCTTTCATCTGAACGACGCTGCCACCTGTGGCTTTGAATTTGTCCATCGCGTCGGCTTCGACTTTGGGCAGAGCCGCCAGGTCTTTTTGCATGGCTTCTTGAGCCACTTGCGTGAACAAGGTCTGCACCGAGCGTGGCCACGCGTTGTAAGCCTTGGCGGGCACATACATCTGGAAGGTTGTGAAGGAGCCTGTATTCAAATCTGAAAGATACGGCGCGACTTTTTGCAGATCCGAAAAAGGCGTCCATTCGATGGGGCCGAAGTTGCAATCGAGGGTGCCACGCTGCAGACCTTCACGGATTTCGGTGGCTTGAACCCGCGTTGGCACCATGCCATAAGCCTCCATCCAAATGGGCACATAGGCGCCGCCCACAGCTCTGACTTTCAATCCTTTGAGGTCGGCGGATGTGTTGACCGCTTTGTTGCAAAGCAGTTTGTAAGGGGAAGGAACCGTCCACTTGATGACTTTGAGGTTTTGAGCCTGGAGTTCATCGGTCACAGTCTTGGTCGCGTAGCTGGCACGTGCCAATTCAGAACCTGTCTTTGCATCAGCGGATACCCTGTTGAGAAGACCGGCTGAAACAGAAGTCAATGGCAGCTCAGATGCATGAACAGCTTGAGCGAACACGCCGATGTCCACAGCGCCATTGCCCACCAGGTTTTTAATTTCTGTGAGGCCACCCAGTTGACCAGCCCAGAAAATCTGAATTTTGATCTTGCCGCCAGATCGTTTTTCAATTTCTTCCGCAAACCACTTGTCCCATTCGGCACCCGGAAAGGTTTGTGCCAGAGGGTGTGCCATCTTGAGTGACAAGGATGGGTAATCTTGGGCTTGCGAAGGGAGTGCAAGTGCCAGTGCAGCGCAGGTAACCAGAAAATGTTTCTTCATCGTTGACTCCTAGTCGTTTGTCAAAGTTGCCAAATGGCGGAAATTGATGTGTGCCCCCTTCATGCTATCGATTGGAGTCATACAAAACAATCGTTTGGTTGTTGACTTTTTTAGGGGTTTACCCGCTACCTCTTGTTTTCGAAACACTTTGCCACCAAGGCATCACCCTCAAGGCCGCGCCATCAGCCCCCGCAGCCCGACCCCATAACTTTCAAACCCCTGCTCGGCCCAACGCGCGCTGCTGTCGATGCAGTCGTGTTGGTGGCCATGCACCGTCATGCGCGCGCCCATGCGGCGGGCCAGTTCGTCCAGTGGTGCAAAGCCGTGCTCGTGGTAGCCGGGGGCTTCGTGCGTGATCAGGATGTCGGCCTGCAGCGCTGCCAGTTGATCGACTTCGTCGGGGTAGATGCTGGACCAGTGCTTGAGGGGCACGCTGCCTTGCCAGCGGTCTTGGCGCAGGGTGATGCGGGCATGTTCTTCGCGGTTGCGAAACTTGGGGGCTTGCTGGTCTTTGGGGTACCAAACCGCGCCGCGGAACACGCCGCCCAGCCCGCCAATGCGCGTGCCGCAGGGCAGGGTGATCACTTGGCCGTGCAGGTTGCGGTCGGCCAGTTCGCTGTGCCAGACGTTGGCAAAGTTGTCCGCGTGGTCGGTGTCGTGGTTGCCGTGGATGTACCAGACGCGTTCGCGGATGGCCGCCAGCTCGATGTGCAGCGGGCGTGCGGGCTCCAGGTCACCCAGCAAGATGACGGCGCGGGCATCGGTTTGCAGGGCGGCATCGATGATGTGCTGCCACTGGCCGTGCGGGTCGCCGCAAAAGAGGATGGGGCCGGGGTGCATGGGCGCAGTCTGTGTGTTGTGGCGGTGGTGGATCCCCGTAAATCGTACATGAGGTGTTGGATTTACGGGGTTGTAGCGAGTTGGCTGCCGGTGACATGCAGTGCGGGTGTTCACTGAGTAACACCTTTGGCTATACTGACATTCACAGGAGCCATCACATGCCCACTTTTTCAGTCAAATTGGATGAACAAGCCCGCGCCAAAGTGCTGCTGGCCGCAAGCCACCGCGGGGTCACGCCGCACGCGTTCATGGTGCAGGCCATCGAGTCGGCGGTCACTCGCTCGAACGAAGATGACGCCTGGGTGGCCAAGGCTTTGCAGGCCAGGCAAAACTTGCTGCAAACCGGTATGGGTGTGGATGGGCAGGCCATGGCGGCATACCTCAAGGACAAGGTGCGCGGCATCGACAGCCATCGCCCGCCCGTGCAGGGCCTGGAGCAATTGCTGGCCCCGCGTTCATGACGCTTCTGGTGCACACGCCCGAGGCCGCTCAGGACCTCGAAGTGCTGGTGGATTTTTTGCTGCTCAATCGGCCTGAATACGCGGTTGAGACGGTGGACTTGGTGCTGGACGCTTTGTCTGTGTTGGAGCGTCACCCACTCATGGGCCGCCCTGTGACCCATGGCATGCGCGAGTTGGTGATTTCAAGGGGGCGCTCGGGCTATTTGGCGCTGTACGTCTATGACCCGGCCGTCGATGTCGTGTTCGTGCTGGCCTTGCGGCATCAGCGAGAGCAGGACTATCACTGACCTGCGATCCGATTGACTTGGCTGCCCTCACATCCCCGGGTAGTCGATGTACCCCTCAGGCCCCGGCGCATAAAAAGTGCTGGAGTTGGCCTTGGTCAGTGGGGCGTTGGCTTGGAGGCGTTGCACCAGATCGGGGTTGGAGATATAGGCGCGGCCAAAGGCCACGGCGTCGGCGCTGCCAGAAGCGATGGCGTCAATGGCCATGTCGCGGGTGTAGCCGTTGTTGGCGATGTAGGCGCCTTTGAAGGCCTGGCGTGCCCAGGCAAAGTCAAAGCCCGTCAGGTCACGCGGGCCACCGGTGGCGCCTTCGACAAAGTGGATGAAGGCGATGCCGCGTTGGCTGAGCGCTTCGACCAGCGGACCGAACACGGCCTGGGGGTTGCTTTCTGCCGAGTCGTTGGCGGGCGAGACGGGCGATAGGCGGATGCCGGTGCGGCCTGCGCCGATTTCGGCGGCCACAGCGTCGACCACTTCGAGTGCAAAGCGGATGCGGTTGTGCGGTGAGCCGCCGTAGCCGTCGGTGCGCAAGTTGGTGCTGTCGCGCAAGAACTGGTCGATCAGGTAGCCGTTGGCACCGTGGATTTCCACGCCGTCAAAACCGGCGCGCATGGCGTTGGCCGCGCCCTGGCGGTATTGCTGCACCACCTCTTTGATTTCATCTGCGCTCAGGGCGTGCGGCACGGGCGCGGGCACTTTGCCGTTGCGACCATAGGCCATCACCTTGGCGGCCACAGCCGAGGGCGCGATCGGCGAGGTACCGCCCGTCAGGTCGGGGTGCGAGATGCGGCCCACATGCCAGATTTGCGCAATGATTTTTCCGCCGGCCGCGTGCACGGCTTGGGTGATCGGCTTCCAGCCTTCGACCTGCGCGTCTGAGTAAATGCCGGGCGTGGCCACATAGCCTTTGCCCCCAGGCGAGACCTGCGTGCCTTCGCTGATGATCAGGCCCGCATTGCTGCGCTGGCGGTAGTACTCCACGTTCATGGCGCTGCCGGGGATGTCGCCCGCAGCTTCGTCGGCGCGGCAACGGGTCAGCGGGGCCATGACCACGCGGTTGGCCATTTCGATGTCGCCAATGCGGGTGGGTTGGAAGAGTTGGGCAAGGGTCTCGGTCATGGGGTGGGCTTTACTGATCTAGAGATGGGAAAAAGAATCCGTTGATTATGGGTGGGTACGAAACCACACTGCACTGGGGATAATGGCGCTCACTCTTCACACGGGACCCAACTTTGAGCGCCATCGCCATCATCGACTTTGAAACCACGGGCATTTCACCGGGCACGGGCGACCGCGCCACCGAGGTGGCGGTGGTGATGCTCGAGGACGGGCAGGTGGTAGACCGTTACCAAAGCCTGATGAATGCCGGGGTGAGGGTGAACCCTTTCATCACCCAACTCACCGGCATCACCAATGAGATGGTGCAGGCCGCGCCCCCGGCCGAGCAGGTGATGCGTGAGGCGGCGCGCTTTGTGGCGGGCAGGCCCATGGTGGCGCACAACGCGGCCTTTGATAAGAAGTTTTGGCAAGCCGAGCTGGCGCGTTGCGGTCAAGACGGCTCGCACCCCTTTGCTTGCACCGTGCTGCTGTCGCGCCGCTTGTACCCGCAAGCGCCCAACCACAAGCTGGGCACGCTGGCCGCGCTGCACCATTTGCCGGCTTCAGGCCGCGCCCACCGGGCCTTGGCCGATGCCGAGATGGCCGCCCATTTGTTGGCGCAAATGCAGCACGACTTGAAAACCCGCTACGGCTGCCAGCAGCCCGACCACGCCCTGCTCATGGGCCTGCAACGCACCAGTCGGCACATGGTGGGGCCGTATTTGAAGGCGCGGGCGGGCGGTCTCTAGATCTCCGCAGGTCGGTGCCTTCAGGTCCGACAGGGTGCGTGTCAGCGCAACAGGTGGCTGGGCCTGATTGGCGCAAAATAAGTCGCATTACAAGTCGCATTTAAAGTCGCAAAATTTCAGCTGTATGAGCATCCTTCCCAGATGGAACCCCTGTTGCCCTCTGAGCACCGCATGGGCCCCTTGCTGGAGCGTGCGCATGACCTGATTCGCAAGGCGGACCGTTTGTCGGGCTGGTGCCCAAGCGGGGCCCTGCCGGGGCTGCGCTCGTCTTTGCGGGCCATGAACTCGTATTACTCCAACAAAATCGAAGGGCAGCACACCTTGCCTTTCGAGATCGAGCAGGCCCTGAGCAACGATTACGCGCAAGATGCCGACAAAGCGCGCCGCCAGCGCATGGCGCTGTCCCACATGGCCACCGAAGCGCAGCTGGAGGCGCTTTGGCCTACATGGGACGATGCCAAAGTCTGGTCGGTGCAAACGGTGTGCGATATCCACCAGGATTTGTTCGCCCGTTTGCCCGAGGCCGATCGCGCCATCGAATCATCTGCTGGCCTGCAAACCTTACAGCCCGGTGCTCTGCGTCAGCGTGAGGTGAGTGTGGGGCGTCATGCCGCGCCTGCTGCTGCAGTCTTGCCCGCTTTTTTGTCGCGGTGGAACAGCGTTTATTCGGGCGTCAGGCGGGGCGAGTTGCAGTTGGTGGCCATGGCCGCAGCGCACCAGCGCCTGGCTTGGATTCACCCTTTTGCAGACGGCAATGGCCGTGTGGTTAGGCTGCACAGCCATCTGGTGTTGGGTCACATGGGCTTGACGAATGGTTTGTGGTCGCCTTTGCGCGGCTTTGCCCGCACGCATGAGGCTTACTACGCGCATTTGGCGGCAGCCGATGAACCCCGTGCGGACGATCTGGACGGGCGGGGCAAACTGACCGAGTCAGGGCTGATCCGATGGATTGACTATCTGTTGGGCGTGTGCATTGATCAGGTCGACTTCATGGCAGGCTTGTTGTCGCTCGATGGCATGAAGGACCGCATGGCGGCGTGCCTGGCCTATGAGGAGCGGGTGGTCAAACAAGGCGTGCGTTCTGAGGGATTGCGGGCCTTGCATTACCTGTTTGCCTCGCAAGCCGAGCTGGATCGGGCGGACTTCAAGGCCATGTTGGGTTTGGGAGAGCGCTTGGCCACTGCACAGGTGTCGGCCTTGCTCAAACGGGGCTTGCTGGAAAGTGATTCGCCCCACGGCAAGCTGCGTTTGGGGGTGCCGCAACATGCGTTGCGTTTTTACTTTCCGAGTTTGTGGCCCGAAGCTGAAGTGCAAAATTGACGCGTTCAATTGATTGACGTGAGTCAACTTGGCCAGGGCGGTATTGCGCGTCAACCCGCTGGGGTTGTTCAGGCGGCGTGTCCCGCAGGTAACTGAATCCGTGCTGGCGGGCATGGGGCCTAGGGTTTTCCCTTGGGGGCGTGTGGGTGTCGGGTGACATACTGATTTGAGCAGCAAAAAAACGATGGCTGCCACAAAATCATTCACCCCATTCAGGAGACTCACAAGATGTTGAAGACGAACAAACGTGCATTGCTCAAGGCCGTCGGTGCTGCAGCCATGGTGGCTGGCCTTTCTGCTGCCCCCGCATGGGCGCAAGCCCCGATCGTCCTGAAAATGGCGCACGTCTACAACCCGGGCAACATCTGGTTTGAGACCGCCGAGGCGTATGCAAAAGCGGTCGAAGCCAAGTCGGGTGGCAAGGTGAAGATCCAGATCGCAGCCAGCGGATCAACCGGCGATTGGCCTGCCTCGATCGAGGGCCTGAAGATCGGCACCAACGACATTGTGTTGCAGTCCATCGGCACGCTAGACCGCTACAACCCGCTGCCCGGTCTGGAGGCTTATCCTTACCTGATCCGCGACCTGGACCACTTCAAAAAGGTCTACTTTGGCCCGGTCGGTGCCGAGTTCATGGAAGAGGTGGCCAAGAAGAGCTCGTTCCGCATTGTCGGTGCGGGCTACCGCGGTGCGCGTTGGCTGACTTCCAACAAGCCGGTCAAGAATGTCAACGACATCAAGGGCCTGAAGCTGCGCGTGCCGCCGCTGAAGATGTACCGCATGACTTGGGAGATGCTGGGCGCGAGCCCTGTGCCCATGGGCGCTGCCGAACTCTTCACCTCGATGCAACAGGGTGTGGTGGACGGTCAAGAGAACCCTCTTGAGTTCATCGACAACTTCAAGTTCAACGAAGTTCAGAAATACGCGATCGACACCCGCCACATCATCGGCGCGATGACCTGGATCTATTCCGATGCGCGCTTCAAGCGTTTGCCAGCGGACGTGCAGACCCTGCTCAAGGAAGAGGGCGACAAGGTGATGCTGGAAGCCAGCGACAAGATGGCCAAGCTGGAGAGCGGTTTGCGTGACAAGCTCACCAAGTCGGGCATGCAATTCAACGACATCGACCGCGAGGCAGTGCGCAGCCGCCTTGGCGGTATCGCCAAAGAGTTCCCGGACCTTGCCCCCTGGGCAGCCAAGTTCGCGGCCGTGAAGTGATGCAGGCAGCCGGTGAGGCCGCCCAGGTGCGGCCTCCGAACGCTGCGATCGCCTGGGCGATGCGCATCGAGCGCACGCTTGACGTGATCCTCGGCCTGATGCTGCTGGCGGTCGCGCTGATTCTGTTCTACCAAGTGTTTGGTCGCTACGTGATCGGCCGCGCACCCGCTTGGACAGAAGAGGTCTCGCGGATGTTGGTCGCATGGATGGCCATGTTGGGCACGGGCGCGTGCCTGCGCAACGGCGGTCATATCTCGGTGGGTGCGCTGGTCAATGCGGTGCCACCGCGCATCAGGGTGGTGTTGCTCGTGGTCCGGGACTTGCTGGTGATGGCCACTGCCGGTGTGATGGCTTGGGCGGGCGTGCGTTTTGCGATGCTCAACGCCGACCAAGAGTCTGCGGCGATGGAGATTCCGATGGCCATCCCGTATTCGGCCATGGCCGTTGGCGCGGCGCTGTTGGCGCTCGTGCTCACGCTGGCGCGGCTGGGCGGGCAGACGCCGGCCGTCGATTCGATCATGCCCGTGGAGTGATACCCAGATGACGATGCTTGGTGTGCTGTTGCTGTCCTTGACAGTGCTGTTGCTGTTGGCTGTGCCGGTGGCGTTTGCCTTGGTGCTGTCGGCGACGATCGCGGTTGTTTTTGTCGGCGGCATTGATCTGATGATCGTTCCCCAGCAAATTTACCAAGGGCTGGACAGCTTTTTGCTGCTGGCGATACCGTTGTTTTTGCTGGCCGGGGAGCTCATGTCGCAAGGCGGCATGACCGACAGGCTGCTCGGGTTTTGCAATGCGGTGTTTGGCCGTTTTCGTGGCGGGCTCGCGATGACCAACGTGGCTTCGGCCACCTTGATGTCGGGCATTTCGGGCTCGGCCATTGCCGACACCTCGGCGCTGGGCAAGGTGCTGATCCCGGCCATGATCAAGGCCGGTTATGGGCGAGGCTTTTCTGCCGCGCTGACGGCAGCGGCCAACGTGGTGGGGCCGATCATTCCGCCGTCCATCACGTTTTTGATGATCAGCGTGTTGACCAATTTGTCACCGCTCAAGCTCTTTATGGCAGCGGTGATTCCGGGCGTGCTGTACGCCAGCGCGATCATGCTGGTGGCGGTGGTGATCAGCCGGCGCCGTGGCTACCCGGCGGCAAAGGCGGTGAATTTGCCCGGGATCTGGCGCGAGTTCAAGCTGGCCTTTTGGGCATTGGCGATGCCCATCTTTTTGATCGTGGGCATCCGCACAGGCATTTTCAACGTGACCGAGTCGTCGGCGGTGGCGGTGGTGTATGCGCTGATGGTGGGTCTTTTCATTCACCGCGAACTGAATTGGCGCAAGATTTGGCTGGCGCTGGTGAGCTCGGCACGCGGCACGGCGGTGATCATGATCATTTTGGGTGGGGCGCAGGTGGTGTCCTGGTTCTTGGCTTACGAGCAAGCACCCCAGCGCATTGCCGAGTGGATGCTCGGATCCATCGGCAGCCCCATCGTGTTCTTGCTGCTGGTCAATGTGTTGCTGTTGCTGGTGGGCACCTTCATGGAAAACGGCCCGTCCTTGGTGTTGCTTTGCCCGGTGCTGTACCCGGTGGCGGCCAAGTTCGGCATTGACCCCTACCATTTTTCGATGATCGTCGGCATCAATTTGCTGATCGGTTTGATCACACCGCCGGTGGCCATCAGCCTGTCGATCGGCGCACTCATTGCTGGGGCGCGGTCCGACGAGGTCAATCGTGAAGTGCTGCCATTCTTGGCGGCAGCCATTGGCGTGGTGATGCTGATCACCTTTGTGCCTGCGGTGTCCTTGTGGTTGCCTTCCGTGATCGGTGGGCGCTGAACAAGACGCTCTGGCTGTCTATTTTCCAACGGGTACAGACATGACTCGTCGTTTTGATGGCCGTGTGGCTGTGGTCTGCGGTGCTGGTTCGGTCGGACCGGGTTGGGGCAATGGCAAGGCGGCGGCGGTGCAATACGCGCGTGACGGGGCGGCGATTGCGGCCATCGACATCGATCTGGCGTCGGCGCAGGCCACGGTGGACCTGATCGTCGCCGAAGGCGGCACGGCGGTGGCCTGGCGCTGCGATGTGACCCAGCGCGATGAAGTGAACGCGGTCATGAAGGAGATCGTGGTGCATTTCGGGCGCATTGATGTGCTGCACAACAACGTGGGCCTGCCGGCCATGGGCACCATGGAAACCCTCAGCGAGGGGGAGTGGGACCACGCGATGGATGTGAACCTCAAGAGTGTCTTCCTCACCTGCCAGGCGGTGTTGCCCGTCATGGTGCGGCAAGGCAAGGGCGCGATTGTCAACATCTCATCTCTGGCCGCGATCCGTTACACCGGCTACCCCTACCCGGCGTATTACGCCAGCAAAGCGGCGGTGAACCACCTGACCGCGTCCATGGCGCTGGAATACGCGCGCAAGGGCATCCGCGTCAACGCCATCATGCCCGGCATGATGGACACGCCCCACATTTACAAAGCCATTGCAGGCCAATACGCCTCGCACGAAGAGATGGTGGAAAAGCGCAATGCGATGTGCCCCACCGGCCGCATGGGCACAGGCTGGGACATCGCCAAGGCGGCGGCTTTTTTGGCATCTGACGAAGCCCAGTACATCACAGGGCAGTGCTTGGCCGTGGACGGTGGGTTTTCGATCCGGGCGTGAGTTGGCCCGCTCATCGGTGATGACTTGGGGTCTGAGTTGCCCGGTGCATCAACCCAAGCCCAGCGGCAAAGCCGTTTTGTAGCGCACCTGTTTGAGCGCAAAGCTGGATCGGATTTTTTCCACGCCCGGTATCGGTGAGAGCTGCTCCAGAATGAAGCGCTCCAGCGCCGCCATGTCGCGCACGGCCACGCGCAGCAGGTAGTCGCTGTCGCCGGTCATCAAATAGCACTCCATCACCTCGTCGTGCCGCGCAATGTGCGCTTCAAAGTCGGCCAAGGTTTCTTTGCTTTGGGTCTTGAGGCTGATCGAGATGAAGACCGTCAGGCCCAGCCCCAGCGCCGCCGCACTGGCCAGCGCCACATAGCGCTGGATCACGCCGCCCGACTCCAGCGCCTTCACGCGGGCCAGGCACGGCGAGGGTGACAAGCCTATGCGTTTGGCCAACGTCACATTGGACAGCGCGCCGTCGCGCTGCAGTTCGTCGAGTATCTTTAAATCCACGTTGTCCAGAACCATGTGCTGAATCCTTGATATTTTCAGCATATTGTGCTGTAAATATGGGTTTTAGTCATGCAAATACGCAGCACATGCGCCGCCTGCCTCTGTAGAGTCAATGGCATGAACGCTCCTTTTGAACCCCTCTTGCACGCTCTGTCACACCCCCTTGATGTGGACCCCGAAGAAACCGCCGAGTGGCGCGAGGCTTTGTTGTCTTTGATCGGCACCCAAGGCCCAGCGCGTGCCCGGCAAATTCTGGACGAGTTGGCCATCGTGGCGCGCCAGCAGCGCACGGGCTGGCAGCCCGAGCTGAACACGCCTTACATGAACACCATCGCCGTCGATCAGCAACCGGTGTTTCCAGGCGATTTGGCCACCGAAGAGCGGCTCGTGGCCATCATGCGCTGGAACGCGCTGGCCATGGTGGTGCGCGCCAACCAGGCCTATGGCGAGCTGGGCGGACACATTGCCAGTTACGCCAGCGTGGCCGATTTGTTCGAAACCGGGTTTCACCATTTCTTCCATGCCCGCACCGCGCAACACAAGGGGGACTTGGTGTTTTTCCAGCCTCACAGCGCGCCCGGCGTGTATGCCCGGGCTTTTCTGGAAGGACGCCTGAGTGAAGCCGACTTGCTGCATTACCGCCAGGAAATCACCGCGCCGGACAGCGGCGCACGCGGTCTCTCGAGCTACCCGCACCCCTGGTTGATGCCCGACTTTTGGCAGTTCCCCACAGGCTCCATGGGCTTGGGGCCGATCAGCTCGATCTACCACGCCCGCTTCATGCGTTACCTCACGCACCGCCAGTTGCAAGACTGCAGCGCCCGCAAAGTCTGGGGCGTGTTTGGGGATGGTGAGATGGACGAGCCCGAGAGCATGAGCGCCCTGACCTTGGCCGCCCGAGAAAAACTGGACAACCTGGTGTGGGTGGTGAACTGCAATTTGCAGCGGCTCGATGGCCCGGTGCGCGGCAACGGCCGCATCATCGACGAGCTGGAAAAACTGTTTGCGGGGGCAGGCTGGAACGTCGTCAAACTGGTCTGGGGCAGCGACTGGGACGGCCTGCTGGCGCGCGACACCTCGGGCGCATTGCTGCGCGCCTTTGCCAACACCGTGGACGGCCAGATGCAGACCTTTGCCGCCAAAGATGGGCGCTATAACCGCGACAACTTCTTTGGCCAAAACGAAGAACTGGCGCGGCTGGCCCAGGGCATGACCGACGAGCAGATTGACCGGCTCAAACGTGGCGGTCACGACATCGTCAAAATCCACGCGGCTTACGCCGCCGCCGCCGCGCACCGGGGCCAGCCCACGGTGATTTTGGCGCACACCAAAAAAGGTTTTGGCATGGGCAGCGCGGGCCAGGGCAAGATGACCACGCACAGCCAAAAGAAGTTCGACGAGCAAGACCTGATCGACTACCGCAACCGCTTTGACCTGCCGCTGAGCGACGAGCAGGCCAAGGGCCTGGCGTTTTACAAACCCGCCGACGACAGCGCCGAGATGCGCTACCTGCGCGAGCACCGCGCCCACTTGGGCGGCAGCTTGCCCAAGCGCGAGACGACCTGCGACCGCTTGCCTGTGCCAGCGCTCACCACCTACGGGCAGTTTGCGCTGCAAGCCGACGGCAAAGAGATGAGCACCACCATGGCCTTTGTGCGCATGCTGGGCAACCTGCTCAAAGACCCGCAACTCGGCCCGCGCATCGTGCCCATCGTGGCCGACGAGGCGCGCACTTTCGGCATGGCCAACCTGTTCAAACAGGTGGGCATTTACAGCAGCGTGGGCCAGCGCTACGCGCCCGAAGACATCGGCTCGGTGCTGAGTTACCGCGAAGCCACCGACGGCCAAATTCTGGAAGAAGGCATCAGCGAAGCGGGTGCGATCGCCAGCTGGACGGCGGCGGCCACCAGCTACAGCGTGCACGGCTTGGCCATGCTGCCTTTCTACATTTATTACTCGATGTTCGGCTTTCAGCGCGTGGGCGACGCCATCTGGGCCGCGGCTGACCAGCGCGCCCGTGGCTTTTTGTTGGGTGCCACATCGGGCCGCACCACCTTGGGCGGCGAGGGCCTGCAACACCAGGACGGCAGCAGCCACTTGGTGGCGGCCACCATCCCCAATTGCAAGGCCTACGACCCGGCGTTCGCGGGCGAGTTGGCGGTGATTGTGGATGCGGGCATGCGCGAGATGGTCGAGCAGCAAGCCGATGTGTTTTATTACGTCACCCTGATGAACGAGAACTATGCCCAGCCCGACTTGCCTGCGGGCGTGGAGGCCGACGTGTTGCGTGGGGGCTACCGATTTGGCGTGTATGGGCCAAGCGAAGCCGCAGCGAGTGTGACCTTGCTCGGCTCCGGCGCGATCCTGACCGAAGTGGTCAAAGCCGCGCAGCAACTGGCCGCACAAGGCGTGGGCGTGCAGGTGCTGAGCATCACCAGCTGGAGCGAGCTGGCGCGAGACGGCATGGCGCAAGTCGAGAACGCTGGCCATCTCACCAGCCATTTGGCGCAACTGCTGGCCAGCACACGCGGCCCCGTGATCGCCGCCACCGATTACGTGCGCGCCGTGCCCGAGAGCGTGCGCGCCTTCGTGCCCGAGGGCCGCAGCTACAGCACGCTGGGCACCGACGGCTTTGGCCGCAGCGACACGCGTGCTGCACTGCGTCGCTTTTTCTCGGTGGACGCGGACAGCATCGCGCAGGCGGCGCTGCGGGCTTTGGCCGCATAACTTGGCATGGAGCATGGTGCACTGAGACCCCTGTTGATCCGGCCCCTTGAAGTCTTGAACAAGAGGTCAGGGATCGCTTTTTTGTAGGAGCCCACCCCTGTGGGCGATGGGCGTGGCACACGCCCTGCAAACCATCGCCCACAGGGTGGGCTCCTACAAAGACAACCCTATCGGCATGCTCGGCACCAACAAGGGTCAATCAAACAATGAGGCACTTCATCATGAACATTCAACACTGCACCTACCGCGTGACATGGTCGCCGGGCAGTGTCACCGTGACGGCCAGTCCCGGCTGCGCGTTGCGCACCGCGAAGGTACCGCCATGTGCCTGCGCCACCAGCTTGCACAAGTACATGCCCAAGCCCACGCCTCCTTGGGCGCGAGTGCGCGCGGTGTCGGGGCGGAAGAAGGCTTGGGCCAGGTAGGGAAGCTGGTGCTCGGGCACGCCGGGTCCGTGGTCACGCACTTCGATGCCGATGCCTGAGCCCTCGGCGCGCAGGTGCAGCTCGGGCGGCAGCGGCCCGCCCGCGCTGTGGCGCAGCGCGTTGTCGAGCAGGTTGCGCAGCAGCAGGCGGATTCGGGTTGGGTCCAGCGTCAGCGTGGGCAGTGTGGCGTCGGCCAGTAGCCGGATGTCCAGCGGTGTGTCTGGGCCGGTGTCAGGCTGCGCGGGATGGCGCGCCAGCACTTCGGCGATCACCTCTTGCGTCAGCGCCAGCAGGGCCTGCGGCGTCAGGGGCTCGCGCTGCAGGGCCGCGTGTTTGGCCGAAAGGCGTTCGCTCTCCAGCAGGTCGGTGATCAGGCTGGCCATTTCCTGCAGGTCGCGCAGCAGCGCATCGCGCTGCGGGTTCACCTCCGCCGTTTCGGGCAGCAACTCGGTATTGAGCCGGGCTCGGGTCAGCGGACTGCGCAGCTCGTGGCTGATGGCGAGCAGCAGTGCTCGCTTGGCCTCCAGCATCTGGTGGATGTCTTGTCCCATGGTGTTGATGGTCTGCGCGAGTTCACCCAGTTCATCGGGGCCGTGCAGGTGGCGCTCGGAAATGGGCTGGCTAAAGTTACCAGCGCCGAAGCGGCGCGCGCCCTCACCGATAGCGTCCAGCGGCTTGAGCAAGCGGCGCACGTAGAGCCAGGCCAGCAGCGTGAGCAGCAACAGTGCAGTGAGCGCCAAGCCGATCAGGCGCGGGCGGCGCTCGAACACCTCTTCGTTGATGCCGAACTCGATGCTGTGGCCGTCTGCCGTGGTGCGCTTCAGGATGCGCTGCCAGTCCTTGCCGCCGCCCCAATCTTCTTGCTGAAAGCGCCGTTCCTCGGTACGGCCTTCGCGCTGCCAGTCGGACACGTCCTGGCCGGGGTGCGAGGCCCAATTCACTTGCGGCCCTTCGATGCGCACGGTCAGCGGCAGGCGTGCGGCGATGGCCTGCGCATGCGCCACGTTCGGTACCCCGTCCGCCGTGATTTTTTCTGCCAGTCGGTCCACATAGTCGATCAGCAACGGCCGCGCGGCTTCGCGCCAGCCCATGGAGAATGCCTTTTGCGCGCCCTTGATCACGACAAAGGTCATGGCAGCGGCCAGCACCAGAAAGACCAGCACCATGCGCAGCTTGATGGAATGCGCCAGTCGGTTTTTGGCCCGTTTCAACGGTGAATGGGGCATTGAAGGGGGCTTGTGCGGTGGGCTTTCCATGGTGGGGGCGCTCACAACGGCAGGCGGCGCAGCGCCAGCGAGTAGCCGGCGTTGCGCAGGGTTTTGATGCATTCCAGCGGCTCCAGCTTTTTGCGCAGGCGGCTCACGACGATGTCTACGGCGCGGGTGTAAAGGTCGGCCTCGTGGCCGCGCAGTTGGTTCAGGATATCGTCGCGGTTGAACACCTTGCCAGGCTCGCGCGCGAGCAAAAGCAGCAGCTCGTATTCGGTGCCGGTGAGTTCGATCTCTGCTCCCAGGCGGGTCACACTGCGGCGTGCGGTATCGATGTCCAGGCCATTGAAGCGCAGTGTGGGCGCAGCGCCCATCTGCGGCTTGGGACCCTGGCCCTGCCCGTTGCCGTTGGGCTTCAAGCGCCGCAACACCGTCTGCAGACAAGCCACCAGCTCGCGTGGCTCAAAAGGCTTGGGCAGGTAGTGGTCGGCACCCAGCTCCAGACCGACCACGCGGTCCATCACATCACCCCGTGCGGTCAACATCACGATGGGAATGTCATTTTCCTTTCGGATGGTGCGGCATAGCTCAAAACCATCCATTTCGGGCAGCATCACATCGAGAATGGCGGCGTCGAAACCACCGGAGCGCAGCAGCGCCAGGCCTGCGCTTGGGCGGGTGGCATGCACCAACTGCAGCTCGAAACGCTGGAAATAGGTGGCCAGCGGCGGGCCGAGTTGTTCGTCGTCATCAATCAGCAAAATGTGATGCATGGTGCATTTTTACATTGCCGAGCCCTGCCGCAGGCGTTGGTGACGCAAGATCAGGCGACGCAGGCGGTTAGGCTTCATGACGGGCGACAAGGCTTGCGCTTTCAGGTGCTGCCCGGATCAGCCCCGGCCCCACCAGCTGTGGCCGCGCCGGTCCATCTTCGCGCGCACCTGCTGTTGCTGTGCGGGGGTCAGGCTGTCGTAGAAATCCCCAAAGGCGCTGAGCATCTTGGGGCCGTTGCCCTGCACCACCTGGGTTTTCTGCTCAAGCATGGCTTGGGCCTTGGTGCGGTCGAACTTTTCGCCTGCCACCAGCGCCTTCATGTCAGCGCGGGGATCGGCGGAGTTGCCAACGAAGGCTTTGCGAGAGGTGACCATCTCATCGGCCAGTACACCGAGCTTGGTTTTCTGGTCGGTGTTGAGTTCGAGCTTGTCGCTGATCTTTTCGATGGCCTTGCCACGCATTTCGGTGATGCGATCGTCGCTCCAGCCGCGGGTATGGTCGCCGCGCCAGCCGCAAGCGGTCAGGCCAGTGAGCACGACGGTGGCGGCGGCCAGGCCAATGAGACTGCGTTTGATCCAAGATTTCATGGTGTTGCCCCTTTCAGGAAGCTGTTGAACATGACCGTGATGGTGCTGACTGAGGGCTCACATTGGGTGTCGGTGCGGTATCGTTTTTTTTCGTTTTGTTTCAGATGCAGGGGTACAGGGCTGTCAAGGTGGGCTCACAGAGACAGCCATATCCGCGTGGGCGAAACCCACATGGGCCCTTCAGCCTTCATTGGGCCGGATCAATGGGTCTCATTTTTGGTTGACGTGTGGTGTCAATAATGGCACCATTATGCCCATGGCACAAATCGAAAAAATCCTGGAGATGATGCGCCGGGAACCGGGCAATGTCGGCTTCAATGACTTCAAGAAAGTGTGTGTGTCCTACTTCGGCAAGCCTAGGCAAGCTGGAACAGCCACGCCGTTTTCAAGACGCCTTGGCCAGGCGATCCACGCGTCAACATCCAGAACGCCAAAGGCAAGGCAAAGCCTTATCAAGTCAGACAAGTGCTTCAAGCGATCGAAAAATTAGGCAACTCATCATGAACATTCAACACTACACCTACCGCGTGACATGGTCGCCAGAAGATGGCGAGCATGTGGGCTTGTGCACCGAGTTTTCTTCTCTGAGCTGGTTGGCAAAAACGCCCGAAGCTGCGCTCAAAGGCATCCAAAAGTTGGTGGGCGATGTCGTCGCCGACATGCTGTCGAATGGCGAGCCCGTCCCGGTGGCGCTGGCCGACAAAAGCTACAGCGGTGAGTTCCGTGTCCGCATTCCGCCGCTTGTTCACCGCAATCTGGCACTGTTGGCTGCCGAACAGGGCGTCAGCCTGAACCGCCTTGCCAGCGCAAAGTTGGCGGCCTGAACAAGCCAGTAGCTACCCGACATGAAGTTCGGTTAAAGCTCGCTCACCCATAATCCGTTGTCCCTACACCTCCTCGGAGTGCCCCATGCTCGACCCGCAAGCCCAAGCCCTGATGACCCTGCTGAGCGAAAAGGGCATTCCCCCGGTTTACACGCAAACGCCGGTGCAGGCGCGGGCCTCTTACCGGGCCCGGCGCACGTTTACCCAGCCCGATGCGCCCGAGGTGGGGCGTGTGCAAGACCTGCAGTTCCACCATTCGGGCGTGGCCATTGCGGTGCGGGTGTACCACCCGATTGCGGCCACGCAGGCCATGCCCGCTTTGGTGTACCTGCACGGCGGGGGCTGGACCATTGGCGATCTGGACACGCACGATGTGCTGTGCCGCAGCCTGTGTCTTCAAGCCCAAGGCGTGGTGGTGTCGGTGGACTACCGCATGGGGCCGGAGCACAAATTTCCAGCGGCCTATGACGATGCGGTGGCGGCCTGGCAGTGGGTGGCCGCGCAGGCTGCGGCTTTGGGCATTGACCCGGCCCGCATCGCCATCGGCGGCGACAGCGCGGGCGGCAACCTGGCTGCGGCCGCTTGTTTGGGCTTGCGTGACTTGGGCCTGAAGCCGGTCATGCAGTTGCTGATTTACCCCAGCACCCTGATGGCCCCCGACACGGCGTCATACCAAGCCAACGGCCAAGGCTACATGCTCACGCGCGAATCCATGGCCTGGTATTCGGGCAACTACCTGCGCGGCCCGCAAGACGCCCAAGACTGGCGCGCCTCCCCGCAGCTGGCCACCCGCCATGCCCACTTGCCGCCAGCGTTCGTGTTGACGGCGGGATTTGATCCTTTGCGCGACGAGGGGTTGATGTACGCCGATGCCCTGAGCCAGGCGGGCGTGTCCTCGCAATACATCTGCTTTGAACGGCAAATCCACGGCTTCATCACCATGGGCCGGGTGCTGCAAGAGGCCAACACGGCGGTGGCCTTGTGCGCCCACGCGCTGCGCACCGCTTGGACACAGGGCTAATCAGGCTTGATCAGCCTTGCACCACGGCCAGATAGGCCTGGCGTGTTTCGGGGCTGACGGCGTCCAGCGCTTGCTCGTAGCGGGTTTGGTGCTGGGTCAGCATGCGGGCCGAGGCGATGGTCTTGGAGCGGCAAAACCAGTGGCAGCTGTGCTGCATCAAGAACATTTCGCCCATCATGCGAAATGAGCGCTCCTTGGTGGACAGGCCTTGCAGGTTGTTCACCGCCCGCTCAATGCCTTGGGCGTGGACTTCCAGCATGCGGCGCATGTCAAAGGTGAATTTGGGCGAGAGTTGGTCGACGAAGGGCAGTGCCAGTTTGAAGCCACGTGACATGGGTGCGGGCAGTTTGGCAAACTCGCGCGCCAAATTTTGGAACTCGTGGGCCATCTGTTGCTCGGCCTGTTCTTGCAGTTGCATGATGTGCTGCTGCCGCGCCAAGTCAGACTCGCCCAGCGCCCGCATGTAGGCGCCGGTGAGTTGGGCCATGTTTTTTTCGATCTGGAAGGGGCGCAATTGCTCAGCCAGCAAGGCGGTGCGTTTGCGCTGGCCCTGGGTGTTGAGCCAGTGGATGCCCATGGCCAAAATGAAGAACAGGCTGATGAATTCCATACATACCAGGTGAGGGGGCCGTATTGGCCGAATCGCCAAGTGTAGTGAGCCCGGCGCAGGGGCCGCACAAAAACCTTGCTGGGCCCATGGCACCTCCATGGGCGCGACCCTCCAGCGAACCTGCACACCACAGCCCCGATTTGGAGTGCAGACTCTAAAGTTCGGGTTTTCCCTTGCCATGACAACCCCATGCTGTTCCAATTGCTGCATTGCAACAAAACTTCCCAACAGGAAACACCATGAACTTCAACGCCGAACAATTCACCGCCACCCAACAAGCCAACCTGAACGCAGCCGCTGACCTGTCGCAATCGGCTTTCGCCAGTTTCGAGCGTTTGGTCGCTCTGAACATGGCCGCTGGCAAAGCCGCTGTGGGCGAGTCTTTCACCAACATGCAAGCCCTGATGGCCGCCAAGACGCCTCAAGACCTGATGGCCGTGCAAGCTGCTTTGGTGCAGCCAGCCTTCGAAAAGTCGGTTTCTTATGGCCGTCACCTGTCTGACATCGCCAACAGCACCGGTGCCGAGTTCACCAAGGCCGTCGAAAGCAAAATGGTCGAGTCCGAGCAAGCGGTCAAAACCCTGGTCGAAAACAGCCTGAAGAACGCCCCTGCCGGTTCCGACGCCGCCGTGGCCGTGATCAAGACCGCTTTCGAAGCCAGCCAAACCGCTGCCGAGACCCTGAAAAAAGTGGCCAAGCAAGCCGCTGACAGCGCCGAGGCCAGCATGAAGGCCGCTACTGCCCAAGCCGAAGCTTCGGTCAAGGCAGCCATGAGCAAGGCCAAAGCCAAGGCTTGAGCTGTGACTTCATGAGCCGGCCCTGAATTCAGGGGCGCTTGCCTACAATCAGGGTGTCTTCGGACACCCTTTTTGTTTTGGATTGCCCTCATGTCACCAGATCTCATGTCAGCTTCTGCCCCCGTTTTGCACACCGAAGGCGGTGTAGCCACCATCACCTTGAACCGCCCGGCCCAGCGTAACCGTCTGGAAAATGCCGACCTCACGGCTTTGATGGCGCACTTTGACGCCGTGAACCTCAACCCCGAGGTGCGCGTGATGGTGCTGACGGCCAACACGGCAGGGCAGCCCCGGCCTGTGTTTTGCGCCGGCTTCGACATCGGCGGCTTTGACGAGTCCGGACAGGGCGCACCCCTTTTTGAAGAAATCCCCGATGCCCTGGCGGCCATGCGTCCCGTGACCATTTGCGGGCTGAACGGCAGCGTGTACGGCGGCGCGACCGATGTGGTGTTGGCCTGTGACCTGCGCATCGGCTTGCAAGGGATCGAGTGGCGCATGCCTGCCACCGCGTTGGGTTTGCACTATTACCCCAGCGGCTTGCAGCGTTATGTCAGCCGTTTCGGCCTGGCCGCCACCAAAAGGGCTTTTTTGACAGCCCGGCCTTTCACCGACCGGCAACTCGATGCCCTGGGCCTGTTCGAGGCCCTGGTCAGCCCGGACGACTGGGCCACCACCCAGCAGACCTTGGTGCGCGACCTTTTGGCGCTGGCCCCCCTGGCCTTGCAAGACACCAAGCAATCGATCCGCGAAATTGAGGCCGGACTCGGGGACGTGGCCCGCATGCGCGAGCGTGCACGGCGCGCCAGCCAAAGTGCCGACTTTGCCGAAGGCCGGGCGGCCTTTGCCCAGCGCCGCAAGCCGGTCTTTACCGGCCGCTGAGCCACTACCCCACCTGCACTGGGCGTTCATTGCACCTGCGCCGTGACTGTGCCCGTGCCCTCATAGCCCTTTACGCCCGTGTTCCGCGCTATCAAGTTGGGCGCTTTGCGACCGATACAGTCTGTGGAATGTCTTTTTTCTGTTGACGGGTGCGCGATGAGAACATGTGTTGGCTGGGCTGGGTTGCTGTGGCTGTGTGCTGCACCTTGGGCATGGGCGGGCCAGTACGTGCTGCAGGCCGGACAGACCCAGACCGTGCCGGTCGCTGCACGGGTGGTCAATGGCGAGACCCGCTGCAATTTGCGCATCAGCGTGCCCGGTCAGGCCGATGTGGAACGTGTGGTGCAAGCCCCGTTTTTTGACACGCCCATGGCCCTCACGCCTCTGGACGAGGAGTCTGTCACGGTGCGTTGGCAAGGCCAGTCTCGTCGCATCAATGACCAGGTGGTCAATGGCTGCCCCACACAAGGCGAAACCCGCTTCAAGGTGGTCAGCAGCAACGCCTTGACCCGGGCCATGTGGACCGGCATGCAGGCGCAATTGACGCCTGCCAAGGCCGATTGCGTGCGTACCGCATTTGAGTTGGACAGGGTGCGGCCGGAGTGGTTCGACTTCCATGACCCGCAGCCCAGCGCTGAGGACGCCAGAATTGACTGGGCGTTTGCCCAATGCGAGGCGTTTTTGGCTCGGCCCAAAGCCTGGGGCACGCAAAGCCAGCAAAACCATGCCTGCACCATGGCGGGCGTCAAAACCCGTTGTGAAGGCTTTTTCTCGGCCAGCGTGAACGGCAAGGTGCAGACGATTACGCGTGAAGCCGCCATCCAAAATCAATTGCAGAATTTGCCCTGGAGCTCCGGGGTGCGTGAGATCGCATCGGTCAGGACCTCGCGCATCCAGCAGGAAAAAGACCGCGTGGCCCGCGAGGCCGCTGATGAGGCGGCCAAACTGCAGGCCATCGAAGACGCCCGGCTGAAGGCCGAGCGACAAGCTCAAGAGGCCAAGGCGGCCGAGCAGCGTGCGCTGCAAGACAAGATCGCTGCCTTGAAGGTGCAAATTGCCGAAGAAAAAGCGCAGGCTGCGCAAGAGAAAAATTGGGTCTTCAAGCAGATCGACAAAATCAGGGGCGTGCCTGCGCCCGATGCCAAGCCGCAGGAAACGCCCAAACCTGCCAGTTCGGCAGCGCCTGTGGCGCCAGGTTCTGTGCCCCCTGCTGCGGCGCCAGCAGCACCCGCAGCACCTGCAGCACCTGCAGCACCTGCAGCACCTGCAGCAATGGTGCCTGCTACGGCACCAGTCCAGGCGACACCCACAGCACCGCTGCCACCGCCGACGGCGGCACCAGCCACTGCACCCGCTCCGGCAGCCAATCCGGCAGCCAATCCGGCAGCCAATCCGGCAGCCAGGTCCTTGCCTCCCCTGCCGCCGACCTGAATTGGCCTGAACTGGCAAGGGGTTTGTGTTGGTAACGCAAGCGACCGGAGAGGATGCACATTGCCCCTAAGATGAACGGGTGAAGCACCCTTTCATAAGAGCAGCGGTATGAAACCGCGCAAGCCTTTGTCCCCATCCCGCCAGTGGTCGCTCGCGCAGCACCGAAGCCGTCGGGCCTTTGACGCCTGGCCAGCGGCCGTTCGGGGCATGGTCTGGATGGTGTTCGGTGGGCTGCTGTTTTCTTTCCTCAACACCATCGCCCGTGAGCTGACGCTGCACCTGGACGTTTACCAATCGCAGTTCTTGCGTTACTTGTTTGGCCTGTTAGTCATCTTGCCTTGGGTTTGGCGCGATGGCTGGCGGGCTTACATGCCGGTGAACATGGCGGGTCAATTTTGGCGCGGTGGTGTGCACACGCTGGGGCTGGTGTTGTGGTTCACGGCCTTGCCCAAAATTCCGCTGGCCGACATGACTGCGATTGGCTTTACCGGTCCGATTTTCATCATGATCGGCGCGGCCTGGTTTTTGGGCGAGCCCATGCGCCGTGACCGCTGGATCGCCGCCATCATCGGCTTTGCAGGCGTGCTGGTGGTGGTCTTGCCCAAAATGTCGGGTGAGGGCGGCTGGTTCAATCTGGTCATGCTGGCCTCGTCACCCGTGTTTGCGGCGTCCTTCCTCATCACCAAAGCCTTGACCCGCTACGAAAAAGCAGGCGTGATTGTGCTGTGGCAAGCCCTGACGGTCTCGGTGTTGAGCTTGCCGATGGCGCTGCCCAACTGGCAAGCGCCCACCCTGATGCAGTGGGTCGGCTTTGCCGCCACGGGCGTGTTGGGCACGCTGGCCCACTATTGCCTGACACGGGCCTTTGCGCTGGCCGACATTTCGGCCACCCAGTCGTTGCGTTTTCTGGACCTGGTCTGGGCCTCGATCCTGGGCTGGCTGGTGTTTGGCGATGTGCCCAGCCAGTGGACCTGGGCCGGGGCCTTGGTCATCCTGGGCGCCACCGTCTGGATTGCCCGCAGGGAAAGCCGGAGAAAAGTCGTTGTGCCCGATTGACGGGGTATATTGCCCCGCTCAACAGGGAGAACTGTGTGATCGACATCGAGCCATTGCGCTTTGCCTGGACCCGGGGCGGGCCTGACACACTGGTGCTGGGCCGCATGCAGGTGGACCGCGGCCAGACTGTTTTTTTGCACGGTCCCAGCGGCTGCGGCAAAAGCACTTTGCTCGGCCTGCTGGCGGGGGTCTTGTCACCCCGTCAAGGGCGTGTTTCTTTGCTGGGGCAAGACTGGGCTGCTTTGAAGGCCGGCCAGCGTGACGCCTTTCGGGCCGACCATGTCGGCGTGGTGTTTCAGCAGTTTAATTTGTTGCCTTACCTGAGCGTGCTGGACAACGTGACCTTGCCTTGCCGCTTTTCGGCCTTGCGCCGCGAGCGCTGCCAAGCTGATGGCCCCGAGGCCTCGGCCCAAACTTGGCTGCAGCGCATGGGTTTGCCCGAAGGCCTGTGGGCACGCCGTGCCGACACCTTGTCGGTGGGCCAACAGCAGCGCGTGGCCGCTGCCCGTGCCCTGATCGGCCAACCCGAATTGATCCTGGCCGACGAGCCCACCTCGGCACTCGATGCGGCTTTGCGTCAGGACTTCATGGACTTGCTGCTGCAGGCCGCACGAGACGCGGGCAGCACCTTGGTGTGCGTGAGCCACGACGAACAGCAAGCGCTGCGCTTTGATGTGCAATGGTCTTTGCCTACCTTGCAACAAACGGGGGAGAGCGCATGAACAGCCTGCTCAACATCGCCCGGCAAAGCGCATGGAACCGCCGCAGCACCCTGGTCTGGGTGGTGCTGTCGCTGGCGCTGGCCACCGCTTTGCTGTGGACTTTGGAGCGTTTGCGCCACGACATCCGCAGCAGCTTTTCGCAATCGGTCAGCGGGGTCGATTTGATTGTGGGCGCACGCAGCAGCCCGGTGCAGCTGATGCTGTTTTCGGTGTTCCACATCGGCAGCGTGCCGCAAAGCATGAGCATGGACAGTGTGAACAAGTTGGCGCAGCACCGCTCGGTGTCCTGGGTCGTGCCTTTGAGTCTGGGCGACTCGCACCGAGGCTTTCCGGTGTTGGGCACCACGCCTGCGTATTTTCAACACTTTGCCTATGGCGACAAACAGCCCTTGGCCTTGCAACAAGGCGCGGTGTTTGCGGACACGCTGGACGGTTTGTACGAAGCGGTGATCGGGGCCGAAGTGGCGCGCAAGATGGGCTATGGCTTGGGCCAAAGCATCACCTTGGGCCACGGCCTGCACGACCATGACCATGACCATGACCACAAAGGCGAGCAAGCCGATGAGCACGCCGACAAGCCCTTCAAGGTGGTCGGTATTCTGGCCCCAACGGGCACCCCGGTGGACCGCACGGTGCATGTGAGTCTGCAGGCCCTGGAAGCCCTGCACTTGGGCTGGGTGGCGGGCACCCCCATGCCGGGCGGTCAGATCCCGGCTGATCAGGCGCGCAAATTCAACCTGCAGCCCGAGGAAGTCACGGCTGCCCTGGTGGGTCTGAAAAGCCGGGCGGCCGTCTTCAATGTGCAGCGCTTTGTGAACCTGTACGAAGAAGAGGCCCTGATGGGCGTGATGCCCGGCGTGGCGCTGGGGGAGCTTTGGTCGGTGCTGGGCCTGGGTGAAAATGCCTTGTTGGCGGTATCGGCCCTGGTGGCGCTGGTGAGTGTGGTCTCGCTCATGGCCGTGGTGCTGGCAGGTTTGAATGAGCGCCGCCGCGAACTGGCGGTGCTGCGCGCCGTGGGGGCCGGGCCGCGCCATGTGCTGGGCCTGCTCACGCTCGAGGGGCTGTGGGTCACTTGCGTCGGGGTCGTGCTGGGCGTCCTGCTGGCCCACGCGGGCATGGCGCTGGCCACGCCTTGGCTGCAGCAGTCGTTGGGCATTCGCTTGCAACAGGCGGTGCCTTTGCCCACGCAGCTGGCTTTGGCGGGCGCGGTGCTGTTGGCCGGATGGCTGTCCAGCCTCGGACCTGCTTGGCGGGCCTACCGGTTGTCCTTGGCCGATGGTTTGTCGCCACGCGTGTGATGTGTGTGGTTGCTGCACAATGGGCTGCAGTGAAAACAGGAACGGGAGTCCGGGGATGAGACAAGTGACAAGATGTGGGTCGGTGGGCTTGTTGCTGCCTGCGCTGTGGGTCTGGGCTGCGCAAGCGCAAAGCGTTCGCGACACCGTGCGCGACACCGTGCCCCAGGTCCAGCCTGCCTTGTCGGCCGAAGCCCCGCCGCCCGGTGCCCACGTGTCGGGTGCCACGCGCACCATCGGCTGGGAGCAGCTCATTCCGGCGGGCTGGGACCCTTACAAAGACCTCAAGGCGCTCAACCTCGACAGCCTGAAAGACAACGACCCCAAGGCCGAGGAGGCGCTGAAAAAAATGCGCCAAATGTGGGACAACGCGCCCATCAACCCATTGATCCTGGGTCAGGGCGTGCGCCTACCGGGCTATGTGGTGCCGCTGGAAGACCTGGCTGCTGGCATCAAGGAGTTTTTGCTGGTGCCATACTTCGGCGCTTGCGTGCATTCGCCTCCGCCCCCGGCCAATCAGATCGTGCATGTGCTCTTGGAAAAACCTGTTAAAAACCTGCGCCTCATGGACGTGGTCTGGGTGTCTGGCCCCTTGAGCGCCACCAAGACCGACTCGCACATGGGCGTGGCCAGTTACCGCATCGACGGCAAGGCGGTGACGCCTTATCAGGACAAAAAGCGCTGATCACTGCGGATTGGACACCCCCGAGGCCACATGTCCCGAGGGCACATGGCGCGCAGCCGATTCGATGTGACCGGTTTGGTCGTCAAAGAAAAAGTCGGGTTCGAATTCGCGCAGAAATTCGCCTTTGGGCAAGCCCCCCAAGAACATGGCTTCGTCGATTTCGATGTTCCAGTCCATCAGGGTTCGGATGGCGCGCTCATGCGCCGGGGCGCTGCGCGCCGTGACCAGCGCGGTGCGGATGCGCATGGCCGGTGTGCCCGCTTGCTGCAACTGGTGCAGTGCTTGCAATACGGGCTTGAAAGGCCCGGCCAGCAGGGGTTGCCCGGCCCTGTCGCTTTCGTGCTTCTGAAATGCCGACAGGCCTTGTGCTTGAAACACGCGCTCGGCTTCGTCGGAAAACAGCACGGCATCGCCGTCAAAAGCGATGCGCACCTCGTGCGGGTGCGCCTCTGACGCCAGTGCCGAGTGCGGGTAGACCTGCGCGGCAGGCACACCCGCATCGAGGGCGGCGCGCACATCCGACAAATGGGTGGACAAAAACAGGTTGGCATTGAGCGGCCGCAGGTAGCGCCATGGTGGCTGCCCGCGCGTGAAGCTGCCGCGCTGGATGGGCAGGCCGTAGTGCTGCGCCGAGCGAAACACGCGCATGCCCGAGACCGGATCGTTGCGTGAGAGGATGACGACTTCGACGCGTTGTGCATCGGCATCGTTGAAAGCCAGCAGCTTGCGCACCAAAGAAAACGCCACGCCGGGTTTGGCCGGCGCTTCCAGGCGCTCGAGCTGCAGCTTCATGTACGCCCGGTCGTCGCCTTGTTCGAACACCTGGTTTTCTTCTTCAAAGTCGAACAAGGCCCGCGACGAAATCGCCACCACCAACTGACCTTCAAGGGATGCGGGCATGGAGGACTCCTTTGGACAATGTGAGGGCCATGGGCTTGCGGTTCATTTGACCCATTGGTTCAGCTGCATGATCGGCATCAACACGGCCAGCACGATCAGCATGACCATGCCCCCCATGGCAACGATCAGCAAGGGCTCGAGTACGGTGGCCAAGGCCATGGCGCGGCGCTGCACTTCCCCTGACATTTGCTGCGCCGCACGCTGCAGCATCACCGGCAGTTGGCCGGTTTGTTCGCCCAATCGCGCAAACATGGACAGCAGGCCCGGAAAGCGGGCGTTTTGCGCCAGCGCAGTGCCCAGCGGTGCGCCTTCGCGCACGCGCACCAGGGCTTCGAGAGCGTCTGCCCGCAAGGCTTGATTGGACAAGGTGTCGGCCGCCGCCTGCAGCGCTTTGAGGATGGGCACGCCAGCGGCCGTGAGCATGGCCAACGTGGAGGCAAAGCGGGCGCTGTTGTAGCCCCGCGCCAAGCGGCCGATCAGGGGCAGGCGCAGCCAGGCCGCGTCAAAGCGCAGGCGCAGCGCCTCTTGGCGCATGGCCAACCGAAAAGCCAGCACGCCGCCCGCCAACAGCAGCAGCAGAAACCAGCCCCAGGTGCGGACAAAGTCGCTGATCGCCAACATGGCGACTGTCAGGCCCGGCAACTGCCTTTTAGTGCCCGCAAACACCCCCGCCACTTGCGGCACCACCGAGGTGACCAGAAAAATCACAATCGCCAGCGCCACCAGGCTGACGATGGCCGGGTACAACGAGGCCGACAGCAGTTTGGCGCGCAGCACTTGCTGGTCTTCCAGGTCGTTCGCCAGCTGATTGAGCACGTCCGACAAGTGACCGCTTTGCTCGCCTGCCGCGATCACGGCGCGGTCGATGGCCGGAAACTCTTGTGGAAATTGCGCCAGTGCCCGGCCCAGCGTGCTGCCCGAGTTGATGTCGGCGCGGATGGCGGCCAGCAGTTGGCGCTGTTTGTCATCATCCGCCTCTTCGCTCAGGGCAGCCAAGGCGCGCTCGACCGGCAAGCCGCTGCCCACCAGACCGGCGAGCTGGCGCGTCCACACGGCGCGTTCGTTGTTGCTGAAGGCGCGAGCGCCGCCAATGGGGCGCTGCCACCAGGGCAGCGCAAGCGCCGCTTCGCTGGCCGAGCCTGAGGAGATGGCCTCCACCAGCAGGGGCACGAGCTGCTGTGTGCGCAACTGGGTGCGCGCGGTTTTCAGGCTGTCGGCTTCAAGCGTGCCTTTGCGCAGGGCACCATCGGCTTGCAGGGCTTCAAAACGGTAGGCGGGCATATCTGAGGTTTCAGCGGCTGAAGTAAAGGACGCCGATCTGGCCACTCCAGCTCAAGGTGCTGGGGCTGACGGCATTGACCTGGCCCAAATGGCGCGAGCTGCCCACTGTGCCAAACCAGGCCCATTGGGGCGTGAAGGCATAACGGTAACTCATGCCCAGACCCACCGAGCCCAAGCCAGAGTGCCAGCCTCCAGGTGGAGGGGGCAGCAGGCGCAGCTGGGTGGCCCAGTGGTCGGCTGTGGCCCATTCGACGCCGCCGCTCAGGCTCAGCGCGCTGCGCTCGCTCAGTGGCAGGCCATAGGCAGCGCCCACCGACAAGGTGGTGCCGTCGCCACGGTCCATCAGGTCTTGCGTCACGTCGGAGCCCACAGACCAGCGTTTGCTCAGTTGGTAGTTCGCGCTCACACGGGCACGCAAGGTGTTTTTGCCCGAAGAAAAACCATCAAAGCTGCTGTTGTCCTGCAGGTTCTGGACACGCAGGGACAGCGCCACTTTCAGGCGTTCATCGTCGCGCAGCTGGTAGGCCAGGTTGGACTCTTTGCGGTAACCGCTGAAGGCCAACCATTCGTCGCCCGTGGCATGGCCCAAACGCCACCGCCCGTATCGCACGCCCAGGACCGGCCGCAGCGCCAGCTCGGTGTGGCCATCGGACAATTCCCGGGTTTTGAGTTTCAGGCCCAGGGTGTAGCGCCAGCGGTGGCCATCATTTTGCGGGACGGCTGTCTCAGCTGCGGTCACCTCAAGCTCAGTCATTGGCGCTTCAGACTCCACTGTGGTTGTTGTCGCCATGGCCGCAGATGACATGCCCACACCGCACAAGGCGACCACCAGCCAAGAGCCCGTCGCCGACAAGGGTGGGTTGGGGCAACTGGGGGCGCATGGGCTCATCGGGCGTCAGTCCCGCGTGACGCGCAGCAGCTCTTCGGCGCTGGTGATGCCCGCATCCACCAGGCGTTGGCCATCGTTGCGCATCAGCACCATGCCTTGGGCCAGGGCAGTGGTGCGCAGCTCGGCTTCGGCGGCGCGGTGGTGGATCTGGGCGCGGACCTCTTCGGTGGCCACCAGCAGCTCAAAAATGCCTGTGCGCCCGGCGTAGCCCGTTTGCCCGCAGGCAGCACAACCCGCACCATGGCAGGCGGTGCAGCGCTTGCGCACCAGGCGCTGGGCCAGCACGCCCAAAAGCGATGAGCTGAGCAAGAACGGCTCCACGCCCATGTCGATCAGGCGGTTGACGGCGCTGGCTGCGTCGTTGGTGTGCAGCGTGGCCAGGACCAGGTGGCCGGTGAGCGAGGCCTGGATCGCGATCTGCGCGGTTTCAAAGTCGCGGATCTCGCCGATCATGATCACGTCCGGATCTTGTCGCAAGATGGCGCGCAGGGCCTTGGCAAACGTCAGATCGATCTTGGCATTCACTTGGGTCTGGCCCACTCCGGGCAGCTCATATTCGATGGGGTCTTCCACCGTCATGATGTTGTGGCGTGTGGCATCCAATCGCTGCAGCGCGGCATACAGGCTGGTGGTTTTGCCCGAGCCCGTGGGGCCGGTCACCAGCAAAATGCCGTGGGGTTGGTGGATGAGTTGGTCCACCTGTTGCAGCACCGTGCCTTGCATGCCCACGGCCTCCAGGGTCAGGCGCGCTTCGCTTTTGTCGAGCAAGCGCAGCACGGCGCGTTCGCCATGCGCGCTGGGCAGGGTAGACACGCGCACATCCACCGCACGTGTGCCCAAGCGCAGGCTGATGCGGCCGTCTTGCGGGAGTCGTTTTTCTGCAATGTCGAGTTCGGCCATGATTTTCAGGCGCGAAATCAGTGCGGCATGCAGCGCCCGGTTCGGTTGTACAACTTCGCGCAGTGTGCCGTCTATGCGAAAACGCACACTCGAGTGGCGTTCGTAGGGCTCGATGTGGATGTCGCTGGCCCCGTCACGCGTGGCTTGGGTGAGCAAGGCATTGAGCATGCGGATGATGGGCGCGTCGTCGCTGGCCTCCAGCAGGTCTTCCACGGCGGGCAAGTCCTGCATCATGCGCGAGAGGTCGGCTTCGGACTCGACTTCGCTGACCACGGCAGCGGCGGTGGACGCGCCATGCGCCTGACCGCCCGAGTACGCTTCGTGGATGCGTTGGGCCAGGGCGGCGGCCTCCATGATTTGCATCTGAAGGCTTGGACCTGCAAATTTGCGCGATACCTCGGACAAGGCCGAACGGTCACTGGCGTCACACCAGCTCAGGGTCAGGCGGTCGCCATCCCCCTCCAGCAGCAGTTTGCTGGTTCGGGCAAAGGCGTAGGGCAAAGGGTGGCGCATGGTGCTTGCTCAGGGCTGTCGGGACGGGGTTGCTGCAGGATCGGGCGCTGGGGGTGTCGCACCGCCCGTCCCCACTGTCGGCAACACGGCAGAACCATTGACTGGCAGGGGGCCCGTTGCGGCAGGCTGGAAGCTCTGTTGGTCCAGGCGCATTTGCTCATAACGCCCCATCGACAGGGCTTCAGTGGCCGCACCGTCGCGCACCACCACGGGCCGCAGAAACACCATGAGGTTGGTTTTTTTGCGGCTGCGGGCTTCGGACTTGAACAAATTGCCAAACAAAGGAATATCGCCTAGGCCTGGCACTTTTTCTTGGCTGGTGCTGGTGTCGTCTTGCAGCAAGCCGCCCAGCACGACGATGGAGCCGTCGTTCACCAGCACGTTGGTTTCAATGGAGCGCTTGTTGGTGATGAGGCCATCTTTGGAGCCAACGGACTTGGCGTCGACGTTGCTGACTTCTTGGTAGACCTGCATCTTGATCGTGCCGTTTTCGCTGATCTGTGGTCTGACGCGCAGTGTCAGGCCGACATCTTTGCGTTCAATGGTGGTGAAGGGGTTGGTGGTGCCCGCTGCTGCTGCTGCGTAGGAGCCGGTCACAAAGGGCACGTTTTGCCCAATCACGATCTTGGCTTCCTCGTTGTCCAATGTGAGTAAATTGGGTGTGGACAGCACGTTGGCATCGCCGTTTGACTGCAAAAACCGCGCCAAAGCACCGAGGGCCAAGGCACCGTTGCGTTGTGCGCCAACGGCAAGGTTCAGGCCTGTCGATGCCGTGTAATTGCCCGAAGCGGCCCCTGCAGCCACAGTCAGCAAGTTGGTACCGCCCACTGCAAAGTTGGTGCCCAACAATCCCACAAGGCTTCCGTTGGTGCCGGTGCCGCTCATCCACTGCACGCCGAACTCTGCGGCCTTGTCAGCGCTGACCTCGGCGATCAGGCTCTCGACAAACACCTGAGCGCGGCGTTGGTCGAGCATGTCGATCACGCTGCGCAGCTGGCGGTATTGCGGCTCGGGGGCGGTGATGATGAGAGCGTTGGTGGCGGTATCGGCCTGGATCTGGCCGCCGGTGGAAGGCTGGGCCGAGGGGCTGGCGCTGCCCGCCGCCGCACCCGTCCCCGTTGCAGCCGGGTTGGTACCCAGCCCGCTGGTCACGCCACCGCTGCGCGCTTCGCCTGCGATGGCCGCGCGCAAGGTGGTGGCCAGTTTGGTGGCGTCGGCGTTCTTCAGGTACACCACATGGATGTTGCCGCTGGCCGCGCCCGGGCCCGTGGCGCTGGGTTGGTCAAGTTGGTCGACCAAGCTGCGCACCAGCGCCAGCCTGGCCGGGTTGGCCGCCCGCACGATGAGCGAGTTGGTGCGCACCTCGGGGATGACGGTGGTCTTGAACGAGTTGTCCGATTGGCCTTGTGCGGCAGGGGCTGCGGCAGCGCCCGATTCGATCAGGCGCTGCACCATGGGGGCCAGGTCACCCGCGATGGCGTGGCGCAGGCGCAGCACCTCGACGCCTGTGGCGTTGGACACGTCCAGCGCCGCGATGATGCGACCCAGGCGCTGCAGGTTGTCGCTGTAGTCGGTGATGACCAGCGCGTTGGTGCCGGGGTTGACGTTGATGGTGTTGTTGGGGCTGATCAGGGGGCGCAGCACCGGCACCAGGTTGTTCACGTTTTCGTGGTTGAGTTTGAAGATTTGCGTGACGATTTGCCCGCTCCCGGCCGGCACGGCCCCGGCCGACACGGCGCTGCTTTGCAGCTTGGCTTCGGCCTCGGGCACTACGGTGTAAAGCCCGGCCGACTCCACCAGCGCAAAGCCCTGGGTGCGCAATTGCGCAGCAAACAGCCGCAGGGCCTGCGCCGGGGGCACGGGCACGTTGCTCGACAGCGACATCGTGCCCTTGACGCGCGGGTCAACCACCACGTTCGCACCCGACAAAGTGGCCAGGGTGCGGGCCACGGCCTCGATCTCGGCGTTCACAAAATTGAGCGTGACGGGTTCACGGCGCGGGGCCTTGAGGGCCGGCGGGTTCGTGATCGGATTGACCACTGGGTTGGTGGCGGGCTTGTCCGCGCTTTGGGCATGCACCCCAGGCGCGAGCCAGCCCAGGGCCGCAAGGCAGGCCACGGCCAAAGCGCTGTGGGGCCAGCGGGCACGGTTCAAGGGGCGCATGTGAGCAAAGTCGTTCATGGTGTTCAGGTCTTGAAACTGAGGGTGCAGAGTGGTTGCAGCTGGGGTGGAAGGTGAAGGTTGAGCATGAGGGCGGAGGTTAAACCGGGTTCATCCCAAAGACAGCAAACTGCGCGCGCCTTGGCGGCGGCCCAGGATGTTGAGCAAATTATCGAACGCGGCCTCATGACCTTCTGCCGCACTGGCTTCTCCTGTGAAGCGCAGCCGCTGGCCCACCCATTGGCCTTGGCCCGACAGCAGCAAGGGGCCTTGCAGCGTGCTCAGGTTCAAGCCCGGTGTGGGTGTGCCTTCGGGGGTGCCGGTCAAGGCGATGCGATAGCTGCCCATGGGCTTGACGGGGCTCAGGCGCGAAGACATTTCGTGCAGGCTTAGCTCCAGCAGGCCCTGCATTTGCAGACGGCCTTGCGTCCAGTGCAGTTGCAGTGCTTCGGTGCGCAGTTGCAACTGGCCTTCGGCCTGCAGCGTGTTCCAGGGCGCACCCAGGCCGCTGAGCAACGCAGCCGGCCAGATCGACTGGTGGTCACTGGCCTGCAGGTGAAGGGTGTTCCAGCCCAGAGCGGCTTGCACGCTGGCGGGTTGGGTCATGCAGCAGTCGGTTCGCCAGCCCAAACGCAGGCCAGACCCGGCGGGTGACAAGGTCCAGTGCAGCCGACCGGGCATAGCCTGCGGCTGACGGCTGCCCGGGCCGCCGCTGAGCAACAGCTGGGCCGAGCCTTGCCACACCGTACCTCGGGGGTTGAGCCATTGCACCTGGCCTTGGCTGGCCTGTGCCACACCCCAAGCCAGCCAGCGTGCAGGGGCCCACACCAAAAGCGCCAGGCCTAGGCCCGAGAGCGCGCCGAGCCAGGCCAAAGACCAGGGTGCACGCGCTGGGCTGGCTGTGTTGGCACTGGAGCGGCCAATGGCTGGCAGGTTGTTCATCGATTTCACGGCAGGCGCAACACCAGGCTGCCGCGCCAGGTGGCATCCGGGCTAAGGGGGTCGGGGGGGCTGGCGTGCTGCAGCTGGGCTTGTGTGGGCAAGGCCTGGGCGTTGTCACGCGCTTGGCTCAGCCAGCGGGCCAGTGCGGCGGCTGGGGCGGCTTGCAGGCTCAGGGTGGCGGTTTCACCCTGCAAGCTGATGCGCGCGTTGGGCCCGAGATCCGCTAGGCTTTTCTCCAGCCACTTGGCGGCATCGCTGCGGGAGATGGCCGCAGGCTTTTGCAGGCTCTGGGCTTGCGCTTGGAGTTGGCGCATGCGTTGGCTTTGGGCGTCGAGCAGGGCCTGGCGGGCGGGGGCCTCTTGCCAAGTGCGCAGCGCCGGGGCCAGGGCCAGCATCCACAGTGCGGCCAGTCCGATCACCCAGATACCCACGCCGAGTAACTGTTGTTCACGCGGGCTGCGCCGGGCCCAGGCGGCTTGCCAGCTGCCGCGCATTTGAGCGGTCAGGGTGTTGAGGCTCATGGCTTGGCCTGCGCTTGGGCGGTCATCAACCAGCCGTCGCCTTGGGCACGCCAGGCATAGCCCAGGGCGCTCAGGCTTTGTGTCAAGGCTTGCTGCTGGGCTGCATCGGGCTGAAAGTCTTGCAGACGCATCTGGCCCGTTTGGTAAGCCCATTGGCGCGGCGCGGCCAGTCCTGGCGGCAGGGCTTGGCCCAGCGCGGCCAGCATGGCTTCAAGGTCACCCGCACCAAGCTGGCCTGAGCCTTGGCGCAGGCGCTCGACCTGTTGGGCCATTTGCATCGGCGCATCGACCACCACGCTGGTTTGCGGGAAGGTCTCGCGCAGCACCTGGGCCCAGCTGCTTTGCTGGGCTTGCCAGTCGGCGCGGGTTTTCCAGGCCCAGGCGTTCAGGCCCAACAATTGCGCGGCCAGCAAGAGCCACAAGCCCCAGCGTGCGGGCCGCCATGCGGGGCTGTGCCACAGGCTGCTGGCGGCGCGTTGCCAGTTTTTCAGTTGGCGGCTGCGGGCGTTGGCGCGCAGCTCAAATTGGGCCAGGTCCCAATCACCTGCTATGGCGGCCAGCCAGTGCTGGGCCGGGGGCATGAGGCGCACGCCTGGGCCCAGCAGTTCCGTGGCCAAGGCCACCGCACCGGGCTCGGCCAGCAGCGCGGCCGAGGCCCTCTCGGGCTCGGACAGTCCCAGTCGTTCATGGGCCGCCGATCCGGCTGGCCGCAGGGCTGGCCAGGGTTGGCCCCAAACACCACGTTCGGGGTGACTGACCCACAGACAGCCGGTGTCGGCATCGCCCAAGGCCGTGATTTGCACAGGGCGGGCTGTCGTGCCTGGCGAGAGTTCGGGCACGATGCGGTGCACGGGCAAACCCGCTTGCTCAAGGGCTTGCAGGTGGGCACTCAGCCAGGCTCGGTCGCACGCAGCCACCCAAGGGCGGGGGGTGTTGGGCCAGTCGGTTTGCAAGGCCAGGTGCACTTGCTCGGGGTCGTCCAGCAGACGGTCTTCCAGCAGGCCTTGCAAGGCCGCTTGCACGCGCTGGGCTTGTTTGTTCAGACCGGCGGGCAGCTCGACGCGGTGCCACGACAGCGCAGCAGCGGGCACCAGGGCCACGGTTTCGGTTTGGCGATCGGCAGCAGGCAGCAAAGCCGCCGCCGCCCACTGCAGTTTGAGTGGACGCGTGCCGGGCTCGGCCTCGACCCAGGCATGGGGGTAGGCGAGGGTGGGGCTGGCTGGGCCCAACGGCAGTTGGATGATCAGGGTGCGCATGTGCAGATCATTGTAGAGGGGCATCAAGTCGCAATTGGGGGCTGCGCACGCGCCAGAGCATGCGCACCTGGCCGCCTTCGCGCTGTACCAGCGCGGTCTCTTGCTGCACCACGTTGTCGATGCGCATGCGCCCCTGCACCTCAAAATAACGGCTTTGCACGCTGTGTTGTTTGTCGTCCAGCAATCGTCCTCTGGAGCCCAGGGCTTCTTGCGCGGCGTTCAGGCTGGCCCAGTGACCGCGCTGGCGCTGGGTCACGGCTTGCCGTGCTGAGGCCAGGTCCAGTCCGGGCAATACGGCCGAGAGCACTTCGGCGGAGGCGGTGTTCAGGTTCACGGGCGTGGCCTCGGGCAGCAAGGTGATGTGCGCCTGCAAGGCGGCCAGCGTACCGGGGCTGAGGCCCAGCCAGACCAGTTGCGCCGTTTGTTGGGGTAGCAAGGGGGCTGCGCCCGGGCTGTTGGTGTCCTGGGTGCCCGGGGGGGCTTGGCCAGCCTTGTTCGCTTGCCAACTGGCTTGCAGCTGCTGAGACAGGGTTTGCAGTTCGCCCAGCGGCAGGCCCAAGCGCTCGAACAAGGCAGCAAACCGGGCCAGCGCGTGGGCGGAAATTTGCCCGTCTTGGAGCAGGTTCATCACGTTCATGCGCGATTGGGCGTCGGTGATCTGACCCGACAAAAAGACCTCGGCATCGCCCTCGCGCCATTGCTGGTCTTGCGACAGGAAGGTTGACAGTTTGGATTCCTGCACCGGCAAGGCCCAAGGCTCTCCCAGATGGTCAGCGGCGGCGCCTTGCGAAGAAAGCGCGTCTTCGCGCAGGATCAGCCGCGTCCAGTCGAGTGCCCCAGTCATCATCCAGGCGGTCTGGCTGCGCCCACGCTCGGCGATCTCGATTTCCACCTGTCGCCATTGCTGCCACAGCGCGGCGCTGGCCAGGGTGGCCACCAAAGCCACGGTGAGCATGGCCGTCAGCAAGGCCGCGCCGCGCTGGTGTATCAGGGGGCGTATGACGGGGCGCATCACGATGGCGCTCCCGACAAGGTGGGGCGCACCCAGTCCAGGGTGAGCGTGCCCGAGCCTGCGGGGCCGGGGGGCAGGCTCAGCAGCAGCCGAACGCCGTCGGGGGTGGTGTCGTTGCCACTTGCGCTCGAGTTTGTGTTGGGATTGCCGGTGGTGCCTGAGGTGATAACGGCGCTCGACAAGGGGTTGGTCCAGCTGCCACCCCGGTGCACAAACAGCTGCCAGCCCGACAAGGGGTGAATCTGGATCTGGCCGGCACGGGTGCTGTCGTTGGCGGCCTGGCCCCATTGCCCGGCCAATGCCCAGGCGCTTTGCCAGTCTTGGCGCTGGCTCAGAGGCGGCGATTGCCAACGCTGCCAGTCGCCGCCGCCGGGCCGGCCCGGGTCGCTGCGCCAAGTCCAGGCCACCACGCGCACGCTGGCGGGCACCGGCACGGGCTCGGTCTGACGGTTTGTCCCGCTGAGCTTGCTGTTGGGGGCGCTGCTGGGCAGGGGGGCGTCGGCGGTGCGCCGCGTCAGGCGCAGCACCTGGCCGTTCCAGTCCCAGCTCGGCGCGCCGGGCAGCTCAGCCAATTGGTCCAGGTCGGTTTGCCACTGCGCCAGGCCCGCTTGCAGGCTGCGGATCTCGTCGGAACGGCTTTGCAAATTGCTTTGGCTGCGCAGCATGCCGTCCAGCCCGCGCCAGGCCATCAGGCTCATCAAGGCCATCACGCTGATGGCCACCAGCACCTCGATCAGGGTGAAGCCACGCTCGGTCTTCATCAATTGCGCCCCATCACGGTGGACACCTGCAGCACGTAGGTGCCCTGGTCCAGCACACGCGCATCGACGCGCCTGAAATTGGGGTTTGGCGTGGGCCGCACCGACACTTCCACCTGCAGCAAGCGTCCGGCCTGCGTGCACTCGACGCTGGTGTTGCCCGTGTCCGGCAGTTGCCTGCGTAAGCGCAGCGCGATCAATTGGTTGTCGGCGCAGATCTGCCCCAACATGCTCACCGTCTGGCGATCGGCATTGCGGCTGAGTGAGCCTGTGGCCTGCAGGCCCGCCATGAGTGCCACTGCCGTGATGCCCAGGGCCACCAGCACCTCGATCAGGGTGAAACCGCGTTGCTTCATGGCGAGACCTGTTCGCGCGTGCTTTGCACCCTGAAGGGACGCAGCCCATCGGTGACCACCCACAGCGTCTGACCCGGTGCCAGTGCGCTGGACACCGCCACCGCCTGAGGCGCGATCAGGGGTTCTGGCCCCAGGATGATGGCGCTGCCTGGCGCAGCGCGGGTGCTGTCGGTCAACCAGTTTTGCGGCAGGCCAGGCGGGGGCAGGCCTTCAAACACAAAGCTTTGCACGGGTTTGGCGGAGTTGTCTTGGGTGCGCCAGACCACCGGCAAACCGTTGGCGCGGGCCTGGGCGCGCCCGGTTTCCAGCAGCACGGCCAGGCGTTCAGCGTCGCGCTGCAGTGCGCTTTGCGCGCTGTCCCGCAGCGACAGGCTCACCCCCGCGGCGGCCACGGCGATCAGGGCCACCACCACCAGCAACTCCAGCAGTGTGAAGCCCAGGGGCAGGGCGCTTGGGCGTTTACTGCCAGCTGCCGAGGTCGGCATTGTTGCCCTCACCGCCGGCCTGACCGTCAGCGCCAAAGGACAGCACATCCACCTCGCCCTTGATGCCAGGGTTCAGGTATTGGTAAGGGCGGCCCCAGGGGTCGCTCGGCAGTTTGTCCAGATAAGGCTTCCAGTTGCCGGGCACGGGCTCGGTGGTGGGCTTGAGAATGAGGGCGCTCAAACCTTGCTCGCTGCTGGGAAAGCGCTGGTTGTCCAGTTTGTAGAGCTTGAGGGCCTGCATCAGGTTGCCCACATCGGTTCGGGCGGCGGTGATGCGCGCATCGTCGGCGCGGCCCAGCACATTGGGCACGATGAGGGCGGCCAGCACGCCAATGATGGCCAGCACGACCATCAGCTCGATCAGTGTGAAGCCGCGTTGACGCGCAGGCGTGAGGCGAACCGCAGTCGCGACTGCGCAAGGGTTGGAGAGTGGGGCGAGGTCTTGCATGCCTTCGATCATAATCCGGCCATGTTACAAATCTTGCCCACCACAAGAAGTGCCAAGCTTTGGCCGGGTGTTTCGGCCGCTTTGGCGGGCTGTGCGGCCGCTGCCAGCGTGGTGTTTTGGGTGCTGAACTTCCCCACCGGCAGTGCGGTGCAGGGCTTGCCGGCGGTGCAAAGCTCTGCCCAAGCCGTGACCGGTTCATCTTCGACGCATTTGGCCCGAGCCTGGGGTGTGCAAGCGGCCTTGCCTGAGGTGAGCATCGCCCAATCCTCGCGTTTTGTGCTGTGGGGTGTGGTGGCTGGGGCTTCGGGCCAGGGCAGCGCCCTGATCGCGGTGGATGGTCAACCGCCTCGGCCTTTTCGGGTGGGGCAAGCCGTGACGGATGGCGTGGTGTTGCAAAGCTTGGGACAAAAGCAGGCTCAGTTGGGTGCCAGCGCACAAGGCGTGGCTCTTTTTTCGCTCAGCTTGCCTGGCGCAGACAAAGCACCTTAAAGCGCCTGTCGCGCTGCATTGTCAGGCGCGCAAAAACAAACGGTAAACCGGGTTGTCGGTCTCTTCCGCATACGGATACCCCAGCGCCTGCAAAAACTTGTCAAACGCTTTGTCGTCTTTGGCGGGAACCTGCAAGCCCACCAAAATGCGACCGTAGTCGGCACCTTGGTTGCGGTAGTGGAACAAAGAGATGTTCCAGCCCGGGCGCATCAGGCTCAAGAATTTGAGCAGGGCGCCGGGGCGCTCCGGGAACTCAAAGCGCAGCAGGCGTTCATCTTGTGAGAGGGCCGAATGCCCACCCACCATGTGGCGGATGTGCTCTTTGGCCAGCTCGTCGTGCGACAGGTCAATGGCCTGAAACTGGTGCTTGTTGAACTTGGCGGTGATCTTGCCGCTTTCGCCTTTGCCGTGCGTGCTCAGCCCCAGAAAGACATGGGCTTTGTCCGAATCGCTCATGCGGTAGTTGAACTCGGTCACGTTGCGCGGGCCACCCGGCAAGCTGCCGATCAGCTCCAAAAACCGCTTGAAGCTGCCGCGCTCTTCCGGAATGGTCACCGCAAACAACGCTTCCTTTTCTTCGCCCACATCGGCGCGCTCGGCCACAAAGCGCAAGCGGTCAAAGTTCATGTTGGCGCCGCACAAAATCGCTGCGTAGGTTTGGCCTTTGGTTTTGTGGGTGGCCACATACTGCTTGATGGCCGCCACGGCCAGTGCGCCTGCGGGCTCCACGATGGAGCGGGTGTCCACAAAAATATCCTTGATGGCGGCGCACACCGCGTCGGTGTCCACCGTCATGAATTCATCGACCAAGCCGCGCGCCACGCGGAAAGTCTCCTCGCCCACCAGTTTCACGGCGGTGCCGTCCGAGAACAGGCCCACATCGGCCAAAGTCACGCGCTTTTTGGCGGCCACCGACTGCATCATGGCGTTCGAGTCGTTCATCTGCACGCCGATGACCCTGACGCCTGGGCGCACCGCCTTGATGTAGTTCGACACGCCCGAGATCAGACCGCCGCCGCCGATGGCCACAAACACCGCATCGAGCGGACCTTGGTGTTGGCTCAGCATTTCCATGGCAATGGTGCCTTGGCCTGCGATCACATCCGGGTCGTCAAAGGGGTGAACAAACGTGAGGCCTTGCTTTTTTTCCAGCAGCACCGAGTGGTTGTAGGCGTCTGAATAGCTGTCGCCAAACAACACCACCTCGCCGCCAAAGCTTTTGACCGCGTCAATTTTGACCTGCGGCGTGGTGGTGGGCATGACGATCACGGCGCGTGTGCCCAGGCGGCTGGCGCTCAGGGCCACGCCTTGCGCGTGGTTACCGGCCGAAGCGCAGATCACGCCCTTTTTGAGTTGCTCGGGCGTCAGGTGCGCCATCTTGTTGTAAGCCCCGCGCAACTTGAAGCTGTGCACCGGTTGCTGGTCTTCGCGCTTCAAAAGCACTTGGTTGCCCAAGCGCTGCGACAGGTTTTTGGCCAGTTCCAAGGCCGATTCGGTGGCCACGTCATAGACCTTGGCGTTCAGGATCTTGATCAGGTAATCGGCGGGTTTGAGGTGTGGGGTGGTCATGTCCGGTGCCATGGCGAACGGGCCGCCTTGCCAAAAAGTGTGGGCTTGATGATAACGGCCCAAAAAAATGCCCCAAGCCTTGCGGCTGGGGGCAAATCCACCTTTTCAGAGGGTGGAGGAGACAAGGGGTGCATGCAAAAAAGCACGCTTGTTCGCAATTGTACGGGTGTTTTTGTTGCGTCGCAGCAAGCGCTGTTTATTCATGTGCAAAAACTTGTAAAGTTGCACACTGTCAAGACGCACCCGCTGCCCCTGAAGGTGCAGGGATGAACTCAAAGGAAACCCACCATGGAATGCACAGTCACCTGGACCGGCGCTGCCGGCACCCGCTCCGGCATGGGCTTTGTGGCCGAAACCGGCTCGGGCCACATCGTCAACATGGACGGTGCGCCCGATGCCGCCAAGCCTGAAAACGGCGGTCAAAACCTCGCCCCCCGCCCCATGGAAATGCTCCTGGCAGGCACCGGCGGTTGCACGGCTTATGACGTGGTGTTGATTTTGAAGCGCGGCCGTCATGACGTGCGCTGCTGCAGTGTCAAGATCAGCAGCGAACGCGCCGAGTTCGACCCCAAAGTCTTCACCAAGATCAACATGCACTTCACCGTCACTGCCAGAGGTGTTGCCGCCAGCGCGGTCGAGCGGGCCATTGCCATGAGCCACGACAAATACTGCTCGGCCAGCATCATGCTGGGCAAAACGGCAGAGATCACAACCAGTTTTGAGGTGGTGGAGGTGGCTTGAATCCGTTATCCTCAAAAGCATGAGACTTTCACCCCGCTCACAAGCCATCATTCACCAAGCGGTCGCGCAGCGCTGGGGAGACAGAGCGCAGGTGCGCTTATTTGGTTCTCGTTTGGATGATGCCGCAAAAGGCGGGGATATTGACTTGCACCTGCAGGTCCAAGGCTCATTAGACAACCCAATTTGGGAGGCTTCTTTGCTGTCCGCCCAATTGCAGCGGCAGCTCGATGGCCGCAAGGTGGATGTCCGTTTGCTGGGTGGGTAACAAACCCGTTTAGCCGTCGACGACATCGCGCTTTCAGAGGGGGTGTTGCTGACATGAGCTCAACCACGCCGCAACTCAAAGACAAGCTGCCCAAGGGCGATCGCGAGCGTTTGGCGGGCTTGCTCAAAACGGCCAAGGCCGAGTTGTTGCATTTGCAGCAAACAGATATTTTTGCCAGCTTGGCTCAAGGCGATGGAGGAGGGCGCTGGTGCTGTTCTTGAAAACCTAGACCGCGCAGAAAAGCTCGGGCTTTTGATCAGTGCCGACGACTGGTTGGCTCTTCGCAAACTGCGGAACTTGATGGTTCAAGAATACATCGACCACCCAGAAACTTTGCACATGGCCCTTCATTCGGCGCATCACCACGTGGCCATGCTCGCTCAGACGGTGGAGAACTTCGAGCGTCGTTCCATGGGTCTATTGGGCTGATCGCCAAACAGCCAACAGGCGCTACCAGCTCAAACCCGGTGCGCCACCGTGGTCATCACCTTGGCGGCGGCTTGCATCAACGCCCTGACTGGGGCGGGCAGTTCCACCGCACCGGCTTTCATGGCCATCTGGGCGTGGGCCATTTCATCGGCTTTCATCTGGGCCACGATGGCGCGTGAGGCGCTGTCGGCGGCGGGCAGCAAATCCATGTGGCTTTGCAGGTGGGCTTCCACCTGGCGCTCGGTTTCCACCACAAAGCCCAGACTCACCTGGTCGCCGCCCAGTTTGCCTGCGGCGTATCCGATGGCAAACGCACCGGCATACCAAAGCGGGTTCAAGAGCGAAGGCCGGTCGTTCAGGTCGTCCAAGCGTTGCTTCGTCCAGGCCAGGTGGTCGGTCTCCTCGCGGCTGGCCTCGGCCAGTTGAGCGCGCAGTGCAGGGCTCTGGCAGGCCAGAGCCTGGCCGTTGTACAGCGCCTGAGCGCAAACCTCGCCCACATGGTTGATGCGCATCAGCGCGCCTGCCTGGCGCTGCTCTGCAAGGTTGAGCTCAAGCGATGCCATAGAAGCCGCCGGATAAGGGCGACTGGCGCGAGGCTCGGCCCAAAGTGTGCGCAGGGCGCTGTCCATGGCCAAAATCAAGGCATTGCTCATGAATCAAGTGTAAACAATCGATCCTTCCGGGCTGAAAAACGCCAAGGTGCCCGTGATGGGATCTGGGTTATTGTATTTGTAATTGTTGATAATCTTGTTTGAGAATGGGTCGAAAGTCTTTGTCATGATTGATAAAAATGCAGTTATTAGGACCCGACAAGGGTAAATACGGGGGGTTGTTGCATGCTTGCAACGAAAAGAACTTTTCTTGGATGAATGTCTTGGCGAACACACAGTCGTCTGGTGGAATACATGTAACTTCCTGATGTGGAGGTTGGCTCAGGGTTTCGACGGGTGAACATCATCCTTCTGATTCGGGCCCTTGTTTAACCTTGGAGAAACTTGCAATGAAAAAATCTCTGATTGCCCTGGCTGTTTTGGCAGCTTCTGGCACCTCTTTCGCTCAATCTTCCGTGACCGTCTGGGGTATCGTCGACGCCGCCGTATCTCGTGGCAATGGCGATGTGAACTCGGTTACCCGTTTGGTTGGTTCCGGCATCAGCTCTTCGCAGCTCGGTTTCCGCGGTACTGAAGACCTCGGCGGCGGCATGAAAGCCAACTTTTGGTTGGAAGCCGGCTTGGGCAACGACGCTGGTACTGGCGGCGCCACCACCACCAACAACCAGGCATCTGGTGCAGGCACCGCCAGCACAGCTGCCGGTTCGCAAGGTCTGACATTCAACCGCCGTTCCACAGTCTCCTTGTCTGGCGGTTTCGGTGAAATCCGTCTGGGCCGTGACTACACGCCTCAGTTCTGGAACTGGACTGTGTACGATCCGTTCGGCACCAACGGCGTGGGCACAAACCGCGCCATGCTGAGCAGCGTTGCATTGGGCGGCACCACCGGTGGCACCACAGGTACATCTGTGCGCGCTTCCAACAGCGTGACCTATTTGTTCAACCACGGTGCCAACGCCACTTATGCTTCTGGCAACCAAGGTCTGCACGCAGCCGTTCAGATGTACTACGGTGAAAACCTCTCCAACTCTGCAACACCTAAAGACGGTGACGGCTCCGGTATCCGCGTGGGTTACAACGCTGGTCCTTTGTCTGTTGCTGTGGGCACCGGTCAAACCAAGTTTGCCGCTGGCAACTTGAAGATGACCAACTTCGGTGGCGCTTATGACATGGGCGTGGCCCGTCTGATCGGCCAGATCACCCGTGACCAGCTGGGCACCGTCAAGGGTGACGGCATGTTGGTGGGCGTGACAGCGCCTCTGGGCGCTGGCTTGGTTCGTGCTTCGTACTCCACCTACGAAAACAAGGCAACTACTGCTGAGACCAAGCAAGTTGCTGTAGGTTATGTCCACAACCTGAGCAAGCGTACACGTGCTTACGTGACCTACGCTAGCGTCGACAACTCCAATGGCGCAAATGCTGCCTTGGGTGGTGCAACTGGCGTGGCCAACAAAGGCTCTTCCGGTTTCGACATCGGTATGACCCACTCCTTCTGATCTCCAGCTGGCGCAGGCCAGCTGTGTGTTCGAAGTCAAAAAACCCACCGTGGCAACACGGTGGGTTTTTTTTCGGCTGTGCTGCGCTGCCTGTTCACAAAATCCACCCATCCAAGGGATAACGCGGGTGCTGTACTCCGCTGTGGCTGTTAGATTGACCGATTGTCAGGATGTTCAACATGTTGTACCCCCATCTTTCTTTTCGTTCGTGGTTCGCCGCTGTGGGCTTGAGCCTGTCCACCACGGGCTTGCTGTTGTTGACGGGATGCGCCAGTGCGCCCAAAGAAGCGCCGCCAGTGCAGGTGGCCTGTCCTGAGGGTGTCCCTGCGGGCACCCAGTGCTGGCGGGGGCAGGATTCTGCGGGCTCGCATTATTTGCTCGCCAAGCCTGCCCAGTGGAGCGGTGTGCTGGTGGTGCATGCGCACGGCGGCCCCGCCTTGGGAGAGCCCAAGGCCTCCCGGGCAGACGAAGACATCCAGCGTTGGGCGATCACTTTGACCGAAGGCCACGCGTGGGCCGGGTCGGTGTTTCGGCAGGGTGGTTTTGCCGTGACCACGGCGGCAGAAGACACCGAGCGTGTCCGGCGCATCTTTGCGGGCCATGTGGCCAAGCCGCAAAGGACATTGCTGCACGGACAATCCTGGGGTGGCATGGTGGCCACGCGTGCGGCAGAGATGTACCCCCATTCCTGGGAAGGCATTTTGCTGACCAGTGCGGTGGTGGCCGGGCCCACGACATACGATTTTCGCTTGGACTTGCGCGCCATTTACCAGCACCTGTGCCAAAACCACCCGCGCGCCGATGAGCCTCAGTACCCTTTGTCGCTGGGGCTGCCTGCCGACAGCAAATTGACGGCGGCAGAGTTGAACACGCGGGTCAACGACTGTTTGGGTGTGCGCCAACCGGCAGCGCAACGCAGTCCTGAACAAGTCCAAAAAATCAAAACCATCGTCGATGTGTTGAAAATCCCGGAAAACGCCATTGCAGGGCATCTGAATTGGGGCACGTTCACGCTGCGCGATGTGGTCACCAAAAGCGGCGGTGCCAGCCCGTTTGGCAACGACACGGTCCAATACCGCGGCTCCGCAGACGATGCCGCCCTGAATACCGGCGTGCCGCGCTTCAAAGCCGACCCCCAAGCCAGTGCCTGGTTTGATGCCGATGTCAACCACCGCGGCCAGTTCAAGGTGCCTGTGCTCACGGCCCATGGCATCCGGGATTCGACGGTGTTTGTGGAGGGCAGTGACACCCTGCGCCTGCGCATGGCGTCGGCTGGCACCGGCGCTCGACTGGTGCAAACCTATGTGGACTCTGCAGAGCACAGTTATTGGGGCGATGCGCTGTATCCACCGCTGTTTGAGGCCTTGTTGGCTTGGGTCAATCAAGGCACCAAGCCCACACCTGTGGGCATCGCCGCACGCTGCGCGGCTTTGCGGCCTGCACAAGCTGCTGAGTGCCGGTTTCAGACGGCCTACACCCCACAGCCTTTGGCCACCCGTATCGCTCCGCGCTGAGCGAGGACGGGACGTGCAGCGGCTGGCGCATGCCGCTGCAAGCTGATTCACTGTTGCGCAATCCCCGCCTTTTGAATCACATCGGTCCAGCGCTGGATGTCGGCATCGAGCAGTTGAGCCAATTGGCCAGGGGTGCTGGATTGGGCTTGCACGTTGAAACCCGCCAGGCGCTGCACCATGGCAGGATCGGCCAGGACTTTGGCCACTTCGGCGCTCAGACGATCGACCACGCTTTTTGGGGTTTTGATGGGCGCAGCCAATGCGTTCCAGGACGACACATGGAAGTTGCTCAGGCCGGGCAACTCGCGCACCACCGGCACTTGGGGCTGGTCTTTGGGGCGGTTGGCGCCCATCACCCCCAGCAGCCGCACAGCTTTGGCGTTGATCTGGGGTTTGAGCGGTCCCAAAATCTCCACCACCGCATCGATCTGGCCGCCGCGCAAGGCGTTGATGACCGCAGGCGTGCCGTTGTAGGGGATGATTTGCGCGATCAGGTTGGCCTGGGTGCGCAGCAGCTCGGCGGCCAGGTGCTGGGTGCTGCCGATGTTGATCGTGCCGATGTTCAGTTGACCCGGGTGGGCGCGGCCAAAACTGACCAAGTTGGCCAGGGTTTTGTGGGGCGAGGCTTCTGGCACCACGATGGCGATGTCAAACAGCCCCAGCAGGGACACGGGTGCAAAGTCGGTGCGGGGGTTGAAGGGCAGGGCCTTGAACAAGCCCGCACTCACGGCCGTGCCGTTGGACATCAACAGCAAAGTGTGACCATCCGGCTCGGCCTTGGCCACCAGCTCGCCCGCCACGATGCCGCCCGCGCCGGGCCGGTTGTCAATGACGACGGGTTGGCCCAGATGGACGGACAGTTGTTGTGCCACGGCCCGCGCCGTCAGGTCGGCCACGCCCCCCGCACCAAAAGGCACAACGATGCGAAGGGGTTTGGAGGGAAAAGCGGCCTGCGCCCAGGCGTTGTTGAAAAACCCTGCAGTCAAAAGGGCTGCATGCATCACGAGGCGGCGGCTTAACATCAGCACACTCCAAAAAAGTTTGATTCAGGATGATAAAACCAAGCACCCCAAGGCTTCGTTTGGCGCTGTACGCCAGTCTGTGCAGCAGTCTGTTGTTGCCCGGCTGCGCCTTCTGGACGGACGAAGCACCACAAGACAAGCCGCCACAGGTTTTGCGGCAGTTGCCCTTGCAGTTCAATGCACAGGACAAGTCGCAGTGGCAAGCCATGCGCTTGCCAGGCAAGTTGCTCACAGCCTACCGGGTGGACACGCAAGGCCCGCGCGATGCCTTGCTGGCCGAGGCCGCATCTTCGGCCAGCATGTTGCGACAGGCTTTGCACATCCCGCCGGCGCAATTGGGGGCATTGCAGTTTGACTGGCGCGTCGATCAGCTCATTGCGGGCGCGGACATGCGGCTGCGCGAAGCCGAAGACTCCCCGGTGCGCCTGATCCTGGTGTTCGAGGGCGACCGGCAGCGTTTTTCGGCGCAAAACAACCTGCTCAGCGAGTTGACCCTCAGCCTGACGGGCGAGCCACTGCCCTACGCGACGCTGATGTACGTGTGGTGCAACGACTGTCCGGCCGATTCGGTGATCGTGAACCCCAGAACCGACCGCATCCGCAAACTGGCGGTGGAGTCGGGTGCTGGGCGAGTGGGGCAGTGGTTGCGTTACCGCCGCGACATTCGGGCTGATTTTGAAAAGGCCTTTGGCGAGCCGCCTGGGGCCTTGCTGGGGCTGGCCATCATGACCGACACGGACAACACCCGCAGCAGCACGCGCGCCTGGTATGGCCCAATCCGCTTGGAGTGAATACACAAATCCGGTGCGCGACAGGGAATTTGGGGAATTCCCTGCCCTGAGAGGGGGCGCGAATGTTGCATACTCGCCGGTTACCTAACTTTTTTCACCGAGGTGTTTTGATGAAGAAGATGACCCCCGCTGCCGTGCTGCCCAGTGCCCTGACCGCATCTTTGGTCTTGGCCGGCGTGATGACCGCTGGCCTGGTACAGGCCAAGCCTTTCAAATGGACCAGCGCCAGCGACATCCCCACGCTCGACATCCACTCGCAAAACAACGCTTTGGGCAACGGGGTGCACGCCGCCATCTTTGATTCGCTGGTCTACTACAACAGCAAGACCTTCAAGATCGAGCCCCGTCTGGCCACCTCTTGGCGCGAAGTGTCGCCCACACAGTACCGTTTCAACCTGCGCAAAGGCGTCAAATTCAGTGACGGCTCGCCCCTGACGGCCGACGATGTGGTGTTCTCGCTTGACCGTGCCCGTGCCAAAACCTCCAACTTCAACGTCTACACCCAAGGCATGAGCCGGGTGGTGAAAGTCGACACCCACACGGTCGACGTTATCCTGAGTGGCCCCAACCCGGTCTTGCTCAACCAGATGACCGAGTTGCGGCTCATGAGCAAAGCCTGGGCCGAAAAGAACAAATCGGTCGAACCCAAGGACATCAAGACCAAAGAAGAAAACTTCGCACACCGCAACGCCATGGGCAGTGGCCCTTACATGGTCAAGGAATGGCAGCCTGACCAAAAGTTGACGCTGGTGAAAAACCCCAATTGGTGGGGCTGGTCGGACGCCGCCACCAACGTGACCGAAATCATCTATACCCCCATCAAGAATGAAGCCACCCGCGCTGCGGCCTTGTTGTCGGGCGAAATCGACTTTGTGCTCGACCCCAGCCCACAAGACCTGGGCCGCATGCGCAGCAACGCCAACCTGAAGGTGATCGATGGCATTGAAAACCGCACGATCTTCTTGGGCATGGACCAGCACCGTGACGAATTGCCCGGCTCCAGCGTCAAGGGCAAGAACCCCCTCAAGGATGTGAAAGTGCGCAAGGCGCTTTACCAGGCCATCGACATGGACACCATCCACCGCGTGACCATGCGTGGCCTGTCGCAAAACACGGGTGCTTTGGTGGCGCCGCAAGTCAACGGCTGGACCCAAGCCGTGAACACGCGTTTCCCTTTTTCGCTGGACGCCTCCAAAAAGCTGCTGGCCGAAGCCGGCTACCCACAAGGCTTTGAGGTGGACTTTGCCTGCCCCAACAACCGCTACATCAACGACGAAGAAATTTGTCAGGCCATCACGGCCATGTGGGCCAAGGTGGGCATCAAAGCCAAGCTGCGCACGCAGCCCCTCGTGACTTACTTCCCGATGATTCAGCGCTACGAAGCCAGCATCTACATGCTGGGCTGGGGCGTGCCGACCTTTGACGCGCTGTACAGCCTGCAGTCGCTCACGCGCAGCGTGGGCACCGGTGGTGATGGCAACTACAACGTGGGCCGCTACACCAACGCGCGCATGGACTACATCGTGGACCGCGTGAAAACCGAGACCGATTTGCCCGTGCGCAACCGACTGCTGACCGAAGGCCTGCAGTTGTCCAATGACACGGTCTCTCACATCCCGCTGCACAACCAGGTGATCCCTTGGGCGATGAAGAAGAGCGTCGACGTGGTGCACCGCCCTGACAACCGCCTCGACTGGACACTGATCAAGGTCAACTGATGCTCGCTTTCATTTTGCAGCGGTTGATCCAGGCCGTGATCGTCATGGTCACGGTCGCGTTCATCGCGTTTTTGCTGTTTCAGTATGTGGGCGATCCGGTGGTGTTCTTGCTGGGTCAAGACGCCACCAAAGAGCAGATCGATCTGCTGCGCGCCGATCTGGGTCTGGACCAGCCTTTCTTTGTGCAGTTTGGCCACTTTTTGGTCAACGCGGTGCAAGGCGAGTTTGGCCTGAGTCTGCGCCAAGGCGCCAAGGTCTCGCGCCTGATCGCCGAGCGCTTGCCCGCCACGCTGGAGCTGGCTTTGGTGGCTGCCACCATGGCGCTGGTGATCGGCATCCCCATGGGGGTGTATGCCGCGCTGCGCCGGGGCACTTGGGCCAGCCAGTTCATCATGACGGTGTCTTTGCTGGGCGTGTCTCTGCCCACCTTCTTGATCGGTATCTTGTTGATTTTGGTCTTCGCCGTGATCTTGGGCTGGTTCCCCAGCTTTGGCCGGGGTGAGGTGGTGCAAATGGGTTGGTGGTCGAGCGGGTTGATGACGGCCAAGGGCTGGCACCACATCGTGTTGCCGGCCGTCACGCTGGCGATTTTTCAGCTCACCCTCATCATGCGCCTGGTGCGGGCCGAGATGCTGGAGGTGCTGCGCACCGACTACATCAAGTTCGCCCGTGCACGCGGCCTGTCCAACCGTGCCATCCACTTTGGCCATGCGCTCAAGAACACCCTGGTGCCGGTGATGACCATCACCGGCTTGCAGTTGGGCGGCCTGATTGCCTTTGCCATCATCACCGAGACGGTGTTCCAGTGGCCCGGCATGGGCTTGCTGTTCATCCAGGCGGTGACCTTTGCCGACATCCCCGTCATGGCCGCTTATTTGTGCCTGATCGCGCTGATCTTTGTGGTCATCAATCTGGTGGTGGATTTGCTCTATTTTGTGGTGGACCCTCGCCTGCGCGTGGGCAAACCTGGAGGCCATTGAGCGTGGGCGCTTCTTTGCAATCGGTGTTGGGGCGGGGCGCTGCGTTTGCACGCATTGCCCAATTCCACCCCGAACTCACGGCCTTTCGGCGCGACCTGCATGCCCACCCTGAGCTGGGCTTTGAAGAGGTGTACACCGCACGCCGTGTGACCGAAATGCTGCAGGTGTGTGGCGTGGACAGCATCCACACCGGCATCGGCAAAACCGGTGTGGTGGCCTTGGTGCACGGCCAAGGCCGCTCGGCGGCCAACCCCGGCCGCATGATCGGCCTGCGCGCCGACATGGACGCGCTGCCCCTGACCGAGCACAACGAATGCACTTGGCGTTCGTCCAAGCCGGGTCTCATGCACGGCTGCGGCCACGATGGCCACACCGCCATGCTGATGGGCGCAGCCCGCTACTTGGCCGAAACCCGCCGCTTTGACGGCACGGCCGTGCTGATTTTTCAGCCTGGAGAAGAAGGCTACGCAGGTGCCCGCGCCATGATGCAAGACGGCTTGTTTGAGCGCTTTCCGTGTGCGCAGGTCTATGCCCAACACAACTCGCCTGAAACGCCTTTGGGCGTGATCGGCATCACCCCCGGCCCCATGCAGGCGGCGGTGGACCGGATCGAAATTTTGATTCGCGGCAAAGGCGGCCATGGCGCACGCCCGCACCAGGCCATCGACCCGGTGCTGGTGGCGGGCCACATCATCACCGCCGCACAAAGCGTGGTGTCGCGCAATTTGTCGGCGTTTGACCAAGCGGTGGTCAGCATTTGCTCGATGCAAGGCGGCAACCCTGGCGCGATGAGCGTGATTCCGGGCGAGGTGACTTTGGTGGGCACGGTGCGCACGTACAGTGAAAGCGTCCAAGACCAGATCGAAGCGCGTTTACGGTCTTTGTGCAACGGCATTGCGCAAGGCTTTGGCGCATCGGCCGAACTGCACTACGAACGCACCTACCCCGCCACCGTGAACACCGTGCCCGAGGCCGAGTTTGCCTGCAATGTCGCGGCCAGTCTGGTGGGGGAAGACAAGGTCTGGCGCAACATGCTGCCCAGCATGGGCGGCGAAGACTTTTCTTTCATGTTGCAGGCTGTGCCCGGTGCTTACATCCGCATTGGCCAAGGCCTGCCGCACGGTCCGGGGCCGCACCCGCTGCACAACAGCCGCTACGATTTCAACGACGAGATCTTGCCACTGGGTGCTGCATTGCATGCCAGTTTGGTGGAACAGGCTTTGCCTGTGGGCTCACCCGTTTGACCTTTCACAACACTTCTCACTCTCAACCTCCGGAGTCTTCCATGCGCTCTTCCAAACTCTACCGTTCCTTGATGGCCGCCGCCTTGGTGTCGGCCATGTCGCTGGGCGTGGCCCATGCTGCCACCGTGCGCATTGCCAACCAAGGCGACGCTTTGTCGATGGACCCCCACTCGCTCAACGAATCGCTTCAACTGAGCGTGACCAACAACGTTTACGAATCGCTGGTTGGCGTGAGCAAAGACCTGAAGTTTGAACCCGGACTTGCTTCTTCGTGGAAGCAAACATCGCCCACCGTTTGGCGCTTTGAGTTGCGCAAGAACGTGCGCTTTCATGACGACACGCCATTCACGGCCGATGACGTGGTGTTCTCGCTGAACCGCGCCGCAGGCGAGGGCTCGGACATGCGCAGCAACACCAACGACATCAAGGAAGTGCGCAAGGTGGACAGCCACACCATCGAAATCGAGACCAAGGCCCCTTTCCCGATCCTGCCCAACGTGCTGTCGACCGTCTACATCATGAGCAAAAAGTGGTGCGAGGACAACCAAGCCACACGCCCGGTGGACCGCCGCAAGGGCATTGAAAACGCGGCCTCCTTCCGCGCCAACGGCACGGGCCCTTATCGCCTGCGTGAGCGCCAGCCCAACATCCGAACCACCTTTGTGCGCAACGGCAGCTATTGGGGCAAGATCGAAGGCAACGTCGACGAAGTCATCTTCTCGGTCATTGCCAACGACCCGACCCGTGTGGCGGCGCTGTTGTCCGGTGAAATCGATGTGATGGAACCCGTGCCGGTGCAAGACGTGCCCCGCATCAACGCCGGCGCCAACACCCGCGCCTTGGTGGCGCCCGAATTGCGCACCATCTTTTTGGGCATGGACCAAAAGCGTGACGAATTGCTGTACTCCAGCGTGAAGGGCAAGAACCCCTTCAAGGACAAGCGCGTGCGCCAGGCCTTCTACCAAGCCATCGACATCGAAGGCATCAAGCGCACCGTGATGCGCGGCGCCTCCAACCCCAGCGCCTTGATGGTCGGCCCGGGCATCAACGGTTACAACTCAGAACTGAACAAGCGCTTGCCCTTTGACCCTGAAGCCTCCAAAAAGCTGCTGGCCGAAGCGGGTTACCCCACAGGTTTCTCGGTGGACATGAACTGCCCCAATGACCGTTATGTGAACGATGGCCAGATCTGCGAAGCCGTGGCCGCCAACTTGGCACGGGTGAACATCAAGGTCAACCTCAAGGCCGAGACCAAGGGCACCTATTTCCCGAAAATTTTGCGCCGTGACACCAGCTTCTATTTGCTGGGCTGGACCCCCAGCACCTACGACGCCCACAACGCGCTCAATGCCTTGATGCGTTGCGTGGACGACAAGGGCACAGGCCAGTTCAACCTGGGCGCTTATTGCAACCCCAAGGTGGACGAGCTGACCGTGAAAATCCAGAGCGAAACCGATCAGGCCAAGCGCAATGCCATGATCAAAGAGGTCTTTGAGTTGCACAGCGCCGACATCGGCCACTTGCCATTGCACCAGCAGGCGCTGGCCTGGGGCACCAGCAAAAAGGTCACTTTGGTGCAGCGCGGTGACAACTACATGCCCTTCAAGTCCATCAGCATCAAGTAATCCATGAACGCATTGAAACGTTGGCTGCAAAGCGACGTCGGTTACAGCTTCCGCCAATCGCCCATGGCGATGGTGGCGGCTGCCATCGCCTTCATTTGTCTATTTTGTTCGGTCTTTGCCGGATGGGTGTCGCCCACCAACCCGTTTGATCTGGCCACGCTGGAGTTGAGCGATGCCCGCTTACCGCCCGCCTGGCTGGAAGGCGGCACTTCTAAATTTTTGCTGGGCACCGACGATCAGGGGCGCGACATTTTGTCGGCCCTGATCTATGGTTCGCGCATTTCTTTGATCGTCGGCTTGGCTTCGGTCCTCTTGTCGGTGGTGGTCGGCGTGGGCCTGGGCTTGTTGGCGGGTTTCAAGGGCGGCTGGCTCGACGCTTTGCTCATGCGCCTGTGCGATGTGATGCTGTCCTTCCCGGCCATTTTGGTGGCGCTTTTGATCGCGGGCGTGGGGCGTGCCCTGTTTCCCAATGCGCACGAGTCGCTGGCCTTTGGCGTGCTGATCCTCTCGATCTCGCTGACGGGCTGGGTGCAATACGCCCGCACGGTGCGCGGCACCACTTTGGTGGAGCGCAACAAAGAATACGTGCAGGCCGCCCGCGTGACGGGCGTGGCCCCGCTGCGCATCATGTTCAAGCATGTGCTGCCCAACGTGATGGGCCCCGTCATGGTGCTGGCCACCATTCAGGTGGCCACGGCCATCATCACCGAAGCCACGCTGTCATTTTTGGGCGTGGGCGCACCGCCCACCTCGCCCTCGCTGGGCACGCTGATTCGCGTGGGCAACGACTATTTGTTCTCGGGCGAGTGGTGGATCACGATTTTCCCGGGCCTGATGCTGGTGCTGATCGCTTTGTCGGTCAACTTGCTGGGCGACTGGTTGCGCGACGCGCTGAATCCGAGATTGCGATGAGTCTTTTACAAGTCAAAAACCTGGTGGTGGAATTCCCCAGTCGCCACGGCACGCTGCGTGCGCTGGACGATATTTCTTTCGACATTGCCCCCGGCGAAATTCTGGGCGTGGTGGGCGAATCGGGTGCTGGCAAATCGCTCACGGGCGCGGCCATCATTGGCCTGCTGGAGCCACCAGGCCGCGTGGCGGGGGGGCAAATTCTGCTCGAAGGTCAGCGCATTGACCACCTGAACAACGACGAGATGCGCCACATCCGGGGCCGCAAGATCGGCGCGATTTTTCAGGACCCGCTGACCTCGCTCAACCCCTTGTATTCCATCGGCAGGCAGCTGACCGAAACCATCCTGGCCCACCTGCCCGTGACGCCCCAAGAGGCGCGGCAACGGGCCATCCAGCTGCTCAAGGACACCGGCATTTCGGCCGCCGAAGAGCGCATCGACCATTACCCGCACCAGTTTTCGGGCGGCATGCGCCAGCGCGTGGTGATTGCCCTGGCTCTGGCGGCCGAACCGCAACTGATCGTGGCCGACGAACCGACCACCGCGCTTGATGTGTCCATCCAGGCGCAGATCATCAGCTTGCTCAAGAAAGTCTGCAAAGACCGGGGCGCTGCCGTGATGCTGATCACGCACGACATGGGCGTCATCGCCGAAACCTGTGACCGTGTGGCGGTGCTGTACGCCGGGCGCGTGGCCGAAATCGGTCCGGTGCACCAAGTCATCAACCACCCGGCACACCCTTACACCGCAGGCCTGATGGCCTCGATCCCCGACATGGACAGTGACCGCGAACGCCTGAACCAAATTGACGGTGCCATGCCGCGCCTGAACGCCATCCCGCAAGGCTGCGCCTTCAATCCGCGCTGCCCCAAAGCCTTTGACCGCTGCCGCCAGGAACGGCCCGATTTGGTCCAGGCGGGCGCCAACATGGCCGCTTGCTGGTTGCATGACGGGAGCGCCGCATGAGCGACAACATGACCAACGCCAAACCCCAGCCCCTGGTCGTGGCGCATGACCTGGCCAAAACATTTGACGTGTCGCCCCCTTGGCTCAACCGCGTGATCGAGGGCAAACCGCGCCAACTGCTCAATGCCGTGGACGGTGTGAGTTTTGAAATTGAACGCGGCAAAACCCTGGCCCTGGTGGGCGAGTCGGGTTGTGGCAAAAGCACCGTGGCCCGCTTGCTGGTGGGCCTGTACGAGCCCACACGCGGAGGCTTGACCTTTGACGGCCAAGACGCGCACGCCGCTTTCAAGTCGGCCGACGCGCAAAAGATGCGCCAACGCATCCAGATGATTTTCCAGGACCCCTACGCCAGCCTGAACCCGCGCTGGACGGTGGACAACATCATTGGCGAACCGCTCAAAGAGCATGGCCTGATCAGCGACGCCGAAGAGCTCAAAGCCCGCGTGGCCGAGTTGCTCAAATCGGTGGGCCTGTCGCCGCTGGACATGGTCAAGTACCCGCACCAGTTCTCGGGCGGGCAACGCCAGCGCATCTCGATCGCCCGAGCCCTGGCCACCGCGCCCGAGTTTTTGGTGTGCGACGAGCCCACCTCGGCGCTGGACGTGAGCGTGCAGGCGCAGGTGCTCAACATCATGAAGGACCTGCAGCGCGAGCGCGGTTTGACGTATTTGTTCATCAGCCACAACTTGGCCGTGGTGCGCCATGTGAGCGACCAGGTGGGCGTGATGTATTTGGGCCGCTTGGTGGAGCTGGCCGACAAGCACACCTTGTTTGGCAACCCGCAGCACCCCTACACCAAGATGCTGCTGGACGCGATCCCGAAGATGCACGACACCGGCCGCGCCCGCACCCCAGTGCAAGGGGAGGTGCCCAACCCACTGAACCCCCCAAGCGGCTGTACCTTCCACCCTCGCTGCCCGCAGGCCACCGACATCTGCCGTGCAGAGCGCCCCGCTTTACGCGACTTCAAAGGCATCAAGATCGCTTGTCACGCGGTGGTGTGAAATCAGCCGGCCATGATTCAAAGCAGGCGTTCTGGCAAGTCATCGAAATAGAACGGGCTCAAGGGCTTGGGTTGTGAAACCCCTGCAGCCCGTTGCAATGCGCAGCAAGAACTGTGCAGCGTGGCTTAGCCGGGTTTGATCTGGCCTTTGATGACCACTTCTTTCCAGCGCGCTTGTTCTTTGGCAATGAAGGCCGCGTATTCATTGGGTGTGCCGCCACCGGGAATGGCGCTTTCGGCGGCGTTCTTGGCAATCACATCGGGCATCTTCAGGGCCTTGGCGCATTCTTGTTGCAGCTTGAGGATGATCTCGGGCGGTGTGCCGGCGCGTGCGGTGATGCCGTACCACTGCACGGTTTCAAAATCCTTGAAGCCGAATTCGGCCACGGTGGGCACATCGGGCAAGACCGAAATCCGCTCGGTGGTTCCGGTGGCCAGGCAGCGCAGGGCGCCGCTCTTGATGTGGGGCAACAAGGCGGGGGTGCCTGCCGAGAGCAATTGAATGCGGCCCGCCAGCACGTCGTTGAGCGCGGGGCCGGTGCCGCGGTAGGGGATGTGGGTGATGAACATGCCCGTGGCCAGCTTGAGCGCTTCCATGGCCAGGTGGCCTGCGCTGGCGTTGCCGGCCGAGGCGTAGTTGAGTTGACCGGGACGGGCCTTGACGTAGGCGATGAGCGATTTGAGGTCGGTCACCGGCACGTCTTTGTGGACCACAAACAGGCTGGGCACGCGCGAGAGCAGGGTGACGGGGACAAAGTCCTTGTTCACGTCGTAGCCGCTGTCGGGGTAGATCAGGGGGTTGACCGCCATCAGGCCAATGTGGCTCATGACGATGGTGTAGCCATCGGCCGGGGTGCGCATCATCTCTTGCATCGCGGGCACGCCGCCGCCGCCCCCTTTGTTATCGATGATGATCGAGACGCCCATCTGCTTGGTCAACTCGGTGGCGATGGTGCGCGCCACGATGCTGGAGGTGCCGCCCGGGGCAAAGGGAACGATCCAGCGAATGGGCTTGCTGGGCCAAGCGGATTGGGCGTGCGCGCTGACGCCAGTGGCCGCCAGACCGGCTGCACCCATCCATTTGAGGTAGTCGCGACGAAGCATGGGGTGGAGGTCGTTGAGGCTCATGGTTGCAGTTTCAAAAAAGTTGAAATTTTAAACAAATCACGGCGGTGATTCAGAGGGGAAGTCCGGATCAGCGGGCTTGAAGGTGTCGCCATTGTTTCCAAAGGGGAGGCACGATCAGCAGCAGCGCTGCCACGGCCATCAAGCTGCCCGACAGCGGGCGGGTGAAAAAGGTGGACCATTCGCCTTGGCTGATGGTCAGCGCCTGGCGCATGGATTGTTCGGCCATGGGGGCCAGGATCAGGCCCACGATCAGGGGCGCCGCCGGAAAGTCAAAGCGCCGCATCAAGTAGCCCAGCAGGCCAAAGACAAACAGCAGGCCGACATTGAACACCGAGTTGCCGGCACCGTAAACGCCCGCGGTCGAGATAACGATGATGCCCGCGTAAAGCCAAGGCGGCGGGATCTTGAGCAGCTTGACCCATAGGCTGACCAAGGGCAGGTTCAAGATCAGCAAGATCACGTTGCCAATGTAGAGGCTGGCGATCAGGGTCCAGACCAGGCCGCCTTGTTGGCTGAACAGCTGAGGGCCGGTCTGGATGCCGTAGCCTTCAAAGGCTGAGAGCATGATGGCCGCGGTGGCCGACGTGGGAATGCCCAGGGTCAGCAGTGGCATCAACACGCCCGCAGCGGCGGCGTTGTTGGCGGCCTCAGGCCCTGCCACGCCTTCGATGGCGCCGTGGCCAAATTCTTCGGGGTGCTTGGAGAGTTTTTTCTCGGTGTAGTACGACAGCAGCGTGGGCAACTCGGCCCCGCCCGCAGGCATGGCACCGATGGGGAAGCCATAAAAAGCGCCACGTAGCCAGGCTTTCCAAGATCGGGCCCAGTCTTGCTTGCTCATCCACAGGCTGCCGGAGAGTTTCATGACCTCGCCGCCTTTGGACTCACGGCCTTGCCATGCCAGGTAGAGCGCTTCGCCTACGGCAAACAGGCCCACTGCGGCCACGGTCACTTCGATGCCATCGAGCAGTTCGGGGCGGCCAAAGGTGAAGCGGGGTTGGCCGGTTTGCAGGTCAATCCCCACCATGCCCAACATCAAGCCCAGGCCCAGCGCCACCAGGCCCCGCAACATGGAGTTGCCCAGCACGGCCGATACCGCCACCAGCGACAGCACCATGAGGCTGAAGTATTCGGCCGGGCCAAAAGCCAGCGCCGCATCGACCACCAAGGGGGCAAAAAAGGTCAGCGCCAAGGTGCCGATGGTGCCGGCCACAAAGCTGCCGATGGCCGCTGTCGCCAGGGCTTGTCCAGCGCGCCCGCGCCGTGCCATTTTGTTGCCCTCGAGCGCGGTGACCACCGCCGCCGATTCGCCTGGTGTGTTGAGCAAAATGGAGGTGGTGGAGCCGCCATAGGCCGCGCCGTAATAAATGCCTGCGAACATGACGAACATGCTGGTCGCGGGCACATGGTAGGTCAGGGGCAGCAGCAAAGCGATGGTCAGCGCTGGGCCAATGCCCGGCAACACGCCCACCAGCGTGCCAATAAAGCAACCCACGAAACCCCACATCAAGGTGGTGGGTTGAAGGGCAATGGCAAAGCCGCCCATCAGGGCGTCAAAAGCTTCCATGGGGTATCCGATTCAAAGAAACCAGGGCAAAGCTGGGCCCAGGCCTACGCCCAGCAAGCGGGCAAAGACAAACCAGAACACGCCGGCGATCAGGCCGCAAATGAGCAGCGACTTGCCGTTGAAGGGCGCGTCAAACGCCCGCGCGATGCACATGCCGCACAGCGTGCCGGGCAGCACAAAGCCCAAGGGAATGACCAACGCGATGAAGGCCACCCCGCCGCCCAGCAAGCTGAGCATCCGGGTGGTCGCGCCGGGCAGGGCTTCTTGTCCGGTCTCCTGACTCAGGTCCACCTGGCGTCCGCGCCAGGCGCTTAAGCCGTAGAGCAGCGCCACCACGGTGAGCGTTGCCACAATGGCGGCCGGGGCCAGCACCGGGCCCACGGTCATCTGCATCAGCGATGGCGGAATGACCGTGAGCTGCCAAGCGGCCACGCCGCACACGGCCAACAGCAAAAGAGCCAGGCGCACAGGCGTCATGCCAGACCCAGCTCTTTCATCAGCACTTCCTTGTCGGCAATGTCTTTGGCCAGATCGCGCTCAAAGGGGCGCTCGGTCATGAAGGCGTTGGTCCATTTGCGGGTTTCGAGTTCTTGCTTCCAAGCGGCCGATTGGCTCAGGCGGGTGACAAAGTCAATCAAGGCGTTGCGCTGCGCATCGCTGATGCCGGGGGCAGCAAACACGCCGCGCCAGTTGGACTCGGACACGTTGATGCCCAGTTCGGTCAAAGTCGGGACGTTGACGCCGGGAATGCGGCTTTTGCCCGAGACGGCCAAAGGGATCATCTTGCCGGCCTTGATTTGCTCTTCAAACTCGGAGTAGCCGGAAATGCCGGCCACCACCTGGTTGCCCAAGATGGCTGCGTTGGCGGGACCACCACCCGCAAAGGCCACGTAAGCGGCCTCACGCGGATTTTTGCCCAACGCTTTGATCAACATGCCCAGGATCAGGTGGTCTGTGCCGCCAGCGCTGCCACCGGCCACCGAGACGGCTTTGGGGTTGGCTTTGATGGCCGCTTCGAGCTCTTTCCAAGTTTTGATCTTGCCCGCTGCAGGCACGACGATGACGCCGGCCTCTTCGGTCAGGCGCGCAATGGGGGTGACGTTTTTGATGGTCACGGGGCTCTTGTTGGCGATGCCCGCACCGATCATGACCGAGCCGCCCACCATCAGGCTGTTGCCCTGGCCCTTGCGCTGGTTCACAAAGCGGGGCAAGCCCACCATGCCGCCGGCCCCGCCGACGTTTTCAAATTGCATGTTGCCCACCAGACCCGCGGCCTTGGCCGCGCGTTCGATCGAACGAGCCGTGCCATCCCAGCCGCCGCCAGGGGCAGCGGGCACGAACATGTTGAGCGTGTCAAACATGGGTTTGCCTTGCGCCCAAGCGGGCAGGGCCATGGAAGCACCAGCGGCAGCGCCGAGGGCCAGGAAGTCGCGTTTGGAAATGGACATGCAGGTCTCCTGTGTGAAAATCAAAAGCCACTGCCGGGCACTTGCCATGGGCAGATGGCAAGATTTTGGTGCCGAGCCAAGCATCAAGCTGTCAAGCACCTGTCAAATCCATTCAGTGAATACCCTCAAGCAACCGATGACCCCCCGAATTTTGTTGGTGGAAGACACGCCCGACATTGCCCTGTGGCTGGGCACCGCCTTGCGCCAGGGCGGCATGGCGGTTGAATTCGCCACGGATGGCCATGCGGCCGAGCGCTGCCTGCAGCCGGGGCACGGCTTTGATGCGGTGCTGCTCGATTTGCAGTTGCCGGGGCCAGACGGCCTGAGCGTGTTGCAGGCCTTGCGTGCGCGGGGCGATGCGGTGCCCGTGCTGATTTTGACGGCGCGTGCCAGCGTGCCCGACCGGGTGCTGGGCCTGAACATGGGGGCCGACGACTACTTGCCCAAGCCCTTTGATTTGAGTGAGCTCGAAGCCCGCTTGCAGGTCTTGTTGCGCCGCCATGGCCGTACCAAAACCACGGCCTTGCGCTGGGGGCCGCTGGAGATGCAGCCCGAAAACGGCACCGCGCAACTGCACGGCCAGGTGCTGGCTTTGACGCAACGCGAGGCCGCTGCGCTGCGCGTGTTGCTGTCTTCGCCGCAGCGCACCGTGAGCAAAGAGCAGCTGCACAGCGAGGTGTTTGCCGACGAGGCCGCCGGGCTCGATGCGGTGGAGGTGCTGATTTACCGCTTGCGCAAAAAGCTCGAATCATCTGCGGCAACCCACGAGGGGTCTGCCGAAGTGGTGATCACCACCTTTCGCGGCATGGGCTACATGCTGACTTCACCTTCGGGCAGCGCATGACAGCGACGTCTGCGCAGCCAGTCCGCGCCGTGGCGTCGCTGCGCAGGCGCTTGCTCAGCTGGATCTTGCTGCCGCTGGCCGCCTTGATCGGGGTCAACGCCTGGGTGGGCTATGGCAACGCGGTGCAGGCGGCTAATGAAGCTTATGACCGGTCTTTGTATCTGGCGGCACGAACCTTGGCCGAAGAGCTGGCTTGGCGCGATGGTCGCCTTCAACTGGACGTGATGAAGGCCGCAGGCTACTTGTTTGAAAACCACACCGGCTCGCGTTTGTTTTACAAAGTCTCAACGCCCGCAGGTCATTACTTGGCGGGTGTGGAGGCTTTGCCCGATGCGCCTGTGCGCACGCTGTCGGCCGTGAAGTACTTTGCGCTGGTGCAGTTCGACGACGGGGTGTACCTGAACCAGCCCGTGCGCCTGGCCCAACTCACACACGTCATGGAGGACGCGGGTCTGAGCGAGCCGCTGATCAAGATCACCGTGGCCGAAACCATGGAGGCGCGACAGCAATTGATCCAGCACATTTTGTGGGACACGCTGGGCAGCCAGGGCTTGCTTTTGCTCGCAGCTGCAATTTTGGTGATCTGGGGTGTTCAGCGCGGCATTCGGCCGCTGGAGGCGTTTCGCCAGCAATTGGCGAGCAAGGCCGATGACGACTTTGCACCCATTCAACCGCCGGACTTGCCACGCGAGTTGCGGCCCCTGATCGAGACCCTCAACAGTTACCTGGACCGCTTGGGGCGCTTGATCGACATCCGCAAGCGCTTTTTGGACAACGCCGCGCACCAACTGCGCACGCCCTTGACCGCCCTGAAAACGCAGCTGGCGCTGGCCCAGCGCAATGCCGAACCCGATCAGGCGCAGGTCTTGCTGTCTGCGGCCAGGCAAACCACCGATGACGCCGTGCGCCTGACCGAGCAACTGCTGGCCATGACGCGGGTCGAGCATGCCCGCGAAATGCACAGTCCGCACAGCGTGGACTTGGTCGCGCTGGCGCGGCGCGTGACGCAAGAGCACCTGGTGCGTGCCCACCAGATGGGCGATGACCTGGGCCTGGAGGTGCAAGTGGAGCGTACCGAGGTGCAAGGCGTGGACCTTTTGCTGCACGAGGCCTTGAGTAACCTGATCGACAACGCCATTCACCACGGCCCTGCAGGCACGCACATCACGGTGCGGGTCGGTGACCGTTGGCTCGAAGTGGAGGACGATGGCCCGGGCATCGCGCCTGAGCACCAAGCCCATGTGTTCGAGCGCTTTTACCGCGCCGCGCCCTCGGGTGTTGCGGGCAGTGGTTTGGGCCTGGCCATAGTGAAAGAAATTGCGAGCCAGCACGGGGCGCATGTCGGTGTGCGCAGCCCCTTGGCCGATGGGCGCGGCACAGCCATTCGCCTGACTTGGCCTGCAGCCTGAGACGGCCCATTTGTGCTGACCGACTTTTTAAAGATTTGGCGCGATGAACCCTTGCAGAACAGCCCCTTCACGTGTAACGCTTGCTGCTCAGGTTTTTCTTCATGTCGCGCAGCGCAGGTTGTAGCGCTTCACCAATCCGCAGGGCCACGGTGGTGGCCAAGATGTCGATGATGAGCAGGTGCAGCAGGCGCGAGACCATGGGGCTGTATTTGTCGTAGCCCTCGGGGTGATCGGCCGTGAGGTGGATGTGCCCGGCGCTGGCCAGCGGCGAGCCGCTGGCGGTGATGACGATGGTCGTGGCACCTTGTTTTTTGGCGATGTCGCAGGCGTCCATCAGGTCGCGTGTGCGTCCCGAATTGGAGATGATCACGGCGCAGTCACCGGGTTTGAGCATGGAGGCGCTCATCACTTGCATGTGGCCGTCGCTGTAGGCGATGGCGTTCACGCCCAAGCGAAAAAATTTGTGCTGCGCGTCTTGTGCCACGATGCCCGAATTGCCCACGCCATAAAACTCGATGCGGCGGTTGGTCTTTTGCGTAGCGGCCAGGGCTTGTGCGGCGTGTTCCAGCGCAAAAGAGCTGGCGTCGTTGCGGTACTTCAAAAACGCGGCCACGGTGTTGTCGATGACCTTGACGGCGATGTCGCTGGTCTTGTCGTCCGCGTCCACACTGCGGTGGATGAAGGGCACGCCTTCGCTGACGCTGCCGGCCAGCTTGAGTTTGAAGTCGGACAGGCCGTCGTAACCCACGCTGCGGCAAAAGCGCACCACGGTGGGTTTGCTGACATGGGCGCGGTCTGCCAACTCGGTCACGGGCAAGTTGGCAAAGGCGCGGGGGTCGGCCAGCACCAGTTTGCCCACGCGTTGCTCGGCAGGTGCCAGCGAGGGCAGGGAGGCTTTGATACGGTCGAGCATGGTGGATTCCTTGTCAGTTTTCTTCAGACCAGCAAAAGCCTTCGCGTGCAATCATGGCGCTCGATGCACTGGGACCCCAGGTGCCTGCGGCATACGGGCGCGGACCGGTGGGGTCGTCTTGCCAGTGTTGAAGGATCGGCTCGACCCAGCGCCAAGCTTCTTCTTGTTCGTCGCTGCGCACAAACAGGTTCAGGCGGCCGTCCAGCACATCGAGCAGCAAGCGCTCGTAAGCGCCCACGCGTTCGCTGCCAAAGCGTTTGTCAAAGTCCAAGTCCAGGTGCACGGGGCTCAGCGTGACGCTGCCTTGGCCGCGTTTGTTTTGGCCTTGGGCAAACAAGTGCAGCTCCAGTCCGTCTTTGGGTTGCAGGTGGATGACGAGTTTGTTGACCTGTCCCACCGGACTTTTGAAAATTTCGTGCGGGGTGGAGCGGAAGTTGATGTCGATGTGCGCCTCACGCGAGGCCATGCGTTTGCCGGTGCGGATGTAAAAGGGCACCCCCGCCCAGCGCCAGTTGGCGATTTCGGTGCGCAGGGCCACAAAGGTTTCGGTGCTGCTTTGCAGGTTCACGCCTGGCTCTTCGCGGTAGCCGGCCACCGCTTTGCCTTCGATGTTGCCCGCGCTGTACTGGCCACGGATGACGTGTTGGCTCAGGGTCTCGGGTGTCCAGCGTTTCAAGGCGCGCAGCACCTTGAGTTTTTCGTCTCGGATCGCGTCGGCATGGGCGTTGATGGGCGGCTCCATGGCGATGGCGCACAACAGTTGCAGCGCATGGTTTTGCACCATGTCGCGCAGCGCGCCGGTGGTCTCGTAAAAACCACCACGCTTTTCCACGCCCAGTTCTTCGGCCATGGTGATCTGGATGTTGGCGATGTGCTCGCGACGCCACAGCGGCTCGAACAAGGCGTTGCCAAAGCGCATGGCAAACAGGTTTTGCACCGCGGGCTTGCCCAGGTAGTGGTCGATGCGGAAAATTTGCTGTTCTTTGAAGACTTGGCCCACCGCTTGGTTGATGCTGCGGTTGGAGGCCAGGTCTTGGCCCAGGGGTTTTTCCAGCACGATGCGGGTCTTGGGCGTGTTCAGGCCGTTGGCGGCGAGTTGTTCGCACACGGTGGTGAACAGGCTGGGCGCTGTGGACAGGTACATCACCACATGGTCGGTGTCGCGCTCGGCCAGACGATCGGCCAAGGCCGCATAGGCTTGGGGTTGGGACAAGTCCATGCGCACGTAGCACAACAAGCTGGCGAAACGGGCAAACTCTTCGGGCTTGGGCCGTTTGTCGCCTTCGACTTGCTCGAAGCGCGACTGGATTTGTTGGCGGTACTGTTCGTCGCTCAGACTGTCGCGGCCTACACCGATGATGCGCCCACCTTCGGGTAAGGTGTTGTGCCTAAAAGCCTGAAACAGCGCTGGCATGAGTTTGCGCCAAACCAGATCGCCTGTGCCGCCGAAGAAAACCAGATCAAAAGCCATGCTGTTCTTGAGTTACATAAAAAATTGATTTGTAATGTAACTTTGTTTCATCGATAATTCAAGCCTGTTTTGTCAAAGCCCCCATGAACCAACTCGACGCCCTCAAACAATTCACCACCGTGGTGGCCGATACCGGCGACTTCAAGCAGTTGGCACAGTTTCAGCCGCAAGACGCGACGACCAACCCTTCGCTGATCCTCAAGGCCGTGCAAAAGCCTGAATACGCGCCCCTGCTGACCGAGACGGTGGCCGCGCATCGGGGCCAGCCACTGGACGTGGTGATGGACCACCTGTTGGTGCGGTTTGGCTGTGAAATTCTCCAGACCATTCCAGGCCGCGTGTCGACCGAAGTGGATGCCCGTTTGAGCTTTGATACGGCCGCCACCGTGGCGCGGGCGCGCCGCATCATGGCGCTTTACGAGGCGCAAGGCATCTCGCGTGAGAGGGTGCTGATCAAGATCGCCTCAACCTGGGAAGGCATCGAGGCCGCAGCCGAGCTGCAGCGCGAAGGCATCCGCTGCAACCTGACTCTGTTGTTTGCGTTTTGCCAGGCGGTGGCCTGTGGTCAAGCCAAGGCTCAATTGATCTCGCCCTTTGTGGGCCGTATTTACGATTGGTATAAAAAGAGCGCAGGCGCAGCTTGGGACGAGGCGGCCATGTCGGGTGCGAACGATCCCGGCGTGCAGTCGGTGCGCGCCATTTTCAGCTACTACAAAAAGCACGGCATTGCCACCGAGGTGATGGGCGCATCGTTTCGCAATGTCGGTCAGATCACGGCCTTGGCCGGTTGCGATCTGTTGACCATCAGCCCCGAGCTGCTGGCTCAGCTGGCCGCAACCGAGGCACCGCTGAGCCTGGCGTTGAACGCCGCTGCCGTGCAGGCCATGGACTTGCCTGCCGTGCGCTATGTCGAAGCCTCTTTCCGCTTGGCGCTCAATGAAGACGCCATGGCGACCGAGAAGCTGGCCGAGGGCATCCGCGCTTTTTGCGCCGATGCGGTCAAGCTTGAAGTGCTGATGCAAAAGGGCTGAGATGCGTTGTGACCAGACCGCTGCGTGGAAAGCTTTGCAGGCCCATGCGGACACCTTCAAAAGCTTTGACTTGCGATCCGCTTTTGAGCAGGACCCACAACGCGTCTCGCGCCTGAGCGTATCTGCGCCGCATGTCTTGGCCGACCTGTCGAAAAACCATACCGACCCCGTCACCGAAGCCTTGCTGATCGAGTTGGCCCGCCAAACCGGCCTGGCCGCGCACCGAGACGCCATGTTCCGGGGTGAGCCCATCAACAACACCGAAAACCGCGCCGTGATGCATTGGCTGCTGCGCCAGCCTGAAGCCACACAGTCGGGAGAGTTGGTCGCGCCCTTGCAACAAGTGCACGACACCTTGGAGCCCATGCTCGCCTTTGCAGAGCAGGTGCGTGCGGATGCACAGATCACCGACGTGGTGAACATCGGCATTGGGGGCTCGGACCTGGGGCCGCAGATGGCGGTGCTGGCGCTGCACGACTTTGTGACGCCGGGCAAACGTTTTCATTTCGTATCGAATGTGGACGGGCACGAACTGGCGGGTGTTCTTCAAGGCCTGAAGGCCGAGAAGACGCTGTTCCTGATCGCATCCAAAACCTTCACCACACTCGATACCATGACCAACGCCCGTTCGGCGCTGGCTTGGTTTCGGGCGCAAGGCGGCACCGATGTGGCACGCCACTTTGCGGCACTCACCACCAACGTGGCGGCTGCTAACGAGTTCGGCATCACCACCACCTTTGGCTTTTGGGATTGGGTGGGCGGCCGGTATTCGTTGTGGTCAGCCATCGGTTTGCCTGTGGCCATGGCCATCGGCGCGCAGGGTTTTCGGGACCTGCTGGCCGGAGCCCATGCGATGGACCAGCATTTTCAATCTGCACCCCTTGAGGCCAACTTGCCGGTGCGCATGGGTTTGCTGGACGTCTGGTACCGCAACTTTATGCATTACACCAGCCGCTCCATTGCGCCCTACCATAGCGCCTTGCGACGGGTGCCCGCGTATTTGCAACAACTTGAGATGGAGAGCAACGGCAAGCGCGTGGACCGCAACGGGCATGCGCTGCCCTACGACACCGCACCCGTGCTTTGGGGCGAGCCGGGCACCAATGGGCAGCATGCGTATTTTCAGATGCTGCACCAAGGCACCGACGTTGTGCCGGTGGAATTCATCGCCGTGAAAAAGCCCACGCACAGTTTGAAAGATCACCATGAGTTGCTGCTGGCCAATGTGATCGCGCAGGCGCAGGCGCTGATGCTGGGCCAAGCCGACCAAGGCGGTCACAAGCACTTTCCCGGCAACCGACCCAGCACCTTCTTGCTGCTCGATGAACTCACGCCTGCCAGTCTGGGGGCGCTGATCGCCTTGCAGGAGCACCGTGTGTTTGTGAGCGGCTCGATCTGGGGCATCAACAGCTTCGACCAGTGGGGCGTGGAGTTGGGCAAGGTGCTGGCCAAAGACATCCATGCCCGCATCGTGACGGGCAACATGAGCGGGCTGGATGCATCGACCGCCGCCTTGTTGAACAAGGTGCGCTGACGAAGCGGGCACCTGTCGGAGCCAAAGCGACCGGCCTACGGGACCACTGGCTCAATGTTTGTGCGAGCTGTGATCATGTGGGTCAGATGGTTTGCTCGACGGCGTTTGCGTCGCCAGCACTTGCAAGGTGCCCCGCATACCCGCTTCGTAGTGCCCGGGAATGAGGCAGGCCATTTGCAAGCGGGTAGCTTGCGCAAAGGTCACCACCAACTCGCCGGTTTGCCCGGCAGCAACGCGGATGGCAGCGCCTGTGCCATGGTGGTGCTCATCCTCATGCGCCGACCCCTTCGCAGCCGCTTGTTTCATGACCTCGGCATGAGCTCGAATGCCTTCGTCGCTGCCCAGCACCATCTCATGCGCTGTGCGGCCCGAATTGGTGACCACGAAACGGATGGTTTCGCCGGCCTGCACATCGATCTGGCTGGGCGTGAAGCGCATTCGGTCGTCCATGTTCACCGCGATGCTGCGACTGACCACTTGGGCCAGCATTTGGTCCTTTGGCCCGGCAGGGGTGGCGGCTCCGTGGTGGTCGTCCGCCGCAGCGCTTGCCCCGTGGCTGTGGCCCGTGGACGCCCAGTCGGGGTGGCGCTCCAGCCATTGCCACGAGGCCCAACTGCCTGCGGTGACGGCGGTGCCAACCACCAGCACATACACTGTGGCCGCACGTGGCCAGTGGCGGGGCGCACTCAGTCCCAGAGCCAGTACCGAGATGAAAAAGCCCAGGGGCACCACCCAGGCGCTGCGTGCGGGCGAGTCCGGAAAGTGCTGCAATCCGCCCGTGAAAAAACCCAGGCCAATCGACAGCAAAGTGCCCAGCACCAAGGTCTGCAGCAAACCCGAGCTTGGCGTGTCATCCGAGACTGCATTCAGCCGGTGCTCGAGCCAAGCCCCCAGCACAAACAGCACGATGCCAATGGCCGCGGTCCACAGTGAGCGTGTGCCGCTGAAAAAACCGTGATTCACGGCGCCCGAAATGAAGCTGATGCCCGAATACTTGAGCAGCATCGCCCCATGGTGTTGTTGAAAAGAAGAAGTCATGCATCCATCCATGCGAGGTTTTTGCCTGCGCGTTTTGATCTGTCTGCTGCGCGGGTCTAGGCCCGTGCAGAGCGTGAAAAGAGGTGGAGCGTTCAGGTGATGGGTGGGCGCAACACAGGGCGCAAGCTGGCGCTTTGCCAGTCCTGTCGAGGGCTGGTGGCTTGCGTGGCGGGTGCACGGTGCAGTGCCATGCCGATATCACGGTCCAAACCGACGGCACAGCAATGGTGACAGTCGATGGCGTTGTCAGTAGGGGCGTCAGTGTCCACTGCAGTGGGGTGGCTCTGTTGCCCCTTGACTTCACTGTGAATTGTCGTGTGTCCGTGGCATTCGGGCAAAGTGGCCAAACGCAACTCGCGGTGAGTTGTGTGCTGTCCGTCGCTTGGGTGGAGGGGTGTGGCCGAGACTTGCCTCACAGTAGGCTCATCCCAGGACCATGGAATGGGCATGGCCATGACCGAGCCCAGGCTCATTTTGAGCACCATCAGCCAGATCAAACACCAAGAGCAAGAACGCATCCAGCCATCTTATCGCCTGTCGCACAAGGCCAGCGGCCAGTCATCAAAAAGCCCCGCAAGGCGCAAACCTTGCGGGGCTTTGTTTTGGCCGGGTGAGGGCGCAAAGCTGCACTTCGTTCTTTCAACCGCTTTTTTATTGATCCGGTCCGCTGATGTTTGCATCAACGCTTTTTTGTGGGAGCGGCGCCCTCGCCGCGATAGAGCCTCGCAGACCACCCCCCATCGCCCCGAGGGCTGGGCTCCCACACTGATCGCAGAGCTTATCGCTGTGCCCAACACAAACCTTTCACTTTGAACTTGACAGGGTCAGATCCATCGGTTGATTTTGCCTGTCTGATTCCGGGCCATTTTGAAGCGGGCATGATGGGCTCCATCACTTTCAAATAGGGGGCTCACCATGAGCAATTCACAAACCAAAGCCATGCCCAGACGCCAATGGCTTGCAATGGCATCCGTGTTGGCGGTCACTGGTTTTCAGCGCCCAGCGCTGGCGCAAGCCACCACGGTGCAAGTCTGGAAAGATCCCAACTGCGGCTGTTGCCAGTTGTGGGTGGAACACCTGCAGGCCAGTGGCTTCAAAGTGCAGGTGCGCGATGTGGGGAACACCGCCGCCCGCAAACGCTTGGGCATGCCCGAGCAACTTGGCTCTTGCCACACTGCCAGCGTGGGCGGCTATGTCATAGAGGGCCATGTGCCCGCCGCTGACATTCACCGTCTCTTGAAAGAGCGGCCTGTGGCGCTGGGTTTGTCAGTACCTGGCATGCCCATTGGCAGCCCCGGCATGGACGGCCCCGAGTACAAAGGCCGTAAAGATCCCTATGACGTGTTGTTGGTGCAAAAAGATGGCAGCAGCAAAAGCTTTCAACACTATCCCGGGCTGCGCCGCATGGCCCAACGTGACGGCCTGCAGCGTGTGAGCGGTGATGTCGCCGCGTTGCCTTGGGCCACGGCTGAGGTGCGGCATATCGACAAGGCCGCTGGCAAGGTGGCGCTCAAGCACGGCGAGATCAAAAACCTGGACATGCCCCCCATGCGCATGGTGTTTCAGATCCAAAACCCCAGCCAACTCGACGGTTTGCATGTCGGCCAGAAAGTTCGCTTTCAGGCGGTGCAGGGCCAAGGCGCTTACTGGGTGTTGAAGATCGAGGCATCTGCCCTGTGACCCTTTGATTCGGCCCAGTTAAGTTTGCAAGACCCTTCACCTGTGGGCGCGACGCCCTCGCCAAGACCAACCCACTTCAACCAACACCGATCGCCCAGGCGCAGGCTCCCGTCCGGCGCAGACCTTGATCTGCCGCCATGAAAAAAAGCCCCGTTAGGCGCAAACCTTGCGAGGCTTTGTTTTTGGCTGGGTGAGGGCGCAAACCCTCAGTCCAGACAGCGGGGCCATTACATGCCCATGCCGCCCATACCACCCATGCCGCCCATGTCAGGCATGCCGCCGCCGCCAGCGCCGGACTCGTCCTTCGGGGCTTCGGAGATCATGCACTCGGTGGTCAACATCAAAGAGGCCACAGACGCTGCGTTTTGCAAAGCCGTGCGGGTCACTTTGGTGGGGTCCAAGATGCCCATTTCGATCATGTCGCCGTAGGTGTCGTTGGCCGCGTTGAAGCCGTAGTTGCCTTTGCCCGCCAACACCGCGTTCACCACCACCGAGGGCTCGCCACCGGCGTTGTACACGATCTCGCGCAGAGGCGCTTCGATGGCTTTGAGCACCAGCTTGATGCCGGCTTCTTGGTCAGCGTTGTCGCCTTTGATGGTGCCTGCCGCTTGGCGTGCACGCAGCAGAGCCACGCCGCCGCCAGCCACGATGCCTTCTTCTACTGCAGCGCGCGTGGCGTGCAATGCGTCTTCCACGCGGGCTTTCTTTTCTTTCATCTCGACTTCGGTGGCAGCGCCGACCTTGATCACGGCCACACCGCCAGCCAACTTGGCCACGCGCTCTTGCAGCTTTTCGCGGTCGTAGTCAGACGTGGCTTCTTCGATTTGCATGCGCACTTGTTTCACGCGGGCTTCGATGTCGATCGCAGCGCCAGCGCCGTCGATGATGATGGTGTTTTCTTTGCCCACTTCGATGCGCTTGGCTTGGCCCAGATCGGCCAAGGTCACTTTTTCGAGGGTCAGGCCCACCTCTTCAGCGATCACTTTGCCGCCGGTCAGGATGGCGATGTCTTCCAACATGGCTTTGCGACGGTCACCAAAGCCAGGGGCTTTGACGGCGACCACTTTCAAGATGCCACGGATGGTGTTCACAACCAGAGTCGCCAAGGCTTCGCCTTCGACTTCTTCGGCAATGATCAGCAGAGGACGGCCAGCTTTGGCCACGGCTTCCAGTGTGGGCAGCAGATCGCGGATGTTGCTGATTTTTTTGTCGAACAACAACACAAAGGGGTTGTCCAGCAAAGCGGCTTGCTTTTCGGGGTTGTTGATGAAGTAGGGCGACAGGTAGCCGCGGTCAAACTGCATGCCTTCGACGATGTCGAGTTCGTTGTCCAAAGACTTGCCGTCTTCCACGGTGATCACGCCTTCTTTGCCCACTTTGTCCATGGCCTTGGCGATGATGTCGCCGATGCTGTGGTCGCTGTTGGCAGAGATCGAACCGACTTGGGCGATTTCTTTGGTGGTGGTGGTGGCCTTGGTGGCTTTCTTCAGTTCTTCGATCAGGGCAGTCACGGCTTTGTCGATGCCGCGCTTGAGGTCCATCGGGTTCATGCCGGCGGCCACATATTTCATGCCTTCGCGCACGATGGCTTGCGCCAACACGGTGGCCGTCGTGGTGCCGTCACCCGCGTTGTCAGAAGTCTTGGAAGCGACTTCCTTGACCATCTGCGCGCCCATGTTTTGCAGTTTGTCTTTGAGTTCGATTTCTTTGGCGACGGACACGCCGTCTTTGGTCACGGTGGGGGCGCCGAACGAGCGCTCCAGAACCACGTTGCGGCCTTTGGGGCCCAAAGTCACTTTGACCGCGTTGGCCAAAATGTTCACGCCTTCAACCATGCGTGCGCGGGCTTCGCCGCCGAAAATTACGTCTTTTGCTGCCATTTTTCTAACTCCAAAATTGATTTGATCGGTTGAGGACAGAGCGAACGGGCGCTTCGCGCGTCATTCGGTCTGTCCCGCAAGTTATTCCACTACCGCGAACAGGTCTTCTTCTTTCATGACCAAGAGCTCGTCGCCACCGACCTTGACGGTCTGGCCGCTGTACTTGCCGAACAACACGCGGTCGCCGACTTTGACGCTCAGGGCTTTGGTCTCGCCTTTGTCGTTGGTTTTGCCGGGGCCGACGGCCAAGACTTCACCTTGATCGGGCTTTTCTGCAGCCGAGTCGGGGATCACGATGCCCGAGGCTGTTTTGGTTTCGCTTTCGATACGCTTGACGATCACGCGATCGCCCAAAGGACGCAGTTTCATGGAATCTCCTGGATTTGAAACAAGGGTTAAAAAACAAAAGCACCTGAAAAAGGGTGCTGTTGAAATCTGAGGAGGGGCGTTGTTAGCACTCAACTCCTTCGAGTGCTAATGATAATGGCTTTTGCGCGGATTTCAAGCCCAGGGGGTTTTTTTACTGGTGAATCGGTCTGGGCGTGTCGGTGTCTTTTGAGTTGCCCAAGAGGTAGCCGAAGACCAAATCGGTGCTGATATCGCCCTTGAACAGGTTGATTTTTTGGGCCAGATGCAGAGGGCTGTCCGAGGGCAAGTGCGCGCTGTTGTAGACCACGATGTGGGCGTTTTGCATCAAATTGTCTTGCAGGTGCATTGGGGTTGTGTGCAGCCATGGAATCCGGGCATCGATGAAAAAGACCCCCACCGACTGGTCAATGCCCATCAGGTCCAGCGGGTGGGTGATGACCTTGACATGCGCCCAATGGGCCATTGTTTCGAGGGCGGGCGGCACATGCTGGCTGTCGTGCAGGACACACACCCAGGGGACGTCAGGTGCCGTCAGCAGGCCTGTGACCCCGTTTTGCTTGCAATACTGGTTCAGGGACGACGACAGGATGCGTCGGTGGCCGCCCTGGGTCACAAAGGCTTTGAAAACCCCGTTTTCCACCATGCGCTGGATGGTGCCGACCGACAAGCCCAGCATTTTCGCGGCTTGGCTGGTGCTGAAATAGTGAGGATGGAGGGTGTCGTTTTTCATGATCAATGCCTTGTTCGCGCTGAAAAGAATGAAATGGAAGGTTTGGTGTGGTTTCAGGCGTTGTGCTCATGTTAGACCCCGGCGGCAGACGCGGGGCGGGCATGAACGGGTAACACACGTCATTGAAAACAGGTAATGGCCAGCCGCCGCCATTGGGTGCAGGCCAGGCGGCCGACTGACCCACACGGCGTACCGGTCGCACCGTTTCCGGTTCAAGGCAAAATCACTCCCCTATGCTTTCTTGGTTTCGTTTCTTTTCCCGATGGCCTTTGTGGACTCTGCATCTGCTGGGCAGCATGGGCGGCTGGCTGGCCTGGTGCTTTTCGGGGCGCTACAGAAACCGTTTTCTGGACAATACCCGCCAAGCGGGCTTGGACTGGGGTACGGTGTGGCGGGCCGTGGGGCAGGCTGGGCGCATGTCTGCCGAGTTACCGCGCTTGTGGTTAGGCCGGACGCCACCGCTGGTTTGGGACGATGACCGCGCTGCTGTAGACGCTTACGCCAGCGGGCAAGGAGTGCTTTTTTTGACCCCGCACATGGGCTGTTTTGAAATCACGGCGCAGGCACTGGCGCTGCGCTTTTCTGAACTGCACGGTCCGTTGACGGTGCTCTACCGACCTGCGCGCCATGCCGGTTTGGGAGAGGTGATGACTTTGGCCCGCCAAAGACCCGGTCTGGAGGCGGTGCCCACCAATTTGGCGGGAGTGCGCCAAATGATCAAGGCCTTGCGCTCAGGCCGTGCCGTGGGTTTGTTGCCTGATCAGGTGCCGCCCGAAGGCATGGGCCAGTGGGCCCCGTTTTTTGGCCAACCGGCTTACACCATGACCTTGGCGGCGCGTTTGGCGTTGCAAACCAACGCCCGTGTGGTGCTCGTCTGGGGAGAGCGCTTGTCTTGGGGGCGCGGTTACCGCTTGCACACCCAGGCGCTGAGCCACGAACTGTCGGTTGACCTAGACACCGCCGTGGTGCAGATCAACCAGGCCATGGAGTTGCTGATCCTGAAGTGCCCATCGCAATACGCCTGGGGCTATGCCCGCTACAAAACCCCCAGGCAGGCCTGAGCAGCCCCAAAAATCATGCTGAATTTGTTGATCTTTGTTATGCGCTTGTTGGCGCGCATGCCTTTGCCGTGGTTGCGTGCGGTGGGCCATGGTTTGGGTTGGTCGCTGTGGCACCTGGCCCGCAAGCGCCGCCGCATTGTGGTCGTGAATTTGCACAAGTGCATGCCCGAGTTGTCCGAGCCTGAGCGCAAGGCGCTGGCTTACCGCCACTTTGTGGTGTTTGGCCAGTCGGTGCTGGACCGTTCGTGGCTCTGGCATGCGCCTGAGGCGATGGTGCGGCAACGTTTGCGCTGGGTGGGAGATCTGCAGGCCTTGAAACAGCCGGGGCCATTGGTGATGTTTGCACCGCATTTTGTCGGGCTGGAAGCCGGTGGCTTGGCGGTTTCTTTGGATGTCCCCGGGCCGGTCGCGTTCATTTTTGTCGGGCAGTCAAGTGCGGCGGTCGAGGCTTTGGTGCGCCAAGGGCGTGAGCGCTCGGGCAATGTGCGGCCGTATTTTCGTCACGAGGGCATGCGGCAGATTTTGGTGCGCATCAAAAAAGGGGAGCCCTTGCATTTGTCACCTGACATGGATTTTGGGCGCAGTGAGTCGATTTTTGTGCCCTTCATGGGGGTCGAACAAGCCGCGACTGTGCCTTCTTTGTCGCGTTTGTCCAAGGTGGTGGGTGCGCGCGTGGTGCCGGTGGTCACGCGCATGACGCCGTTGGGGTATGACATTGAAGTCCATGCGCCGCTGTCCGGCTTCCCGACCGCTGACCTGGTGCAAGACACCGCTCGCATGAACGGCTTGCTTGCGGAATGGGTGCGTACCATGCCCGAGCAGTATTACTGGGTGCACAAGCGCTTCAAGACACGGCCCGAGGGCGAGCTGGGCTTTTATTGAGGGGAGGGTGTCAGAAAACAGGTGATTTCTCGGATCACCCGCTCGGGTTTTTCATGTACCACCCAGTGGGTGGCTTGGGCGATGGACACCAGCTTCAAATTGGGTACATGCTGCGCCAGGCCTTCGGTCAGGCAGGGCAACAAGGCCACGTCGTCTTGTGCCCACAGCACCAGCGTAGGCACACCGATGTACAAGGCTTCGGGCGGCAATTGAACCGCAGATGCGCCCGGGTCTTGCGCCGTGGCGGGGCGCAGGGGTGAGGCCCGGTAATAGTTAAGCCCGCCTTGCAGACCATGTCGCCAGGTCTGTCGGTACTGTTCTTTGACGTCAGGGGTGAGCCAGCTTGCGGCTTCGTGGGCGTGGTCGTTCGGGGGCTTCGTGAGCGAGTGCAGTGAACGGTCGCTTCCGTCCAGAAAACCGAGCAAGCGTCCAAAGTCATTGGACGCCAGTTGTGTGGCCGCATCGGGCTGCACCAGAAAGTTCATGTAGGCGCTGGCTGCTTGTTGCGCCGGGTGGCTTTGCAGTGCTTTGAGGAAAGGACCGGGGTGGGGCGAATTGATAATGACCAACTGCCGCAGGCGGTCGGGATGCTGGTTGGCCAGGCTCCAGGCCACAGCGCCGCCCCAGTCATGGGCCACCAAAGCGGCCAACGGGGCAAGGCCCGCTTCCAGGCCGATCAGGGCCACGATGTCCTGCACCAGGTGCTTGGCCCGGTAGGCCTTGACATCGTCTGGGGCGCTGGAGCGTTCATAGCCGCGCAGGTTGGGGGCTACGCAGCGGTAGCCTCCGTTTTCGGGTTTCGAATAGTGGACCAGCAAAAGGTCCCAAACCCAGGCAGCTTCCGGAAAGCCATGCAGGAACATCAGCACGGGACGGCCCCGTTCGCCGCAGGCGCGGCAGCTCAGGGTGATGCCGTGGGGCAAGTCCTGCTGCCAGGTCTGAATGTCGGTAGGGGATATGGACACGGGGGCATTCTTTGCGTGGCGGCGATCCTGTTTCTGTCAAAGACTGGGACTCACTCGTCCAGGGCTTCAGGCTCTTCTTCCGGCGGCTGGTTGGATTCCAGGGCCGGGCCTGCGTCCTCGGCCGAGTGGGTCCAGTCCCACAGCAGTTGGGCCACTTCGTCCACGCCTTGCTTTTTCAAGGCAGAAAAGAGTTTGACTTCGCCGCCGCCGGCTTGCAGCCGCGCAATCGACAAGGCCTTGGCTTGCTCGGCGCGGGTGAGCTTGTCGGCTTTGGTCAAGATGATCAGGAACTTCAGGCCTTCTTCGACACGCGGACGGATCACTTCCAGCAGGATGTCGTCGAGTTCGGTCAGGCCGTGGCGCGGATCGCACATCATGACGATGCCCTTGAGGTTTTCGCGGCTGACCAAATAGTTGGCCATGACCTGCTGCCAACGCAGCTTGTCCATTTTGGCCACAGCGGCATAACCGTAACCGGGCAAATCGGCCAGCACGGCGTCGGTGATGCCTTGTTTGCCCAACGCAAACAGGTTGATGTGCTGAGTGCGGCCGGGTTTTTTGGAAGCAAAGGCGAGCTGCTTTTTTTGCGTCAGGGTGTTGATGCAGGTGGATTTGCCAGCATTGGAGCGACCCACAAAGGCGATTTCGGGCGTGTCCAGCGCGGGCAGGTGGTGCAATTGCGCAGCGGTGGTCAAAAATCGGGCGGTGTGCATCCAGCCCATGGGCGTGACCGCAGCGGGGTTATTGCGCGCCGCCGAAACCACGGCCGGACTGGCTTTGGCGGCGTTGGGGGGGCTTGCGGGAGCGCGAACATGGGGGCGGGAGCTCATAAATCAGGGATACCTTGGGTCGTCAGGAAACTGACGCGGACCTCATTGTAGAATCCCTGAGTTTCGCGCCAACTCTTGGATCACGCCATGAAGTCGAATTTCTCTCTTTTGATCACCGCCCTGTCAGCTGCTTTGCTGGCCGGTTCTGCCTTGGCTGCCGGCCCTGCGCCGCAAGCTGCCAAACCCGACCTGGCCAAAGGCGAAGCCATTTTCAGCCAAGCTTGTGTGGCTTGCCATGCCGCAGACGGCAACTCCAGCACGCCAGCCAACCCCAAGTTGGCCCAGCAACACCCTGAGTATTTGCTCAAGCAACTGCAAGAGTACAAATCGGGCAAACGTGCCAACGCCGTCATGAGTGGCATGGTCGCTGCCCTCAGCCCTGACGACATGCGCAACATCGCTTTTTGGCTGGCCTCCAAGCAAGCCAAGCCTGGCTTTGCCAACGCCAAAGAGACTGTGGCTTGGGGTGAGCGCATTTACCGTGGCGGTATCCCAGACCGTCAGATCGCCGCTTGCGCGAGCTGCCATTCACCCAATGGTGCAGGTATGCCTTCGCAGTACCCCCGTCTGTCGGGTCAGCACGCCGACTACACTGCCGGACAATTGGTAATGTTCCGTGAAGGCGTGCGCAAGAACAACCTGCAAATGACGCAGGTCGCCGCCAAAATGAACGACCGCGAAATCAAGGCGGTGTCGGACTACATTGCAGGTCTGCGCTGATTGTTTGGCCGGGTGATGACCCGGGTACGTGTCCGTTTTGACCTGTGGACTTCAGCGGGTTTCAAGACCCAGAGCACGGCCCTGGGGCAAAATTAAGAATCGGCTGATATGACACACACCAAGGCCGGTTTTCCGGCCTTGAACGTTTTGGGCGGGCCTTGTCTCGCCACTTCTTTGCTGGCTTCTTTTTTGAACACCCCATGACGACTGTTGCATCCAGCCCTGAATCCGAGCGCAGCTCTCCGCGAGGGCAGGCCGTGATCGAGTTGCTGTCGTCGATGCGGTTTGCCATTTCCTTGCTGACGATCATTTGCATCGCCTCGGTGATCGGCACAGTGCTCAAGCAAAACGAGCCGACCAACAACTACATCAACCAGTTCGGGCCGTTTTGGGCCGAGTTGTTTGCCACCCTCAAGCTCAACAGTGTTTACAGCGCCTGGTGGTTCTTGTTGATTTTGGCTTTTCTGGTCATCAGCACCAGTTTGTGCATTGCCCGCAACGCGCCCAAGATCCTGGTGGACCTGAAGAACTACAAGGAAAACATCCGCGTGCAAAGCCTCAAGGCTTTTCATCACAAGGCCGAAGGCCATCTGAACGAGACGCCCGAGGCGGCGGCCAAGCGCCTGGGGGCCCTGCTGGCCACGGGCGGCTGGAAGGTCAAGTTGCAAGAGCGCGACACCCCAGCGGGCAAGGGCTGGATGCTGGCGGCCAAGGCGGGTGCCGCCAACAAGATCGGTTACATCGCGGCGCACTCGGCCATTGTGCTGGTGTGTGTGGGTGGCTTGCTCGATGGCGACCTGGCGGTGCGCGCCCAGATGTGGTTTGGCGGCAAGGAAATCTACAACGGCGGTGGCCTGATCGCCGATGTGCCCGCGCAGCACCGCCTGTCTGAGCGCAACCCGGCGTTTCGCGCCAATTTGCTGGTGGCTGAAGACACCGCGTCGGGCACTGCGATCTTGAACCAGTCCAACGGCATTTTGTTGCAAGAGTTGCCCTTTGTCATTGAGCTGAAAAAATTCATCGTCGAGTACTACTCGACGGGCATGCCCAAGCTGTTTGCCAGTGACATCGTCATTCACGACAAGTCCACCGGCGAAAAAAAGGAAGCGCGTGTCGAGGTGAACCATCCGGCCAGCTTCAAGGGCATCAACATTTACCAGTCCAGCTTTGACGATGGCGGCTCTCAGGTCACTTTGCAAGCTGTGCCCATGGCAGCAGCCACCAAGTCCTTTGAGGTGGTAGGCACCATTGGCGGCAGCACGGACCTGACCAATGGCAACGAAAAATTGAGTCTGGAGTTCACCGGGCTGCGCGTCATCAACGTCGAGAACATGTCCGGTGGCGAAGGCCCCCAAGGCACGGCGGTGGACGTGCGCAAGGTGGATTTGCGAAGCGCCATCGATGCGCGGTTGGGCGCGGGCAACAAAACCACGCAAACCAAAGACCTGCGCAATGTGGGCCCCAGCGTCAGCTACAAGCTGCGCGATGCGGCTGGCCAGGCACGTGAGTACAACAATTACATGTTGCCGGTGGATGCAGGGGACGGCGTGCCGGTGTTCTTGCTGGGTATGCGCGAGACGCCCAGCGAGCCTTACCGCTACCTGCGCCCCCCCGCAGACGAGAACGGCGAGTTGACCGGTTTCATCCGATTGCGTGCTGCCCTGGAAACGCCCGAGCTGCGTGCGCGTGCGGTGCAGCGTTATGCCCGCCTGGCGGTGGACCCCCAACGCCCAGAATTGACAAAGCAACTGGCCGATTCAGCGCAGCGTGCTTTGGGTTTGTTTGCAGGCCAAGAAGAGATTAAGGGCCAGAAAGTAGCGGGCCTGCAGGCCTTGGCTGATTTCTTGGAGGCCAATGTCCCCGAGGCGGAACGCGCTCGGGCAGGAGAGATGTTCGTGCGCATCCTGAACGGCACCTTGCTCGAGTTGGACGCCGTGGCGCGCGCGCAAGCCGCGGCCAAGCCTTTGCCCGCCGACAAAGTGCAGGGCTTCATGTCACAGGCGGTGCTGGCCTTGTCTGACGCGCCGTTTTACGCCGCGCCCATGACGTTTTTGCTCAAGGATTTCAAGCAGGTGCAAGCCAGCGTGTTCCAGGTGGCCAGAGCGCCGGGCCAGTCCATCGTGTACCTGGGCTGCGCCCTGTTGATCATGGGCATTTTTGCAATGCTGTATGTTCGGGACCGTCGTTTGTGGGTCTGGCTGTCACCTCAGGGTGAGGGTGCCCAAGCGAGCTTGGCCTTGTCGTCCAACCGCAAGACCATGGACGTAGACCGTGAATTTGAACAACTGACCGCCCGTTTGCTGGGCCGCTCCGAGAAAACACCATGACGACTGTGACTTTGAACCCCGGCTTTTTATCGAGCCGCTCGGCCCTGGATTGGGGCTTTGCCCTGCTGGCGCTGTTGGGCACGGTGTTCGCCTTCACCCGTTACCAGCACGCCATGGACGTGTATGAGCAAGGCATTTTGATCGGCACCTTGCCAGCGGTGATCTGGCTGGCCTGGTTCTGGCGGCCGCTGCGCACCCTGATGCTGGTGGTGACGGGATTGTCGCTGTTGGCCATTTACCTCTACCAAGGTGATTTGGCGCGCTCCGAGCAGGTGTTTTTGCTCAAGTATTTTCTGTCCAGCCAGTCGGCCATCCTGTGGATGAGCATGCTGTTCTTCATCAGCACCATTTTTTACTGGGCGGGCATGTTCATTCGCGGGCAAGGCGATGCCATGGAGTCATTGGGCTCGCGCATGGCTTGGGTGGCGGTGGGTTTGGCCTTGATCGGCACCCTGGTGCGTTGGTACGAAAGCCACCAACTGGGTCCTGACATCGGTCACATCCCGGTCAGCAACCTGTACGAAGTCTTCGTCATGTTTTGCTGGATGACGGCGGCGTTCTATCTGTACTATGAAGCGCAGTACAAGACCCGCGCATTGGGTGCGTTTGTGATGTTGGTGGTCAGCGCGGCAGTGGGCTTTTTGCTGTGGTACACGTTGGTTCGCGAGGCGCACGCCATTCAGCCCTTGGTGCCTGCACTCAAAAGCTGGTGGATGAAAATCCATGTGCCGGCCAATTTCATTGGGTATGGCACCTTTGCCCTGGCCGCGATGGTCGCTTTTGCCTACCTGATCAAGCAAACCGCTGGCGAGACACGCTGGTACAAACTCGCGCCCTTGTGGCTGCTGGGCATCGTGTTGTGTTTTGAGCCTGTGGTGTTCCGCCAATCCGCCAACGATCAAACCAGTAGCTATTGGCTGGTTTACTTTGGGGTGTCCGCCTTCATTGTGGCGGGCATTTTGTTGGGCCGACGACGCATTGCCGAGCGACTGCCTTCCTTTGAAATCCTGGACGATGTGATGTACAAATCTATCGCCGTGGGTTTTGCCTTCTTCACCATCGCCACCGTGCTGGGGGCTTTGTGGGCGGCAGAGGCCTGGGGCGGGTATTGGAGCTGGGACCCGAAGGAAACCTGGGCACTGATCGTCTGGTTGAACTACGCCGCTTGGCTGCACATGCGCCTGATGAAGGGCTTGCGCGGCACGGTGGCCGCATGGTGGGCCTTGGTAGGCCTGGGCATCACGACCTTTGCCTTTCTCGGGGTCAACATGTTTCTGAGCGGCTTGCACAGCTACGGCACCCTGTGACTTCAGGGGCGGTGTCCCCGGAGTCAGGAATGGCCCGCAGTTCGGCGGTGTCAGCTGTCGATGCTGGTGGGTCGACCGTTGGGTTTTGATGGCCTGTTTTTGCAGAGCTTTTGCCCCCTGTGTGCAAAAGTGATTGGGACCGTTCACAATGATCGCGAGGCAATTCACTATCAGGCCAATCACATGATCATCCGCTCTTCTTCATCGGGTTTTTCGCACCCTGTGCCCAGCGACATCACCAGCCAAGCGGCTTACCAATCCCGCCGCGACCTGATGCGACAACTCGCCGCGGGCTCCGCGGGTTTGGCTTTGGCGGGTTGGGGGCTGCGCGACGCTCAGGCTCAAATGACCCGGCCCGGCCAGCTGCCCCCCCTGGCGTCGGTGCCCACCAAATTGGCCGGTGCGGTGGTCTTGGACAAGCCCACGTCCTACAAAGATGCCGCCTCGTACAACAATTTCTACGAGTTCGGCACCGACAAGTCCGACCCGGCCAAGCGGGCCCACACCCTTCAGACGGACCCCTGGAGTGTCGAGATCGAGGGCTTGGTGAAGAAGCCCGCCCGAGTGAACCTGGAAGACTTGCTGAAGTGGGGTGCCATGGAAGAGCGCATTTACCGCTTGCGCTGCGTGGAAGGCTGGTCGATGGTGATCCCCTGGATCGGTTATTCGCTGGCCGATCTGATCCGGCGCGTGGAGCCCCTGCCGGGTGCCAAGTTTGTGGAGTTTGTCACCCAGGCTGACCCCAAGACCATGCCGGGTCTGCGCTCGAGTGTGCTCGATTGGCCCTATCTCGAAGGCTTGCGCATGGACGAGGCCATGCATCCATTGACCTTGCTGGCCTTTGGCATGTACGGCGAGGTGATGCCCAAGCAAAACGGTGCACCCCTGCGTCTGGTGGTGCCCTGGAAGTATGGCTTTAAGAGCAGCAAGAGCCTGGTCAAGATCCGCTTCACGGACAAGCAGCCGGTCATATCCTGGGAGAAATCTGCCCCTCAGGAGTATGGTTTTTATTCCAACGTGAACCCGAATGTGGACCACCCGCGCTGGAGCCAGGCCACCGAGCGGCGCATCGGGGAAGACGGTTTGCTGGCCAAGAAGCGCAAGACGCTCATGTTCAACGGCTACGAGACACAGGTCGGCCAGCTTTATGCCGGCATGGACTTGAAGAAATTCTTCTGATGCCGCTGCGGGTCAAAGTCTTGAGGGCATGAGGTCGGCGCTGCGTCATCCCGCCGCTTGGTGGGCATTGCTGGTGCTTGGCTGCACGCCTTGGGCTTGGTTGCTGGCGCAAACCCTGCAGGACCAGCTTGGTCCCAACCCAGCCGAAGCCCTGATCCGCGCCACGGGCGACTGGACGCTGCGCAGCCTGTGCGTGGTGCTGGCCGTGAGCCCATTGCGCACTGTACTGGGCTGGCCAGAACTGCTGCGGTTTCGGCGCATGCTGGGTTTGCTGGTCTTTGGTTACGCCAGCCTGCACCTGCTGTGCTACGCCTGGTTTGACATGGGCTTTGACTTGGCCGACACCGTGCAAGACATCGTCAAACGCCCCTTCATTTGGTTGGGTTTCAGCGCCTTTGTGATCTTGCTGGCGCTGGCTGCCACCTCTTTTAACCGGGCTGTGCGCTGGCTGGGCGGCAAGCGTTGGCAAATGCTGCACCGGGGGGTGTATGTGGTGGCCGTGCTGGCCGTGCTGCACTTTTGGTGGATGAGGGCGGGCAAGCAGGACTTTGACGAGGTGCTTGTTTATGCAGGCATCTTGGCGGCTTTGCTGGGCTGGCGTTTGCTGCGGTCAGCGCGGCGACCCTGAGTGCCCACTCACACGCTGCGCGACGGCTTCAGGGTGCTGGCGCGTTTCAGACCAATTGCTCCAGCGCAAAAGTGTCAAACGCCGATTCGCGTTGGCGAATCAGATGGGCCTTGGTGCCGTCCACCAGAATTTCGGCGGCACGGCCCCGGGTGTTGTAGTTGCTGGCCATGCTCATGCAGTAAGCACCTGCCGACAGCACGGCGAGCACGTCACCCGCTGCGACCCGCAGTTGACGGTCGCGGCCGATCCAGTCGCCGCTTTCGCACACCGGGCCGACCACGTCGTACACCAAACCATCGCCTGTACGTGGCGTGACCGGCACGATCTGGTGGAAAGCCTGGTACATGGCCGGGCGGGGCAGGTCGTTCATGGCGGCGTCGACGATGCAGAAATTCTTTTGCTCGCCAGGCTTGAGGTACAGCACCTCGGTCAGGCACACGCCCGCATTGCCCACGAGCGAGCGGCCCGGTTCGATCATGAGTTGGCGCTGGCCGTAGCCACGGGCATCGAGTTTGGTCAGAAGCTGTGCCCACAGCGCATCGGCCTGCGGCGGTGTGTCGCCGTTGTAGTTGATGCCCAGTCCACCGCCAAAGTCGATGTGATGAATGGGGACGCCCGCTGACTCGACCTCGGCCACCAGGTCCAGCACCCGGTCCATGGCGTCCAAATAAGGCGTGCTGTCGGTGATTTGAGAGCCGATGTGGCAGTCGATGCCCACCACCTTCAGGCCGGGCAGACTGGCGGCGTGGCGGTAGGCGCTCAGCGCGTCTTCATGGGCGATGCCGAATTTGTTGCCCTTGAGGCCGGTTGAAATGTAGGGGTGGGTCTTGGGGTCGACATTGGGGTTCACACGCAGGCTGACCGGAGCTTTTTTACCCAAGCCCATGGCCACCTCGCTCAGCACGTCCAGCTCGGCTTCGCTTTCCACGTTGAAGCAGCCAATGCCCACTTGCAGGGCCTGCTTCATTTCAGCGCGGGTTTTGCCCACGCCTGAAAAAATCACCTTGGCGGGGTCGCCGCCCGCAGCCAACACGCGGGCCAGTTCGCCGCCCGAGACGATGTCAAAGCCGCAACCGGCCTCGGCAAACACTTGCAGGATGGCCAGGCTGGAGTTGGCCTTCATGGCGTAGCAAATTTGCGCTTGGCGTCCAGCAAAGCCACGCTGGTAGGCGGCCAAGGCTGAGAGCATGGCGGCCTTGGAGTACACAAACAAGGGCGTGCCGTGTTCGCGGGCCAGTTGGGACAGCGCCATGGCCTCCACATGCAGTTGGTCGCCCGCGTAGGCGATGTGGGGTTGTCCTGGGAGTGCGGTGTTGGCGGTCATGGGTTAACAAGGCTCGGGGTAAAAATGGACAACATGTGGGCGGGTTTCAAAGGGGCTTGAGGAGAGGTCTGTGCTCGATCTCAAGGCGTCGCAACAGGATTCGGTTGCGGGGTGGCGGGTTGGGCAAATGGCGCAGGTGCGTTGCTGGAGCCCTGTGGGCGCGTGCGAAACGGGTTCAGCGTTTCGGGCAACGTGGCGCGTCCGGTCGAATCCGGTGATGTGGGCAGGACCAGCGGGCCCCGTTGACCGCAAGCGCTCAATACGGCCGCACCGCCAACAAGGGCATGCAGCATGACTAGAATCTTCATCACCTTCAACATGATGCGATTGTAATGACCGACCTTGAATTTCTGGACCAAGCTGAACGCCTGCTGGCGGGCATAGAGATCAGCTGTGATCGCCTGAACGACAACACCGATGCCGACGTGGACAACCAACGGGTGGGTGGCATGGTCACGTTGACTTTCCCCAACCGCAGCCAGATCGTGGTCAATCTGCAAAAACCCCTGCACGAAGTGTGGCTGGCGGCCCGTTGCGGCGGGTTTCATTACAAATTTGACGGCGCGCTTTGGCAAGACACCAAAGGCCAAGGTGAGTTTTGGCAGAGCCTGTCGCGCTATGCTTCGCAGCAATCAGGACAAAGTTTGAGTTTCAGTCTTTGAGCGCTTGGGCCCGTCGCATCGTGTGTCAGGCCTTCAAGGGTTTTTTGGGGCTTCAATTTCTGAACAGATCCAGTATCCGCTTGCGCTCTTCTTGCGGCTGTATGGCGTCTGCTTGGCCACTGGTGTCGCTCAGTGAAGAAATGCCGTTGTTGCCTGAAAACTCCGAATAAAACCATTCGCCCCCGATTTGGACCAAGCCCTCTGCAGGCTTGGGCTCGGTGATGGGCAGGGTCCGCAAGGCGGTTTCCATGTACTTGATCCAGACAGGCAAGCTCAGACCTCCCCCGGTTTCACGGTCGCCGAGTTTGCGGGGTGTGTCGTAACCGATCCAGACCACGGCGGCGATTTGGCTGTGGTAGCCCGCAAACCAAGCGTCCATGGCATCGTTGGTGGTGCCGGTTTTGCCGTAAATGTCCGGCCGTTTGAGGGTCGATTGCGCGCGGGCGGCCGTGCCTGAGCGGGTCACTTCCTGCAACAGGTTGGTCATGACGAAAGCGTTGCGCTGGGGAATCGCGCGTTTTGACGTTTCATCGATTTCAGGCGCAGGACTGTCGACCAACAAGCGGTCCTTGTAGTCGGTGATGCGGTTGATCAAGTGGGGGCTGACCCGGTACCCTCCATTGGCAAAAACCGAATAGCCCGTGGCCATTTGCATGACCGTGACCGAGCCTGCACCCAAGGCCATGGTCAGGTAGGGCGGGTGTTTGTCCGCGTCAAAGCCAAAGCGGGTGACCCACTCTTGTGCCGGGCGGGTGCCCACCGATTGAAGCACGCGAATGGAGACCATGTTCTTGGACTTGGCCAAGCCGGTGCGCAAGCTCATGGGGCCATCAAACTTGCCATCGTAATTTTTGGGCTCCCAGGGTTGGCCACCGGTCACGCCACCATCAAAAAACAAGGGCGCGTCGTTGACCATGGTCGCAGGCGACATGCCTTTCTCAAGGGCGGCGGAATAGATGAAAGGTTTGAAACTGGAGCCTGGCTGCCGCCAAGCCTGAGTGACATGGTTGAATTTGTTCTTGGCAAAGTCAAAGCCGCCGACCAGGGCTCGGATGGCGCCTGTTTGAGGGGTCAAGGCCACAAAAGCGCCTTCGACTTCCGGCAATTGGGTGAGTTCCCACTGGCCCTTGGGCAGTTGAACAATGCGAACAACAGCGCCTTTGCGTATGCGTTTGGCCTCTGGTGCTTTGTCTGACAGGCCTGATTGGACTGGCAAGAGACCCTCGCCTGTGATGGTGATTTGTTCGCTGTTTTGTCGGACCACCACAACTTTTTTAGGGGAGGCCTCGAGCACGACCGCTGACACCACATCACCGTTGTCCGGGTGTTCTTCCAGAGTCTCGTCAATCAGGTCTTCGGCCAGTTTGGGGTCGTTGGGCAGGTTGATGAATTTTTCAGGCCCTCGGTACACCTGACGCCGCTCATAGTCCATCAGGCCCTGGCGCAAAGCTTGGTAGGCCGCCATTTGATCCTGTGACTGAATGGTGGTGTAAACATTCAGCCCACGGGTGTAGGTGTCCTGGCCATATTGGGCGAAGACCATTTGTCTGACCGTTTCTGCGACAAATTCGGCGTGCAGGGTTTTTTTGTTGCCCGAAGACTTCAGAGCCAAAGGTTCGGCCTTGGCTTGCGCAGCCTGTCGAGCGGTGATGTAGCCGTTTTCTTCCATGCGCTCGATGATGTAGAGCTGCCGTGAACGAGCGCGTTTGGGGTTGGCGATGGGGTTGAAGGCTGAGGGTGCTTTGGGAAGACCGGCCAGCATGGCCGCTTCGGCAATGGAGATGTTTTTGAGCGATTTGCCGAAGTAGGTTTCTGCCGCTGAGGCAAAACCATAGGCCCGGTTGCCCAGGAAGATCTGGTTCATGTAGATCTCAAGAATCTGGTCCTTGGTCAACAGGTGTTCCAGTTTGTAGGTCAGCAAAATTTCGTAGATCTTGCGGGTGTAGGTTTTTTCGGAAGACAAGTAGACATTGCGCGCCACCTGCATGGTGATGGTGGAAGCACCTTGGCTTTTCAAACGCCCGATGTTGGCGAAACCCGCACGCAAAATGCCCAGGTAGTCCACGCCGCCGTGGTCGTAAAAGCGGTTGTCCTCAATGGACAGCACCGCGTCTTTCATGATTTTTGGGATGTCTTGGATGGGTGTGAGGTTGCGGCGCTCTTCGCCAAATTCACCCATCAACTGACCATCGGCGGTGAACACGCGCAGAGGCAGTTTGGGCTTGTAGTTGGCCAGGTCCGAGATGTCTGGCAAGTTCGGATAGGCCGTCACCATGGCCACGCCCACCACCATCAGCAAACAAAACAAGCCTGCTGCAAGCAAGCCCATGGCCCACAAGGCCAACTTGACCAGCCAGTCCAAAGCGCTGGCGGCGGGGAGATGGGTTTTTGAGGCTCTTTGGCGGGTGTCCGGTGCAGTGTCTTGTTGGGGCATAGAGCTTGGGGTGGGTGCGGCCAGCGGATTACCGGACGCATTGCATTATAAAAATCCTGCGCGGCCACGCAGCGTCAGTTCTGAAAATGTGAATACTTTGAGTATAAAAATGGATTGTTCTTCCAACAAAATCATGTTAAAAAACTTGCCAAAACAAGCCATCTTTGGCTTAGACAAGGAGGATCATGCCATCTTGGTCTCGGTTTTGGCAGCAATGGGCCAGTCGTCGGGCGCGGCGGGCTTGGGGCTTGGCCTCGGATGGGCAGGACTGGGCCTTGATGGGCTTGTCATTTCACAAAGTGGTGGGTGTTCGGGTGCAAGCGATGGAAAAAATCACACCCATAGGCTCGGATCACGCAGCTTTTGGATTCAGCGAAGGCTTGAGGCGGGTGGGTGTGCTGGCGCGCCAGCAAGTTTCTGTGGCCTTGGCTGAAGACAAGGTGGTGGCGGGGGTCCTGGAGTTGCCTGCAGAATTGCCCCGCGATGACTGGGCCAGCGAGGTGCAACTGGAAGTGGCGCAGGTGCTGGGCTTGGCGCCAGATGAGGTCAATTTTGATTTTGAAGCCGACCCGGTGAGCCAGGGATTGCTGACCCGCGTGCATTGGGTAGGTTGCGATCAGGTGCACATTCTGGCGCTCAAGGATGCTGTGCGCACGGCCGGTTGGCAGCTCGACAGCGTAGAGCCCGCTTGGTACGCAGCCCATCGGGCGGTTTGCCACCTCAAGGGGGGGCTGGACAGTTTGCTCACGCAAGCACCGCAAGACTGGCAATTCGATTTGACAGTGGATGAGGACCTGGGCCAATGGCAACGGTTGGGCGGTACCCCTGTGGAATGGAATTTGTTGTTGAAGCAGGCCCTGCAATCGACCGCCGGGCCCCGCTTGGTGGCCTCGGGTCTGGCGCTCAAAGCCTGGCTGTGATGATGGCCTTCAACCTTTTGCAATACCCTGCTTTGGCGAGACAGCGCCGAAGACTTCACCGCAGGTGGACCTCCTTGGCCGGTTTGGTGGTGGGGAGTCTGACGGCCTTGTGGTGGGTGGCGGGGGTACAGGAACAACGGCTGCAACTCGAGCAAGAACGTGCCGTGCTGCAGTCCCGCTTGAAGAAGGTGCAAACCCAGTTGGCGACTGACAAGGCCCGGCATGCGCAGCACACCACATGGCAGCAGCAAGCCGAACGTGTTCAAGCGCTGAAGGTGGAGTTACAGGCCTGGGAGGACTTGCATCAGGCCTTGTTGCAGGAAGCAGGTCCGGATGCGGTGCAGTTGTTGCGCTTTCAGCTCGATTCACAAACCCTGGAGTTGCACGGTCAGGCGATCGATTTGCAGCGAATGGCACAGGCACAAGCGCGCTTGTCTGTGCCACTCGCTGACCCTGTAAGAGACAAAGCCTGGACGCTGGTCAGCTTGCTGAATGCGGCGGGTGCTGACAACGCAGCCCCGCGGGCGACGCAGGAGTTTGTCTGGCAGGCCCCTTGGCCTCTGTTGGGAACGGGCCGCGTTGCTGCGGCCCCAGGCATAGACCAGCTTCAGGCCGAGCTTGGCAAGGAGCGGCCATGATGCGACCCCGAGCATTGGCTTGGCCTGCCCTGTCCCCTGCTTGGCAACTGGGTTGGCCCAGACTGTGGCGCGACCGGTGGCGCTGGTTGGCACGCCGCTGGGCATTTGCACTGGCCGGATTTGGGTTGGGTTTGCTTGGGGTAGGCAGCGTGCAACTCGAAGCCTTGGACGCATTGTGGGAAAGTGAGGCTCAGGTACAAGACCTGCGGGCGCAATTTCCGGCGCAGCAAAAGCAGGCCAGCAAGGGGCCAGGAGCCCACGCGGATTTGAACGCTCCAACAGGCCCGCCACAGGTCTTGGCGTGGTGGCCTGTTCAAGGCACGCAGTCCGCAGTTTGGCCGCAACTGGAGCGTTTATTCGCGCATCATGGCGTGCGTTTGTTGTCTTTGCGACCTGAGCCCTCCAGCCCGATGGGCGCTTGGCCCAGCCAGGCCGTGGCGTTGCGGCTGCAGGCCCGCTTTGACGATTGGGTGGCTGTTTGGACCGCCATGAATACGCGCGGCCCAGTTTGGGGCATTGAGCGTTTGCGCATCACCCCCCAGGGTGGCGAGGTGGCCATCGAAGCCGTGTTGCGCCTGTGGCTTTCTCCAGCGGCAACGAGCACACCGGGTGGGGGCGCAGCGTTAGCGCCTGGTGCGTTGTTTCCCAGTCCCGTTTCTGTTGGGTTGCGACCCAGGGCAGGTGGCCCTGTCTTTGTGACAACGCCTTTACCCAGCGTGGCCTCTTCGGTGGCAGTCCCGAACTTCAAGGGCGAGGACCCGGTGTCCTCGCAAACCGGGGCTGGCGTGCAGTCGCGGACCTCACCGCAAGAGAACCTGGCTTCGGTATTGCCAACAGCGCTGTTTTCGCCTGATCCAGCCGATTGGCCCTTGGAGCAAGTTCGTCTGGTGGGCATTTGGCAGCATGGGCATGATGCGCAGCTCATTTTGATGGCTGGACCGCATTGGGTGCGTGCCCGAGTTGGCCAGCGCATCGGCACGCAAGGCCACGTGGTGCAGAGCATTCATGCACGGGAGGTGCATTTGCGCGCTGCGCAAGGTCCGATGCAGGTGATCGGTTTGGAAAAGGCAAAGCCATGAGATCCATTTCACTTCCTTTCAGTGCTTACAAAAATCCGTTGTGGCTTGCCGCACTGTGTTGTTTGAGCTTTTGCATGGCGCCTGATGCGGTGGCGCAAACCCCGCAGCAGGACAGACCGAAGATTTGGAGTGAACCTTCCGCTTTGAAGAGTGCCCTCGCTCCAGGCTCCGCCGATGATCTTCGGCCCATCAGCCTGAACTTTCAGAGTGTCGAGATCACCACGTTGCTGCAGGTGTTTGCCGAGTTCACCGGCTTAAACTTGGTGGCCACCGACAGCGTGAAGGGCCAGGTGACGGTTCGACTGACCGATGTGCCTTGGCCACAAGCCCTGCAAATTGTGTTGCAGTCCAAGGGTCTGGCCTCACGACAGGATGGGCGTGTGCTGTGGGTGGCTCCGCAGGGTGAATGGGCCCATCGCGAAAAAATGCAACTTGAAGCCCAAACTGCGCTGGAGTCCGTGAGTCCGGTGCAGACGATGAACATGCGTTTGCAATATGCCCGGGCCACGGACGTCGCTCAGCGCTTGCAAGGGGCTGGATCGGGTGGTGGTGGCCGTTGGCTCAGCAGTCGGGGCAGTGTGTTGGCCGAGCCGCGGACCAACCAGTTGTTCATTTCCGACTTGCCTCAGCGTCTGCTCGAGGTGCAAAAACTGTTGGTCCAGCTGGACATTCCTGTGCGCCAGGTGCTGATTGAGGCCCGTATTGTCGAGGCCGATGACCAGTTTGGACAATCGCTGGGCGTGCGATTGGGGGCTGGACTGGCGGTGCCCTTGCGTGTGAACCAGCGGGCCAACACCCTGGCTTTGGGGGCGGGCAATGCCGAGACGGGCGCGGGGGTGGTGTCCGGCAACCAGGTCAAGTTGCCCGCGGGCTCGGCTGGGCAGACATTGAACACGCCTGCCAGTTTTGCGGTGTCATTGTTCAACGCGGCGGCCGATCGGTTCATCAACGTGGAAATTTCCGCGCTGGAAGCCGATGGTCGAGGCAAGGTGGTGTCGCGCCCTCGGGTGGTTACAGCCGACCAAACCAAGGCCTTGATCGAGCAAGGGACCGAATTGCCTTACCAAACGGCTTCAGCCAGTGGCGCAACCTCGATCACCTTTCGAAAAGCCAACCTGAAGCTGGAGGTGACGCCGCAAATCACCCCTGATGGCTCGGTGGTGTTGGAGGTCGACGTCAACCGCGACAGTGTGGGCCAGATCACCCCTGCTGGTTTTGCCATCAACACCAAACACGTCAAGACCCAGGTGCGGGTGGAGGACGGTGGCACCGTGGTGCTGGGCGGTATTTACGAAGAGACCGACCGCAACAACGAAGCCAAGGTGCCGGGCCTGGGGGATATGCCGGGCTTGGGCTGGTTGTTCAAAAACCGCGACAAGGCACAGCGCAAAAGTGAGTTGCTGATTTTTTTGACACCCCGCGTCATGGCCGATGGTCCGGCAGCAGTGCCGCCCTGAGGCCTGCCCAGGTTTATCTGTGGCTGTTCATGGGGCAGCTCGGTGGCCAGGTCCACCACCACGTCGAATACACTTGAAAGACGCGAACCCCAGTCCCTAGGGTTGGGGTTGACGCTGTTTTTTTCTGCAAGAGACTTCCTTTGAGCATCATCTTTGTGGGCCTTCCCGGCTCAGGCAAAACCACCATTGGCCGCCAATTGGCGCGGCGTCTTGGTCAGCCTTTTGTCGATTCCGACCATGAGATCGAGCACCGTCTGGGCTGCTCGATCCGGGAGTTTTTTGCCCGCGAGGGCGAGGACAGTTTCCGGAATCAGGAGCAGCAGGTGATCGACGAGTTGACGCAAACGCAGCAGGGCGTGATCGCCACGGGGGGCGGTGCCGTTCTGCGCGAAGCCAATCGACGGCACATGCATGAACGTGGCCAGGTGATCTACTTGCGTTCCACACCGGAAGATGTATTTCGGCGCGTGCGCCATGACACCGCTCGCCCTTTGCTTCAAGTGGACGATCCGCTGAGCCGTTTACGCACCTTGTTCGAATCGCGAGATCCGCTGTACCGTGAGGCGGCGCACTTTGTCATCGAAACCGGTCGCCCTTCGGTGGCCATGCTGGTCAACATGATTTGCATGCAACTGGAGTTGGCAGGACATTTGCCGCTGAAAGATCAGGTCGGGCCTTAGCGTTCAGCGAGAGGCGTCTCAGGTCCAGTGTTTGCCGCTCAACGTCAAACGCCCCCCCGATTTGCCCTCATTAGGACAGGTGCATGTGTGTGGGTCGCAAAATTGGTGCAAAATAGAACGATCGTTCTTTTTTATGCACCATGACCGACACCCCAAACACGCGCAAAACCGAGCCCACTCCCGCTGCTGAAAATGGCCGCCGTGTGCTGATCAAAGGGCAGCAAACCAAGGCGGCCATCATTGACGCTGCCTTGGGCTTGGCCGCGCAAATTGGTCTGGAAGGCCTGTCGATTGGAGCCGTGGCTGAAGTTACGGGCATGAGCAAATCGGGCGTATTTGCCCACTTCGGCTCGCGCGAAGAGCTGCAGATCTCTGTCATCCGACAATACCATGAACGATTCGAGTCCGAGGTGTTTTATGCCGCCATGCAAAAACCGCGCGGCGTATCGAGACTGCAGGCCTTGTTTGACAACTGGATGGTGCAGACCTCGGCTGAGATCGATTCGGGTTGCATTTACATCAGTGGCGCGGTCGAATTTGACGACCGCACTGGCCCGGTGCGCGACGCGCTGGCCTCTTCTGTGTCCACTTGGCAAACCGCTTTGCGCCGGGCTGTGGAGCTGGCCCAGGCCGAAGGCCAAATCAGCCGCGCATCGGACGCTCACCAGATCGCTTTTGAAATCCACGGCCTGATCCTGGCCCTGCATTACGAGGCCCGCTTTTTGCGTAACCCCAGCGCTACCGATCGCGCACGCCAAGGCTTTCAGCACATCTTGACCCGCTACGCCGGCACCGGCTCGCCTCCCCTGCCTGTGCCAGCCAGCGTGACCAAATCTCCCAAGCTTGCGGCCTTGCCCAATGCTCGTCGCAAGCCTGTGAACGACTGATTTTTTCCAATCCCCCAAGCATTCCCCACCGATTCAAGGAGTTTCACATGCCCGTCTACACCCCTCCAATTCGCGACATGCAATTTGTCTTGCACGAGTTGCTCAACGTGAGCGCCGAACTCAAGGCCCTGCCCAAGCATGCCGACACCGACGCCGACACCATCAACGCGGTGCTGGAAGAAGGTGGCAAATTTGCCGCCGAGGTGGTGTTCCCCATCAACATCTCGGGCGACACGCAGGGCTGCCAGCTCAACCGCGACACGCACGAAGTCAAAGCGCCGGACGGCTTCAAAGAAGCCTACGCGCAGTACGTGGCCGGTGGCTGGCCAGCGCTCAGCTGCGACCCCGAGTTCGGCGGTCAGGGCTTGCCCTTTGTGGTCAACCAGTGCTTTTACGAAATGCTCAACTCGTCCAACCAGGCTTGGACCATGTACCCGGGTCTGAGCCACGGTGCTTACGAGTGCCTGCACGCCCACGGCACGCCCGAGCAAAAAGCCCTGTATTTGCCCAAGCTGACCAGTGGCGAGTGGACCGGCACCATGTGCCTGACCGAGCCGCATTGCGGCACCGATCTCGGCATGCTGCGCACCAAGGCCGAACCGCAAGCCGACGGCACCTACAAGCTCAGCGGCCAAAAGATTTTCATCAGCGCGGGCGAACACAACCTGGCCCCCAACATCGTCCACTTGGTGCTGGCCCGCTTGCCCGAAGCGCCTCCCGGCAGCAAAGGCATCAGCCTCTTCATCGTGCCCAAGTTCAACGTGGCGGCCGACGGCAACATGGGCGAGCGCAACGGCATCTATTGCGGCGGCCTGGAGCACAAAATGGGCATCCACGGCAACGCGACTTGCCAGATGGTTTTGGACGGCGCGGTGGGCACCTTGGTGGGCCAGCCCAACAAAGGCCTGGCCGCGATGTTTGTCATGATGAACGCCGCCCGCCTGGGTGTGGGCAACCAGTCGCTGGGACTGACCGAAGTGGCTTACCAAAACGCGCTGGCCTACGCCAAAGACCGCGTACAAATGCGCTCGCTCACGGGTGTCAAGGCCCCTGGTAAACCCGCCGACCCGATCATCGTGCACCCCGATGTGCGCCGCATGCTCATGACCGCCAAAGCCTATGCCGAAGGTGGCCGCGCGCTGGCTTGCTACTGCGCTTTGTTGCTCGACAAAGAACTCAACCATCCCGACGAAGCCGTGCGTGCTGAAGCTGCTGAGGTCGTGGCCTTGCTCACCCCCATCGTCAAAGCCTTCACCACCGACAACGCCTGGGAGGCGACATCCGCTTGCCAGCAAGTCTTTGGTGGCCACGGCTACATCAAAGAATGGGGCATGGAGCAGTTCGTGCGTGATGCACGCATCAACATGATTTACGAAGGCACCAATACCATCCAGTCACTCGACTTGCTGGGCCGCAAGGTGTTGGGCAACCAAGGCGCGACGCTCAAGAAATTCGGCAAGCTGGTGGAGCAACTGGTCAAGGCCGAAATGGCCAATGAAGCCATGGGCGAGTTCATCAAGCCGCTGGCCGATCTGGGCCAAAAGCTCACCCAGCTGACCGGCGAAGTCGGCATGAAAGCCATGAGCAACGCCGACGAGGTGGGCGCGGCCGCCGTGGACTACCTGCGCGTGGTGGGTCATTTGGTGCTGGGTTATTTCTGGGCCCGTTCGGCGCAGATCGCGCTGGCCAAATTGGCCGAAGCCGAAGAAGAGGCCCAGCGCCCTGACCCCTTCTACCAGGCCAAGTTACAAACCGCGCGTTTTTACTTCAACCGCCTGATGCCCGAAACCTCGAGCCTGATGCGCCGCATCCGCGCAGGCAGCGATGTTCTGATGGACACCGACGCCGCGCTGGCCTGAACCCCAAGCTTCAAAAAGGAAGAACCCCATGATCAAAAGCGCATTGACCTTGAGCCTGGGTCTGCTGAGCCTGGTCGCACACGCCCAAATGAGCCCGGTGGGTCTGTGGCGCAGCATCGACGATGAAAGCAAGCAGCCCAAAGCCGAAATCCGCATCAGCCAGAACGCGGCGGGTGGCTTGTCCGGCGTGGTCGAAAGGTCGCTGCAAAACAACCCCAACACCGAACCCAACTGCAATTTGTGCACCGATGACCGCAAAGACAAACCCAAAATCGGCATGGAAATCATCCGGGGCGGTCAACAAGGTGACGGCAAAGCGGTGTGGGAGGGTGGGAAAATCCTCGATCCCGAGAACGGCAAAAACTACAGCCTTCGCCTGACCCCTATTGATGGCGGAAAAAAACTCGAAGTCCGTGGGTTCATCGGTGCGCCCCTGCTGGGTCGCACCCAAACCTGGATTCGGGTTCAGTAAACCGTCGCAAGCTCAACGACACACCACAAGGACCTGCATGTCTGACATCCTGACCCACACCGACGCGGGGGTGATGACCATCACCTTCAACCGCCTGGACAAAAAGAACTCCATCACATCGTCCATGTACGCTGCCATGGCCGACGCTGTGGCCCAAGCTGCAGCCGATCCCGCCGTGCGCGTGGTGGTGTTTCAGGGGCATGAGAGCATCTTCAGTGCGGGCAACGACATTGGCGACTTTTTGAACCAGCCGCCTTCCACACAAGAGTCGCCTGTGTTCCGCTTTTTGCGAGGCATCGCCACCTTCGAAAAGCCACTGCTCGCTGCTGTGGCCGGGCCTGCGGTGGGCATCGGCACCACCATGTTGTTCCATTGCGACTTGGTCTATGCCGGTGACAACGCGGCGTTCTCCATGCCTTTCGTCAACTTGGGCCTGTGCCCAGAGGCGGCATCCAGCCTGCTGGCACCGCGCATGTTCGGCTACCACCGCGCCGCCGAAGCCTTGCTCATGGGTGAGCCCTTCTTTGCCGAAGCGGCGCAAGAGGTAGGCTTGGTCAACCGCGTGGTGCCACCCACCGAAGTCAATGGCTACGCCCAGGCGCAAGCTCGCAAGCTGGCCGCCAAACCACTGTCATCACTCATCGCCACCAAGCGCCTCATGAAGGGTGGCGAGCAGCAGGCCGTGCTTCAAAAGATGGACGAAGAAGGCCAAAGTTTCGGACGCATGCTGCGTGAACCCGCCGCCAAGGAAGCCTTTGGTGCGTTCATGGAAAAGCGCAAGCCGGATTTTTCCAAACTTTGAAGGCAGGGGGCTGCCAAGCGCGGTTCTTCCCTAGAATCTCAGGCATGCCCCACCGTTCCCCTGCCCCCGTCGTTCTGGAACCCGAGTACATCGAAGGTTTTCGCCAGATCTACGAAGAAAAAATCGTCTTCAACAAAACCTTAGGCTTGAAGCTCGTCAAGGTCACGCCCGAGGGCGTGGAAGCCCGCATCGAGATGAGGCCTGAGTTGGTCGGTCATTTTGCCTACAACCGCATCCATGGCGGCGTCATCAGCGCGGTGCTGGACGCCATCGGCAGCGCGGCCGTGATGGCGGCGTTGGCCGCCAAACACATGGACGAGCCGCCCGCCAAGCGCTTGGAGCGCTTTGCGAAGCTGGGCACCATCGATTTGCGGGTGGACTACCTGCGCCCTGGCATTGGCGAGCACTTCACCATCACCGCCAACGCTTTGCGCGTGGGCTCGCGGGTGGGCTCGTCGCGCATGGAGTTTTGTGGACCTGACGGCACCTTGATGTCCACAGGCGCTGCGGCTTACATCGTGTCCTGACCACCGCTGGCGGTCTGTCACCGCATCTGTGTCCTGCCCCCGTGCATCACTCGGCGGGCACCAACCTCGGTGTGCCTTGGTCGTCTACCGCCACATAGGTCAGGTTCGCTTCGGTGACCTTGATGTACTGGCCTTGCAATTGAAAGCGCTCGGCAAATACCTCGACCTTGACGGTGACCGAAGTGCGGCCCACGCGCACGATGCGCGAGAAAAATGACAAGATGTCGCCCACTTTCACCGGTTGTTTGAAGATGAACTCGTTCACCGCCACAGTGACCATGCGGCCGCGCACACGCCTAGCGGGCAACACGGCCCCGGCCAAGTCAACCTGGGCCATGACCCAGCCACCAAAAATATCGCCACTGGCATTGCAGTCGGCGGGCATGGGGATGACCTTGAGCACCAGTTCCTGGTCGGTGGGCAAAGAAACGTTGTTCGGGTGTAGGGCGTCAGACATGGTCACAATCGGTGGTTAACGTCAAAACCGGATTGTCCCTTATGCGCCACCACGGCGAAACCGCTGCCCCAGCTTCTCCCCATGCCCCTGGCGCCAAGCCCGGCGCTGCGCCGCCAACGCCGCCGGGCAACGACTGGAAAACCTTGTCGCGCCTCTTGCCCTATTTGTGGCAATACAAATGGCGCGTGGTGATTGCCCTGAGCCTCATGGTATGCGCCAAGTTGGCCAACGTGAGCGTGCCTTTGCTGCTCAAGGAGTTGGTCGATGCCATGAACCTCAAGCCCGGCGACGCTCAAGCGGTGTTGGTCGTGCCGGTGGCGCTGCTGGTGGGTTACGGCGCTTTGCGCTTGCTGACGTCTGCATTCACCGAATTGCGCGAGCTGGTGTTTGCCAAAGCCACACAAGGCGCATCGCGCAGCATTGCCTTGCAGACCTTTGAACATTTGCACGCTTTGAGCCTGCGCTTTCACCTGGCCCGGCAAACGGGCGGGATGACGCGCGACATTGAGCGCGGCGTGCGCGGCATCGAGTCGCTGATCTCTTATTCGCTTTACAGCATCATTCCCACGCTGATCGAGGTGGGCTTGGTGCTGACGATTTTGGCCGTCAAGTTTGACGCCTGGTTCGCGGGCATCACCTTGGCAGCCTTGGCGTTTTACATTTTCTTCACCGTGCGCGTCACCGAGTGGCGCACCCAGTTTCGCAAGCAGGCCAACGAGTTCGACTCGGCCGCGCACACCCGCGCCATCGACTCGCTGTTGAACTACGAAACCGTCAAATACTTTGGCAACGAACGCTTTGAGGCGGGCCGTTACGACGAAAGTCTGGAGCGTTTGCGCTTGTCGCGCCTGAAGGCACAAACCTCGTTGTCCTTGCTCAACACTGGGCAGCAGCTCATCATTGCGTCAGCCTTGGTGGCCATGCTCTGGCGCGCCACCGAAGGTGTGGTGGCCGGGCGCATGACCTTGGGCGATTTGGTCATGATCAACGCCTTCATGATCCAGCTCTACATCCCGCTCAACTTTTTGGGCGTGCTGTACCGCGAGATCAAGCAAAGTCTGACCGACCTGGACAAGATGTTTGTGCTCATGGACCGTGAGCGCGAAGTGGCCGATGCGCCGGGTGCACCCGCGCTGGCTTTGCAAGGCGCGCCCGATGTGGTGTTTGACCGCGTGTCCTTCGCCTATGAACCTGACCGCCCGATTTTGAAAGACATCAGCTTCACCATCCCCGCAGGAAAAACCGTGGCGGTGGTCGGGCCTTCGGGTTCCGGCAAGTCCACGCTGGCGCGTTTGATGTTCCGTTTTTATGACGTGCAGCAGGGCTTCATCCGCATCGCGGGGCAGGACATCCGGCAGGTCACCCAAAACAGCGTGCGCCAGGCCTTGGGCATCGTGCCGCAAGACACGGTGCTGTTCAACGACAGCGTGGCCTACAACATCGCTTATGGCCGACCCGGTGCCAGCCAGGCCGAGATCGAAGGCGCTGCGCGTTCGGCGCGCATCCATGACTTCATCGCCTCCACGCCCAAGGGCTACCAAACTTCGGTGGGTGAGCGCGGGTTGAAGTTGTCGGGCGGCGAAAAGCAGCGCGTGGCGATTGCCCGCACCCTGCTCAAAGACCCGCCGATTTTGGTGTTCGATGAGGCCACTTCTGCGCTGGACTCCGCCAACGAACGCGCGATCCAATCCGAGCTGGCCAGCGTGGCGCAAAACAAAACCACGCTGGTGATTGCGCACCGCCTGTCCACGGTGGTCGATGCGCACGAGATTTTGGTGATGGAAGCGGGCCAGATCATCGAGCGCGGCCACCATGCCGAGCTCTTGGCCCAACAAGGCCGTTACGCCAGTATGTGGGCGATGCAGCAGTCGAGCGAGTGAGCCGAAAAAGCTTCAGCGCTCGTCGAAACTGATCACCACGCGATCGCTGGTGGGGCGGGCTTGGCAAGACAGGACGAAGCCTTGCTCGACTTCGGGCTTTTCGAGGGTGAAGTTCTTTTCCATCTCGGTCGTGCCTTCCATGACCTTGCAGCGGCAGGTGCAGCACACCCCGGCTTTGCACGAGTAGGGCAGGTCCAGACCCAGGGACAAGGCGATGTCCAGGATCTTCTCGTTGCGGTTCATCGGCATGTTGTAAGGCTTGCCGTCCAGCACCACGGTGAGCTGCACTTCGCCTTGCGCGCGCGTGGTCGGGTGGCCCAGCACGGCCTTGGCGCGGACTTCGGGGGGCAGGGCATCCAGTGTGGGCGAGCTGAAACGTTCTGTGCGAATGCGCTCGGCTTTGACGCCAGCCGTCAGCAAGGCTTGCTCGGTGGCCTCGATCATGGCCTCAGGGCCGCACACAAACACCTCGTCCATGCTGCCCACGGGCAAGAAAGCGTCGATGATGGCTTGCACTTTGGCGCCGTCGATGCGGCCTTCCAGCAAAGGCACTTCTTGCGCCTGGCGAGACAGGATGTGGATCAGCGTCAGGCGCGAGGGGTAACGGTCCTTCAGGTCTTGCAGGGCTTCGTTGAACATCACGCTGTCCATGCGGCGGTTGCCATAGACCAAGGTGAATTTGCTGTCGGGTTGGTCTTCCAGCGTGCTGGCCAGGATGGACAGGATGGGCGTGATGCCCGAGCCTGCGGCAAAGCCCACACGGTGAATGGCGCGGGGGCGCTGCACCACAAAGCGGCCATCGGGCGGCATTACGCGTAGCGTGTCGCCCGCTTGGAGTTGGGTGGCCGCCCAGTTCGAGAAAACGCCGCCTTCGACGGGGCGAATGCCCACTTCGAGCACGCCGTTCTTTTGCAGCTGACTGCGGGCCGAGCTGATGGAGTAACTGCGGCGCACGTCTGCGCCGTCGATGTCCGCACGCAAGGTCAGGAACTGGCCCGGCTGGAATTCAAAACTGCTGCGCAGATCGGCAGGCACATGCAGCGCAATCGCCACGGCACCGGCCGCTTCGGGGCTGATGCGTGCGATCGGGAGGTCATGAAATCGGGGTGCGGACATGGCGTGAGGTTGAGGCAGCTTGCGGCCACTCAGTAAGGTTTGAAGTAATCGAAGGGCTCCATGCAAGCCAGGCACCGGTAAAGGGCCTTGCAGGCGGTCGAGCCGAAATGGGAGGTTTCGGTGGTGTTGGCCGAGCCGCATTGCGGGCAATTCACCACCTCGGGTTTGGCACCGCGTGCTGCAAACTGCACCACGTTGGCCGCACCCGAACCCGCGCTGGCGCAGGCGTGCGGCGGGGCAATGCCGTAAGCGCGCAGCTTGTCTTTGGCCGCATCGGTCATCCATTCGGTGGTCCAAGCGGGGGCCAGTTGCGTGACCACACGGCCCTGCAAGCCGTGGGCCTGCAGCAGGGCTTTCACATCGTCCTCGATCGCGCCCATGGCCGGGCAGCCGCTGTAAGTGGGCGTGATGACCACTTCCAGACCTGCATTGCCAACGCGCACATCGCGCAAGATGCCCAGCTCGCGCAAGCTGACCACCGGGATTTCCGGGTCGGTCAATTGCTCCAGCAGTGCCCAGGCGTGGCTGACATCGGCTGCGCGTTCAGGCGCAGAGGCGGGCGAAGCAGTCGAGGTCATGGGGGCTGGTCACCAGGTGGCTTGTGGGTGGGCGCGGGCCACGCTTTGCATTTCGGCCAACACGAAACCCAGGTGCTCAGAGTGGATGCCTTGCTTGCCAGTGGGCACAAAGCCGCCATCGGCAGGGCGTTGCAGGGTGGCCTCTTGCAGTGCCTCGTCCACGATCTGGTTCCAGTCGTTTTGCAAAGCGGCCATGTCGATGCCCGTGCCGTTGGCAAGCGCGGCGGCTTCGTGCGCGCTGTGGCTCCAAAACTCTTGGGTGTAGGGCAGCAATTGGTCGAGCGCTGCTTGCGCTTTGGCGTGCGACGCGTCGGTGCCATCACCCAAGCGCACCAGCCAATCGCGCGAGTGGCGCAGGTGGTAGCGCACCTCTTTGAGTGACTTGGCGGCGATCGCGGCCAGCTGTGTGTCTTGCGAGTTTTGCAGTTGGTCCCAGACCAGCACCATCAGGCTGCTGTACAAAAAGTTGCGCACGATGGTGGTGGCAAAGTCGCGGTCACCCACCGACGTGGCCGCCATCAAAGGCATGTGTGGCAATTCGCACAGCGTGTAATTTTTGAAGTCGGGCACGTCGCGGAAATACGCCAGCGTGTCTTCGGTGGCGTCGCCGCCTTGCAGCGTGGCCGCGTGCTGGTAAAGCATGCGGGCCTGGCCCACCAGGTCCAGGCTGTTGTTGGACAGCGCGATGTCTTCTTCGAGGATGGGGCCGTGGCCACACCATTCGGCATTGCGCTGACCGAGGATCAGCGCGTTGTCGGCCAGGTGCAGCAGGTAATCAACGGGGGCGTTCATGGTGACACTCATGTTTGTGCTCACATGTGTCCCACTTCTTCTGGAATCACATAGAAAGTGGGGTGACGGTACACCTTGTCGCTGGCCGGGTCGAAGAACTCGGGTTTGTCGTTGGGTTCGCTGGCCGAGATGCTGGCCGAGGGCACGACCCAGATGCTCACGCCTTCCTGGCGCCGGGTGTACACATCGCGCGCCATTTGCAGGGCGTGCGCTGAATCGGAGGCGTGCAGGCTGCCGCAGTGTTTGTGCTCAAGGCCTTGCTTGCTGCGGACAAAAACTTCCCACAGGGGCCATTCTTTCAGTGCGGCGGAGTTGGCAGTGGTGTTCATGCGGCCTCCTTCAATTGGCGTGCTTGTTGTTTGCGGGCGTGGGCGAGGGCCGCTTCGCGCACCCAGGCGCCGTCGTTCCAGGCCTTGACGCGGGCACCCAGGCGTTCCTTGTTGCAAGGGCCGTTGCCGTTCACGGTGGCCCAGAACTCGTCCCAGTCGATCTGGCCGTAGTCGTGGGCTTGACGCTCTTCGTTCCACTTCAAATCAGGGTCGGGCAGGGTCACGCCCAGTAATTTGGCTTGTGGCACGGTGGCGTCCACAAACTTTTGGCGCAGGTCGTCGTTGCTGATGCGCTTGATGCCCCAGCGCATGCCTTGCGCGCTGTTGGGGCTGTCGGCATCGGGCGGCCCAAACATGGCCAGGCACTTCCACCACCAGCGGTTGACGGCGTCTTGCACCATGGCTTTTTGCTCGGCCGTACCTTGCATCATCACCAACAAGGCTTCGTAGCCCTGGCGCTGGTGGAAGGATTCTTCTTTGCACACCCGCACCATGGCGCGGGCATAAGGGCCGTAAGAGCAGCGGCACAGGGGCACCTGGTTCATGATGGCCGCGCCATCGACCAGCCAGCCGACCACGCCCACATCGGCCCAGTTGAGCGTGGGGTAGTTGAAGATGGAGCTGTATTTGGCTTTGCCCGAGTGCAGGGCATCGAGCATCTGGTCGCGGCTGGTGCCCAGGGTTTCGGCGGCGCTGTACAAGTACAGGCCGTGGCCGGCCTCGTCTTGCACCTTGGCGATCAAAATCGTTTTGCGCTTCAAACTCGGGGCGCGGCTGATCCAGTTGCCTTCGGGCAGCATGCCGACGATTTCGCTGTGGGCGTGCTGGCTGATCTGGCGCACCAGGGTTTTGCGGTAGGCCTCTGGCATCCACTCGCGGGGTTCGATGCGGCCATCGGCGTCGATGCGGGCGTCAAAGGCCGCCTGCAGGGCAGCGTCTTGCGCGCTCAGGGCTTTGGGCACGGCCTTCAGGCCGGCCGATTTGACGTCTTCGGATGTGTCCGGGACGCTGAAAGATTGCGTGTACATGGCAGGTCTCCTGCGCCAAACAGGATGGAATGATCTTGGCGCAGGTGCCAGTATACCCATTAACCGACCGCCCGGTCGGTTAATTTGTAAATCCCATGATCAGGGTTTGCACTTATTTTCGGCCTTCAGCATTGAGCTCCAAGCGTGTGGGCTCAGTGTTTGACGCTCAACGTTACTCAAGACGACTCCACAGTCCAGTTTTTGCCCGACCCACGAGCCAGTGCTGGTCCCACCATGTCCAGAGCTTGGCGGATCTGGTCTTTCAGCGTGAAGGGTGGGTTGATGACGAACATGCCGCTGGCCACCAGGCCGCCTTCGTCGCCCGGACCTCGCCCAATCGCGAGCGTGGCGTTGAGCCAAGGTTTTTGTGACTGGTTGGACAAGGTGCGCAGGCGTTTGGGCAGGTCGTGCGCCTCAGGGCGGGGAATGATCGGGTACCAGACCAGGTAAGTGCCCGTCGAGAAGCGCTTGAGGTATTCCTGGATGACGCTGGCGACCTTGCTGTAATCAGATTTGATTTCGTAGCTGGGGTCGATCAGCACCATGGCTCTCTTGGAGCCTGTGGCCGAAGGCGGTGGGGGCAGCAGCTTTTTGAGCGCCTCAAAACCGTCTTCGCGGCTCACCGTGACTGTGCGCCCGGCTTCGAGCTGGGCGATGTTGGACATCAAGGCTTTGCTGTCGGTGGGGTGCAATTCAAACAGTCGCAACCGGTCGCGCGAGGCATGGCGCATCAGGCGCTGCATCAAAAAGGGCGATCCTGGGTATATTTTGGCCTGTCCGTTGGGGTTGAAGCTGGCAATTTGTTCCAGGTAATCCTGTACGGGATCAGGCAGGACTTCGAGTTTCTCGGCAGCAGCCAAAAGCTTGAACAAACCATCTTCAGCCTCGGCCCCTTTTTGTGAATAATCACCGTCGAGGCGGTACAAACCGGCCCCGGCATGGGTGTCAATCAAGGTGATGCCGGCCTCTTTTTGCATGAGGTGGCGCATGGTGGCGAGCAAGGTGATGTGTTTGAGCACATCGGCATGGTTGCCCGCGTGAAAAGCGTGTCGGTAACTGAACATGCCTTGATGGTAACCAATTACGCGCGCAAGTCCTTGATTTTTCGTATAATAGAAGGCTTCGCAGCGATTCTGAGGTCCCGCGGCGAAGACGCCAACCGCCGCAAGGCCCAAGCAAATTCCCACCTAAGAGGCTCCCAAAAGAGGAGCACCGACCGTGGAAAAGGACCCGCCAAACCTTTCTTTCCAAGAGAAAACTCATGACAACTACTTTCAGCGCCAAACCCGCTGAGGTCGTGCACGAGTGGTTTGTGATTGACGCGACCGACAAGGTCCTCGGACGAGTAGCCAGCGAAGTTGCTCTCCGTTTGCGCGGCAAACACAAGGCCATTTACACGCCTCACGTCGACACCGGTGACTTCATCGTCATCATCAATGCTGCCCAGCTCAAAGTGACGGGCACCAAGACGACCGACAAGATTTATTACCGCCATTCCGGCTACCCAGGCGGCATCACTGCCACCAACTTCCGCGACATGCAAGCCAAGCACCCTGGCCGCGCACTCGAGAAGGCTGTCAAGGGCATGTTGCCCAAGGGCCCACTCGGTTACGCCATGATCAAGAAACTCAAGGTGTATGGTGGCGCTGAGCACCCACACACCGCCCAACAGCCTAAAGTGCTGGACATCTAAGGAGCCTTGAGATGATTGGTGAATGGAACAATGGCACAGGCCGTCGCAAATCCAGCGTCGCCCGCGTGTTTCTGAAAAAAGGCACTGGCAAGATCACGGTCAACGGCAAGGACATCCAAGCCTACTTTGGCCGCGAGACTTCGATCATGATCGCCAAGCAACCCCTCATGTTGACCAACCATGCCGAAACTTTCGACATCATGATCAACGTTCACGGCGGTGGCGAATCCGGTCAAGCCGGCGCATCGCGCCACGGCATCACCCGCGCCCTGATTGACTACGATGCATCGCTCAAGCCTGTGCTGAGCCAAGCTGGTTTCGTCACTCGCGATGCCCGTGAAGTTGAACGTAAAAAGGTCGGCTTGCACTCTGCTCGTCGCCGCAAGCAGTTCTCTAAGCGTTAAACCGCTTTTATTGCTTCATCCAAAAGCCGCACCGGTTCGCCGTGGCGGCTTTTTGTTTGGCCGCCTGTTGGGTGAAAAGCCCATGAGGCCAGTAGCGTTACTGCTTGGGAATGTCGGTAATTCCCGACCAGCGCGCTATACTATTTGGCACTGAACCGGAGAAACACCATGAGCGCTGTTGCTGAAAATATCCAAACTGTCATGCCCGATCCGATTGTCTTCACCGACAGCGCGGCCGCCAAGGTGGCCGACCTGATCGCCGAAGAGGGCAACCCAGATTTGAAACTGCGCGTCTTTGTGCAAGGCGGCGGTTGTTCGGGCTTTTCGTATGGCTTCACTTTCGATGAAATCACCAACGAAGACGACACCACCATGAGTAAAAACGGTGTGTCCCTGCTGATCGATGCCATGAGTTACCAGTACCTGACCGGTGCCGAGATCGATTACAAAGAAGACCTGCAAGGTGCGCAGTTTGTGATCAAGAATCCGAACGCCACCTCCACCTGTGGCTGCGGGTCTTCCTTCTCGACATGATTTCGGGTTTGGTCAGCATGGCTGGCCAGGCATCAACGGGGGTAAATGGCCCCTAAGACACGGGCGCCTCTGGCGCCCGTGACGCTTGGTAAGCTCGATGTTTCGCGCCGCACGGTTTTGAAAGCCAACCAAGCAAAGGCGGCGGCCTCCACTTGAAGCGGTGGCAGGCCCAACACCTCACTGTTCAAGACAGACATGTCCGGCAGCTGCGCCGCTATCTGGCGCATCAATTCGCCGTTCAACGCACCCCCGCCGCAGACGACCAGTTGGCAGGCTTCGGGAGCATAACGCAAGAGGTCTTGGCTGCAGGCATAGGCCGTGTAAGTGCAGAGGGTGGCTTGCACATCGGCCGGTTTCAGATCTTCAAACAAAGCCAAGTGCTGCAGGAGCCAGGCTGGGTTGAACAGGTCTCGCCCAGTGCTCTTGGGGGGCTGCTTGAGCAGAAAACTTTCAGCGGCCATTTTTAACAGCAATTCGGGGTGTAACTGGCCACTGGCGGCCCAAGCGCCGTCTCGGTCGAACGATTGTCCGGTGTGGCGAGCGCACCAGTAATCCATCAGGGCATTGCCTGGTCCGCAATCCCAGCCTAACACCGAGTCGTCGGCCTTGAGCACACTCAGATTGGCGATGCCACCGATGTTGAGCACAGCCACGCAGCGCCCGGGTTGGGCAAAGACACCTTGGTGAAAGGCAGGCACCAGCGGAGCGCCTTGTCCTCCTGCAGCCAGATCTCGACTTCTGAAATCGGCCACCACGTCGATGTCCGTCAATTCGGCCAACAAGGCCGGATTGATCAATTGGAGGGTATAGCCTACAGCGGGAAGATGGCGCGCCAAATCAGGGTCAAATTCCAGTGGGCGGTGGCGCACGGTCTGGCCATGGGCCCCGATGGCGTTGACTTGTGCGGCAGTCAGGCGGGTTTTGTGGAGCAAAGCGCCCACCACGTCTGCGTAATGGCGGGCAATGGTGTTGCACGCTAAGGCGCTGCGGTGTAACTCGTCGGAGCCGCTTTCGTTGAGCGACAACAACGCATTGCGAAAAGCATTTTCAAAGGGTACAAAGTCATGGGCCAGGACTTTCAGGTGCCCCGCATCGTCTATTTGGGCAAGAACCCCGTCCACACCATCCAAAGAGGTACCGGACATGAGGCCAATGAAATAGGAGGAGGGCATAAAAAGCGCCTGGATTGATCAGCCCAAGGCCATCGTCTGACCGATCAGGGAAAACGTCCTGTTGCCAGGGTGTCCGCCAATTATTGGCTGTTGACTTCCCGCATTTGGGCGGCTGCCTGCAACTGAGACTGAGCTTGACCCACCAAGGATACGAATCGAGCCATGGAAGAAGGCGCTATCGGTCCGCTTTGGGCTTGCTGGATGATCTTCTGGGGGTCAACGTGGACACCGTTGACGCGGAATTCAAAATGCAAATGGGGGCCTGTTGACCAACCCGTAGATCCAACAGCGCCAATGGCTTGGCCTTTTTGCACAGTTTGACCGTTGCGCACATGGATGCGGCTGAGGTGCGCATACAAGGTTGAGTGGCCATTGCCATGGCGAACCTCAACCACGTTGCCATAGCCACCTTGAGAACCCGCAAAAACGACCACACCGTCACCCACGGTCATGGCGGGCGTTCCAGTCGGGGCGGCATAGTCCACACCGCGGTGTGCTTGCTGGGTGTTGAAAATGGGGTGCAAGCGCATGGCAAAACCACTGGATTGACGAGAAAAAGTCAGTGGAGCAGCCAAATAGGAACGACTCAAGCTCTTGCCGTCCATGTCGTAATAATTGCCTTTTTGACCCGGTTCTTGGTACCAAATGGCGTCGTATTGCTGGTTGTCATTGTGAAACTCGGCACTGAGTACCCGGCCCGTGCGCAAGGGTTCTCCATCGGCTTCCAGGACTTCATAGACCACCGAAAAGCGAGCGCCTTTTCGCAAAGTGCGGTGGAAGTCAATCTGATTGGAAAAAATCTGAGTCAGCTGCTGGATGACCGGGTCAGGAAGTCTGGCCTCGTCAGCAGCATCGTAGAGGGATCGCGACACCGTGCCACCGGTTATGCGGATGCTGGTATTCATGGGCGAGGTTTCGAGTGCCGCCTGAAATCCCTGTGGGGAACGCTCCAAGCGCAAACGTTGGAAGAAGGTGTCGTTTTCGTTTTTGAGCCACCGCACACTCAGTGAGCGCAGCAGCTGTTGGGAGGTGACTTCGGCGGAGACTGCCCGCCCTCCTTGCTGAAGTGCTTGGCGGGCTTGAGGATTTTTGCGCAAAAATGCGGCCGCTTCAGCATCGACCAGTCCCAAGCGACGCAGCAAAGCTTCAGGTGTGTCTGAAGGGCGGGTGTTGTCGGATCGGGTCAATATGACTTCAAACTTGTCAAGCAATTGAGCCTGCGATTCAAGCTGAGCGATCTCAACGGGCACGGTGATGTTGACGACGGGTTGGTCTGAAATATCAGGCCCCAGATTGGCAAGGGCGAACGCACCGCCACCACCGACCAACAAAACGCTCGCAAGACTGGCGACAATCGTTTTGGGGTGACGCTTGAGCCATCCTTGAAGGGCCATATTCGCCTGATTCAGGTGCGGATGGTATCCGTCCACCCAGGCTAAAAACTTTTGCGTGGCAATCAGCATGGCACCCAGCACGGCTGTACCAAGGAACAAAATGCTGAGCAGCAAAGAGGTCAGTCGCGACTGTAGGGCGGAAAGGAACGGCATGAAAAAGGAGAGGAAGACGATGTCAGGCGCAAAGGGGATGTGTCAGATGGGTCATAAACAGTCAGCTCGCACATAAAATGCGATTTGAACTTGGACCACCATTGTATCCGTCTGGATCGCATTCAACACAGAAAAAACCCTTATGAATCAAGCGCTTGTTACAAAATACCCGGTAAATGACCGTGTGTTGAATGCTTTGGAAGTGACTTTACGTGGTTGTGAAGAGCTGATTCCCAAAGAAGATTGGCTACAGAAACTGGCCAAATCCGAGGCCACAGGCGTGCCACTGCGCATCAAATTGGGTCTGGACCCGACAGCCCCTGACATTCACATTGGCCATACCGTGGTGCTCAACAAGATGCGCCAATTGCAGGATCTAGGGCACCAGGTGATCTTTTTGATCGGCGATTTCACCAGCCTGATCGGCGATCCGTCCGGCCGCAACAGTACCCGCCCGCCGCTCACGCCCGAGCAGATCAAGGCCAACGCTGAGACTTACTACAAACAAGCCAGTCTGGTGCTGGATCCGAGTAAAACCGAGATTCGTTACAACAGTGAGTGGTCGCTACCATTGGGTTCCATGGGCATGATCCAGCTGGCAGCTAAGTACACCGTGGCCCGCATGATGGAGCGCAACGACTTCCATGACCGTTTCAAGGCAGGCACACCGATTTCGGTGCACGAGTTCTTGTACCCGCTCATGCAGGGCTACGACTCTGTGGCACTCAAGTCCGACTTGGAGCTCGGTGGCACCGACCAGAAGTTCAACCTGTTGATGGGGCGACATTTGCAGGCCGAATACGGGCAAGAGCCGCAGTGCATCTTGACCATGCCCTTGCTCGAAGGCCTGGACGGTGTGGACAAGATGTCCAAGTCCAAGAACAACTACATCGGCATCAGCGAAGAGCCCAACACCATGTTCGCCAAGGTGCTGAGCATCTCGGACACCCTCATGTGGCGCTGGTTCACTTTGCTGTCCTTCAAGTCGATGGCTGAGATCGAGGCACTCAAAAAAGAAGTCGAGGGCGGACGCAACCCCAAAGACGCCAAGGTCATGCTGGCCAAGGAAATCACGGCCCGTTTCCACAGCGCAGCCGCGGCCGATGCGGCTGAGCAGGATTTCATTAACCGTAGCCAAGGCGGCGTGCCAGAGGACATTGCGCAAGTGTCTTTGTCCGGCGCACCCATGGGCATTGGGGCTTTGCTCAAGGCGGCCGGACTGGCCCCTTCTACGACAGAAGCTGGTCGCTTGGTGGAGGGTGGCGGTGTGCGTGTGGACTCCAGTGTGGTCAGTGACAAGGGCCTGAAACTCGAAGCGGGCACTTACGTGGTGCAAGTGGGCAAGCGCAAGTTTGCCAAGGTCACGCTGGCTTGATCGGGGGTTGGCGTACGGACAAGTCATCCACCGCGGGTATGCTGAGCCCATGAAAAGATTCGATGACTGGATGACGCCCACCCGCATGCTCTGGGCTTCGGTGGTGGTGGCCTTGGTCACGATCGCACTCAAAACCGGGGCCTGGTGGCTCACCGATTCGGTTGGTTTGCTGTCGGACGCGATGGAATCGCTGGTCAACCTGGCCAGTGCGGTGTTCGGCTTGATGATGGTCACCATTGCGGCCCGTCCAGCCGACGACGAACATCCCTACGGCCACCACAAGGCCGAGTATTTCTCTTCTGGTTTTGAAGGCATCCTGATCCTGGTGGCCGCCCTGGGCATCATTTGGGTGGCAGTTCATCGTTTGTTCGACCCGCAACCCATCGAGCAGGTGGGTTGGGGCTTGGCCTTGTCGGTGGGCAGCTCGGCCCTGAACGGTTTGCTCGCCTGGTTGATGTTTCGCGCTGCCCGGCAGCACCGCTCACTGGCACTGGAGGCAGATGCCCGACACTTGGTGACCGACGTCTGGACATCGGCTGGAGTGGTGGTTGGTATTGTTCTGGTGAGCATGAGCGGCTGGTTGTGGCTGGATGCGGTGGTCGCCATCGGCGTGGCCCTGAACATTCTGAAAGAAGGCTGGAGCTTGGTCTGGCGGTCCTCGCAGGGCCTGATGGACGAGGCGCTGGAGCCCGAGGTGATGGCCGATGTTCAAAAGGTCCTGGCTGGTTTTGCGCACCAGCGCGGCGAGACCGAGATCATCCGTTTTGACCACCTGAACACTCGCAAAGCCGGGCAACGCCGTTTTGTAGATGTGCATATGCACATGCCCGCCAGCTGGACATTGGGCCGGGCCGCTGCTTTGCGCACGAGCGTAGAGCAGGCATTGATGAGCGAGGTGCCCGGACTGCGCGCCACCATCCAGCTTTTGCCCAGCGATGTAGAAGCGCACTTTGACGATGCCAGGGACTTGAAATGATCGCTGTATTGCAACGGGTGAGTGAAGCCAGTGTGCTTGTCGATGGGGCCGTGATCGGCCAGATTGACGCGGGCTTGCTGGTGCTGCTGTGTGCCGAAAAAGGCGATACCGATGCGGTGGCTGACAAGATGCTGGCCAAAATTCTGAAACTTCGTATCTTCAGTGACGACGCAGGCAAGATGAACTTGAGCCTGCAGGACGTGGGCGGTGGTTTGTTGGTGGTCAGCCAGTTCACCCTGGCCGCCGATCTGGCCGGGGGCAACCGCCCCAGCTTTACCCAAGCGGCCGCGCCCGAGGAAGGTCGGCGCTTGTACGAGCACTTTGTGGCGCAGGCGCAAAAAACCCACGCGGTGGTGCAAACCGGCCGCTTTGCCGCCGACATGAAAGTGGCCCTCATCAACGACGGCCCCATCACCATCCCGATGCGCATGTCGGCTTGAGGCGCTGCCCGGGGTGGGCAACGATAATCCCCGCATGACTGCAACTTCTCCTGCCGCGGGTTCCGCTCGCTTCGACCAGCTTGCGCTGGCCCCTGCCACCCTTCAAAACCTCGAACAACTGGGCTACACCCAGATGACTCCCATCCAGGCGGCCAGCCTGCCGCTCACGCTGGCGGGGCAAGACCTGATCGCCCAAGCCAGCACCGGCAGCGGCAAAACCGCCGCTTTTGGCCTGCCTTTGATTGAGCGCTTGCAAAGCGCGGGCTCGCCCAGTGCGGCCATCCAGGCCGTGATCCTGTGCCCTACCCGCGAACTGGCCGATCAGGTCTCGCAGGAAATCCGCCGTTTGGCCCGTGCCCGGTCTAACGTGAAAGTCGTCACCTTGTGTGGTGGCGTGGCCCTGCGTGGTCAAACGCTGAGCCTGGAGCACGGCGCCGATGTGGTGGTGGGCACGCCTGGGCGCATTCTGGACCATCTGGAGCGCGGCTCGCTGAGCTTGGCGGGCGTGAACACGCTGGTGCTGGACGAAGCCGACCGCATGCTGGACATGGGCTTTTTCGACGACATCGCCAAAGTGGTGCGCCAGTGCGCGAAAGACCGCCAGACGCTGCTGTTCTCGGCCACTTACCCCGAAGGCATTGCCAAATTGGCCGCGCAGTTCATGCGTTCACCGCAAACGGTGAAGGTTGAGGCCCAGCACAGCGCACACAAAATTCGCCAGATTTATTACGAAGTGAGCGAAAGCCAGCGGCTGGACGCTGTGTCCAAACTGTTGGCGCACTTCCGCCCCGAACGCACGTTGGCATTTTGCAATACCAAGCAGCAGTGCCGAGATCTGGTAGCAGTGCTGCAAGCGCAAGGCTACAGCGCGCTGGCGCTGTTTGGTGAATTGGAGCAGCGCGAACGCGATCAGGTTCTGGTGCAATTTTCAAATCGCAGTTGCTCGGTGCTGGTGGCCACCGATGTGGCTTCGCGGGGGCTGGATGTGGAAGGCCTGGAAGCCGTGATCAACGTGGATGTGACGCCCGACGCAGAAATCCACATCCACCGCATTGGCCGCACCGGTCGGGGCGACGCCGAAGGCCTGGCGCTGACGCTGGCCAGCATGGACGAGATGGGATCGGTCGGCAAGATCGAGGTGATCCAGGGGCGCGAGTCGAACTGGGCGCCTTTGTCTGGCCTGACGCCTGCTGCGGGCGGTCCACTGCAACCGCCCATGCGCACCTTGCAGATTGTCGGTGGTCGCAAGGAAAAGATCCGCGCTGGTGACGTGATGGGCGCCTTGGCTGGGGAGTGTGGCTTGACCCGTGAGCAGGTCGGCAAGATCAATGTGAATGAGTTTTCGACCTATGTGGCGGTGCAGGCGGCTCTTGCCAAAAAGGTCGAGGCGCAGTTGTCACACGGCAAGATCAAGGGCAAGAGTGTGAAGGTTCGGTTGCTCTGACGTTTGATGTTTTTCGTTCGCGATGCTTGTGCCTTTTGCTTGGGCGGTGTGTAAGGGGATGCGGCGGGTTCCTCATACCGGGGTACCGAAAATCGTCACCCGCCGCATCCCCTCACACACCTTGCGGTGGTTTTGGCATTGGTTCGGCCTCAATCGCTCAAACTAGAAATAAGGGTTCTTCAGCCCCAAGCCCGCCAAGATATCGATCTCATAGGCCTCCATCTCCTCGGCATCGGCCTTGCTGGTCTCATGGTCCCAGCCCTGCGCGTGCAAAGTGCCGTGCACCAGCAAATGCGCATAGTGCGCCGCCAGCGTCTTGCCCTGCTCTTTGGCTTCCCGGGCCACCACTGTGGCGCACAACACCAGATCGGCCACCACCACGGGCACTTGCGCATAGTCGAAGGTCAACACGTTGGTGGCGTAATCCTTTTTGCGGTAATTCTTGTTCAGCGCGCGTCCTTCCTCTTCGCCCACGATGCGCACCGTGATTTCGGCGTCATCGGCCAGGGCATGGCGAATGGCGCGGGCAACCGCATGGCGGGGCAGGGCGGCGCGGTGGCGGGCTGCATAGGGGATGTCGCCAAATTGCAGGGAAAGTTGGAGTTGTTGCAGGGCCATGGGGTTCGCAGGGGTGTTCAATCGTCGGTGGGCAGAGGCTTGCGGCGGGTCGTGACGCCCGCACGCATGGGGGCGCTGCCTTGCGCGTCGTAGGCGTCCACGATGCGGGCCACCAAGGGGTGGCGCACGACGTCGGCGCTGGAAAAGCGAGTGAAAGCAATGCCCTTGACGCGCTTCAAGACCCGTTCAGCATCGATCAACCCACTCAGTTGCCCCTTAGGCAAGTCGATCTGGCTCACATCGCCCGTCACCACCGCCTTGGCGCCAAAGCCAATGCGTGTCAGGAACATCTTCATCTGTTCGGTGCTGGTGTTTTGCGCTTCGTCCAAAATCACAAACGCGTTGTTCAGCGTGCGCCCGCGCATGAAAGCCAGTGGGGCCACCTCGATGGCATTGCGCTCAAAGGCTTTGAGCACCTTGTCGTGACCCATCAGGTCGTACAGCGCGTCGTACAGCGGGCGCAAATACGGGTCGACCTTTTGAGACAAGTCGCCCGGTAAAAAGCCCAGACGTTCACCCGCTTCCACCGCCGGACGCGTGAGCACAATGCGTTGCACACTGGCGCGCTCCAGAGCATCCACCGCGCAAGCCACGGCCAGATACGTCTTGCCGGTGCCCGCTGGGCCAATGCCAAAGCTGATGTCGTGGCTGGCGATGCACTCCAGATAGGCCGCTTGCACCGGTGTGCGGGCCTTCAGGTCGGCGCGGCGGGTTTGCAAGATGGGCAAGTTCGCCTCTTCTCCCCCGCTGTCGCCCACCAGCATGAGCTGCACCATGTCGGTTGAAATGGGGCGGTCGGCACGCTCGTAAATGGCCTGCAAAATTTCCATCGCATGCAAAGCCACAGCCTTGGGGCCGTCCACCTTGAACTGCTCGTGGCGGTGCGCGATGCTCACCTGCAGGCCCGCCTCGATGGTGCGAAGGTGCGCATCCATGGGCCCGCACAGGTGCAACAAACGGGTGTTGTTGTGCGGGGTAAAGGTGTGTCTGACGATCAAGTTGATAATCCTCGCTGTGCGCGGTTTGTGGCCAGGATGGCCAGGACGAAAGCGCATTTTCTCCCATCGCAGGCATTTAAGGCGTCACCTCCCATGATTGGCAAACTCACTGGCATCTTGAGCGACAGAAATCCACCTGAGGTGATCGTGGACTGCCATGGCGTGGGTTACGAGGTGAATGTGCCGATGAGCACGTTCTATAACTTGCCCGCCACTGGCGAAAAAGTCAGTCTGGTCACGCACTTTGTGGTGCGCGAAGACGCGCAAATCCTTTACGGCTTTGCCACGTTGGCAGAACGTGAGGCCTTTCGCCAGCTCATCAAAATTTCCGGCGTCGGCCCTCGTACAGCTTTGAGCGTGCTGTCCGGCATGAGCGTGACCGATTTGGCGCAGGCCATCACCACCCAAGAAGTCGGCCGTCTGGTCAAGGTGCCCGGTATTGGCAAAAAGACCGCCGAGCGTTTGCTGCTCGAACTCAAAGGCAAGCTGGGCGGTGACCTGGGGGGTTTGTTTGCTGTCAACACCCCCGATGCGCAAAACGACATCCAGCAAGCCTTGTTGGCACTGGGTTACAGCGACAAAGAGGCTGCCGCTGCGCTTAAGAGCTTGCCCGCTGATGTGGGCGTGAGCGAAGGCATCAAGCTGGCGCTCAAAGCCCTGAACAAATAAACATTCGGGCAGCCTTGCATTTGGATATCCGATGGATATACTATGACCATGAAAACCACTGCCTTGACCATTTCCAGCTGGGGCAACAGCCATGGCATCCGGCTCAGCCGCGAGTTGATGCAGTCGTTGGGCATCACGCCCGGCACGCCCTTGCAGGCCACGGTGGTGGCCAAGGGCTGTCTGGAGCTGCGCGCCGTGCCCCAGCGCCCGAGCCTGCAAGACAAGCTCGCCGCCTTTGACCCGCAGGTGCACGGTGGCGAAGTGATGCCCGATGCGCCGCAAGGCGTGGAGTTCGGTGCTGGCACCGAGGGCCTCAAGTGAGCCGAGCCGTTTGGGTGCCCGACCGGCAAGACATCATTTGGATCAACTTCAACCCGCAGGTGGGCCGCGAGATGTGCGACATGCACCCCATGTTGGTGCTGTCGCCCAAAGCTTTCAACGACAAAACATCCATCGTGATCGGCTTTCCCATGTCCACGGCAGCCTACAACGCCACCAACCCGTTTGCGATCGACAACAGCAAAACGGCCAAACAGCCCAGTTACATCATTTGCAACCAGCCCAAGAGCTTTGACTGGCGCCAGCACGGTGCGACACCGCACCCATGGAAGCGGGTCAACGACGCCATTTTTCAAACTGCTCGTCTTGAGCTCAACGACATCATCGAGTTGGTCACCCCATGAGCATCCGCACCGACGACTTCGCCCCGCAGCCCGAACCCCGGGTCATTTCTGCGGCTCCCGTTTCCCACCAAGAGGAGGCGATTGAACGCGCCTTGCGCCCCAAGTTGCTGGGCGAATACGTCGGCCAGGTCAAGGTGCGCGAGCAGTTGGAGATTTTCATCAGCGCCGCCAAGATGCGCGAAGAGCCCCTAGACCATGTGCTGCTGTTTGGCCCGCCCGGTTTGGGCAAGACCACGCTTTCCCACATCATTGCTGCCGAGCTGGGTGTGAACCTGCGCCAGACCAGTGGCCCGGTGCTCGAAAAGCCCAAAGACCTTGCGGCGCTGCTGACCAACCTGGAGCGCAACGATGTGCTCTTCATTGACGAAATTCACCGCCTCTCCCCCGTGGTCGAAGAAATTCTCTACCCCGCGCTCGAGGACTACCAAATCGACATCATGATCGGTGAGGGGCCTGCTGCGCGCAGCATCAAGCTCGACTTGCAGCCCTTCACGTTGGTGGGCGCGACCACGCGGGCGGGCATGCTGACCAACCCGTTGCGCGACCGCTTTGGCATCGTCTCGCGGCTGGAGTTTTACACGCCCGAAGAACTGACCCGGATCGTGACCCGCAGCGCGGGTTTGCTCAAAGCTCCAATTGACCCCGAAGGCTCGTTCGAGATTGCCCGCCGTTCACGCGGCACGCCGCGCATTGCCAACCGATTGCTGCGCCGGGTACGCGACTATGCCGATGTCAAGGGTGATGGCAACATCCACAAGGGATTGGCCCAAAAAGCCTTGGTCATGCTCGACGTGGACCCCGAAGGGTTTGACCTGATGGACCGTAAACTGCTCGAAGCGGTGATCCACCGTTTTGACGGCGGCCCGGTGGGGCTGGACAACATTGCAGCCAGCATCGGTGAAGAGCGCGACACCATCGAAGACGTGATTGAGCCGTATTTGATTCAGCAAGGTTATTTGCAGCGCACGCCACGCGGGCGCATGGCCACGCTGGCCGCGTTCAAGCATTTGGGCGTCACACCGCCAAAATCCTTCGGTGACAAGTTCTGAATCGGTTCCGTTGACTGCGGGTTGATGAAGGCATTGAACTGATGGATCGGCTTGGGGCTGAAACGATAATGCGCGTATGGAAACCAAATGGCTTGAAGATTTTGTAAGTTTGGCTGAAACGCGCAGTTTCAGCCGTTCCGCGCAACTGCGGCACGTCACGCAGCCGGCGTTTTCCCGGCGTATCCAGTCGTTGGAGGCGTGGGCCGGGGCGGACTTGGTCGATCGCAGCTCTTACCCAACGCGGCTGACCCCTGCGGGTGAGACCTTGTATGCGCAGGCGCTGGAGATGCTTCAGTCGCTGCAAAACACCCGTGCCATGTTGCGCGGCCACAATGCGGTGGGGCAAGACATCATCCAGTTTGCGGTGCCGCACACCTTGGCATTCACGTTTTTTCCGCCTTGGGTGGCCAGCTTGCGCGAGACCTTTGGGCCCATGAAAAGCCGACTCATGGCGCTGAACGTACACGACGCGGCCATGCGCCTGGTGGAGGGCGGTTGCGACGTGTTGATCGCCTACCACCATCCCTCTCAGCCCTTGCAAATTGATCCTGAGCGCTACGACATGGTGGTATTGGGGCACGAGGTGATTGCACCCTATGCCCAAAGTGCCCCCGATGGCCATGCGCTGTTCAACTTGCCGGGTCATGCCGCACGGCCATTGCCATATCTGGGTTATGCCCCTGGTGCCTATTTGGGCGGCGTGACCGACTGGATTTTGAAGCAGGCGGGCGTGCCGGTGCATCTGGAGCGGGTCTATGAGACCGACATGGCTGAGGGCCTGAAAGTGATGGCTCTGGAAGGCCATGGCATCGCGTTTTTGCCGCGCAGTGCGGTCAAGAAAGAAATCCAGGCCGGCACCCTGGTCGAGGTGAGCTTGCCCGGTGGGCAAACCCTGGCGCTGAGCATGGAGGTGCGTGCCTACCGCGAAAAAACAGGGTCCAAACCCTGTTTCAAGAGCTCCGCTCATCAGTTGTGGCTGCACCTGACCCAGAGCACTTCTTCGGTGCATTCCTCCCGCTAAATCGTCGCCGAACCGGTCTTTTCATGGCATGTATTGTCTTATGCATTTTTTGCATGGAATCTGGGGGTACTCCCTGATGGGAACTGACAACAAACTGTCTATATTCGGCACAAGCTGGCGTGCAGGCACATTTTGTGCAAATGCACAAGCCGCTGATGGTGTGGTGCACTTTGGCGGTGTGCTCTCAAGCAGTTCCCTGATCGAGCCGGGCCTAGGGAAGCTCCTAGGCGGCTGAATGCGGGATTTCGCATCTAATCCGTGGGTGGCAATTTGCTACTCAACATTTCAAAAGAGGATTCAAACCATGAAGAAAATGACACAAACCTTGATCGGCTCCGTGCTGGCTACCGCTGGCTTGCTGGCGGCCACATCCGCCATGGCGGGCAAAACCCTGGATCAGATCAAGCAGCGCGGCCAGATCGTCTGCGGTGTCAACACCGGTCTGGCCGGTTTTTCGGCCGCTGATTCCAGCGGCAACTGGTCGGGTCTGGATGTGGACCACTGCCGTGCCGTGGCCGCCGCCGTGTTGAGCGACGCGACCAAAGTCAAATACGTGCCCTTGACGGCCCAGCAGCGTTTCACCGCTTTGCAGTCCGGTGAAGTGGACGTGCTGGCCCGCAACACCACCAACACTTTGAACCGCGATGGCTCCCTGGGTCTTCACTTCATCGGTGCCAACTACTACGACGGCCAGGGCTTCATGGTGCCCAAAGGCAAAATCACCAGCGCCAAGCAGCTCAAAGGTGCCACCGTGTGCGTGCAGTCCGGCACCACCACCGAAAAGAACCTGACCGATTTCTCCCGCGCCAACAAGCTCAACCTCAAGCCTGTCGTGTTTGAAAAAGTCGAAGCCGCCACTGGCGCTTACTTTTCAGGCCGTTGCCAGGCCTACACCACCGACGCATCGGGCCTGGCCTCTGTGCGCGCCAAGGAAGCCAAAGACCCAGCAGCCCACGTGATCTTGCCCGATCTGGTCTCCAAAGAGCCTTTGGGCCCCATGGTGCGCCGTGGTGACGACGAGTGGTTTGCCATCAACAAATGGGTGCTGTCTGGCCTGATCGAAGCCGAAGAGTACGGCATCACCCAAGCCAATGTGGACCAAATGAAAACCAGCGACAACCCCCAAGTGGGCCGTCTGTTGGGCGCCACCGAAGACCTGGGCAAGCACCTGGGCCTGGACAAGGAATGGTTGGCCCGCGCCATCAAGACGACTGGCAACTATGGCGAAATGTTCGAGCGCAACGTCGGCCCCAAGACCGCCATCAACTTGCCACGGGGCTTGAACAACCAGTGGAACAAGGGCGGCCTGATGTACGCCGCACCGCTGCGTTGATCGCTTGCCTTTTTTGAAGGTTCTGAATACGCCCCTTCACGGGGCGTATTTTTTACCACTCCGTCATTTTTCAGGCAATTCCCATGTCCCATTTCTCCATGATCGAGGCCAGGCCCTTGCCCGGCAAGAAAACCCGATCGATTTCGTGGCGCAGCCGCGAAGGGCGTTCGGTCATCTATCAGATTGTCGCCATCTTGTCGGCTTTGGCGCTGGTGGCCCTGTTGGTGCGCAACACGCTCACCAACATGCGCCTGCGTGGCATCCAGAGCGGTTACGACTTTTTGTTTCAACCGTTTGGCTTTGACATCAGCGAAACGGTGATCGAGTACGCGCACAACAGTTCTTACTTCGTGGCCTTTGCCATCGGCATGCTCAATACCCTCAAGGTGGCCGTGATCGGCATTGTGCTGGCCACGGTACTGGGTGTGCTGGTGGGTGTCGGCCGGTTTTCGGCCAACTATTTGGTGCGAAAAATCTGTTACGCCTATGTCGAATTTTTCCGCAACGTGCCGGTCTACCTGCAGTTGCTCATCTGGTATCTGGTCTTCACCGAGATGCTGCCCGACCTGAACCAAGCTTGGCAGGCGGGTCACTTCTTTTTGAGCAAAAACGGCATTTCCTTCCCTTGGCCCGTGTGGCAGTGGGGGCAGACCTTGGCCTTGGTCGGTATTGTTCTGGGCCTTGTTTTTGCGTGGGTCTATCGACGCATGGCACGGGCGTATTTTGACCGCACCGGCCAGACGCGCCCGGTGTGGGCGGTGTCGTTGGCGGTCACGCTGGTGCTGGCGGTGCTCGGCTGGCTGGTTGGCGGCGCGCCCAGCGAATGGGACCTGCCCAAAAAGGGCGACTTCCAAATCGAAGACGGCGGTGCATTCAGCCCCGAATTCATGGCCTTGCTGTGTGGCTTGGTCTTTTACACCGCGTCGTTCATTGCCGAAGTGGTGCGCTCAGGCATTGCCTCGGTGTCGCTCGGTCAGCACGAGGCGTCGGCCTCTTTGGGCCTGAGCAAAAGCCAGTCCATGCGTTTGGTGGTGTTGCCGCAGGCCTTGCGCGTGATCATCCCGCCGCTCACCAGCCAGTACCTGAACTTGACCAAGAACTCGTCGCTGGCTGTGGCCATTGGTTACCCTGAACTGGTGTCGATCGCCAATACCACGCTCAACCAAACTGGCCGCGCCATCGAGGCCTTGTCCATCGTGATGTTGGTGTACCTGACACTGTCTCTTCTCACCTCGGCCCTCATGAACTGGTTCAACGCCAGTGCCGCCATCCAGGAGCGCTGACATGACCACTGTTTTCAAATCCACCGAAGCCCGGCCCATGCCTGGCCGCAGCACAGGTCCCTTGGCCTGGTTGCGCGGTAACCTGTTTTCCAACCCAAGCAACAGCCTGATGTCGCTGGCGCTGCTGGCCGTTTGCCTGTGGGCACTGGTCGCTTCGCTCGACTGGGCTGTCTTGCAAGCGGTCTTTGGCAGCAACTTGCAAGCCTGCAACGAGGTGCGCGGCGCGGGGGCCTGCTGGGGCGTGATCTCCGAAAAAGGCCGCTTGATCGTGATGGGTCGTTACCCTGAAGTCGAGCACTGGCGTCCGGTGATCGCCACGGCCCTCATGTTGGGGGTGGTCGTCATCAGTTGCATGCCGCGTTTTTGGAACAAGGCCTTGCCCGTGGTTTGGCTGGTCATGCTGAGCGTGTATTTCGTGCTGATGAAGGGCGGATTTTTTGGCCTGACCGAAGTCGACACTGACCAATGGGGCGGCTTGCCGCTCACGGTCATGCTCACCGTGATCTCCATGACGCTGGCCTTCCCGTTGGCCATCTTTGTGGCGCTGGGTCGGCGCTCCAACATGCCGGCCATCAAAACACTGTGCACGCTCTATGTGGAGTTGGTACGCGGCGTGCCGCTGATCACGGTGCTGTTCATGGCTTCGTTCATGCTGCCGCTGTTCATGCCCGAGGGCGTGAAGATCGATGTGCTGGTGCGGGTGGTGGTGGGCATCACGCTTTTTTCCGGGGCCTACATGGCCGAGGTGATTCGCGGCGGTCTGCAGGCCTTGCCCAAGGGTCAGACCGAAGCGGCTGCCACACTGGGCCTGAGCTACTGGCAGACCCAGCGCATGATCGTGTTGCCTCAGGCCCTGGCCACCGTGGTGCCTTCCATCATGAACACTTTCATTGGTTTGTTCAAAGACACCTCGCTCGTGACCATTGTGTCGTTGTACGAACTGACCGGCGCGTTGGGCCTGGCGCTCAACTCGGACGCCGACTGGCGTCCCTTCAAGATCGAAGCCTACCTCTTCATCACCTTCATTTATTTTGCGTTCTGCTTTGCCATGTCGCGCTACAGCCTGTGGATCGAAGAGCGCACGGCCGTGAGCAAAGTCCGCTGAACGAAAGACCTTTATGACCTCCAACGCTAACCCCATCATCGAGTTCAAAGGCGTAAACAAATGGTATGCCAGCAATGGCTACCATGTGCTGCGCGATGTGAACCTGCAGTTCGCCAAAGGCGAAAAAGTCGTCATTTGTGGCCCCTCGGGTTCGGGCAAATCCACCCTGATCCGTTGCATCAACGCTCTGGAGGAATACCAGGAAGGCACCCTCACGGTGGACAGCACCGTGCTGGGCGATGACCTCAAAGGCATTGACAAAGTGCGCCGCGAAGTCGGCATGGTGTTCCAGCAGTTCAACCTGTTCCCGCACCTGACGGTGATGGAAAACCTGATCTTGTCACCCACCTGGGTGGCCAAGATGCCCCGCAAGGAAGCCATCGACAAAGCCATGGTGCAACTCGAGCGCGTGCGCATTGCCGAGCACGCCAACAAATACCCCCTGCAATTGTCTGGCGGTCAGCAGCAGCGTGTGGCGATTGCGCGTGCGCTGTGCCTGACGCCCAAGATCATGTTGTTCGACGAGCCCACCTCGGCGCTCGACCCCGAGATGATCAAGGAAGTGCTGGACGTGATGATCGAGTTGACCAGCCAGGGCATGACCATGCTGTGCGTGACGCACGAGATGGGCTTTGCCAAGGCGGTGGCCGACCGCGTCATCTTCATGGACCAGGGCCAGGTGGTTGAGCAGGCACCGCCTCAGCAGTTCTTTGACGCGCCACAGACTGATCGGGCGCAGGACTTTTTGTCGAAGATTCTTGGGCATTGAGAGGGTAATTTTGAGCGCGCTTGGCCGGGATTGCGCCCGGCGGCGCACTCACTTTCTTTGCTTCGCCAAAGAAAGACAGCCAAGAAAGGCGAGCCGCAGTCAGGGCCCTTCGGGTTCCTTGCGCTGCTGCGCTGCTCAGCCCCGCCTCTGGTTCCACGACCCGTTGTCCCAGAAGCCCTGACCCGTGACCCCACCTCTGGTACCAGCAAGGTCAAGCTGACGGCAGGTTTGAGACAATACGCCCCATGACCCAAGACCTCACACTCATTCGCCCCGACGACTGGCACCTGCATGTGCGCGACGGTGCTGCCCTGAACGTGGTGGTGCCGCACACCGCCGCCCAATTCGGCCGCGCCATCATCATGCCCAACCTCAAGCCGCCCGTGACCACGGCCGAGCAGGCGCTGGCCTACAAACAGCGCATCCTGGCCGCCGTGCCCGCAGGCATGGTCTTTGAGCCGCTCATGACCCTGTACCTGACCGACAACCTGGCCCCAGCAGAAATCGCCCGGGCCAAGGCCTCTGGCGTGGTGGCCTGCAAGCTCTACCCGGCAGGGGCCACCACCAACAGCGACGCGGGCGTCACCGACCTGCGCAAAATCTACCCTGTGCTTGAAGCCATGCAGCGCGAAGGCGTGCTGCTTTTGGTGCACGGCGAAGTGACTTCGTCCGACATTGATTTGTTTGACCGCGAAGCCGTGTTCATCGAGCATCATCTGATTCCGCTGCGCCGCGATTTTCCGGGCTTGAAAATCGTGATGGAACACATCACCACAAAAGAAGCTGCAGACTATGTGGCCGCAGGCGACGCCAACTTGGGTGCCACCATCACCGTGCACCACCTGCTGTACAACCGCAACGCCCTTTTCTTGGGCGGCATGCGCCCACATTACTACTGCCTGCCCGTGCTCAAGCGCGAAATCCACCGCCAGGCGCTGGTGCAGGCGGCCACCAGTGGCAACGCCCGGTTCTTCTTGGGCACCGACAGCGCCCCGCACCCCGCGCACCTCAAAGAGCACGCCAGCGGTTGCGCCGGTTGCTACACCGCGCATGCCGCCATCGAGATGTACGCTGAAGCTTTTGATCAGGCGGGCGCGCTCGACAAGCTCGAAGGCTTTGCCAGCTTCTTTGGGGCCGACTTTTACGGTCTCCCGCGCAATACCGGCACGATCACGCTGCGCCGTGAAAGCTGGACGCCCGCCGAGAGCTTTGCCTTTGGCGAGGCCGAACTCAAGCCCCTGCGTTCGGGAGAAAGCCTGCCGTGGCGTCTGTTGGCGGGCTGAGCCCCAACCGGGCTGGGCACCGCTGTGCGCCAACTTCCAGCCTGAGCGTGCCCGACATCGACTGGGACGCGCCTTGGCTGGCCGACTGGCGTGCGGTGGGTGAGCCCATCGCGTGCCAAGTGGCGGCAGGCAAACCCCAGCCAGAGGCCTTGAGCGCAGCCAGCTTGGCCTCCGTGCGTTTTGTGCCGCAAGCCGATTTGCCCGAAGGCCAAGCCTACGAAGATTTCATTTTTGCCACTGGCCAAGTGCCCACCCGCGAAGGCTTGCACGACTTCTTCAATGCCCTGTGCTGGCTGCATTTTCCGCTGGCCAAAAAAAGCCTGAACCAGTTGCAGGCGCTCGAAATCGCCCGCGCCGGGGTGGGTCAGGTGCGTGGCCCGGTGCGCGATGCCGCCACCGTGTTCGACGAAAACGCGCTGCTGATCCAAACCTCCGATGCCCTGTGGGGGGCCTTGACCGAGCACCGCTGGTTGGATGCTTTCCAGGGTTTACGCACTGAGTGGGCACACACATGTCTTTGGGCTTTCGGTCATGCCGCCCTGGAAAAAGCGGTTCAGCCTTACAAATCGATCACCGTTCACCTGTGGCGCGTGCCGCAAGGCTTGGCGCAGGCCGACCTCGACGCTTGGCTGGCGCAAGACCTCACGCCTGAGAAACTGGCCCGTAAACCCTTCAGTCCCTTGCCTCTGCTGGGAGTGCCGGGCTGGTGGCTGGCCAACGAAGACCCCTCCTTTTATGCGGATGACAGCGTGTTCCGTCCTCGCAGAAGCCCGCGCCTGGTGGAAAAACCGTACGCCAATCCGGAAATCACGCCCCCGGCTTGATTTTGGAGTCCGACCCCCTAATATTCGACACAACGCGCCCGCGTCTTTCGGGCTGAAAGTGAAACTCAACATGAAACGCATTTTTCTTTTTGTCATGACCAACCTGGCTGTGGTGCTGGTGTTGGGTATCGTCGCCAACTTGCTGGGCGTCAACCGCTTTTTGACTTCCAATGGCCTGAACCTGGGCGCTTTGCTCGGTTTTGCGCTGATCATGGGCTTTGGCGGCGCCATCATTTCCTTGCTCATCAGCAAGCCCATGGCCAAGTGGACTTCGGGTGTCAAAGTCATCACCCAACCCGCCAATGCCGATGAGGCCTGGATTTTGGACACGGTGCGCAAGTTTGCGGACAAATCCGGCATTGGCATGCCCGAAGTCGGCATCTTCCCGGGCGACCCCAATGCGTTTGCCACCGGCGCGTTCCGTGATTCGGCCCTGGTGGCCGTGTCAGACGGCTTGCTGCAAAACATGACGCACGAAGAAATTGAGGCCGTCATCGCTCACGAAGTGGCACACATCGCCAATGGCGACATGGTCACCATGACCCTGATCCAGGGCGTCATGAACACCTTCGTGGTGTTCATCTCGCGCGTGGTGGGCTATGCGGTGGACAGCTTCTTGCGCAAGGGTGACAGCGAGAACACTGGCCCCGGCATGGGCTACTACATCACCACCATCGTGATGGACATCATTCTCGGCTTTGTGGCCGCCATGATCGTGGCCTGGTTCAGCCGCCAGCGCGAGTTCCGCGCCGACGCCAGCGCGGCGCAGCTGATGGGCCGCAAGCAGCCCATGATCAACGCCTTGGCCCGTTTGGGCGGTGTGCACACCGCCGAGTTGCCCAAAACCATGGCCGCCATGGGCATTGCGGGGGGCATAGGACAGTTGTTCAGCACGCATCCTCCCATCGAAGAGCGCATCGCCGCACTGCAAAACAGCGCTTTATAAAGACGATTCGTCTTTCCCCAGTGTGTCCAGGTGGGACGTGTCGCCCCAGCCCACCAAGGACAAGCCCTCAGGCGTCCACAACAAGCTGTTGACAGCGGTGTTGGTCAGTGACCACGTGCGCGGAGCTTGAAGATCAATGTGGGTGGCGGCACGGTACAAAACGTCCAGCACCCCGCCATGGGCCACCAGCACGATCTGCTGACCCGGATGGCGAACAGCCAGTTCGTTCACCGTGTTCACAATGCGCTCGCGCAGGACCAAAAGTGACTCACCGCCATCGGGCGGTGTCCAGTCGGGCGTGCGTTTGCGCCAATGCCATGCTTGGTCGGGCTGCTCGGTTTCGATTTCGGAGAATGTGCGGCCCTGAAACGCGCCAAAATGCCGCTCTCTCAAGCCCGCGTGGGTGTTCACCGTTTTCCCCATGGCCTGTGCAATCGCGTTGGCAGTGGTGTGGGCGCGAGACAGGTCGCTGGCGTAAATGGCATCAATGGCATCGCGCTGCACCAGCGACCGGGCCAGGTGCTGGGCTTGGCGCAGTCCTACATCGTTGAGTGGAATGTCCAAGTGGCCTTGCAGCCGCGTGTCGACGTTCCAGTCGGTTTCTCCGTGGCGAATCGCCAAAATGCGGGTGGGTTCCATAAAGTCTCAGGTTCAGCGTGACAGTTCAATGTTGACCCGGCGCAGCCCTGCAGGCGGGTTGGGGAAATTGGCCAAAGCAGCTTGGAACAGGGTGGCAAAAATCGGCACGCTGTCGCGCCAGGGGCCTGCGTGGCTGGCACGGGTTTCGTACACCACTTGGCCCGACTTCAGTTCGCGCATGATGACGCTGACCTCACGGCGGTAATGCGTGGGCGGCGCAAAGCGCATGCCCATGCCCATGCCCAGACCGACGTGCGAACCAAAGCCCCCACCAAAGCCTGAACCGATGGCGACGCTGCCGTAGGGCGTCCAGCCAGTCCCGAGGGGGCGGCCCCAGGGATCGGCCAAATATTGTGTGCCGTTGAAGCCCACCAGCACACTGAAGCTGGCTCCGGCATCATCGCGGACAAGACCCACGGCCGTCATGGCGGTCTGGGCTTGCTGCTCGGCGAGACCGGCTTCGGGGTTGTGCACCTGCGAGGGCAGGCGCTCAAAACGGTATTTGGCGCCTTGTAAATTCATGCCGGCTGGCACCGCCGCCACCGAGACCACATCGCTGTCGATCAGCCGCACACTGGCGCAACCCGTCAACAGGCTCAAAGCCAGTGCGGCCATGGCCAGCCCCAAATGCCGTGTTCGCGTGTCCATGAGTGCCTTATGAAAGTTACATCGAGATGACCTGGATGCCCGGCAAGGACGCCTCCGTGAACTCTTCCTCGTCAAAGGCCTTGTCGCCGTCGTCCGATTCAATGCCGGTGATTTTCAGGTCCTTGAAGCCATGCAGCTTGGCGTCCATCAAATGCGAGGGCACCACGTTTTGCAGAGCCGAAAACATGTTTTCAATGCGGCCGGGGTGCTTCTTTTGCCACTCGCGCAACATGTTGCCCACTTGCAGACGTTGCAGGTTCTCTTGGCTGCCACAGAGCGTGCACGGGATGATGGGGAACTGTCGGTGCGCTGCCCAACGGATGAGGTCGGTTTCGGCCACATAAGCCAGGGGCCGGATCACCATGAATTCGCCGTTGTCGCTCACCAGCTTCGGGGGCATGCCTTTGAGCTTGCCGCCAAAAAACATGTTCAGAAAGAAGGTCTGCAGCATGTCGTCGCGGTGGTGGCCGAGCGCGAGTTTGTTGCACTTCAACTCACGTGCCACGCGGTACAAAATGCCCCGGCGCAGTCGCGAGCACAGGCTGCACATGGTCTTGCCTTCGGGGATTTTGTCTTTCACGATCGAATAGGTGTCTTGCGTCTCGATGTGAAATTCCACCCCCAGCTCTTTGAGGTAAGCAGGCAGGATGTGCGCAGGAAAACCCGGCTGCTTTTGGTCCAGGTTGACCGCGACCAGCTCGAAGTCGACCGGCGCGCGAGCCTTCATTTTGAGCAGGATGTCCAGCATGCCGTAGCTGTCTTTGCCGCCCGACATGCAGACCATGATGCGGTCGCCTGCTTCGATCAGATTGAAGTCGCTGATGGCTTGGCCCATTTGACGGCACAGGCGTTTTTCGAGCTTGTGGGTTTCGCGTTCGATCTTGATGGCTTTGGCAGCCTCTGATTCGGCTTGCGCTTGTATCCAGGCGTTGTCTGCTTCTGTGTCTGTGTTCATGAGGTTCACCACTGTCCTGTTTCCATGCGAATGGCCACTTCGCAGTCTTCAAAAATTTCAAGTTTGGCAATCTTGACGCGCACACCCAGCACCCCGGGCAGCTGCATCAGGCGGTTCGAGACTTTACCGATCAGCGTTTCCAACAGGTTGATGTGCTCTGCGGTGCATTCGTCGATGATGATTTTGCGCACCTTGCGGTAGTCCAGCACATGGTGGATATCGTCGTCGCTGGGCATCAGGGGCTGCGTGCCCAGGTTCAGCTCGGCGTCGACCTGGATGGGTTGTGGGTCTGTTTTTTCGTGCTCCAGAATGCCCAGGTTGGCGTCAAAGCGCAAACCGGTCAGCTCCAGGGTTTGTTGTCCAGCAGGGGTTTTCATGTTGCGGGTTTGATCTGAAAAATTTCAACCCCGACGGCTTCGCAGTCCGGGTAAACATCGGGTTTGCAGCTGGACAGGCGCACCGCCTGCACCTGAGGGTGCGCGATCAACTCGCGCATCAGGTCGTCGCACAAAGTCTCTTGCAACACGATGTGGCCCTGGGCCACGCGCTTGGCGATCACTTCGCGGATGAAGTCGTAGTCCACCACCTCGGCCAGATCGTCTTGCGTGGGGGTGGACGCGCTGTAGGGCACGAACAACTCCACATTGAAGACGATGCGCTGGGGGCCGAGCTTTTCAAAGTCGTGTGCGCCGATCCGCACGTCCACCGTGTGATTACGCAGAAACAGGCGGCGGCAATTGAGTGCCAATGAGGTCATCAGGTCGCTCATGCAGCGCCTTTCGGGTCGTCCAAAAACATCACATCCCGCGCCAAAGGCACCAGGTGCTGGCCGTTGTCCACACACACCGTGGTGCCGGTGATGCAGGGGTTCTGTGCCAGAAAGAGGCAAGTGGCCGCCACCTGCGCCGGGTCGATGGGCTCTTGCAGCAGGTTCACGCGGCTGTTGCGGTCAAAGTTCTCTTGGGTTTGCGGGCCGCTCAAAAACATCAGGCCCGGGGCCACACCGCACACACGCAAGGGGGCCAGGGCTTGGGCCTGCAAGGCCACGGCACGTTCCAGCGCCAGTTTGGACACCGTGTATGAAAAATAATCCGGGTTCAGGTTGAACACCTTCTGGTCCAGAATGTGGACCACGCTGCGCTGGCCGGATTTCGCGTTGGGCGCGGCTTGCTTGGCCATCAGCGATGCCAGCGACAGCGGGGCGATCAGGTTGACCTCCAGCTGAAGACGGGCTCCGGGCAAGTCCATGTTGGTGCCTTCATCGGGCTCGAACAAGGAGGCGTTGTTGACCAAGCAATCCAGCGGGCCGTGGGTCTGTGTGATGTGCGCCATCATCTGTGCGACTTCATCGCTTTGGGCCAGATCGGCTTGCACGCAGGCCACATGCCCCCCTGCGGCCTGCAGTTCAGCCTGCAGCGCCTTGGCCGCATCGCCCGAGCGTTGGAAATGGCACCACACGCGCCAGCCCGCCGCCGCAAATTGGCGAACGATCTCGGCGCCCAGGCGGTGAGCGCCTCCGGTGACCAGAACTTGTTTCATGAAGAGGGGCTGGGCAGATTGAGGACTGCGCAGGAACATCCAAGGTGACAAAGGCCTGAATTATCGGGCAAGCCATGGATTGGACCCCCGGCACCCCGGCAATCCCCCGTACACCTTCGGCGACAATCGGTGCGTGACCATGCTGAATCTCAAGCCCACTTCCGAATTGACCCTGCGCATCCACCAAGCCATTGCCCAAGCCGGTGGCTGGATCGGTTTTGACCGGTTCATGGCGATGGCGCTGTACGAGCCGGGTTTGGGCTACTACACCAATGCCTTGCAAAAGTTTGGCGCCATGCCCTCTTCGGGCAGCGACTTTGTGACTGCGCCGGGTATGTCGCCCTTGTTTGGCCGATCTTTGGCTGTGCAGGTGCGTGAGACTTTGGATGCCACAGGCACCGACGAAGTCTGGGAGTTTGGTGCGGGCACCGGGGCCTTGGCCTTGCAACTGCTGGAGAGCCTGGGCGATGCGGTCAGCCGTTACACCATCATCGATTTGTCGGGCAGCTTGCGCGTTCGGCAGGCGGACACTTTGCTGCCATACGCGGGCAAAGTGCGCTGGCTCGACGCTTGGCCCGACGCCATCGAAGGCGTGGTGGTCGGCAACGAGGTGCTGGATGCCATGCCGGTGCAACTGCTGCAGCGCACGCAAGGCGTCTGGCACGAGCGCGGTGTGGTCAGCGCGGCCGAGGTTGATGGTCTTGGCTTTGCCTGGCAAGACCGCCTGACCGACCTGCGTCCGCCTGTGGACATAGACGGCGAGCACGATTACCTGACCGAAATCCACCTGCAAGCCGAAGCCTTCATCGCCACCCTGGCCGAGCGATTGCTGGTCGGCAAAGGAGGGGCGGCGTTTTTTCTGGATTACGGCTTTCCCGAGGGCGAATACTTCCACCCCCAACGTCACATGGGCACTGTGATGTGCCACAAGTTGCACCAAGCCGACGACAACCCTTTGGTGGCGGTGGGCCAAAAAGACATCACCGCCCATGTGAACTTCACTGGGGTTGCCTTGGCCGCGCAAAATGCTGGGCTGCAGGTGCTGGGCTATGCCAGCCAAGCCTGGTTTTTGCTGAACCTGGGACTGGCCGAGCGCATGGCGGCCGCCAGTCTGGCCGAGCGCAGCCAAGCCCAGCGCTTGGTCAACGAGCACGAAATGGGTGAACTGTTCAAAGTGATCGGTTTTTCTACTGCTGCGGGTGTGTCCGCTCAAGGCTTTGCCCGGGGCGACCGGTCGCACCGTCTTTAAATGGTGGCCAGGGAAACTTATGTTGCGTTGGCTCATTGTGGTGTTTTTGACCCTGATCATTTTCAGTGGCTTACAGAAATGGTTGCAAAAATTTGGCTTTGGCCGTTTACCCGGTGACTTGCGCTTTCGATTGTTTGGGCGCGAGTTTTTCCTTCCCATCACCAGCACCTTGCTGCTCAGCATGCTGGCTGCAGCGATTGCACGTTGGGTATGAGGCCGGGGTGACGCGGAGGTTGAGGGCCTTCACCATGAACGTGTTACAGTGCATCACGCCATTGGCGACTTATGCCCATCTAGCTCCTTGCGAGCCGATAGCGCATCCCGGCAGAGGGATGCCAGTCTTGTCCTCCACTGTGCACATCGCCCGCCATGCTTTTTCTAAGCTGGGCTCAGACGATTTTTTGCTTCCTAATCATGCACCTCTGCACGGTGCTGTGGTTTGGCAGGCCTTGTGGCTTGCTCATGGGGGCGTTTTTTTTGGCAGCAGGACATGCCAAGACCCGTGCCGCCGAGCAGCCCTCAAAAGGGCCAGCCCAGCGGTGCGCCCCCCTTCGTTAAAATACATGACTATCCACTATTGTTCACACCAACCCATCTCCATGGGAAAATTTCGAATTCAACCGTGTTCCAGGGCTTTGCCCAATGGCGCATTTGGCGCGCAAGTGTCCGTGGCCAGTGGCCGTGGCAGCGCCAGCACCGACCGCGTGATGCGGTTTGTGCCCGAATTTGCAACGCCTGACGCCGCCAGCCAATACGCCCTCGATGAAGGCATGTTGTGGGTAGAGCGCCAGACTTCCAAACCAATTTTGCTTTGAGAAAGACGTTTTAAATGGCTAAAGAAGAACTGATTGAACTCATGGGCGTGGTCAACGAGGTGTTGCCCGACACCCGTTTCCGCGTGACCCTGGACAACGGTCACCAATTGATTGCTTATTCCGCGGGCAAGATGCGCAAAAACCACATCCGCATTTTGGCGGGCGACCGCGTGACGCTGGAGCTCTCGCCCTATGATTTGAGCAAAGGCCGCATCAGCTTCCGCCACTTGGCTGGCCGCGCACCGATGGCGCCGCGTCGTCCCCCTGCACGCTGAGCCTGTACGATTGATGGCGTTGACCTGAGTCAACGCGCCAAGCGCTTGAATTGCGCAGCATGGCCCCCAAGTAATTCCTAAACACGGGGGATTTCATGACCATTGCAGCCGACGCCTTGCACATTGTTTGTCCGCATTGCCACACCACCAACCGGGTGCGTGTGGCCGACATGCACAACGCACCCGATTGCGGACACTGCCACCAAACGCTTTTTGACGGCCACCCTGCAGCGCTTGATGGCGCCAGTTTTGACAAGCACATTGGGCGCAACCATGTGCCTGTGCTGGTGGACTTTTGGGCCCCTTGGTGCGGCCCTTGTCGCATGATGGCTCCGGCCTACGATCAAGCGGCCACTTTGCTGGAGCCCGATGTTCGGGTGGCCAAACTCAACACCGAAGAGGCGCAGGCCATCTCAGAGCGTTTCAACATCCGCAGCATCCCCACATTGGCGCTGTTTGTTGGCGGTAAGGAAGTGGCTCGTCAGGCCGGTGCTTTTCGCACGGCGCAAGACATTGCCGACTGGACACGCTCGCATTTGTGATGCGTTGGGTGGGCATCCTTTTCCAATCATCCCGCATCGGATGGTTATCCCTTATTGGAACATGTGGGACTTCGGATCAAGTCCGGGGTGACAAATGGATGGCTCTTTTTGCCCTTGTTTTAAAAATCCAAGTGGCAAATTGCATCAATTCGCCATTTGCTGAATCGCCCGGACTCGCGCTTGGGTGATTTGCTCGCCGATTTTGGGACCCGTCAAGCCTGCCTGGGCCGCCGCTGCAGCGATAGGCGCAGTCTCGACCGAAAGGGCCGCTTGTTGCGCTCGAAGCAAGCGCGCGGCTGGCGGGTAAGCCGCCTCACCCAACCCCAGCCGCCCCCGCGCATCGCATTCACACGCCTTCAACACGAGTGCAAAACGCTCGGGTTGGCGGATGGCGTCGCAGCGTTCCAGCAAGCGCATCAAGGCCTCTGGCCCCAGCTCAGCGCTGCGGTGGATGTTGCCGTGTTCACGCGCCACCACCTCAGCCAATTCCTTGCCCTCGGTGGGCACGCGCAGGCGTTCGCACACCTTTTGCAACAGCTTCACGCTGCGGCCTTCATGGCCAATGTGGCGGGGCAATACGTTGGCGGGTGTGGTGCCTTTGCCCAGGTCGTGCATCAGGCAGGCCACACGCACCGAAAGCGGCGTGTTCAGGCGTGCGGCCATGTCCATCACCAACATCATGTGCAAGCCCGTGTCCACCTCGGGGTGGTATTGGGCCCTTTGCGGCACGCCCCACAGGCGGTCCAGTTCGGGCAGTAACACTCGGAGTCCTCCGCATTCGCGCAGCACCTCGAACATCCTGGAGGGCCGCTCGCTCATCAGGCCTTTGGCCAGCTCTTGCCAGACGCGCTCTGGCACCAAGTGGTCAGCTTCGCCGTCCTCGACCATTTGGCGCATCAAAGCCATCGTGTCGTCTGCCAATGAGAAATCAGCAAAGCGCGCCGCAAAGCGCGCCACGCGCAAAATGCGGACAGGGTCTTCGGCAAAGGCTTGGGTCACATGGCGCAGCACCTTGTTGTGCAGGTCGTGCTGGCCGCCATACGGATCCACGATCTGGCCCGCCCACGCGCTAGGCGCGGCATGGGCCAGTGCTTCGGGTACGGCCATGGCGTTCACGGTGAGGTCACGCCGAGCCAAGTCTTCTTCAAGCGTGACGCCAGGGTCGGCCTGCACCGCAAAACCTTTGTAGCCCCGGGCCGTTTTGCGCTCGGTGCGGGCGAGGGCGTATTCTTCGCGGGTCTGCGGATGCAAAAACACCGGAAAGTCCTTGCCCACGGGCATGAACCCCTCAGCGTTCATGGCCTCGGGCGTGCTGCCCACCACCACCCAGTCGCGGTCATTGACGGGCAAGCCCATCAAGGCATCGCGCACCGCACCGCCGACGACAAAAATCGCCATGGCAGCTTTCAGCGAGCCACCCGGAAGGGCTCTTCGAAGTCGATGAAGTCCTGCTCTGCCAGCGCGTCGTCGATCCAGGCCTTCACGCCGGGCAGGGCGCACACGCGCGCCATGTAGGCGGCCACATTGGCTGGCACGGGCAGGGCGTAGGTTTTGATGCGCATGACCACGGGCGCAAAGTATGCGTCGGCGATGGTGAATGGGCCAAACAGCATGGGGCCGCCGTGCTTTGCCAGCAGACCGCTCCACAAGCTGCAAATACGGTCCAAGTCGGCACGCACGGCGGGTTTGTCGCGCAGGGCCAAAGCGCCGATCTCGGGCAGGTGCGCCTCAATGTTCATCGGGCAGGCGCTGCGCAGTCCCGCAAAGCCGCTGTGCATCTCGGCGCAGATGCTGCGCGCACGGGCACGGGCGGCGCGCTCTGTCGGCCAAAGTTGTTTGTCTGGAAATTGCTCGGCCACATATTCCGCAATCGCCAGCGTGTCCCAAATGGCCAGGCCATCGTGCACCAGCACGGGCACCTTGCCCACCGGGCTGACGTCTTGGAGCGCGGTCTTGAACTGCGAGTCGGGCGCGAAGCTGTCAAAGCGGACAAAGACCTCTTCAAAGTCAATGCCCGCCTGGCGCAGCAGCACCCAGGGTCGCATGGACCAAGACGAATAATTTTTGTTGGCGATGTAGAGCTGGATCATGGTTTTCTCCCCGAAATCAGACCCTGCATGTTAACGGTCATGGCTGTAGAAGAGGGACATATTGCACCACGAAGGTGTGTGAAGGCATGCGGCGGGTGACGATTTTCGGTACCCCGTCATGAGGAACCCGCCGCATGGCCTCAGGCATCCGCCCAAGTCCTTTGCAGTTGGGGTCAGCGCCCCGCCCCCGCACGCCAGTGGTTCAACTTGCTGCGCGGGCCGCGGTGGCCCAAATAGGTGGGTGCGACGCCAGCGGTAGAAGCAGCGGCGATGCCCAAAGCCTGCAAGCCAGGCAGCTGGCCCGTGGCCACGTTGTCCACCTTCATCGACGCCAGGTTGTCCCGGCTCATGAGGGGCTCTCCGGGGGCCAGCTCCATGGCCGCCGCCTGCAGCCAGCCCACCCACATCGGCAAACCAATGACAGGACGGCCCCGGCCCTGGTTCACCCCCGCCCACTGACCTGCCCGCTTAACCAACTCGCCCAGCGTCAGCACGTCAGGCCCGCACAGCTCATAAGTTTGTCCGATGGTCTCGGTCTTTTGCAGGCACACCGCCATGGCGCGGGCCACATCGGCCACCCACACGGGCTGAAACCGTGTGTCACTGCCCGCCAGGGGCATGAAAGGGACCACGTTTTGCAAGTCAGCAAACAGGTTCAAGAATTTGTCTTCGGCCCCAAAGATCACACTGGGCCGCAACACCGTCAGTTGCAGGTCTGCCCCTTGCAACACCGTCTCGCCCCGCGCCTTGCTGCGCTGGTACATCGAGGGGCCTTGCGGGTCGGCGCCCAAGGCGCTGACGTGCACCAGGCGCTGCACACCGGCTTTTTTCATGGCGCTGGCGATCTTGCTGGGCAAATCCACATGCACGTTTTCAAAGCGTTCCTCGCTGCCATGCAGCACGGCCACCAGATTCACCACCGCGTCGTGACCAGGCATCAACCGGGCGAGATCGGCTTCGCTGTGCACCGAGGCTTCAATGACCGTCAGGCCGGGCAGGCTTTGAACGCTGGCCGCATTCACGGCGCGCCGGGTGGGCACGGTGATGTGCCAGCCCAAGCGGGCGAGTTGTTCGCAAACGTGGCGACCGACAAAGCCGCTGCCTCCCAAGACGAGAACGCGCTGGGTGTTCATGCCGCGCTCAAGCCGCTGGCGGCCTGGTGCATGGCGTCCATGGCTTGGTTGACGATTTGGGTGCGCCAGGCGTCGGTGTCGACGTAAAAGGCGTCCATCAGGTCTTGTTTGATTTGTTTTTTCAGGGCTTCTGGTGCTCCGGGGTGCAGGTGCAGCCAGTGGTCACCGCGCAGGGCGCCGATGACCTTGTCTTGGGTTTGCGTGCCGTATTCCATCGCAATGCCGGTGTACTCGGCTTGCGGGCATTCTTGGTAGGCCGACATCCACATCAGGCCCGTGAGGAAGGCCGAGCTGGACGAGCCATCGTAGATGGAGGTGATGCCCTGGCCCCACCAGGCTTTGGCGCGGGAGTAGGCCGCAGCGTCGTCTGCGCAGGCAAAAATGCGCTCGCCCACACCGCTGGGCCCCAGGCCCGTGTGCAGGTCGATCCAGGCCATTTTTTGGCAACGCTGGCCGTACTTTTGCAGCACTTGGCGCAACGTGAGGTTGCTCCATGTGGGGGCCTGGCCACCAAAGAACAATCCGTCCGGAAAGTCGTGCTGGCCTTTGGAGACGGCGGCCTGGAAGGCTTTCATGCCGCGCTGGGCGATGTACTGGGCGGTGGCCGCCGCATTGGCGGCGTCCGGAGGCCAAACTTCGGGCAGCAACAGGGGGTGGATTTCCTGGTAGGCTTCGTTGCTGGGCAGTGGCTTGGAAAAGTCCTGAAAGTTGCGGTTGATGTCCACGTTCTCATGGGTCACACGCCGCACATGTGAAAACCCGTGGGGGTTGAGCGCATGGATGTAGAGGACGGACACGCCACTGGCCTTGGCCGCATCGCGCCAAGCGGTGTTTTGCAGGGCGTGGATTTGCACGCCCGAGCCGCAGTAACCCTCTACCCCGTGGCAGGCGCTGCTGATGACCAGCAGGCGTTGGTCATCTGGCGAGCCGTCGAGCACCACGTCCATGGCCAGCTCTTCGCCATCACGCCCTTTGAGCGGGTGGATGTTCGAGTCCACTGAGAGGCCAGCTGCCTGAGCAGCGGTCAGAAATTTCTGGCGGGCTTGCGCGTAGCTTTTGGAAAAGCCGTTTTGTATGTCGGTCATGCGGATTTTCGTTCAGGCGGTTTGTGTCGGGTTGGTCAGCCACTGCGTGGCCAGCTCGACCCAGTAAGTGCCGCCCAACGGAATCAGATCGTCGTTGAAGTCATAGCTCGGGTTGTGCAAGGTGCAGGGGCCGCCGCCGTGGCCCATCTCGCGGTGCGCGCCGTCGCCGTTGCTGATGAACACATATGCACCGGGCTTGGCTTGCAGCATGTACGAAAAGTCTTCGGCGCCCATGGTGGGCTCCTGGGCAACCACGTGGTCGGCTCCCACAATGCCGCCCATCACCTGGCGTGCAAACTCAGCTTCAGGTGCGCTGTTGATGGTAGGCGGGTAGTTGCGGTGAAACTCGAATTCGCACTGCGCATCAAAGGCGGTGCAGATCGATTCGGCCACTTGCTTCATGCGCTTTTCGATCAGATCGAGCACCTCGATGCTGAATGTGCGCACTGTGCCCTGCAACTCGCACGAGTCGGGCACCACGTTGGTGGCTTCGCCCGCGTGGATCATGGTGACCGAGATCACGCCCGCGTCCACCGGTTTTTTGTTGCGGGTGATGATGGTCTGAAAACCTTGCACCATCTGGCAGGCAATCGGCACTGGGTCGATGCCGTTGTGCGGCAGCGCGGCGTGGCTGCCCTTGCCGCGGATGACAATTTTGAATTCGTTGCTCGACGCCATCACCGGGCCTGCGCTCACGGCAAAGGTGCCCACGGGCGCGCCTGGCCAGTTGTGCATGCCAAACACGGCCTGCATGGGGAACTTGTCGAACAGGCCGTCCTTGATCATTTCGCGGGCACCGCCGCCGCCTTCTTCGGCGGGTTGAAAGATCAAATACACCGTGCCGTCAAAGTCGCGGTGCTTGGCAAAGTGCTTGGCTGCCGCCAACAGCATGGCCGTGTGGCCATCGTGTCCGCAGGCGTGCATCTTGCCCTGGTGCTTGCTGGCGTGGGGGAAGGTGTTGAACTCCTGCATGGGCAAGGCGTCGATGTCGGCGCGCAAGCCGATGCCACGCCCGCAAGCCCCGCCATCTCGCCCGTGCAGGATACCCACCACGCCCGTGGTGCCCATGCCGCGGTGGATGGGGATGCCCCAGTCGGTCAGCTGTTGGGCGACCACGTCGGCCGTGCGAACTTCTTGGAAGCACAGCTCGGGGTGGGCGTGGATGTCTTTGCGAATGGCCGCAATGCTGGCCGCGTCGGTGAGGATGGAATCGATGATTTTCATGGGTACAGTCTAGCCACACTTGAGCGGGATTGCCAACACCCCTGTGCACATGGGGGACAAACGGGCCGTCTGCCAAAGGGCGGGTTTGGGTCACAATCAGAGCGAATGGTTGCCCCACGCCAGTCTTAACCTTTCACACAGCCCTATGAAAGACGCCCTTTTGGCCCTCCAAACCGTACGCGGTGCTTGCCCGCACGACTGCCCCGACACCTGCGCTTTGCTCACGACCGTCGAGAACGGCCGCGCCACCAAAGTGCAGGGCAACCCGGCGCACGCGCAGACCGATGGCGTGCTGTGCACCAAAGTCTCGCGCTACACCGAGCGAACATACCAACCGGATCGCCTGTTGACGCCGATGAAGCGCGTCGGCCCCAAAGGCTCCGGCCAGTTTGCACCGGTGAGCTGGGATGATGCCTTGGACGAAATCGCGACACGCCTGAAAACCATCGCCGCACGCGACCCGCAGGCGGTGCTGCCTTACAGCTATGCGGGCACCATGGGCTTGGTGCAAAGCGAGTCGATCGCAGCGCGGTTTTTTTACCAGCTGGGAGCATCTCTCTTGGACCGCACGATTTGCGCCTCGGCCGGGGCCGAAGCCCTGACCCAGACCCTGGGCAACAAGGTGGGTATGAAGGTCGAGTTCTTTGCCGAATCCAAGCTCATCGTCATTTGGGGCAGCAACTCGGTGGGCAGCAACCTGCATTTTTGGCGCCTCGCTCAAGAGGCCAAGCGCAACGGCGCCCGGCTGGTCTGCATCGACCCCCGGCGCAGCGAGACGGCTGAAAAATGCCACGAGCACATTGCGCTTCGACCCGGCACCGACGCCGCGCTGGCGCTGGCCCTCATGCACGAGTTGATCGTCCATGGCTGGCTCGACCAAGATTACATCGACCGCTACACCCTGGGCTGGGACGCCCTGAAAGCGCGAGCCTTGCAATGGCCGCCTGAACGTGCGGCCGAGGTTTGCGGGGTGCCTGTTGAACAAATACGCCAACTCGCGCGCGACTGGGGCACCACCCAACCTGCGGGCATTCGCCTGAACTACGGCATGCAGCGCGTGCGCGGTGGCGGTAACGCGGTGCGGGCCATCGCGTGTTTGCCCGCGCTCACAGGGGCCTGGCGGCATCGGGCAGGCGGGGTCTTGCTCAGCAGCTCGGGGCATTTCCCGGTCCGGCGCGCGGCTTTGCAGCGGCCCGATTTGCTGGGCGAGCGGCGTCCGCGCACGATCAACATGAGCACGATTGGCGACGATTTGCTGCGGCCGGCTTCGCGCACATTTGGCCCCCAAATTGAAGCCTTGGTTGTTTACAACAGCAATCCGGTGGCCATCGCCCCTGAGTCGGGCAAGGTGGTGCAAGGCTTTGCCCGCGAGGACCTGTTCACCGTGGTGTTGGAACATTTCCAGACCGATACGGCCGATTACGCCGATTTCATCTTGCCCGCGACCACGCAGCTGGAGCACTGGGACATTCACACCAGTTATGGCCATACCGATGTGCTGCTGAACCGCCCGGCGATTGCGCCTGTGGGCGAGGCGCGCACCAACACCGACATTTTCAGGGCGCTGGCCCAGCGCATGGGATTTGACGACCCGTGTTTTGTCGAAAGTGATGAAAGCCTATGCCGCAGCGCCATTGGCGACGAGAAAGACTTTGAGCAGCTGCTGGCGCATGGCTTTGCTTCATTGCCTTTGCCCGATGCGCCGTTTGCGCAAGGAGGCTTTCCTTCGCCTTCAGGGCGGTGCGAGTTTTTCAGCCAACGCCTGGCCGATCAGGGTTTGGATGGCCTGCCTGATCATTTGCCCAATTACGAATTGGCCGTGCCCGGTGGCCGCTACCCGCTGGCCATGATCTCGCCGCCTGCGCGCAACTTTCTCAACTCCACCTTCGTCAACGTGCAAAGCCTGCGCGATATCGAAGCCGAGCCGGTGCTGGAGATGCACCCTCAGGATGCAGCCCAGCGGGGCATTGTCGATGGCGCGGTGGTGCGCGTGTTCAACGACCGGGGCACCTACCACTGCAAGGCCAAGCTGAACCAGCGTGCTCGGCTTGGCGTGGTCCACGGCCTGGGCATTTGGTGGCGCAAACTGGGCTTGAACGGCACCAATGTCAACGAGCTGACCAGTCAACACCTGACCGATCTGGGCCGTGCGCCCGTGTTTTACGACTGCTTGGTGGATGTGGCCTTGCTGCAGAAAGAAGACGCCCATGCCTGAATTGAACATCGAACGCACACACACCCTGGGATTGGCCGGGGCACGTCTGGTGGCCGAGCGTTGGCGCGAGCAGGCCGAACAAGACTGGGGCATGGCCTGCGAGTTTGAACCCGGCGAATCCGAGGACCGCATGCGATTCTCGCGCAGCGGCGTGAGCGGCGAACTCGCGGTGACTGAAAACCGCTTCGATCTGCAGATCAAGCTGGGTTTTTTGCTGGGTGCATACAGCAGCAAGATCGAAGAAAAAATCCAGGCCAATCTGGACGCTTTGTTAGGCCCAGCGCCTCAGGCTTGAGCCCGCATGCGGCCGCAGGGCCGGCCTCCCACAGAGAGCCTGCATGGCGATGGAAAGGCATGGACCCCCGATCATTCGGGGGTGACAGAAAAAACGCCTGGGGCTGCTCCCCAGTCAGGGGTGCCGTCCGTTCATCTTGGGTAACGCGCATCAAGGGGGTTTGCAGAGCTCGTTCAAGGCAAATCGTTGTTCACCTCGGTCTTGGCCGACGTGCGCGGACCGACCGAGCCCAGACGTGCTTTGAGCGACTGTGGCAGGCGTGTCTGGATGGCGGCGTAGTTGGTGGTGTTGGACAGCACTTTTTTCACATAGTCACGGGTTTCCTGGAAGGGGATGTTTTCGGCCCAAATGGCGGCTTCGAGCACCGGGCCATTGCGCCAGTTGCGAGGGCGACTGGGGCCAGCGTTGTAGGCGGCGGTGGCCATGGGCATGGAGCCTTCAAAGTCGTCCAGCACCAACTTCAGGTAACCCGTGCCAATGGCCACGTTGACTTCACGGTCGTTGATCTGGTCCGGGGTGAAGCTTGTCAGGCCGATCTTTTTGGCGGTCCATTTGGCTGTGGCAGGCATCACCTGCATCAGGCCCGAGGCCCCGACGTGCGAGCGTGCGTCCATGACGAAGCGGCTTTCCTGACGGATCAGGCCATACACAAAAGCCGGGTCGAGGCGGATCTCGCCAGCGCGGCGAACCACGATCTCGCGCAACGGCATGGGAAATCGTTGATCAAAGTCAATCACTTCCTTGGTGCGCTCGCTGGTGTTGATGCAGCGATCCCACACTTGCCTTTGGCAAGCCAGATCGGCCGCGGCCAAAAGCTCGCGGTCGCTCATGCCACCGGGCGTGTGCAGGTTGGTGCTGTAGTTCCACTCGCGGTTGCCTTCGGAACGAAGGCCCAACTGGATGGCGTACAAGGCGCGCTGCAGTCCAGGGTTGATGAGGGCCGCCGCTTTTTCTTGCGGGGTCAGTGCCGTGGGGCGCTCAGGGGCAGTGATCGGTTGGCCGAGTTCTTCAAGGGCCAGTTGTTCATAAAAACCCCGCACGCTGGCGATGCTGCGCAGCAGACTTTGGGCTTCCAGTTTGTGGGCGTTGTCCTGGGTTGTGGCGGTCAGGGCGCGGGCTCGCCAATAAACCCAGGTGGGGTCTTTGCGGCTTTCGGCACTCATGGCCTGTGTGGCGCTCAGCACCTGTGGCCATTGGCCTTGGCGCAGAGCGGCACGCACTTTCCAGCCCAGCAGGTCGTCGTTCAGATCGCTGTCTTTTTGCACCTGGGCAAAGTGTTTGGCGGCGTTGTCCTGCAGCTTTTGCGCGGCTTGTTTGCCAATCACAGCCCATGTCCAGTTGCGTTCTTCAGCGCTCAGCTGAATGGCCCAGCGACGGCTGAGCAAATCGGCAGCTTCGTCCGGGTCTTTGGCGGCCAGCCGGATCAGGGCCAGCACCGCGAGTTCCTTGCGGCTGCGGGTGATGGCCATGATGCGCTTGTTCAGATACTTGGCCGGGTCGGCGTGGATGAGTGCCACTTGTTCGGACAGGCGTGGCGCTTCGATGTCCACCGCCGCCTGCGCTGCGCGGGGGCGGTTGGCGTCCATGGCAATGCGGGCTTTGCGCCACAGGTCCAGCGCCGTCATCTGACGACCTGAGTGCAAATGTTCGACCACATAGGTGCAGCCGACGTCGTCCTCGCGCATCGAATACCACAGGCGCTTGGCTTCTTCAGTCACATCGGCCTTGCTGTTCATGGCTTCGGTGGCCAGGGCGTAGCAGCGCACTTCGCGGTCATCGCGCATGCGAAAGCGCGGGTATTCGGCCGTGAAGGTGGCCCAGTCGCGCCGTTTGCCCAACTGTTGCAGCCAGTCGTTGCGCAAGCGGTCTTCGTAGTAGCTGCCCGCGTAGCTGTTCAAGAAGCCGCGAATATCTGATTCGGGCGCGGTGTCAAGGCGGGTGCGCATTTCCCAATAAGCGGCCAGGGGCTCCAACACATGGCCGCGGGCTTGGGGCAGCAGGGCTGACAGCCGGCTTGCATCTTTTTTGCGAAAGGCCTGATGCATCTCCAGCAGCACCTCGTCGGCCCGGTTTTGAGCTTGGGCGGGCCAGGCCCACAGGCCTGTCATGGTCATGGCGCTCAGCAGTGTCAAAATGCATCTTAATTTCATGGGTTGATTATGGACAAAGCCGAAGCAAAGCGCGCCTTGAGAAAAGCCTTGATTGAAGAAAGGTTGAACCTGCCCGACCGCTTGGCGCGGGCCGAAGCCTTACAACGCGTCATGCGCATCTGGCTGTTTGACCGCCCCGAGACCGTGATCGGTGCTTACTGGCCGATCAAGGGCGAGTTCGATCCGTTGCCGGTGCTGCACCGCTGGAAAGAAGATGGCGAGTTGAACGGCGAGCCGCAGCGCCGCCGCATCGGGCTGCCGGTGGTCAACAAGCTGCACAAAACCTTGACCTTCCACACCTGGTACCCCGGCTGCCCGATGGAGGAAGACGCCTACGGCATTCCCAAGCCCAAGGACACCGAAGTGATCGTGCCCACTTTGCTTTTTGTGCCCTGCGTGGGCTATGGCATCGGCGGCTATCGCCTGGGTTACGGCGGGGGGTTTTACGACCGCACGCTGGCCACCTTGCAGCCCAAGCCCTTCACCGTGGGCCTGGGCTACACCCACGGGTTTTTAGAAGATTTGGAGCCCGAAGCCCACGACGCGCCGCTGCATGCCATCCTGAACGACAACGGGGTGGTCTGGCCTGTTTGAGTCAGACGCGAAAGAACCATGGCTAGACCCAAATCCGCGACCCACGACATCAAGCGCGACGCGATCCTGGACATCGCGGCGCAGTGCTTTGCGAAAAGCAGCTACCCCGCTGCCAGCATGAACGAAATCGCCGCCGCGTGTGGTACCTCCAAGGCAAGGCTTTACCATTATTACGAAAGCAAAGAGGCCATCCTGTTTGACCTGCTGGACCGCCACACCCAGCGCCTGTTGGCGGTGATCGCGCAAACCGAAGCCAACGCCCAACGCAAGGACCTGAACGACCGCGCCACGCTGCACGAGTTGGTTCGGGCGTTTTTGCAGGAATATGAAAACTCCGCCACCCGCCACGCGGCCTTGCTCAATGACACTCAGTTCTTGAGCGAAGTGCCCGACTCGGCCTTGGGCGCTGCGCCAGTATCCCCGCGTGAGCTGATCCTGAACCGCCAGCGCGACATTGTGGCCGCCATGACCCGCTTCATGAAGCGAGCTTACCCCGAGCGCCTGACCCCCACCAATCAGACCGCTCTGACCATGATGCTGCTGGGCATGATCAACTGGACCTTCACCTGGCTGCGTCCGGGTGGACCCATCAGCTATGCGGCCTTTGCCGATGAAGTGATTGGGATGCTGGAAAAAGGGCTGGGTTGAGGCCGTTGGATGTCTCCAGCCCTGCTTATCCGCAGGTCACGGGATGTGCATCACCCAGCCGCGAAACGGCTGGCAAGTCGGCTCTCCTGCCTATTGCACTGTGGCTCAAATTGCGTCCAGTTCCCGGTGCCGTTTCAGGGTGAGCCAGCGTGCGCCGAAGCTTTGGGCCAGCTGCTCGACCATGAACACCGAGCGGTGCTGCCCCCCCGTGCAGCCGATCGCCACCGTCACGTAGCTGCGGTGGTCGCGTTCGATGGCCGGAATCCAGTGCTTGAGGAACGCCTCGATCTGCAATTGCATCTGCAAGAACGCTTCGGACTGGCGCAAGTAGGCCTGCACCGGCTCGTCCCGTCCCGTCAAAGGGCGAAGCGCGCTTTCGTAATGGGGGTTGGGCAACATGCGAACGTCAAACACATAGTCGGCATCGGTGGGAATGCCGCGTTTGAAGCCAAACGATTCAAACACCAAGGTCAGCTGGGCCGAGGGGGCGCTGACCAAGGTCTTGATGTAGGTTTGAAGCTGTGCCGATCGCAGCAAACTGGTGTCGATGACGTGGGCACGATCGCGCAAATCGGCCAGCAATTCACGCTCGAAACCAATGGTTTCCATCAAGGCTTTGTCGCTTTGGGGTTTGTCACCGCCCGACAAAGGGTGTTTGCGCCGCGATTCTGAGTAACGGCGCTGCAGGGTGTCGGAGTTCGCGTCCAGAAAAACCGACTTCACCGTCATGCCCATGTCACTCAGCAAACGCATTTGCTCAGGCATCAGGTGCAACGAATTGGCGCTGCGCACATCAATGGCAATCGCCAGACGCCGCTCTTGGTGTTGCTCTTCGAGCTTGACGAAAGGAATCAACAACTCTGGCGGCAGGTTGTCCACGCAGTAATAGCCCGCGTCCTCCAGGGCGTGCAGGGCCACCGATTTGCCAGAGCCGGACATGCCAGTGATGAGGATGATGTCCATGCTCAGCTTTGTACAGCTTTTCGGCCTGTGGTTTTCAAGGGGGCAGTGCCCAGCATTTCGCGAGCGTGGGCCAGGGTGGTGGCAGACAACTTTTCGCCGCCCAGCATGCGGGCGATTTCGCTCACGCGCTCTTCGCCATTCACGACGCGCACTTGGCTGCTGACTTGGCCCTCGGCAGAGGCCTTGCTGACCAGCAAGTGGTGGTCGGCACAAGCTGCCACCTGGGGCAAGTGTGTCACGGCCAGCACTTGGCGGTGTTGGCCCAGTTGCTTCATCAGCCGGCCCACGGTTTCGGCCACGGCACCGCCGACGCCGGAGTCCACCTCGTCAAAGATCAAGGTACCGGCTTCGCCCAGTTCGCTGGTGGTGACTGCAATGGCCAGCGCGATGCGCGAGAGTTCGCCACCCGAGGCTACTTTGCCTACGGGCCGAGGCGTGCTGCCTTCGTGCCCTGCGACCAGAAAACTGACTTCTTCGAGACCGTGCTGTGCGGGTGTATCCAGGGTTTGCAGCTGCACCTCAAAGCGGCCGCCTTGCATGCCCAGTTGCTGCATCGCTTTGCTGACGGCCTGGGCCAAGGGTTTGGCGGCTTTTTGGCGTTGATGTGAGACGGCTCTGGCTGCTTGCAGACAGGCTTTGTGTGCCGCTTGTTCGGCTTTTTGCAGGCTGTCCAGGTCGGCGGCGGCATCGAGCTGGGCCAACTCTTGGCGCCAAGTTTGCAAGCTCAAGGGCAGTTCGTCGGGGGTTTTTTTGTAGCGCCGGGCCAGCGACAGCCACAGGCCCATGCGTTCGTCCAGTTGGGCCAAGTGCTGCGGGTCCAGATCGGTTTTGCGCAGATAAGCGTGCAGGCTGCGGGCCACGTCTTCGGCCTGCGCCTGCGCTGACACCAGCACTTCGGCCAGAGCGTTGAATTCAGCCTCATACTGCCCAAGCGATTGCAGGGTCTGGATGGCACGGGACAGCTGGCGCAACGCGCCGCCTTCGCTGTCGTTGTCTCCGCCTTCGAGCAAGACCGTGCTCTGGTTGGCCCCATCGATCAAGGCCTGCGCGTTGGCCAGACGGCTGTGCTGGGTGCTCAGCTCTTGCCATTCGTCCGCCTGCGGATTCAGCTTTTCCAGCTCGCCGATTTGCCAGGCCAGGCGTTCGCGTTCGTTCGCCAAAGTGCTTTGCGCCTGTTGAGCATCGGCCAGCGCTTGCTGGGCCTGCCGCCAGGCTTGCCAAGCGGTTTTGATCGGACGGGTGTCGGTGCCCGCGTAGGCATCGAGCAAGCCGCGTACAGCGTCAGGGCGGGTCAAACTTTGCCAGGCGTGCTGGCCATGGATGTCCAGCAATTGCTCACCCAATTCGCGCAGCTGCGTGGCGGTGGCGGGGCTGCCGTTGACCCAGGCGCGGCTTTTGCCTGTGGTGTCAACGGTGCGGCGCAGCAGCAAATGGGCGTTGACCTCAAACCCGGCTTCTTCGAGCCAGGCCTGAATACCGGGTGTGGGTTCAAATTCGGCACAGACCTCGCATCGGCTGGCACCTTCACGCACCACGCTGGCTTCGGCGCGGGCCCCCAGGGCCAGCTGCAGGGCGTCGATCAAAATGGATTTGCCCGCACCGGTCTCGCCGGTCAACACGCTGAAGCCTGTTTTCAGTTCCAGCGCCAATTCGTGCACGATCACAAAGTCGCGCAGGGTGATGTGCGTCAATGCCATGGCTCAATCGCCCCCATTCCAGTGCATTTTTTTGCGCAAGGTGTCGAAATAATTCCAGCCTGCCGGGTGCAAAAAGCGCACTTTGTGCTCGGAGCGATTGACCACAATCCGATCGCCCAAAATCAGATCGGCCAGTGCTTGCATGTCGAAGTTGGCGCTGACATAACGCCCCGCCACAATCTCGATGCTGATCTCGCAGGACTCGGGCAGCACGATGGGGCGGTTCGACAGGGTGTGCGGTGCAATGGGGGCCATGACCCAGCCACCCATGGCCGGGTGCATCAAGGGACCACCGACCGACAGCGAGTATGCTGTGGACCCGGTGGGCGTGGCGATGATCAGGCCGTCGGCGCGTTGGTTGGACACAAACCGCCCGTCGACCTCGATTCGCAGCTCGACCATGCCCGAGGTGCCCCCCCGATTGACCACCACATCGTTCATGGCCAGCGCGCTGAACACGCTGCGCTGGTCGCGCATGACGTGGGCTTGCAGCAAGCTTCGGTCTTCGGTTTGAAAATGGCCCTGCAGCATGGGCAGCAACACAGTCTGGTAGCTTTGCAGGGGAATGTCGGTGATGAAGCCCAGCCGCCCTTGGTTGATGCCCATCAGCGGCAGGCCATGGTGGGCCATTTGGCGACCAATGCCGAGCATGGTGCCGTCGCCTCCGATCACCAGGCCCAGATCGCACTGCGTGCCAATCTCGGCCATTTCCAGCACAGGGTAATGGTTAAGCCCTGTGTGTGACGCAGTTTCTTTGTCCAGCACCACGTCACAGCCTTGCCGGGTCAAGAACTGGGCCACGTCGTCCAAAGCGCGGCGAGAGCTCTCCAATGCCCCGCCAAGGGCAGTGGTGTGGTACTTGCCAAAAAGTGCAATGTGACGGAACTTGGATCTCATTTGCAAATTACATCATTAAAATGACCGCATGCTAGATGATCGTGCCAAGTTGTTGCTCAAAGCCCTGGTGGAACGCTACATTGCGGACGGTCAACCCGTGGGCTCGCGCACGCTTTCCAAAGCCTCGGGCCTGGATTTGTCACCCGCCACCATCCGCAACGTGATGTCCGACCTGGAAGAGCTGGGCCTGATCGCCAGCCCCCACACCTCGGCCGGGCGCATCCCCACCAGTCGGGGCTATCGCCTGTTTGTGGACACCATGCTCACGGTGCAGCGCGATGGCCTCGAAACCCCCGCCCTCATGCCCGATCAGCCGCAAAAAGTGATTGCCAGTGCGGCTCACTTGCTGTCCAGCCTGTCGCATTTTGTGGGGGTGGTCATGACGCCGCGCAGGCCCTCGGTGTTCCGGCACATCGAGTTTTTGCGCCTGTCCGAGCGGCGTTTGCTGGTCATCATCGTCTCGCCCGAGGGCGATGTGCAAAACCGAATCCTTTTCACCGAGACCGATTACTCGCAAAGTCAGCTGATCGAAACTTCGAATTTCCTGAACACCCACTATGCCGGCATGGCCATCGAGCAGGTGCGCAGCCGGGTGCAGCAAGAGCTGGTCAGCCTGCAAAGCGAAATCGCCACGCTGATGCAGGCGGCCGTTCAGGTCAGTACCGAAGCACTGGCCGATGACCAAAACGAGGTGGTGATCGCGGGCGAGCGCAATTTGTTGTCGGTGAGCGACTTTTCCAGCGACATGGGGCATTTGCGCCGGGCGTTCGACCTGTTTGAGCAAAAAACCCAGCTCATGCGTTTACTGGACGTCTCCAGCCAAGCCGAGGGCGTGCGCATCTATATTGGCGGCGAAAGCCAGATCGTTCCCATGCAAGAACTGTCTGTCGTCAGTTCGCCCTACGAGGTGGATGGACAGATCGTCGGAACCTTGGGCGTGATCGGCCCGACCCGCATGCCTTATGACCGCATGATCCAGATCGTCAACATCACCTCGCGATTGGTCAGCAACGCACTGAGCCAGTCCAAATAAGCGCCAGCCCGGGCCACTACAATCAGATCTTCTGGCGGCGTTAGCTCAGTGGGCGAGATCAGAAAACTCATGAACAAGTCAAGAACTTAAGTTGTCTATGCGTCCTGTGTTCAATCAATAGATTAAACCGCCTCAAATTGGAAACGTGCTTACACACCGCTTCCACACTTTGCTGAAAATTCAAGCGGTGTTTTGTGGCAAAAAGGGGCAAAGTACAATCAGTTTTTCGGGCCTATAGCTCAGTTGGTTAGAGCAGAGGACTCATAATCCTTTGGTCCCAGGTTCAAGTCCTGGTGGGCCCACCACTTTAAAAGTTACTCTACAGCGCTTCCAGTCTGCGTTTTGAAAATCGCTATTTCTTTTAAAAGCCATTTGCGAAATGCCTGTACTTGCGGTTTTTTAATTGCATCTGGTGGACACGCAAGGTAGTAGTCTCGCGGACTTTTGACCGATACATCAAATAGTCTCACCAATTCTCCTGAAGCAAGTTCTTGTATGGCAACCACGTGGCGCACCAGAGCGATGCCATTGCCATCCACGGCAGAGCGTATGAGCATCGAAAGGTCCTCATAACGCACGCCACCACTGGGCTCAGCAAGTTTGAGTCCAGCTGCCTGAAACCAAGGTAACCATGGTTCGTAGGAGCAAAGCAGCTGTTTGGGTTTCAGTTTTTCTGGCAGTGTTGGTAGCCTGCCCGCGTTGTAATGAGGACTTGTAACCGGGTAATATGAATCTCCCATCAGTCGCTCTACAACGAGCCCAGGGTAATTTCCATGGCCAAGTCGTATGCCAACATCAATGCCATCGCGTACCAAGTCGTTCAGTTGACCGCTTGACTGTAAGACCAACTCAGTGTCTGGGTTTTGCTCAATGAATTTGCCAAGGCGCGGGGCCAGCCATCGTGAAGCAAACGAAGGAATGGCCGATACAGTGAGTCGTTTTTGACCAAGCTCGTTGCGTAGAACTTGGCTGGCTTCTGCAATGTCTTGTAAGGCGTTGCGAATTGATTGCGCAAACCGAGCCCCTTGTGTGGTGATGGTCAAACGTTTGCCATGGCGTGTGAACAAAGCAACGCCCAGTTCCTTTTCCAGGGCGCGTACCTGATGACTGACCGCGCCGTGGGTGACATGGATTTCATTGGCTGCCAAAGAAAAGTTTTGATGTCGCGCAGCAGCCTCAAAAGTGCGCAAGGCTAACAAATTGGGCAATCGACGTAAATCAGCCATGGTTATATGTGAGTTAATTTAGCAAGGATATCAAAGATAAATCGCTTTGCCTTGCGCATCTTCCACCATAGACTTCTTATTTGTTTTGAAAGATAAAACCATGGCACTGACCCTTTTTGTTGATCATCAGTTCACCAGTCCTTTTGGCATGTCGGCCTATGTGAGCTTGCTTGAAAAAGGCATTCCGTTTGTGACTGAGCGCCTAGACTTGGGCGCGCAGCAGCACCAGCAGGCGACTTACCGAAAACAGTCACTCACAGCCCGTGTGCCTACGTTGATTCATGAGAGTTTTACGTTGTCTGAATCCAGTGCCATCTGTGAATATTTGGAAGAAATATTTGCGCCACCAGCCTACGCAGCGCTGTACCCCAAAGATACAAAACAGCGCGCAAGAGCAAGGCAAGTCCAAGCGTGGTTGCGGAGCGACTTGATGCCAATTCGCAGTGAGCGCGGCACTAACTCGGTGTTTATTCGTCCGATAAATACCCCGCTCACACCTGCAGCAATTCAAGCTGCAGAAAAATTATTCAGAGTGGCGGAGCAATTGCTAGAAGGGCAATCTAACTACCTGTTTGGGAGTTGGTGTATTGCAGATACCGATTTGGCCATGATGTTGAATCGGCTAGTGATCAACGGCGATGACGTACCAGATCGATTGAAGGCTTATGCCAACTATCAGTGGCAGCGGCCCAGCGTGAGAAAGTGGGTTGAGCAGAAGCGTGATGCTTGAAAGCCAAGATGAGCATTGCTTCCACATTTGCTTCCACACCTCTGCAAATCACTTGTAACCTATTGATTTTTAATAGGTTTTATTTCTTGAAGCTGCTCATAATTTTCAAATGTGCCTTACGCGTGGAAACTGTGTAAGGGATGGTGTCAAAGTCGGCGAAAGCTAAGTGCAGCGATGCATAGGCTAACGCCGAGCCAAGCTTGGTGAGCAATCACCTTGAAGGTGTAGAGACTTGACGGCACCCACCTACGGCGAAAGCTATGGTGAAGGCAAAGTCCAGGGAGCAGTGAAAGCTGCACAAACCGGAATCCTTTGGTCCCAGGTTCAAGTCCTGGTGGGCCCACCAAACACGAAACCCTCGCCAGCAATGGCGAGGGTTTTTTGTTTGCAAAGCGACAGGTCTGAATGGACAGGCGAGCCATGAGCCATTCACTGCGTAAAAGGTTGGCATTGCGCCAAATCAGCAGTCGAATAATGATGTCAAGACTGAAGTGGAGCCGTGTAAATACAAATTTCGAAATATGCCGCCGAGTTCAAGTCCGAGGCGGTCAAGCAAGTCATCGGTAAAGGTCAAGCCGTTGTCAATGTTGCAAGAGGCTTGGCACTCCCGAGGGTCTTCTTTACAGCGGTGTCCACAAGTTCAAGAAGTCGAATGCACCACAGTCAAGTGACCTCAAGGCCTGGCAAGCAGAGAGATTCGAGAGCAAGCCTGAACTCAGGAAGACCACTGTGCAGCGCGACCTCTTCAAAAAAACCACAGCGTAATTTGCCAAGCGGCCCGGGTGAAGTACGCGTTCATGCAGGCTCATCAAAGTGAGTTGCGCCAGAACTGAATGCGCCGTGTATTGAAGGTACACCGCAGCGGGTATTGCGCTTGGCTGCGTGAGCCTCTTTTTCAAAGGGCCAATGCCAATGAGAAGTTGACCGTGCAGATTCGTGAGTTCTGAGACCAGCGCATGGGTGGGTACGGCACCCTGCGCATCTCCTGTGACCTCAAGGAAGCGGGAGGGCGTGTGGCGAAAACCGTGCTGCTCGGTGAATGCGTGCAGCTCAGATCAAATCGGCGCGGGGGTATAAGCGCCCAAGGAACCAGGTAGGCCAGCCTGCGCAAAGTGGCCACCGATTCCAAAATTGGAGGGTTTTGTTCCATCGAGTTGCGGCGGCTAAGGGAGAGGAGGTCAATCAGTGTTGTTTTCGACATACACATCGATCCATATAAAATAGTTATTTTTTATTATTGTATATCAAAT
>CAIZHQ010000026.1 GCA_903932865.1 uncultured Burkholderiales bacterium
ATCGACGTGCGCGTAGTGACGGTTGGCCGTCTCGTACTCGACGTGGGCGGTGTTGATCGTGATACCACGAGCCTTCTCTTCAGGCGCTGCGTCGATCTGGTCGTACGCTTTGGCAGCACCGCCGAACTTGGCAGCCAACACAGTGGTGATGGCCGCTGTCAGCGTGGTTTTGCCATGGTCAACGTGACCGATGGTGCCCACGTTGACGTGGGGTTTGGTCCGTTCGAATTTTTCCTTAGCCATTTTTCAATCCTTAAAAAGAGCAATGCCCGTGTGTTGGTTTAATGTTTGCATCAGGTTGCTGGATCACTCCGCACGGGCACAGAGTGGCACTTGATCGCAGACAGTTTTTTTAGTCAGAGGTGCCCGAGCAAATTCGCTGGGGCGAATTTGCTCGGGCACGCTTGTCATTATTTAGCCCTTGAAGCGACGATGGCTTCGGCCACGTTGCGCGGGGCTTCGGCGTAGTGCTTGAACTCCATCGTGTAAGTGGCGCGGCCTTGCGACATCGAGCGCAATGTGGTCGAGTAACCGAACATCTCGGACAAGGGCACTTCGGCCTTGATGGCCTTGCCGCCACCGACCATGTCGTCCATGCCTTGAACCATGCCGCGGCGTGAGGACAAATCGCCCATCACGTTACCGGCGTAGTCTTCAGGGGTCTCGACTTCCACAGCCATCATGGGCTCCAGAATCACGGGCTGGGCTTTGCGGCAACCTTCTTTGAAGCCAAAGATGGCGGCCATCTTGAAGGCCATTTCGTTCGAGTCCACATCATGGTACGAACCGAAGTGCAGGGTGACCTTGACGTCCACCACGGGGTAACCGGCCAACACGCCTTGTCCCAAAGCTTCGATCACGCCTTTTTCGACCGCAGGGATGTATTCACGAGGAACCACACCGCCCTTGATGGCGTCCACGAATTCAAAGCCTTTGCCTGGCTCTTGCGGCTCAACCTTCAGAACCACGTGGCCGTATTGACCCTTACCACCGGACTGACGCACGAATTTGCCTTCGGCTTCTTCGACAATCTTGCGGATGGTTTCGCGGTAAGCCACTTGAGGCTTGCCCACGTTGGCTTCCACGCCGAATTCACGCTTCATGCGGTCCACGATGATTTCCAGGTGCAATTCGCCCTGGCCACCAATGATGGTCTGGCCTGATTCTTCGTCGGTTTGAACGCGGAAAGAAGGATCTTCTGCGGCCAAACGGGCCAGGGCCATGCCCATTTTTTCTTGGTCGGCCTTGGTCTTGGGTTCCACTGCCTGGCGAATCACGGAGTCCGGGAACACCATACGCTCCAAGGTGATCACGGCGTTGGGATCGCACAAAGTCTCGCCCGTGGTCACGTCTTTCAAGCCCACGCAAGCGGCGATGTCGCCGGCACGGATTTCGTCGACTTCTTCACGGTTGTTGGCGTGCATCTGCACGATACGGCCAATGCGTTCTTTTTTGCCACGCACAGCGTTGTAAACGGTGTCGCCCTTTTTCAGAACGCCCGAGTAAACACGCACAAACGTCAACTGACCCACAAACGGATCGGTCATCAATTTGAAAGCCAGAGCCGCGAATTTTTCGCTGTCATCCGCTTTGCGCGTGATTTCTTTTTCGTCTTCGTCAAAGCCCTTGATGGCTTTCACGTCCAATGGCGAAGGCATCAGTTCGAGCACCGCATCCAGCATGCGCTGAACGCCTTTGTTCTTGAAGGCCGTACCGCACAGCATGGGCTGGATTTCGCTGTTGATGGTGCGAACGCGCAGGCCGTGTGTGATTTCTTCTTCGGTCAAGTCACCTTCTTCGAGGTACTTGTTCATCAACTCTTCAGAGGCTTCAGCAGCCGCTTCGACCATCTTCTCGCGCCACTCCTTGGCCACTTCAACCAAATTGGCAGGGATTTCTTCGAAGGTGAACTTCATGCCCTGAGAAGCTTCGTCCCAGATGATGGCTTTCATCTTGCGCAGATCAACGACGCCAGTGAAGTTTTCTTCAGCGCCGATTGGGATCACGATCGGCACAGGGTTGGCCTTCAGGCGCAACTTCATTTGCTCGACGACTTTGAAAAAGTTGGCACCGGTACGGTCCATCTTGTTCACAAAGGCCAGGCGCGGCACTTTGTACTTGTTGGCTTGACGCCACACAGTTTCAGACTGGGGCTGCACGCCGCCCACAGCGCAATACACCATGCAAGCGCCGTCCAGAACACGCATGGAACGCTCAACTTCGATCGTGAAGTCGACGTGGCCAGGAGTGTCGATGATGTTGATGCGGTGGTCTTCGAAAGAGCCGTCCATGCCCTTCCAAAAGCAGGTGGTGGCAGCCGAGGTGATCGTGATGCCACGCTCTTGCTCTTGCTCCATCCAGTCCATGGTGGCAGCGCCGTCGTGCACTTCACCAATTTTGTGGTTCACGCCAGTGTAAAAAAGAATACGCTCTGTCGTCGTGGTCTTGCCAGCGTCAATGTGCGCTGAAATACCGATGTTGCGATAGCGCTCGATGGGGGTGATGCGAGCCATATATTTCTCCGATGATGATGTACTAAAGCCCGCCACCCCTTTTGGGGCCAGCGGGCTGGCTTCTGACAGTTTGAGACTTCTTTATGAAGCCCCTGTGAATCAGAAGCGGAAGTGTGAGAACGCCTTGTTGGCTTCGGCCATGCGGTGAACTTCGTCACGCTTTTTCATGGCACCACCACGGCCCTCATTGGCCTCGAGCAATTCGTTGGCCAATCGCAGGGCCATCGACTTCTCACCGCGCTTGCGAGCGGCTTCTTTGATCCAACGCATCGACAGGGCCAAGCGACGAACAGGTCGCACTTCAACAGGCACCTGGTAGTTCGCACCACCCACGCGGCGGGATTTCACTTCCACCATGGGCTTGACGTTGTTGATGGCAATGGAGAACAACTCGACAGGGTCTTTGCCTGTTTTCTTTTCCATGTTTTCGAGGGCACCGTAAATGATACGCTCGGCCACAGCTTTTTTGCCGCCTTCCATGATCACGTTCATGAACTTGGACAACTCGACATTGCCGAACTTGGGATCCGGCAGGATTTCACGTTTAGGGACTTCGCGACGACGTGGCATATTTCACCTCATATTTGCTTCAGTTGGCATCTTTTCAGACACCGCGAGCGCTATTCAAAACACTCACTTACTCGACCCACCAGGACGATTCCGGGTTTCGGGTCACTTCGCTGGATCACCGCGCCACGCGGGAAACAGCACCGAAAAATTTCAACCCGTGAGGGCTTACTTGGCCTTTGGCTTCTTCGCGCCGTACTTGGAGCGAGACTGCTTGCGGTCTTTCACGCCTTGCAAGTCCAAAGAACCGCGGACGATGTGATAACGAACACCGGGCAAATCCTTGACACGACCACCGCGCACCAGGACCACCGAGTGCTCTTGCAGGTTGTGGCCTTCACCGCCAATGTACGAAATGACTTCGAAACCGTTGGTCAAGCGAACTTTGGCCACTTTACGCAGCGCCGAGTTAGGCTTTTTGGGCGTCGTGGTGTACACGCGGGTGCACACACCACGGCGTTGTGGAGAGTTTTGCATCGCAGGGCTTTTGGACTTGATCGTTTCGACCTCGCGCCCCTGACGCACCAATTGATTGATGGTTGGCATTGTTTGTAACGTCCCTAAACGTTGAATTTTGACAAAAGAAACTTCCCCGCCCCAAAAGCGGAAAAGCCCGCCAGTATAACCGCATGGTGTAAGAGTGGCAAGTTATCCACAATTTATTGGCGCCTCTGCGGGCGCTGGCCATTGCAGCAGGTCATTTGATCCAAAGCCTCACGGCATCCCAGGCACGCCCCAAAACGCCAGCTTGTTCGACCGGCTCGAGCACCTGCAAAGGCACCTCAAACAAGGCTTTTTCACCCTGCAATACCTTCAGGCTACCCACGGCCTGTCCTTTGGCAAAAGGCGCAACCAAGGGGTCCGGGCGTACCACCTGGGTTTTGAGCTGCGCAGCGCTGCCTGCAGGGATGGCCACCACCAAGGGGCGCGCCGAGCCCAGCTTGAGCAGCGGCTGCTTGCCTTTCCACACCGGTAGCGTGACCACCGCCTGGTTGGCGTCAAAGAGCTTGACCGCATCAAAAGCCGCATAACCCCAGTTGAGCAGCTTCTGGCTCTCATTGGCACGGGCATTTTCACTTTCAGCCCCCAGCACCACGCTCAGCAAGCGTCGCGTGCCCACATTCGGTAACTCACGCTTGGCCGATGCCACCAAGCAATACCCAGCCGCTTGGGTATGGCCGGTTTTGAGGCCATCCACACTGGCATCGCGAAACAGCAACAAATTGCGGTTGGTGTCATTGGCCGCCGGAGTGCCTTCGTAACGGTATTTTTTGATGGCGTAATAAGACAAATAGTCTGGAAAATCGCGCATCAACCGCGTGGCCAGCAAAGCCAAGTCACGTGCTGTGGTGGTATGACCAGGAGCCGTCAGGCCTTCGGGGTTTTTGTAAAGCGTGCTGTGCATGCCCAAAAAGACCGCCTGATCGTTCATCAATTGCACAAAGCGCTCGACGCTGCCCGCCACCCCCTCGGCCAAAGCCACCGTCGCATCGTTGCCCGACTGGACAACCATGCCTTTGATCAAGTCCTCTACGGGCACCTTCATCTTGGGGTCGATGAACATGCGCGACCCTGGCATCTTCCAGGCCCGTTCGGACACCGGCAAGCTTTGCTTGAGGTCGATCTTGCGGTTTTTCAGGGCGTCAAAGACCAAATAGGCCGTCATCAGCTTGGTCAGCGAGGCGGGCTCCACCGCCATATCGGGGTCTTTGGCCGCCAAAACTTGATTGGCGGTCACGTCCATCAGCAAATAGGCTTTGACCGCCATTTCGGGCGCTTCAGGCATTTGGGCCTGAACACACCAAGAAGTAGCAGCCAGCCAAGCACCGATCCAAAATCTCGAAAATGCGTTCATGCGCTTGTTTGTCATGGGGAAAGATTGCAACCGATGAGGGCCCGAACCGAGCCGCACAACCGGCATACCGTTCAAAAAAGGGACATGAACAACAGACACGGCCCTCAGGACTTCAAATGTCGCACCACCAAGGATTTGAGAAGGGGCAATTGTCCGTGAAAGAAGTGTTCACAGCCGGGAATCACCGTGATGGGTAAGGATTGCGGTCGGGCCCAGTCCATCACGCTGGCCAGTGGCACGGTGTCGTCTTGCTCGCCATGCAACACCAGGCACCGCTCGTGCAAATCAGGGGCCACTGGGGCCACCTCAAAACGCAACGCTGCCGTGCCCACCAGCACCAGTTTTTGCGGCAGCCGTTGATCGCCCAAGGCTTGCACCACATGGCTGGTCACAAAAGCGCCAAAGGAAAACCCGGCCAGTGCCAAAGGGCCCTCTGGTGCCGCCTGTGCGATGACCTGGAACATGTCTGTCGCCTCACCTTGGCCTTCGTCGTAGGCGCCCTCGCTCGCGCCCACGCCCCTGAAATTGAAACGCACGGCCCGCCAGCCACTTTGCACAAATGCACGCGCCAAGGTCTGCACCACTTTGTTTTGCATGGTGCCGCCAAACAAGGGATGGGGGTGTGCAATCACGGCAGTGCCCCGCACCGGGCCTTCAGCAGGCTCGTCCAACAAGGCTTCGATCTGCCCTGCCTGGCCTTGCAGACTGAGTGTGCGGGTCATGGGGTTCATCAACGCCCCAGGTGCTCAGGGGTCACCAAACGCTGGACCACCTGGCCATTTTTCAAATGCGACTCTACGATCTCATCGATGTCGCTCTGGTCCACATAGGTGTACCAAACGCCTTCCGGGTACACCACGGCCACCGGCCCGCCCGCGCAGCGGTCCAGGCAACCGGCCTTGTTGACCCGAACTTCGCCAGGACCGGCCAGGCCGAGCTCTCTCACACGGGACTTGCAGTGGTCAAAAGCGGCCTGGGCGTTATGTTGTGCGCAACAGGCCTCGTTGTTTTTGCGCTCGTTCAGGCAAAAAAAGATGTGGCGCTTGAAATAGGGGCTGGGGGTTACGGTGCTCATCCGTCAATTTTAGGCCCACGCTTGGGCGTGAGGATTCACCCAGCACAGGAAAGGCCGGGCTAAGACAGTCGGCGTACCAAGTACACCAGCAAGGCATAGGGCCACAACCAACCCAGCCACTGGATCAGACCATGAAATCGGATAAAGCGTCCCTGCTCCCAAGTTTGCAGCGTCAAGGAAAAATACACATCGGCCGAAGCGCTGTTGAGCAAGCTCAACTGCAGCACCAAAGCCGCCAAAGCCAGCACCCAGCACAAGCGGGGCGGGCACTGCGAAAGCACCACTGCCCCCACCAAGGCCCAGACCAAGCCCATCATCACCTCAGGGCTGATCCACCCCCAAGCATGCACGGGACCATAGGTCAAAGTAGCCGACAAGGCGCTGGCCAGCAGGCCCACGGCCAGGCACACCCCGGCCACCACCCAGCGCTGGGGCCTGCGGCGAACCACACCAAAGGCCAGCAAACAGGGCAACAACAAACCGATGGCCACACACAAGGTCTCAGTCAAGGGCAACAAAGGCTGGAGTTCTGCCACGCGCACAGGCCACCAATCCAGCCAAGGTGTGTCCTGCAACCACTCCATCCAAGTGGTCTCCACGCGCTCAAACACATGCCCCAGGCCGAAGGGTACGGGGGCCGGAAACAACAAAGCCAGGGGCCACAGGGCCAACAAGGCCAGTACACCACTGGCCTCCGACTCAAACCAGCGGTCCCTGAAACGACCCCACCGCTCGATCAGTCCCGCCCAAGCCAGGCCGCGGGCCACCACGGCACCCGCCCAAGCGCCCCCCACGTTCAGCGCCCAATCGAGGTTAGAGGGCACGCGCACCGGCAAGAACATCTGCAGTGACTCCATCGCGAACGACAAGGCAGCGGCCACCAAGACCGCCAGGGTGACGGCAGGCCAATCTCGGCGGCTGCGGTGTACGGCCAGCGCCAGCAAAAAGCCCAAGGGGGCATAACCCAGCGCATTGGATAAAACGTCAAATCCGGTCCAGTAGCGTGGCCAAGGGGCCGTCAAGAATGACCAGGACAAAACACCCTGAAAGCGCCAACTGTCAAATGGGTACAGGCTGGCGTAGGCGATCAGGGCCGCATAGAGCCAAAACAAAGGCCAGGCGGTTGTTTTGCGCCAGGTGGGGTTGCGCATGAGCCTTCAAGGCCAGCCCTTAAAAAGGCTTGACCACCACCAAAATGACCGCCAGCAGCATCATCAGCACGGGCGCTTCGTTGAACCAGCGGAACCAGACATGGTTGCGCTGCATCTGGCCGTTTTCAAGTTGGCGCAAAAGCACACCACAACTGTGGTGGTAACCCAACAAAACCAGCACAACCAGCAATTTGGCGTGCATCCAGCCTTGGCCCGGCCCCAGACCAATGCCGTAGTAGAGCCAAAGCCACAGGCCCAGCGCCAAGGCCGGAACAGCCAGGATGGTCATAAAGCGGTAGAGCTTTCGTGCCATCAAGAGGAGACGATCGCGCTCTGCGGCCGAGTCGGCGGGCACCATGGCCAGGTTGACGTAAATGCGTGGCAAATAAAACAAGCCGGCAAACCAGCTGGCAATGAAAACGATGTGAAGGGCTTTGATCCAGAGCATGCTTCAAGTGTAGCCAGTGATGCCCGAGCAAGGTCCTGTCAGCAGGGCAAAAAAAAACCCCCAACCAAGGGCCGGGGGTGGGAAGCCTTTTTGCTGTCACACATCAAGGCGCCCGCTCAGGGAGGAAAAGCGGGAGGCAGCAAGCTGCCCAATTGGGAATTTATCAAATAACAAAACCAATAACAAGCATGTGTTTTGCTTTTGTGTTGTTTTTATCATTTGCTGCCGTCCATGCCTTTCAACTGAACCGCACTGCCACCTGAGCGACTGCACGCACCCAGCGACTTTTGGCATCCACGGTGACTTCAGGCACAATTTTCGACATGAACCCTGTCGCCCCATTCCCCTCCAGCCGACCACGCCGCTTGCGCCGTGACGAATTCACCCGAAACCTGGTGCGGGAGCACCGGGTCACAGCGCACGACCTGATCTACCCGGTCTTTGTGCTGGACGGGCAAAACCAGCGCCAGCAAGTGGCCTCGATGCCTGGCGTGGAGCGCTTGTCGCTCGACTTGCTGCTGCCGGTGGCCGAAGACTGCGTCAAGCTGGGCATCCCGGTCATGGCGCTCTTCCCGGTGATCGACGCCAGCCTCAAAGACCCGACGGGCAGCGAAGCCATGAACCCCAATGGCTTGGTGCCGCGCGTGGTGCGTGAACTGAAAAAACGCTTTCCAGAATTGGGCGTGATGACCGATGTGGCGCTTGACCCTTTCACCAGCCACGGCCAGGACGGCCTGCTTGACGAAACCGGCTACATCCTGAACGACGAAACCACGGCGGTGCTGGTGCAGCAGGCCCTGACCCAAGCCCAAGCCGGTGTCGACATGGTGGCGCCCAGCGACATGATGGACGGGCGCATCGGCGCGATCCGCCAAGCGCTCGAAGCACGTGGCCTGATCCACACCCGCATCATGGCCTACAGCGCCAAATACGCCAGCGCCTTTTATGGCCCTTTCCGCGACGCGGTCGGCTCGGCGGGCAACCTGGGCAAGAGCAACAAAAAGGTCTACCAGATGGACCCCGGCAACACCGACGAAGCCCTGCGCGAAGTGGCCATGGACTTGGCCGAAGGCGCCGACATGGTCATGGTCAAGCCTGGCATGCCTTACCTGGACATCGTGCGCCGCGTCAAAGACGAGTTCAAGGTGCCGACCTTCGCTTACCAGGTATCGGGCGAATACGCCATGCTCAAAGCGGCCGCACAAAACGGCTGGCTGGACCACGACCTGGTCATGATGGAAAGCCTTTTGGCCTTCAAACGGGCCGGCGCAGATGGCGTGCTGACTTACTTTGCCCGAGACGCCGCACGCTGGATCGCGGCACATTGAAAGATACCCTCAGCCCTGCGGGCGTGCCCGGGTTGCGGGTATTCAACATCACCGGCAACCGGGTGCAGGCTTGGCACGCGGGCAGCGCCGAGACGACCCCTCTGCCCCAGGCCTTGCCCGAGCAAGGCTACCTCTGGCTGGCTTTTTCCCGCTCGGATTTCGAGCGCCATTTGCCCGCCATCCAAGCCAGCCTGCAGCAACTGACGGGGCAAAGTCTGGTGGACCTGCATGTTGCTGACTTGCTCAACGGCCAATTGCCCTCACGATACGACTTCACCTCGCACTACGACCTGCTGGTGTTTCGCCGATTAGCGCAGCGTACGGGCGCCGCCCCTCGTCCAAGCGAAACCAAGACCGTACCCGCCCCGGGCAAACGGCCCGGTCCGCCCATTCTGCAGCGCATCGACACCAGCCCAGTGGGTTTTGCGGTGTTTGAGCGGGTGTTGCTCAGCGTGCACCCCGACGACTGCGCCGTGCGCGAAGCCTACGCCAGCCGCCTTTTGAACGCGACAGGCGACAAACCCCCGACCAACGACCCACGTTCTGTCGGAGCACGGGGCATCCCTTTGAGTCCAGCCGACATGATGCTGCGCATCGTCAGTCAAATGGTGGACGCTTACCTGGATTTGCGCCGCGAACTGAGCCGCCAGCTCGACCACTGGCAGGCCGAGCTGATCCACCCTGGTGCGCGCTTTCGACGTTGGGACGCGTTGCTGCAAGCCCGGCTGGCCCTGCACCAACTCGAAGACCTGTGCGACGACCAGCACACGGCCATGCTCAACTGGAACGAAACGCTGGACGACTGGGTGGTGAGCGATGACCCAACCGCGCTGCGCGAGCACGAACTGCTGCGGGTGCGATGCCGTGATGTGCTGGAACACATCGACCGGGTCGTTCATCATGTGCGTCGCCTGGAACACAACACAGAAACCGCCGTTCAAATGCACTTCAACGCCCAAGGCAACCGCACCAACGACATCATGCGCACCTTGACAGCGCTGACCGCGATCTTCTTGCCGCTGAACCTGATCGCGGCGGTGTTCGGCATGAACTTCGAATTCATGCCCTGGCTGCACAAGGCCAGCGCCTTTTGGTGGACGCTGGGTGGCATGGCAGCCGTTGCCACCACCTTGGGCCTGGTGTTCTGGCGCAAACGCTATTTGGCGCGAACAAGCGATTGATCGGCCAGATCAGTCCAAATGCTGTTTGAAAAACGCCAACGTGCGTTCTCGAGCCAGCTGGGCAGAAGGCGCATGCCAAGAACCGCGCTGGTCGCAATTGAAGCCGTGGTGGGCCGCGTAGGTGAACACCTGCACTTGCGGATGTGCTTTTTTGAAAGCCTCGACCGAATCCAAAGGGATCCATTTGTCTTCTTCAGCAAAATGCGCCATCACCGGCACCCCGGGTTGACGGGCGATTTCGGCAGCAGTGGTGACACCGCCTCCGTAATACGGCGCAGCAGCGCTCAAACCCGTCAAAGTGCAGGCCGCACGCCAAGTCAGCAAACCGCCCCAGCAATACCCCACGATGCCGACCTTGCGGCCTGAGGCCTGCCCTGCATGGTCAATGGCCGCCTGAATGTCCTGCATGACGCCGGGTACGGGCAATGCTTCCACCGCCGTTTTGTAGCCAAAGCCCTCACCCATGTCGGCATCGGTGTAACCCAGCTCCACCCCCGGCTTGACGCGGTGGAAGGCGGCCGGGGCGACGGCCAAGTAACCCTCTGCCGCATAGCCATCGGCCACAGCGCGGATGTGGCTGTTGACGCCAAAAATTTCCTGAATCACCACCACCGCCCCCTTGGGTGAGCCAACAGGCCGGGCCTCGTAGGCGGGCACCCGTGTGCCATCTGCGCATTGAAGTTCAATCATCTTTCCCATGTGTTTTCCTTTCGGTGAGAGGTCAGTTCAACGGGCCAGCGCACGCTCGACAAAGTCGAGGCGGTCCTGACCCCAAAAAATCTCGCCATCGACCACATAGCTGGGGGCACCAAAGACCCCCGCATCGATGGCCAACTGGGTGTAGCTTTCATAACGCTCTTGCACCGCCTGGCTGTGCGACTGTTCCATCAAGCTGGCTGGCAAGTTCTGCTCATGCAGCAATTGTGCCAACACCTTGTCGTCGGCCATGTTCCGCTCTTGCGCCCAACAAGCGGCCAAAATCGCACCCGCGATTTGCATGGCCGCCAGTGGGCCTTGGGCCAGATCGGTGGCAATGGTCAAACGGGCAGAGTCGTCGCCACCGACAGGAAAATATTTGGGCTTGAGGTTCAAAGGCACGTTCAGGTTCTGGCTAAAGCGCTGCAACTCCACCAAGCGGTAAGCCTGGCGCTGCGGTGCACGCTGGCCCAAGGGCAAGCCGCCCGAAATCGGAAACACCTTGCCGCCCAGGTCGATCGGCATGACACGCACCGTGGCCCCCGTGCGCTGCACGATGTCGGCCAGGCGCTGGTGACCCAAATAAGCCCAGGGGCTTTGCGGGGCAAGATAGTAGTCCACTGTGCGACCCATGTTGTCTCCTTGCGTGTTGTGTAATCTTTTGACGGAACAGTGGTTGTAACCGTTCTCACAATTTTTTGCAGGAGAGATGCCATGAACAAAGTCTTGTTGGTGACCGGCGGCAGCCGAGGAATTGGGGCAGCCACCGCCCTGCTGGCAGCACAAAGCGGCTGGGCTGTGGCGGTGAACTACACCGCCAACTCGCTGGCCGCCGACGAAGTGGTTCGGCAAATACGCGCCTCGGGCGGGCAGGCCATGTCGGTGCAGGCCGACGTGGCCGAAGAAGCACAGGTGCTGCGCATGTTCGAGCACATCGACGCCAAATTGGGCCGCCTGAGCGGGTTGGTCAACAACGCCGGCGTGGTCGATGTCAAGGCCCGCGTAGACGAAATGAGCGTGGCCCGCTGGAAACGCATGTTCGACATCAACGTGATCGGCAGCCTGATCTGCGCCCGCGAAGCCGTGCGCCGCATGAGCACCCTTCACGGCGGAGAAGGCGGCAGCATCGTCAACGTGTCCAGCGCCGCCTCTCGCTTGGGCGCGCCTGGCCAGTACGTGGACTACGCCGCCGCAAAAGGCGCGATCGATGCATTCACCATTGGCCTGGCCAAGGAGTTGGCCGCAGAGGGCGTCCGGGTCAACGCGGTGCGCCCGGGTCTGATCGACACCGAGATCCACGCCTCTGGCGGCCTGCCCAACCGGGTGAAAGACCTGCAGCACCTGGTCCCAGCAGGGCGCGGTGGCAGCGCCGAAGAAGTGGCCGAGGGCATTGTCTGGCTGCTGTCGGATGCGGCCAGCTACACCACCATGAGTTTTCTGGACATTTCGGGAGGCCGTTGATGGCCGAAATCAAATACTTTTGGGAAGACATGGCGGTGGGCCAAGTGCGCGACTTGGGCAGCCTCACGCCGACCCGAGAAGAAGTCATCGCTTTTGCCACCCAGTTCGACCCACAACCTTTTCACCTGGACGATGAAGCGGCCAAGGCCTCGGTCTTTGGCGCACTGTCAGCCAGCGGCTGGCACACCTGCGCCATGGCCATGCGGCTGATGGTGACCAACTTCCTGCAAGAGACCTCCAGCCTGGGCTCACCGGGCATTGAAGGTCTCAAATGGCTCAAACCGGTGTACCCGAACGACACCCTGCGCCTGCAAAGCACGGTGCTCGAGACCAAACCCATGAGCAAACGGCCCGATGTGGGCATGACGCGCAATTTGTGGGAAATGTTCAACCAGCATGGCGACAAGGTGCTGCACATGGAAGGCTGGAGCATGTTCAGAAGGCGAACGCCAGCAGCCTGAGGCAGAGCACAATCGGGTGATGGATTTCAAACCACTCATCACCCTGCTGGCCATCGTCAACCCCCTGGCCATCGTCCCGTTTTTCATCCACTACACCCAGGGCTTTAGCCGCGCCCAGCGCCAGCGCACCATCTGGGTCTCGTCCTTTTCGGCTTTTGTGGTGATCGCGGCCAGCGCATTGCTGGGCCTGCAAATCCTGGAATTTTTCGGCATCTCCTTGGCCAGCTTCCAGGTCGGCGGCGGCATGTTGCTGCTCACCTCGGCCTTGTCGATGCTCAACGCCCAGCCCGCAGAAGCCCGCGCCAACGCCGACGAGGTGAACGACGCCGAGGCCAAAGCCGCCATGGGGGCCAGCATCGCCGTGGTGCCACTGACCATCCCCCTTTTGACCGGCCCGGCCACCATGTCCACCGTGGTGATTTACGCCGAAAAAGCGAAGAACTTCTCCCAACTGGGCACCTTGGTCGGCTACGGCGTGGTCATCGCCTTGGCCACGGCCTTGTGCTTTTCCTTGGCCACCCCGATTGCCCGCATTTTGGGCAAAACCGGCATCAACGTCATGACACGGCTGATGGGTTTGATCTTGGCCGCGCTGGCAGTGGAAGTGATGGCGGACGGGCTGCACAAGCTGTTTCCGGTGCTGGCGCAGGGCGTATGAGCGCCCGCCTTGGAACTGCAGGGTGACTCTTGCCAAATTTTGCCAAACTCACTGAGCTTTCCGCATGAGCACCATGAACATTTCCCTGCCCGAAAGCTTGAAGACCTTCGTGGATCTGCAAGTCAGCCAATGCGGCTACAGCACCAGAAGTGATTAGGTGCGAGAGTTGATCCGCAAGGACCAGGATCGCCTGCAATTGCGTGAAAAACTCCTGGCCGGAGCCAGCTCTGCCCCCACAGCGTCCATCGATTCGACCTGCTTTGACGGTTTGCGTGACCGGGTTCACCAAGCCACCCGGACCACCTCAACCCGGTGAAAAGTAAGCCGGTCATCCCTCGCGAATTGGCCCTTCGGGATGTCGATCAAGCGGTTGCCTGTTATCTGGACGAGGGTGCGCCTTCTGCCGCGCTCGGTCTGATTGATGCGCTGAAAAAAGCCTGTACCCACATCAGCCGTCACCCCGCCACGGGATCTGCGCGATACGCCCAAGAATTGAACCTGCCGGGTCTTCGGTTTTGGCCCTTGACCCGCTACCCTCATGGTGTTCTTTACGTCGAAAAAGCGGACCTCATCGATGTTTGGCGCGTGTTGCACGGGCAACGCGATATTCCTGCCTGGCTACAGACTGAACCCGATTGAGTTTCTCTGGGCTGCTCAGGAACAGCGGCTACGCGTTTCAAGCAAGCCACTCGCCAAATAGGTATCAGGCCCCAAACCCCTGCGCCAGACCCGACTTCAAATGCGCCACCAGCGCCGCCACAGCACGGGGTACATGGGGCGCGTAGGGGCGGATGGCGTAAATGGTTTCGGCAAAGGCCCCCACGGGTTTCCAGCCAGGCAGCACCCGTACCAAGCGACCCTTGCGCAACTCGGCCTGGGCACTGAAGTCGGGCAAAAGTGCAATGCCAGCACCTGTGAGGGCAGCTTCGCGCAAGGCTTCACTGTTGTTCGCAGCGAAGTGGCCGCTCACTGGAACCGTGATGCGCTCACCCGCTTCTATAGGCAATTGCGGCTCCAAAGTCCACGCGGGGGTGTCTTTTGAGCGGGGGTAGTGCAGGCAGTTGTGGGCTTGTAGCTCGGCAGGAGTGGTCGGCTGCCCGTGCTGGCGCAGATAGGCCTGGGTGGCCACCAGCACCGATTGTGTGGCGCACAGCGCCCAAGCCACATGGGTGTCGGGTGGGCGGGCGGTGTGGCGAATCGCCAGGTCATAGCCTTCGTTGGCCAAGGCGCTCAGGCGGTCGGACAGGTCCAGCTCAATGCGCACATCCGGAAAGTCTTGCAAAAAAGCGGCCATCAAGGGCACCAGTTGTTGGCGGGCCAGCGCCACCGGGGCCGTGACGCGCAGCAAACCGCTGGGCTGTTCGGCCAAGTCGCGCACCTGCGCAAAGCTTTGCTCGATCTGCTCAAACGCGGCGCGGGTGTCATCCACCAGCCTTTGGCCCGCCTCGGTCAGGCGCAGGCTGCGGGTGGTGCGTTGCACCAGGGTGACTTTGGCGGCACGCTCCAACTCAGCAATGCGCTGGCTCATCGCGGCCTTGCTCACGCCCAGCCGGGCAGCGGCGGCCGTGTAACTGCCCTGCTGGGCCAGCACGCTGAGCCAGTGCAGATGGGTCCAGAGGGTGTTGATTTTTTGGTCTTCCATGCATTCATTGTTCACTATTTTGAACAATCAATTCAGGTTTACGGTCTTGTGAGGGGGAGCGAGGCTGCCTACACTGCTCAACTGACACAAAAACCATGCGCGCGCAGGCGAGCGCGCTTTCACCTTCATATTCCAACGAAAGTCCTAGATGAGCATTTCCCACATCGGTCACTACATCAACGGCCAAGTCGCTGCCGGCACTTTGGGCCGCAGCCAGTCCGTGACCAACCCCGCCTCCGGTGCCGTGACCGGCAGCGTGGCACTGGCCAACAGCGCCGAGGTGGCCCAAGCCGTGGCCGCAGCTCAAGCCGCTTTCCCTGCCTGGGCCGACACCCCCCCACTGCGCCGCGCCCGAGTGATGTTCAAGTTCCTCGAATTGCTGAACCAGCACAAGGACGAGCTGGCCCACATGATCACCGCCGAGCACGGCAAAGTGTTCACCGACGCGCAAGGCGAGGTCTCGCGCGGCATCGACATTGTGGAATTTGCCACCGGCATCCCGCAGCTGCTCAAAGGCGACTTCACCGACCAAGTCTCGACCGGCATCGACAACTGGACGCTGCGCCAGCCGCTGGGCGTGGTCGCGGGCATCACGCCGTTTAACTTCCCGGTCATGGTGCCCATGTGGATGTTCCCGGTCGCCATCGCAGCGGGCAACACCTTCATTTTGAAGCCCAGCCCCACCGATCCGACCCCATCGCTGTTCATGGCCGAGTTGCTGAAAAAGGCCGGTTTGCCCGACGGTGTGTTCAACGTGGTGCAAGGCGACAAAGAAGCCGTCGATGCGCTGCTGGAACACCCCGATGTGAAAGCCATCAGTTTTGTGGGCTCCACCCCGATTGCCAACTACATCTACGAAACAGGCGCGCACCATGGCAAACGCGTGCAGGCTCTGGGAGGCGCGAAGAACCACCTGGTGGTCATGCCCGACGCCGACATCGACCAAACCGTGGACGCGCTGATCGGCGCAGGTTACGGCTCGGCTGGCGAGCGCTGCATGGCAATCTCGGTCGCCGTCTTGGTGGGCGATGTGGCCGACAAAATTTTGCCCAAGTTGATCGAGCGCACCAAAGCGCTGCAAGTGCTCAACGGCGAGAACCTGGCCGCCGAAATGGGCCCCATCGTGACCGACGCGGCGCGTCAGCGCATCAAGGGCTACATCGATGCAGGCGTGGCCGAAGGTGCTCAACTGCTGGTCGACGGCCGCGAATTTGACGGTGCCCAAGCCGGTGCAGGTTGCGAGCAAGGCTTTTGGCTGGGCGGCACGCTGTTTGACCACGTGACCACCGACATGAAGATCTACAAAGAAGAAATCTTTGGCCCGGTGTTGTCGTGTGTGCGTGTGCCCGACTTTGGCACAGCGGTACAGATCATCAACGACCACGAGTTCGGCAACGGCGTGAGCTGCTTCACCCGCGACGGCAACGTGGCGCGTGAATTCTCGCGCCGCATTCAAGTGGGCATGGTCGGCATCAACGTGCCGATCCCGGTGCCCATGGCCTGGCATGGCTTTGGCGGCTGGAAGCGTTCGCTGTTTGGCGACATGCACGCCTACGGCGAAGAGGGTGTGCGCTTTTACACCAAGCAAAAATCCATCATGCAGCGCTGGCCCGAGAGCATTGGCAAGGGTGCTGAGTTTGTGATGCCAACGGCGAAGTAACACCGGCATCGACACAATCATGGGCTGAGGAGTCCGGGTAGACCATGCACAACAACCGCTTTGACTACATCATCATCGGTGCGGGCACGGCGAGGTGTTTGTTGGCCAATCGCCTGAGTGCCGACCCCAGCAAGCGGGTCTTGCTGGTGGAGGCGGGGCGAAAGGACAACTACCACTGGATCCACATCCCGGTGGGTTATCTGTATTGCATTGGCAATCCGCGCACCGACTGGCTTTACCAAACAGAGCCGGTCCAAGGCCTCAATGGCCGCAGCCTGCGTTACCCGCGTGGCAAAGCTTTGGGCGGTTGCAGCAGCATCAACGGCATGATTTACATGCGCGGCCAGTCGCGCGATTACGAACATTGGGCCCAGGTGACAGGCAACGACGCCTGGCGCTGGCAGCCCTGCCTGAACTACTTTAAAGCGCATGAAAACCACCACAAGCTGGATGCCGCGCGGCCACCCGACTTTGCCCGCCAGCACGGAAGCGCTCGCGATGACTTTGCCCAGTTGCACGGCCATGGCGGTGAATCACCAGTGGCAACACCAACAGCCCCACGCTCATGATTGCGGAAAAAGCGGCGCGTTGGATCGTGGAGGACGCGACGCACTGACTCCGCCAACGCGTCAGGCAACCCCAAAGTACGCACATTTTTCAGTCAAGCGACGGTTTGAATCAGGGATTTCCCCTGAATCGGGAAACCCCTGAGGAACACGAAGCGCTTGCGGGCTTACATTTCAAGCACTCGATGCAAAGCAGTACTTGCATCCCGAGGGCCGAGGAGACACTGAAGCCTAAGAACTCCAACATTGAACAGCATCCAACGAGGTGTGATTTTTTCAAAGCGTCGCGCAAGCGGCGCTTTTTTTTGCCCCTCTGGCCACCAGGCGGTGACAGCCGCAACACAGGCACACTGCCACAATCGCGCCCATGGAATTACTGATTGTTTCGCTGGCCTCCTTGCTGGCAGGGCTGATGGACGCGATCGTGGGCGGTGGCGGCCTGATCCTGATCCCCGCCTTGTTTGCCACCTTTCCGGGTGCAGCGCCCGCCACTTTGTTTGGCACCAACAAAAGCGCCTCGATCTGGGGCACAGCTTTTGCCACCGTGCAGTACAGCCGCAAGGTGGTCATGCCCTGGCGCGCCTTGCTGCCCGCTGCCGGCGCGGGTCTGTTGGGCTCCTTCATCGGGGCCTGGGTGGTCACACAGGTCGACCCCGATCTGTTTCGCAAAGCATTGCCCGCCATGATGGCCGTGCTGCTGGTGTACACCCTGGCCAAAAAAGACATGGGGCGCCACCACGCGCCCCGCTATACCGGGGCAAAGGAGGCTTGGGTTGGGGCTGCCATCGGCTTGACGATCGGCTTCTACGACGGGTTTTTCGGACCCGGCACGGGCAGTTTTTTGGTGTTTGCCTATGTCCGCTTGATGGGCTATGACTTCTTGAACGCTACGGCCTCGGCCAAACTGATCAATGTGGCCACCAATTTTTCAGCGCTGGTGCTGTTTGCCATTCAAGGGCATGTATGGTGGCACTTGGCTTTGGCCATGGCGGTGTCCAACATCATTGGCAGCCTGATCGGCACCCGGCTCGCGATGAAACACGGCTCGGGTTTTGTGCGTCAGGTGTTCATTGTGGTGGTGCTGGCCCTGATCTGCAAAACCGCATACGACACCTGGTTACGCTAAGCTCTCACCGCAAACGCCACTTGATCTGCCCCGCGTACTGCGCCAGCGCCACGCCCAACAGGGTCACACCGGCCCCGGCGATCTTGATCCAGCTGTAATGCTCGCCCGACAAAGCCCAAGCAAACAAGCCCGCCATGGGGGGCATCAAATACATCAAAGGGGCCGTTCGGGCCACGCCGCGCACGGTGTTGATCCAGCCCCAAGCCAACCAGCCAATGAAGGCCGAGACCAAAATGGACCAAAATAAACCCACCCAAGCCCAAAAGTCGAGCACCGACCAGTTGGCGGCCATGCCGGCGGGCACCGACAAAAGCATCACGGGCAAACCGCCCAGCAAGGTGGCATAACCCATGGTCAAAACCGGCCCATGTTTTTCCATCACGGGTTTGACGGCCACGGTGTAGTAAGAAAAGAAAGCGGCGGCGACCAACAAAACCAAATCACCACCGCCTGCCCGCCAATTGCCGCCCAGCAACTTGTCGGACAAGAACATCAACACCCCACCAAAAGCCAGGGCCACACCGGACATTTGCGCTGCGGTCAGCCGCTCAAGACCCTGGTACCGCAGGATCAACAAGGTCAAGATCGGTCCGCACGCCAAGATCACCGAACTGGAAAATGCCGTGGACCAGTGGATGCCATAAGTGACCAACCCCACATGCACGGAGTGGCCAAGGAAGCCCAGCCAGGCCATCTGCATCCAGTCCTTGCGGGGCAAAGGGGGCAGCCAACGGCCAAAACGCCAACGCATCAGCAACAACGCACACGCGGGCATGATGAGGTAACGCGCCCACAAAAAACCACCAGGCGTGATCAGGTCAAACAGGTACTTTTGCAGGGTGAAGTTGCCCCCCCAGATGACCACCAGCACGAGCGCCACCAGCAAGGCACGTCGGTCGTGACGGTGTAAGTGAGTCTGGTCAGGCATTACAGGATTGTGGTGCCAGCTGGCAGCATCCCGTGTCTCGCTCGCATCAAGAAGTCCACAGGGTCACCGCGTAGCGCCCCTGGGCTGGGTCATGGCCTGAACCCAGACAGGAAACGCCTGGCCAACAAGTTGTGCTGGCCAGACACTGACATCACTTCTTGCGTGCAGCGACAGCGGCTTCAGCTTCTTTCACCAGGGCAGGGCCCACGGTGTTTTTCCACTTCTCGTAAACCGGGCGAGTGACTTTGACGAAGGCTTCGCGTTCCTCAGCGGAGAGCGATGTCACCGTCACGCCCATGGCGGCGATGTCCTTGAGCACAGGCTTGTCGGCCTCGACCAAGCCTTTGCGGGCGATGGCGATTTCGGCTTTACCCGCGTCCACAGCTGCCTGGCGCACGATGGCCTGGTCAGCGGGTGTCCACGATGCCCAGATGTCCTTGTTGACCACAAAGATCAGCGGGTCGGCCACATAGCCCCAGGTGGTCACGAATTTCTGGCCCACGGTGTGCATTTTCAGCACGGTGAACAAAAACAGCGGGTTTTCCTGACCATCCACCGCGCCGCTGGACAGCGCGGGCTGGGCATCGGCCCAGCTCATTTGCGTGGGGTTGGCACCCATGGCGCTGAACATGTCCGAGTAAATGGGCGAACCCACCACGCGGATTTTCATGCCCTTCAGGTCGGCTGGCGACTTGATGGGGCGCTTGGAGTTCGTGAGTTCGCGGAAGCCATTTTCACCCCAAGCCAAGGGCACAACGCCCGACTTGTCCAGGGTCTGGAAAATCTTCTGGCCCACACTGCCTTGGGTCAGCGCGTCGATGGCGGCATAGTCAGGCATCAAAAACGGCAGTGAGAACAGGTTCAATTCCTTGACCTGAGGCGACCAGTTGATGGTCGAGCCCACAGCCATGTCAATGACCCCTTGGCGCAATGCGCTGAATTCGCGGGTCTGATCGCCCTGGATCAAGGACACGCCGGGGTAGAGCTTGATGTTGATGCGACCCTGAGTGCGCTCCCTGACCGTGTCGGCCCACATCTTGCCAGCCTGGCCCCAAGGTGTAGGCGGTCCCAACACCAGCGACATGCGGTACTCGGCTTTGTAATCGGCGGCCACGGCCGGAGCGGATAAAGCACCCAAACCAGCGGCTAAAGCCAGCAGGCTGAGCAAATGACGACGAAGTTTCATGGTGGTCTCCTTGTTGAAAAAATGAAAGTTAATAGCCCAGGTAACGCGGCAACCACAAGGCCAACTCGGGCCAAGCAATCACAGCCAGCATGACCAAGAACATCGAGAACAGCATCCAGCCTACCCAACGCACAGTCTCTTCCATGCGCACACCCGCGATGCGGCAAGACACCATCAGGTTCACGGCCAGCGGCGGCGTGAACTGCCCCAGCGCCACTTTGAGCGTGAGGATCACACCAAACCAGACCGGATCCCATTTGTAGTACTGCACGATAGGCCACAAGAGTGGCACAAAGATCAGGAAGATCGACACACCGTCGAGGAACATGCCCACGGTGATCAGCATCAAGATGAGCAGTGCCAGCACGCCGTATTCGCCCAAGCCCGAGTTGACGATGGCGTTCGTCACCGGATCGATCACCCCCAGCGTGGACAGCGAAAAGGCAAAAATGCCTGCCAGCGACACCACCAGCAAGATCACCGCCGACAACTCCCCCGACTCGCGCAAGATGACAAACAGGTCGCGCACCTTGATCGTGCGGTAAATGACCATGCCCACAAACAGGCCATAAAACACCGCCACCACCGCCGCCTCGGTCGGCGTGAACCAACCGGCGCGCATGCCGCCCAAGATCAAGACCGGCGCGGCCAGGCCCCAAATGGCTTCCACAAAGCTTTTCCACAACTCAGGGCGCGGCAAACTCGCCTCCAGCGCACCCATTTTGTGCTTGCGGGCCATCCACACCGTGGGCACGATCAAGGCCAAGCCCGCCAAAATGCCCGGAATCATGCCAGCTGCAAACAGCGCAGGCACCGAGGCACCTGGCACCAGCACCGAATACACAATGAAGGCCACCGAAGGCGGAATCAAAATGTCCGTGGCCGCTGCCGCGCCGACCACGCTGGCCGAAAACGGTGCCGGATAGCCCGCCCGCGACATGGCCGCGATCATCACCGCACCCACCGCCGCCGCATTGGCCGGGCCCGAACCCGAAATGCCGCCCAAAAACATGGCCACCACAATCGCCACCAAGGGCAGCATGCCGGGGCCGCGGCCCACGATGGCGACTGCGAAATTGACCAAACGCAGCGCCACACCCGATCGGTCAAAGATGGAACCGACCAGCACAAACATGGGAATGGCCAGCAGCGGGTACTTGCCCAAACCGGCGTAAAAGTTTTGCGGCACAGCCAACAAGCCAAACCACTGCGCATCGGAATTGGCCAGGGCAATGCACGCGGCTCCTGCCAAACCCAGGGCCGCGCCAATGGGCACGCCCATCAACATCATGACCACAAAGGCCACAAACAGGAGGGTCGGGATCATGGCCGGCGCCCCCGGCGGATGAACAAGCCCAGAGCACGTCCGGCAATGGCCACCGAAAAGACCGGCAGCCAGATGGTGTACCACCACTGCGGCACGCCGATGCCCGGCGAGGTTTCGCCAAAGCGGAAATCGTCCCACACCACGCGCACGCTGAGCACCGCAATCAGCGCAAACAGCACAAACACCATCAGCGCACCAAAGCGGGCCAGCGCCCTCTGGCGTTTTTCAGAGCCACTGTCTGCAAAGTATTCAATGCGGATTTGACGGTTGCGGGCCACCGATGCCGAGCCCGCCACCAGCGCCAACACAATCATCAAAAACACAGAAAACTCTTCCGTCCAGGCAAAGGACTGGTCGGTGAAATAGCGCACCAGCACGTTAGCAAAGGTGATGAGCGAGAGCAGGCCCATCACGGTGACCGTTAGCCAGTCTTCGATTTTCAAAGGAACGACGGTTTCTTCATCGGGTTCAGCAGCGGCCACTTCGGCGGGGGCTTGCTCGTTCAATGGGGTCATAGGTCTCAAGCCAAATTAAAATTCACTTTACCATGGCCTTCTTGGCCATAAGCTTCTCGAGCAGGCTCCAAAGCGCCCCGGGGACACAGGGATTACCCCATAAGAAAGTCCGGTGAGTGCAGGCGCAAGCAGATCGCAAACCGGGGGGCCACCGCCTCAACGGGTGACGGGCTTCAGGCAGTCCTGCCCTGCGGCCACGATTTGATCAGCCGACACACGGGCCACCGCTTCCAGCACGGGGGCATACCCCACCGGTATGCGTGGTGCACCCAGGCGCTTGACGCGCACGCCCAAGGTTTCGGCCACGGTGGCGGCGATTTCCGCGCCAAAGCCTGCTGCCTGAATCGCTTCGTGCACCACCAGCAGATGACCTGTTTTGGCGGCCGACTTGAGCACCGTTTCCCGGTCCCAGGGCCACAGGGTGCACAAATCGATCAGCTCGACCTCAATACCCTGAGCCGCCAGTTGATCGCATGCCGCTTTACAAACTTGCAACTGGCGACTCCAGCTGACCATCGTCAGGTGGCCTCCTGAGCGGAGCACTGCAGCTTGGCCCAGGGGCACCTGCACGCTCTCATCCACCGGCCCTTCCAGGCCCCACAGGGTCTTGTGCTCCATGTAAACCACCGGGTCGCCGCATTGCATGGCCGCGCGCAACAAGGAATAGTTGTCTTGTACTGAGCCCGGGCACACCACCACCAGGCCGGGCATGTGGGCAAACCAGGCTTCGAGGGACTGCGAATGCTGCGCTGCCGAAGCATCCCAGATGCCAATGGGCATACGGGCCACCAAGGGAACGCGGCCCTGGCCGCCAAACATATAACGGTTTTTGGCGGCCTGGTTGATGATTTCATCCATGCCGCACAGGGCAAAGTCGACCACACGCATCTCCACCACCGGGCGCATGCCCGCCAACGCCATGCCCACGCCGCCGCCCATGATGGCCGCTTCGCTGATGGGCGTGTCGATGATGCGGTGCGTGCCAAAGGTCTGTTGCAGCCCTTTGTACTGGCCAAAGATGCCGCCCCGTCCCACGTCTTCGCCCATGACCACCACGCGCTCGTCGGCTTCCATTTCGCGTTGCACGGCCAGCACTGCGGCCTGGCTGTAACTCATCGTGTTCAAAACCATTGACCTGCTCCTGTGGTCTGGATGTCGGTGTAAGCGGCAGACACATCGGGCCAAGGCGCCTTGTCCGCTGCCTGCATGGCGGACCGCACTTCGGCCTGGGCTTGCTGGTCCATCTGGTCGCACACAGCATCGGTACTGCCCAGCGCCAGCAGCGCGCGGCGTGCGTTGTGGATGGGGTCGTTTTTCAAGGCTTCTTCGAGTTCCCGGGGATCACGGTAAGCGGCCAGGTCTACCGACACATGGCCTTTGACGCGGTAGGTGCTGGCATGCAACAGTCGCGGTCCTTGGCCCGAGCGAATGGTCTGCACCAGCTCAGCGGCTTTTTCGTGAACGGCCCACACATCGTTGCCGTCGACCGGGTGCGCGGCAATGCCCAAGCTTTCGCTGCGGGCCGACGCGCCGGGGCCGGCGATCATGGGGCCGCTGGCGGTGGTGGCGCTCCAGCGGTTGTCTTCGCAGACAAAGAGCACCGGCAACTGGTGCACCTGCGCCCAGTTGAGGGCTTCCAGAAACGGACCTCGGTTGATGGCGCCGTCGCCAAAAAAGCAAACCGTGATGTCGCTGCGCCCCTGCAATTTTTGTGCGTGGGCGGCACCCACGGCAATGGGCAGGCCCGCCGCCACCACGCCGTTGGCCCCCAGCATGCCGACCGAAAAATCAGCAATGTGCATGGAGCCGCCTTTGCCCCCGTTGAACCCTGTGGCCTTGCCGTACAGCTCGCACATCATGCGGCTCAGGTCCGCCCCCTTGGCCAGGGTGTGGCCATGGCCACGGTGCGTGGAGGTCAGGTAGTCGCGCGGCGTGAGATGGGCGCACACGCCCGCGGCCACGCCTTCTTGCCCGGTGGACAGGTGCAAGGGGCCACGCACTTTGGCGCTGCCATCGGCAGTTTTGTTGTAAGCGCTGACGCCGCCCTGGCTCAGAATTTCTGCGGCATTTTCAAACGCCCGGATGCGGGCCATGCACAAATACAAAGCGGCCAATGCGTCTTTTTGAGCGGTGGAGGGCAATCGATGTCTCCTGTATTGAGATCGCCCCGGAAAACAACTTTCTCAAGGCCATGACCACTCTAATGGCATTTGACTTGAAGGCCTGCGCGCAGGTGACAGGACCACTTAAGCTTTTAGATCAGACCTCAGACCACCACCACGGGCACACGCGCAGCCAGCGCGCACATGAGCTCGTAGCCCACGGTGCCTGCCGTTTGCGCCACTTCATCGATGCTGAGCACGGCACCTTGGGCCGACTGCCCCCACAGCGTGACCGAACTGCCCACGCCCGCATCGGGGAGTGGACTCAGGTCCACCGTCAGCATGTCCATGCTGACGCGGCCCACGGTGCGACCCCGTGCGCCGTCCACCAGCACGGGCGTTCCTGTGGGGCAGCTGCGCGGGTAACCGTCGGCATAGCCGCAGGCCACCACGCCAATGCGCATGGGGCCATCGGCCACAAAGCTGGAGCCATAACCCACGCTGTCACCAGCTTGCAAGTGCTGCACCGCGATGATGCGGGCATGCAAGCTCATGGCGGGCAGCAGGCCCCAATGGGCAGCGCTGTGTTCTGGAAAGTCGGGCGAGCTGCCGTAAACGGCAATGCCTGGACGAATCCAATCGGCTTTGACAGCCAGATCCTGAGCATGGCGCAAGGTGGCTGCGCTGTTGCTCACACTGCGTTCGCCCGGCAAGTCGCGTGTGGCTTCTTCAAAGCGGGCCATCTGCTCGGCAATGCCTTTGGGGCCATCGGCGTCGCTGAAATGGGTCATGAGCGAGATTTCATCCACCTGCGGCAAGGCATTCAGCCGCGTCCAGGCCGAGCGAAAGCGCTGTGGTGTAAAGCCCAGCCGGTTCATGCCCGAATTCATCTTGAGGAACACCCGGTGCGGCTCATGCGTCTTGTGCAGCGCCAGCATGTCGATCTGTTCATCGCAATGCACGGTGTGCCAAAGGTTCAGGCGCGAGCACAGCTCCAGGTCTCTCGCATCAAATGCGCCTTCGAGCAACAAGATCGGGCCGCGCCAGCCCAAAGCGCGCACGCGTTCGGCCTCGGCCAAGTCCAGCAAGGCAAAACCATCGGCCCCGCGCAAGCCTTCAAACACCCGCTCAATGCCGTGCCCGTAGGCATTGGCCTTGACCACCGCCCACACCTGGGCGTCGGGTGCGACTTGGCGTACCAAAGCCAGGTTGTGGCGCAAGGCAGCGGTGTGGAGGGTGGCTTGGATGGGGCGGGGCATGGGCTATACATGAAAAAGGCCGATGAAGTATGCCAGCTTCATCGGCCCTCGGAAGCTCAGCGCCCAAGCGGGCGCTGGGCTGATGCAGGTCAGCGTGCCTTCAAAAACTCGCCCACTTCCAGCAACACCAGTTCGTTGTCGTCGGCCTTGTTAGGGTCGCGGCTGCTGGAGAACGGCAGGTTGTTGTCATTGCCCACCACAATGTGCGTCGCGTCCACCACGTCTACGTTTTCAATGGTGAAAAACGGGAAGCTCAAAGCGCCATTGACCAGCGGCTTGCGGGCCAGCTTGTTGGGGTCTTGCATATTCATCAAATCGATGTAGCCGATCTTGCGCAGCGGGCCACCCACGTTGGCTTCGCTCAACTCGACTTTGTACACGCGCTTGAACTTGGGCAGGTCGTGGAAGCAATCGGTGCGCTTGACGCCCTCGGGGCAAGCTTTGTCGGGTGTGCCTTCGCCGTTGTCGCGCTCGATGATCAGGCCCGTGGTCTCGTCGATCATGTTGAAATCACCGATGGCGTGGTGGTTGCCTTCCATCACGTACTTCCAGTGGCGGCCGGTCCATTTTTCGGCTTTCACATCAAATTCCAGCACGCGCAAATACTGCTTGCCGTCCAGCATTTCGGGGGCTTTGGTGGCTTCGTCCCACAAAGCACCTTCCAGCAAGGCATAGAGCTTTCTGCCATCTTTGGAGGCGGCCATGCCTTCATAGCCCCTGGAGCGGCGTGACTGGAAACGCACCAACTGGTCGGGCGAGCCGGGGGTGGTGACGGCCGGGTGGTCGGGCGAGCGCACGACTTTGCCGTCGACTTGCGTCTCGAACACCGCCTGGGCTTTGCCCTTCATGTCGGCCTTGATCAGGAAGGGGCCAAATTCGTCGCCAATCCAGATGGCGCCACCGGCGAACTGAAAGCTCTCGGTGTCAAAGTCCGAACCGGTCAGGTAACGCTGCTTGGTGCCCTCGTGGACGATGCGAAACGGCACTTTTTTGTCCGGGTCGTGCAAAAACACCGTGTTCAAGCGTTTGAACTCGCCCGTTTTGAAATCCACCTTATACTGATTCAGGTGCAGCATGAAGTCGGGCGAATTGGCTTTGGAGCCTGCGCCGTTGTCGGTCAACAGCCAATAACTGCCGTCGGCCATGCGCTTGATGCCCGAATGGCCTTGCACAGGCTGACCTTTAAAGGGCAAAAACACCCCGGTGGGGCGACCGGCCGACAGGCCTTCCACGCTGCCGATTTTCTCAACACGCTGACCGGTGGTGAATTTGCCGCTGACCTGCAAATCGGCCGGGGCGTCTTTGGGCGCAGGGATCAAGGTCATGGCGGGCAGCACGGCGTGGCCAGCCAAGGTGGCGGGGAAAGCGTTTTGCGCTTGGGCTTGCAAAGCCCCGGTCGCGCAAACCAGCATCCAGGCCGCAGCAGCGGCGCTCAAACGGTGAGGCAATGGGAGTTTCATGGTGATCTCAGCAGAAGTGAAGGGTTCTTGAAGTTAATCAACCCCCGTGAAGCCGGCATGAACCTTCCATGACAAGGACAAGACGGGCAGTGCCTGTTGCACCCCTTTCCCCACGCCAAAAGGGGCTTGCAAATGATTTACACTGATCCGCTGCCTTTTAACCCCGCGCAATCTGCCTGAGCCGTTCAGGTACTGGCTGAACCTTGTCATCCATGGAAGTTTTTGAGTTCTTGATGCCCATCTTCACCGAATACGGCTATTTGGCTGTGTTCGTGATGCTGTTGATCTGCGGCTTTGGTGTCCCCGTTCCAGAAGATGTGACCCTGGTCACGGGCGGTGTCATCGCGGGTCTGGGCCACGCCGATGTGCACACCATGTTTGCCGTGGGCATGGCAGGTGTCATGATTGGTGATGGCCTGATGTTCACGCTGGGGCGCCTGTACGGTGAGCGCATCTCGCGGTTGCCAGGTTTTCGCAAAATCCTGACACCCGAGCGCTTCGCCAGCGCACAAGATGCCTTTCACAAATACGGCAAATGGGTCATGTTCGTGGCCCGTTTTCTGCCTGGTCTGCGTACCCCTGTGTTCTTTTCGGCGGGCATGAGCCAACGGGTGAGTTTCGGCACTTGGTTTTTGATGGACGGCTTTGCCGCCCTGATCAGTGTGCCGATCTGGGTGTACTTGGGTTACTTTGGCGCGCAAAACTGGGACTGGATGTTTGGCGTGCTGCGCCAGTTCCAGCACGGCATTTTTGCCCTGTTGGGCATCGGCATCGTCTGGTTGGGTTGGCGCTGGTGGCGCAAGCGCCAGGCCACGCTGGCAGCCAAAGCCTCTGGCGACGCCTCTTAAGCCGCCCACGAATGGGCCACACCTCCCCCAAAAGCCTGGCGGTTGCCGGGCTCCTGTTCAATGCCTTTGTCTGGGGCGTGTGCTGGTGGCCCTTCAAACAATTAGAAGCCCAAGGCCTGCACCCGCTGTGGGCCACCGCGCTGGTCTACGCCTTCGTCTTTGTGTCCATCGCCATGTGGCTGTGGCGCAGCGGGCAACTGCAAAGCTGGCGAGGCCACCCCGGTCTGTGGCTCTTGTTGCTGGCCTCGGGCTTGACCAATGTGGGCTTCAACTGGGCCGTCACGGTAGGCGACGTGGTGCGCGTGGTGCTGCTGTTTTATTTGATGCCCGCCTGGTCGGTGCTGGTGGCCTGGTGGTTACTGGGTGAAAAACCCACCCTCATGGCCTTGCTGCGCTTGCTGCTGGCGCTGGCCGGTTTGTTCATCGTCCTCAAAACCCCTGAGACCCCCTGGCCCGTACCCGATAGCCTGGCCGATGGACTGGCGCTGATGGGGGGCCTGACTTTTGCCATCACCAACGCCTTGCTGCTCAAACTCAAGGACAGCCCCAGCTCGTCGCGCACCCTGGCCATGTTTGGCGGCGGCGCGGTCATGGCCACGCTGGCGGCCATCGCAGGTTTGGCCACTGGGGTGGTGGCCACCGGCGCAGTCCCCACTTGGAGCTGGTTGCCCCTGGTGGCCCTGCTGAGCCTCTCGTTTATGTTGGGCAACCTGGCGCTGCAATTCGGCGCGGCCCGCCTGGCCGCCCACACCACGGCGCTGGTCATGCTGTCGGAAGTGCTGTTTGCCAGCGTGTCCTCGGTTTTGCTGGGCGCCTCCAGCTGGGACAGCCGCACCCTGATCGGAGGGGCTTTGATTTTGCTGGCGGCTTTGCTGTCCATCGTCGGGCCGGGCCACAAGGCCAACTGAATCGGCATGAAAAGCCCTAGGCTGTCGCTGGCATGATGTCCATCTGTCCACTCCCAACGGAACAAACCCCATGAGCCTGTACGACCTCGAAGCCCAAAGCATTGACAACCAACCCGTGCCCCTGTCGCGCTACAAAGGTCAGGTGATGCTGATCGTCAACACCGCCAGTGCCTGCGGCTTCACGCCCCAGTTCACCGGACTGGAAAAGCTGCACCAGAAATATGGCCCTCAAGGTCTGGCCGTGCTGGGCTTTCCGTGCAACCAGTTCGCCAGCCAAGACCCGGGTGACGATGCGCAGATTGCCAACTTCTGCCAGAAGAACTACGGCGTGAGCTTTCAGATGATGAGCAAGATCAAGGTCAACGGCGATGGGGCGCACCCGCTGTTCCAATGGCTCACGGCCGAGGCCCCCGGCATTTTGGGCAGCAAGGCCATCAAATGGAACTTCACCAAGTTTCTGGTGGGGCGCGACGGGCGCGTGATCAAGCGCTATGCGCCGCAGGACTCGCCAGAGAAGATCACCAAGGACATTGAGACGGCGCTGGCGGCTTGATCGACGTAGGCCAGTGGCGCCTGCCTCTAGGCGGGTCTGAGCCCGTTCAGGCCCACCAAGTCAGCACGGCCAACCACAGCAACAACGCTGCGCCTGCCCACACCAGCACCCGCGTGCGCAGACGCAGCACTTCCACGGTGCTGACCAAGCGCGCATTTTGTTCGGCCAACTCGGCCAGGGTTTCGGTCAATTCGCGCTGGGTCTGGGCTTGGCGCTCAATCTGGCCTTGCGCGGCAATCAAAGCGTTTTTGAGTTCACCCAAGCTGGGCACGGCACTGACGGGCGTGGTCGTGGTGGGGGTGCCCGCTTCGCCGGGGGGCTGAGCAGGTTGACGGTCCATCAGCTTGCGCGCGGCTTTGAGGACCGAAGGCGCATGTTCGATCACATCGCCCCAGGGAATCACTTTCAGCGCCATCAACCAAGGTATCGCCATCGTCTAGTCCTTTGTGTGCGCTTTGCAAGCGCGGTCTACCGTCCAGCGCTGAATCCTACCCCTGTGGGCTTATTGGCTTGTTCGGACGCTGTCCTTGTCGTATGAGGGAAAGGACTTTGACGATGCGATCACACAGCGTTGCTCACTGCCTCGTCCAACAACTCCACCCAATGCCTGACCGGCAGGCCGCTGCCGCTTTGCAGGTGGGTGATGCAGCCGATGTTGGCGCTGATCACACCCTGGGGCTCCAGTGCATTCAGGTGGCCGAGCTTGCGGTCGCGCAGTAGCTTGGACAGTTCAGGGTTGAGCACGCTGTAAGTGCCGGCCGAGCCGCAGCACAGGTGCGACTCGATGGCCGTGACCTTGATCTTGAAACCCAGATCGCCCAAGTGCTTCTCGACGCCGCCTTTGAGTTGCTGGCCATGTTGCAGCGTGCAGGGCGGGTGATAGGCCTGCAGGCCTGCGGCTTGCAGGGCTTTGGGGTTCAACTTGGGTTGGAGCAGCGGCACCAGCTCGGGCAGCAGCTCGCTCAGGTCTTTGGTCAAAGCCCCGATGCGGGCGGCTTTGTTGGCATACGCCGGGTCGTCTTTGAGCACATGGCCGTAGTCTTTGACCATGACACCGCAGCCCGAGGCGTTCATCACAATGGCCTCGACCTCGCCGCTCTCCACCAAGGGCCACCAGGCGTCGATGTTGGCGCGCATGTGGTCTTTGCCGCCATCATGGTCGTTCAGATGGAATTTGAGCGCGCCGCAGCAACCGGCTTTCGGGGCCGTCACAGCCTGAATGCCAGCGGCGTCCAGCACACGGGCGGTGGCGGTGTTGATGTTGGGGCTCATGCTCGGCTGCACGCAACCGGCCAGCATCAGCACCTTGCGGGCGTGCCGGCGTGTTGGCCAAGCGCCGGCGTCTTGTGGCGCAGGCACTTTGGCTTTCAGGCTTTCGGGCAGCAGGCCGCGCACCATCTGGCCCATCTTCATGGCGGGGGCAAACAAGGGCGAAGGCAGGCCTTCTTTCAGCGCCCAGCGCACCAGCTTTTCGCCTGTAAGACGCTCGACTTTGGCGTCCACCAGCTTTCGGCCAATGTCCACCAAGTGGCCATATTGCACACCACTGGGGCATGTGCTTTCGCAGTTTCGGCAAGTCAGGCAGCGGTCCAGATGCATCTGGGTTTTGCGGGTGGGCGTTTCGCCCTCCAGCACCGCCTTCATCAAATAAATGCGGCCACGCGGGCCATCCAGCTCGTCGCCCAACAGCTGGTAGGTGGGGCAAGTGGCGGTGCAAAAGCCGCAGTGCACGCACTTGCGCAGAATCGCTTCGGCCGCCAGGCCATCGGGGGTGTTTTGGTATTCGGGGGCGAGATTGGTTTGCATGACGATTCGCCTCAGAGGGAGTGCATACGACCGGTGGCGAACACGCCTTTCGGGTCGAACTGTTTTTGCAATTGCTGCTGGATGCGGTCTTGCACGGCGTCCAGCGGGGTGTTCACACCGACGACTTTGTCCAGCTCGGCATGCGTGGCGCTGGCACGGAACAGCGTGGCATGGCCGCCTACCGATTGCGCCAACTCGCGCAGCGGCACCGCCGCCGTGGCCGGCGCCCACAGCCAACGCTGCGCACCTTGCCACTCGATGTAAGTGGGGTAGGGCAAATCCAAAACCGGCGCGGTTTGCGGCACCGAGAGACGCCACAGACAGTCATCGCGGCTAGGCGCATCAAAAAAAGTGAGCGCCTGCTCTGTACTGGCACGCCAATCTTGCTCGGCTTCAGCATTGTCCATGGCCTGCACCTGCGCGCCCAAAGCCGCGGCATCGGCACTCATTTTGCCGATGGCCGACTGCACCGCCGCCACCGCGCCGCGCAGGCGCACAAACAAATAATCGGCCACGGGTTGGGCCGTGGTGTCGCGCACCCAAGCGCTGGCATTCAAGGGCAGGGGCTGGCCACCCCAGCGGTGCAGCAAATCCAGCGCCGGGCCTTGGGCCAGACCCGCGATCATCAGCGTGGCCTCGGCCGGGGCCACCGGCAAGACTTTGAGGCTGACCTCGGTGATCAAGCCCAGCGTGCCCCAGCTGCCGGCCATGAGGCGACTCACGTCGTAACCGGCCACGTTTTTCATGACCTGGCCGCCAAAGGTCAGGTGCTCGCCCAGACCGTTGATGAAGCGGGCCCCGAGCACGTAGTCACGCACAGCGCCAGCGGTGGCGCGGGCGGGGCCGCTCAAACCTGCGGCCACCATGCCGCCCACGGTGGCACCATGTTCCGAGTTGTGGCCAAAGTGCGGCGGCTCAAAAGCCAAGCATTGGCCTTTTTCGGCCAGAGCAGCTTCCAGTTCGGCCAGGGGCGTGCCGCACCGGGCCGTGACCACCAGCTCACTGGGCTCGTAACTGACGATGCCCCGGTAAGCCCGTGTGTCCAGCACCTCGCCAGTGAGGCTCTGGCCCCAAAAATCTTTGGTGCCACCACCGCGCAAGCGCAAAGTGCAGCCATCCACACCCGCCTGGCGCACGGCGTCGATGAGGGAATTGAGTTGAGCTTCCATGGACAAAGATGGTAACGCCCAAGACCTGACGCGTGCGTGAATTTTTTGAACGGGCAGGTTGTGGGAAATTGCGCGATTCAAAGCACCACAAGGTGTGCAGTGGTGGCGCCGCGCACTGCGCTGATGGGAATCCGCTGGTCCAGCGTCACCAGTCGTCCTTGGTTTTTGACGGTCAAGGCCAAAAGGTACAAATCAGTCAATTGCCTCGCGCTGTGAATGTGACCATGTTGAAACTGCTGGGGATCCAAAAGGCTGACCTCATCGGACCAGAATTCATGGTGTGGTGTTCGCGTGGAGTTTTGCAACATGCCGACCAGCATCGACAGGGGTTGAGGGCTGCTGTACCCGGGCTGGCCCATGATGCGAAGACACCCATTTTGGGTCAATGCACAGGTGGCCCAGCCTTGCTGAATGTGCTCTTCAAACCATTGGGCCGCACGAACATGGTGAACATGATCACGGTCATGCAAGGCGATCAGCACATTCACGTCAAACAGCGCGCGCATCAAACACCCTCTGCATCGCGCAAGCGTTCGATCAACTCATTGCTGATGACCACGCCACGGGAAGACAAGGGCTGAATGCCGTATTGGGCCAAACGCTCTGAGACGTGGGGCACGGTTTGATCCGCTGTCGGCTGATAGGTGCCCACTGCGAATGCTTTGCGCGCCAACTCGCTCATGACTTGTCCAAGTGATTTTTTCTCTCTTTGCGCAATTTCTTTGGCTGCAAAAAGCACATCGTCTGCAATGTCTAGGGTGGTGCGCATTTCATCTCCCGAGGTGTTGATGTTTGATGCTATCACATCAAACATCAACCTGACGTACGGTAAAGTGCCCCCAACACAAGCGCATAGATTCAGCCGCGTCCAAGCCAAGGCCTGCCGGGTTTGGCGGTGGACTTATCGGTGTCATGAGTACACTTGCTCACTGCACAAGTGAATACTCACCTGGCTTGTGGAAGTTTATGCCGTTAGATTGATCCGACTGAATCAGTTTTATCCCGCAGGATTTGCGGGATAAATTACGTTATGCATGATTATTAAGGAGGCGCCGGTGTTTTCGCAATCGGTTATCGAGCAGCTCCACTACTACGTCTATTTCCTTCGCGACCCGAGCAACAAGGAAGTTTTCTACGTCGGCAAAGGCAAGGGGAATCGCGTGTTTGAACATGTCGCGTGCGCATTAGCCGACGTAGCCGAATCCGACAAACTTGACCGTATTAGGACGATAGAAAAGTCCGGAAAGTCCGTTGAACATTTTGTGCTTCGTCACGGGCTTACTGAACGCGCCGCATTCGAGGTTGAGGCCGCCGTTATCGACTTCATCGGCATTCCCAATCTTTCGAATCTCCAAAGCGGGCACTATTCCACCGACTTCGGCATCAAGACCGCAGAAGAAGTTGACGCTATGTATTCTGCTCCTCCGTTTGAAACAGACGAGGCGGTTTTGCTCATCAACATCAATAAGCTGTTCGATCGAGAAATGACCGAAACCGAAATCTACGACGCCACTCGCAAGTCATGGGTTGTCGGGCCTAAAAGAAACAAGGCGCAATACGCCGTTGCCACTTACCGCGGGCTCACACGAGAGGTCTACGTAATCAACGAGTGGTATCAAATCGGTGATCGGTGGGGCTTCAATGGAAAGCGCGCTGATGAAGCCATCCGAACCAGCCTTCGGTACAAGTCAGTTGCAGGGTTGTCCAAACGAGGAGCCGCGAATCCCATTCGCTATATTAATTGCTAGCCATCATGCATAACACTACGTTCGAGGGGACGCACCGCCTATCGGCGGTGCGCCCCTCAACTTCACGTTAGGCCGCACACACGATCCGCTACGCTCGCTATGCAACTGAATCAAGTCTCGGTTCCTGGTTTCGACATCGCCGCGTCCGTGCAGTTCTACATCGGTCTCGGCTTAAAACTCATCGTCAGCTCGCCGCACTACGCGAGGTTCGAGTGTCCGAACCTCGACAGCAAGGTTGCAGAGCTCAGAGCAATCGGCTATTCGTTCATAAGCGGCCCAAGAGATGAGCCTTGGCTTTGGCGCGAGGCCAGTCTTCAAGACCCCGCTCGCAATGAAGTTTGCCTGTACTGGGCGGGCGAGAATCGTCGCCATCCGCCCTGGCGAGTCAAGTCATAGTCCATCCGGCTTCATCGCTCACCTTGTGCGGCCTAAACCCTCGCTCAACCTGACCCGCTACGGCAAGCGTCAACTCGATGCCAACAACGCCAAGAATGTGGACGCCTGGCTCAGCACCTACGCGCCTGACGCCAAGCAGTTTGGACTAGGTGGCCCTTTGCTGGCCGATGGGCACGAACAAATTCGGGCGCCTGCCTTGGCACGTTTCCAGGAACCTCACCTTCACGCCCAACTGATTCGGCGTGAAACCTTTGGCAATGTCGTGTTGACCACGAAGACGTCACCCGGACTTTCCCCGAAGGCCCTGGACGCGTTGAACTGGTCTGTGTGTATGTCGTGGAGAAAGGGCTGATCCAAAGCGCCTCCTTCGCACTGGGACCGCAGACGATTTTCAGTACATAACCATGCTACTGATCACTTTGGTGGTTTTCTGGGGGGATTAGCCCCCCAATTCATTCACCGCCACCCCCGCCACCTCCACCCTCATCGCCCACACGCAGCCCGCACCGGGGTACTGCGCAAGCTCCGCCTCGCTGCGACCATGACGGGCGGTAGTCACAAACAGGGTTTTCAGGTCCGTCCCGCCAAAGCAGGGCATGGTGGGACACAGTGCCGGGGTCAGCACTTCGGCCAGCACCTCCCCATTTGACGAAAAGCGCAGCAGGCGCCCGCCTTCGTATTGAGCGGACCAGTAACAGCCCTCGGCATCGACCGCCGCGCCGTCGGGCCGTCCGCCGTAGGGCGCAGCGCTGCCCCAGGCCCAGCCTGCGGGTTTGGGAGGGGCTTGGTAGAGCACTCGGGGTTTTGTGAGTTGGCCGCTGGCGGCGTCAAAGTCAAAAGTGCGCACTTGGTGCGCGGCGGTGTCGGCCCAATACGCGGTGCGGCCATCGGGTGACCAGGCCAAACCGTTGGCTGTTACAACGCCATCTTTCACGCCACCCAACATGGCGTGCAGGCCTTGGACGTCTAGCATGTAAAGCGTGCCCAAGGCTTGGTCTTTGGGTTCGTACAGGCTACCTGCCCAAAAGCGCCCTTGCGCATCGCACTTGCCATCGTTGAAGCGTTGCTTGCTCGTGTCGTAGGGCGCTGCCGCCAACAACTGCAAGGGGCCGCCCCACTCGCGTGCGAGGTAAATGCCATCGCGCAGGGCCATGACCAAGCCACCACCTTGCACCGGCGCAATGCAGCCCGGCTCTTGCGTCAAAGGCCAATACGCCACCGGCCCTTGGGCCTGCAAACCCTGCACCGCCACGCGCGCGATGCGCCGACCCGGAATGTCCACCCAATACAGGCGCTGCTCCTGCGGGTGCCAAAAGGGCGACTCGCCCAGGCCATCGGGGTCGGTGGTGATCGCGGTCCAGGAAGGGATCAACAAGGCAGGTGCGTGCATGAAAACCATTGTGCCCGAGCCACCCCCCAAAGAAACAGCCCGCAAGGCCGAAGCTTTGCGGGCTGATGAGGGGGTGGCTTGCGCCACCGCTTGCAATGAAACGTGCAGTTTTGGGTATTTAGCCGTGGTAGGCCGACTCGCCGTGTGAGGAGATGTCCAAACCTTCGCGCTCTTCTTCTTCCGTGACGCGCAGACCAATGGTCAGGTCCACGATCTTGAAGGCAACCACCGAGACCACGCCCGACCAGACGATGGTCAGCAGCACAGCCTTGGCCTGCGTCCACACCTGAGCAGCAACGGAATAGGCGTCTGGCGCGATCATGGCCACGGTGACCCAATCACCCACAGCGCTGGGGCCACCCAAAGCGGGTGAGTTGAACACACCGGTCAACAAGGCGCCGACGATACCGCCCACGCCGTGCACACCGAACACGTCCAAAGAGTCGTCAGCACCCAGCATCTTCTTGAGGCCGTTTACACCCCAAAGGCACGCAAAACCCGCTACGATGCCGATCACCAGACCGCCGCCGATGCCGACGTTGCCTGCAGCTGGCGTGATGGCCACCAAACCGGCCACTGCGCCCGAAGCTGCACCCAACATGGAGGCCTTGCCGCGCATCATGGCTTCGCCCACACACCAGGCCAGTACCGCCCCGGCTGTGGCCACCAGCGTGTTGATAAAGGCGAGTGCCGCGAACCCGTTGGCTTCTAGGGCTGAACCGGCGTTGAAACCGAACCAGCCGACCCACAGCAAGGACGCACCCACCATGGTCAAGGTCAGGCTGTGGGGGGCCATGGCTTCACGACCATAACCCACGCGCTTGCCAATCATGAAGGCACCGACCAAACCCGCCACAGCGGCGTTGATGTGCACCACGGTGCCGCCTGCGAAGTCCAGGGCACCCCACTGCCAGATCAGGCCAGCTTTGGAGGTCATTTCATCGACCACTTCTTTGGCGGTGTAGGCGTCAGGACCCATCCAGAACCAGACCATGTGTGCAATGGGCAGGTAGCTGAAGGTGAACCACAGCGCCATGAAAGCCAGCACGGCAGAGAACTTGATCCGTTCAGCGAATGCACCCACGATCAGTGCGCAAGTGATGCCTGCGAATGTGGCCTGGAAGGCTGCGAAAGTGATTTCAGGAATCACAACGCCCTTGCTGAAAGTGGCGGCGTTGGCAAAGGTGCCCGCAGCGTTGTCCCAAATACCTTTCATGAACAGGCGGTCAAAGCCACCGATGAAGGCATTGCCCTCGGTGAACGCCAGGCTATAGCCATAGATGAACCACAGCACGGTGATCATGGAGAAGGTGACCACGACTTGCATCAGCACTGACAGCATGTTTTTGCTGCGCACCAAACCGCCGTAAAAAAGGGCCAAACCCGGAATGACCATCATGATCACCAGGATGGTGGACACCATCATCCAGGCGGTGTCCCCCTTGTTGGGTACCAACACGGGGGCTGCTTCGGCGGCTGCTGGAGCAGCCGTGGGGGCTGCAGCGGGCGCAGCGGTGTCGGCAGGTTTGGCTTCGGCCGCTGGGGCCGCCACAGCGGCTGGAGCGGTTTGTGCTGTGGCCACAGAAGCCATGCCCAAAACCCCCAAACCCAGACTCAGGCCCAAGGCCAGGGTTGCGAGAAACTTTTTCATTTTCGACTCTCTTTCTTGTTCATCAAAGGGCTTCGCCGCCGGTTTCACCGGTACGGATGCGAATCACCTGTTCGAGGTCGTACACAAAGATCTTGCCGTCGCCGATCTTGCCGGTGCGGGCACCGGCTTCGATGGCTTCGATCACGCGCTCGACCAGCTCGTCAGACACGGCAGCTTCGATCTTTACCTTGGGTAAAAAATCCACAACATATTCCGCACCGCGGTACAACTCGGTGTGGCCCTTTTGACGGCCGAAGCCTTTGACTTCGGTCACGGTGATGCCCTGCACGCCGATGCCCGAAAGTGCTTCACGCACCTCGTCCAGCTTGAAGGGTTTGATGATGGCGGTCACCAGTTTCATGATGGCTCCTTGGTATGGGGTGGGGGGAGATCAGAATGCGTATTTCAGGCCAACAACCACGCCGGTTTTGCCGGTGAATTTGCCCGCGGGTGTGTAGTAAGCCGCTTTGTCTGCATCGGTCCCCACCAAAGCGGCTGTGGCTGACAAACCATTGCCCAAATCTTTGCCCAAGGTGAGCGAGTAATCGGTGTACGAGAAAGCACCATTGTTTTTGACCGACTGGTAGCCCACATGCGGCACCAGGCTAAATCCGTTGCCCAAGTCAAACGTACCGCTCAGGTCTAGGTAGTAGCTGTTCTTGCTGTCGGCGAAGCCGAACAGGTTGGACACCGCATGCGAATACTTCAAAGTGGCGGGGCCCATGGTGACTGCGCCATACACCTCATTCGTGTTGGCACTCACGGACAGCTTGTTGCTGGGGTACTCATATCGCAAGAAGCCCACGTCGTAGGACACATCGCCCACAGCCCCTTTATAGCCACCGTACAGATCAACTTCGACAGAAGCATTGCCACCCGCGTCCTTGATCCACTTGATGCCGGAAGCCCAAGCTCCGACATAAAAACCGCTCTTGTCCGCGTAGTCGATGCCGCCTTGCAAAGCAGGCTGGAGGCGCGACTGGGAAATGCCACGGTAGCGGTAGTCGCTGACGGCGCCTGCGTTGAAAGACAGACTGCTTTCGGGCGCTGCCGCCTGGGCTTGAGCCAAACCACTCACGGAACCCAAAGCCAGAGCAATGATGGAAGGAACGAGGATTTTTTTCATGAGGTACTCCAATGAAGTGATAAAGGACTAACCACCCAAGCAGAGAGCGTGCCAACCCAGTTTGAACGCCTTCGACAAGGGCATTTACCAGTGCTTTCTCTCTCTGTGCATGGTTGAATGGCATTCAAACAAATTGCACGCATCACGTCTGTGTGCACGAACACACCATGCACCAGCATGGGGCAGGGAGGGAATATGAGTCTCAGTTTGGTGCACAGCCGCGCTTTGGTCGGCTTGCAGGCGCCGGCCGTCACCGTTGAGGTGCACTTGGCCAATGGTCTGCCCAGCTTCACGCTGGTGGGCCTGGCGGATGTCGAAGTCAAGGAAGCCCGCGAACGGGTGCGCTCGGCCCTGCAAAACAGCGGACTGGACTTTCCGCACAACCAGCGCATCACCGTCAACCTGGCCCCGGCCGATTTGCCCAAAGATTCCGGACGGCTAGACTTGCCCATCGCGCTGGGCATCTTGGCGGCCAGCGGACAAATTGACGCGAGCAAACTGGCTGGCCACGAATTTGCAGGGGAGTTGTCTTTGTCCGGCGAATTGCGACCCGTGCGCGGCGCGCTGGCCATGAGTTTGGTGCTGCGCCAGCAGCAGGTTCGCACACGGCTGGTGTTGCCCCCGGGCAGCGCGGAAGAAGCCGCTTTGGTGCCCGATGCCGAAGTTTATCGGGCCAGACACCTGCTGGATGTGGTGCAACAGTTTTTGCCGCCATCCAATGAGCCGCCACCCGAGCCCAGCGACGGCTGGGCTCGCATCGCCCCCACCACGCCCAGTGCCCCGCCCCTCTATGCCGATCTGGCCGATGTGAAAGGCCAAGCCGGCATCAAACGGGTGCTGGAGATCGCCGCTGCCGGAGGCCATTCTCTGCTCATGGTCGGCCCGCCGGGTTCGGGCAAGTCCATGCTGGCGCAGCGCTTTGCGGGTTTGCTGCCCCCTATGGCCATCGAAGACGCCTTGGAATCGGCCGCCATCGCCAGCCTGGCGGGGCGTTTTGACCTGACGCGCTGGGCACAACGCCCCACGGGCCAGCCCCACCACTCGGCCAGTGCGGTGGCCTTGGTGGGCGGCGGCTCGCCACCGCGCCCCGGCGAGATCTCACTGGCACACCACGGTGTGCTGTTTCTGGACGAGCTGCCCGAATTCCCCCGCGCGGCGCTGGAGGCCCTGCGCGAGCCGCTGGAGACCGGCACCATCACCATCGCCCGGGCCGCTCGGCGAGCCGAGTTTCCGGCGCGCTTTCAGTTGATCGCCGCCATGAACCCCTGCCCTTGCGGTTATTTGGGCAGCGCCTCCCGCGCCTGCCGCTGCTCTCCCGACCAGGTCAGCCGCTACCAGGGCAAGCTCAGCGGCCCGCTGCTGGACCGCATCGACTTGCACATCGAAGTGCCCAGCCTGCCGGCGCACGACTTGCTGAGCGCCCCACCCGGCGAAAGCACCGCAGCGATTGCGGCGCGCAGCCTGGCCGCGCGCAAACGCGCCCTGGCGCGTCAGGGTTGCGCCAACACCGACCTGCAAGGCCAGGCCATCGACACCCAGGCCCGGTTGGACGAACAGGCCACAGCGCTGTTACAAAAAGCCGCCGCCAAAATGGGCTGGAGCGGCCGCAGCGTGCACCGCAGCCTCAAAGTGGCCCGCACCATCGCCGACTTGGCAGGCAGCGACACGATTGCCGCTGTGCATGTGGCCGAAGCAGTGCAGTACCGACGGGTGCTCAAGGAGCGTTGAGGCTGGAGGGCCTTCTCAAGCACTTACAACTGCAAACAAATGCCGCGCCGAGCAGTCAACGCACTCAGCTGCTTGCCGTTATGTAAGCACCCACACCCACAAGGTACTTTTATGAAAAAAGTCTTCCATCAACTGATCTTGGGTATTTTGATCGCCAGCTTGAGCAGCCTGGCCCTGGCCGAGGGACGACACGGTCCCCGCCACCCAGGCAACAGCCATGGCAACCATGGCAACCATGGCAACCATGGCAGTCACCGCGCCGCAGAATGGCTTGGGGCTTTGGTGGTTCTGGGCCTGGCCAGTGCGGCCATCAGTGCCGCAGCCAGCCCACCTGAACCTGCAGCGCCCTCCGTCAGCTACGTTTTACCGCCTGTCAGCTATGCAGCACCCCCGCCTGTACCGGTCAACGCCAGTTATTTTTGCGCTTCGGCCAGACAGTTTTACCCCTACACCGCCTACTGTCCCGAAGGCTGGCAACTGGTCTTGCCTGCGCGCTGATGGCCCGCACACGCCACTCAAACCAAAGACAAACCACCGTCCATCATTAAGGTGTGCCCGGTGACCAGGCCCGAAGCCGATGAGGCCAAAAACATCACCGCGTGCACGATGTCTTCTTCGGTCCCCGTGCGTTTGAGCGGAATGCTTTGCGTCTTGGTGCGCACGTAATCCGGGTTGGCAAACAAGTCCTTCGTCATGCCCGAGGGAATGGCGGTGGGGGCCAGCGCATTCACGCGCACCAGCGGTGCCCACTCGACGGCCATCACCTTGGTCATGTGGGAGACCGCAGCCTTTTGGATGCCATAGGGCGTACCCTTGCCCGAGACCACCACCCCATTGACGCTGCCAATGTTCACGATCGCCCCGCCGCGCGTGCGCATGGGCTCGCCAAATACCTGACAGCTGCGGTAAACCCCGTTCAGGTTCACATCGGTCAGCGTCATCCAGGTCTCTTCGTCACAACCGGCAAAGTCTGAGCGGATTTGCAAGCCATGCGCATTGACCAGCACATCCAGACCTTCGGTCTGCGCCACTTCGACCTGCACCGCTTGCAGCGAAGCCCGGTCGCGCACATCAGCCACGCGGTGCGCAATTTGTGGGTGCGGCTCACCGCCTTCAGCGGGTGAATGGTCCACACTCCAGATCTGTGCCCCCAAAGACGCAAAGCCCCTGCAAATCGCTGCCCCCAGGGTGCCGCGCCCGCCCGTCACCAGCACGCGGGCCCCCACCAAATCCCGGTAGGGGAAGGCGTAATCGCCACTTGGCGCAAAGTTGCCCAAAGCGGCCATGGCTCAGTCCACCGTGGCGCCCGAGATCTTCACACCCTCGGCCCACATCTCAATTTGACGCGTCACAAACTGGCGAAACTCCTCAGGCTTGTTGCCCACCACGGTGCTGCCCAAGTCGTTCATCTTCTGCGCCACATCGGCTTGCTTGAGCGCGTCGGCCAAGTCCAGCGCCAGCTTGTCGACGACCGGCTTGGGTGTGCCCTTGGGCGCAAAGAAACCAGCCCAGGGCGCGGCATTGAAATTGGCAAAACCTTGCTCGGCCACCGTTTTGTAGTCAGGCGCACCGGGCGCACGCTGTGGCGTGGTGATGGCGATCATCTTGAGCTTGCCCGCCTTCAAATGCTGCTGCACCGCTGGCAAACCCGTGACGCCCACCATCAAAGTGCCGCCCAGCAAATCGGTGATCATGGGCGTGCTGCCCTTGTAAGGGATGTGGGTCAGTTGCACATTGGCTCTGGCTTTCAGGATTTCCATGCCCAGGTGCGAGGCCGTGCCGTTGCCATCCGAGCCATAGGAAAATTTTCCAGGCTCTTTCTTGAGCAAGGCGATCAGCTCGGGAAGGGTGTTGGCGGGCACCTGCGGGTTGACCACAATCGCGTTCGGGTAAATCGTGGCCTGCGTCAAAGGCTCGAAATCGTTCAGCGGGTGGTAGGGCATCTTCTTGTACAAGGAGATGTTGATCGAATGCGATCCGGTCACGCCCAGCACGATGTTGTAACCATCCGGTGCCGATTTGGCCACCAGGTCCGAGCCCACGTTGCCGCCCGCGCCCGCCTTGTTGTCAATGACCACAGGCTGCCCCCACTTGGTGCTGAGTTTTTCGGCCACCACGCGGGCCGTGATGTCGGTGGCGCCACCGGGCGGAAAGGGCACCACGATGCGCACCGGCTTGTTGGGGAAATCGGTGGTCTGCGCCGCCAAGGGTGCGGCCAGCCAGGCCGTGGCCAGCACTGCGGTCATGGCGAGGGTTTTCTTCAACATGGGGTTTTCTCCTGAGGTGAATTCCAAAACGGAAAAGGATGGGCGTCCAACGGGGCGTGCAGCAACTGCGCGGCCCAGTCAGTGGCTTTCGCGGCAGGCAAGCTGCCCTCGCAGTAACTCAAAAATTTGTCCATCAACGCCTCTTCGGTGAAAGGCATTTGCGTATCACCGGGCACGGCCGTCACTTCGTGTTCGTGCAGACTGCCGTCTTGGCAGGCGATCAACAGCCGTGCGCCTCGCAGGCCCTGCTGCGTCCAGTGCGCGTCAACTTGCACCTGCACCTTGGTTTCCAGCACACGCAGCGCGGGGTCTTGAAACTGCGGTTCGCGGTAAACCCAAGGGTCCAGTCGACCCCAGCGCATCATGGCGGCCAGACCAAAACTCAGCGAGAACTGCGCCTGCAAAGGCGTTTGGGGTGCCCGGTTGCCACAGTAAATGGTGGCCTCTTCGTAGATTTGCAGCACCACGCTGTCCACCGTGTCCACATCGATCACGTCCCGCAGCGCATGGGCCGCCAGGGCGCCGTAATGCACATGGCGCACCGCCGCATAGGGCTTGAAATAGGCCTTCAGCAATTGAAAGTCGGGCGCATCGTCAAAAGCCACGGGCGGTTTGCCCAGGCCAACGCGTGCGTATTCCGCCACCGATCCGGCGGGTGCGCTGATGCCGCTGGCCACCGCCAACGCGGCACTTTGCCCCAGTTGCGCCGCATGGCCCAGATAAGTGTTGCGTGCGGTGTCGCCCGATCGCACCGGCCAATACAAACTCATGGGCAACTGGCAAGCGGCCATGTTCACAGCCTGCACGATTTGGGCGAGCGTCAAGCCCAGCGCATGGGCCACCGCAGCGGCTGCGCCCAAAGCAGGCCAATTGCCGTCCACATGCATGCCCGGGTTGATGCGCAAGCTGGCCCCCATGCGGGCACCGATTTCGTAGCCCACCACCAATGATTTGAGAAACTGCCCGTACGTCAGTCGGGACGCCATGGGCCACAGCGCCGCCAAAGCCGCCACACCCGGGCGGCCATGGGCACCGGCATGGCCCTCACAGGCTTCGTCCCAGCAAGCGGCCATGGCCAGCACCAGCGCAGCGTTTGCTGCAGACAGACCCGGGCCATTGGGCATCAAGCGAAAGTTGCCCGGATCGGCCGCCGCCGCGCGCTTCGCCAGTTCAGCCACCGGCCCCGCGCGCAACCCCGCCGTGATGCAGCCCAAAGTATCCAACACCAACCAGCGGGCATGGGTGTGCAACACCGGGTGTACGTCCAGATCGACCGCGTGCAAACGCTGCAAAACCGAGAGCAATTGAGCATCCATAACTTGTCCACTTTGCCTGCACTCTAAAGCGTATCGCGCCTGCCACAGCGCACCGATGCGACAGCTTTTCTGACCCGATGCGCACAAGTCGAAGGCCCGGTGTTTGACCGGTTCACGATAATGAGCCCATGCGGTATTCACCTCGCCATTCGATGAGAACTTTAGATTTGGGCCCTTTCAGCTTCTGGCTGTCGTTGCCCCAGCTCATCACATGGGGCAGTGTTTTTTACACCTTTTCGCTGTTGATGACGCCCCTCGAAGCCGAGCTGGGCATGACACGCGCCGAATCGTCTCTGGCCTTCAGTTTGGCTCTGCTGGCCGAGGGTTTGATGGCCTATGGGGTGGGGCGCTGGATCGATGCGGGGCGCGAGCGTTGGGTCATGACGCTGGGCTCCTTGTGGATTGGTGTGGGGCTGGTGGGCCACAGCTTCGTCAACACGGTGGCGGGTTTTTATGCCGCATGGATCTGGCTGGGCCTGGGTACAGCGGCCACTTTTTACACGCCTGCCTTTGCCGTGGTCACGCGGCGTTTTCCGCAGGACTTTCGTCGCGCCATCATCACGCTCACGTTTTTAGGCGGGCTGGCCAGCACGGTGTTCATTCCGCTTTTCGCGTGGTGGATGGATCTGTGGGGTTGGCGCCAGGCCCTGTGGGCGCTGGCGGCCTTGCAATTTTTGATCTGCGCGCCGCTGCACGCCTGGTTGCTGCAAGGCGCGCCGCTCAAGGTGCTGGAGACCACTTCGAACGACGCGGCGCCACCGGTCTCGGTGCGCGAACACCTGCGCCACGCGCCATTTTGGCTGTTGGCGCTGTTCATGGTGCTCACCATGTCGGTCACCTCGGCCTTGCCCGCGCACATGATCGCCTTGCTGCAAGAGTCGGGCTTGTCCCCGGCCTGGGTGATCGCCATTCCGGCGGCCATCGGGGTGATTCAGGTGCTGGGGCGCTTGGTGTTGTTTGTGTTTGAGCGTTACTGGGACGTGCACGCCGCCAACCGCTGGATTCCCACGCTGATTCCGGCGGGCCTGCTGGCCTTGCTGATGGGCGGGCTGAGCCCACTCGCCTCGCTGGTGTTTGTGCTGCTGTACGGCTTGGGCAACGGCATGAACACCATCGTCAAGGGCACGGCCATGGCGCAGTACGTTAGCCGCCAGCATGTCGGGCAGCTCAACGGTTTGCTGGGCATGCCGATTGCCCTGGCCCGCGCTGCTGCGCCCTTGACGTTGGGCCTGCTGTGGTCGCCACAACACGGCTACACCCTGGCGCTGTGGTGGCTGTTGCTGGCCAGTTTGCTGGGCATGGCCGCGTTGTGGGCGGCGCAAAGGTACGCCCGTTCCGCGCAGCACTGAACGGTGCATCCGGATGGTCTTATATGCGCATAGACATATAAATCTAACTAAAAAATCGTTCTCATGTCTGAAGGGGCTGGCCACAATCTGGCCATCTTTTGCTCATCTCCTTCTGGAAACGACCCCATGAAACACTTCTCTGCTTTGCTCCTGGCCTTGACGGCCGCCAGCTTCAGCGCCAGCGCCCTGGCCACTCAACCCCTGCTCAGTCCTGCCGAATTGCAGGCCAAATTGTCGGACGCCAACGTGCGCGTGATCGACATCCGCGACCCCAAATCTTACGCAGCCAACCACATCCCCGGCGCACTGAATGCACCCTATGGCACCTGGCGCGGCCCGGCCAACAACCCCGGCGAGTTGCCTGCCCTGCCCAAGCTGACCAACTTGGTGCAAAGCCTGGGCCTCACGCCCAGCACCCACGCGGTGATTGTGTCCAGCGGCGCGGACGCCACCGACTTTGGAGCCTCGGCTCGGGTTTACTGGACCCTCAAAGTCTTGGGTCTGAAAGAGCTGTCGGTGCTCAACGGCGGCGTCAAGGGCTGGACCACAGCCGGTTTGCCGCAAAACAACGCGGCCGTCAAAGTAGCCGCCAGCAACTTCCAGCCGCAAATCGACAAGAGCTTGGTCGCCACCAAAGAGGAGTTGGTCGCCCGCGTGAAGTCGGGCGATGCCGCCTTGATCGACGCCCGACCAGCCGAATTTTTCAAGGGTGACACCCGCCACGTGTCCGCCAGCGTGCCCGGCACCTTGCAAGGCGCAGTGAATGTGGAGCATGACAAATGGTTTGCCCCCGGTACCTCCACCTTTGTGAGCACCGACCAGGCCCAAAAAGTGGCGGCCTCCAGCCTCATCGATCCAGCCAAAGAGACGGTGTCGTTTTGCAACACCGGCCACTGGGCGGCGACCAACTGGTTTGCCATGTCCGAAGTGCTGGGCCAGAAAAACGTGAAGCTCTACGCCGGCTCGATGGTCGAGTGGTCCAAAGATCCCAACGGCCTGCCCATGGCCAACGTGCCCAGCCGCCCCAAGCAACTCTTGATCGATGCCAAATTCTGGGCTGAGAAAACCTTCAAATAAACTCAGATCATGAAACGCCTTCCTTTGGCGGCCTTGCTGGCCGCTTTTTTCATCTTTTTAGCCCTGTCGGTGTCCATCCGCCAAGCCGTGCTGATGGGGGTGGGCGTAGGCATGGGCGCGGCTTTGGCCGGTGCGCGCTTTGGCTTCACCACCGGCTGGCGTCAGCTGATCGAGCAGCGCAACCCGCAAGGCGTTGCCGGGCAAGTGCTGCTGCTGGCCTTGGCCAGCTTAGCGGCGTTGCCGCTGCTGGGGCAGTTTTCTGAATTGCAAGCCGCTTTGGGCCCGCCCAGCGTGAGCCTGCTGGTGGGCGCATTTGTGTTCGGGCTGACCATGCAAATTGCCGACGGCTGCGGCTCGGGCACTTTGTACAAAGCCGGCCTAGGCGTGCCGCTCAACATGGGCATCTTGCCGCTGTTTGCCTTGGGCAGTTTTTTGGGCTCGGTGCACCTGGACAGCTGGCTGTCGCTGGGCCAAATGGCCCCGGTCAGCTTTTCTGCCGAATATAGCACAGGCGGCGCACTGGCCCTGACGCTGGCTTTGCTGGCCGCCTCACTGGTGGCGGTGCGCCTGTGGGTGGGCGCGGGCCAAACCTGGCTGGACAAACGCTGGTTTTGGGGTGCCGTGGCGCTGGCGGTGCTGGCCACACTCAACTTGCTGCTGGCGGGCCAGCCCTGGGGCGTGGTGTACGGCTTTGGGCTGTGGGCCGCCAAGGTGTCGGTGGCGCTGGGCGCTTTTGACCCCGCGGCCAACGCGTTTTGGAGCCAAGCGGGCAATGCGCAGCGCCTGACACAAACCGTGTTCATGGACGTCACCACCATCACCAACATCGGCATTCTGGGCGGTGCGCTGTGGGTTTCAGCCAAAGCCGCCTCCAACAGCCAGCCTCTCACTACCCAGCAATGGGTGATTGGCCTGGTCGCCGGTTTCGTCATGGGCTACAGCTCGCGCTTGGCCTTTGGCTGCAACATCGGCGCCATGCTCAGCGGCATCTCCACCGGCAGCTTGCACGGCTGGATCTGGGTGCCCCTGGCCTTTGCGGGCACGCTGATCGGTGTGCGCGTGCGCCGCCATTACCAATTCTGAAGGAGGCCGCATGAGCAACCCGCACAAATTACAAGCGGTTTTCTGGCTCGGTCTGGCTGCCTTTTTGAGCTGGGACTTCATGGTCTCGGCCCCGGTGGACCTGCGCAACGAACCCCCGCTCATCGCAGCGGGTTCTGGCCAAGCCACCAGTGGCGGGCATTGTTCGATGGCGAAGTGAGTGCGGGGCTTTCGGCGGTATTTTGGCTGACACCCCAAGCAAGCTTTGTGATGCCTCACGCGTCCAATTGACCAACTTGACCGATTTGGACTGACCAAGGCCGGGTGGCCTGCCCCTGTCACATTTCTTTGTTCCACTTGTTGGGGGCTGTATTTGGTCTATCGACGTACTCTTACAGGCACATCTTCAGCGATGGGCCTCAAGAGGTCGAGACAGCCGAAGGTGGCTCCACACTGGGCAGTCGCGTGTTGTGGGTCATGGTCTGCACTTTCTTGTGGCCCATCATGGTGCTCACGGGTCTCAACTCAGCCAGGATATGAACCAAGCGCTGAGACTTGGCCCTGATCTGTCTGCCTTGTTGATCGGGCTTGAGCTGAAGCCGTCAGTGAAGTTTTTGACCCTGTCAGGTCATGCAACTCGCACAGAGTCTTGTCCGAAATCACTCGATGGTGATTTTTCGTTCCTTGACCACGCGACCCCACAGGTTGATTTGTTGCTCAATGAATATTCTGGCTTGTTCGGGGGAGCTTTTTTGCAGCTCGCCGCCCAGTTGTGCCACACGCGCTTTGACCTCCGGCGCATCTAAAGCTTGCTGAAATGCTGTTGCCAGTTTTTTCATCACAGGTTCTGGTGTGTTGGCTGGCGCAAATACCGCATTCCATTCGTAAATTTCTGTGCCTTTCAGGCCGGATTCACTCAGAGTGGGCACATCGGGAAGGATGGGAGAGCGCTTGTCCGAAGTCACGGCCAAGGCTTTCAATTTGCCCGATTGAACGTGCTGCAAAGTGGAAGCCAGGTTGCCAAAGAAAAGTGGCACTTGTCCGCCGATCACATCGTTGAGTGCTGGGCCACCCCCTTTGTAGGGGACATGAACCATGTCCACTTTAGCAGCGGATTCAAACAATGCGCCCGCCAAATGTTGTGCGGAGCCATTGCCCGATGATGCATAGGACACGGCATCCTTGCTTTTGCGTGCAGCTGCTGTGAGTTCTGACATGTTCTTCGCCGGGAAATTGGCGTTGACCAAGACCACATTCGGGAACAAGGCCACCACCCCTATAGGCTGAAAAGCCTTCAGACTGTCATAAGGCAGCTTGGGATACAGCGAAGGGTTGACAGAAAAAGATGAGGCATCCAGCATCAAGGTGTAGCCATCCGGGTTGGCTTTGGCAACCGCTGCTGCGCCAATTTGCCCGCTTGCGCCAGCCCTGTTTTCGACCACGATCGTTTGGCCAAGTGCTTCACCCATCTTGGGTGCAATCAGTCTGGCCATGGCATCTGCGCCACCGCCTGGTGGATAAGTCACCACCAAAGTGATCGGTTTGGTGGGGTAAGCCGTTTGTGTAAAGCCAGTTGTCGCTGTCCCGCACAGAGCAGAAGTGACAAGCACCATCCAGCCGATGGATTGGAGTCGGGAAGAACCATTCATGAAATATCTCCTAGGAAGTTGTTATTGCACCTGTGCGGTGTACTTGAAAGAAAAAGCGTTACCACGTGTGGTGCGAAGTTCGACGCAGCGGCCCGCCATATCAAAAGCCTGACGCTCAACCAGAACACAGGGGTGTGATGCAGCAAGCTTGAGACGCTTGGCTTGTCTGGCATTGAGTTGCGAAAAGCTCAGACTGTCTTGTGTTTTTTGAATCACAACCCCGCAACGTTGCTGGTACATGGGGTACAGCAAGTCGTCCCAGGCATCGGTGTCGGAGTCTGCCAAAGCGCCAAAGAGTGGCAGTGGCAAAACGATGGTTTCGAGCAAGCAGGGTTCACCCTCCAAGCTTCGAAGGCGTTCGATTTGGAGGACTTGAGCACCCTTCGCCATGCCCATTGCCTGAATTTCTTGCAGGCTGGCACTGCGCAATCGACTGCCCAAAATCTGGGAATGAGGGGTCATGCTGGCTGCATCGTCTGTGCCGCGAAATCTGAAAAATCGCATCATGGAGGCGCCATCGACCCCCCTGGTCACAAATGTGCCCTTGCCATGCCGACGTTGCAAGACGCCATCTTGAACCAGCAGTGACAGCGCTTGCCGGATTGTTCCCAGGGCAACACCATAGCTTTGCGCCAAAGCGGATTCGGCAGGGATGACCTCACCCGGAACCCATTCACCTTGCAGAATTCGATCGCGCAAAGCAGCTGCCAAATTGCCGTATCGACTTTGGCCGAGCAAATGGTTCTTTATGAGTGTTGTCATCAATTTGATTCTAGACATCTAGAGGACTAGAATTTACACCATGAATTTAAGTATGTCAAAAAATTGGATCGATACCCATTTCCATGTTTTCAATGCAGGGCTTGCAGTTGAAGGAGCTCGCTACGTGCCGCAATACAGCGCGCAGCTGTCCGATTGGATGAAACACGCCCGACATGTGGGGGTGACACGCGGTGTTTGGGTGCAGCCGAGCTTTCTGGGCACAGACAACAGTCTGATGACCGATGCACTTGCGTCTCACCCTGACAAGTTGCGCGGCATCGCCGTGGTCAGCCCTGAGGCTTGCATCGAACATTTACAGACCTTGCATCAATCTGGGGTACGCGGCATCCGTTTGAATTTGTCGGGCGTCACTCATGACATCCCAGAGTGGACGCGGTCTGACCACATCTGGTCAGCCATCCATCGATTGAATTGGCACCTCGAAATCCATACAGATCAAGGCAAACTGCCACATGTGCTCCATCAGATCCCTTCTGACGTATCGCTTGTCGTAGACCATATGGCCAAGCCACAGGAAGCCAATGCCTCTGACCCGACGTTGTTTGCACTGAAAAAGCGTGCCCGAGTTGCACCGGTCTTCGTGAAGTTGAGTGGCGCTTATCGTTTGGGAGGCGTTCACGCAAAACGTTTGGCCTCTCTTTTACTCAGAGAAATGGGCCCCAGCGCATTGCTCTGGGGCAGTGACTGGCCGTGCACCAACCATGAGCAATTTGGTCATTTTGGGACACTCATCGCCCAAGCGCATGAATGGGTCGATGCCCAAGCCTTTGAGCAGGTCATGGTTCATAACCCATCGCAACTCTATGGCTTTGACGCTTTGATCTCGCAAGATCTACACGATACAAACGTCAGGCTTCCCCAGACCCGCCACGCGGCTCTTGACGACGATACTGGATCACCTGCGATCCCTTGAACTCCGATCGGCAGTATTCTTGATATCCAATCTTCTGAGCAACCCGAATGGATGCCGTGTTCGGTGTGCCAATGATGCACGCCGTCGTCTTGGCGCCAAACTTTTCATCCATCCATGCAAGCGCAGCGTTCAAAGCCTCAGTGGCAATGCCGCGCCCGTGCACTTCGGTTGAGAACGCCCAACCAGCTTCTGGCAGGCCATCCAGGGAAGGACTGATGTCTCTTGCCCAGTTCGCAAAGCCTACGTCGCCGATGAGCCGAGCACTGTCCTTCGATTGCACGGCCCAGAAGCCAAAGCCAAGCAACTCCCAATGACCGCTGTAGCGAAGAAGCCGCGCCCAGCACTCCTCCCGCGTCGAAGGATTCCCACGAATAAATCGAGCCACTGCAGGGTCTCCCCAGATGGCTTGCAGTGCAGGAAAGTCATCGAGACGATGAGCACGCAAGATCAGTCGGTCGGTTTCAATAACGGGTGCACCCATGCTTTTCGGTCCCAGTTGCTACAGTTCAGCCGCTGAATCTACCACCGGCCTCAGGCCTGTCGCAGCTGCGGCCTTGACCGCCTGGGTCAGGCGCTGGGCTGACGGGGCCTCGCGCGCCCAGTGCTGCCAATACAGGGCCACATCCACCGTGGCCCCCGGCAACAGTTCTTGCAGCGTCGGGCGTTGGGCCAAATGCTGCTCGGGCACCATGCCCCAGCCCAGGCCCAGTTCGATTGCGGTCTCGAAAGCCTCAACCGCTGGGGCAAAGTGGCGTGGGTAATGGGGTTGCTGCAGACCGAAGTGCTGCGCCAAAAACACACCTTGCAAGGCGTCCTTGCGGGTAAAGATGACCCCAGGCTGGGCCAGCATTTTGTGCGGCGACACCGCGCCACCGGGTGTTTGGCAACGCTTCACCACCGCAGGCGTGGCCACACAGCAATAACGCATGGTGCCCAACGGCTCGGCCACGCAGCCGCGCATGGGCTCGGCCAGGGTGCTCACGCAGCCGATCACGTCGCCACTTTTGAGGGCGTCGTGTGTGTGGTCTTGGTCGTCGATCAGGATTTCGAGCAACAAATGGTGCTTCAAAAGCAAAGGCGCCACGCCGGGCAAAAACCAGCTGGCCACCGAGTCGGCATTCACGGCCACGCTCAGCGATTGCCAGCGCTGCGTCTTGCGCGCACCGTTTTGGGAAGACGTTCCTTGCAGGCCGCCCAACAAATCGGCCTCCATCATGCGCACCTGTTTGACATGGGCCAGCAAGCTTTGCCCAGCCGGGGTGGCCCGCACCTGCTTGCCCCGCACCAGCAGGCGCTGGCCTAGGGTGTTTTCCAGCGCCTTGATGCGCAAAGACACGGCCGCCAGGGTGAGCGACAGCGCCTGGGCCGCCGCACCAAAACTGCCGTGCTCGACCACGGTGGCCAGGGCTTCGAGTTGGCGGGCGTCCAGCATGTTTTAGTTAAAAATTAATTGAGTGATGTGATTTTAATTGAACTTAGTTTAAATAAATGCGCTTGATGCGCACACTCAGGGCCATTCACTGGCAGCCCCATCAAGTTGCCCAAGCACCACACCGTCGTCCACGGCCCCGGAGATTCCCATGGTTTTGAGCTTTACCACCTTCACCGCCGGCATGGTGATGAGCATCACACTGATCATGGCCATCGGCCCACAAAACGCACATGTGTTGCGCATGGGCCTGCAGCGCCAGCACCTGTGGCTGACGGTGGCCGTCTGCGCCGTGGCCGATGTGGCACTGATTGGTCTGGGCGTGCTGGGTCTGGCGCAGCTGGGCGGCCTGAGCAACAAACTGCACGGCGCATTGGTCGGTGCAGGCATGCTGTTTTTGACGGTCTATGGCTGGCAAGCATTTCAGCGGTTTTTGCGGCCCCGTGTTTTGACACTGGATGTGCCGTCAAGCGACACGTCCAGCGCATCGGTGAACACCATGGCCAGCCCCCGGCCGCAACCCGTCACACGCCGTCAGGCCGTGCTGTCAGCACTGGCGTTTTCCTGGCTCAACCCGCACGCTTGGTTGGACACGGCCGTGCTGATCGGCACCGCCTCGCTGGCCTATGGACAAGGCAGCACCACTTTTGGCCTGGGCGCGGCAGCGGGTTCAATGCTGTGGTTTTTGGTGCTGGGCGCCGCCGCCTTCTGGCTGGGCCGCCGCCTGCATTCCCTGCACATCTGGCGCGCACTCGACGGCGCTGTGGCCCTGATGATGTGGTGCACGGCCGCGTGGTTGGGCTTCAGTCTGGTTTGAGTGGGTGATGGTCTGCTGATCCCAACAAACACCCAGCACCAGCACGTCTTGATCGCCCACGGGGTGGGCTCCTACGAACTCAAGGCGCAAACAGTTCAGCGCATTACCGTGTAAGCCAACGCCGCGCCGCAAAGCTCAGCGCATCCACACAGGCCACCATGAGCAGCATCGCGCCCAAGATCGTGGCGGTTTTGTTCATGTGGAACAGGCCCATGTGGAAAGACAACATCTGGCCCAAGCCGCCCGCACCCACCACGCCCAGCACGGCGGCAGCACGGATGTTGTTTTCCCAGCGGTACAGCGTGTAGCTCATGAGTTGCGGCAGCACCTGCGGCAAGGTGGCATAAACGAACACACGCAGCGGCCCCACACCTTGGGTGCGTAAGGCATCACCCGGCCCGGTGGGGATGTTCTCCATGGCCTCGGAGAACAAACGGCCCAGCACACCGCTGGTGTGCAGTGCCAGCGCCAAGGTGCCCGCCATGGGCCCCAAGCCCGCAGAGATCAACAGCAGCGCGGCCCACACCAGTTCAGGAATGGCGCGCAGAGCATTGAGCAACCAGCGCGTGGGGCTGCGCAGCCAAGCAGGGTCTTGGGCGGACATGCGGCTGGCGGGCACAGCCAGCGCCAGGCCCAGCACCGCCGCCATGACAGTGCCCAGCGCTGACATGGCCAGGGTTTCCCAAGCGGCCCAAGCCACTTTGTTGACAAACACGGGCGACAAATCGGGCGGGAAAAATTCCGCTACAAAGCGGCCCATGCTGCGCGCGGCCTCCATGGACGCAAAAGACGCCCAGTCCAAGTCCAGCGAGACAAAACTGGCCACCACCAAGACCAGCAAAGCCATAGTGAACCAACACGCCTTGCAGCGGGCATCAAAAATCGGCGGCGGCAGTTTGTAGGGCGGGTTGGCCGCTTCACGAGAAAAAGGCTTCATGCCAGCGCCTTTCTCAACCAAGCGCTCACGCGGTCGGCCAGCGCCACCAGCGCGATGAACACCAGCAGCAAGATGGCCACTTCACCACCGTTGAACATCTTCATTGAATTGTCAAGTTGCTGGCCCAAGCCACCCGCGCCCACAAAGCCCAGCACCACCGACGAGCGGATCGCACACTCCCAGCGGTACACCGTGTATGACGCCAGCTCGGCCGCGTGGCTGGGAAGCAGCGCATAGACAAAAGCCTGCAGGCGGCCACTGCCATTGCGCATCAGGGTTTGGGTGGCGTGGCTTTCGCCGCTTTCCAAAATTTCGGCATACACCTTGCCCAGCATGCCGCCATAGGTCAGCGCAATGGCCAACACCCCCGCCGTAGGTCCCAAACCGACCACACGCACAAACACCAAGGCCCACACCAGCTCGGGCACACTGCGCAGGACGATCAAGGTAGCGCGCACGCACCAACGCACCACAGCGGGCCAGCGGTCCATGCGACCCGACAAGGCCGAGAGCGACAAGACCCGCGTAGCCAGCAGGCTCAAAGGCACGGCCAGCACCAGCGCCAGCGTGACGCCCGCAGTGGCCATGGCCACGGTGCGCCAGGTTTCGCGCAGCACCATCTGCATGAATTCGGCGTTGTGCACCAGGGGCCAAAAGCTGGCCACAAAGTCGACCGTGACCTTGCGGTTATCCGGCGCCCACAGCACCCAAGGCCGGAACTCGGTGGCCACGCCCAGCGGCCATAGCAAGACCAGCGCCAGGCTCAGCCAAAACACCCGCGATAAAAACGCCGGGTCTCGCGAGGGCGCAGCCGGGCGCATGCTGGCCGGTGGCAAGCCAGGCGGTCGCGCATCGGGCATTCGGGAAACGGTGGCAGACATGTCGCGTGCTTGCGTCAATGGTCAGGGGTCAGGGGTCAGGGGTCAGGGGTGAGGGGTGAGGGGTCAGGTCGCAGGCCGCGTCAGCGGCAATGCATCACAGCCGGCGCAGGCGCTGCAGGGGCCGGCTCGTCCACACTGATCGGCGCTTCGCCGCGCAGCTCGTGTTCGTGCTGGTCATACAAATGCGCCAAGTGCTCGCGGCTGACTTGTGCAGACGGCAAGTCAAACACCAGCTGCCCGCCGCGCAAACCCACGATGCGCGGGAAATGCGCCAAAGCCATGTCCACCTGGTGCAAGGTGGCCACCAGCGTCACTTGGCGTTCGGCCGCCAAGCCCACCAAGGCCGTCATGGCCATGCGGGCGCGCATCGGGTCGAGGGCAGACAGCGGTTCGTCGATCAGCCACAGGCTGGCCGGAGCCAGCAGGGCGCGGGCCAAGCCCACGCGCTGGCGCTCACCGCCTGACAGGCGGTCCACGCGGTCGAACAATTTGTCACCCAAGTCAAAGTGCACCAGCGCTTCATAAGCGGCCGGAATGTCGGTGGGATAAAACAGCGAGCGCAAACTGGCCCACAAACCCATGCTGGGCAATCGCCCGGCCAACACCGAGGTGACCACACGTTGTCGGGGGGGAAGCGGCGGCACCTGCGGGGCCAGAAACAACTGGCCGCGCAAACGGCGCAGCGCGCCAGCTGATTGCATCCAGGGGTTCACGTCCGACAACTGCACGCTGCCTTGTGTGGGCCGCTGCGCACAGGCCAGCACCTGCAACAAAGTGGTCTTGCCCGCGCCCGATGGGCCAATGATGGCCACTTGATCGCCTGTGCTCAAGCGCAGGTTCAAAGCCCGCAAAGCCGCTGGCGCAACGGGCAAAGCCGCCGGATGCCTAGCCTCCAGGCCCAATAACTCGATGTTCACCGCGCTGCTGCTCAGGCTTTAGAGCAAACCCGCACTGCGGGCTGCCGACTCCAGGCCCTTGTAGTTCTCGGGCGTGGTGGAGATGTAGCGGGTCGAGCGGTTGAGCTTCAGGATCTCGGCGTGCTCGGGGTTGGCGGGGTTCAGGGCCAACAAGGCGGTCTTGATTTTTTCGCGCAAGTCGGCAGGCATGTCGGCATGCACCGACCAGTTGTAGTTGTAGTAAGGCGCGGTGGTGAAGAACACGTTCACGTCTTGCGTGTTGACTTTGTTCTCGGCCACGAACTTGCGCCAAACCGTGATGTCCAGCGCCGCTGCGTCGACCTTTCCGCTGACCACCGAGGCGATGGTGGCGTCGTGCGCGCCACTGTAAGCGATGCGTTTGAAGTCTTTTTCAGGGTCGATGTTGACTTGCAGCAAAAAGCTGCGCGGCATCAGGTGGCCCGAGGTGCTGCTTTGCGAGCCAAACGACACTTGCTTGCCCTTCATGTCGGCCAGTGTCTTGATGCCCGAGTTGGTCTTGGCGATGAACACCGACTGGAATTTGGTGTCTTCTTCGCGCTGAGCAAGAGGCACGATTTTGCCGCCCGAGCGGATGCTGGCTTGCACAAAGGTGAAGCCGCCGAACCAGACCACATCGACTTTTTTGTTCACCAAGGACTCTACGGCAGCGGGGTAATCGGTCACGGGGGTGAACTGCACCTTCATGCCCAACTGCTTTTCCAGGTAAGTGGCCAAGGGTGTGAATTTGCGCACCTGCTCGGTGGCGGCCTCTTCAGGGATGGTGGTCACGCGCAGCGTGGTTTGCGCACTGGCGTGGGTCATGGCGGACAAGGCCAAGAAACCCAGGCAAGCGGTAGAAAGGATTTTAGAGAGGAGGGCGTGCATCATGGTGACTTTACAAAAAACAAGAAAACAGATTACACCCTGAAATCCTTGCACCCCGTGCTGCAGGGGCCAAACATGCACAAGCCTGTAGCCGACTGCGGTGACTTAATATGCCGCATGAGCACGCCCCAATTCATCCAGTTGTACCAGCACAACGCTGCCGCAGTGGCGCAAGAACTCTTGCAGGGCCTGAGCGCCCCTCAGGCCTTCACTTCGCCCAAATACCTGTACGACGCACTGGGCTCGCGCCTGTTCGAGGCCATCACTGAGCTGCCCGAGTACGACCTGACCCGCACCGAAGCCAAACTGATGCAGTTGCACAGCGCCAGCATGGTCGCTCAACTGCCGCGCGGCGCGTGCTGGATCGACCTGGGCGCAGGCAATTGCGAAAAAGCCGGTCGTTTGCTCAACCCCATGGGCGCCAGCCGCTACGTGGCGGTGGACATTTCGGTGGACTTTGTGCGCCAGGCCCTGGATGTGCTGCAACGACAGCACCCCGGCTTGCCCATGGCGGGTCTGGGCGTGGACTTTTCGGGCGGCCTGCAGCTGCCTGCCGAACTGGCGCTCGACCCGGCGCAGCCGCGTGTGCTGTTCTACCCAGGATCGAGCATCGGCAACTTCACGCCAGAACAGGCGCTGGGTTTCCTGTGCAACTTGCACAGCGCCTGCGGAACAGCCCCAGGCAGCGGTTTGCTGATCGGGGTGGATTTGCTCAAGGACCCCGCCGAACTGGAGGCCGCTTACGATGATGCATTGGGTGTGACCGCCGCCTTCGACCTGAATTTGTTGTTGCACATCAACCAACTGGTGGGCAGCGACTTTGCGCTGTGCGACTGGCGGCACCTGTCACGCTTCAATGCGCCTCAATCGCGCGTGGAGATGCACTTGCAGGCGCGCCACGCAGTGAAGGTGCAGTGGCCCGGTGGTCAGCGCCAGTTTGCAGCCGGAGAAACCATCCACACCGAAAACGCCTGCAAATGGACCGTGAATAACTTTGAGTCATTGCTGTTGTCAGCCGGCTTTGGCTCGACCCGTGTCTGGACCGATCCGAAAGAACGTTTTGCGGTGTTCTGGGCAATGGCCTGAGCTTGTCGCTCATTTGATTGGGCCACTGAACAAGCCTGCACATAATGAATCCAGACCAGCGTTCATGCTGAGTTCATATTCATTACCAGGAGACTTGCATGTTGAACGATCTGAAAAACAAAGTGGTTCTGATCACCGGTTCGAGCACCGGCATCGGTGCCGCCGCAGCCGTCGCCTTTGGCAAGTTGGGCGCCCGCGTGGCCGTGCACTACAACAGCAGCCAAGGGCCTGCCGAAGAAGTCCTGGGCCGCGTCAAGGCCACAGGCGCACAAGCCATCTTGCTCAAAGGCGATGTGCTCGAATCGGCGCAATGCCAACGGCTCGTGGATGAAACCGTCAAGGCTTTTGGCCGCATCGACATTCTGATCAACAACGCTGGCGCTTTGGTGCAACGGGTTCCCATTGAAGAGATCACCGATGAATTGTTTGACAACGTGGTGTACCTGAACGTGCGTTCGGCGATGATGTGCACGGCCGCTGCGGTGGCGGCCATGCGCCAGCAAGGCCAAGGCGGCGTGGTGATCAACGTGACCTCTGTGGCGGCCCGTCACGGCGGCGGCGCAGGAGCCTCACTGTATGCAGGTTCCAAGGGATTCGTGTCCACCATGACTCGGGGGCTGGCCAAGGAACTGGTCAAGGACAACATCCGTGTCAATGCCGTGGCGCCAGGCGTCATCACCACCCCGTTTCACGAGCGTTTTTCAACCCCACAAATGCTCGAAGGCTTCAGGGCCACGATTCCCATGAACCGACTGGGAACAGCCGAGGAATGTGCGGGTGCTTTTGTGTACCTGGCCTCAGAAGAGATGTCGGGGTACGTGACAGGTCAGATCATCGAGGTCAACGGCGGACAATACATGCCCTGATGCTCAATGGCCTTGAGGATTGAGCACAGTCACGCGCCACAAGGTGCGTGGCCGGGTCAGGTCGATCAAGGGCGCACTGTGCAATAACAAAGCGTTGTCCCAGACGATGACATCGCCTTTTTCGTAATTGTTGGTGTAGCAATAGGCATCTTGGGTGGCATGTGCCGCCAGTTCACGCAACAAGTCCAGGGCCTCGTCATCGGGCAAGCCCTCAATCCCAAACGAGCTGCCACTGACCGCGTAGAGCGCAGGCTGCCCGGTGAAAGGGTGTGGCCTGACCAGCGGGTGACGCACCCAGTTGACCCTTTGGGCCTGCTCAGCGTTGAGCACAGAGGCCACGCTACGGGATTGTTTGTCCAGGTTGTCGCGGTTGCCATAGTGGTGCTTGACCACCAAACCTTTGATTTTCTCTTTCATGCCCGAGGACAAGTCGGCATAGGCTTTGGCCTGGTTGGCAAAGGTGGTGCCATTGGGGGCGGGCGGCACGTCTTGGGCGTGCAAGATGGTGCAACGCGCCACATCGTCCAGATATGAATAATCGGTGTGGAAATAAGTGCCGGCATCCACCAGCCCCGTGGGCTTGCCGTCCTTGAACACGTTGGAAAGGATCAGGATGTTGGCATCTTGCGGGTGGTGAAAAGTGTCAATGACATGGGGCGAAGGTCTGCCCCACTGTTTGGCAAAGGTCACCATTTGGGCTGGCGTGAGCGACTGGTTTTTCAGCACGATGAAGCCATGCCGATGCAAGGCATCTGCCAACCACTGGCTTTGATGGGCGTCCAGGGGCTCGGACAGATCCAGCCCGTCGATGCGGGCTCCCAAAACATCACTGAGAGGAACAATGCTGGCCATGTTTTTACTTGATCATGTCGGGTGCAAAGATGGTTGGTAAAAACAGCACGATGTCCGGAAAAACGATGATGGCCAGCAAGACCACCAGCATGGGGATCAACATGATCATGGTGTCTTTGATGGCAAAACTCAGCGGTACTTTGGCCACCGCACACGAGATCATCAAACACATACCGTAAGGCGGCGTGATCAGACCAAAGGCCAAAGACACAATCCCCACAATCGCAAAATGCACCGGGTGCATGCCCACCGACTCGGCCAAAGGCTGCAAGGTCGTACCCACGATGATGATGGCGGGAATGGCATCCAGAAAGCAACCCACCACCAAAAATGCCCCGGCAATCAACAAACCCACACCAATGACGCCCAGGCCCCAGCCGGTCACATTGGCCAACAACGCTTTGGGGATTTGGTAATAAGCCAACAACCAACCGAACACCGAGGCCGTACCGACGCAAAACAAAGCCACAGAGCTGAGCTTTCCGGTGTCCACAATGGCGGTGATGAAACTCTTCCAGCTCATTTCGCGGTAAAAAAGCATGGACAAAACCGCGGCATACAACACCGCCACAGCAGCCGACTCGGTGGCCGTGAACCAGCCCAGCAAGATGCCGCCGACGATGATGAATGGCGTCATCATGGCCGGAATCGATACGATGGCCGCCTTGTAGATTTCAGTCAGATTGGCTCGGGGATAAACCGGGTAGTTGCGTTTTTTGGCATACGCATGCACTGTGGCCATTTGGGCCAGGCCAATCAGCAAGCCGGGCACGATGCCCGCCAAATACATGGCCCCAATGGATGTCGAAATCACGCCACCCCAAACCACCATCAGGATCGAAGGGGGGATGATCACCGCCAACACCGCAGACACCGCCGTGATGGCTATAGAGAACGACAAGTCATAACCTTCTTTGACCTGCGCTTCAATGAAGAGCTTGCCCTGGCTGGCGGCATCTGCAGTCGATGATCCCGAGATGCCTGCAAAGAAGACGGACAAGATCACATTGATCTGCGCCAAACCGCCCGGAAAGTGGCCCACCAGCGCGCGCGAAAGTCGCATCAAGCGGTCGGTGATGCCGCCACTGTTCATCAAGTTGGCGGTCAGCAAAAAGAACGGTACTGCCAACAAAATGAAGGAGTTGTAGGACTTGAACATTTCGTTGAACAAGACCATGGGCGAGAGCCTGGGCTCAAAAATCAGCACCGGCAAAGACGCCAGTCCCAAAGCAAACGCCACGGGCACACGGATGGCCAACAGCAAGAAAAAGCCTCCGAAGAGGACCAATGCCGCCATTGACGGCGAAAGAAGAGAGGAGGTCAAATCACAGACCCTTGGTTAGAGCTTTCGCTGATGTCACTGGCATTGAACATGTGATCGAGCAAAAAGATGATCCATAAAAATCCTGCAATGGGCCAGACTATGAAAATCCACCACATGGGCATCTCAGCCAGCTCAGACGTCTGGTTCCAGCCAAACTTGGTGAACTCAATGCCCCAATACAGAACCACAGCGGAAAAAATGAGCATGGCAGACTGACTCATGCGCAGTAAGACGTGAGTCGCACGAGGGGAAAGCTCGGGCAAGAAGTCGACATCAAAGTGAAGTCGCTCTCGCACACCCAAAGTGGCCCCCAACATGATGAGCCAAACAAAGAAAAACCGGCTCATTTCCTCTGTCCACATGTAACGCGGAATCAGATCCGTGAACCGGGAAAAAATTTGCAAACTTACCGGAATGATCAGAAGCAGTACCGTCAAAATCAACAAAAAATGAAGCAGACGATCGATCAAGGTAAGAATTTTTTGCATTTACAGTCTCGAAAATTCGAAGAAACGAGCAGCATGACGCTGCTCGTTGTTTACCGCATGTCGGTTTATTTCAAGCTGTTGATCTTGGCGTAGATGGCGTCAGCACCCACCTCTTTGGCGTAAGCGGCCATGACCGGGTCCACCAGCTTTTGCATTTCGGCGCGCTGTGCGAAAGGCACCTGCTTGAGCTTGCCTTCCTTGGCGTATTTGTCGAGCTTGGCCTGGTCTTCAGACGACTCGATCTGACGACCAAATGCACCCGCCTCCTTGCCCGCCTTCACGATCGCGGCTTGCAGGTCTGCAGGCAGTTTTTTCAGCGTCTTGACGGAGAAGCACAGGGGGCGAATGGTGATGGCATGGCGTGTCATCAGGATGTTGGGGGCCACTTCAAAAAACTTCATGGCTTCCACACCAGCGGCTTCGTTTTCACCCGCATTGATCACGCCGTTTTGAATGGCGTTGTACACCTCGTTGTACGCGATGACCGTGGGGGTCATGCCCACCGCGCCAAAGGTGCGGCTCCAGATGGGTGCACCTTGCACGCGCACCTTGAGGTTTTTCAAGTCCGCCAAATTACCGGCTGATTTGTTCGAGAAGATGTTGCGCACGCCGCCGCCGGCATAACCGATCAGTTTGACTTCGGCTTTTTGCTCCACTTCGTCGGCAATCGGCTTGAGGATGTCTTGGTCCAACACCTTGTTCCAGTGGTTCAGGTCACTGAACAAGAACGGCGCATCAATGAAGGGGGCTGCTTTGGAAAAAGTGGACATGTGGGCTGGCGAGACAATCGCAAAGTCCACCGCCTTGCCCTGGTTCATGTAGGCAAAGTAATCTTTTTCCAAACCCAGTTCGCTGTTTTTGTGCAAAACAAAATTAACAGGTTTGCCATAGTATTTTTTGACCAGTTCTTCAAATTTAACCATGGTTTTGGTGAAGGCATGGTCGTCGCCAAACTGTGAGGCGCCATGCAGTGTGATGGCCGCTTGTTGCGCATGCGCGCTCAACGCCATGATCGAAGAGAGCACCACGCCCAGCAAAGGTTTCAAAACTTTCATCTTTATGTCTCCTGTATTGATCGGAACAACAACTTCCATGTGTTGCTTTTTTCACTTTAGGCCAAAGCACCCTCAACAGTCTTGGGGAAAACCATGAGTCATCTGCCCAGCTGTCTCCAACGTGTCCTCAAGCGCTGGCCCCTGCCCAGCCGAAGGTGATAACTTGAACCCCGCCTTGCGCACGGGCATGTTGGCCTTTACGTGCGCCACCCGGAATGAACCTGGCGTGGGTATTTTTGATTCATCACACGAAAGAAACGCATGAAACACATCGGTTTTATAGGGGCCTCGGGCCTGATGGGCCACGGCATGGCCAAAAATTTGTTGGCCAAAGGTTTTCAGGTTTCTCTGACAGCACATTCACGGCGTGAGCCTTTGCAAGACTTGTTGACCGCAGGCGCCAAACTGGTCGAGCGCCATGCCGATCTGTCGGCTTGTGATGCGGTCATCATTTGCGTGACCGGCTCGCCTCAGGTCGAGGCCGCTTTGGAAGGCCCCACCGGCTTGCTGAGCCAGGCCCGTGCGGGCTTGATCGTCATCGACGCGTCCACCAGCGAGCCCGATTCCACGCGACGCCTGGCGGCCCGCTGCCAAACCGTGGGCATGACCCTGGTCGATGCCCCATTGGCGCGCACCCCCGTGGAGGCCGAAGCCGGCAAACTCAACACCATGGTGGGCGCTTCGCCCGAAGTCTTTGCCCGCTTGGAGCCCGTGTTCAAGGCCTATTGCGAAAATATTTTTCATGTGGGCGAGATGGGCGCGGCGCATGTCATCAAGCTGCTGAATAACTTTTTGGGCCAAGCCATCACGACCGCAGCAGCCGAAGCCTTTGCCGTGGGTGCCAAGGCCGGGATCGATGTCAACCAACTGGTGCGCGTGGTGTCGGCTGGCGCGGTCAACTCAGGTTTGTTTCAGGCCATGGCCAAAACACTGGATGGCGACTACACCGGCCTGAAGTTCGAACTGAACAACGCGTCGAAAGACTTGCGGTACTACGTGCACCTGACCGAGAGTGTGAAAGCGCCTTCTTTGGTGGGCACCAGCGTGCACCAGAGTCTGGTGACGGCTTGCGCCTTGGGCTATGGTCAGGAGTTGGTGCCTTCACTGGTCAAAGCCCAAGCGCAAATCAACCAGGTCAAGATCGGCTCGGGCCGCTGATGGGAGCGCGCCTGGGCATGGCCCTGGTGGGCTTGGGTGCAGCCACACAGCCGCACCTGCGCAGCCTGCAAGACCTGAGCGGGCGCATTGACCTGCGCTATGCCGTCACACGCCAACCTCACCCTGATCGCATTCGGCCTTATACCGGCCCGGTGCGCTTGGTCAGCGCGTTGGACGAGGCCCTGGCCGACCCCCAGGTTCAGGCGGTGATGGTGGCGACGCCACCGTCCACCCACTTGGACATCTGCCAACGCTGCTTTGCCGCAGGCAAACATGTCTTGCTCGAAAAACCGCTGGAACTCAATCTTGAAAGGTCACAGCAACTGGCCGCGCTGGCCCGGGAAAGCGGACTGAACTTAGGGGTGGTGCTGCAACACCGGTTCCGTCCCGCATCGGTGGCCCTTCAGGAGGTGCTGGACACAGGACGCCTGGGTGAAATCCAGGCCGCATCGGTGCGTGTGCCGTGGTGGCGTTCTCAAGCCTATTACAACGAACTGGGCCGGGGCACCTTGGCACGCGACGGCGGCGGTGTGTTGCTGACCCAAGCGATCCACACCCTGAACCTGTTTCAGGCGCTGGTGGGGGTGAAATCGGTCACGGCCTCGGTGGTGCGGCAAACCCGTTTGCACCAGATGGAAACCGAAGACCACGTCAGCGCGCTGTTGGTGTTGGGCAATGGTGCGCCCGGTGACCTGATGGCCACCACCGCCATGTTCCCCGGCTTCCCGGAAACGATCGAGGTGATTGGCACTTTGGGCAGCGCAAGGCTCAGCGGCGCCGATCTGCAGGTCAACTTTTTGCAGGGTGAGCCCTTGATCGTGCGCAGCGAGGGGGGCACCGGCAGCGGCGCCAACATCATGGATTTTTCACACGAACCGCACCGCGAGCTGTTGACCGATTTCATCGATGCGATCGAACAAAACCGAGCACCTCGGGTCACCGCCGATGATGCGCTGAAAACCCATCTGCTGATCGACGAACTGCTGCGCAAGGGGCAGGCGTCCAACGCTTGAAACCTCAAAGCTTGACCGAGCGGAAGCCTGCAAAGATGTCGCGCCGCTCGGGCACAAAGAAGTTGCGGTAGCGCACATCCACGACATGCGCCGAGGTGGCGGCGCAAGCTCCGCGCAGCACGCGGTGGCCGTGCCACCAAGGTTCTGAATAATCGCGATAGGGGTGGGCCGCAAAGCCGGGATAGGGCGTGAAATCGCTGGCGGTCCATTCCCACACCTGACCCCACGAAAAGCCTGGGTGTTGAGCGGCGCACGCCCACTCGGCTTCGGTGGGCAAACGCCGGCCTGCCCATTCGCACCAAGCCTGGGCATCGGCAGCGTTGACATGCACCACGGGGGCGTTCAGGTCCATGGCCCGCCACTGCCCCAGAAGCCGCACTTGCCAATCACCTTGCGCGCAACGCACATGCGGCGGCAGGGCATGGCCTGTGGCGTTCAAGAAGGGCAGGTACTGCGACCAGGTCACGGCCATCGCATCGATGTCAAAAGCGGCCAGATTCACCAGGTGAGCCTGGCATTCGTTGTCAAAAGCAAAACCGGGCCCGCTGTGGCCCAAGGTCCAGATTTGGGCTGGGTTGTGCAAAGCGCTTGTCGAAACAGTATCAATGCCTGCTTGAGATCGTCCCAAGACCAAGGCTTCGGGCAAAGCCAGGCCCAGGTCTTGGGCCATGTAAACCGCAGCTTCGTTGTGCATGGCTTCGTGCTGCACGACCAATCGCCAAAAGTAAAGCGCCTCGTCCGTGGACTCGGGCGCAGCCCGCAAATAGGCCAGACTGTGCGCCAGCACATCGGCCAAGTAGCACAGGGTCTGCTGCAAGTCGGGCAGCGGCAGTGACCAGCGTTTGTCGTGCGCCACCTCGCTGGAGTTGTACAGCGCGTCGGAATGGGGCATGAGTGAAGGCCCAAAGCCATCGCCCCAGGAGGCACTGCGGGTGCCGTCGCAGCGCTGTCGGTTGCGCACCGTCCACCATTCCTGAAACCAGGCGATATGGCCCCATTCCCACAGGGGCGGGTTCATGCCGGGCCGGGGTGGCACGGCCAGATTGGGCAGCGCCGCTTGCCAAGCCTGGATCAACCCCAGCGTGCGCTGGCGCGTGTCGCTCAGGGCTTGCGCCAAGGTCTCGGCGTTGGCAGTACGCCAGGGGTTGGTCACGGGTCCATTCAAGCGGTGGGGACTCGTCTGCCTGGGGGGGGCTGGTGTACTGCTGCTCATGTATAAACTGCCCATGCAAAAACTTCGTGTGGTCATTGTCAGCCCTGCACTGGCCGACGCCAACAACGGGAACTGGCAAACAGCGCGCCGTTGGCAACACTTGCTTCGTCCTCATTTTGCCCGCATCGTGCGGCAATGGCCCGACGCTGAGGCCTTGACCTCGCCTGACGATGTGATTTTGGCCTTGCACGCGCGCCGCTCAGCCAACTCGGTGCAAGCCTGGCACAGGACGAACGGCCAGCGCGGATTGGGCGTGGTGCTCACCGGCACCGACTTGTACCGCGACATCAGCCATGACCCCCTGGCCCAACGGTCTTTGGCGCTGGCCCATTCGCTGGTCGTGCTGCAAGAATTGGGGGTCAAGGTCTTGCCACTTGCACACCACTCCAAGGCGCGGGTCATCTTTCAGTCCACCGGCACGCGCCAGACTTTGCCCAAGACCTCTCGCCATGTGCGCGCCCTGATGGTGGGCCATTTGCGCGAAGAAAAAGACCCGCTCACCCTGATGTCTGCAACGCGATGCTTGCCGCCAAACGCGGGCGTGTTCATCGACCACATCGGTGCAGCGCTCGACCCGGCACTGGGACAGGCCGCGCAAGATACCCAGGCGCAGTGCCCGCATTACCGCTGGCTGGGGGCTGTGCCCCACGCGCAAACCCTGCAACGCATCCAGCGCGCCCACCTGCTGGTGCACTGCAGCCGCATGGAAGGCGGCGCACATGTGCTGATGGAGGCCATTTGCAGCGGCACACCCGTGCTGGCGTCGCGCATCGACGGCAATGTGGGCCTGTTGGGCGAGAATTACGCCGGCCTGTTTGAGCCGGGCAACGCCAAAGCTTTGGTCGATTTGCTGCTGGCGTGCCGATCACCACAAACCGGTCATTCTCTGGTGGCACACTTGCAGCATCAGTGCGCTTTGCGCGCACCCTTGTTTGAACCGCAGGCCGAACGCGCCGCCTTGCACCGCTGGGTGCAAGACCTCTGGACCCTTTGAATGCAATCTTCCAATCAACCCGTGCTGCGCGATCTGGTGCTGATCGGCGGTGGCCACAGCCATGTGGGCGTGCTGCGCATGTTCGCCATGAAGCCCGAGCCGGGCGTGCGCATCACCTTGATCTGTACCGACATTGACACCCCTTACTCGGGCATGCTGCCGGGCTACATTTCGGGCCACTACAGCTTTGACGAGGTGCACATCGACCTGGGGCGCCTGTGCGCCTTTGCCCGGGCACGCCTGGTCCATGATGCCGTGATCGGCATCGACCGCAAGACCCAAAGAGTCATTTGCAAACACCGCCCGCCCGTGCCGTACGACCTGTTGTCGATCAATATCGGCTCCACCCCGCAGATGCGGCAGGTCGATGGCGCTCAGGCGCTGGCCGTGCCCGTCAAACCCATTGCGCAGTTCAACCAGCGATGGTTAGCCTTGATGGACAAGGCCCGCCAATGGCCCGCACACCGAGGCCCCATGACGATTGCGGTGGTTGGTGCCGGCGCGGGAGGCGTCGAACTGGTGTTGTCCATTCAGTACCGCTTGCGCAACGAGTTCAGGGCCATGGTGCGCAACCCAGAAGACCTGCAATTTGTGCTGCTGACTTCAGGCGAACACATTTTGCCCACCCACAACCCAAGCGTGCGCGCGCACTTTGCCAAGGTTTTACTCGAGCGCAACGTTGCCGTACACACCCATGCTGAGGTCGTACAGGTCTCGCCCGGGTGTCTGCACACGCGCGACGGCCGCACCTTTGATGCCGACGAAACCATGTGGGTCACCCAGGCCGGTGGCCCCGCATGGCTGCAAAGCACCGGACTGGCTTTGGACAAAAACGGCTTCATTCTGGTGCACCCCCAACTGCAATCGCTGAATGACCCCCTGGTCTTTGCAGCGGGTGACATCGCTTCGTTTGTGGAGCGTCCATTAGAGAAAGCCGGCGTCTTTGCCGTTCGCATGGCCAAGCCCTTGGTCGACAATTTGCGCCGCAGCCTTCGCGGCCAAAAGCTGCTGACCTACGACCCGCAACGCCATTGGCTGGCCCTGATTTCGACCGGCAACCGAGTTGCCGTGGCCTCTCGCGGGTCGCTGAGTTTTGCAGGGGCCTGGGTCTGGCGCTGGAAGGACCGCATTGACCGGGAATTCATGCGCCGCTTCTCCGAATTTCCTGCCATGCCGGGAGCGGGCGGCACGGCCCAACCCGGTGCCAACGTCCGAGAAGCCTTGCAAGCCATGGGCCAACTGCTCAAAGACATCCAGGCCCAAGGCAAGGCACCCAGCACGCGCCTGACACTCACGAGCGAAGAATCACTGCAAGCCATCTCGGCCATCGCCATGCGCTGTGGGGGATGCGGTGCCAAAGTGGGCGCCAATATTTTGTCCCGCGCCTTGGGGCAATTACAACCCGTCGACCGACCCGATGTTTTGATCGGCCTGCACTCGCCTGACGACGCCGCTGTGGTCCGCGTGCCGCCGGGCATGGCCGTGGTGCAAACCATCGACTTTTTCCGCGCCTTCATCGACGACCCTTATTTGTTCGGTAAGGTGGCCGCCAACCATGCACTGGGCGATATTTTTGCCATGGGGGCTGAGCCGCAAACCGCCACCGCCGTGGTCACGGTACCGCCCGGGCTGGAAAGCAAGGTGGAAGACTTGCTCACTCAAATGATGGGGGGGGCGATTGAGGTGTTGAACGCCGCAGGCTGCGCCTTGGTGGGCGGACATACAGGTGAAGGCGCAGAGCTGGCCCTGGGCTTTGCCATCAACGGACTGATCGACGAAAACATGAACGGCGTGATGCGCAAGGGCGGCATGCAGCCTGGCGATGTGCTGGTGCTGACCAAACCGATGGGAACCGGCACCTTGTTCGCCGCGCACGCACGCTATGCGGCCAAAGGGCGCTGGATCGCGGCGGCATTGCAGTCGATGGTGGTCTCCAACCAGGCAGGTGCCAAGATTTTGCACCACCACGGCGCGACCGCCTGCACCGATCTGACGGGCTTCGGCCTGCTGGGCCACTTGGTGGAGATGACCAGGCCATCGGGTGTGGACGCCGAACTGAACATGAGCACACTGCCCCTGCTGGACGGCGCGGTGGACTGCATTCAGGCGGGCATCGTCAGCTCTTTGCAACCGGCCAATGTGCGCCTGCGCCGAGCCCTGCGCAACGCGGATGAATTCATCAATGACCCCCGCTACCCCTTGCTGTTTGACCCGCAAACCGCAGGTGGCCTGCTCGCCAGCGTGCCCGCAGCACAAGCTGTGGCCTGTGTGCAGGCCCTGAAAGCGGCAGGCTATGCGCACACCGCCATCATTGGCCGCATCACCGCGCACAGCGATGCCATCGAACCCGTTGTGCTGAAAACCTGAGGCGATGCGTCGGGCCTGTCGATGCCTGTCGTCCAAAAAGAATCGGGGAGGCTCATGAGCCTCCCCGCCAATGCGCCACTTGATCAGCTCAAGTCAAACCGGTCAACATTCATGACCTTGGTCCATGCGGCCACAAAGTCGCGTGCAAACTTCTCGCGGTTGTCGTCTTGGGCATACACCTCGGCATAAGCGCGCAAGATGGCATTGGAGCCAAACACCAAGTCCACGCGGCTGGCTGTCCATCGGACCTGGCCTGTTTTGCGGTCGCACATGTCGTACGCGTTTTTGCCCCTGGGCTTCCATTGGTACGCCATGTCGGTCAAGGCCACGAAGAAGTCATTGCTCAACACACCCACACGGTCGGTGAACACACCCTGCTTGGCGTTGCCATGGTTGACACCCAGCACACGCATGCCACCCACCAATACGGTCATCTCATGCGCCGTGAGGCCCATGAGCTGTGCGCGGTCAAGCAAGCGCTCTTCGGGGCTGGCCACATCGCTCGCATGCCCCCAGTTGCGAAAACCATCGTGAATGGGCTCGAGCACGGCAAACGACGCCACATCGGTCATCTCTTGTGTGGCATCGCCCCGGCCAGGCTTGAACGGCACGGGCACATTCAAGCCTGCAGCTTGCACGGCTTGCTCCACCCCCACATTGCCGGCCAGCACAATCACATCGGCCACGCTGACACCGTTTTGTTTGGCAATGCCTTCGAGCACCGCCAGCACCTTGGCCAAACGTTCAGGCTCGTTGCCTGCCCAGTCTTTTTGAGGTGCCAAGCGGATGCGGGCACCGTTGGCGCCACCGCGCATGTCTGAGCCACGGTAGGTGCGGGCACTGTCCCATGCAGTGGCGACCATGTCGCTCACACTCAGGCCACTGGCCACGATTTGGGCTTTGACGGCGGCCACGTCATAAGTGGCGTTGCCTGCGGGCACAGGGTCTTGCCAGATCAGGTCTTCAGCGGGCACTTCGGGGCCGATGTAGCGCACCTTCGGGCCCATGTCGCGGTGGGTGAGCTTGAACCACGCACGCGCAAACACCTGGGAGAAGTGGTCTGGGTCTTTGTAAAAGCGCTCCGAAATTTTGCGGTACTCGGGGTCCATCTTCATGGCCATGTCGGCGTCGGTCATGATGGGGTTGTGGCGAATGCTGGGGTCTTGCACATCCACCGGCTTGTCTTCTTCCTGGATGTGGATGGGCTCCCATTGCCATGCGCCAGCGGGGCTCTTTTTGAGTTCCCATTCATAGGTGAACAAAAGGTGGAAGTAGCCGTTGTCCCATTGGGTCGGGTGGGTAGTCCAAGCCCCTTCGATGCCGCTGGAGACGGTGAAACGGCCCACGCCACGGGTGGTGTGGTTCATCCAGCCCAGGCCTTGCTCTTGCACGTCGGCGCCTTCGGGTTCTGGCCCCAGATTTTTGGCGCTGCCGTTGCCATGGGCTTTGCCCACGGTATGACCACCGGCAGTCAAAGCCACGGTTTCTTCGTCGTTCATGGCCATGCGGGCAAAGGTCAGGCGCACGTCTTGTGCGGTGCGCAATGGGTCGGGTTGGCCGTTCACACCTTCGGGGTTCACGTAAATCAGACCCATTTGCACAGCGGCCAGCGGGTTTTCCAAAGACTCGCGCTGGTCATCTTCGTAACGGGTTGCACCCAGCCATTCTTTTTCAGAGCCCCAGTTGATGTCTTGCTCGGGGTGCCAAATGTCTTCGCGGCCAAACGCAAAGCCATAAGTTTTGAAACCCATTGACTCGTAGGCCACATTGCCCGCGAGAATGATCAAGTCGGCCCAGCTGAGGCGGTTGCCGTATTTCTTTTTAATGGGCCACAACAAGCGGCGTGCTTTGTCGAGGTTGACGTTGTCCGGCCAAGAGTTGATTGGCGCAAAGCGCTGGTTGCCGGTGCCGGCACCTCCACGGCCATCGGCCACACGGTACGAGCCTGAGGCGTGCCACGCCATGCGCACCATCAAACCACCATAGTGGCCCCAGTCGGCAGGCCACCATTCCTGGCTGTCGGTCATGACGGCGGTGAGATCTTTCTTCAGCGCGGCCACGTCGAGCTTTTTCACTTCCTCGCGGTAGTTGAAGGCCTGCCCCATGGGGTTGGTTTTGCTGTCGTGCTGGTGGAGGATGTCAAGGTTGAGCGCCTTGGGCCACCATGCCATGTTGGAATTGCCTGTAGCGGTATTGCCGCCGTGCATCACTGGGCATTTGCCTTCGTTTGACATTGCTATTTCCTTCGCGGGTTAAGAAAATGATAGGTTATGAAAATAAAAAAATAATAGCCAATTGGTTTTAACTAACTATGCCATTGAGATTTGCCATAGCCTGAGCCCAGCACATGCCCTCTGGGCTGAACGCGTCCCACCCCAATGGGGATTGGGGCACACTTGGCTGCGACACCACATGACAACGCTCAAACATGAGCGACAAGATGGCCCCTCGCTATGACCTGAGCCAGCGCTGCGTGCTCGACAGCCACACACTGAACTGGGGGGCATCGCCCACACCGGACGTGGCGCGGCACATGCTCGAGGGCGACGGCGGCGAGGTGACCCGCATCATGTCCATCGTCCGTCATGCGCCCGGCTCGGCCATTGCCAGCCACGCACACCAGCCCGCAACAACCCTTCAGCCGAGAAGGCCGTTTGATTTTGGTGAAAAAAGGGCACTTGGTGTGAGCACCCGCACTGCGTTCTGACCGACCTTCAGTCGCTGCGGCGCACCGTGCGTTTGTCGCGCAGGGTCACGAACTCTTCGGCCGAGGTGGGATGGACACCGATGGTGGCGTCAAAGTCGGCCTTGGTCGCCCCCAGGTTGAGGGCCAGCGCCAGGCCCTGAATGATTTCGGGCGCATCAGCCCCCACCATGTGCGCGCCCAACACCTTTTGGCTGGCGGTATCGACCACCAGCTTCATCAAGGTTTTTTCGTTTCGGCCCGAGAGGGTGTGGCGCATGGGCTTGAAACGTGATTCATAGACGTCGATTTCGCCGTATTGGGCCAAGGCTGCCTCTTCGCTCATGCCCACGGTGCCAATGGGCGGCTGGCTGAACACAGCCGAGGCCACATGCCCGAGCTGCACCCCGCGGCGCTGTGGTCCAAACAAGCTGCGCGCCACTGCAGCGCCTTGCGCAAGCGCCACCGGGGTCAGGGCGACACCTTCGGTCACATCGCCCACGGCATGGATGTGTGGCACTGCGGTTTGGCCAAAGGCGTCCACCTTGACCCCCCGGCCCGGCTCCACGCTCAAGCCCGCTGCCGCCAGGTTCAGACCTTTGGTTTGGGGTGTGCGGCCAGTGGCATACATCACGGCATCAATGTGCTCTGCGCCCGTCACAGCGCCTTGCAGCTGCACCGCGATCTGGCCGTCAGCCATGCGCTCAAGCGACGCGGCCTGGGTTTCGGTCAGGACGCGGATGCCCTTGCGCGCGATCTCTTCGTGCAGGTGCTGCGCCACCGCACCATCAAAGCCGCGCAGCAACTGCGCACCGCGATGGATCAGCGTGACCTCGGAGCCCAGGCCGTTGAAGATGCCCGCAAACTCAACGGCGATGTACCCGCCCCCCACCACCAGCACACGCCGTGGCAAGGTGGGCAAATCAAAGGCCTCGTTGGACGTGATGGCATGTTCGATGCCCGGAATACTGGGCAAGGCGGGGGTGCCGCCCGTGGCGATCAAAATGTGGCGCGCCGTGATGCGCTGGCCATTGACGCTGAGCGTGTGCGGGTCTTCAAAACGGGCATGGCCCTGAAACAGTTGCACCCCCGAGTTCTTCAACAAGTTTTGGTAGATGCCGCTCAAGCGCGTGATCTCTTGCTCCTTGGCCGCCACCAACCGGGGCCAATCAAACGATGCCGGGGGCACGGTCCAGCCAAAACCGGCCGCGTCTTCCAGGTCTTCGGCGTAATGCGAAGCCTGCACCAACAGCTTTTTGGGCACACAGCCCCGGATCACGCAAGTGCCGCCGTAGCGAAAGCCCTCGGCAATGCCCACCTTGGCCCCCAGGCTGGCCGCCACGCGCGAGGCGCGCACACCGCCCGAGCCGCCGCCGATCACAAAAAAATCAAAGTCGTATGGCTGCATCGTGTGCTTTCATTACAAAGTTGGCTTGATTTTGACAGGCTGCGCCATCCGTCATGCGTTTGCGCCGAGATGCGGTCAAGACCCTTCACATCACCCGTCACATCCGGCGCAGGTTTTGGCCCGGACGTCCTCGACAATGTGCATCCTTCACCGGATTTTTTGCCGTATGACACCCACACACGTTCCCGAGCAATTTGCACACACCATGGGCTGCACGGCTTCCGAGCTGATCAGCTGGCTGCCGCGCTCATTGCCGCATGCCCAGTTGATGGTGGACGCGGCGCTGGGATGCGGCGTAGCCAGCTGGCCCGAGGGCACGCTGCGTTTGCAGTGGTCACCCTTGCCCGATCGCTGCATCGCGCTGCTGCGCATTCCGCAGTTGCAGGTGTACTTTGCGTTTGAAGGGCTGGACGATGCGGCGCATTACGCACGGCAAAAATTCTGTGACCTTCACACCCACCGAGGAGGCGATTAAGCCATGGCCATTCAACTGGTTGTCTTCGATGCTTACGGCACGCTGTTCGATGTTTATTCGATTGGCGCTTTGGCTGAAAAGCTTTACCCTGGCCAGGGCGCAGCGCTGTCGGTGCTGTGGCGCGACAAGCAAATCGAGTACACGCGGCTGATCTCGCTGAGCGACCCCGATCCAAAAGGCAGTCGGCATTACCAATCGTTTTGGGATCTCACACGCGCTTCGCTGCGCTATGCGCTGGCGCGTTTGAGCCTGGTGCACACCCACGCGGATGAAGACGCGCTGATGGCGCAATACGCCCAGCTTTCACCCTTCCCAGAAAACCTGGGCGTGCTGCAAGCCTTGCGCCAGCGCGGCGTGGCCACGGCCATTTTGTCGAACGGCAGCCCCGAGATGCTGCAATCGGCCGTACACAGTGCGGGCATGAGCGAGTTGCTCGATGCCGTGTTGTCGGTGAACAGCGTGCGCCAATTCAAGACCACGCCCACGGGCTACCAAATCGTGACCGACCACTTTGGCTTTGCACCCGCCGAAGTGCTGTTTGTCTCGAGCAACGCCTGGGACGCGCTGGGCGCCACTTGGTTTGGCTTCACCACACTGTGGGTCAACCGCCAGGGCCTGCCGCCTGAAACCATTGGCCCTGCGCCTCACCACACCGGGCGCGATTTGACGGCGGTGCTCCAGGTCTTGGGCTGATACAGCAGCACGGCCTGGCACATGTCACCCGGAATATGTCACCTGGCACTTGTCAGCCTACGGCACGGCTCGCGTTTTTAAAATAGGCCGCCACTTTCCAGTCCATTTTTCGCTCAAACCATGAACACTCCCTCTGCAGCCTCTTTGGCCGATCAGCTCGCACCCCAAGGCGTTTTGCGCGTGGCCATCAACCTGGGCAACCCCGTGCTCGCCGGGCTCGACGCCGCAGGCGAGCCCTCAGGCATTTCGGCCGATCTGTCGCGCAAACTGGCGGCCCAGCTGGGCCTGGGCATTGAATGGCGGGTGTTCAAGAAAGCCGACGACTCGGTGCAGTGCGTGCGCGCCGACGAAGCCGACATCGGCTTTTTTGCCATCGACCCGGTGCGCGGCGAGGGCCTGCATTTTTCACCGCCCTATGTGCAAATTGAAGGGGCCTACATGGTGCGCAACGACTCGCCCCTGCAAAGCAACGACGAAGTCGACCAAGCCGGCCACCGCGTGACGGTGGGTGCAGGCAGCGCTTACGACTTGTTTTTGACCCGCCACCTGAAACACGCCCCCATCGTTCGCGCTCCCAGCTCCCCAGCCGTGGTCGACCTGTTCCTTGCGCAGCAACTTGAAGTGGCTGCAGGCGTCAAGCAGCAACTGCAGGCCGACGCTCAACGCCTTTCCGGCGTGCGTCTGCTGCCGGGCCGCTTCATGGTCATCCACCAGGCCATGGGCATGCCCACGCAGCGCAGCGAGCCAGCGCGGCAATTTTTGAACGGTTTTGTGGAAGACGCCAAGCAAACGGGCTGGGTGGCCGAGGCCTTTGTGCGGCACCAGATCCAGGGTGCGGCTGTGGCCCCGCCGGGCTATCCCGCACACGACTGATCATCGTCAGGTCCGGTGATAAATTGGGGTTTGATCTTTCAACCCACCCCAAGAGACAACCCGATGACCTCCCCAAAAATAGACCGCCTGCCCGAAATGCCGCGTGAACACATGACCGACGCCCAACGTGCGGCGGTGGACGAACTGGTCAGCGGGCCCAGAGGCAAACTCTCCGGCCCCTTTGTGCCTTTGATGCGCAGCCCCGAGCTGATGCGCCGCTTGCAAAAAGTGGGGGAATACCTGCGCTACGACAACACCGTGGGTTTGCACAACTCGGAATTTGCGGTGCTGGTGGTGGCGCGCCACTGGTCACAGCCGGTGGAGTGGCACATCCACAAACCCATCGCCATGAAAGCCGGCGTGAGCGAGGAAACTTGTGACGCCCTTGCCGAAGGCCGCCGCCCGCCAAACATGACGACCGAAGAAACCGTGGTGTACGACTTTTTGCAAGAGCTGCTGCACAACCAGTCGGTGAGCGACGTGACCTGGGCGGCTGCACAAAAAATGTTTGGCGACCAGGGCGTGATCGACATGACGGCGCACTGCGGCTACTACAGCTTGCTCGCCATGGTGATGAACACCACGCGCCGCGAGCTGCCAGACAACGCCGCGCCGGGCATTGCGCCGTTTCCCCACTGAAGGCCGGAACGAGGCTTCGGAGCACGCTCAACCAAAGGCGTTGAGCGTTTGCCCCCCTGCCTGCACCGGGTGCGCGTGCACCAGCACCACCGCCATCACACAGGTTTCGGTGCCCCGGTTGATCCAGTTGTGCACCGTGCCGCGCTGCACCATGACGTCGCCCGCCTTCAGGTGGACTTCCTCGCCAGACTCCAGCTCCATGTCGATTTCGCCGGACATGACCACGATGTAATCCACCGAATCGGTGCGGTGCACGCGCTGCTGCACACCGGGATGGAAGTCGAGGATGCGGAACACAGTGCCGTTCTCGATGACCGAAAATTTGCCCTCACGCCGGCCTGCATCCACCTGGCCGTTGTTGTTGGCGGGGTTGGTGTCGGTGGTCCATAGGTTGCACACAAAACCATTGGGGCGGCCTTGCCGGTAATGGCTGCAGACTTCGTCAATCTGGACGATGGCTTTGCCTTGGTCATCGTGACCGGTGACGACGCGGCGAATGGACGGGTTGATCGGGTTGGTCATTCAATGGGCTCCTTGGAAATCGGTTCAGTGGCCATCATGGCCCACGCGGCGCAGAAAATCGGTCATGGCTGTCGCCAGGGTTTCTTCGTGCGGGGTCCAAGCCGAAAACGGCAAAGCGGGCACGTCTTCGTCCACCACCGGCAGCTCGAACAGTTCGCAGCCGGGGATCAGGACCGCCGCTTCGCGGCCATGGCGGGACACATGGGTTTTGTCGTTGCCGGGCACCAGCCAGGTGGGCACACGGATGGCCTGCAGGGCCTCAGTCGTCATGCCCAGCACCGGCGCGCGCGGGCCTTGCAAAAAAATCTGAAGCCAGTGACGCATGACAGCTGTGTATTGCTGGGGGTCCATGGCCATCAGGCGGCCCTGGTTACCAGGGTCGGCGGCAATCAGTTCTTGGTAATAGGGCGTGGCACACACGGCGGCCATGCCGCCTTGCTCGGCCGCACGGATGAACTGGCCGTAATAGTTCTCGGGCAAGCGGCCCGCGGTGAAAGCGCCGCCCGTGATGCGCAGTAGCAGCAAGCCACGCACCACGTCTGGGTGATGCAAGCTGGTCAACAAGGCCAGCCGCGCCCCCGAAGAGCCGCCGCCAAAAAATGCAGGCACCGCGTTCAGGTGCTGCATCAACTGCACCCAGTCGTCGGCCCAGATGTCTTCTTCGCCCCGCTCGCCTTCGATCAACACCTGCGAAGCCCCGGTGTTGCGCCGATCGTGCAGCACCACCCGAAAACCCCGGGCCGCGATGCGGCGGGCCAAGGGCAAAAACTCGGCACCGCTGCGACGGCCACCCGACACCAGCGCCAGCCAAGGGCCTTGCTCGCCCACAACTTCGTAATGCAGGCGCACGCCTTCGGTGTTGACAAAGTCCATGGCTCAATCCAGCAACACGGGCAAGCGCCAACCGATGGCCGATGCCACTGCATGGGCCACCAGCAACAAATGGCCCTCACCGTGCATGGCCGCGCCGATTTGCAAAGCCATGGGCAAGCCCTGGGTCGACACGCCCATGGGGCAAGTCAAGGCAGGGTGCCCGGTCAGGCTGAACAACCGGTTGCAGGCACTGCGCTGCCCGGTGGGGTTGGCCATCAAGGCTTGCAGCGTTTCGGGCAAAGCTTCGCGCCCTGGCCACATCAACACATCCACCTGTTCAGACAGCAAAACGCTGATTTGCTGTTGCCAAACGTCGGCCTGAACGCGGGCGGCGTGGTAGCTGTTCAAACTCAGCTGCGCTGCACCCGCCAATTTTTGGCACAGGCCCTGTCCCAACTGGTCCGGGTGGTCGCGCCAAATGTGCTGCAGTTGTTGAAAGGCTTCGTAAGCAATCAGGGTGTTGGCCGCCTGCACCACGGCGGGTTGCGGTGGCCAATCTGGTGTTTCCACCGTCACCACTTGGGCGCCTTCAGCCTGCAGTGTTTTCAATGTTTCGTCAAAGCAAGCCTGGATTTGCGGATCGTGCGTGGCCTGGCCGTTCTCGGCGTTGCGCCACAAGCCCTCAGGCACGCCGATGCGCAGACCCCGAAGCACCGAACGCTGCACATCGGCGGTGCAGGCGTTGGCCACATCGCTGCCGTGCCAGGCGTCCCAGATCAGGGCCTGGTCCAGCGCGGTGCGCGTCAAAAATCCGGCCACGTCCAGGCTGGGGGCCAAGGCGATCACGCCCGACACAGGGTAAGCATGGCGTGTGGGTTTGAGGCCCACCACACCACAAGCGGCCGCTGGGTGGCGTATCGAGCCGCCGGTGTCGGTGCCGGTGGCCGCCAGGCACAAACCTGCTGCCACTGCCGCCCCCGAGCCGCTGCTGGAACTGCCGGGCATGTGCGCCAGATGCCAAGGGTTGCGCGCAGGCGGAAACAAGTCATCTTCTGCGGGCGAGCCAAAGGCAAATTCATGGCACGCCGTTTTACCCAAACTGATCACACCCAAACGCGCCAAACCGGTCACCAGCGTGGCGCTGACGGTGGGCACCCAGTCGTGCAAATGCCGCGAATGCGCGGTGGTGCGCACGCCTTGCGTCAGGTACACGTCCTTGTGGGCCATGGGGATGCCATGCAAAGGCCCCCGGTATTGGCCTTGTGCGATCTCGCGGGTGGCCTGGTGCGCCGCTTGCATGGCGGCATCGAGCGTGGGTGTGACGAAGGCATTGACTTGCCCATCGAGTCGCTCGATGCGGTCGATGTACGCCTGCACCAAGTGCACCGGCGTGATCGTCTGCTGACGAATCAGGGCACTGGTTTGCGCCAGCGACAAGGCGTGCAGCGGCGTGTCAGCGGACGGCGTCAAGGGCGTCTGACGGGTCATGCCTCAAGGCGCTGGCAGTGGGCTGGCTTGCCGAAACCATTGGCTGATTTCAGCGCCATTCCAGAAAACCACGCCAGGCTGGCTGGCCAAAAACTCCAGCATCATTTCAAAGTACTCGATGCGATGTGCAGCACCCGAAATGTAAGGATGCACGCCAAACGCCATGATGCGGGCGCTGTGCGCCGACTCGGCATACAGACGCTTGAACGCGTCTTGGGTGCGCAGCAGCATCGCGTCCGAACGCTCGTGCGAGGTGAGCATGATGTTGATGTCGTTGAGTTCGATGGTGTAGGGCACCGACACCAACGGCCCATGTTGGGTGTGCACATATTGCGGCTGGTCATCGAGCACCCAGTCGCCAAACCAGGACATGCCCAGCTCCTTGATCAGGTCTGGGGTCTCCAGCGTCTGGCTGCGACCCGGGCCCAACCAACCTTGCGGGCGCTGGCCGGTGAAGCGGGTCAGCACGTCCAGCGTCTGCTCCATCATGGCCCGCTCGTCCGGAATTTTTTGAATCGGGATTTGCTCGTAACAATGCGCCATGAATTCCCAGCCCGCATCCAGCGCAGCTTGCGTCACGCGGGGCCGGGTTTCGCACACTTTGGCATTGATGGACAGGGTCGGTCGAATACCGGCGTTTTTGAAAGCGTCCATGAGACGCCACACCCCCACCCGCATGCCGTATTCATGCCAGGTCCAGTTGGGCACATCGGGCACCGGCGCTTGCCCGCCGGGCGGTGGCGAAACCATGCGCGGCATGGGGCGCGCAATGTCCCATTCTTCGATGTTGACCACTGGCCAAACCACCAGCTGCACGCCTTCGGGCAAGCGCAGTGGTGGCCTGTCGACGATGGCCGAAAACGGCAATCGGTCTTGGGGACGCAACACCCCGTTGTTCATCTCAAAGCTCATCAGTTCACCCCACCAGGAATCGACGCAGCGATCTGCCGCAACTTGGCGGTTTCGGTGCGGATTTCTTGCACCATTTGCTCGGGCGTGCTGCCCACCAGGCTCATGCCCATGCCATTGAGTTTGCGCTGCACGTCCGGATCGGCCAATGCGGTTTTGACCGAAGCGTTCAAACGCGCCTGGATGTCGGCAGGCAGGCCTTTGGGGGCGAAGATGCCCACCCAATAGGTCAGGTCATAACCCGTCAAGCCACCTTCGCTGAGCGTGGGCACGTCCGGGTAACGCGGGTCACGCACCGAACTGGTGGTGCCCAAGAGGCGGACCTTGCCTGCATCAATTTGCGGTTTGGCTGCGCCATCAAAAATCACCTGGCACACCCCCGCCAGCACATCTTGCATGCCGGGGCCCGAGCCTTTGTAAGGCACATGCACCATGTCCACCTTGGCCATGGCGTTGAACAACTCGCCCGCAAAATGCAGGCCACTGCCCATGCCGGAGGTGGCGTAATTGATCTTGCCCTTGTTTTTCGGGTCGCGGGCATAGTTCAAAAATTCCGGCAAGGTTTTGGCGGGCACCGTGGGGTTGACCACCATCAGCAAACCGTATTTGCCCACCAGCGAAATCGGCGTGAAGTCGCTCACCGGGTCATAGGACAAGGACTTTTCCACCACCGCCATGTAGGTCTTGGTGCCGTTGGTGGTCATCAGCAAGGTGTAGCCATCGGGGGCCATTTTGGTGACGGCCTCGCTGCCGATACGGCCGCCGCCGCCCGCACGGTTTTCAATGACGATGTTTTGACCCAGGTTGCGTGACATGGCTTCGGCAATGATGCGGCTGGCCTGGTCTGAAAATCCGCCCGCTGCGTAAGGCACGATGGCCTTGATGGGACGCTGTGGGTAGGTTTGCGCCTGAACAGAGGCCAAGCTGGCGCTGACCAGCAGACCGCAGCCCAGCCAAGTCAGGAGTTTGCGTTTGGATGCCGTCATTGGAATGACCCCTTTCAGTTGTCTCGTGGTGGATTCGATGTTTCAGGGCCATTTGCGACCCCGTGCTGCACAACAAGAAAAACAGTATGCGTGCCGGTTTTTGCCTTGGCAATCGGGTGTTCCCGCCTTGACGCTCGCAACAGGGCCAGTCGCTTCAATATTCCGAATCATGGAATACTTTGTCTTTTTGACCCACCGACGACACCCCGGCGCTCAGCGGTTGAGCCCCTCGATACCATGAACCCTTCCCCGAAAAACGAAGGCGCGCAAAGCATCGCACGCGCCGCCTTGCTGCTGCGAACCTTGTCGACTTTCGGCTCGCAGGGCGCGGCACTCATGCAAATCAGCACCCTGACCCAATTGCCCAAGGCCACCGTGCACCGCATCCTCTCGGCCATGCTGGAAGAACACCTGGTTGAGCGCCCCTGGGGCACACGCCACTACCGGCTCGGCCCGGAGGTTTATGCCTTGGGCATGTCGGTCCTGGACGTGCACGACATCAAAAGCATTGCCCAGCCATCGTTTGAACGTTTGGCTGAGGCCACGGGCGAAACGGTGTACCTGGGGATACGCTGTGGCTACGATGCCGTGTGCTTGGACAAGCGTCAGGGCCACCTGCCGCAAAACGCCGAAATCCTGCAGGTGCACAACCGCTGGCCCATGGGCATCGGCTCTTTCAGTCTGGCGATCCTGTCATTTTTGCCCGACAACGAGATCGCCGACATCCTGGCCTTCCACCGCCTGCGCAGCGGCCCGGACAAGGCCTTCAGCAAAATGGCCAGTGGTATTCAAAAGACACGCAAAAACGGCTACGCCCTGACCAAAACCCGTTCCGGACGCGGCATTTCGGGCATTGCCGTGCCCGTTTTTGACCGGCGCCGCTACCCGATTGCCTCCTTGTGCGCCGTGTCCACGCTCGAGCGCATGACGGGCAGCTACCTCAGCGACCTGGCCACCACCCTGACCCACGAGGCCGACATCATGTCGGCGCAATACGAGTTGGCCCGCATGAACCCCACGCAGGCCGAAACCTGGCGCACGGCCATCAAGGACCCGCAAAGTCCGCGCATCGCATTCTGAATGCGAGCGGCTTCACCCTTGCCCACAACGCAGCTGGCGCATCCACCGGCACAGGTCTGCAATTCCACCAGTTGGAATTTTGAGCTTGGTCAATTCACACGGCCCTCCTAGAATCTTGCCACGATAACCAACGATGGAGACTGTTTATGCAAAAGCTTGTCCGATTTCTCAAATGGAGCGTGCTGGCCCCTTTGGGCCTTTTCTTGGGTCTGGCCAGCGCCCAGGGCTTTCCCAACAAGCCGATCAAGATCGTGGTGCCCTTCGGGCCCGGCGGTTCGGGCGACATCACGGCACGCGCCTTTGGCCAATACCTGGAAGCGCAGTTCAAGCAAGGCGTGGTGATTGAAAACCGCGCCGGCGCCAATGGCATTCTGGGCACCGAGGCGGTCAAGAACGCGCCCGCCGATGGCTACACCTTGCTGTTGACCACCAACACCACGCTGGCCGCCAACTTGAGTTTGTACAAAAAAGTACCCTATGACCCCCTGAAAGACTTTGAACACCTGGGTCAGTTCGGCACAGCCGCCTCGGTGGCGATGGTCAGCAAGGACTCGGGCATCCGCACCGCAGCCGACCTGACGGCGTATGCCAAAGCCAACCCGGGCAAGGTGTTTTTTGGCCACTACAACTCGGCCTCGCAAATGACCGCTGAAATGTTCAAGGTCAAAACCGGCGCGCCCATGACCGGCATCCCCTACAAAAGCATTGGTTCTGCCCTGCAAGACTTTTACGGCGGCCAGCTGCAGGTGCTGTTTCTGGAATACCTGCCCGCCATGGCGCACATCGACAATCCCAAGGCTACCGCCATTGGTGTGACCGGGGCCACCCGCTTCAAGCCCTGGCCCAATGTGCCCGCCATTGGCGAGATTTATCCAGGCTATGAGCTGGGCTTCTTCTTGGGTCTGGCTGCACCCGCGGGCACCCCGCCCGACGTGGTGCGCAGACTGGACGGGGCCATCAGCTCCGCCCTGAAAGATGAGGCCTTTCTGGCACGTTTGGCGCAATTGGGCCTGGAGCCTTCCAAGGTATCCAAGGCCGATTACCCTCGCTTCATTCAAAGTGAAATCACCCGTTGGGCACAGGTCATCAAAGACGCTGGCATCAAGCCCGAGTGAGTCTGCATTTTTCAAAAATCAACGACAGGATCCATCATGCGCCTAGGCTACTTCACCATGCCCCTGCATCCCTTCGAGCGGGACACCACAGAGACCTTGCATGAGGACCGGCAGACCATCATCTTGGCCGACAAGCTGGGTTTTTACGATGCGTTCGTGGGCGAACACCTCACGGACAAAGCGGAAAACGTGACCAACAGCTTGTTGTTTCTGGCCACCTTGATCCCCGAAACCAAGACCATCAAACTGGGCAGCGGCACCTCCAACTTGTCGCACTCTCACCCCACACTGCTGGCCTCACAGGCGGCCATGTTCGACCATCTGGCCAAGGGCCGTTTCATCTTCGGCATCAGCCCTGGCGCACTGGCTTCGGACGCCGAAGCCTTGGGCATCCTGGACCAAGACCGCAACAAGATGTTCGCCGAAGCCATCGATGTGATCCTGGCCATCTGGGAGCGCGAGCCGCCTTACAACATCGACTTTCCCGACAACCGCTTCAAGGTCACCACGCAAGTGACCTCTGTCCCCGCGATCGGTCGGGGCTACTTGATGAAGCCTTTCCAAAGTCCCCGGCCTGAAATTGTCGGCACGGTGGTGGCGCCCCACTCCAAAGGCGTGATCGCCATGGGCAAGCGCGACTTTCACCCCATGTCGGCCAACTTCTTGATGGACCATTGGCTGGCCAGCCATTGGGACAATTACTGCGAAGGCAAAACCTCCGTCAACGAAGTGGCCAACCCTGCCGACTGGCGTGTGGCGCGCACCATTTTCGTGAGCGACGATGCCGCAACGGCCAACCGCTATGGCCGCGCGGATGCCAACAGCCCTTACCGTTATTACTACCGCCAGATGCTGACCAAGATGATGATGTCCAAGCGTCATGTCATTTTCAAAAAACACACGGACGAAGACGACAGCCATGTCACGCTGGACCGCCTGCTCGACGAATTGGTGATCACCGGCACCGTCAACGAGGTGACCGACAAGATTCTGGCTTTGCGTGAGAAGGCTGGCCCCTTTGGCGAAATCGTTTACGCAGGCATGGACTTGGTCGATCCCCAGTTGGGACGTCGCTCCATGGAGCTGATGGCCCACGAAGTCATGCCCCGTGTCAACCAGGCGCTGGGCCTGGGTTCGGCCATCAACATGGACGCGCCCCTGGAAACGGCTACGGCATGACCCCGCAAGCCTTCAGGCAGTTGATGCGCTTGCACCCGGCGGCGGTGAACATCATCGCCACCGGCAAAACGCCGCACCGTACGGGCATGACGGTTTCGGCCTTCATGTCTTTGGCCGTGGAGCCGCCCACGGTGGTCTGCGCCATCAACCGCAACGCCTTCAGCTACGCGCACATGGCCGACAACCAGGTGTTCAGCGTGAACACGCTGGCGGTCGAACACATCGAACTGGCCAAATTGTTTGCCGGTCAAGCCCAAGTGTTCGGCGATGAGCGCTTTGATGCTCAGCAATGGGCCCAGTTTGACTCAGGCTCGCCCAGTCTGCGCAACGCCGTCATGAGCCTGGAATGCCGTCTGATTCGGCAAGTGCAAGAAAGCACGCACTGCCTGATGGTGGGCGAGGTCATCTCCGGCCGTTGTAACGACGCCGCCTTGCCCTTGCTTTACCGAGACGGCCAATGGGTCACCCTCAGCGAGGATTTGCTGATGGTGCCTGTGGCGCGTTGATCCTCAAGGGCTGACACGGCCCGCCAAGTCGGGCCTGAAAGTCCGACCAGCGCTTTCCAGCACCCTCATCAGTCAACCCGGTTGTTTTCAGACGGTCTTGAGTGGTAAGCCGATCAGGAGAGATAGTTCTTCGAGCGACAGGCCAGGCACGGCATCGATCACCTCCAAACCTTGCGGGGTGCACGCCAATGTGGCCAGGTCGGTGTAGACCCTTTTGACACAGCCAATGCCCGTCAGCGGATAGCTGCAAGCCTGCACCAGTTTGCTTTGGCCCTGCTTGGTCAGCAGATCCATCATCACCCAGGTTTGTTTGGCGCCAATGGCCAGGTCCATGGCCCCGCCCACCGCCGGAATGGCTTCGGGCTCACCGGTGTGCCAGTTAGCCAAGTCGCCCGTGGCGCTGACCTGAAAAGCCCCGAGCACGCAGATGTCCAGGTGCCCGCCACGCATCATGGCAAAGCTGTCGGCGTGGTGAAAAAATGCGCCGCCTGGCAGCAGGGTCACGGGTTGTTTGCCTGCGTTGATCAGGTCGTAATCTTCCAGCCCGTTGGCCGGGGCCGGGCCCATGCCCAGGATGCCGTTTTCGCTGTGCAAAAGCACCTCGCGGCTGGCAGGAATGTGGTTAGCCACCAAGGTGGGTTGGCCAATGCCCAGGTTCACGGTGGCCCCTTCGGGAATGTCTTGCGCCACGCGGGCGGCCAACTCGTCTTTGCTGCGTCGGGTGTAGCTCATGCCTTGATGCCTCCGGCCTGAGTGGCCACACGGTCAATCTTGACCACCGCCTGCACAAAAATACCGGGCGTCACCACCGTCTCGGGGTCCAGTTCGCCCAAGGCCACTTGCTCGTGCACCGTGGCCACCGTTTTACGTGCGGCCATGGCCATGATGGGCCCAAAGTTGCGTGCTGCCTTGCGGTAGGTGAGGTTGCCCCAGCGGTCACCCCGCTCGGCCTTGATCAGGGCCAAGTCGGCATGGATGGGTGTTTCGTACACGTACATGCGGCCATCGATTTCGCGGGTTTCTTTGGGCGAGCCATCGGCGTATTTGGCCAGCTCGGTGCCGTACCCTGTGGGCGTGAAAAACCCGCCAATGCCCGCGCCAGCCGCCCGAATGCGCTCGGCCAAATTGCCTTGGGGCACCAGCTCCAGCTCGACCTGGCCAGAGCGGTACAAACCATCGAACACATAAGAATCGGTTTGCCGGGGAAAACTGCAAATGATCTTGCGCACCCTGCCCGCCTTGAGCAAGGCGGCCAAGCCATGCTCGGCGTTGCCCGCATTGTTGTTGACCAGGGTCAGGTCGCGCGCGCCTTGCGCCATCAGGCCCGCGATCAGCTCATCCGGAATACCGGCCGTGCCAAAGCCACCAATCATCACCGTGGCCCCATCGAGCGTGTCCGCCAGGGCCTCGGTGATGGAAGAAACAAACTTGTTGATCATGTTCGAAAAGCCTCTTGTCAAGCCTCATAGCTTAGCGTGAGTTGGAAACACTGAGTGGGACAGATTACAGACTTGCTTGCAGGGTTCTTTGCCCTCGTTTTCGCGTTATGCATCACTGCTTTGTTGGCTTGGGGGCCTGGCTGCAGGCAAGATTACAGGCTGGCTAGCGAATTGCCAGATAGGTTTATTGTGAAAGGCTTTTTTTAATCAATTTAAAAACGTTTCTGACTTCCAAGGGCAGATCTCGCAAAATTGAACACTGAAGAGACGCCCCCTGGTCCAAAGCTTGCTTGCACCCAAAGCATGCCTACCGCCCCCATTGCAGACCCCTACCCCACCGACGCCCATTGGCGCGAGCAAGAGCTCTTGCTGATGCGCGAGGTCATGAAGTGGGTGGGGCGCAGCCTGGGTTCGCATGAGGTGTTGCGCGAGATGCTGCATTTGATGAGCGAGTTGCTGGGGCTGAACCGGGGGCGCATTGTGCTGCGCGACACGCCGGCTGCGGGCGCGGCCCTCGGCCCGGCCACCGCCTCGATCCGCCATGCCTATGGCCTGACCGGCATGGAGATACGCCGGGGGGTGTATGCGCAGGGCGATGGCATCACCGGGCGGGTGCTGCAAACCGGTTTGCCCGCGATTGTTCAGGACATTGCGCACGAGCCCCTGTTTTTGTTCCGCTCGGTGGCCTCAGAGCAGTTTCCTGCCGAGACTGTGGCCTACCTGGCCTTGCCCATCACCCTGGGCAACACCACCGTAGGTGTGCTGGGCTGCCACCGCATTCGCAGCCGCCAGCGCCATTTGAACGACGACCTGGCCGTGCTCAAGGTGCTGGCCACTTTGGCCGGGCAGGTCTTGCACATGGAGCAGCTGGTCAACGAGCAAACCCGCCACCTGCGGGCCCGCAATGCGGCCTTGTCACAAGCTTTGAGCACGCATGCCGCGCGCTATGGGCTGATCGGCAGCTCGCCCGCCTTGCTGCAGGCCTTGTCCGAATTGGAGCGGGTGTCTCAGTCGCAAGCCACCGTGCTTTTGCTGGGCGAGTCGGGCACGGGCAAGGAGTTGTTTGCACGGGCTGTGCATCTGGCCAGCCCACGCTCGACCCAGCCCTTCATCAAGGTGAACTGCTCGGCGATTCCAGACACGTTGTTCGAGTCGGAGCTGTTTGGCCATGAACGCGGCGCTTTCACCGGGGCACATCAGGCGCGGCCCGGCTGGTTCGAGCAGGCGCACGGCGGCACCATCTTTCTGGACGAAATCGGCGAGTTGCCATTGCCCCTGCAATCGAAACTGCTGCGCACCTTGCAAGAGGGTGCGGTGGTGCGGCTGGGCAGCCAGCGCGAGGTCAAGGTGGATGTGCGCCTGGTGGCCGCCACCAACCGAGACCTGGCCGCCCAGGTGCAGGCCGGGCACTTTCGGCAAGACCTGTATTACCGCCTGAACGTGATCCCGATCCGGCTGCCGTCTCTGGCCGAGCGCCCTGGCGACATCCGCGAACTGGCCCTGCACTTTGTCAACCGGGCCAACCAGACGCACCAGAAAAACGTGTACCTCAGCCCCGAGGCCCTGGACATGCTGACGCAGCAGCCCTGGCCGGGCAACATCCGCGAGCTGGGCAACTGCATCGAGCGCATGGTGCTGCTGGCCGATCAAACCTTGCTCACGCCCGGGCAGTTGCAGCCCTATTTGCCGCAAGCTTCGACCACGCCAGCCCGCACAGCCGCCGTTGCCAAACCCGCTGATGCCATGGCCGACGCTCCGTGGCCCCCTGTTCAGCCTGCGGCATCCGAGCGGACTGGCACGGCGCCACTGGGTGTGCGGCCTTACGAAAGCGCGCACTCGCACACGGTGCAGGTCTTGCAGCACGCCCTGGAGCAGCACCAGGGCAACCAGTCCCGCGCCGCGCAAAGCCTGGGGCTGACTTTGCGCCAATTTGCCTACCGCCTGCGCAAAGCCGGTTTGCGCTGACCGGACATTGTGTTGACACATTGTCAACACAATGTCCAAGGCCATGGCAGGCCAGTGCGGCCACCCCAGCGCACAGCCATCAGCCTGTTGGCCAAAAATCCCTTGCAGATGAAGCACTTGCGTGCATCAACCCTGCGCCAATCCGCAGGCACACGGCCCTGGCACGGCCTTTGCATTGTCATGGTCACAGGCATCGCTGCATGCCCTGTTTCACAACTCTCCATCCCCCAAGGATTTGCCATGACCGACGCTGCCACACTCGACACCCCCACCACCGTCAAAGCCTATTTGCGCCCCATTGACGCCCAGGGCCTGGCCACATTTGCCGCAGGCGGCAAAGCCAATCCAGCGCGGCGCGGCACCAACAAGGTCCACACCGTCATGGAGGGACAGTATCGCTCCTTGTCTTCGGTGGGCGACAAGCACACCGTGGTGGTCGACGAGCCGCTGCACCTCTTTGGCGAAGACACCGCACCGGCACCCGGCGAGATCGTGTTGTCGGGCCTGGGCGGCTGCATCGCCGTGGGCGTGACAGCCGTGGCCACCTGGAAGCGTGTCAAGCTCAGCAAGCTCGAAGTCTTTCTAGAGGGCGACATTGGCAACCCCGCCGCCTGGGGTGCAGGCGGCGCTTTGGAAATGACGCCGCCCCAAATGGGTTTTCAGGCCATCCGCGTCAAAGTGCTGGTGGAAGGCGATGCCCCGCGCGAAGTGCTGGACGAGATCGTGCAACACGCCAACTTTTACTCACCCGTGGCCAACAGCATGCGCAACCCGATCCCCTTCGAGATCTCGATGGCCTGAAGCGTCCACAACGGGCGCGTTGAGCTCTGAAGCACCCGCTCTTGGATCCATCTCTTGCGCCCAGTGCAGGGCCCACTTTCTTTTTTGGAGCTTTCATGAACCTCGTCGACCTGCCCCCCGAACTGGCTGCCGGGCCCCAGCCGCTCATCGAGGCCGTGCGCGCCATTGCCCAAGGCCCGCTGGCACAGCAGGCACACGACATCGATCGCGGCGCTTACCCGGAAGCTGTCCTGAAACAGCTGGCGGCGACGGGCGCGATGAGTGCGCACCTGCCCCAAGCCGACGGCAGCCCCGGCGACTTTGGCCTGGCCATTGCCGCCATGGCCGAAGCGTCCAAGGTGTGCGGGGCCACCGGCTTCATGATGTGGTGCAATTCCGTGGCCGGGCTGTACATGCAAGCTTGTGGCAATCCGGCGCTGGCAGGCGAGCGGCTGGCGCGCCATGTGCACGGCCAATCGCTGGGCGGCACGGGCTTGTCCAACCCAATGAAAAGCTTCGCGCAAATCGAAGCCTTGCTGCTCAAGGCAACGCCGGTGGAGGGCGGTTACCTGATCAACGGCACTTTGCCCTGGGTCAGCAACCTGGCGGCAGATCACTACTTTGGCGCCATCGCAGCGGTGAGCACACCAAGCGAAACGGCCAGCCGCGAGATCATGTTCATGCTGCGCTGTGATGCGCCTGGCGTGACCCTCAAAGCCTGCCCGGAGTTTTCGGGCATGGAGGGCACAGGCACCTTCAGCGTGCATTGCAAAGACCTGTTTGTCGGCGCGGACGACCTGGTGGCCGACCCGGCCAAGCCCTTTATTGCGCGCATTCGCGGCGGCTTTGTGCTGCTGCAGTGCGGCATGGCGGCCGGGATCATTCAAGGAGCCATCGACAGCATGTGGGCCGTGGAAGGCCAGCTTGGCCATGTGAACCAGTACCTTGAAGACCGGCCAGCCGATTTGCAAGCCGAATTCGACGCCTTGCTGGCCCGCATCATGAAGCTGGCCGACACCCCATTCGACACCTCGACCGACTACTTCATCAACGTGCTGGACGCCCGCAGCCACAGCGCCGAGCTGTGCCTGCGCGCCGCCAACTCGGCCTTGCTGCACCAAGGCGCGCGCGGCTACCTGATGCAGTCACAGGTGCAGCGCCGCGTGCGCGAAGCGCAGTTTGTCGCCATCGTCACGCCCGCCATCAAGCACCTGCGCAAGGAAATGGCCCGCCTCAGTGCCCAGGAAATGCCCGCATGAACGACGCAACCGCAAGCGCCAAGCTCACGCCCACCTACGCCGCCTGGCAGCTCTACATTTGCCATGCCTGCGGGTACATCTACAACGAGCAAGAAGGCGACCCCGACAGCGGCCTGCTGGCGGGCACCCGCTTTGCCGACATCCCCGAAGACTGGGCATGTCCTTTGTGTGGCGTGACCAAAGCGGACTTCGAGCTGTATGTCGCGCCAGACCTGAGTGCCATTCAAAAAAGCTCGGCCAGCACGCACTTGGCCACCCGGCGGTCTGTGCCCGGCATCGTGGTGGTGGGGGCGGGCAAAGCGGGCTGGCAACTGGTGCAAAACCTGCGCAGCCAATTGCCCGACACCCCCATCACGCTGGTCACCGCTTGCGCTGGCGATGTGTACGACAAACCCCTGTTGTCAGTCGCCATGGCGCGCCAGATCCAGCCCCTGGCCTTGGTCAAGGAAACCGGCAGCGAAGCCGCAGCGCGCTGGCAAGTGCGCCTGTTGGCACACACCCAAGCGCTGCACATCTGTACCGAAAACCGCACGTTGCGCACCACCCAAGGGCCCCTGCGCTACGCCGATCTGGTGCTGGCCCATGGGGCCGAAGCCACATTGCCTGCGCCCTTGCGCGCCGACCTGTGCTGGCGCATCAACCACCTGCAGGCCTACCAGCGCTTTCAGGCCGCCCTTGGCCACGCGCCCCGGCATGTGGCCATCGTGGGGGCCGGTTTGATTGGCAGCGAATTGGCCAACGACCTGGCCCTGGGCGGGCATCGCGTGACACTCATCGACACCCAGGCGCGGCCCCTGGCGCGCTGGCCGGCCGACCAGGCCGGTGAGCCCTTGCTGGCCGCCTGGTCTGGCTTGCCCATCCACTTCATTGGCGCGGTGCATCTGCAGGACCTGCAGCGTCAGGGCGATCAGTACCGGCTGCACACCAGCGATGGACAAACCGTGCTGGCCGATCAGGTGATCGCCGCCACCGGCTTGGTCACGCCCACTCGCCTGGCGCGCAGCGCGGGCCTGGCTTGGCAAAACGGCATTGCCGTGGATGCACAAACCCTGCAAACCAGCGTGCCGCACATCTATGCTCTGGGCGACTGCATCAGCGTTAACGGCCAGTCCAGCCGCTTTATCGAGCCGATCCTGCGCCAGGCCCAGACGCTCACGGCGGCCCTGGTCAGCGCATGCCAACGGCCAGCGCAAACGACCGGCAGCGCCGAGCAGCCCTGCGTCCAGCCTTACGCGGTGCGTGATGCGGTGGTCCGGGTCAAGACCACTTCGCTGCCCTTGTCCTTGCACTGATCGGCCCAAAACAAAAAATCTGTGGTGACGGCAATCACCACGGCTTTGGCTTGCCCCGCAGGGCACAGCAGCTCAATACTGTTTGTAAGGCAGGAACTTGCCCGACAGCACCACATTCACGCGGTCGCCCTTGGGGTCGGGCTGGCGCACGATGTCCATGCTGAAGTCGATGGCGCTCATGATGCCGTCGCCAAACTCTTCGTGGATCAGCTCCTTGATGGTGGTCCCGTAGACACTGACGATTTCGTACCAGCGGTAGATCAGCGGGTCGGTGGGCACCTGGCTGGGCAACGAGCCTTTGTAGGGCACCACTTGCAGCCACTTGATCTCGTCGGCGGTGAGGCCAAAGATCTTGCCAATGATCTTGGCTTGCTTGGCATCAAAGGTCATCTGGCCCAGGCAGCCGGCGGTGACCCACTCCTTGGACAGGCCGACCTTCTCGGCCACATCGCTCCACTTGATGCCTTTGGCCACTTTGGCGGTGATGATTTTTTCGGTGATTTCTAAACGGTTCATGAAAGACCTCTTGAGGGGGTTGGTAAAAAAGAAATGGAATCAGTGAGCTTTGGCGCGGGACACCAAAAAGTCGACGATGTGGTTGCGCATGTCGTAGTAGCCACTCAGGTGGTGCAGCTGGGCGCGGGTGCGCTCGCGCGGCAGCGGGTTGACCACCACTTCGGCCAGGCCCCCCGGCACATAGCGGCCGCCCGCTTCGTTGCCGTTGCTCATGAGCAAGATGCGGTCGGACAACAAAATGGCCTCATCCACGTCGTGCGTGATCATGAAGACGGTTTGCTGCGTCTGGCGCACGATGGCCATCAGTTCGTCTTGAATCGTGCCGCGCGTCAATGCGTCCAGCGCACCAAAAGGCTCGTCGAGCAGCAGCATCTTGGGCTGAATGGCAAAGGCTCGGGCGATGCCCACACGTTGCTTCATGCCGCCCGACAGCTGGCTGGGTTTTTTGTCGATGGCGTGCAGCAGACCCACCATGCCGACATGCTTTTCCACATGCGCGTTGACCTGTGCAGACTTCCATTCGGGCCACTTGGACTTGACGGCAAAAGCGATGTTTTGCCGCACCGTGAGCCAAGGCATGAGCGCGTGACTCTGGAAGACCACACCACGCTCCAGGCTCGGGCCCGCGATTTCGCGTCCGTCCATGAAGGCATGACCCGCGCTGGCGGTGTCCAAGCCCGCCAACACGTTCAAGATGGTGGTCTTGCCGCAACCCGAGTGGCCGATGATGCAGACGAACTCGCCCTTGTCGATGGTGAAGGACACGTCGGAAAAAACCGGCTTGTCGCTTTGGTAGGCCTTGCCCAGTTTTTCGATTTGCAGGAAAGCGTTCATGGCTTTGGCCTTGGTTGGGGATACGGTCAATGGAGTCGGCAAAAGTGCCTTCAGCGAGCGTTCCGAGCTGTCACTCCACATAGGTCACCGCCTTTTGCAATTGCGCAAACGCCAGGTCCAGCAGCATGCCCACCACGCCGATCACCAAGACCGCAAAGATCACGTTCACCAGCGAGAGATTGTTCCACTCGTTCCACACGAAGTAGCCCACACCCGTACCCCCCACCAGCATCTCGGCGGCCACAATCACCAGCCAGGCGATGCCCATGCTGATGCGCATGCCGGTGACGATGGTGGGAGCTGCGGCAGGCAGGATGACCCGAAAGGCCTTGCGCAGCGGTGTGACTTCCAGCGTGCTGGCCACATTGAGCCAATCGCGCTTGACGGAGGCCACGCCAAACGCGGTGTTGATCAGCATCGGCCAGACCGAACAGATGAAGATGACGAAGATGCCGCTCACATCCGAGTCTTTCAGGGTGTAGAGCGCCAGAGGCATCCAGGCCAGAGGGCTGATGGGCTTGAGCACCTGAACGAACGGGTCAAACGCCTTGCGCATGAGGGGCGACATGCCAATCATGAAGCCCACCGGCAGCGCCACCAGCACGGCCAACAAAAAGCCCAGACCCACCCGGCCCAGCGAGTGCGCCAGTTGAATGCCGATGCCCTTGTCGTTGGGGCCCTTGTCATAAAACGGATCGGCCAGGTGCCCCACCATGGCTTTGCCCACCTCCAGCGGTGGCGGAAAACCGGTGCTTTTGACGGCGCCCGGATCCTTGCCCATCATCTTCTGGTACTCGATCTCCTCGGCGGTCATGCCCGCCTTGGCCGCGCCTGCCACTGTGGGCGCGGTGGCCGACAACTGCCACACCCCCAAAAACACCAGGAACATGAGCAGCGAGACCATGGCGGCCCGCAAATTGAGGTGCGTGGTTTTCATGGTGCTTCAACCCATCTTGTGAATGGCAAAGGTCTTGAGGTAGTCCTCGGGCTTGGCCGGGTCAAACTCTTTGCCCATGATCTTGTGCTTGGGGTAGGGCGTGGTGGCCGCAAAACTCTGGCCCAGCTCTTTCATGTGCTTGCGCGCATCGGTGATCAGGAACACCTTTTCGGCGATCTGCTTGTAGTCCACTTGGCCCTTGATGTAGCCCCAACGCTTCATCTGCGTGAGCATCCACACGGCCATGCTTTGCCAGGGCATGGGGTCAAAGTCGGCGCGGTCGGGCACATTCACAACCTTGCCTAGGCCATCGGCAAATTTGCCGGTCAGCACCTGACTGAGCACGGCTTCGGGCTGGTTGAGGTACTGGGCCGGCGAGATGACCTTGGCGATCAGCTCGCGGTTGCCCGGTTGACGCGCCATGGCCGCAGCGGTCAGCACGGCGCGGTACAGCGCGGCAAAAGTGTTGGGGTTCTTCTGGATGAACTCGGTGCTGGTGCCAAAAGCGCAGCAGGGGTGACCGTTCCACAAATCCTTGGTCAGGACATGGATGAAGCCGACTTCGTCAAACACCGCACGCTGGTTGAACGGATCGGGGCCCAAAAAGCCGTCGATGTTGCCGGCACGCAAGTTGGCCACCATCTCTGCGGGCGGGATCACGCGGATCTGCACATCGGTGTCGGGGTTCAAGCCGCTTTCAGCCAGGTAGTAGCGCAACAGGAAGTTGTGCATCGAGTAGTCAAAGGGCACGCCGAACTTGAAGCCCTTCCAGTTCTTGGGATCGCGGTTGTCCTTGTGGCGCAGGCTCAGGGTGATGGCTTGACCGTTGATGTTCTGGATGGTGGCCACGTTCATGGGCGTGGCGTTGGCACCCAGCCCCATGCTGATGGCCAAGGGCATGGGCGAGAGGAAATGCGACGCGTCGTATTCCTTGTTGATCATCTTGTCGCGCACCAGGGCCCAGCCCGCGGTCTTGGTGACTTCCACGTTCAGGCCCTGCTTTTGGTAAAAGCCTAGGGGATGCGCCATGATCAAAGGCGTGGCGCAGGTGATCGGGATGAAGCCGATCTTCAAATTGGTTTTTTCCAGCGGACCTTTTTCCTGCGCCATGGCTTGCAAGCTGGCCATGGGCAGCACACTGGCAATCGCAGCCATCGCGGTCTTTTGGCCTACGGCACGCAAGAACATGCGGCGCTCTTGGTCTTGCGGAAACAAGGCCTTGACCAAAGTGGCCTCGATGAATTCTTGGCTATAGGCCTCGAACTCCGCCGTTTCCGAGCGCGCACGCAACTGAGCGGCGGCGGCATCAGCCGCCACTTCGGCGTGGTGGTCGGCGGGTGAATGGTCCCGGCCGCAACTGCACTTGAGCATCAGGGGACGGTCGGCGTTGTACGGATCAAAAAATTCAGACATGGCAACCTCGCTAGTTGAAGATGCTCAGGTCTATGCAAGCAGCGGGCCAGAAAACGCCTGGTGCGTGCCCGCTTGGCCACTAGGCTTGATTTCGTGGGTCGCTTGTCGACACCTTGTAGGGCTGGCCCTACAGGGTCATGCCTGCGACCTGCTCAGACCTTCAACGCACTGCGCCCGCTTGTGCGCCACCGAGGCTTTGAGCGTACAGCGCCAGTTCCACATCGTTCTTGGTGCCGGTCTTTTCCAAAATGCGTGCACGGTAAGTGCTCACCGTGTTGGGTGCCAGGCTCAGCTGTGCACCAATTTCGCTCACGGTGTGGCCTTGCGTCAACAAAAGGTAAACCTGGTGCTCGCGGTGGGAGAGCAGTTCAATCCCGCTTTTGGTGCGGCCCTGGCTCACCAGGCTGGCCAGCGCCTCGGCCGTGGCGGGCGTGACGTGCATGCCACCTGCGGCCACACGGCGCAGCGCCGCCATCAATTCATCCGGGTCGGTGCTTTTGTTCAGGTAGCCCGATGCGCCCAGCTGAATGCAGCGCACCGCGTATTGTTTTTCGGGGTAGGTGCTGAGCATGAGCACGGGCAGACCCGGCCAGTCACGCCGCAGCGCTTGCAGCACGTCCAGCCCGTCCATGCCCGGCAAGGCGATGTCGAGCAAGACCACATCGATGCCCTGCAGGCCCTGCAGCTTGTGTACCTCGTCCAGTACGCCGGGACCGGTATCGGCTTCGGCCACGACCTGCAGTGCGGGGTCATCGGCCAGCACCATCTTCAGGCCTTCGCGCACGATCTTGTGGTCGTCGCCCAGCAGCACACGCACGACGGCGTTCATGAGGCCACCTCGTGGGCAATCAAGGGCATAGACAGGCGCATGCGAGTGCCACGACCTGGCGAACTGTCGATGTCGATCACGCCGCCAAAGTGGCGGGCCCGCTCGCGCATGCCCATGATGCCGTAGGCCTGCGCCGACTCAAAGGCCTGCATCAAGGCTCCGCAACCATCGTCTTCAACCGATAAATGCAACCAACCCTCACGCTCGACGATGTCCACATCCACCGTTTGCGCCCGAGCATGGCGGCCCACGTTGCTGAGCATCTCCTGAAAGATTCGAAACACCGCCATGGCCATGGGTTCGGGCAACTCCCGCTGGACGTTGACTTCCATGCACCACTTGAGTTGCTGTTCTGCCGACTGAACAAACTCCTGGGCCTGCCACTCCAATGCGCCCCACAGGCCCTGGTGGTCCAGGATGCTGGGACGCAGGTCGGTGATGATGCGGCCCACATTGACCACCGCGTTCTCGATCAAACGGCTCATGTTCTGGCACTTCCCACGCATCTTCTCGCGCATGCTTTGGGCCTCTTCGGCGGCACGTTGCTCTTGCTCGGACAAGCGCTTGTCCAGCCAACCCACGTCCATCTTGAGGGCCACCAGCAAGCTGCCCAGCTCGTCGTGCACCTCACGGGCGATGCGGGTGCGCTCTTCTTCGCGCACCGCTTCGGACCAAGCGGCCAGTTCGCGCAGTTGCTGCAAGGCGGTTTCCAGCGCGCGCGTGCGCTCAGCCACACGCTGCTCCAGCTCGTTCTTGGCCTGATGCAAGGCGTGTTCGGCCCGCTTGCGTTCAGTGATGTCGACAAAGGTGACCACCGCACCGCGCACCTGACCGTGGTCAAACACCGGGTAACTCGAATACTCCACCGGAAAGCTGCTGCCATCTGCCCGCCAGAAGACCTCGCTGTCGATGCGGCACGGTTCCCCCCTGCGAAACGCGTTGTAAATAGGGCAGTCGTCCATCGGGTAATGCGCCCCGTCGCCATGCGAATGGTGCGTGAGCACATGCATGTTTTCGCCCAACACCTGCTCCGGCGCCATGCCGATCATGCGGGCCCCGGCCGGGTTGATGAAGACACACAGGCCCTCCAAATCCACGCCAAAAACCCCCTCACCGGTGGAGGCCAACATCAGCCCCAAGGGGTCGCGCCAGGCGTCGTTGACACCCATGATACCGTTCATGGCCGGCGCCGAAGGAAGTCGTGCAAGGTTCATGCACTTGATAAGCAAGCCGTGTGCCAAACATGGCGCTTGGAGGGTTCATCCACTTGGGCTTCTCTGAGTTTGTCGCCTTCGGCAACAGGCCTGGCTGGGGCCGCGCGTGACAATGGCGCACACGTTTCCAAGATTTGACTGCTGATCGGATGGCCATGAACCCTTTACCCTCTGCACTGCTGCAAGGCGCTTCTAACTTTCGCGATGTTGGCGGGTACCACAATGCCGATGGCCGCCGTGTGCGGCAAGGCCAGGTGTTTCGCTCGGACCATTTGGCGGGCCTGACGCCTGAAGATTTGGTGCGCTTGGCGTCCTTGGGCATCGGTCACAGCCTGGATTTTCGAGGCGCTGCCGAAGCCACTGCCACACCCTATGCGATCCCTGGCGTGCAACGCCTGGCGCTGACCATCGAGCCCACGGTGATCGCCCGCATGCAAGCGCTGGTGGCGCAAGGCATCGTGCCCACCACCGAAGAAACCGTGGCGCTGATGCAAGAAACCTACCGCGATTTTGTGAACCAAAACGCGAGCACCTTTGGCCGTTTTTTAAAGCACTTGCTGGAGCAGCCTACACCACAGGTGTTCCACTGCACCGCCGGCAAGGACCGCACAGGCTTTGCGGCCGCGCTGCTGCTGTCTGCGCTCGGGGTGGACCGCGCCACCATCGAACACGACTATTTGCTGACCAACCAGCTGTACAAACGCGATGTCCGCCTTGAGGGATCGGGGCACCCCCATGTGATGAAGGTGCTGTGGCAAGTGCAGCCCGCATTTTTGCAGGCGGCTTTTGACGCAGTGGACGCCCAACACGGCGGCATGCAGGACTATTTGCACGGGGCGATTGGACTCAGCCCCCATGAGCTGGCCGAGCTCAAGCAGATGCTTTTGGAAAACTGATCAGGCCGCTTCTTTGTAAAAGAAGCCACCGTGCACACCACGCGGCGCCAGCGTACCCACCGCCTGGCTGATCGCGCCAATGTGCTCGGGCGTCGTGCCACAGCAGCCGCCCAGGATGTTCACCAGCCCTTCGGCCGCAAACTCGTGCAACAAACGGCTGGTGACTTCGGGCGTTTCGTCAAAGCCGGTGTCGCTCATGGGGTTGGGCAAACCGGCGTTGGGGTAGCAGCTGATGAAGGTATCGCCCGCCACCTTGTTCAGCTCTTGGATGTAGGGGCGCATCAGCGTCGCGCCCAAAGCGCAGTTCAGGCCAATGGCCAACGGCTGCGCATGGCGCACGCTGTGCCAAAACGCCGTCACGGTCTGGCCGCTCAGGATGCGGCCCGACGCGTCGGTCACGGTGCCGCTGATGATGAGGGGCAAGCGCTGGCCGCTGGCTTCAAAAAACTCGTCGATGGCAAACAGCGCGGCTTTGGCGTTGAGCGTGTCGAAAATGGTTTCCACCAGCAGCACATCCGCGCCGCCTTCCACCAGCGCCTCGACCTGCTCGTAATAAGCAGCGCGCAGTTCTTCAAAAGTGACGTTGCGGGCACCTGCGTCGTTCACATCGGGGCTGATGCTGGCGGTCTTGGGCGTGGGGCCCAAAGCGCCCACCACAAAGCGGGGCTTGTCGGGCGTGGAGAACTTGTCGCAAGCGGCGCGGGCCAATTGGGCGGACTGCAGGTTCATCTCGCGGGTCAGGTGCTGCATGTCGTAATCGGCCTGGGCCACGGTGGTCGCGCCAAAGGTGTTGGTCTCGATCATGTCGGCGCCAGCGGCCAAATAGCCTTCGTGGATGTCACGGATCACATCGGGACGGGTCAGGCTCAGCAGTTCGTTGTTGCCCTTGACGTCTTTGGGGAAGTCCTTGAAACGCTCACCCCGGTAGTCGGCCTCAGACAATTTGAAGCGCTGGATCATGGTGCCCATGGCCCCGTCGAGGATGGCGATGCGGTTTTTAAGGATCTCGGGCAGCGCTTGGGCGCGGGTATAGGCGGGGGTTTTCATGGGGGGTATTGTAAAAGTTGGGGTTTCAGTTTTTTTGAAACCGCGCAAAGCCCGCTGCCCGCAACTGGCATGCCGGGCACTGGCCGCAGCCATATCCCCAATCGTGGCGCTGCGTGCGGTCGCCCAGATAGCAGGTGTGGGTGTGCTCCACGATCAAGTCCACCAACGCCTGCCCGCCTTGCGCCGGGTCGGCTTGTTGACCCAAGTCGTGCGCCAATTGCCAGGTCTGGGCCTTGTCGATCCACATGAGCGGGGTTTCGATCAACAACTTGCGGTCCATGCCCAGCGACAGGGCGACCTGCATGGCCTTCATGGTGTCGTCACGGCAATCCGGGTAGCCCGAAAAATCGGTCTCGCACACGCCGGTGACGATGACCTGCAAACCCCGGCGGTAAGCCAAGGCAGCGGCCAGCGTGAGGAACAGCAGGTTGCGCCCGGGCACAAAGGTGTTGGGCAGGCCCGAACTTTCCATCTCGATGGCGGTGTCGCGGGTCAAAGACGTTTCGCTGATCTGGCCGAGGATGCCTGCATCCAACAAATGGTCTTCGCCCATCTTGGAGGCCCAAACCGGAAAGCGCGCCTTGATCGCGGCCAGCACATTGAGGCGGGCATCCAGCTCGACTTTGTGGCGCTGGCCATAGTCAAAAGCCAGGGTTTCGACACGTTCATAACGGGCCAAAGCATGGGCCAGGCAGGTGGTGGAGTCTTGGCCACCAGAAAACAGAACAAGAGCGGATTTGTGCATGGGGAAGGATAGTAAACGCAGGCGCGCAGCCCATGGCCCTTGTGTGGGTGGGTGAGGGCGGGAATGGGGTGACGATTTTGGCGTACCCCCGCCTCATGAGGAACCCTGTGCCCGCCCTCACCCACCCACACCACACCCGCAAAACCCAAGCCATCGATAGAGGACAATCAAGCCTTCAAAAAACCCGTCAAACCCCAGTGTCCCCCCACCTCCCCATCCTGCGCGAAGTTTTTGGCTACGACGCCTTTCGCGGACCGCAGCAGGCCATCATTGACCATGTGGCGGCCGGGGGCGATGCGCTGGTGCTCATGCCCACGGGCGGGGGCAAATCGCTGTGTTACCAAATCCCGGCCATTGCACGCCAGCGGGCAGGCCAGGGCATCACCGTGGTGGTCTCGCCACTGATTGCACTGATGCACGACCAGGTGGGCGCGCTGCACGAGGCGGGTGTGAATGCAGCGTTTTTGAACTCCACCCTGACCAGCGAAGAAGCCAGCGACATTGAACGCCGCTTGTTGCGCGGCGAAATCACCCTGCTCTACGCCGCGCCTGAACGCGTGACCAACGGCCGCTTTTTGGCCCAAATGGACTCGCTGCAAGAGCGCGGGCTGCTCAGCCTGTTTGCCATTGACGAAGCGCATTGCGTGAGCCAATGGGGCCACGACTTCCGGCCCGAATACCGGGGCTTGACGGTGCTGCACGAACGCTACCCCGGCGTGCCGCGCGTGGCACTTACGGCCACGGCCGATGCGCTCACGCGCGCCGACATCATCGAGCGGCTGCAACTGGAAAGCGCCGAGCTGTTCATCAGCAGCTTTGACCGCCCCAACATCCGTTACACCATCGTCGAGAAAAAAGAAGCCAGCACCCAGCTGCTGCGCTTCATTGAGCGCGATCACCCCGAGGAAGCCGGTGTGGTCTATTGCCAGTCGCGCAAGCGGGTGGAAGACATCGCGGCCATGCTGTGTGAGGCGGGTGTTCATGCGCTGCCGTATCACGCGGGGCTGCCCGCCGAGATGCGCCAGCGCCACCAAAACGAATTCTTGCGCGAAGAAGGCGTGGTGATGGTGGCCACCATCGCGTTCGGCATGGGCATCGACAAACCCGATGTGCGCTTTGTGGCGCACCTGGACATGCCCAAAAACATCGAAGGCTATTACCAAGAGACCGGGCGCGCCGGGCGCGATGGCTTGGCGTCGGACGCGTGGATGGCCTATGGCCTGCAAGACGTGGTGAACCAGCGCCGCATGATCGACGAAAGCCCAGCGGGCGAAGAGTTCAAGCAGGTGATGCGCGGCAAGCTCGACGCCCTGCTGGCCCTGGCCGAAGCCACCGACTGCCGCCGCGTGCGCTTGCTGAGCTACTTTGACGAAACCTACAAAGGCCAAACCGAGAGCAGCCAGGGCGTGTACATGCCCTACTGCGGCAACTGCGACAACTGCCTGAACCCGCCCGAAGTGTGGGACGGCACCGATGCGGCGCGCAAACTGCTGTCCACCGTGTACCGCTGCCACCAGGCCAGCGGCCACAGCTTTGGCGCGGCGCACACCATGGACATCGTGCGCGGCAAAAAAACCGAGAAAGTGGCGCAACGCGGCCACGAGAGCATCAGCACCTTTGGTGTGGGGGCCGAGTACAGCGAGCAGCAACTGCGCGCCGTGATGCGCCAGCTGATCGCCATTGGTGCGCTGCATGTGCACACCGAAGAAGGCTTCAGCACCCTGCACCTGACCGAAGCCTCGCGCGCCGTGCTGAAGGGCGATGTGCCGGTGCAGCTGCGCGAGAGCACCAGCCAACGTGCCGACAAACGCACACGCAGCCGCAGCGCCCCATCACCCGCTGCCGCCAACTTGGGGCAAGACGCGATGGTGCGCTACATCAACCTCAAGGCCTGGCGCGCCGAAGTGGCCAAAGAGCACAACCTGCCCGCGTACGTCATCTTCCACGATGCAACGCTCGCAGCCATTGCCGAAGCCGCACCGCAAAGCCTGGCGCAACTGCAAGGCATCAGCGGGCTGGGTGTGAAAAAGCTCGAAGCCTACGGCCCGCAGGTGCTGCGGGTGTGCAACGGGGCGGCTTGATCAGTCAGCGGGTGGAATAAAGAAGGAGCACCGGGGTTCATGGGAAATTTATACCTGCATGAAATAACAACACGCAAGCCCCAAAGCCTTGCTGCACGCCATTTGCCGCAATTTCTCTCACAGGAAGTATCCACCGGGTTTCGCGGTCTACATCACGTTAGGTGAGTACGGTCAGCACGATCCTGGACCGGTTGATGCACCGCTGCACGCTTGGTCGTCCACGCTTCGGCTTCATTGCCAGTGATTAGCGTTTTTGCTAACATTGGGTATGGCGTTTGAGATTCACTACTTCCATGAGCGCGTTTATGCAGAGGTGCATTCATGGCCAGTTGACGTCCTGGCCGACTATGCGCGGTTGGTTGAACTTCTCACGGAGCATGGGCCAAGTCTTCGCTTGCCACATTCACGCGCCTTTGGTGACGGGTTGTTCGAGTTACGTCCGCGTGGGCGATCGGGCATTGGGCGGGCGTTTTATTGTTTTTTGATGGGGAAGAGAATCGTCGTTCTGCATGCGTTTATCAAGAAGTCGCAGCAGACCCCTGACAACGAATTGAAGATGGCGCGAAAGCGCCTGAAGGAGGTAATGCATGGCTGACTTGAAGTACATACCGGTTCCTCATAATCACGCTGAATTTTTGGCAGCGGCAAGGCAACGCCCGGGATTTAATGATGCCTACGGCAGCCTTGAACTCGAATACACCGTTGCAAGCCAGATGCTCAAAGCGCGTGCCAAAGCTGGCTTGACGCAAGACGCAGTCGCAGAGCGCATGGGTACAACCAAAAGTGCAATTTCGCGCTTGGAGAGTGCCGGGCGTCACGCTCCATCATTGGCCACCTTGAAAAAATACGCCGCCGCGGTTGGCTGTGATTTGCAAGTCAAGTTTGTGCCGCAAAAAGCGGCATGACGTCGAACTGGTCATTTGTGAAAAAGTTCGAAGCGTAAGGTGCCCAGGTGCTGCGGGTGTGCAATGGGGCGACTTGATCACTTGCGCACAGCCGGCACCTCGATGGGCAAACCCTCACCGCGCCACATCAGGTACAGCGCCAGTTGCCGCATTTCCAGGGCACCCCAAGGCGGAACTTCGGCGCGAATACCGGCATAACAACTGCGCAAGCGCCGCTCCAGCGATCCCGGCTTTTGCCATTCCAGACGGTACACCGGGTAGCCATTGGGCTGCCCTTGACTCAGCGGGTCGGTGTACAGGCGTTGTCCAAAATTCTGGTCATGGCATTGGGCACACGACAAATTCATTTGGCCTTGGCGTTGTGCATACAAGGTGGCCCCCGCTTGCCAGTGGCCACGGGCCACACCGCCAATGTCCACCCGCAAGGGCATGCCTTTGGAGGCCTGGGTCACCAGCAAACTCAGGCCCAGCAAGGCGTCAGATTCGGGCGCGAGTGCGGGTGCTTGCTGATGGCGCGTGGTGCATTGGTGGATGCGGTCTTCCAGGTTGAACAGTCGCCCACTGGCGGCATCGATGGCGGGGTAACGCGTGGCGACGCCTTTCATGCTGGTGGCCACTGCGCCGTGGCAACTCGCGCACGATTTCCCGTTGGCGGCACTGGCTTGGCCCCAAGCTTGCACCCCTTGGCTCAGCCAGAGTTGGGCGGGGTTGGCAAATTCGTCGGCTTGCAAGGCTTGCACATCCTTGCCCGAGTAATGTAAGCCCGATTTGAGTTGTGACAAAGGCAAGCTGCGTGCGGGTGGCGCTGCCGTCTGCGCAGCCGAGTACCCACTCACCGACCACAACGCGATCAGCACAAAAACCAACCAAGACGCCTTGATCGCGGTGCGCACACACCCAGCTGCGGGCATCGAAGCGAACGCTCTGCTGCTCATGCGCTCAGGGGCTGCTCTTGGGCAAGACCGGCAGCATTTGCCGCAAGTGGCCTTTGACACCCCGGTCATCGATCCACGCCACATGCATTTCGGCCGTTTGTTCTGCTCGCACAAAAAATTCAAACAGGGGATTGGCCGAAATCCCCGAAGAAGGCTCCACACGGAACACCTCTTGTTGGCCCCAGGTGCAGGTCAATGACTGGATCACGTTGCGCGGCACCAACTTGCCCAACAGGTCTTGCAGATAACCCGTGTCCATGGGGTGCTGAATCAACAAACGGACTTTGACCACATCCCCCGCCAGGACGCGTTCAGGCCATTGGATGCGTGCCAATGCCATGTTCATGAAGCGTCGACGCAAGCCGACTCGGTGACGATGATTTCCATCTGGCCATAGCGAAACTCACCATTGGACAAACGTGCCAAAGCGACCACTTGCTGGGTGCCCGCCAAGCGCAGGCGTGTGCTGACTTCGGCCCGGCCATTCCATGGGCCCAAATGAAAAACCGCCATGCGCGTCACCGGATTGCGCTGAGACAACAGGTACACATGCGTCACATGGTCTTGGGGCGTCATGGGGCTTTGCACTTGCACCGTGACAGGCACCAAAGTGCCGTTGTCAGCCAAAACGGGGGCCACCCATTTCACGTCTTGCTCCAACACACGAGCGCCCTGGGTCAGGGGCTCGATCATTTTCGCCACGCTCAACAACTGGCCCGACGCCATGTCTTGCGCCTGGCTGGGCCACAGCTGAACTGCCAACCCATAAAGACCGGCCCGCAGCGCTTGCCGCAAGCCTTCGCGACGGGTCCATGTGGGCCAATTCATGGCGTGGCCTTGTTGGGCAAGAACAAGTAACTCAAGATGTCTTCAAGCCCTTGCGCCGTCAAAATGGTTTGCCCCTTGTAGGGGTTCGCGACCTTGTTCAAACCCTCGGTACTCAAATAGGCGGGCATGATGGTTTGCGGATTAAAGCGCCGGGCATCGGCGATGCGCTCGCGGGCTTGATCTTTGGTGCTGCGCTCCGCCAAACCGACCAAAGACGGTCCGAGTGCGCCACCCGCAGGCAAACCCTGCACTTGATGGCACAGCACACAGCCGCTGTCTTGCCTTTGCAAGAGCAAGGCTTTGCCCCGATCCGGCGAGGCCAAGCTGACGGCCTCTGACGCTTGCGCAGCGGCCCAGCCCCAGCCAGCGCTACACACCAAGGCCCACACCCTTGCCAAGCCCAGCACCGTCATGCGCGGGCCAAAGTCAAACCATGGTTTTTCAGGGGCAGGCTGCGGATGCGTTTGCCCAAAGCGGCCGAAATGGCGTTGGCCACCGCCGGAGCCAAAGGCGCTTGGGCGGGCTCGCCCACCCCGCCCCAGAAGCCGCCTGTGGGCGCAATCACCACCTCCACCTTGGGCATTTCGTTCAAGCGCATCATCCGGTAATCGTGGAAGTTCGATTGCTCCACTCGCCCGTCCTTGATGGTGTTCTCACCCCAGAAGATGGCGGTCAAACCGTGCACCACGCTGCCCTGGAACTGGGCCACGATGTTGTCGGGGTTGACGGCATAACCGGGGTCAATGCCGATCACGATGCGGTGGATCTTGACCTCGTTTTTGGCGTTGATGGAGACATCGCACACGCAAGCCGTCCAACTGCCATAACCGTCGGTGGCGGCCACGCCGCGGAAAACACCCGGTGCTGGTTTTTTGTCCCAACCGGCTGCCTTGGTCACGGCCAGCAAGATGGCCCGGTCGCGGTTGGCTTTTTCATTGTTGGGCAGCATGGCCAAGCGATACGCCACCGGGTCTTGTAAGGCCGCCTGGGCCATCTCATCAATGAAGCACTCACGCCCAAACGGGTTTTGTGAATGCCCCACGGTGCGCCAAAAACCCACCGGCACATTGGTGTTGCGCTGGGCATAGTCCACCAAAGTGTTGGGAATGTCGTAGGGGTGGTCGTTGAAGCAGGCCACCGCCTGCCCATCCACCCCTTTGGGCAAGGGCAGTTTCAGCAAGGTGGCCAAGATGGACGGGGCGCTGACACGGATGTGCAGCGCCTCTGGCTTGCCCGTGGCATTCAAGCCCGCCTTGAAACGCATCAGGCTGGCCGGGCGGTACAGGCCGTGTTGAATTTCCTCTTCGCGGGACCACAGCATTTTGATGGGCTTGCCGGGCATGGCCTTGGCAATCGTGACGGCTTGGCGTGTGAAGTCTTGCGGGCTTTTACGACCAAGACCCCCGCCCAATTGCATGGGATGCACTTTCACGTTGGCCTGGGGCACACCGGCGGTCGCTGCCGCCACGGCCAAAGTGGATTCCGGGTTTTGCGTCGAGCACCACACATCGAGTTGGTCGCCCTGTAACCAAGCGGTGCACACCATGGGCTCCATGGTGGCGTGCGCCAAATAGGGCGTGAAGTACTCGGCCTCGATGACCTTGGCCGCTTTGCTCAGCGCGTCGGCCGTGTTGCCGTCGTTGCGGGCCACTGCCAGTTCTGGCTGATCCATGCCCGCTTTGAAGTGCGTCATGATGGCCGCGCTGCTCAAGGTGCCGTGCTCGCCCACATCCCAGTCCACCGCCACATCGCGCAGCGCTTCTTTGGCGCGCCACCAGTTGTCGGCCACCACGGCCACAAAGGTGCCCAAATTCAACACCTTGACGATGCCCCTGCGGTTTTCCACCTTGGAGGCGTCCATGGTTTTGACGGTACCGTTGAACACCGGTGAAGCCGCAATGGCCGCGTGCAGCATGCCAGGCACTTGGGCGTCGATGCCGTACTTCACACGGCCGGTCACGATGTCGGGAATGTCCACTCGGGCAATGGATTTGCCGATCAGCGTCCAGTCTTTGGGGTCTTTGAGCTTGACGTCTTTGGGCGCTTCCAGCTTGGCAGCTGCAGCGGCCAGTTTGCCGTAGCTGAGCGTGCGCTTGCTGGGCAGGTGGGTGACTTTGCTCAGCGCTGCTTTGCACTCGCTGGCTGGCACGCCCCATTGCTGGGCAGCCGCGGCTATCAGCATCTCGCGCCCGGTGGCCCCCGCTTTGCGCAGGTATTCCTGCGAATTGCGGATGGTGCGGCTGCCCACCGACGCCATGTCGCCGTAAGCGCGTTTGGTGCGCAGGTTTTCATGCGCTGTGGCGTACTCGACGCGCACTTTTTTCCAATCGGCCTCCAACTCCTCGGCAATCATCATGGGCGCAGAAGTCATGCTGCCTTGGCCCATTTCTGCACGGGCGTAGCGGATGACGATCGTGTCGTTGGGCTCGATTTCGACCCACACGTTGAGCTGAGGCGTATTGGCCGCTTGCGCCGATTGCGGCACAAAGAACCCGACCGACAAGCCTGCGGCGGCGGTGCTGGAGATCTTCAAGAAATGGCGGCGGTCCATGCCGAAGGTCAGTTCTGGGGTGCTCATGCGCGGGTCCCTTTCTTGGCAGCGGCATGGATGGCGGTGCGCATGCGGGCGTAGGTGCCGCAACGGCAAATGTTGGTCATCGCGGCGTCGATGTCTTCGTCGGTGGGTTTGGGCTTTTTCTTGAGCAGGGCGACCGCAGCGAGCATTTGCCCGCCTTGACAGTACCCACACTGAGGCACTTGGTGGTCAATCCAGGCTTGCTGCACGGCATGCAAACGGCCTTTGTCGGCCAAGCCTTCGATGGTGATGACCTTTTGCCCCGCAGCGCCCGAGACCGGGTAAGCACAAGAGCGCACCGGCTCTCCATTGAGCAGCACCGTGCATGACCCACATTGGGCGATGCCGCAACCGAACTTGGGGCCTTTGATGTCGAGTTCATCGCGCAAGGCCCACAGCAGGGGCATTTCCGGCTCGACATCGAGGCTGTGGTTTTTACCGTTGACGTTCAGTTTCATGTGGACAGTCTCCGTGGTGAAGGATTTGCAATCCACTATGTCGTGATCTCTGGGTTAAAGCAACCTGACTAGAACCTAGAAGGTCCTTGCGCGCATGCCGTTTTGTCACCCATGCGACGCGTTTGGGTTGCCGTTGAACGCTTGGGGTGTGGCCCAAGAGTTGGGCTTGGGTTCACAATCCAACCATTAGCCCGTATCGGCATTTCAACGGAGCCACTTGTTTTGTGAGCATGGAATACGCACCTCTTGGCTTGATTGGACTGCTGACTCCGCAGGCCAATACCACCGTTGAACCTGAAGCCTGGGCCTTGTTGCCCACAGGCTATTCGCTCATCAATGGTCGCCTCGTCAGCCAGGCACCCAGTCTGAATCAGCGATTGCGGGATTACTTTGTCCAGCTTGAATCCAACTTGCTTCAATTTGGCAATGCCCCCCTGTCAGTTCTGGCACTGGCCTGCACCGGCTCGTCCTATTTGATGGGCCGCGAACAAGAGTCGCAATGGGTGCACGCTTGGCAAGCGCGCCTGAACATCCCCGTCGTCACCGCCGGTATGGCCGTGGCCGCAGCCTTAAAGACATTGGGCGTTCGTCGACTGGATTTGCTCTCGCCTTACCCCAGCGACCTCACACAAGCGAGCATCGCCTATTGGGTGTCGCATGGTTTTGACATTGGCACGGTTCAGGCTGTGAACTCATCAGATCCCGGTTTTCATGCCATTTACACCACCTCCAGTGAATCGGCCAACAACGCAGCCCAAGCTTTGAGCACATCGAGCGCTGACGCTGTCTTGATGCTGGGCACGGGCATGCCTAGCCTGAAAACGCTCTTGACTCAAGGCGATCGCACCGGCCCGCCATGGTTGTCGAGCATGCTGGCATTGATGTGGCAATCGGTCGCAGCCATACCCAACACCCCCACAGAAGCATCTGACCTTCAAACTTGGCTGGATGCCGGGCACTGGGCTGACAGAGCTCAGGCCATGGGCATCGCCCGCACGGCATGAACATCCAACCCGTCGTCATTTCTGGTGCGGGCCCCGTCGGCCTGGTGTTGGCCATGCGGCTGGGCCACATGGGCATCGCTTGCACGGTGCTCGAATCAGCGCCCGAGTTGGTGCGCGGTTTGCGCGCCTCCACGTTTCATCCCCCCACGCTGGACATGCTGCAAGCGCATGGCATCACGGCCGGATTGATCGCAACGGGATTGATCGCCCCCACCTGGCAAGTGCGGATGCACACGACGGGTCAGTATGCCGAATTTGACCTGTCGGTTTTGAAAGACGACACCGCGCACCCTTATCGCTTGCAATGTGAGCAATGGCGCTTGTCTGAACTCCTGTTGGCGCACATCCAGGCGAATTTGCCGCATGTGCAGGTGCATTGGGGCAGTCCACTGATCGGTTTTACGCAAAATGAGCGCTCGGTCAAGGTGCAATACCAATCGCCGGACGGCCATCTGAGTCAGCTGGAGGCCTCATTTTTAGTGGGCGCTGATGGCGGCCACAGCACGGTGCGAAAAAAATTGAGCTTGGCATTCGATGGATTGACTTTCCCGGAGACCACCATCCTGGCCACCACCCGGTTTGCGTTCCATGAACATTTGCCAAGTCTTTCCTATATCAATTACTGCTGGAGCGAACGTGGCACTTTCAGTTTGCTGCGGCTGCGTGATGTATGGCGTGTGAGTTTGTATCCGGATGAGGGGGAAAGCATTGAAGAAGCCACTTCAGACGACGCAGTCCAAGAAAAGCTGCAGCGCATCTGGCCACGTGGCGAAGCCTACGACGTCCTGGAAATCCGACCGTATCGGATTCACCAGCGGGTGGTGAAACAATATGTCACCGGTCGAGTGGTTCTGGTCGGCGATGCCGCCCACCTCAACAGCCCCAGTGGCGGCATGGGCATGAACGGCGGCATCCACGATGCGTTCAACCTGAGCGAAAAATTAGGCGCCATACTGAACGGGAAATGCGGTCTTGAAGCTTTGGCTTTGTATGAGCGTCAACGCCGCCCGATCGCCATCTCGCATGTGCTGGGGCAATCGGGCCGCAACCGTGCGCGCATGCAAGAGCGGGACATGTCCAAACGCCAGGCCGCCATGGAAGAATTGCAACGCAAGGCCAGTGACCCTGTCCTGCACAAAGCCCATTTGCTCAACACCTCGATGATCACCGGCTTGCGCGAGTCTGCCGCCTTGACCTGAACCGCCAGGGCTCATGCCCACATCACTGCGCCTTGAGTTGACCGGCCGTGATCACCGGCCCCCATTTTTTGATCTCCTGCTCCAAAAAAGTCTGAAATTCGGGTTTGTCCAGCCCCAAAGGCTGCATGCCCAATTCGGCCAATTTGGTGCGCATTTCCGGCTGCGCCAAGACGCGCGCCATGTCACCGCGCAAACGCTCTTGCACCAGCAGGGGCGTTTTCGCAGGCACAGACAAGCCAAACCAGGCATCCCCAACGGCGCCGGGCACCGTTTCGGACAAGGTGGGCACTTGGGTGAATTCAGTGTCACGGTGATGCCCCGTCACGGCCAGTGCTCGCACCCGCCCGCCCTTGATGTGGGGTGCTGATGCAATCAATGCATTGAACATGAAGTCAAGCTGCCCACCCATCAAATCATTGAACGCCGGCCCCGATCCTTTGTAAGGAATATGAACCATCTGGATTTTTGCCAATTGCTTGAGCAATTCACCCGTCAAATTGCCCGCAGACCCCACGCCCGCAGAGCCATAGTTGATCTTGCCCGGCTGCAGTCGAATCATGTTCAACAAATCCTGAACATTTTTAGCGGGATGGTCCGCCCGAACGATCAAGGCATTGGTGAACGTGCCGAACAAGTTGAGATGGACAAAATCGCTCAACGGCTTGTAGTTGGTGATCTGACCCATCAAAGGGCCCGTGGTCATGGCGGCACCATTGCTGAGCAAAACCGTATAGCCATCGGGTGTGGCCTTGGCAGCGATGTCTGTGCCCAAGACCGACCCATTGCCGCCTCGGTTGTCCACCACAATCGGTTGCCCCAAAGCCAAACCAAGCCGCTCCGACAGCAAACGGGCCACCATGTCGGCAGAACCGCCGGCCGCAAAAGGCACAATGAATTTGATGGGTTTTTGCGGGTACGCCGTTTGAGCAGCCAGACTGGCACCCCACCCGCCAGCCAGCAACAAGGTGCTTTGAAGCAAGCGGCGACGCGAGGCCGTGACGACTCCAGAAATCTCAGGGCATCCTTGCTGAGTTTGTCTTTCCATGGCGTGCAGGCTGGTTTGAAAACGCAAATTCAAACACAAGGGCGAAGGTGGTGTCTACTTTCAGGCGACATCCGGGGTGATCGCCCCACGCCGAATCTGGTCGCGCTCCAGGCTTTCGAACAGCGCCTTGAAGTTGCCTTCGCCAAAGCCTTCGTCGGCCTTGCGTTGGATGAACTCAAAAAACACTGGGCCGAGCAGGGTTTGGCTGAAGATTTGCAGCAGCAGGCGCTTTTCGCCATTGGCCGTGGCGCCGTCCATCAAAATGCCGCGCGCCTGCAATTCGGCCACGGGTTCACCATGGCCCGGCAAACGTTCTTCGAGCATCTCGTAATAGATGTCGTTGGGCGCGGTCATGAGCGGGATGCCCGCCATCTGCAGCGCGTCCACGCTTTTCAAAATGTCGTCGGTCAGCAGCGCAATGTGCTGGATGCCCTCGCCGTTGAACTGCATCAAAAACTCTTCGATCTGGCCGCCGGTCTTGCCAGACTCTTCATTCAGCGGGATGCGGATCATGCCGTCCGGGGCCATCATGGCCTGGCTGGTCAAGCCGGTGTGTTTGCCCTGGATGTCGAAGTAGCGTATCTCGCGGAAGTTGAAGAGCTTTTCGTAAAAGCCACTCCAGTAGGCCATGCGCCCTTTGTAAACGTTGTGCGTCATGTGGTCGATGAGCCTTAGGCCGTGGCCGGGTGGGTGGCGGTCCACGCCCTCGATGAATTCGAAGTCGATGTCGTAGATGCTTTTGCCGTCTTCAAAGCGGTCGATCAAATACAAGGGCGCGCCGCCAATGCCTTTGATGGCGGGCAGGCGCAACTCCATCGGGCCGGTGGGGATGTCGACCGGCTGCGCACCGAGTGCAAGGGCACGCTCATACGCCTTGTGCGAGTCCTTTACCCGAAACGCCAGCGCACAGGCGCAAGGCCCGTGTTCCGACGCGAAGTAGCCCGCCAGGCTTTTGGGCTCGCGGTTGACGATGAAGTTGATGTCACCTTGGCGGTAAAGCACCACGTCTTTGGAGCGGTGATGGGCCACGAGCGAGAAGCCCATCTGCTCGAACAGCGGCTCAAGGGTGTTGGGGGTTGGGGATGCGAACTCGACGAACTCGAAGCCGCACAGGCCCATGGGGTTGTCAAACACATCGGTCATGAAAATCTCCAGCAGTGAACGGGGCCACGCTGCAAGGTGAGCGCGGCCCGAATTGATATCGGTCAAACGAAACGGGGGGTGTTTAAAAACCCTGCGGCGGTGCGCAGGGTTTGCCCCGCGTGCTGCGGGCGAGGTGTATACCGAAAATCAATACCTGGATGGACATGGGGATTGATGTTGACTATTTTAATCAAGGGTGTCAAGTTTGACGCATTAAAGGCATCGGTTTGTGGTGATGACTGTTAATTTATTAAGGGAAATAATTTTGATTTAGAATTTTGTTGTTAAAACAAACCTTTTTTTAATCATGAAAAAAATCATCGCTCTTTTGCTTGTCACCGCTTTGGCAGGCTGCGCAACACCCACTGTTGTGGAAACCCGCAAAACTGGTGACTCGTCGCTGTCATGCGAACAAATTAAGACGGAGATATCCGAAGCTGAACGCTTTGAGCGAGAAGCGCGTAAAGAACGGACAGTAACAGGCACAAACGTTGCTGCTGCGATTCTCTTTTGGCCAGCGCTTTTGGGAACTTATTCAAATACTGAACAAGCCATCAACGCAGCACGCGAACGTAAAGAGAATCTGTTCAAGTTGGCGCAAAACATCAATTGCAAACTTTGAAACAACAAGGCAACGCCAAGATCCTCTGACGCACCATCAGCGCCAGCCAAGCCAAGCTTGGCTTGGTGCGAGTGGATCAAGCCACGGCCTTGCTGGCCTTCAGTTGTGCGATTTCATCCAGCCTCAAACCCAACCCAATAGCAACTCGTTGGTGTTATCGCCCTGTGTGGGCGACTACTTGTGGTGAACGCCCAAGCCATACGCGTCTACGCCGTGTAGGTGCCCTGGATATCGAATTAGCGGATTTCGCGGAAGTTAAAAAGTTTTTCGCAAAACCGCTCTATCAAGCCATGCGCCCTTTGTAGACGCTGTGCGTCATGTGGTCGATGGCCGTTGCTTACGTCACGGGTGTCAAGCGACGACAGACATCTTTACTGCGGCTCGATGCCCACTTTCTTGACCAGCGCGGCAAAGCGCTCCATTTCACTGCGGAAGATGCGCTGAGCGTGCTCGGGCGTGCTGATGGCGATCGTGTTGCCTTGCTTGGCCATGGTTTCCTTGACGGCCGGGTCGTTGAAGGCCTGCACCAGGGCATCGTTGACCTTTTTCACAGTAGCAGCGCTCATGCCCTTGGGGCCAAGCACACCAAACCAGGCATCGATCACGTAAGTGGGCAAGCCCTGTTCCACAAAAGTAGGAACGTCTGGCGCAGCGGCACTGCGCTTGTCGCCACACATGCCCACCGCCTTGAGCGCGCCACTCTTGATGTGCTGTTGCACACTGGGCAAGGCCAACACTGCAAAGTCAATTTGACCTCCCAACAAGTCGGTGACCATGGGGCCCACGCCTTTGTAGGGGATGTGGCGTGCCTTGACACGGGCTTCGTCCACGAACATCTCGGCGGCCAAATGCAAGATCGTCCCTGTGCCGCCAGAGCCGAAGTTGTAACCATCCGGCTTGGCGCGCAGGGCGGCAATGAATTCACGGCTGTTGTTGGCGGGCATTTTTTGCGGGTTCGCCACCAACACCAGGGGCGTGGCCCCCAGCACCGCAATCGGTGTGAAATCGCCGGGCATTTCAAAGGGCAGGTTTTTGATGACGCTGGGGAAGATCACCACGTTGTTGGACACCACCGACAAGGTCAAGCCATCGGGTGGGTTTTTGGCCATGGCCTGCAAACCAATCACACCACTGGCACCGGCTTGGTTTTCCACCACCACATTGGCGCCCATAGCCTTGCCAATAGCAGGTGCAGCGGCGCGGGTGATGGCGTCTACGCCCGAGCCTGTGGCGTTGGGCAAGATGAATTTGAGGGGGCGGTCGGCTTGTGCCCATGACAGACCCGGAAATGCCACCGTGGCGGCCGATGACAAAGCGGCCAATGCAGCGCGGCGTGTGAGGTTTTGTTTCATGGTGTGTCTCTTTCTTTATTTGGGGGAGGTGAGGTAATTTACAACATGCGGCTGCGTTGACTCAGGCCACGGCTTTGAGCGAGCGCAAGCGCTCGATCTCTTCATCACCCAGGCCCAAGCCTTGCAACAGTTCATCGGTATTTTCACCTTGATGGGGCGGCTGGTGGCGCACACCCAGGCGTTGCCCGTCCATGGTGAAGGGAAAGAGCGCCGCACGGGCGGTCTGACCCGCTTTGGGGCCGTCGGTCAGGCGCACATCGGCCAGGCCACCGGTGGCGTTCAAGTGCGGGTCGTCAAACAACTCTTCGGGTTTGACGATGGGCGCAAAGGGCAGGCCGGCTTTTTCGAATATCGCGGTCAACTCGGCTGCGGTGTAGGCCTGAAGGCGGCTGCGCAGCTCGGGCATCATCACATCGCGCAACGACACGCGGGCGTTGTTGTCAGAGTAACGCGCATCGGCTTTCAGGTCGGCAAAACCCAACACGTCGCAAAAAGTGGCCCACTGCGCATCGCTCACAGCCGCCAAAAAGATCTGCTCGCCATTCTTGACCGTGAACACGTCGTACACCGCCCAGGCCGAGATGCGGTTGGGCATGGGCTCGGCAGCCTTGCCCGTGATGGCGTACTGCAGCATGTGCTGGCCCACCAAAAACACGTTGTTCTCGAACAGTGCCGACTGGATTTCTTGCCCGCGCCCGGTGATGCCGCGCTGGATCAGCGCGCCCAGCACGCCAATGGCACCGAACATGCCGCCCATGATGTCGTTCACGCTGGTGCCTGCACGCAGGGGATCGCCGGGGCGGCCCGTCATGTAGGCCAAGCCCCCCATCATCTGCACCACTTCGTCGAGCGCGGTGCGGTGGTCATACGGCCCGGGCAAAAAGCCTTTGAGGCTGGCGTAAATGATCTTGGGGTGGCGGGCCGACAGGCTGGCGTAGTCCAAGCCGTACTTGGCCATGGCGCCGGGCTTGAAGTTTTCAGCCACCACGTCGGCCGTGGCGCACAGGCGTCGCGCCATTTCGGCGCCTTCTGGGCTTTGCAGGTTGATCTGGATGCTCTTCTTGTTGCGGTTGAACATCGGGAAAAAGCCCGCGCCCGAACCCAACAAGTGTCTTGTACGGTCGCCCTCCATGGGCTCAACCTTGATGACCTCGGCCCCCATGTCGGCCAGCACCATGCCGCAGGTGGGGCCCATGACCATGTGGGTGAACTCGACGACGCGCAGGCCTTCGAGCGGGAGTTTTTTGTCGTGCGTGTTCATGCCGTCATTTCTGGCGTTGGCAAGGTCTTGGGCAAACCCGCCTGCGCGATCGAACCATGCAGACCTTCGCCTGCGAGCCACTGCGCCACCTGGGCGCGCAAAGCAAAAAGCCGCCCAATATCGATGCCGGTGTGGAGGCCCATGCTGGCCATCAGATAGGCCAAGTCTTCGGTCGCCACGTTGCCACTGGCTCCGGGCGCATGCGGACAGCCACCGATGCCCGCCAGACAGGCGTCAAACCGGGTCTCGCCCGCTTGCAAGGCGGCCATCACGTTGGTCAGCCCCAAGCCACGGGTGTCGTGAAAGTGGCCGCAACCCAACTTGTCGCCCGCCACTTCGCGGGCTTTGGCAAACAGCTCACCCACCTGGCGCGGGTCGGCGTAGCCCACGGTGTCAGCCAAGCCCACGCGGTCCACGCCCAAAGCCACGACCGCCTGGAGCAATCGCAACACTTCATCGACGGTAACCCGCCCCTGAATCGTGCAACCGAACGCGGTGCTCATGCCCACTTCAATGCGGATGTGAGAGCCCCGCGCTCGGCGGGCCTCCACCATGGCCCCAATCTCGGCCACCACCTCATCCGGCGCTTTGCGCAAATTGGCCAGGCTGTGTGCGTGGCTGGCTGATAAGGGCAGCAGCATCCAGTCGGCGCCGCTGTCCATGGCGCGCTCGGCCCCCTTCAGATTGGGTACCAGCACCGACACGACCAGGCCCGGCAGGGTTTGGGCAAAGGCCACCAGCTCGGCGGTGTCGGCCAGTTGGGGCAGCAGTTTGGGCGGCACGAACGAGCCGACTTCGATCTCGCGGATGCCCGCTTCGTAGGCGCCCTGAATCCACTGCAGTTTTTGAGCGGTGGGCAGGGTGCGGGCGATGCTTTGCAGCCCGTCACGCAGGCCCACTTCGCGGACCGTCACGCGTTCGGGCCAATGAAAAACCGTCATGTCCAATGTCCTTTAAGGGGGATCGAGGAGTTTAATGGCTCGGATCGCTCATAGAATTCAAATTGCCCTTTGACGCCGGGGTGAAGCATGCCTCACGCACACAACCACCCACACATGAACACCGTCCACTGGAAGATTCTTTACCTCAGCCAAGACCCCGCACTGATCCGCCGTCAGCTGGCTGGCGAGCCCCTGACCCGGGAACAGGCCTGGCCGTTGCGCGACGATGTCTCGACCGACGAAATCACGCCGGTGCACATCATGAGCCATTACGACGACACCTTGGGGGACTTTGCCCACACCGGGTTGCGCTGCGGCCTTGACAACCCCATCGCACGCCAGTCGCTCAGGCAAGCGGGTTTTCAAGTGCTGGTGGCGGGGCGACGCTACGGCAAGGGTTCGTCTCGAGAGCACAGCCCCACCGCCGAAAAGCTGGCGGGCGTTCAGCTGGTCATTGCCGAAAGTTTTGAGCGCATCTACCGCCAGAACGCCGACAACATTGGCCTGTTCACCTCGACCGATTTCGGCTTGCTCGAACGCATCGAGCGAGGCGAAGCCCTCACATTGGACGATCTGGTGCAAGGGCGTGAGGCGCTGGCGGCCTCCATTTTGGGGGCGGGTGGCTTGCTGCGCTGGGGACAGCGGTTTTTAACGTCCACCGCATCGGCCGTCAGCCCGGCATCCGAACGGCCTCAAACCCTGTTTGAAAAAATCCTCAAGCGCCACTGCCTGACTGCGCCGCACACCCCCGAGCAGCCCCAACCCGGCGACGGCCTGTTCGTGCGGGCCGACTGGCGCTTCATCCACGAGTACTACACCGGCATGGCCGAAACGTTGATGAACAACGCACTGGGCAAGGATTACACCCTGCAGCGACCCGAGCAGATCGTGGTATTTGAAGACCACACCTCTTACGTGAATGAAAGCCCGGCCCATGTGCGTGGTGGCCTGATCGCCAACATGCACGCCATGCGCCAGGCACAGCGCAACTTTGCCGCGCGCCACGGCCTGCACATGCACCGCACCCTGACCGAAGCCGAAGTGCTGTTGGACGAAGGCCGCAACGTGGCCGGCATCTCGCACGCCATGGTGGCCGAGCACTATGCCCTGCCCGGCCAGGTGGTGGTAGGCACCGATTCACACACGCCGCACAGCGGCGCTTTGGGTTGTGTGGCCTTTGGTGTGGGCACCACCGACATGGCCAACGCCTTTGTGACCGGGGCGGTGCGCGTGATGCTGCCCGAATGCGTGCGCGTTGAACTGCAAGGGCAAATGCCGCAAGGTGTGACTGCCAAAGACCTGATGCTGAACTTGCTGGCCACGCCCTACATCCGCAGCGGCAGCGGGGTGGGCAGGGTGTTCGAGTTTGCGGGTGAGGGCATTGCCCACTTGCGCACCGACGAACGCGCCACCCTCACCAACATGTGTGCCGAACTGGGCGGACTGACCGGCATCGTGGCACCCGACGCCGAAACCCTGCGCTTTCTGCGCGAGCGGCGCGGTGTGGACGCGGTGATCGAGGACTGGATGCACAGCGACGATGGCGCGCATTACGCCCACCACATGCCGGTGAACCTGTCCAATCTTAGCCCTATGGTAGCGCGACCCGGTGACCCCGGTCAGGGCTTAGCGCTGGTGGACTTGCCCGAGCGCGTGCACATCGACATCGCCTACGGCGGCTCGTGCACGGCGGGCAAACGCGAAGACTTTGACCACTACCACAGGGTACTTTCTTGGGGTCTGAAAAACGGCCTGAAGGTGCCCGAGGGCGTTCAAGTGTTTTTGCAGTACGGCACCACCGCCGTACGGGACTACTGCCTGGCCCAAGGCTACGACAAGACCTTCGCCGCTTTGGGCGTGCGGATTTTGCAGCCCTCTTGCGGAGCCTGTGCGAATTGTGGACCAGGCTCATCAACCGATGCGGCGCAGGTCACGGTGAGCGCCATCAACCGCAACTTTCCGGGCCGTTCAGGCCCGGGCCAGGTCTGGCTGGCCAGCCCGCCCACAGTGATGGCGAGCGCGTTGGCGGGGGAGTTGATCTCGTTTGAAGCGTTGCAGCGACGCACCCAGCCCTAAAAGCTGCCACAAGGCTCAGCGGTAAAACGCTTCGACTTGGCCTTTGATCTTGATCAACAAGGGCTGGCCTTTTCGGTCCAGCGTCTTGCCTGCGGGTACGCGCACCCAGCCTTCGCTGATGCAGTATTCCTCGACATCGTTGCGGTCTTTGCCATTGAAACGGATGCCGATGTCGTGCTCAAACACGGCGCGCACATGGTGCGGGCTGCGGGCATCGATGGACAGGCGGTCAGGCAATTCGGGACGGGGTTCGGCAGCAGGGGTGGTGTCGGTCATGGGCTTGGACTTTTAAAACCTACCGAATCTAACCCAAAACAGGCGCACATGACGTATTTTGTCGATCTAACCGACAGGCATGGGCGGGCCTCAATGCACAAAATGGATGCGTACGCACAGCTGGTAACCCACACCCCAGACCGATTTGATGGCCGGCTCGTCGCCATCGGCCTGGACACTTTTGAATTTTTTGCGCAACCTGGCGATCATTTCTTCAAGAGCGTGCTTGCTCATCAAGCTGTCGTCATTTTCATCGGCGAACAAATCGCACAAAGTGCTCGACTGCATGGTGTTGTCTTTGGCCTGCACCAGCGCCAGCAAAATGGTTTTCTCCTTGCTGGTCAAACGCAACTTTTGAGTCAAGTCTGGCCCCTGCAAAGTGCGGTCACGCAAACTGAGCGACCACGCTTTGGTCGTCTGCGCCTGTTTCAAACGCCGTCCCAGATTGAGCAACACCAACACCAGTTCGTCCGGCGACACGGGTTTGGTCAGGTAAAAATCGGCCCCGCCTTGTTTGTAACCCGCGATCCGATCGTTCAACGCAACCCGGGCGGTCATGATCACAATGCCGGCATCCGGTCGCGATGCCCGCACCCGGCGACAAAGGCTCAAGCCATTTTCTCCAGGCAAGTTCAGGTCGATCAGATATAGGTCAAATGCAACGCGGGCAGTCAGGTCATCCAAACCCATCGCGCTGTTGGCGGCATGCACCTGAAAACCGTGCGCCGTCAAGTGCACTTCAATCTCCTCGCGCAGCAAGCGGTCATCCTCCACCAAGGCCACCACCAGGGGCGCGTTCGAATCTGCGAACTCTGACGAAATAGGGGGGTTCAATGCGGGATCCTGACTTCAAAAACCACTTCCTGGTCTGTATGCAGATAGCTGACGGTGGCACCCATCTTTTCGGCCGCCGAATGGACCAGACTCAAGCCAATGCCCATACCAGGATGGTTCTGGAAATTGGGGTGCCGGTAATAACGCTCAAACAACCGGTTTTCGTCAGGCAAGCTCTCCTTGGCCACACGGTTGTTGATGCTGAAGCAGGTCATGCCGGGTGTTTGATGGCCAATGGTGATTTTGATTTTTCCATCGGTTGAATATTTGACAGCGTTGCTGACCAGGTTTTCCACAATGAGGGCCAAAAAATGCGGGTCGGCACGAAAAAACGCGCCCTCTTGAATGCGCAATTCAAACCGGTCTGCATCTTGATACTCCTGCATGACCACGTTCATCAATTCCTGTGCCGAAATCTTTTCCGCAGAATCGCGCACATCGTGGCGCTCGATTTTGTTGGACAAGGCCACATGCTCGATCATCGCATCCATTCGGTTCACCGAAGCATCGATGCGCTGGACACGCTCAATCGAATCTCCTTGTCCTTTGGCGACCATCTTCAGCGAGGCCAAGGCAAATTTGATGGTGCTCAATGGCGTCTTCAACTCATGGGTCAGCATGTCAATCAGCTCTCTGCGTTCCTTGAGTTTGTCTTGGTTGGCTTTGGACTGAGCCGCCTCCATCTGAAAGCCCTGCAACTCTTTCAATTTCTCGATTTTGCGGTTGGATTTTTCAGTCGCCACAACCCAAAAAACGACCATGCCGATGGGCACCCCATTGAGCCGCCAGTCTCCAGTGGATTGAAAAACAGTGATTTGCTCTAGAACGTCCGAAAATCCGTAAGTGGCCAAGACCCCCAGGGTGGTGAGAACCAAAAACAGAGACCAGCCTGTCAACAAAATCGTTCGCAATTTGGGCGGGAAGTTTTGAGATGAAAACACGCCCCACAACTGCACCATTGAATTGATCCACATCACCACAAAATTGATCTTCAATGCCGAATCGGCATGTCCTGTCACCGACCACAAAAGATTCATGCCACAGACCATCAACAGGGCCACGACCGCTTTGGGATAGAAGGGCGCAGGACTGCATGCTCGCAGGGCCGCCCAGCCCAGCAGGATGACAAAAGGCACGCGGATGACTTGCCCCAAGTTGCTCATGTGATTGACGGTTTCGGCCGCCAGCATCGGCAACCACTGGGCCAACAGACCGCTGTTGGCGGCGATCATGAACACCGCCGACGCCTGAAGCCAGCAAAACACATGCAGCAAGATCGAGCGTTCCAGAAGCAGGAAGACGACCGACAGCACCAGCACGGCGACCCCCAAGGTCAAAGACGCCGTCATCTGCTGGATGCGGCCTATGGCATTGGGCATGACCTCGTCTGATGAAACAAGGGCGGTATTGACCACCCTGACCGTGTCGGTCTGTATTTTTAAAAACGCGGTAACCGGGCTGCCTTTTGGTGCGTCGAACGAAAAACAGTACAGGTCATCTGGGCAGTTTTTCCATGACTTGACAAAACGGTCTCCGCCTTGTTGTGCCACCCATTGCCCATTTTCCTCAACATAAAACGTCAGCTGATCCAGGGAATAGGGCCCCACCCTGAGGACCAACCGTTCCCCGGGAGTAGTCTGTGCCGCATCCCCCACTGAAGCATTCGCTTGTATTTGCAGCCGGATCCAGGTTTCGCCCCTCACAAAACCCAGTCGAAGCTCGCCTGAATAAGGTTTGAAGTCCAGCAATTGCGCCGCTTCCAGTGTCCGCGATGGCACCTCTTCATGGTGGAATGCGGTGTCGAGCCGAAAGCGTGTTTCAGCCGCATGCACAGACACTTGGCAAAACAACAAGATGAACAGAGAGAACAGGTACTTCATGGTCTGGCCAAATCATAGGAGCTTGGGCTTGATAAAACCGCAACCCATTGAAAAGGCAGTGGATTTGACGCCTGAAGTGAGAGCAATTGTGAGCTTTCACGGCGTCGATGCAACATCAGGCTGGTTCATTGTGAGGATCTGTGCGCTTCTATGTATTTTGGTGTGAAAACCCACAGGGCAAAGGGTTAGATTCCAGTCCACCTAGTGCTTTTTTATCAGGACTGACACCATGCCTACTTTTCAACAATTGCAGCAACAAAAAGCCGAACTGGATTTGAAAATTGCCCAGTCATTGGATGCTGCCAAAAGAATGGCCGCCGAGTTGGAGCAAGCCCGAATACGTCACGAAGAAATCGAAACGGGGACGGTCCAAATCATGGCGCTGATGGACAAGTACAACCTGAGCAAAGAAGATCTTTTTCCGGGATTGTCCTCCTCCAAGCCAGAGAATTCGCCACTGAAAGAATCCAAAACGTTGGCAGAAATGCGTCAGTATTTCAACCGCCGCTGATCAACCCATCAACATCGCCCAGCAGTTCGTCGACGCCCACCACCTGGCTTCCTTTCAAAATCGGGCACCAGCGACCAGACTGACATGGTCGCGATCGATCCGCAAGTTGTATTGGCCGCCGCTTGAGCGGTGGTACTGAATTTCGCCAAAATAACGCCGCCCAAACTCCGCGCGCAAGGCAGGGCGCAGCAGGGTTCGACCTTCGGAGTAGGCGCCATCGTGAGCGTAACCCCTGACATCCCGAGCCCACAACAAGGAAGGCGTCCAAGTGATGTCCGAACCGGCCGGGGCATATCGGGCCGAAGCCAGCACTCTCAGACCCCAGGCGCTCGATGAAATGTAGCCCTCGTGGGTGCAGGTCTTGCCGGGCACAGTGTCCACGCAGGCGGGCCCCCCGGTATAGGCGGCGCCGTTGTAGCCCACGGGTCGGCCGTAACGCAACACCGCGGGGTCGGGAAGGCCTTGCACTTGGCTGAAGCCGACTTCGGCCAGCAAGCTGATGCGCTCAGCGCCCAGAATTTTGGGAAACACCGTGTCCATGCCCAAGCTGCCCGTGGTCACGGCAAAGCGGTCATACGCGTCAAAGCTGGCTCCCACGGGCAAGGCGTTGATGCCCTTGTTCAGCGCCAGCACCGAAACCGGGCTACGGGAGACAAAGCTGGACAACACGTCAAAAGCGTTCAACGTGACGGGCTGATGAGGCCGGTAAGCCACTTCGCCCATCAGGCGCGTGGCCGGCGCCAGCTTTTTGCTGAAACTCAGGCCCAACAAAGACACATCCTCAGGATAGACCATGGCGTAGCTGACAGAGCGAGCACCCGGCGTGAGGGCGTTGATGGTCATGCGCAAGCTGGGATTGGCACTGTGGGTGTTCATGGCAAAGAATTTGACATCGGCATCCCAGGGCTCGGCCTTGTAGCCCACCATAAAGCCATAGGCGCCTGTACTGGCTGCCTTCACATCGACATTGCGGCGCAAATAAGCGCCACTGGCCAGCAAGCTTTGCTCGGACGCGCCGGCAAACGCCGCAAATTCGCAGCCTTGTGGCGCAAACGAATGCACGTCGAAAAAGGTGCCGCAACCGGGTAAGACCGTGCTGCGCGACTCGTAGGCTGCAAAGCCTTCCAGACGCCACAGGCTACCCCACGCCCATTGGGCATTCACCATGCCCAGGGGCAATCGACCCTCCGAAGGCAAAGCCCCTGGGCGCAGCATTGCGGCCACATCGGTGGGGTTGATGGCCGCATTCACACCGCCCATGCTCAGCAAAGTACCACCCCACGCGAGCACCTGACGGCCCAGACGCAGTTTGAGTGATGCGTCAGGGCCTGCATCGACCTGCCCGTACACGAAGACTTCATGTAAATCAAGGTTGCTGAACCGGGCGCTGGGGGCAAACCCCCTGTCACTCAGCGGCTGGTTGGGCTGAAAACCGTTGGGGTAATTGCCATAGGCCGCGTTTTTCTCGCCCAAGGCAAAATCGTGCCAGGCTCTGCCACGCACAAAGAGGCCCATGTTGTCTTTTTTCAGGTCCAGGTCCCACACGACCTTGAGCACAGTGGAAATGGCCTCGCCTTTGGCAAAGTTCAAATTCGAACCGCCGGTCTGGCCCTGCAAGTTGCCCTTGACCGAGCCGGGCACAACCCTGGAGGGCCAATCGGCATAAGCGTCCGGACTGGGCGATTCGGTGCGGATTTGTGTGCCCCAAGTGACCGCGCCATGGAGCTGGGCCTCAACACCCTCGCCGAGCTGGATGCCAATGGCGACAGCCTGAGAACAAGCCGCAGCCATGGCCGAGAAAACCAGCGCGCTTCTTGGGGTGTTCACTTGGATATTCCTTGCTGTCAAACGGGTGGACCCTGTCACCCCGCCCGATTCTTGGCCGCAACGCTGTTTGAAACTTCGCCCATTCGATCACGGAGCTAGCATTTCTAACATTTTTACCAATTATCAGCCTTTGGTCAGGGCGGTGGTGCTTGCGCAGGCTTTCATCTTTGCAAGTGAAGGGACATGCAGGCGCTTGGTGGCAAAATGCCCGGTCCTCAAAACATGCCGACTCCAGGCATGTGTTCCAGGCCCGGGCTTGAGCCCTTCTGATTGACAGCCCCCATTCATGATGTCTTCCCCCGTCGGCACACTCGGCATTGATTTCGGCACCTCCAACTCGGCCATGGGCTGGCTCGGCTCCGAGGGTAGGGCCCGCCTGATCCCTCTGGAGGGCGAGGCCCTGGCCATGCCAACAGCCGTGTTCTTCAACACCGAAGACAGCCGCACCCATTTTGGACGTGACGCCATCCGGCTCTACATGGAAGGCACTGAAGGCAGGCTGATGCGTTCGCTGAAAAGCCTGCTGGGCAGCCCTTTGTTGTTGGAGACCACGCAAATCGGGCACCAGCTCATCAGTTTTCAAGACATCATCGGCACCTTTTTGGCCACTTTGCGCGAGCGCGCTGCGCAGCACTTGGGCAGCGCACCACGCCGCGTGGTGATGGGCAGGCCCGTGCACTTTGTGGACGATGACCCCGAGCGCGATGCGCAGGCCGAAGCCTCGCTTCGCCAAGCCGTGCAGTCGGTGGGTTTTGACGAGGTGTCGTTTCAGCTAGAGCCGATTGCGGCCGCGCTGGACTACGAACAACGCCTGGCGGCAGAAAAAACCGTGCTGGTGGTGGACTTGGGCGGTGGGACCTCGGACTTCACCGTGGTGCGCCTGGGGCCTGAGCGCAGGCAACAAGCCGATCGCAGTGCGGACATTTTGGCCACCTCGGGTGTACACATTGGCGGCACCGATTACGACCGTCAACTGAACCTGGCACAGGTCATGCCGCTGTTGGGCTATAAGCACTTGGGGCACGAGCAGCGCGAGGTGCCCAGCCGCGTGTTTTTTGATTTGGCCACATGGCACCTGATCCACTGGCAATACCAACCCAGAGCCATCGCCCATGCCAAGACCCTGCGCAGCAACTACAGCGACCCGCGCCTGCATGAGCGCCTGATGCAGGTCCTGAGCGAGCGCCACGGTCACCTGATGGCACACGAGGTGGAGCAGGCCAAGATCCGCTGCTCGGTGCAGTTGGCGGACACATCGATGAACTTGGCCGTGATCGAAAAAAACCTGCAGGTGAGTTTGGGCCTGGAAGACATGCAGTCGAACTTGCGCGCGCTGCTGACGCGCACCGTGGCCTGTGCGCGTGAATGCGTGCAGCGGGCCGGCCTGAGCGATGCGTCTTTGGATGCCATCTACCTCACGGGTGGCTCGTCTGCCTTGCGCACCTTCCAAAGCGCCTTGCAGGCCGAGTTTGTCGGTGTGCCCTTGGTTGGGGGCGATTTGTTTGGAGGCGTTGCACTGGGCCTGGCCTACCACCGCTGAGGCGGGCATCGGCTGCTCAAGAACGCGATGTCCATCAAGCCCTTGATGGGTAAACGGGCTGGGGTGGTGATGGGCCGAAGTCCCAATGGGCGCATGCCCGATCAGGTCTTTTGCAGGTACACATAGGCGCCCATGAGAGGGTTGGCCTGGTCCAGCCGCAAAGGTGCGCGGTGCAAACGGGCCCACTGCCAGCCGTGCTGGGCGGCGAGCCCTTGCAGATAAGTCAGGGCGTGCGCATAACGCAGCGTGCTGTGCAACTGCACGGCCAGACCAGGATCCGCCTCTTCCACGGTGAAAGCCAGCCACCCACCTGGCTGCATGCGGGGCCCCAGGGCCTCAAATACCGCCTCCAGATGTCCTACGTAGATGAACACATCGGCCGCCAGCACCAAGTCAACCCGCTCGGTGTCTTGCTTCAAAAAATCAACCAAATCTCGGGCATGCAGGCTGTCGTAAACCCCCAGCGCACGGGCTTTGTCCAACATGGCCGAAGACAGGTCCACCCCGATCAAGTGCTCGGCACGCGGACGAATCAAGCGGCCGCACAAACCGGTGCCACAACCCAAATCCCAAACCCGCTCAAACCGCATGCCCGGCGGGACGGGCAGTTGCGCCAGCAACACGCGGTGGCCCTGGTAGCCCAGCTGGCCCACCAGGTGCGCCTCAAAGTCGTTGGCGTATTGGTCGAACAGTGATTCCACATAAGCCGCAGGCGCGTTCACCACGGGCTCGTCCGGGCTCAGGGCGGCCAGGTAATAGCGGTGCAGCTCAGGGTCGGCCCCCAGCTGCATCGCGCGCTGGTAACCAGCGATCGCTTGCGCGGTCTGGCCCATGTCGCGCTGCACATGGGCCAGCTGGCTCCAGGCTTCGGCGAACTCGGGGTCGTGCGCCAAGGCCTGCTCAAAGGCTTTCAAGGCTTGCGGCAAGAGTGCCTGGTGCGCCAAACACTGGCCCCAGCGCAAACAAAATTCAGCCCCGTCGGCCCCCAAGGCACGCGCTTGTTCATGGCAATACAAGGCCTGCGGCCAGTCGCCTAAAGCCATTTGCGCAACACCCCAAGCCATCCAGCCATCGGTTTGGGTGGCGTCGGCGGCCAGGGCTTGGCGCAAACACACATCGGCCTGCTCAAAGCGGCCCAGATGCACGCAGCTCACACCCAGGTTCATCAACACCGAGGGTCTGCCTGGTGCCCGCTGCAAAGCCTGCTCAAACAGCGCTGCAGCCGCCTCGAAGTCGTGGCGTTCAAACTGTTCGATGCCCGCCACAAAGGCTTGGCGAGCTTGTTCGAGTGAAGGGTCCATGATCGCCAGTGTGACACAGGGTCTGCCCCCCTAGAACGCGTTCCATCCGGTGCAAGGCACAATGCCTGCTGACATGCGAACACCGGAGACACCATGAAAGAAACCCCCTATGCTTGGGTGGTGGTCTGGGCCACCTTCACTTGCCTGGCGCTGATCTTCGGGGTGTCTTATTCGTTTGCGGCGTTTTTTGAATCGTTTGCAGCCGAGTTTTCGGCCCAGCGTGCCGATGTGTCCTGGATCTTTGGCCTCTCGGGCTTTGTTTATTTTGTGTTGGGCGCAGGGGGCGGCATGCTGGCCGACCGGTTCGGACCGCGCATCGTGTGTTCGTCCGGCATGGCGTTGATCGCATCGGGCTTGCTGGCCACCAGTTGGGCGTCATCTTTGTTGGCGGTGTACGTCAGTTATGGCTTGCTGGTGGGCCTGGGCATTGCGCTGGTCTACACCCCGTCGATTGCCAGCGTGCAGCCCTGGTTCACCGCCCGGCGCGGGCTGGCCGGGGGCATCGCCAGCTCAGGCGTAGGGGCAGGCACCTTATTGGTCCCGGTGCTGGTGGCCATGGCCATTGGCCCCATGCCCTGGCGTGAAGCGATGCAAGTGTTGGCGCTGGGCGTGTTGGTGTTGGGTTTGCTGGCAGCGGCTTTGCTGCGGCGCGCACCAGCGGCCCATGCCACGGGAGCAGGCGGCTCGGCCACAGGCCTGACTTTGCGTGAAACCTTGCGCAGCCCGACCTTTCGCTGGCTTTACCTGGCCACGGTGCTGGCTTCGCCTGTGATGTTCATCCCATTTGCGCACGTGTCGGCTTCGGCCCGCGATCTGGGCCTGAGCGAAGCGCTGGCCGTGGGCCTGGTGGGCTTGATTGGTGTGGGCAGCTTGGTCGGGCGTTTTGCCATTGGCCTGGTGGCCGACCGTCTGGGACGGGCGCAGACGCTGGTGCTGATGCAGCTGTCCATGGGCGCGTCGTATGTGCTGTGGGGAGCCGCTGGCGGGCATTCGCTGCTGGTCTTGTTTGCCCTTTGGTTTGGCCTGAGTTACGGCAGCATCGTGTCGCTTTTGCCGGCCATTTGCATGGATTACTTTGGCGGCAAATCGGTGGCCAGCGTAGTGGGCGCTTTGTACAGCGGCGCGGCTGTGGGCAACTTGCTGGGGCCTGTGTTGGCCGGTGCGGTGTTTGACCACAGCGGCCACTACCTGGGCGTGATGGCGGTGTGCGGGGTGCTGTCGCTGTGTGCCACTTGGGCCTCTGGGCAGATGAAGCGCAGCGGGCAGGTGACGTATTGACCGAAAAGAAGGACCTCCATGCACAACGATTTGCACGCCCTTCGGCGCATCCTCAAAACGTGCCCCACCATCGCCGTGGTGGGGCTGTCGGCTGAATGGCACCGACCCAGCTATTTCGCGGCCAAATACATGCAATCGCACGGCTTCAAAATCGTGCCGGTCAACCCGCGCTATGCGGGCACGCCCGTGCTGGGCGAGACCTGTTACGCCAGCCTGAACGACATTCCATTCAAGGTGGACATGGTCGACGTGTTTCGCCGCGCCGAAGACGTGCTGCCCATTGCCGAGCAAGCGGTGCAGATTGGCGCGCGGTGCCTGTGGCAACAACTGGGCGTGGCCAACCCCGAGGCCGATGCGCTGGCCCTGCAAGCCGGACTGGATTCGGTGAGCAACCGCTGCGTCAAGATCGAACACGCCCGGCTGTTTGGCGGCCTGAACTGGGTGGGCGTGAACACCGGCATCATCTCTGCGAGGCGGCTGGTATAAGAACCCCATGACCGACCGCCAATTCCACCCCGAAACCTTGGCCATCCACGCCGGGCAAATTCCCGATGCGGCCACCGGCGCACGCGCCTTGCCCATCTACCAAACCAGCAGCTTCGTGTTTGACAGCGCCGAGCATGCGGCCTCGCTGTTCAATCTGCAGACCTTTGGCAACGTGTATTCGCGCCTGAGCAATCCCACGGTGGCGGTGCTTGAAGAACGCGTGGCAGCCTTGGAGGGCGGACGCGCTGGGGTGGCCAGTGCCTCGGGCATGGCGGCCGAAACCATGGCACTCATGACCATCTTGCAATCGGGCGACCATGTGGTGGCCGCTGGGGCTTTGTACGGCGGCTCGGTGACGATGTTGGCGGTGAGTCTGGCCAAGTTCGGCATCGAGACCACCTTTGTGGACGCGACCCAACCCGAAGCTTTTGCCGCCGCCATGCGCCCCAACACGCGGGCAGTTTATGCCGAAAGCCTGGGCAACCCGAGCATGGTGGTGCTGGACATTGCCGCCGTGGCCGAGGTGGCCCACGCACACGGCGTGCCACTCATCATCGACAACACTGTGCCCAGCCCGCTGCTGTGCAACCCCTTGGCGCTGGGCGCCGACATCGTGGTGCATTCAGCCACCAAATACCTGGCGGGCCACGGCACCACCCTAGGGGGCGTGGTGGTCGAAGGCGGAAAATTCCCCTGGGACAACGGCAAGTTTCCGGGCATGACCGAGCCGTCCAAGGGTTACCACGGCGTGAAGTTTTACGAGACCTTTGGCGACTTTGGCTTCACCATGCGCTGCCGCATGGAAAGCCTGCGCGTGTTTGGCGCGGCACTCAGCCCCATGAGTGCCTGGCAGATTTTGCAAGGCGTCGAGACCCTGCCGCTGCGCATGCAAAAGCACTGCGACAACGCTTTGGGTGTGGCGAAGTTTTTGCAGGCCGATCCGCGTGTGGCTTGGGTCAATTACCCCGGCCTGAGTGACCACCCGCAACACGCCCTGATGCAGCGCCAGATGCGCGGCGCGTCAGGCCTGCTGTCGTTTGGCGTCAAAGGCGGTTTGGCGCGGGGCGTCAAGTTCATAGAGTCGGCCCAGTTCATGAGCCACTTGGTCAACATCGGCGACACCCGCACCCTGATCAGCCACCCGGCCAGCACCACACACCGCCAGCTCGACGAGGCTCAGCAACTGGCTGCGGGCGTGCCGCCCGACATGGTGCGAATCTCGGTGGGCCTGGAAAATCTGGACGACATTTTGTGGGACATCGACCAGGCGCTGGACCAGGCCAGCCGCTGAAAACCCATGTCGAGGCTGAAGCCGCCGACCTACAGGCCACCCGCGGCCTGCTTGCGCATGCGTTCAGACTGGAGCAAGCCCAGCCCCGCGGCCACCACCAGCGCAATGCCGCACCATGCCAGCGTGTTGGGTACATCGCCCCACATCAAGTAACCCAGCACCAGCGCCACCAGCAAGCCGCTGTAACGGAATGGCCCGATCACACTCATGTCGCCCAGACGCATGCTGAGCGTGAGCAAGTGATAACCCGCCGCCAAACACAGCGAGGCACCAAAAAGCAGCCCCATGTGCTGCGTGGTCATGGGTTTCCAGGGCTCGAACAAACTCCACACGCCTGACAGCAACATCACCATGATGGAGGTGGACAAAGTGATCAGCAGTGAAGGCACGTGCGCGGGCACCAAGCGCGTCATGAAATCTCTGCCCGCGTGCAGCACCGCCGCAAACAAACACAGCACGGCGTAAGCATTGAAGTCCCCCATGCGCGGCTGCACCACCAGCAGCACGCCCCCAAAGCCCAGCACGATCAACGCCCACCGGCCAGGCGTGACCCGCTCGTGCAAAAAGAACACGGCCATCAAAGTCAAAAACAGCGGGCCCGCCAAATTGATGGCCGTGGCGTTGCCCAAAGGGATGTGAAACACCGCTGTGAGGTAGGTGAAGGACGCCAGGCTGTCGAGCACGGCGCGGGCAGGCACCGAACGCGTGAGTGTGGTGCGCCAAAGCTGCAGCTGGCCCATCCACCCAGCCAGCGCCAGCAGCAAGGTTGTGGTCATCACGCCGCGCACAAAAATCAGTTGTGGGGTTGAAAGGTCCGCGCTGACCCACTTGACCAGCGCATCGTTGACCACAAAAAACACCATGGCACCGGTCATGGTGACGATGCCGCGCCGGTTGTGCTGGCTCATGCCGCCAGCCCTTGCAGAAACGGCAAAGCCTTGGCCAGCAGCGCGTCAGGCGCTTCTTCGGCGATGTAGTGGCCGCAGGGCAAGGCCTCGCCGCTGACCTGCTTGGCCACTTTCTGCCATTCCTTGAGCGGGTCAAAACAGCGCTGCACCACGCCTTGCGCGCCCCACAGCACCTGGATGGGCATCTGAAGCCATCGCCCCTGCGCGATGTCTTCCCGGTCGTGTTGCAGGTCGATGCCCGCCGAGGCCCGGTAGTCTTCACACAGGCCGTGCGCTGCACCCGGCAGAGCCAGGCAACGCTGGTATTCGGCCAGCGCGCGCGGATCGAAAGGCGCCAGCCCTGCGCTGCGGTTGCCCATGACATCGGTCACATAGGCCGCTGGGTTGGCCGTGATCAAGCGTTCGGGCAGAGGTTGCGGCTGGATCAAAAAGAACCAGTGCCAATAAGCGCGAGCAAAGGCTTCGGTGGTCTGTTCATACATGGCCAAGGTGGGCGCGATGTCGAGCAAGGCCATCCGCGTCACGGCCTGCGGGTGGTCCATGGCCAGCCGATGCGCCACACGGGCGCCCCTGTCATGGGCCAGCACTGCAAATCGCGCAAAACCCAGTTGCTGCATCAGACCCGCCTGGTCTTGCGCCATGCTGCGCTTGGCATAGGCGGCGTGGTCTGGGCCCCCTTCGGGCTTGGACGAGTCGCCATAACCCCGCAAGTCGGCGGCCACCACGGTGAAGTGCCGCGCCAGCGTGGGGGCCACTTTGTGCCAAATCGCCAAGGTTTGGGGGTGGCCGTGCAGCAGCAACAAGCCTGGACCCTGGCCGCCCACCATGGCCGACATCGAGATGCCGGGGCTGACCTCCAGCAAGTGGTGGGCAAATCCGGGAAACAAAGGCAAGGCAGGGTGATTCATGGGCAGTGTTGTGTCTGATTGGCCATTATTGCCCTGCCAGGCAAGGGACCCTGTGACCTTTGAGACCCTTGCTTGGTCAACGCTGCCGAAGGCTTAAACTCCCGGCTTTGATCCCTACACAAGGAAGACCCTATGGGCGCGCAGTGGAAAGCAAAAGGCAAAGCACAGGCAGCTGACGCCAGAGGCAAGTTGTTTGGCCGCTTGGCCAAGGACATCATGATTGCCGCCCGCAATGGCGCCGACCCGGCCGCCAACTCGCGTCTGCGACTGGTGGTCGAACAAGCCCGCAAGGTGTCCATGCCCAAGGAAACGCTGGAGCGCGCCATCAAGAAAGGCGCGGGTCTGCTGGGCGAGGCCGTGAGCTTTGACCGCGTGATTTACGAAGGCTTCGCGCCGCACCAAGTGCCGGTGATGATCGAGGTGCTGACGGACAACGTGAACCGCAGCGCGTCTGAAATGCGCGTGCTGTTTCGCAAAGGCCAACAAGGCACCTCGGGCTCGGTGTCCTGGGACTTTGACCATGTGGGCTTGATTGAAGCCGAACCCGCCCAAGCCGGTGCCGACCCCGAACTGGCCGCCATCGAAGCCGGCGCGCAAGACTTTGAGCCCGCCGACGAAGACGGCGTGACGGTGTTCATCACCGAAGCGACCGATCTCGACCTGGTCAGCCGCGCCCTGCCCGAACACGGCTTCACCGTGGTGTCGGCCAAGCTGGGCTACAAACCCAAAAACCCGGTCGACCCGGCCAATCTGAGCGCCGAACAACTCGAAGAAGTCGAGGCCTTTTTGGGCGCGATTGACAACAACGACGACGTGCAAAACGTGTTTGTGGGCTTGGCGGGTTAAGCCCCACCCTTTCCTCGAAGGGCTTGACGGGTCATTCCCGTCAAGCCCTTTTGTTTTGGAGCGGGCAAACAACGCAAATTGGTGCAAGTCCATGCACCAAGCAAGGGAAATCCATGAGCCACACGTGATTTGCGCACACCTATGATGCGCAAATCTTGCATACAAGATGCCAAAACAAGTGGCACGGTATTCGCTAGATGTTGCGTCAAAGGAATCCCTGACCCGTGAACTCCAAAGACATTGCCAACCGGATCGTGGAAGCGATCCTGGCCCAAAAGCTGATGCCCGGCACGCGCTTGGGCGAGCAAGCTTTGTCCATGTTGTTTGACTGCAGCCGCACCCTGGTGCGCGAGGCACTGATGCAACTGGCCGCACGCGGCATCGTGCAGGTCAGCTCACGCCGGGGCTGGTATGTGGTGCAGCCCTCCAAAACCGAAGCCCGTGAGGCCTTTGAAGCGCGCAGGGTGATCGAGACCGGCCTGATCCGCAGTGCCGGAGCCATGGACAAGACCACACTCAAGCGCCTGAAGCAGCACATCCAGCAAGAAAAAACCGCGCTCAAACAAGACGATGTGGGGCGTCGCAGTTTTTTGCTCGGCGACTTTCATGTGTGCCTGGCCGAGTGCTTGGGTAACCAGCTGCTGGCCGATACGCTGCGTGACTTCACAGCCCGCACCACCCTGATCGCCATGCTCTACCAGTCCAGCCACGACGCGGTGAAGTCCTGCCAGCAACACATCGAGATCGTGCAAGCCCTCGAGCGCGGCGACAAAGAAACCGCCGAACAACTGATGGCTGAGCACATTGGCCAGGTGCAAGCGGCTTTGCAGATCAACGCCACGCCTGTTGACCCGCTGGCCGAGTTGCGTCAGGCACTGGCGCCCATGAGTGCTGCACGTGCTTTACCAACCAAAACGGGTCGAATCGCCTTCAGCAAACCCCCTTCATCAACCTCACCTTCCACTTACCTAGGAGCCTTGCTATGAAACTCTCGAAACGCCTTGTCTTGTCCACCGCCGTGGCCGCCAGCCTTTTGGCTTTGGCCGGTGCCAGCCATGCCCAAGCGGCGCTGGACAACATCCAAAAAGCCAAGCTGATCAAGATCGCCATCCCGACCGATTTCCCACCTTATGGCTTTGTCGGCATCGACCTCAAGCCCCAGGGCCTGGACATCGACATGGCCAATTACATCGCAGCCAAGATGGGCGTGAAGGTCGAGCTGGTGCCTGTGACCAGCGCCAACCGCATCGCTTACTTGCAGACTAAAAAGGCAGATCTGGTCATCTCCACCTTGGGCAAAAACGCCGAGCGCGAGAAAGTCATCGACTTCACCTCGGCTTACTCGCCTTTCTTCCAAGGCATTTACGGCCCCAAAACCATCAACGTGAAATCCATGGCCGATTTGGCGGGCAAGACCGTGGCGGCCACTCGCGGCGCGTTGGAAGATCAGGAATTGACCAAGGTGGCCCCAGGGGGCACAGACATCAAACGCTTTGAAGACAACAATGCCACCGTCTCGGCCTTTGTCGCAGGCCAAACCCAATTGTTGGCCACAGGCGTGTCGGTGGCGGGCGTGATGATGCAAAAGAACCCGCAGCTCAACACCGAATACAAGTTGCTGCTCAAAGACAGCCCCAACTTCATTGGCGTGGGCAAGGGCGAAGACGCGCTGCGCACCAAGGTCAACGCCATCATTGCCGACGGCAAGAAGTCAGGCGACATCGACAAGATGGCGCAAAAATGGCTGGGCCGTCCTGCTGGCCAGTTGCCTGAGTAAGCCCATGAAAGTTTGACACCATGGCCATTGAGCTGGACTTTGCAGCGGTTTTGACCGAGTGGCCCTTGCTGGTCAAGGGTGTGGCGTGGACGCTCGGCCTCACGGCCGTGTCGGCGGTGCTGGGCGTGCTGCTGGGCATTGGCTGCGCCTGGGTACGCACGCAGGGGCCTGGCTGGAGCCGACCCGGTGTGGCCGCTTATGTGGAGCTGATCCGCAACACGCCTTTCATCGTCCAGCTCTTTTTCATCTTCTTTGGTTTGCCGGCCATGGGGGTGCGCTTGAGCCCCGAGTGGTCGTCGGTGATCGCCATGGTGATCAACCTCGGGGCCTATTCGGCCGAGATCGTGCGGGCCGGCATCCAGACCACGCCAGCGGGTCAAATCGAAGCGGCCATGAGCCTGGCGCTCTCGCGCATGCAGACTTTTGTGTGGGTGGTTTTGCCACCGGCCTTGCAGCGGGTGTGGCCTGCGCTGGTCAGCCAAATCATCATCGTGATGCTGGGTTCGGCGGTGTGCGGACAAATCTCGACCGAAGAGCTGAGCTTTGCCGCCAACCTGATCCAGAGCCGCAACTTCCGCGCCTTTGAGGCTTTCATTGTTGCCACCGCCATTTACCTGCTGCTGTCGATCGCGACCCGCGCCACATTGAACTGGTTCGGCCAACGCTTCTTGTTCGGAGGCCGCCGTGGTTGAGTTCTCTCTTTGGGACATTGTCAGCAATTTGTTGCTGGCTGCGCGTTGGACCATCGTTTTGTCACTGATCGCTTTTGTGGGCGGTGGCCTGGTGGGCCTGGCCCTGCTGGTGGCGCGCACCACACCCAACCGCAGCCTGCAAAAAGCCGTAACCCTTTATGTGCAGGTCTTTCAGGGCACGCCTTTGCTGATGCAGTTGTTCTTGGCGTACTTCGGTATGGCCATGCTTGGCATTGAGACTTCCGCCTGGACGGCTGCGGCTGTGGCCCTGACCCTGTACAGCAGCGCATTCCTCACCGAAATTTGGCACGGCTGCGTCAAATCAATCGGCAAAGGCCAGTGGGAAGCCGCGCAAAGCCTGGCGCTGAACTTTGTCGAACAACTGCGCTACGTGATTTTCCCGCAAGCAGCTCGCATTGCGGTCGCGCCCACCGTGGGCTTTCTGGTCCAGGTCGTCAAAGGCACGGCGCTGGCTTCGGTCATCGGCTTTGTCGAGCTGACCAAGGCCGGCACCATGATCACCAACGCCACGTTCAAACCGTTTGTGGTCTACAGCTGTGTGGCCGTTTTGTATTTTCTGATCTGCTACCCGATCAGCCTGTATGCACGCTCTCTCGAAGGCAAGTTCCATGTCCAACGCTGATTCTTCTGCCCCAGCCGCCGTCGCCATTTCAGGGCTGCGCAAGTCTTACGGCAACAACGAAGTCCTCAAAGGCATCGACCTGCAGGTGAGACCGGGCGAAGTGATCGCCATCATCGGCAAAAGCGGCTCGGGCAAGAGCACGCTGCTGCGCTGCATCAATGGGCTGGAGACCTTCCAACACGGGAGTCTGACGGTGCAAGGCCAAGCACTGGTCTATTCGGACCCCGCCGCCATGCGCAGCCTGCGCCAGCAAGTCGGCATGATCTTCCAGTCCTTCAACCTGTTCCCGCACCTCACGGTGGGCAAGAACATCCAGTTGGCACCGGGTTTGGTCAAGCAGTTGCCAGCCGCCGAAACCGAAGCCGCGGCACGCCGCCTGCTGGCACGTGTGGGCTTGGCCGAAAAATTTGACGCTTTCCCGGATGAGTTGTCTGGCGGTCAACAGCAGCGCGTGGCGATTGCCCGAGCCTTGGCCATGTCGCCAGGCATTTTGCTGTGCGACGAAATCACCTCGGCTTTAGACCCCGAGTTGGTCGGCGAAGTGCTGGCGGTGGTCGAGTCTCTTGCACAAGATGGCATGACCTTGTTGATGGTCACACACGAGATGAACTTTGCCCGCAAGGTCAGCGACCGCGTGATCTTCATGCACCAAGGTTTGGTGCATGAGCAAGGCACTCCTGCCGAACTGTTTGCCAGCCCGAAAACGCCTGAGTTGCGGCAGTTTTTGTCCTCACTGCACTGAGCCCAGCAGGGCAATTCCAGCACAGGGCCGATTTGGACCCGAAGTGCGACATGAGACTGCTGTCATAGGGGTTTGCAGCCTTGGGTTCCATCGTGGTCTTTGCTAGGATGAAGTTTATTGTTGGAGACTTGATCATGCATTTGAATTCCCATTTTTGGCGTCAGACTTTGTCCATCGCGGTGTTGGCCCTGTTGGCCAACAGCAGCGCCCTGGCCCAAGCCTGGCCGCAGCGCCCCATCAAAGTCATCATTCCTTTTCCACCCGGCGGGCCCACTGATCTGGTCATGCGCACAGCGACCGAAAAAATCCAGGCCAACCTCAAGCAACCGGTCGTGATCGAAAACCAACCCGGCGCAGGTGGCAACATTGGCGCGGCCAGCGTGGCGCGTGCCGCGCCCGATGGCTACACCTTTTTGTTCGCGACCGACACGCTGCTCACCGTGAACCCGCATGTGTACAAAACCATGCCCTTCAAGCTCGACGACTTGAAGCCCATCAGCGTGTTGTCTTCGTTCAGCCAAACCCTGGTGTGCAACCCTTCGCTGGGTGTCAAAACAGTGTCCGAGCTGATCGCCAAATCCAAAACCACGCCCTTGAGCTATGCCTCAGGCGGTGCCGGTGTGCCTGGGCATTTATCGACCGAGCTGCTGCTGAGCATGACCGGCATGCAGATGACGCACATTCCCTACAAAGGCCCAGCCCCCGCCATGCAAGACGTGTTGGCGAACCAGGTGCCTTGTGGTTTGCTGGCCGGGCCCACGGTGCTGCCACATGTGCGCTCGGGTAAGTTGACGGCGCTGGCGGTGTCGGGCCAAGCCCGCTCACCCTCTTTGCCCGAAGTGCCCACCATCGAAGAAGCCGGGGTGAAAGGCTACGAGGCCGATTTCAGCCTGATCTTGATCGCCCCCAAACAGGTGCCCGATGACATCGTGGCCAAATTCCGCCAAGCAGTGGTCGACGCGCTGCGCAACCCAGAGGCCACCGAGCGGCTCAAGGCCTCCGACCAGATTGTGATTGGCAGCACGCCGGAGCAGGCGGTCGTCAAAGTGGCCAAAGACTTTGCCAAGTGGGGCGCGGTGGCACGCAAGATCGGCCTGAGTTTGGACTGACACCAGAGCGGCCCCAAATGACAAGCCCGACCAGCGAACTGGTCGGGCTGATGGGTCGTCACGAGAGGATCGCCCCAGGGTTTGCCCAAAAGAAGCTTCATCGTTCTGATGGGCGGGGCGCATGAATGCACCCCAGTGAATGCTTCGATCGGTTTCCCGATGTCAGCGATGCCACTTTACGCCCGCCGGGCGATCGCAGTCAAGGCTTTGTGACATGTTTCGATGTGTGATCAGGCACACTTTCTCTGCTGCCGCAGCGCCTGCGGGTTTTGTCTTGGCTGGAAAGTATGAAGGTGACCTGATAATCAGCCCAAAATGCAAAGGCAGCCCATGACCCAAACCCTCCCAGCCCCCCGACTCGAACACCTGTGCGACCTGGCCGTGACGATTGCCGTGCCAGTGGAAGTGGGCCAAACGCCCGCCGGTTTGCGTCGCATGATCCCCATCACCGGCGGCACCGTCACCGGCGCACGCGTGAACGGCAAAGTGTTGGCCGGTGGCGCCGACTTTCAATTGATTTTGAATGGCGGCACGCAAGCCCACCTGGACGCCCGTTATGTGATTGAGCTGGAAGATGGCAGCCGGGTGTTTGTGCAAAACACCGCCTTGCGTGTGGCCTCGCTGGAGAACTCGCAACGCATCATGAACGGCCAGCCAGTCAACCCGGACGAGGTTTACTTTCGTTGCCAGCCCAAGCTCGAAGCCACAGCGCCGCAATGGGCTTGGCTCAGCGAAAGCCAGTTCATCGGCTCTGGACGGCGAGCCCCCGATGGGGTGTTTTTGAGCTTTTACCGGGTGTGTTGACGCCCTGAGCCGGCCCTGATCACCCAAACCGCTCTGGTGAATAGGGCGTCGGGTCTACACAAGGCGGCTCGCCATTCACCATTTCAGCCAGCAGTCGGCCTGCCACCGGGCCCAAGGTGAAGCCCTGGTGCGCGTGGCCAAAGTTGAACCAAAGCCCTGGGTGGCGCGGCGCTGGGCCCATCACGGGCAGCATGTCGGCCGTGCATGGACGAGCGCCGAGCCAAGGCGGCTCGGGCAGGGGCTGGCCCAGGTCGATCCATTCACGCGCCAGCGCTTCGGCCTTGGCCAATTGCACTGGCGTGGACGGGGCATCGATGGGGGCAAACTCGGCTCCGGTGGTCAGGCGCAGGCCACGCTGCATGGGGGCGAGCACATAGCCACGCTCGGCGTCCACAATAGGTTGCCGCACTTGGGCGGGTGATGTGTAGTGCTGGTGGTAACCGCGCTTGATGAACAGCGGATACCGGTACCCCAGCGTGCGGATCAAGCCATCAGACCAAGGGCCCAGCGCCAGCACGGCCTGCTGGGCGTGCACCAGACCTTCGGCGGTGTGCACCGACCAGCCTGCGCCTTGCGCCTGCAAACTGGCCGCGTCGCCCACCAGCACACGACCTCCACGCGCCTCAAACAGGTGGGCATAACGCTGCACCAAAGCGCCCGGGTCGCTCACTGCCCACGGGTCCAGCCAGTGCACGGCACCAGCCAACGGTATTTGCAAGGCAGGTTCGGCCAACGCCAGCTGGGCGGTATTTTCTGCCAGGAATCGCACACCAAAACGCGTGTGCAGATCTTCGGCCCGCTGGGCCGCCGCGTCGAAAATTTCGGCCGTGCGGAACACGAAGCGAAAACCTTCACGCGAGACCAAATCTTGCGCGCCCGCTGCATCGATCAGCGGTTCATGCGTCAGCGTGGCGTGGGCGATCAGGCGGCTGTAGGCTTGTGTGGCTTGAGCATGACGCACGGGGTGCGAGTGGTGCAAGTAACGCAGCAGCGCTTTGCCCATTTGCCACAGCCCTTGGGCGTGCCAATGCACATCGGCACCGCGCCCCAGGGCCACGTCCAGCACAAAGCCCGGCTCACGCGGAAAGGCATAAGGCTCCACCGCTTCGCGCTGGATCAGGCCTGCGTTGCCCATGGACGTTTCCTGGCCCGGTCCACGCCGGTCCACCAGCGTCACTTCATGGCCGCGTTGCTGCAAATGCAAGGCGGTGCAGGTGCCCACCATGCCTGCGCCCAAAACAAGAATCGATGTGGTCATAAGTGGCGCATCATGCAGCAGCTTCCCGGAACTGGTCTATCCCTTGTCATTTCAGCTTTTTATCATCCGTTCACAATTGCTCGCATGAAACGCCTTTACGCCTATTTTTTCCGGGGTCTGATCAGCTTTTTGCCGGTGGGTCTCACGGTGTACGTGCTCTACCTGTTCGTTACCTGGGTCGAAGCCTCGGCCATGCGCGTCCTGAGACCAATCACCGGCGACTTTTACCTGCCGGGCCTGGGCATTGTGCTGGGCACTGGGTTCATTTTGGTGCTGGGATTTGTGGTGTCGCAGCCCTTCATGGCACGGATGCTGAGCTGGGTAGAGCTGCCCTTCACCAATTTGCCCTTGGTCAAAAGCATCTACTCTTCTCTGAAAAGTTTTGCCGATTATTTCTCGCCCAATGAGCGCGATGCGCAGCAAGTGGTGCTGCTGAAAAAGCCGGGCAGCGACTTGTCCATCATTGGCTTGGTCACGCGCCAAAACCTGGTCGACTTGCCGCTGGATGCGCTCACTCAGCAAAACGTAGCGGTGTACCTGCCCATGGGTTACATGATTGGCGGCTACACCGTGTTTGTGCCCCGCGATTGGGTGCAGGTGCTGGACATGTCGGTGGAAGAGGCAATGCGCTCGTCTTTGACGGCATGGATGGGCAACCCCAAAAATCCGCCCGCCCCATAAGCTACGGGCATGCAGGCTCAGGTCTGTGCTGCCAAGTGCGCCACTGCCGCGGCCACGCCATCGGTGCCAAACGGGATTTTTTGCACCGTCATGGCCGCTTCAATGCCGGCCAGCGCCCCGAGGATCATGGGCTCGTTCATGTCGCCCAAATGGCCGATGCGAAACACCCGTCCGGCCAAAGGCCCCAAGCCGCCCGCCATGGCGACCTGAAAGCGCTCACGCGCCACCGTGCGCAAGGCCTCAGGGTCGATGCCTGGGGTCACCTCAATGGCGGTGACCGAGGCCGAACGCGTCTCGGGCACGCGGGCATGAAACCGCAAAGCCCCCGGCACCGCCCAGCGCTCCACCGCTGCGTGCACCGCGCCCGCCAGGCGCTGGTGCCGCGCCCACACATTGGGCAAGCCCTCGGCTTCGAGCAAGGCGATGGCCATCTCCAGCCCGGCGATGTGGGACAGCGGCGGCGTGCCGCAAAACTTGGCCGACTGGTTGGCGCTGTCACGGCGTTGCCAATCCCAGTAAAAGCGCGGCTCGGCATGACGGGCTGACCAGGCCATGGCTTTCGCGTTGACCGCCACAAAGCCCAGACCTGGCGGCATCATCAAGCCCTTTTGCGAACTGCCCAAGGCCACGTCCACGCCCAGTGCGTCCATGTCAAAAGGGCTGGCGGCCAGCGAAGCCACCACATCCACGACATACAGCGCCGGATGAGCCGCCGCATCGATGGCGCGGCGCACCGCCGCCAGGTCGCTGGTCACGCCGCTGGCCGTGTCGGTGTGCACCACCAGCACCGCGCTGATGCGGTGTGTTTTGTCTTCGCGCAGGGCTTGCTCGATCGCGGCCACATCAAAGGGGTGGCCCTCTTGATAAGGGGTGCGCTGCAAGGCAATGCCCAGGCCCTCGATCTGGATCGCCCACTGGTCCGAAAAATGACCCGAACCGGCCAGCAGCAAGGTGTGCTGCTCCGACGCCAGGTTGGCGGCCGCCGACTCCCACATGCCGTGGCCGTTGCTGGCAAACAAAAACACATCGGAGTCCGGGCTGTGCAGCAGCCGCTTCATACCGCTTTCACATTCGGCAATCATGGCCGCCACCCGGGGATCAGACAAATCGGTCATGGGCCGCTGCATGGCGTGCATGACCTCGTCGGGCACATGGGTCGGGCCGGGCGAGTGCACAAAACGGATGCCGGGAATGCGGGGGATCGACGGAGAAAAGCGGTTCATGCCGTGCCTGTTGGTCGGTGAATGGGGCCTTTCAGTTTATGTGGGCCAGGGAGCCCGGCCTGTGCCATTGGTGATAGCCAGGGCACACACGGCCAAGGCGCAACACGCTCCCACCCGCCACATCACGCAGGATAATCATCGCAACCCGCTGGCCATGCAGCGGCCCGCAACCAGCCTTGAGCCCGCCATGACACCCTCCCACACCCCCGTGAGCCTCGACACCTTGCAACAAGCCTTGGGTGAATTGTTCGCCCCCTGGGTGCAGGCCTTGAACCTGCGGGTCGAGCGCATTAATACCGACAGCGTGACCCTGCGCCTGCCCCAAAGCGAACAGCTGTCACGGGTGGGCGGCATGCTGTGCGGCCAGGCCATGATGGCAGCGGCTGACACGGCCATGGTGCTGGCGCTGATCAGCCACTTTGGGCAGTTCCGGCCCTGCAGCACGGTGCAGCTGTCCAGCAGCTTCATGAAACCCCTGTCAGGCCAAGATGCGCTGCTCACCGCCCGGGTACTGCGCGCTGGCAAGGCCATGGCCTTTGGCGAGATCGACCTGTCCGGGGCCAACGACGGCAAGAGCGTTTTCCGTGCCAGCACCACCTATGCCCTGATGTGAATCAGGTTGTCAGCGGCCAGCCAGCCTGGCTTGGCTACAATAAGCCCATTATTTTTTGAGGTTCCACATGTCCGCTCATAACGACGCTCACACATCCGACGATCCCGTTGAAAACGTGGTCAAACACATTCCCGTGGTCATCCCTGCCGCTGGTGCCGTGCTGATTTTCTTGTTGGCCTTCATCGCCGTGTTCATGGCCTGAGGTTTTCCACCTCCCGGTGCGCCGCCCTGGCCGCACCCACCCAACCCGCAACAGCCCGCGCTTTGCGGGTTTTATTTTGTGCGCACCGGCATGATGTGCAGGGCCTCTGGCGCGATCTGCAGCTGAACCCAGCCTCCAGAACCGACCTGCAACCGCTGCAACAGGCGGCTGGTCAGGTTCAAAGTGATGGTTTGGCTGGGCAGGGCTTCGGGCCTGAGCGTGCACAAACTGATTTCACCCAGCGACAAGACCTCCAGCAACTGGCAGCGCAAGCGGGTGTGGCCGGGCAGCACCGCACTGTGCACCTCGCCATCGGCCATCACGTCCACTTGTTCTCCGTTCAGCACCCAAGTCACAGGTGTGCCGTCGTCGATCTTGTTCTTGTCGAACACCGCCAAATCCAATCCGTCGTCTGATGGTGCCGCATCGGTCCAGCGCAAACGACCCCAGCCGGGTTTGTCCTTGAAAAAGAGTCCTTCAAAGTGGTTCTGAATGCCCACCAGCTCGGCCACCCGGGCGTTGCGCGGGCTGGCAAACACGCGGGCAGGCTCACCGGTTTGCAGGGTCTGGCCCGCGTCCACGATCACCACCCGGTCGGCCAAGCGGCGGGCTTCAGCCAGATCGTGCGTCACCAGCACCATGGGCACCGACACCTTTTGGCGCAAGGCGGCCAACTCGCGGTACAGCGTCTGGCGTGTGGGCGCATCCACCGCTGAAAACGGCTCGTCCAACAGCAAGACGCCGGGTAAAGCCTGGGGTGTTAAGCCGGGGTCCGCTGTTGGCCTGGGCATGACGCGCACCAAGGCCCGCGCCAACGCCACGCGCTGCTGCTGACCGCCAGACAGTTGTGAGGGCCTGCGGTGGCTGAGCGCTGCCAGCCCCAAGCGGTCGAGCAAAGTCTGCACATCCACGCCCGACCAGCCCGGCCCAGCGGCCAAAGCCACATTGGCCTGCGCCGTCATGTGCGGAAACAAGGCGTATTGCTGGAACACCAAGCCTGCCCGGCGCGCTTGCGGGCTCAGCTGCACGCCCGCCGCCGTGTCCAGCCAGGCCTGGCCCGTCACCCGAATATGGCCTTGCACATCGGCGGGTGTCCACAGCCCAGCGATGGCGCGCAGCATGCTGGTCTTGCCGCTGCCAGACGGCCCAACGAGCGCCACCAATTCGCCCGCGCCACAGTCAAATTCGGCTTCCAGCCGGATTGGGCTGGCAGAGCGCAAATGCACTTGCAAGCCAGTCATCAACGCTCCTGCAGGGCGCGACCACGCTGGCCCACCCGGTCAAACGCCAACACCAGGCTGAGCGCCAGCAAGGAGATGCCCACCAGCGCCAGCGCCATGACATGGGCCGACTGTAAATCCATGCCCTGCACTTTGTCGTAGAGCGATACCGACAAGGTGCGCGTCTCGCCCTCGATGTTGCCGCCGACCATGAGCACCACGCCAAACTCTCCCAGCGTGTGCGCCACCGTGAGCGCCATACCGGCCAGCAAACCGGGCCAGGCCAGCGGCAACTCGATGCGCCAAAAAGTTTGCCAGGTCGACAGGCCCGACACCCAGGCCGCCTCGCGCAGGCTGTGCGGTACCGCAGCAAAGGCGCGTTGAATCGGTTGCACCATGAAGGGCAGGTTGACCAGCACGCTCACCAGCAGCAAGCCTTCCAGCGTGAACACCAGCCGGATGCCCGAGGCCGCCAGCCACGCACCCAAGGCACTGCCTTGGCCAAAGGCCACCAAAAAGTAAAAGCCGATCACGGTGGGTGGCAGCAGCAAGGGCAAAAGCAACAATGCCTCGACCACGGGCCGCCCGGCCCAGGCGGTCACGGCCAGCCAACGGGCCAGCGCCAGACCCACCGGCAGCAACGCCAAGGTGGTCAGAGCAGCCAAGGTCAGCGAAACGTGAAGGGCAGACCAATCCATGGTGTGGGTTGTGAAGGCTGGGTTGAAATGTGGCGAGGGTGGGCTGGATTATTGCGGCAAGGCGTAGCCGTGCCGCACAAAGACCGCTTGGGCTGTCGAGCTGAGCAAAAACCGGTGCCAGTCTGCCGCCGCCGCACCCACGCCCTTGAGCAGCACCATGCGCTGGTGCAGAGGGGCGTGCAAGTCGGTGGACAAGGGCAAGACCTGCAAGCTCTGGACGATTTCGGGGGCTTGGGCGAGGGCCAAAGCCGTGATGCCCACTTGCGCCGCGCCCGTGGCCACAAACTGGGTGGCCTGACCGATGTTGTCGCCCAGCACTTTCTGATGTGCAGGCAACGACCCGACGCCTGAACGCTGCAAAGCCTCAACGGCCGCCACACCATACGGGGCCAGCGCCGGGTTGGCGATGGCGAATTTGTCGCTTGGCTTCATGGCACGAACGACCGCCGCCAAGCCTTGGGCCAGCGGCAGTGCTGAATTTTTAGGCACGATCAGCGCCAGTCGGCCCATGGCATAACGCTGCCCGGCGTCCACCGTGCGTCCGGCTTTGTCCAACTCGGCCACCCAGGCTTCATCGGCGGAGATGAATTGCTCAACCGGCAAGCCCTGCAAAATCTGCCGCGCCAAGTTGCCCGAAGCGCCCAAATTCACATCGACCTGGATCCCAGTTTGTTGCCTGTATTGATTTGCCAAGTCAGCCAGCACAAACTTCAGGTTGCTGGCTGCGGCAATTTTGACCCGTGTTGGGCTTTGTGCATGGGCCAGACAAGGCCCGGCCACAGGCGCCGCCAAGGCCGCTTTCAGCCACAAACGCCTCTGTGGCTGGAAGCCGGAACACCCAGCGCCCGGCATAACGTCATGCTTCTTTTGCATAGTTTTAAAGAGGTTTTCAGCTTGGCCAACAGGCACGAAACAAGCAGTCTCCCTAAAATCGAGGCCCGCTGGTTACAACGCCGTGACATCCGCTTTTTGAAGCGGCCAATGCCTTCAGTATCTCAGCACCCGAGCCGTTTTTTCAAAGCCCCTGCGCAGAGGTTTTGAAAAAGCGATTTTTAAACTTGGAGCATTTCCCATGAACTCACCCGTGATGCAGGGCCTGAACCTCAATACGCCCAATTACGTCAAAAACGCCAAACTGATCGCCTGGGTAGCCGAAATGGCCGCACTGTGCAAGCCCGCCAACATTCACTGGTGCGACGGCTCTCAAGAAGAATACGACCGCTTGTGCGCTGAACTGGTCGCTGCGGGCACCTTCAAAAAGCTCAACCCGGCCAAACGCGCCAACTCGTTCCTGGCCTGCTCCGATCCTTCGGATGTGGCCCGCGTGGAAGACCGCACCTACATCTGCTCGGCCAAAAAAGAAGACGCAGGCCCCACCAACAACTGGATGGAACCTGCGCAGATGCGCGCCACCCTGAACCCGCTGTTTGACGGTTGCATGACGGGTCGCACGATGTACGTGGTGCCGTTCTCGATGGGCCCTTTGGGCTCGCACATCAGCCACATCGGCATTGAGCTGAGCGACAGCGCTTACGTGGTCGTAAACCAGAAGATCATGACCCGCATGGGCAAAGCGGTGTTCGACGTGCTGGGCACCGATGGTGAATTTGTGCCGTGCATGCATACCGTGGGCGCGCCTTTGGCTGCTGGTGAAAAAGACAAAACCTCTTGGCCTTGCAACCCCAGTACCAAATACATCGTGCACTACCCCGAGACCCGCGAGATCTGGTCTTACGGTTCGGGCTACGGCGGCAACGCGCTGCTGGGCAAGAAGTGCTTTGCGCTGCGCATCGCCTCCAACATGGGCAAACAAGCGGCCAACGGCCCCTCTGGCGGCCAAGGCTGGTTGGCCGAGCACATGCTCATCTTGGGCGTGACCAACCCCGCAGGCAAGAAATACCATGTTGCAGCCGCTTTCCCCAGCGCCTGCGGCAAAACCAACTTCTCGATGCTGGTGCCGCCCGCTGCGTTTGACGGCTGGAAAGTCACCACCATCGGTGACGACATCGCTTGGGTCAAGCCGCACACCGACGGCAAGATGTACGCCATCAACCCCGAAGCCGGTTACTTTGGCGTGGCCCCCGGCACCAACATGAAGACCAACCCCAACTGCATGCTGAGCCTGCACAAGGACGTGATCTTCACCAACGTGGCCCTGACGGACGACGGTGACGTGTGGTGGGAAGGCATGGAAAAAGACACCGGCAAATTGCCCGATCACCTGATCGACTGGCAAGGCCAGGACTGGACCCCCCAGATCGCCAAAGAGACCGGCGCCAAAGCCGCTCACCCCAACGCCCGCTTCACCGTGGCTGCGACCAACAACCCTGCACTGGACCCCGCTTGGGACGACGCTGCAGGCGTGCCGATCGACGCCTTCATGTTCGGTGGCCGCCGCTCGACCACTGTGCCTCTGGTCACCGAAGCGCGCAGCTGGACCGAGGGCGTGTACATGGCCGCCACCATGGGGTCAGAAACCACCGCCGCCGCCTTTGGCGCGCAAGGCGTGGTGCGCCGCGATCCGTTTGCCATGCTGCCGTTTTGCGGCTACAACATGAGCGACTACTTCCAGCACTGGCTCGACACCGGCGCCAAAGCCCAGGCCGCTGGCCATAAGCTGCCCGCCATGTACTGCGTGAACTGGTTCCGCAAGGGCGAAAACGGCTCGTTTGTGTGGCCCGGCTACGGTGACAACATGCGCGTGCTCAAGTGGATGATCGACCGTCTGGAGGGCAGTGCCCAGGGCGAAGAGACCATGTTCGGCATCGTGCCCACTTACAGCGAAATCAACTGGAACGGCATCTCGTTCAGCGCCGAGCAATTCAAGGCCGTCACCAGCATCGACAAAGCCGCCTGGCAAGCCGAGTTCAAACTGCACGACGAACACTTTGCGCAGCTAAGCTACCACCTGCCCCAGGCCTTGCTGGACACCAAAGCGGCACTTCAATCGCGTCTGGCTTAAAAATCAGGTTCTGCGCCCATCGGGCGTCTGAGCCTCCAACCGCCCCGGCCACCGCAAACCGGGGCAGTTTTTTTGGCCTGCACAATCGGTGCCATGTCTTTGTTGAACACACCTGAATCCCGCATCCACATCGCCTCGTGGTTGATGTGGGTGACACCGGCCTTGTGGTCGGTCAATTACGTCGTGGCACGCAGCGCAATCGGCGTGGTGGAACCCCACATGCTGGCCTTGGGGCGCTGGGCTTTGGCGGGGGCGATCCTGGCTTTTTTGGCGCGCAGCGAACTTTGGCGTGAGCGGCACAGCACGCTGCGCGATGCGGGTCGTTACTTGGCGTTGGGGGCCTTGGGCATGTTGGTGTGTGGGGCCTGGGTTTACCAAGGGGCACAAACCACCTCGGCCATGAACATTGCGCTCATTTACGCAGCCTCACCCGTGATCATCGCCGTGGCCGCTGTGTGGTGGCTGGGTGAGCGGTTTTCGGTGCGCCAAGGTGTGGGCGTGGTGATCGCCATGGCGGGCGTGCTCCATGTGGTGGTCAAAGGTCAGTGGCTGGCCTTAGGCCAGGTGCAATGGGTCGCCGGTGACGGCTGGATCGTGCTGGCCATGGTGTCTTGGGCTGGTTACGCCTTGCTGCAAAAAAAGTGGCCCACACCGCTGGGCTCCACGGCGCGTTTGGCTGCAATCTGCATGGGCGGCATGCTGGTGTTGCTGCCCTTTGCCGCGTGGGAATTCCTTCAAGCCGACACACCCGCGTGGACCTCGCAGGCCACGCTGCTGGTGGTGGCTGCTGGTTTGTTACCGGGTATTGGGGCGTATTGGGCTTATGGCTTTTGCCAAAAGGTGTTGGGCGCCAGCCGCGTCGCCGCCAGTTTGTACCTGGGGCCTTTGTATGGGGGCTTGGCCGCTTGGCTGGTGCTGGGTGAAGCCATGGGCTGGCACCACCTGATGGGCGCGGCGTTGATCTTGCCCGGTATTTATCTGGCGTCTCGCCCCTCGGCTTGAAGCGGCCAACGGGGCCCACCAACTTGCGCAAGAAAAAAAGGCCTCCGCAAGGAGGCCTATGATCGTGTGGGTCACCTCAGGACACCGGTGATAGGACTTCAGATGTAGTAATTGCGGTCGCGCACCAGTCGGGCGACACGCCGGGTCATCAGGTTTTCCAGGTCACGGACCGGGCCTGTGTCTTCGCTGGCACGGTCCATGGCCACTTGCAGCTCGCGCATCAATCGTGGATCGGACTGGGCCATGGACCACAAACGCTCGTCGGCGCGGCTGCGGGCCACATGGGCCGACCAGGCATCTAAACCGGTCATCAGGTTTTGCGCCAAGTGGCGCGTCAGGCCGCGCAGCACCCAAATGGCCAGCACGGCCACAGCCCAAAGCGCCAGCCAGGCGGCCACCACATGGGATGCGGCCCAGCTGTCGATCAGCTGATCGACGCCGACGACCAGTGCGGCCACACCTGCGGCGAGCAACAGGTTCGCCAGGGTTTTGCTGGAGGTGCTGGTGGCGGTGAGTGCCGCAGAGACGACGGGCATGTTGCCCAATATAGATTTGGCGGTGGTGTTCATGTGGTGTTCCCTTGGTTCGATTTTGTTTTCTTTAGAAATCCAAATCAACAAAACCATTCACCAAATCATAGGGTTTTTACCAATGTCGTTCAACTTTATCTTCTTAATGGCCTTCATTCATAATGGTGATAGTTAAATACTGCCCATGCCCTCCCCCATCCCGTCCTCTTTTCGCACCCTCGACCTGAATTTGCTGCGGGTGTTTGACGAAGTCATGGCTGAGCGCAGCCTGACCCGGGCCGCGCACAACCTGGCGCTGACCCAACCAGCCGTGAGCAATGCCTTGCGCCGGTTGCGCGAGGCCTTGGGCGATGAATTGGTGCGCCGCCACGGCCACGGCATCAAGCCCACGCCCCGGGCGCAGGCCTTGTGGCCCAGCGTGCGCGAGGCCCTGCGCCAATTGCAGGCGGCCATCGTGCCCAGTGCTTTCGAGCCGCAGCAGGCGAACAGCACCTTTGTGCTGGCCATGGCGGACGCCACCGCCGCCGAACTCATGGGTGGGCTGGCCCGACAGTTGGAGCGGCAGGCCCCCGGCGTGTCCTTGCGGGTGCTGCCCCTGACCACGCGCGACCCGCGCAAGTTGCTCAGCGAAGACAGCGCCGACATCGCCTTGGGTTACTTTCCGGCGGTGCTGGCCGATCTGACGGCACGCGCCCAATCGGGTGAAGCCATTCCCTTTGAGCACCAGCGCCTGTATTCGGGCGAATACGTGTGCGTGATGCGCAAGGGTCATCCGCTGGCCAAGCGGCCCATCAGCCTTGAAGCCTATTGCGCGGCCCGGCACTTGCTGGTCAGCTTCTCCGGGCGTGCCTATGGTTTTGTGGACGAAGCCCTGGCCACCATCGGGCAGCAAAGGCGCATTGTGCTCACGGTGAACCAGTTTTTCACAGCGGGGCGGGTGGTGGTGAACTCCGACTTGCTCACGGTGCTGCCGCGCCACTTTGTGCCCACCACCGGCATGGCCCATGAACTGGCGCTGCACGCGCTGCCCTTTGACGTACCGCCCGTGCAAGTGCATGCACTGTGGCACCGCAAACGCCAACAAGACAGCCCGCACCAATGGCTGCGCACACAACTGCAACAAGTGGCACAGCAAGCATTTGACCGCCATACGCCGACCACCGCTATGACGACCACCGATAAGCCGGCCATCGACACCGCAACATGAACATCCAACTCCTATCCGACCTGCACCTGGAGACCAACCCCGACTTCATGCCCAGCCCGGCCCCGGGTGCCGATGTGCTGGTGCTCGCGGGCGACATTGGCTCTTACCAAGCGGGCTCGGCTCTCGCCAGCGCAGGCGACGGCGACGGCGACTTTGGCTTGGCGCGGTTTTCGCCGCTGCAAGGCTGGCCCACGCCCGTGCTGTTTGTGCCCGGCAACCACGAGTACGACGGGCTGGACTTTGACCAGGCCCACGCCCGGTTGCGCCAAACCTGCGAGCGGCTGGGCATCACCTGGCTGGAGCGCGAAGTGCGGCAACTGGGCGGTGTGCGCTTTGTGGGCACCACGCTGTGGACCGACTTTGATGCGCTGGGGCCGCTGGCCGGGCAGCCCATTCCCGACCCACTGACCGACAAAATCCCGGTGCACTTCAGCCACCCCAACAGCCAGTACACGCGCCAACTCAAGTCCCGCGACAAGGCCTTTCGCGCCGCCAACTATTACCTGCGCAAAACCCTGACCACGCGCCAAGGTGAGCCCTGGCTGGCCGAGGGCCTTCGCGAGCAAGCCTTGCAATGCCAGGATTGGCTGAGCGCTGCGTTGAGCGTGCCTTTTGCGGGTCCAACCGTGGTGGTCACCCACTTTGCGCCCAGCCTTAGCAGCGCCGACCCGCGCTATGGTCGGGTGCCAGGTACGGCGGGGTTTTGCAACGCGCTCGACCACTTGTTGCCCCACGCTCAGCTTTGGCTGCACGGCCATTTGCATTGCCCCAGCGACTACACCCAAAACGGCTGCCGCGTGGTGGCCAATCCGCTGGGTTATGCGCGCAAAAACGAACAAGGGCTTTTCAAGCCGCAATGCCTGCTGGAGGTCCGGGGCGCAAGCGTCCGCGCTGCCCCCACGTGACGGCACACACCACCTTCTGATTTCATGACCCAGGTCAAGAACTCATGGCCCTGCACGGCTTAGAGTGAAGACTTGTTTGATCCGCAACAGGAGACCCTCATGAAAATCTTATTGGCCGTTGATGGCAGTAAATTCACCAAAAAAATGCTGGCCTACTGACCACGCACGAAGAACTTTTCGGCGCCCACAACCGCTTCACCTTGCTGACGGTCAGCCCCCAACTGCCCCCCCGCGCACGCGCTGCCGTGGGCAAAGAGATGGTCGACAGCTACCACCGTGACGAAGCCGAAAAAGTGCTCAGCCCGGTCACCCAGTTTTTGCTGCGCCACGGCATTGACGCCAAGACCATGGCCAAAGTGGGCCATGCGGGTGAAACCATTTCCAAGACCGCCGACAGTGGCAAATTTGACTTGCTGGTCATGGGCTCGCACGGCCATGGCACCTTGGGTAACCTGGTCATGGGTTCGGTCGCCACGCAGGTGCTGGCGCACTGCAAAGTGCCTGTGCTGCTGGTGCGCTGAAGACCTTGGGTTAGCCGGCAGGTCCGGCCACTGGTTCGACGAGCTTACACTCTTGGGTATAACTTCAGAGAATACCAATGCCCTTGCAATTTCAATTCATTGGAGAGACTCCTGCCCTTATATTGAAGGGCTTGCTGCTTGTGCAGCACCACAAGGAGTTATAGGTCATGGCCATTGAAACCCAACAGGCCCCCGCCACGGCGGCTTCCTCGGCACTGGAAATCCGCCGTGTTGGCGTTTTTCTGGGCGCCCGCATCACCGGCATCGACCTCAGCCATGTGCTGGACGACACCACGGTCGCGGCCCTCAAACTGGCCCACGCCCAGCATGGCGTGTTGGTCTTTCCGGATCAGGTGATTTCATCGGAAGACCTGCGCCGGTTTGGCCGCTGTTTCGGCACCCTGAGCGTTCACCCCTTTTCCACCAGCAGCACCGACGCCCCCGAGTTGATCGTCTATGACAACAAGGAGGGCAATCCCCCCGCCCCCACAGATATCTGGCACACCGACGAAACCTTTCGAGAGGCGCCGCCCATGGGCACTGCGCTGTGCTCCAAAATCATTCCGGAATACGGCGGCAACACCGCATTTGCCAGCATGACAGCGGTGTACGAAGGATTGTCCGACCGCTGGCAGCGCTTTTTGTCGGGGCTGGAAGCTGTGCACGACTTCAAGCCTTTTCGCAGCCTTTTTCCCACCGACGCCGATGGCATCGAGAAGTTGCGTCGCTTTGAAGACCGCTATCCTGCCGTCACCCATCCGGTGGTATCGGTGCACCCCATCACTGGCAAAAAGGTCATTTTTGTCAACCCCCAGTTCACGCTGTACATCAAGGGCATGGCGGAAGATGAGAGCCGCATGATCCTGGACATGCTGTACCGCAAGACCCTGATTCACGAATACCAGTACCGTCACTGCTGGGAACCGAACATGGTGGTGTTTTGGGACAACCGCCATGTGCAACACTCCGCCTTGCACGATTACTACCCGCAGCGTCGCCTGATGGAGCGCGTGACCATCGCCGGCACCCGCCCTGTAGCGGCCGACCCGGCCGCCGATCCCACTGACCTGCGCCGTTATCTGATGCCGCCGTTGTCACAATTTCGGCAGGCGGGTACCGCCCAAAAAAGACAACTCGACCTTTGAGCTTGTGGGCGCATCAACGCCTTTAGTGATACTTTCAGCCATCTGTTGGCCATTCAAATGAGGAGACTGCCGTGTTCCATTTTTCCCGACGTGCCATTTTTGCTGCGCTGGCTCTCAGTGCCTGCACCGCTGTTTTCAGCCAAGCCGCCTACCCCGACAAACCCATCCGTTTGGTGGTGCCTTATCCGCCCGGCGGGTTCACGGACATTCTGGGCCGCCTGCTTTCTGCCCAACTTCAGACTCGCCTTGGGCAGAACGTGATCGTGGACAACAAAGGCGGTGGCGGCAGCACCATTGGCAGTGCCATGGTGGCGCGCGCGCCTGCCGATGGCTACACCCTGCTCTTGGTCGCACCCGATTTGGCCATCAATGAAAGCCTGATGGCATCACGGCTGAGCTACGACGCCCGCAAGGACTTCAGCCCCGTGATCCGTGCAGCTTGGTCGCCCATGGTTCTGGTCACCCACCCCTCTCTTCCCGCGAAAAACGTGGGTGAGTTTCTGGCCCTGGCCAAGGCACGCCCCGGCAAAATCAACTTCGCCTCCGGTGGCATTGGAACGGGCGCACACCTGGCACTGGAGTTGTTCAAAACCCGCGCTGGCGTCGATGTGACGCACGTCCCCTACAAGGGCAATGGCCCCGCCACTTCCGACCTTCTGGGTGGTCAAGTTTCGGCCATGTTTTTGCAATACGCTGTCGCCAAGCCTCATGTGGCGGGCGGCAAACTGGTCATGCTGGCAACCCCCAGTGGCAAACGCTCGCCAGCCATACCGGATGTGCCCACCATTGCAGAAAGCGGCCTGCCCGGCTTTGACGTTGAACCTTGGTTCGGCATCGTGGCGCCCGCAGGCACACCCACAGCCATCGTCAACCGGCTGAACGCCGAGATCGGCAAAATCATGCAACAAAACGACGTCAAGGAGCTGCTGGCCGGCTTCGGGGCGGCGCCATCGATCTCCTCTCCGCAGGAATTTGGCAAATTCATTGACAGCGAAGTCACGCGCTGGGCTGAAGTCGTCAAAGCTTCAGGGGCCAAAGCCGAATGAGTCTGGGCGCGCGCGCCATCGACATGCACGCGCACTGGGTGCCCCCGCAGGTGGCCCATGCGCTGCGCCAGCGTCAAGGCCAGGTGCCGCGGCTAGAGCTGCTGGACGATGGGGCCAAGCGCTTGGTCATGCCCATCGGCACCCTGGGGTTCAGCCCAGCCCACACCGACCCGTCGCAGCGGCTTCAGCACATGTTGACGCAAGGCGTGTCGAAACAAATGCTGTCATTGCCCGGTCTGTTTGGCATCGACAGTTTGCCTTTTGACCAGGCAGCGCCGCTGGTGCGCGTGTTCAATGATGCCTGTGGCCAGTTGTGCCAGACCCATTCCGAACGTTTTTGCGGACTCGCCGCACTGCCCTTGGCCGACATGGACGCGGCCGTGGCAGAACTGCGCCGGGCTCGACTGGAGCTGGGGCTGCTGGGGGCAATTTTGCCGGTGGACGCCTTTCGCAGCGAAGCCACCGCCGCACGCATCCGACCCTTGTTTGAAGCAGCCGAGGCGCTGGGGGCGCACTTTTTTGTGCACCCCGGACGCATGCCCGACAGTGGTGCCTTGCCCGATGCGCCCCCTGACCACGATCTGGCACGCCGTGCGCTGGCCGTTCAGCACGAGGTCGGCCAGGCCATGGTGACCCTGCTGCTGTCGGACTTTTTGCAACCGTGGCGCAACATCACGGTTCAGGTGGCCAACCTGGGCGGCACTTTTCCAGCCGTGGTCGAACGCATGGACCACATGCTGGCCCTGCGCGACCCGGACCGCCCCATGCCCTCGAGCCGGGCGCGCGCCGTCTGGGTGGACTGCGCCTCGCTGGGCCCACAGGCCCTGGAACAAGCCGTGGCGGTGTTCGGTGCCGACCGCGTGGTGCTGGGCACCGATTGCCCCATTTTCGATACCGCCAGAACCCTCGCGGGCATTCAAGGGTCTCGTCTGTCTGCGGCCGATCAGGCCCTGGTCTTGCATGGCAACGCCGCTGCTTTGCTGGCACGACTGACCTGAATGCCACAAGGGCATGCCGTCTGTGCCCGGGGGCCAACCCCGGCTTTTTGCCGGTTATGCTTGTCCGATGCCATTGAAAGACCGCCTCAAAATGCGTCACCTGCGCACCTTGGTGGCGATTGCCGAACACGGCTCACTGGTTCGTGCCGCCAAAGCCTTGAGCATTTCGCAACCCGCCGTCACCAAAACCCTGGCCGAGCTCGAAGACATTGCAGGCCATCGGCTTTTTGAACGCTCACCCAAAGGCGTCACCTTGACCGGGGCGGGACAAATTTTGGTCAGACACGCGGGGTCAGGCTTGCGGGTGATCCACGATGGGCTGTCCAGCCTGTCTGCCGAAGAAGAGGGCGACGCTCCAGTCCTGGTGATTGGTGCCTTGCCCAATGTGGGTGCCACGGTGCTGGCGCCCGCTCTGGTGCGCTTTGCCGCCTCGGCGCCGCGGGCCCGCGTGTCGGTGCGTACAGGCAGCAATGCACAGCTGATTGCCGCCTTGAAACAAGGGGTTCTGGACATGGTGATCGGTCGCCTCGCAGAGCCATCGGACATGCAGGGATTGACCTTTGAACACCTGTACACCGAGCCTTTGCTGCTCGTCGTTCGCCCAGGGCATGATTTGTCTTTGCGGCAGAAAATCGATCCCGCCCTTTTGAAAAGTTACCGTTTGGTTCTGCCCGATGCGGGGACGCGTGCCAGGGAAGCCGCAGACCGTTTTTTCATGGCGGTTGGCACGGGCCTGCCTTTGAAAGTCATTGAAACCATCGACCTGTCTTTCGGCCGCAGTTATGTGCTGCACAGCGACGCTGTGTGGTTTGTTCCACTGGGCGCCATAGAAAATGATTTGCGACAAGGCACGCTGGTGCGCCTGCAGATCGACACGAGCGCCACAGAGGGACCCGTCGGTTTGACCCTTCGCGTTGACCCTCAACCGTCCGAGTCCATACAAAGGGTGTCGGATGAGATACGCCAAAGTGCTGCGCAAAGGTTTGGCGCTTTGTCAAAATCTCCGGCTGCCCAAGTCTGACGTCAGCGGGCGTTCAACCCATCAAAACAAGTGCTCATCACCAGATCCAGGATCTGCTCGTCGGTGTGCTGTTCGCCCATTTTCAGGAATTCCAGCACCGGATCGCAGGCCCGTGCAAACAAGGTGTAGAGCACAGCCACAGCGGGCAAGGTCATGTTGATCTGGCCTTGTTTTTGGGCCGCTTCGATCCAGCCGCCCAAAGCATCGCTGACCTCCATCAAGCCGTCCATGTACTCCTTGCTGGCCATCAAGGTGGCGCGTAAGCTGGAGTTTTGGCTGGGCAGTGAGGGCATCAGGCCTTGCAGCTTGAGTGCCATGGTCCAGCGCGTCACGGCCTTGATCTTGTCCAGCGGGGGCAAAGTCGGGTCGGTGCTCTGGATGACCTCTTGCGCCCGGCGCATGGCGGTGACCATGGCCGCACAGGCCAGCTCTTCCTTGCTGGTGAAGTGCTTGTACAGGCTGGCCTTGGCGATGCCCACCTCGGCCGCCACCTCGTCCACCGTCATCGCATCGAAGCCTTTCTCGGACAACAAACGGTTGACCGATTGGATGATGGCCATTTCGCGGGCGGCGAGCATCTGGACCTTGAAGGATTTTTTGGGCGCGGTCACAAGCGTGGTGTTCATGCGACGATTCTATACATACAGCCTATAAAAAGACCGCATAGTAACCCTTGGATACGGTCGGGTCTTTTCAAGAACCCGGCTCGACGCCCGCCGCGCCTTGGCGCACCGTCCAACGACCTTGCAGCGCCAGCCGGGCGTCGGACTGGGCCGGGTGCGGGGTGGTCAAAAACTGAGCATCCAGCCGATCGGGCCGGATGTCGATCAGGGTGTACCCCCGTTCGTCCGAGCGGGCATGGCGAATGTCCGGGTTCTCGCGCTGGATTTGTTCCATGAGTTTGGGCGACATGCCCCGGGTCGACACCGAGGTGGTGACCAGCTCGCTGGCCACCACGGGCGAGCGCTCGTCGCCCGGCCGCACGCGCAGCTGCGCGGCCACGTTGGCGTGTACATCACCGCCGAGCAGCACCACATCACTCAGGCGCGCATCGGCCACGGTCTGCAACAGCCGCGAGCGTGCTTGCGGGTAACCGTCCCAGCCATCGGTGAAGGCGCTGCGCCCCAAGGGAGTTTGGATGCCGCTGCTGGCCATCAAGGTGGACTGCGCCAGCAGCTTCCAGCGCCGCGGGCTTTGCGTCAAGCCCGCCGTTAGCCATTGCTCTTGCGCCTGGCCCAACATGCTGCGCGCCGGATCGGCCAGCGCATCGCAGCCCATGACCACGCGCCCGCCGCCCCGCATCAGGTCGGGACAGGCCTGGTGGTCGCGGTGTTGGCGGCAGTCCAGCGTCCACACGTCGGCCAGCGTGCCCCAAGCCATGCGGTCGTGAATGCGCATTTGGCTGGGCTGTTGCGGGTCAGGCCCCAGGCGCAGCGGCATGTGTTCAAAGTAAGCCTGGTAAGCCGCCGTTCGACGTTGCAAGAACACCGCCGGGTCGGTGAAGTTGCGGTCCAAGTCGTTGGCGTAATCATTCACCACCTCGTGGTCGTCCCAGGTCATGAGCCAAGGGTGTGCGGCGTGGCAAGCCTGCAAGTGGGCATCGCTCTTGTAGTGCGCGTGACGGGCGCGGTACGTGTCGAGCGTGTCAGGCATGCCGCTTTCGTGGGCCCGGACCTTGTATTGCTTGTTGCTGCTTTCATAGATGTAGTCGCCCACGAACAGCACCAAGTCCAGGTCTTGCGCGGCCATGTGGCGGTGGGCGGCGAAGTGACCTTGCTCGTAATGCTGACAAGAAGCCAGACCCAAGCGCAGGCGAGCCACCGCCTCGTTCAGTGCCGGGCTCGTGCGGGTGCGGCCCACCGGGCTGACCGCGTTGCCGCTGGCAAACCGGTACCAATAATGTCGCCCCGGTTGCAGCCCGTCGGCCAGCACATGCAAACTGTGGCCCCTGCGCGCATCGGTGGTCAGTGTCCATTGGCGCACAGGCTGTCGCAAAGCCTCATCGGCAAACAACTCGCACACCACGGGCGCGCCTTGCACTTGGCGGGCTGCATCGGTTTCGTGGATGAGCAAACGCGTCCACAGCACCACGCTGCGTGGCTGTGGCTGACCACTGGCCACGCCCAAACTGAAGGGGAAAACCCGCCAACGCGGCGGCGTGCTTTGCGCTTGCGCGCCGGGAGACAGCCACGGGACCAAGGCGGCGGCCAGCGCCATGCGGTGCAGATCGCGACGCGACCAGAACGGGGCAGGGTGGGTGGTGCTGGACATGGGGTATTGAGCTTTGAGCGTTGGGCGAGGTTCTCGCTGATCGCTCAACGCTGAACCCTGGCCCCCAACTCTAAACGCTCAAATGACAGACTGCTTGCGTGAGGGGACGGCACAATGGGCGACATGAGCCCTTCGACCCGACCCCGCAAAGACCACCTGGACGCCCTGGCCGTGGGCATTTTGCTGGTGTGTTGCATGTTCTGGGGCTTTCAGCAGGTCTTGGTCAAAGCCACCGTGGCCGAATTGCCACCCGTGTTCCAGTCAGCGGTGCGCGGCGTGGGGGCCACGCTGCTGCTGTGGCTGTGGTGCCAGGGACGCGGGGTACGCCTGTTTGATCGCGACGGCAGCCTGTGGGCGGGTTTGCTGGTGGGCTGCCTTTTTGCGGCTGAATTTGCCTTCATTTACATCGGCCTGCAGCACACCACGGCTTCGCGGCTGACGGTGTTTTTGTACACCTCGCCTTTTTGGGTCGCGGCCTTGGTGCCTTGGTTCATCCGCACCGAGCGGCTTCGGCCCGCGCAATGGTTGGGCATGGCTTGCGCCTTTGCCGCTGTGGTCTTTGGCCTGCGCGAAGGCCTTGGCGGTGGCGGGGCCATGGGTGACTGGATGGGCCTGGCCGCCGGGGCCTTGTGGGGCCTGACCACCGTGGCCATCCGGGCCGCCAACCTCACGCGCCTGGCCGCCGAAAAACTGCTGTTTTACCAATTGGCGGTGAGCACCGTGGTGCTGATTTTGTTGTCGCACGGGATGGGCGAGCCCTGGGGCGGCGCCTGGAGCGGCTTTGCCATGGGCTCGGTGGCGGTGCAATCCGCGGTGGGCGCATTTGCCAGCTACCTGGCCTGGATGTGGATGCTGGGCCATTACCCCGCCACCAAAATTTCGGCCTTTGTATTTTTGACACCGCTGTTTGCGCTGCTGTTTGGCATGCTTTGGCTGGGCGAAACCGTGACCTTGACCTTGGCGCTGTCTTTGGCGCTGGTGGCCGTGGGCATCGTGTTGGTCAACCGAAAATGAAGCCCTAAAACCACCGCGCCTACAAAAGACAATTGAATCCTTCGATAGAAAGACCTCCATGACTTACCAAGCCCTGCAAATTGAAAAAGACGATGCCGGTTACCGCTGCACCCTGAAGACGCTGGATGACAGCGCCTTGCCCGAAGGCGATGTGACGGTGCAGGTCGATTACTCCACCATCAACTACAAAGATGGCCTGGCCATCACCGGCAAATCGCCCGTGGTGCGCAAATTTCCGCTCACCCCTGGCATCGACCTCGCAGGCACCGTGACCGACAGCCAGCACCCGCTGTTTAAAGCGGGCGATCAAGTCGTTTTGAACGGCTGGGGTGTGGGCGAGAGCCACAGCGGCGGTCTGGCACAAAAGGCGCGCCTGAAGGGCGACTGGCTGGTGAAACTGCCTGCCGCCTTCACCCCGCGCCAGGCCATGGCCATTGGCACGGCCGGTTACACCGCCATGCTGTGCGTGATGGCGCTGCAAAAGCACGGTGTCACGCCCGCCAGCGGTGACATTTTGGTCACGGGTGCGGGCGGGGGTGTGGGCAGCGTGGCCATTGCGCTGCTGGCCAAGCTGGGCTTTCGCGTGGTGGCCAGCACCGGTCGCCTGCAAGAAGCCGATTACCTGCGCCAGCTGGGCGCGGCCGACGTGATGGACCGGGCCGAATTGTCAGCCCCCGGCAAACCGTTGGCCAAAGAGCGCTGGGCGGGCGTGGTCGACACCGTGGGCAGCCACACGCTGGCCAACGCCTGCGCCAGCACGAAATACGGCGGCGTGGTGACCGCATGCGGTCTGGCGCAAGGCATGGACTTTCCGTCCAGCGTGGCCCCCTTTATTTTGCGCGGCGTGACCTTGGCGGGCATCGACAGCGTGATGGCCCCACGCTCCGTGCGCGAAGCCGCTTGGACGCGTTTGGCCCAAGACCTGGACACCGCACAACTGGAACGCATGACCCGCGAAGTGGACCTGGCAGATGCGGTTGCGCTGGGCAGTGAGATCCTGGCGGGACAGGTGCGCGGGCGGGTGGTGGTGAACGTCAACCGCTGAGTCGGCACCTGCCAAGGCGGTTGATCAGGCCGCGGTCAGCGTGGCACTCTGCATCGGTCGCAGAAACCACCGCGCTGGCTGTAACCCATGTGTCTGCCCTTAGGGGTTAACGTGATGTACCGCCTGGGTGTACCTCCCTACGATGTGTCCGAATCCAACCACACCTTCAGGAAACAACACCATGAAACGCCGTCATTTGATCGCCCTGGCTGCCGCCACCACGCTCAGCAGCTTGCCCCAAGCCTTTGCGCAATCTGCGGGTTACCCCAATCGCCCGATCAAGCTGGTGGTGCCCTTTCCTGCCGGCATTTCGCCCGATGTGGTGGCCCGCCTGATTGGCGACAAGCTGAGCGCGGCCCTGGGCCAACCCGTGTTGGTCGACAACCGGCCCGGCGCGGGCGGCATGATCGGCGCCGTGGCTGCGGCCACCTCACCGGCCGATGGCTACACCTTGTTTTTCAGCGTCAAGGCCTCGCACGCGATTGCCCCCAATGTGTACAGAGACGCCAAGTTCAACCCACCGCGTGATTTCAAGGCCGTCACTCAAATTTTGCAAGTGCCCCATGTGCTGACCGCCACGCCCAAAGCGCCTTACAACAACATGAAAGAGCTGGTGGCGTACGCCAAGGCGAACCCCGGCAAGATCGACTTTGCCTCCTTGGGCGTCGGCTCGCAGCCCCATGTGGCGCTGGAGGTGTGGTCGCAGCGGCTGGGCATCAAGCTCAACCACGTGCCCTACAAAACCAACCCTTCTCCCGATGTGATGAGCGGCCTGATCAGCCTGTCGGTCGAGGCCTCGACCACCGCCATTCCGCTCATCAAGTCCGGCCGGGTCAAGGCCCTGGGCATCTCGGGGGCGCAGCGCATCCCCGGCCTGCCCGACGTGCCCACCATGACCGAGTTTGACGCCAACCTGGATGTCAACGGCGTGATCGGCAGTTCGTGGCACGGCATCTTTGCGCCCACGGGCACACCCAACGACATCATTGCCAAACTCAACACCGAGATCGTCAAGATCGTGAAACTGCCCGAGATCCAGGCCCGCCTGATTGAACTGGGCCTCACGCCCACGGGCACCACCGCCGCAGCGCTCGACACCGTGGCCAATGGTGACTACGCCTTCTGGAACAAGGTGATCAACGACCTGGGCATCAAGGCCGACTGAGGGAACACCACCGTGATCGTTGAGCACCGCACCTACACCCTCAAAGCCCTCCGCACGAGTGCCTTTCTGAAGCTGTATGAGCAAGCGGCGTTGCCGCTGCAAATCCAGTACCTCGGGCACCTGATCGGGTTTTATGTGTCAGAGATCGGCCCGCTCAACGAGGTGGTGCACCTGTGGGGCTTTGCCAGCCTGGCCGAACGCGAGCGCCGCCGCGCCCTGATGGAGGCCGACCCCGCGTGGGCGGTCTACCGCCAGGCGCTGCTGGAGCTGGACTTGGTGGTGGAACAAAGCACCAAAATTTTGCGCACCACGGCCTTTTCTCCCACCATCGACTTTGACAGACCACATTCCGCATGAATTTTCGCGCATGAGCACTTCGGTCAAACAACCCAGCGCCACACCCAGGGCTAGAACCGCAAAGTACAAGGCGCCCATAGAACGCGTGGGCATGCTGGGTGTGGGCATCATGGGGCTAGCCATGGCCGTGAACCTGATGAAGGCGGGCTTTCAAGTGACGGGTTACGACCCCGACCCCAAAGCCATGAAGCGCTTGAAAGCGGCCGGGGGTTTGGCGCGCAAATCGGCGGCCGATCTGGCGGGCGATGCCCAAGTCATCATCTGCTCACTGCCGGGGCCAGCAGCATTGCTCGGTGCAGCGCATCAGATCGCCGCTGCCGGCCAGCGCGACTTGCTGGTGGTCGAAACCAGCACGCTCGACATTGCCGACAAAACCGCCGCCCGCAACACGCTCAAAGCCCAAGGCATCGTCATGCTCGATTGCCCTTTGTCGGGCACCGGGGCGCAGGCCGTGCACAAAGACCTCACCGTGTATGCCAGCGGCCCCAAGGCGGCGATCCAGCAACTGGCACCCGTCTTTGAAGGTTTCTCAAAAAGCACTTTTGACCTGGGCGCCTTTGGCAACGGCATGAAGATGAAGCTGATGGCCAATTTGCTGGTGGCCATCCACAACGTGTCTACCGCCGAAGCCCTGCTGCTGGGCCAGCGTTGGGGCATCCGACCGCAAGACGCCGTCAAGGTGCTCAGCGACGGCGCAGGCGGCTCACGCATGCTGCAAGTGCGTGGCCCCCTGATGCAGGACGAAGGCTGGCTCACCGCCACCATGAAAGTCGGCATCTGGCAAAAAGACATGCAGCTGATCGCCGCCGCACTGGCCGACGCCCAAGTGCCCGCGCCGCTGTTTGCCGCCACCGTGCCGATTTACAACGCTGCCATGGCCCTGGGGCACGCCGAGCACGACACGGCAGCGGTGTTTGATGTGCTGTCGAGGATGTCGTCTTAACGCGCTTAAGCCATCGCCAAGCGCGCATCCTCTGCCAACAAATCAATCAAGTCCCGCGCAAACGCAGGCAGCTCATCCAGACTGCGCACACAAATCTGCATGGACCGAAAGGCCCACGCATCAGACAGCGGCACCAGGCGGATGGCCATGCTGCGGGCGTGGCGGCGGGCGGCCGATTCGGGCAGCACGCCCACGCCCACACCGGCTTCGATCATGCGGCAGGCCGACTCGAAGCTGCTGACCTGGATGCGCACCTTGAGCGGTTTGTTCAGCTGTTCGCATTCGCGGTTGAGGAAGGCATGCAAGGCACTCGCTTCGTGCAGGCCCACATGGTCAAACTCCAGCGCGTCAATGAGTGGCATGCTGGGCAGCTCGGCCACGGGGTGCAGATGCGGCACCACCAGCACCAGGCTGTCAGAACGGTAGGGCAAGGTCTGCAGGCTTTCGGTGCGCACCGACCCGGCGACGATGCCGATGTCGGTCTTGCCGTCGATGACAGCACGCACGATTTCATTCGACAATTTTTCCTGCAGGTCGATGTTCACATCGGGATGGGTGGCCAAATAGCGCTTGAGCACTTCGGGCAAAAACTCGCCCAAGGCCGTGGTGTTGGCGTACACGCGCAGGTGGCCCTTGATGCCGCTGGCATATTCCTGCAGGTCGCCGCGCAGATGCTCGATCTGGCCCAGCACCAGGCGCGCGCGGTGCACAAAGGCCTGGCCGGGCGGTGTGAGCGTCACCCCTTGGCTGTGGCGGTTGAGCAACTTGGCGCCGATGCTTTCTTCCAGGTTCTTGATGCGCGTGCTGGCCGCAGGCAGCGAGATGTGCGAGGCCTCAGCCCCTTTGGTGAGGCTGTTGGCTTCGGCCACCCGCACCATCAGGCGCAGGTCAACCAAATCAAAGTGCACGGACATGGGCAGTCGCTGGCTGACAGAACAACGCTCAAAGGCCGAACAATTTGGCCACGTGCTGCCATGCGCGCAGCAACAAGCCCGAGCGTTCCACTTCGACTTGCGCCACCAGGGGGGTTTCGCCCACCGGTTTGCCGTTGGCGGTCGCCAGCACTTTACCGATCACGGCGCCTTTGGCGATGGGGGCCTCAAGACTTGGCTTGAGCTCGACCGTGGTCTGCACGGGCTGACCACGAGGCACGGTCAGCATCCACGGTGCGCCCAAAACAGCGGGGACTGTGTTGGCCTTGCCAAAGCCGACCTTGGCCGTGGCAACGACCGCGGTCGGCGGGATGGGCGTGGCTTTTTCAAATTGACTGTAACCCCAGGCCAGCAGCGCACGCGACTGGTCTGCACGCGCCTGCGCGCTGTGGGTGTTGAGGATGACCGAGATCAGGCGCATCTCGTTGCGCTTGGCCGAGGTGACCAGGCAATAGCCGGCCTCTGCGGTGTGACCCGTTTTCAGGCCGTCCACGGAAGGATCGGTGTAAAGCAAGGCATTGCGGTTGCCTTGCTTGATGCCGTTGTACTTGAACTCGCGCTCGGCGTAGAGGGGGTAGTACTCCGCACCGTCTTGGATGATGGCACGCGCCAAGATGGCCAGATCGCGCGCAGACGACTTGTGCGCCGGGTCGGGCAGGCCGGTGGGGTTGACGAATGTGGTGTGGGTCATGCCCAGCCGCTGGGCCTGGGCATTCATCAGTTTGGCAAAACCTGCTTCGGAACCCGCCATGTGCTCGGCAATCGCCTTCGATGCGTCGTTGCCCGACTGCACGATGATGCCGCGCAGGATGTCAATGACGGTGGCCTGGCTGTTCAGCGGCAAATACATGCACGACTCGGCGCTGGTGCCCCGGCACCAGGCGTTTTCACTGACGCTGACCAGATCCGTGGGCTTGAGCTTGCCCGAGCGCAGCGCCTCCTCGACGATGTAGCTGGTCATCATTTTGGTGAGCGACGCGGGCGGCAGGGCTTCGTCCTGATTGGCAGAGGCCAGCACCTGGCCGGAGTCGTAGTCCATCAGCAGCCATGCTTTGGCGGGCAGCGCGGGCGCGTTGTCGGCCAAGGCGACCTGAGCCGCCAGTGGCGGCAATGCGTTCATGGCGACCGGGGCTTTTTTGCCAGGTGCCGCTTTTTTACCGGACACCGCCTTTTTGGTCGCAGCGGCCTTGCTTTGTGGGTGTTTGGCTGCAAAAGAAGCCGAGGTGTGCCCCAGGGTGCCTACGGCGATGGCCAAGAAGAGGGAAAGGAGAGAGAAAGTTTTGATGCGCATGGGATTGATGGACTGTGCGTCCATTGTCGCCGATCAGCGGCCCATGCCCCACCACAAGATCCCCCCAATGTGCGCCCGCCAGAATTCAGAACACCCACTTTTCAAGCGCGAGGTGCCTGGAGAATTTGGCGCGCCAGCAAGAGCACGGGCGGGTCGACCATTTTGCCGTCCACACTGAAAGCACCGCCGCGGGCCTGTGCCTGCGCAGCCAACACGCGCTGGGCCCAGACACATTCGGCCTCGGTCGGGGCCAAGGCCTGGTGCACGCCCGCCACCTGCGCAGGGTGAATGCACAGCTTGGCACCAAAACCAAAGCGGCGGCTGCGATGCGCGTCTTGCGCCAACACCTGCGCCTCGGTTGTGGCGGTGGTCACACCATCCACCGGGGAGGGCAAACCGGCGCGGCGAGAGGCCACCACCATCGCCCACCGAATGGGCGCGAGTTCTGCCTCGTCGGGTCCGCAGCGCATGCCCAGATCGGCCTGCAGGTCGATGTGCCCCAAGCCCAAACGCAGCACACCCTCTGCACGGGCCATGGCGTCCATCTGCCCCACGCCTTCGGCGCTCTCGATCAAGGGCAGCACCGGCACGCCGCAGGCCTGAAAGGCGCGCTCAATTTGCTGCGCGGTTTCAGCTTTGGGCAACATGACCGCACCCAATCCTGGCAAGCGGCCAAGCGCTGCCAGGTCAGCCTCGTGCCAAGGTGTGGCTGCGGGATTCACGCGCACCAAGAGGCGCGCACGTTGGGCATCGTCAAAACCCAGCCAAGCCGCCGCCAGCGCAGCGCGTGCTGCGTCTTTGGCGTCCAGCGGCACGGCGTCTTCCAGGTCCACAATCACCGCGTCGGCGCCGCTGGCCAGGGCCTTGGCAAAGCGCTCGGGGCGGTGGCCCGGCACAAACAGGAAACTGCGCGCCTGCGCCAGCAGCAACAAGTTCATGCCAAGAGCACGCCCACTGTGGGCCAGGCCGCCACTTGCCAGAGCGCGTCCAGGGCTTTGCGCATGGCCTCGGGTGTGGCCCCACCACTGAAGGCGGCCAGGCGCATCGCTTTGTCGGTGATCTCTTGGCGCGAGAGGGTGTTGCCCGGGTCGCCCTTGGGCTCGTCCACGCGGCCATGCAGCATGCGGCCGTCGGTGGTGGTGACGCTCACTTTGCCGATCCAGCGCTTAGGGTAGGCGCCGTCCACTTCCGGGTCCAGCACCATCACCACCTTGTCGCACAAAGCCTGGGTGGCCTCGGTCTGAAAGGCTTGCTCGAATTCGTTCAGGCCCGCGTGGCCAAACTGCGCTGCCATGGCCAGCACCGTGCCCATCGAGAATTTGCTCTGGTGCACCGTGGTGGGATTCACCACCGGGCCCAGCACGTCGATGGCCCCCTGGTGCACGTGCGTGACGACTTTGGCCAAGTCCGCCGGCTTCAGCCCATGGGTTTGCATGACGTGCAGCAAGGCGTCGGCCGCCGGGTGAGTATGGCGGCAGCTGGCGTGGTACTTGAATGAGGTTTCAGCCGTGGCCCAACGGGTGCCCAAGCCATCGATCAAACGGGCTGGGTCGGCATCGCTGGACATGCCAGCGGCCATGCCTTGCGGGCCTTCGAAGATGTCGGCGGCACCGGTAAAACCATCCTGAGCCAGGTACGCCGACATCAGACCTGCGCCGGCCGCATGTGCAGTGTGCAGGATCTTGCTGTCGGCGGCTGTGCGCAAAAATTCCCACAAACCGGCAGACTGCGTACCGGCCGAACCCAAAGCGTGCTGCATCTGACGGGCATTGAGCCCCAGCAAATGCCCCACCGCAGCAGCGGCGGCCAGCGTTCCCGCGGTGCCGGTGGTGTGAAACACCCGGTAGTGCGATCGCCCCAAAAATTCGCCCACGCGGATGCCCACTTCGTAGCCCGCCACCGATGCGGCCAACAACTGTTGGCCGCTGGCCCCCAGCGCCTGCGCCACCGCCACCGCAGGCGAAAACACCACCGTGGCCGGATGGAACACCGAGCCGTTGTGCACATCGTCTTGCTCTGCCACATGCGAAGCCGCAGCGTTGACCATGGCGGCCAGGTAGGGCGAGTTCCGGGTGCCGCCCACGATCACCTCGGCTGAACCTTGGGCCGATCCCATCGCTCGCGCAAAGCGGTTGATGTTCTCCACAGGGCGCGAACCATGTCCGCCCACGGTGGCGCCAAACCAGTCGACCAACAGGTCTTCGGTCTTGCGAACCACGGGCTCTGGGATGTCTTCGAAGCGCAGCTGCGCTGCAAAGGCGGCGAGTTCGGCAGAGTAAGAAGTCATGCGTTCTCCTGGAGATGAGGGGTCAAATGGACTGGGCTTGGCGCAGGGCCTGCACCGCCGCATCGTCCAGGCCCAGCTCGCGCAGAATAGCCTCGGTGTGCTCTCCCACGGCGGGCACGGGGTCCATGCGGTAGTCGTATCGGTTGTTGCGCCCCGGCGGCAGCAAGGCGGGGATCTCACCCGCGGGCGAACCCACCTGTTGCCAGCGCTGGCGTGCCTTGAGCTGCGGGTGCGCCCAAACGCCGGCCATGTCGTTCATGCGGGCGTTGGCAATTTGCGCGTGGTCCAGCCGGGCTTCGACCTCGGCCGTGTTCATGGTCGCAAACACACTCACAATCAGTTGCTGCAACTCGGCACGGTGGATGTTGCGCAAGGCGTTGGTGTGAAAGCGCGCATCGCTGGCCAGGGCGGCATCGCCCAACACCACGTCGCAAAACACTTTCCACTCGCGCTCGTTTTGCAGGCCCAGCATCACGGTGCCACCGTCACCCGCCGCAAACGGGCCATAGGGATAGATGCTGGCGTGCGAGGCTGCGCTGCGCGGCGGCGGAGTGGCACCGTCGTAGGCGTAGTACAGGGGGTAGCCCATCCACTCGGCCAACGCTTCGAGCATGGACACGTCGATGTGGCTGCCCTGGCCGGTTTTGCCGCGCAGCAGCAGGGCCGACAGGATGTTGGTGTAAGCGTACATGCCGGCCGCGATGTCGGCGATCGAGTTGCCGGTTTTGGACGGGTCTTCGGGCGTGCCAGTGATGGACAACATGCCCGCCTCGCTCTGGATCAAGAGGTCGTAGGCTTTTTTGTCGCGGTAGGGGCCGTCTTCGCCATAGCCCGAAATGTCGCAGACGATCAACTTGGGGAGGGTGGCGCTGAGGGCTTCAAACGACAAACCCATGCGCGCGGCCGCGCCGGGTGCGAGGTTTTGCACCAGGACGTCGGCGTCTTTGAGCAGATCGCGCAGAACGGCCATGGCACCTGGGTGTTTCAGGTCGAGCGTCAGGCTTTCTTTGGAGCGGTTGGTCCACACAAAGTGCGAGGCCTGGCCGCGCACCCGCGTGTCGTAGGCCCGCGCAAAATCGCCCGCACCGGGGCGTTCGATCTTGATGACGCGAGCGCCCAAGTCGGCCAGTTGCCGCGTGCAAAACGGCGCAGCAATCGCGTGCTCGAGTGAGACGACGGTGATGCCGTCGAGAGGTCTTGGCAAAGCCATGTCAAAACGAACGGGGCAACCCGAGGATGTGCTCGGCCACGTAGCTGAAGATCATGTTGGTCGAGACCGGCGCGACCTGGTACAGGCGGGTTTCTCGGAACTTGCGTTCGATGTCGTATTCGCAAGCAAAGCCAAAGCCACCATGGGTTTGCAGGCAGACGTTGGCCGCTTCCCAACTGGCCTTGGCCGCGAGGTACTTGGCCATGTTGGCTTCGGCCCCGGCGTTTTGCATTGCATCGATTTTTTCGCAGGCTTTCCAGCGCATCAGGTTGGCGGCTTCCAGCTCAATGAAAGCGTCGGCAATCGGGAACTGCACGCCCTGGTTCTGGCCGATGGGGCGGCCGAACACCACGCGGTCTTTGGCGTATTTGGTGGCGCGGTCGATGAACCAGTAGCCGTCGCCAATGCACTCGGCCGCGATCAACACGCGCTCGGCGTTCAGGCCGTCGAGCAAGGTCTTGAAGCCCTTGCCTTCCTCGCCCAGGAGCGCATCTTCGGGAATTTCGAGGTTGTCAAAAAACAGCTCGTTGGTCTCGTGGTTGACCATGTTCAAGATGGGACGCACCGTGAGGCCGTTGCCGATCGCTTGCTTCAGATCAATCAGAAAGCACGACAGGCCCTCAGACCGTTTGGTGACCTGGTCGGCGGGCGTGGTGCGGGCCAGCAAGATCATCAGATCGCTGTGCTGGATGCGAGAGATCCAGACCTTTTGACCGTTGATGACCCAGCGGCCGTCTTTTTTGACGGCGGTGGTTTTGAGCTTGGTGGTGTCGCTGCCCGTGGTGGGCTCGGTCACGCCCATGGACTGGATGCGCAACTCGCCGGTGGCGATCTTGGGCAAGAGGGTGTTTTTCTGGGCGTCGGAGCCGCTGCGCACGATGGAGTTCATCACGTACATCTGGCCGTGGCATGCGCCCGAGTTGCCGCCCGAGCGGTTGATCTCTTCCATGATGACCGAGGCCTCGGCCATGGACAGGCCCGAGCCGCCATATTCCTGCGGAATCAGCGCGGCCATCCAACCGGCTTTGGTCAGGGCGTCCACAAACTCTTCGGGGTAGCCGCGTTTTTCATCCACCTTGCGGTGGTACTCGTCAGGGAACTGGGCGCACAGGGCGCGCACGGCGTCGCGGATGTCTTGGTACTGGTCGGGTGAGGTTTGCATGGTGGTGGTGTTGGTAAAAAGTTTCAGACCAAAAAATCTCAGGCCAAGGTGGCTTGCGCCTGCATGGTGAGCCAGCCTTCGTGGTCGCAGGCCCAAAGGTCAATGGTTTTGCCGTCAGACGACGGCCGGCCATTCAGGCGGAAGGGGTGCAGGTCAAAGGTGGGGCGCACCGCACGAAACTGGAACGAGGCCACGCGGGCATCCGGCACTTGCCTGCGCACCAGGTCCACCAGCAAGGTGGCGATCAGCGGGCCGTGCACGATGAGGCCGGGGTAGCCTTCTTCTTGCGTGACGTAGCTGCGGTCGTAGTGGATGCGGTGGCCGTTGAAGGTGAGCGCCGAATAACGAAACAGCGACACCGGATCGGGCACAAACTCGCGCTGCCAAGGCGCGCCGGTTTCGGCCGCGGTAGGCGGCACTTCGGGGGCACCCGGCACAGCCGCAGCGCGGTACACGATGTCGTGCGTTTCGGTCAGGCACAGGCCTTGGGCGTTGCTGAAAGCGTGCTCCACCTGGACAAACAGCAGGTCGCCCGTGCGGCCGGACTTGTGTTTGACGGAGGCGATGCGCGAATGCTTTTGCGCCGCGTCGCCCACTCGCATTGGGTTATCGGTTTGCCACTGCAAGCGGCCACCGGCCCACATGCGGCGTGGTAGCGGCACGGGCGGCAAGAAGCCCCCACGCAAGGGGTGGCCGTCGGGCCCGATCTGGCTTTGCCGCGCCTGCGGCAAAAAGTACAACCAGTGCCACAGCGGTGGCACGTCGCTGCCCGCGGCTTGGCGGGTGTCATCGCGGTCGAGCAAAGCGCTTTGGCCACGCAGGGGGGCGGCGACGATCTCGTCGGTCAGCGTTTCGCTGCGGCCTTCCCAGCTGCGCAGGTGGGCCACTTGCTCGGCGTCTAAATTTGAGGAGGTTGTCATTGGGTCGATCTTCGCGCAGTTGGGGCCGAGAGACCGTCTGTCTTTGTGAAAGCCCACCTTTACCAGTCAAGAAGCAGGGTCATGCCTAGCGTCCTTGCGTTGCGGCCCATTGTTCAAGCAGCTCGCGCTTGAGCACTTTGCCGCTGAGTGTCATGGGCATGTCGGGCACCAAGGCCATGACCGAGGGGCGCTTGTAAGGCGACAAATGTTCGTGGGCATGGGCCTTCAGGGCCTGCAGGTCCAGCTGCACGCCTAGCTTGGCTTCGATGAAGGCCAGGATGTCCTCATTGCCATCGGCCGCTTTGCGACCGACCACCGCTGCTTTTTGCACACCGGGCCAGCCCAGCAAAACCGCCTCGACCTCGCCGGGGTACACATTGAAGCCCGAGCGGATGATCATCTCCTTCAGACGCCCGACCACCTGCAGCGCACCATCGGCGTCTTGTCGACCCAGGTCGCCGCTGGCGTACCAGCCGCCAGGCTTGATGACCTGCGCCGTAATGTCAGGGTCGCGGAAATAACCGGGCATCAAGCCCACGCCGCGCATCCAGATCTCGCCCGTCTCGCCAGCAGGCAGGTCTTGCCCATCAGGGCCCATGATGCGCAGCTCGGCCCCTTCGACCAGGTAACCCGCGCTGGTGTCGTTGCGCTGTTCGTTCAGGCGGCACAAGGTCAAAGCGCCTGCGTATTCCGACAGGCCATAACCGTGGTGCAGGGGTTTGCCAAAACGCGCTTCAATCGCTTGCTTGACGCTCAGGTCCAGCGGCGCAGCGCCTGTGTAAACGTAGCGCAAATCCGGTGCCAGCGGCTGCCTTATGCCTTGGCCATCCAGCCAGCCCAGCAAGCGGGTGAACATGGCGGGCGGGCCTTGCAGCTGGGTGAGGCCATGGTGGGCCAAGGCATCAAACACATCGGCCGGATCGAACTGGCTGCGCATGAGCAGGCCCGAGCCCGCGTGCAGCGAAGCCATGAGCACCGTGCCCAGACCAAAGATGTGTGTCATGGGCAAATAGGCGTAAGACCGGTCCGAAGGCCCCAGCTGGCGCGACTGCGCCGACACCCGGGCAAACTGCAACAGCCCGGCGTGTGTGAGCATCACACCCTTGGGCTGGCCCGTGGTGCCCGAGGTGAAGATGATCGCGGCCACCTGCTCGGCCAGTTCACCCGTTTGTGCGGCGGCCTGTGGCCTGATGGGTGTGCGCTGCAAACCGGGCAGCACGCTCGCCTGCGTGCCGTGCTGCGCCGCGTGCTGGCGGGCCGCCTCGGACACGCCCACCGTGAAATACAACACACGGGCATCGGCCTTGTCGGCAAAGGCCGACACTTCGGTTGCCGTCATGCGGGCATTGACGCCGCAAGCCCAGGCCCCCACGCGGCTGCAGGCCAACACGAGGGCCACATGCTCGGGGCAGTTTTCTGCCGCCACCAGCACCCGGTCACCCACGCACACACCGGCATCGCGCAACTCGGCCTCCAGCAGGTCCACCTGCTGCGCCAAATGCCCCAGCGTCATCACCCCATGAGTCAGATACAAAAAAGGATGGTCCTGAGCCTGCGCAACGCGTTCGTCAAACAGGTGGTGAATGCGGGTGTGCTTGGGGCTTGGCTGCATGGTCATTCAAACGTCATGCCTTTGGTGACTTCGGCCCACAGCGCGTGTTCGCGGCGCATGCGATCGGCCAGGTCGGCAGGCTTGGCATTCCAAATCACGTAACCCTGGTCCACCCAGCGCTTGTTCAGATCGGGGTCTTGCAGGGCGCGCGCTGTGGCGGCCGTGATCTTCTGGCTGAGTTCGGCGCTCATGCCCAGCGGGCCATACAGGCCGTACCAGCCGCCCACGTCGTAGTCGCGGACGCCCAACTCGGTCATGCTGGGCAGCTGCGGCAGGGCCGGGTTGCGCTCTTTGGAGGTCACGGCCAGGGGCCTGACCTTGCCGCCATCGATGTGGGCCTTGGCACCGCCCACGATGTCAAACATCATCTGAATCTGCCCGCCCATCACGTCGGTCATGGCCGGTGCGTTGCCCTTGTAGGGCACATGCGTCATGGTGATGCCTGCACGCCGCGCAAACAGCTCGCCACTCAGGTGGTTCGATGCCCCCATGCCGGCCGAGCCGTAGGCCAACTTGCCCGGATTGGCTTTGCCAAAGGCCACCAACTCGGGCAAGGTTTTGAAGGGCTGGTTCTGGTTGATGACCAGCACGTTGGCATAACTGAGGATGGTGGCCAGCGGGGTCATGTCCTTGAGCGGATCAAAGGCCATGGCTTTGAGCACATGGGGGCTGATGGTCATGGTGGGGCTGGCGGCATAAAAAATTTCCAGGCTGTTGGGCGCGGACTTGACCACGGTGTTGCCTGCCACCGCACCGCCTGCGCCGGGCCGGTTTTCCACGATCACGGGCTGGCCCAGTTCGCGGCTGAGCACCGGCGCGAACACCCGCGCCGATGAATCCACGGGCCCGCCTGGGGCGTAGCCCACGATGAGCTTGACGGTGTTGTTGCCTGTGGACTGGGCCCACAGGGGCAGGGCGGATGCTGTGCACACCGCCCCCAGAAGGGCCATCATCAAACGGCGCTGGGTGGATGGGGGTTTTGTCATGGTTTGTCTCCTGGGTTTTTTAGGGTTGCTGGCTTGGGGGTGATCATTTGGGCCGCCGCTCAAGGGGGAAGGGCCCAGGTCTGCGCACGCGACAAGGCGGCTCGGCAGTCGGCCACCATGCGCTCGATCAGGTCGGCACAACGGGGGATGTCGTCGATCAGGCCAATCACCTGACCGGCCGCGACCACGCCGCTATCGACATCGCCCGACTGCAGGGCCTGGTTGCCGCGCTGGCCTGCGACCAGGTGGCGGATGTCTTCAAAGCTGCAACCGCCTTCGCGGTTTTCGGTGGCGACCACTTCCTGTGACACCGCGTTGCTCCAAGCCCGCGTGGTGTTGCGCATGGTGCGGAACATCAACTTCGTGTCGCGCTCGGTGGCGCCCACCAGGGCCTGTTTGATGTTGTCGTGCACCGGCGCTTCTTGTGTGACCAAAAAGCGCGTGCCCATGTTCACGCCCTCGGCACCCAGTGCCATGGCCGCGGCCATGCCGCGACCGTCGGCAATGCCGCCCGAGGCAATGATCGGCACGCGCAGGGCCTGGCACGCCAAGGGGATCAGCACCAGGCCGGGCACATCGTCTTCGCCGGGGTGTCCCGCGCATTCAAAGCCGTCGATGCTGATCATGTCCACCCCATTGCGCTCGGCGCTCAAGGCGTGGCGCACCGAGGTGCATTTGTGCACGATGGTGATGCCCGCCTCCTTCATGCGGCCAATGAACTCTTTGGGGCTGTTGCCAGCGGTCTCCACAATCTTCACGCCGCTGTCGATGATGGCCTGCAGGTACTCGGCATAGGGCGGCGGGTTGATCGAGGGCAAGATGGTGAGGTTCACACCAAAGGGCTGGTCGGTCAGGGTGCGGGTGCGGGCGATCTCAAGCGCCAAGGCTTGTGGTGTGGGCTGGGTGAGCGCTGTGAGCACACCCAAGCCACCGGCGTTGGACACGGCCGAAACCAGCTCGGCCTTGCCCACCCACTGCATGCCACCCTGAATGATCGGGTAGCGGATGCCCAAGGCTTCGGTGACGCGGGTTTTCATGCTGCGATCAGTTCAGGGTGATCTTGGCGTCGCGGATGATGCGCGCGTAAATCTCGGCATCGGACTTGATCACCTTGGCAAAGTTCTCTTGCGTCTCGCCGCCTGGAATCAATCCCATGGATTCAATTTTTTCGCGCACATCGGGCAACTTGAGGATGCGCTGGATTTCGACCGAGAATTTGTCCACCACCGGCTTGGGCGTGGCCGCGGGCAAAAACAAACCAAACCAGCCCAGTGGCTCGAAGGAGTTGAGGCCTTGCTCCTTGAGCGTGGGCACATTGGGCAACCACGACAGGCGCTCTGAGCCCGTCACACCCAGCAGTTTGAACTTGGGGAAATGCTGGCGCGAAGAACCCGCATCCATGAAGGCGGTGGACAACTGCCCGCCCAGCATGGCCGTGACCAAAGGCGCTGCGCCTTGGTAAGGGATGTGCAGCAGGTCCATGCCGGTCTGCATGTTGAGCAGCTCGCCTTGCAGGTGGGCCGAGGTGCCGGGGCCATAGGTGCCAAAGCTGTACTTGCCAGGACTGGCCTTGACCAGCTTGACCAGCTCGGCCAGGTTGTTGACCGGCAAACTGGTGCTGGCCGCGAACACGCTGGGGCTGATCGCGACGCGGCTGATGGGGGCGAAGTCTTTGATCGGGTCGTAGGGCAATTTCATCAGCGAAATTTGCTGGAGCAAAGCCACGATGCTGAAGAGGACGGTGTGCCCATCGGCAGGCCCTTTGGCCACCAGGTTGGCCCCGATGGTGCCGCCCGCACCGGGCTTGTTGTCGACCACCACGTTTTGCTGCCAGTTGTCTTGCATCTTTTGCGCCACCATGCGGGCCAGTACATCGGTGGCGCCGCCTGCGGGATAAGGCACGATGAACTTGATGGGCTGGCTGGGGTAAGCGGTCTGCGCTTGGGCCGTGCCCATCAGCGCCAAGCTGCTGAGCGTGGCCAGGGCCATGCGGCGGGTGAAAGTCTTTGTCATGCCTTGTCTCCTTGGTGGTTTTGTCGTGAAATGACGCTGAAAAATCTCAAGCCCGGGCCTCGCGCACCATGTTGCGGCCGATGATGATTTGCTGGATCTGCGTGGTGCCCTCGTACAGGCGGAACAAACGCACATCGCGGTAAAAGCGCTCGATGCCGTATTCGGCCAGGTAGCCCGCGCCCCCCAAAATCTGCACCGCACGGTCGGCCACGCGGCCGCACATCTCGGATGCGAACATCTTGCAGCACGAGGCTTCGGTCGAGACGCTGCGGCCTTCGTCGCGCTTGCGGGCGGCGTCGATCACCATGCACTCGGCGGCATACAGCTCGGCCTTGCTGTCGGCCAACATGGCCTGCACCAGCTGGAACTCGGCGATCGACTGGCCGAATTGCTTGCGGTCGATGGCGTAGCGCAGCGCGTCATCCAGGATGCGCTGGGCCACGCCCACGCACACGGCGGCCAAGTGGATGCGGCCTTTTTCGAGCACCTTCATCGCGGTCTTGAAGCCCTGGCCCTCTTGGCCACCGATCAGGTTGGCAGCGGGCACACGCACATTGTCAAAAATCACGTCGCAGGTGTGGGCGCCTTTTTGGCCCATCTTCTTGTCGTTCTTGCCCAGGCTGATGCCGGGCGATTGGGCGTCGACGATGAAGGCCGACACGCCGCCCGCGCCCTTGTCGGCCGGGTTGGTGCGGGCCATGAGCGTGAAGATTTTGGAATGCGGCGCGTTGGTGATGTAGCGCTTGGTGCCGTTGACCACGTAATGGTCGCCGTCCTTGATAGCCGTGGTGCGCAGCGATGCCGCGTCCGAGCCCGCATCAGGCTCGGTCAGCGCAAACGAAGACGACAACTCGCCCGTGGCCAGCTTGGGCAGGTAATAGGCTTTTTGTTCTTCGGTGCCGTCCATCAAGATGCCCTGCGAGCCGATGCCCACCGTGGTGCCGATCACCGAGCGGAAAGCGGGCGAGGTCTTGCACAGCTCAAACAGCAGACGCGCCTCTTCTTCCATGGTCAGCTCCAAGCCGCCATAGGACTCGGGGATGGTCAGACCAAACAAGCCCATCTCGCGCATCTCTTGCACGATGGCTTCGGGGATTTCGTCGGTCTCAGCCACTTCGTTCTCGGCAGGCACCAAACGCTCGCGCACAAAACGGCGCACGGAGTCGAGCAGGGCTTCAAAGGTTTCGGTATCTCGGATCATGGTGAAGTCGTGTGGTCTTTACAAGGTTTCAAAAGTGCCGAGGATGGCCGTGGACTGGCTCGACAACGTGCCGCCGTTGCCGTGGGCCAGCGCGGTCTGGGCGCCCTGCACTTGGCGCTCGCCGCCTTCACCGCGCAACTGGCGCACGGCTTCGATGACAGTGAAGATGCCGTACATGCCGGGGTGCGTGCACGACAAGCCGCCGCCGTTGGTGTTGACCGCCAGGCGGCCACCGGGTGCGATCGCGCCGCCTTCGACAAATGCGCCGCCTTCGCCTTTTTTGCAAAAGCCCAAGTCTTCCAGAAAGAGCAAGGTGTTGATGGTGAAGGCGTCGTACAGCTGGACCACCTTCATGTCGGCGGGCGTGAGGCCTGCCATGGCAAAAGCTTCGCGCCCGGACTGGCTGGCCGATGTGACGGTGAGGTCGTGCATGGACGAGACCTGGCGGTTCCAGTTGGCGGTGGCATTGCCCAACACGTAAACAGGTTTCTTCGGCAGGTCACGCGCACGGTCGGCACGCACCAGCACAAAGGCGCCACCGCCATCGGTGACCAGGCAGCAGTCACGCACCGACAAGGGGTCGGACACCATGCGGGCCTTGAGCACCTCGTCAATCGACAGCGGATCGCGCATGAAGGCTTCGGGGTTGCGCTGCGCCCAAGCGCGTGCGGCCACCGCCACTTCGGCCAACTGGCGGCGGGTGGTGCCGTATTGGTGCATGTGCCGGCGCGTGGCCAACGCGTAGGCGCTGAGCGGCTGCATCGGGGCATAAAGGGTTTCGTAGGGCTGCGGGTCCATCACGCGGCGGGCCTGGGCGATCTCGGCGCGGCCAAAGGTGGACGTGCGCTGCGTGCTGCCGTAACAGACCAGCACCGCGTTGCACTGGCCTGACTGCAAAGCCATCATGGCAGGCAAGAGGTGCGCCACAAAACTGGAGCCGCCAAGCATGGTGCCGTTGATGTAGCGCGGGTTGATGCCCAAATACTCGGTCACCGGCATGGGCCACATGGTGGACATCACACTGGCGGTGCACAACCCGTCGATGTCGCTCATCTTGAGTCCGGCATCGGCCACCGCAGCGTGCGCAGCGCGGGCCAGCACTTCCATCTCGGTGAAACCCGTGGCTTCGCCGCAACCGAAAGTGGCCACGCCTGCGATGGCGGCGCTGCCGCGCAAGGCCTTGAGGCCGGTGGACGAATGCACCGCTGCCGACGCGGCCGGGCCACGGGGCACGGGCTTGGCCGACGTGGCCTCTGTGCTGACCGGGTCAAACACCACCATGCCTTGGCCCTTGTCGACCACCACGCGGGCTTGCACCCGCTGGCCCACTTGCACGGCGTCGACAGGGTCTGTTTCAACCCGGCTCATCAGGCGCACACCTTCATCCAGATCGATCAGGCAGACGTTGTAGTCGCCACCCGCGTCGGGCTTGCGGCGCACCGTGGTGACCGAATACACCGTGCCCAGGCCCGTGGGGGCCACCAGCGCCACATGGTCGCTGCCGCATTGCGGGCAGACCTCACGCGGAAAGTAAATGTGCTGACCACAATCACCGCATTGCTGAATCAGGAAGCGGCCTTCGGCCAGGGCGGCTTGGTGCTGCGCGAGCACACCTGAATCTTTGTTCTGTGTTTGCATGCGCATCGCCTCAGATCGGGTCCCAGCTGAACACGTCGCCCGAGCGGTCCAAATCGAAGAAGCTCGACTTGAGCGCGGGCATGGCCTGGTCGAGCACCGACTGCGGCGTCCAGCCCTCGCTGCGGTGCACCGAGCGGATGGGGCGCGGCTGGCTCATCAAAAAGATTTCGTTGTTGCGCACGGCAAAGACCTGGCCGTTCACATGGGCCGAGTCGTCGCTGGCCAGGGCCACGGCCATGGGCGCGATCTTGGCGGGGGTCATCTGCTTGATGCGCTCGACGCGGGCTTGCTCTTCGGGCGTCTCGGTCGGGATCGAGCCGATCATGCGGCTCCAGGCGAAGGGCGAGATGCAGTTAGAGCGGACATTGAACTTTTGCATGTCCAGCGCAATCGACTTGGACAACGCGGTCACGCCCAACTTGGCTGCCGAGTAGTTGGCCTGGCCAAAGTTGCCCACCAGCCCCGAGGTCGAGGTCATGTGGATGTAGTTGCCGCTTTCTTGTTCCTTGAAGTGCGGCGCGGCGGCGCGGCTGACGTAGAAGGCGCCGTACAGGTGCACCTTTAGCACCGCATCCCATTCGTCCATGCTCATCTTGTGGAAGAAGCGGTCACGCAAGATGCCTGCGTTGTTGACCACCACGTCGATGCGGCCAAAGCTGTCAATGGCCGTCTGGATGATGCGGGCCGCGCCTGCAGCGTCAGACACGCTGTCGGTGTTGGCGGCGGCCTGACCGCCCATGGCTTGGATTTCGTCCACCACTTTTTGTGCGGGGCCTGCGTCCTGGCCTTCGCCAGAGACGGACGCGCCAATGTCGTTGACCACCACCTTGGCCCCTTCACGCGCCATGGCCAGCGCGATGTCACGGCCAATGCCGCCACCAGCGCCAGTGACGACCACAACTTTGCTTTCTACCAATCGAGCTTTGCTCATGTTGTTCTCCTGAAAATCATGGGATGGAGCGCTGGGGTGCCAGCGTCACCCCAAGGGGGGTTGATGTATCTTGCGGCGTCCCGTGATTCTGGACAATCTTCGAATGCTGAAGCGGGGGTTTGGGATTGCCGAACTCAGGGAATGCCCTTGGGTTTGGATCACGAAACCCAGACTCTTGAACTTTGCCTACCCGGGGGAAGACCATGGCCTCGTCACCCCGGGCGCAAACATTGACCCTGTCACCCCGGGCGAAGACCCGGGGTTCAGGGCCCTTGCAATCCATGGATCCCGGATCAAGTCCGGGATGACAGTTAGAGATCGATTCCGGAATGACGGCCTGAGAGCGCGTCCGGGGTGACCATCTGGAAGCGAGCCGGAAATGACAAATAAAGGAACACACGGCCCGTCAGCTTTTGTTTTGCGCTGGCCAGGCAAACAAGGGCGGCTGCTTGGTCAGAAAGCGGTTAACGGCTTCGCGGTGCTCGGCGGTGCCTGCGGCCAAAGACTGAGCTTGTGCTTCGGTGGTGAGCATGTCTTGCAAGCCGCCGCCCAAGGCGTTGTTCAAGCTGCGCTTGATCAAAGCCACGGCAGCAGGCGAGGCGCCCACAAAACTGCGCGCCATGGCCTGTGCACGGGGCAGCAGCTGGTCGGGCTCGTGCAGCTCCATCACGATACCCAGCCGCAAGGCCTCTTGGGCGTCGATGTCGCGGGCCGAGAGCATGATTTCTTTGGCACGCTGCACGCCCACCACACGGGGCAGTGTGTAGAGCGCACCCACATCGGGCACCAGACCGACCTTGAGGAAGGACATGTTGAACCAGGCGCGTGGGGTCGCCAGCACGAAGTCGGCCGACAAAGCGAGGCTGAAACCCGCACCTGCGGCCGCACCATCGACCGCGGCGATCACCGGACGGTCGAGGGTCAGCAGCAGCTGCACCCAATCGTGCAGGGTCTGCATGCGGCCGAGCCAGCCGCCGTTATCAAGGTTGGCGGTGGCAATGTTTTTGAGGTCACCACCAGAGCAGAAATGCCCGGCTGCGCCCGTCAGGACCACGGCGCGGATGGACTTGTCGTGCTGGATGTGTTGCAAGGCCAGCGCCAGCTCGTCGCGCATGGCGGGCTCGAGCGCATTGCGTTTGCTGGGGCTGTCAAAGGTGATGGTGGCGACCTGGTCGGTCACGTCAAACTGCAGCAAAGAGGGAGAGCTTTTGGAGGGGATGATCATGAAAGGCTTCCTGAATAGTCTCGGCCACCGGCCAGGGAACTGCCACCGTCCACCGCCATGATGGCGCCAGTGACAAATGCGGCGTGCGGCGACGCCAAAAACAGCGCCATGTCGGCGATCTCTTCCACCCGCCCCATGCGCTGCAGGGGCACGGACTGCGTCATGCGCTGCAAGGCTTCGGGCGTGGGTGCCAGGCGGCGGATGCCTTCGGTGTCACCAATCGGCCCCGGCACGATGGAGTTCACCCGCACGCCTTCAGGCCCCCACTCCATGGCCAGCACCCGCGTGAGCATGTCCACGCCCGCCTTGGCCGCGCACACATGGGCTTGCAGCTTGGTGGGGTTGAAAGCCTGCGGCGCCGAGATGTTGATCACGCTGGCCCCCGGGCGGCGCAGGTGCTCATAGCCCGCTCGCAGCACATGGAAGGTGCCGTTCAGGTCAATGTCCACCACCGTCTTGAAGCCGTTGGCCGACATGCCCAAAGCGGGCGCCAAAAAGTTGCCTGCTGCGCCCGAGACGAGCACATCAAAAGGGCCGATGGCGTCACGCGCTTGCTGCAGGGCAGCGGCAATGCCTGCGGCGTCGCGCACATCGGCGCTGTAGCCCTCGATTTGCGTGCCGTGTTGGCGCAACTGGTCCACCGCTTGGGCCACGCGCTCGGCGTTGCGGCTGGCAATCGCCACATTCGCCCCAGCCTGGGCGAACGCGGTGGCGATGCCCAGGTTGATGCCGCTGCTGCCACCGGCCACAAACACCGACTGGCCTTTGAAACTCAGAGGAATTCTCATGGGGTCTCCTGTGAAGGCGCGGTGTTCTTGCGCGCGTGCTCATGTTCTTGCAGCTGCCGCCACAAAATCTTGCCCGTGCCGGACTTGGGCAGCACATCCATGAAACGCACGATGCGGGGGGTTTTGTAGACGGCCATGTGCTCGCGGCTCCAGTCGATGATGTCTTGCTCAGTGACTTGGCCTTGGGCGTCGGGCTTGAGCACCAACAGCGCCATCACGTTTTCACCGCGCTGGGTGTCGGGCACAGAAATCACGCAGGCCTCGTGCACCGCAGGGTGTTCGTAGAGGGTGTTTTCCACCTCGGCAGGCCAGACTTTGAAGCCCGAGACGTTGACCATGCGCTTGAGGCGGTCGCGCATGAAGAAGTAACCCTCTTCGTCCACGCTGGCCAGGTCACCCGTGCGGAAAAAGGTTTGGCCATCGAGCTCAAAAAATGAGGTCTGGTTGGCGCTCTCGTTTTGCCAGTAGCCGCGCATGAGTTGCGGGCCGCGCGTGACCAGCTCGCCCACTTCGCCCACGGGCAATTCGCGCAGGGTTTCCGGGTCCACGATGCGCGCGTCCACCCCGGGTGTGATGACGCCCAGGCACTGGCGCTTGCCGCGTGCAGGGGGGTTTCCCAACAAAAATGAGGCGGTCTCGGTCATGCCGTAGGCCTCGTTGTAGGCGATGCCAAAACGCTCTTGCAGCAAGTTCGCCACCGTCTCGGGCATGGCGGCACCGCCACCCGACAGGGTGGACAAGCTGCTCAGGTCGCGCTGCGCGGCGGCCGGGTTGGCGAAGAAGTCGATCAGCATGGCCGGTGGGGCCGACCAGGCCGTGACGTGGTGCTGCTCGATCAAGCGCGCCGCGGAAGCCGCGTGCCAGCGCGGCAGCATGACCACGGTGGCGCCCAGCGTGATCGGCACGTTCAGGCCGCCCTGCATGCCCAGCATGTGAAAGAGCGGCGCGACGGCCAAGAACACCGATTCCATGTGCAAGCCACGCCAGACCTGCGCAGCCATGTTGGAGGCCAACACCGTGGCATGGGTGTGCATGCAGCCCTTGGGGTGACCGGTCGTGCCCGAGGTGTAGGGCAGCACACACAGATCGTGGCTGCCCGGGTGGTCTGCGGGTGCGGGCAGGGCCTGTGCAATGGCGTCTTCGAGCCCGTGCAGGCCCGGGGCCTCAGTCCACTGGCGTGGGGCGAGCACCACTTCAGGGACTTCGTTGCTGGCGGGTTGCGGGGGCAAGCCCTCTGAATACGAATGGACCAACACGGCTTGCAAAGCATGGCCCTTGCCCGGCTGCAGCAGTGGCACCACCTGGGGCAACAACTCTTGCGCCACCATCGCCACGCGAGCGCCGCTGTCTTGCAGGTAGTAGTGGATTTCGCTTGGGGTGCACATGGCATTGACCGGCACCACCACCGCCCCGGCGCGCATGATGCCGTAATAGGCTGCCACGTATTGCGGGCAGTTCTGGCTCATCAGCAAAACCCGGTCGCCGCGCTGCACACCCAGCCGCTGGGTCAGATATCCGGCCAGCGCTTCGACGCGTGTGAGCAGCGCCGCGTAGGTCAGCGTGCTGCCACAAAAGATCACGGCGGGCTTGTTGGGGTAGCGCTCGGCCGCGACCTGCACGTAATGCGTGAGCGGCACCTGCGGCAGGCTCAGCGTGCGCGGAACGCCTTTGGGCCAAAAGGGTGTGGACGATGGGCTCATCACAGGCTTCTGGAGATCAGCTCTTTCATGACCTCGCTGGTGCCGCCATAGATGCGGGTCACGCGCGAGTCGACAAAGGCGCGGGTGATGGGGTACTCCATCATGTAACCGTAACCGCCATACAGCTGCAGCAATTCGTCGAGTGCCTTGCCCAGTTCTTCGGTCGCAAACAGCTTGGCCATCGCGCCTTCTTGCACGGTGAGTTTGCGGCGCAGGTGTTCACCCAGATACTGGTCCACCATCATGCGCACGGCGGTGGTGCGCACCTTGATCTCGGCCAGCTTGAAGCGGGTGTTCTGAAAATCAAACAGCGGCTTGCCAAAGACCACGCGCTCCTTGGTGTAGCGCACCGTCTCGTCAAACATCGCTTCCATCTTGGCAGCGGCACCCAGCGCGATCACAAAACGCTCTTGCGCGAGTTCCTGCATCAGGTAGGCAAAGCCTTTGTTCTCTTCGCCCAGGATGTTGCTCACGGGCACACGCACGTCTTCAAAAAACAGCTCGGCGGTGTCGGCCGCTTCTTGGCCCATTTTCTCGAGCTTGCGGCCTTTGCGGAAACCGGCGCGGTCGCCCTCGACCAGGATCAGCGAGACGCCTTTGGCACCCAGCTCGGGCTCGGTCTTGGCCACCACCACGACCAGGTCGCAGTTCAGGCCATTCGAGATGAAGGTCTTGGCGCCGTTGATGACGTACTCATCACCCTCGCGCCGCGCCGTGGTGCGGATGGCTTTGAGGTCGCTGCCCGCGCCCGGCTCGCTCATGGCAATGGCCAGAATGACTTCGCCCGTGGCGCATCGGGGCAGCCAGTGGGCTTTTTGTGCAGGCGTGCCCAATCGCTCGATGTAAGGCGCCACCACATCCGAGTGCAGACCAAAGCCCAAGCCGCTCACACCCGAGCGGCCAATCTCTTCAACGATCACGGCCGCGTGGCCAAAGTCACCGCCGCCACCGCCCCATTCAGGGTCCATGGTGGCGCAGAGCAGGCCTTCGCGCCCGGCCTTGAGCCAGGTTTCGCGGTCGACCTTGCCATCTTTGTCCCATTGGGCTTGGCGGGGTTTGCATTCGCGCTCCAGAAAGCGGCGCACGGTGGTGCGCAGCATTTCGTGGTCTTCGCGAAAGACGCTGCGGGGGAAGGTGAGGATGCTGTCCATACGCGCCTTAAGGACGGCCGCCGCCGCAAACCAGCACCTGGCCGCTGACGTAGTTGGACTCGGGGATGCAGAACATGTAGACCGCGCCTGCCGCTTCTTCGGGCGTGCCGCCCCGGCCCAGCGGGATGGTGGATTCGGCGGCCTTCAAGCGATCGGGCTGCACGCCGACGGCGATGGTACGGCCCTGAATCTCCACGCTGGCGTCACCTGCCGTCAAAGGTTGCGTCAGGCGCGTCATGATCAGGCCAAAGGCCACGCTGTTGACGTTGACCTTGTAGCGGCCCCACTCTTTGGCCATGGCTTTGGTCAACCCGTTGATGCCCGCCTTGGCCGCCGCGTAGTTGGCCTGACCGGCGTTGCCGTACACGCCCGAGGTGGACGAGATGTTGACCACCTTGCGGTGCTTGGACAGGCCCGCTTCGGCCTCTTTTTTAGCCGCGTCGCGGATGAAGCCCGAGGCCGCACGCAAGATGCGAAACGGTGCCGTCATGTGCACGGCCAACATGGCTTCCCACTGCTCGTCGCTCATCTTTTGCAGCACGTTGTCCCAGGTGTAGCCGGCGTTGTTGACGATGATGTCGATGCCGCCAAACGCATCGAGCGCGGTCTTAACAAATCGGTCGCCAAAGTCGACGTCGGTCACGCTGCCAATGCAGGCGACGGCATGGCCGCCACGGGCGATGATGTCGTCCACCGTACTTTGCGCGGGCATGCTGTCCAGGTCGTTGATGACGAGGCGGGCGCCTTCGCTGGCGAGCTTGAGCGCGATTTCACGGCCGATGCCGCGGCCGGAGCCAGACACCAAGGCCACCTGGCCTTCGAGTTTGCGGGTCATGGGGAATCCTTTGGAATTTGGTTTTTAAAAATGGGTTCAGGCCAGGGCCACCACGGCGTCGCCTGTCAGCTTGACCTGGCCTTCGGCGTTGGTGGTGGTCAGCGACAAGCGCACGCGGCGCTCGCCATCGACTTCAAACTTGTCGATCACTTGGCCGGTGCAGGTGATCTTCTCGTGCACCTGGGTCATGGCGGCAAAGCGCACGCTGTAGTCACGAATCGCCGTTTGCGGCACCCAGTTGGTGAGCAGGCGCGCCAACCAGCCCATGGACAACATGCCGTGCGCAATCACGTCGGGCAAGCCCGCGATGTGCGCGAAGTCGGTGTCGACATGGATCGGGTTGTGGTCGCCCGATGCGCCGCAGTACAGCGCCAGCGTCAAGCGCGAGACGGGCGGCAACTCCAGCGCGGGAATGGCGTCGCCCACTTGCAGGGCATCAAAGGAGGGGAGTGTCATGGGGTGATCCTTATGCGCTGGGGCCGTGGCGCAAAACCGTCACCGCACGCAGGTCGGCCACATGCTCGCCACGCTGGTTGCTCACGCGGGTTTTGCGCAGCACGAATTCGAGTGCGCCGCCTTTTTTGTCGTAGATGTCCTCGATGCGCTGCTCAAAACGCAGCACATCGCCCGCATAGGCCATGCGGTGAAACGTGAAGCCCTGCTCGCCGTGCAGCAGCTTGCGGTAGTCCATGCCCAGCAGGTTGCGGATCGCGGCCGGGTCGGGCGACTCCATCTCGAGGCAAAACAAAAACGTGGGCGGCACGGGCAAGGCCGGGTGGCCGGCAGCGCGGGCGGCGGCTTCGTCGGTGTAGACCGGGTCGGTCTGGCCTGTGGCCTTGGCAAAAAATTTCAGGCGGCCCTTTTCCACCAAGACCTCGAAGGCGGGCATGGTGTGGCCGATGAATTTACGGTCGATCATGCAGGCCTCCTTCAGACTTTTTGGTACAGCGTGACCACACAAGCGCCACCCAAGCCCAGGTTGTGCTGCAGCGCCAAGCGTGCGCCTTCGACCTGGCGCTGATCGGCCTTGCCGCGCAACTGCGAGACCAGCTCGTAGCACTGCGCCAGCCCCGTGGCCCCCAGCGGGTGGCCCTTGGACAGCAGGCCGCCCGAGGGGTTGGTGACGATGCGCCCGCCGTAGGTGTTGTCGCCGTCGACGATGAACTTTTCGGCGGTGCCTTCGGGCGTGAGGCCGAGGCCCTCGTAGGTGATGAGTTCATTGGCCGTGAAGCAGTCGTGCAGCTCCACCACGTCCAGGTCTTCGGGGCCGATGCCTGCGGCTTCGTAGACCTGTTTGGCCGCGTTGGCCGTCATGTCGTAGCCGACCACGCGGCGCATGTCGTCGCTTTCAAAAGTGCTGGGGGTGTCGGTGGTCATGGCCTGCGCGGCGATCACCACGCTGGCGTCCAACTTGTGCTTTTTGGCAAAGTCGGCCGAGCAGACGATGGCGGCCGCCGCACCGCAGGTGGGCGGGCAGCACTGGTAGCGCGTGAGCGGGCCAAACACGGTGGGCGAGGCCATCACCTCTTCGAGCGTGAGCGTCTGGCGGAACACGGCCAGCGGGTTGCGGGCGGCGTGCTGTCGCGCCTTGACCGAAATGCGGCCAAAGGTGTCGGCGCGGATGCCGTACTGCTTCATGTAATCCAGGCCCGCGCCGCCAAAGAACTGCGCGGCACGGGGTGCCGATTCATCAAAGCCCTGGTGCGCGGTCATGGCCTCGACAAAACGGACCATGGGGGCGGGGCGGTCTTGGTACGCCCCTTTGAGGGGGCCGGGCACCATTTGCTCAAAGCCCAGCGCGATGGCGCATTCGACCATGCCACTCTCGACCGCCTGGCGTGCCAGGTACAGCGCACTCGAGCCGGTGGAGCAGTTGTTGTTGAGGTTGAAGACCGGGATGCCGGTCAGGCCCACGCCGTAGATGGCCGCTTGCCCGGCGGTGGAGTCGCCGTAAACGTAGCCCACATAGGCTTGCTGGACGGCGTCGTAGGGCACGCCCGCGTCGTCGAGCGCGAGCTTAGCCGCACGCGCACCCATGAGGTTGTAGGACTCGCTGGCCCCGGGTTTGGTGAAGGGGATCATGCCCACGCCAACGACGTGAACAGCGCGCTTGCTGACAGCCATGCTTGCTCCTTGAGGGTTCGATACGGACAAAGTATCGAACGGGAGCAGGGCTTCACCAATCGCCAATCAGGTCAAGATGATTGGCAGGAAATGACATTTTGATGCGCGCAGCCATGCTCCGCATGAATGTTGTGCTTTTTGTAGGAGCCCACCCCGTGGGCGATGGTTTTCAAGGGCGTGTGCCACGCCGATCGCCCACAGGGTGGGCTCCTACATCTGCATGTCTGCCGGTTCGATGTGCGCCTGACGATACGCCCCTGGCGTCAGCCCCGTCCATCCTTTGAAGGCGCGTTGGAAGGTGCTGGCTTCTGAAAACCCGACCTTGGCGGCCACTTCGAGCAGGGGCAGATCTGACTGGGTGAGGTACTCGACGGCCACGTCGCGGCGCAGGGTTTAGGGTGGGGCTTGCCATAGACTTTGTACCAACGGTCTATTTGCTGGAAACCGTCTTCACCAATTTATAGAGCTCTGGCAAGTCATTGCGAATGGTTTTCCAGACCATTTCAAAATCCACTTTGTCATAGCCGTGTGACAAACGATTGCGCATGGCGTACATAACCTGCCAAGGGATTTCTTCATTTGCTGCTGCAAATGCAGCATCTACGCGTTGTACGTTGTTGGCCGCCTCACCTATGACCTCAATGTTGCGAATCACCGCATCCTGAATCAGTTCACTGCTCAGAAACTCAAGTTCTTCAACATCCGCTGTGTGGCGCTCAATACGCTCAATCGCAGCAAGAATGTGGCCCAAGTAATCAGGCACGCGCAATGCTTTGTTCATACCGGGACAGCCTCGGCCAATACAAAGCTGCGGAACTTCTCAGGTAATGCATTGGGGGTCAACACATCCACTGACACGCCTAAAAGCTTTTCTAACTCCACCTGAATCTTGGCCACGTCCATGAACGTTGTGTTTGGCGTTGGGTCAATCAAAATGTCCAAATCGCTGCCTTCATGGTCATCACCATGCAGCACTGAGCCAAACACACGGGCATTGCAGGCGCGATGGCGCTCAACCACAGTGCGAATAGCATCGCGGTTGGTTTGCAAAGCAAGAGATGGCTTCATGAGTGTTCTCCCACATTGAAATCCGATTGATTCATAACTGGTGGTTCACGCTTGCAAGGCAACGCCAAAATCTGAATTGTCGATCAAGATACAGCCGACTTGGCATACGTCAATTCAACATCCAAATCCTCGGGGCGAATGACTGTGAACAGCCAGTAGTCTATCGCTGCGAGGACTCTGCTCACACAGAAGCAAGACCTGGGTTCACGCCAACGCTTCGTCCTCAGACGGTTCGATGTGCGCCTGACGATACGCCCCTGGCGTCAGCCCCGTCCAGCCTTTGAAAGCGCGGTGGAAGGTGCTGGCTTCTGAAAACCCGACCTTGGCGGCCACTTCGAGCAGGGGCAGGTCTGACTGGGTGAGGTACTCGACGGCCACGTCGCGGCGCAGGGCGTCTTTGATCATTTGGTAGCCCTGGCCTTCGCGCTGCAGGCGGCGGCGCAGGGTTTGGGGGGTGGTGGCCAGCATGTCGCTGACTTCTTCGAGCGAGGGCATTTCTTCGGCCAGGTAGCGGCGCAGCATGCGGCGGATGCGTTCGGTCAGGCTGGCCTGGTCGCGGTACTTGACCAGCAGGCAGGCCGGGGCCTGGTGTAAAAACGCTTCCACGCTTTCGGTGTTTTGCACCACGGGCAGGTCGAGCCATTTGGCGTCAAAGCGGTAGCCCCACTCACCGTCCATCAGGCGAATGGGGGCCTGGAACAGTTTGGACGCATCGCTGCGTCGAGCCACGTCGCGGTCTTGGTAGACGACTTCATCCACCGGGATGCGCCGCGCCGCCAGCCAGCACATCACGCCATAACTGAGGAACATGAAGACCCGCACGGCGTAGGCCTGGCGGTCATTCAAGGTGTGGCGCGGGCTCATGCGCAGATAAGCCACACCACCGCTGACCACCAGGCGCGGCACAAAGTCGGGCAGCAACGCGTGGTAGTAACGCAAACCGGCGCGCAGGGCCTCGCCCATCTTGCGGTGGCCCACCAGCATGCGGCAGCCCATGGCAAACGAACCCAAGGGCAGCGGCGTGGTGCTCAGGCCCCAAAACTCGTCCCGGTGGTGGCGCACCAGCGCCGTCATCAAGCGGGCAAACTGGGTTTGGGTGACCCGCGCCAGCTTGGATTCGAGCAACGCAGGCAAGATGCCCGCCCGGCGCAACACGGCGGCACGCTGGTCTTCGTCCTCGATGGCCATGAGCATCTGCACCACCTGGTAAACGGCGATGGTGTGTTGGATGCTGTGCTGAGTGGAGGATGCGCTTGGCGTGCGTTTCATGGCTCGGTCGTGAAGGACAGAGCCCCTATCCTACGACTTTGCGTTGGCACAAAACATCAATTTCGGCATCGTCGAGTCCCGCAGCGGTCAGAAGCTCCCGGGTGTGCTGGCCCTGCAGGGGCGCGGGTCGCTGCACTTCAAAGCGGTAGCCGCTCATCTGCACCGGCATGGCCATTTGTGTCATGGTCTCGCCTTGTGCGGTCTGCACCTGCACCCACATGCCTCGGTCCTGAAAGTGGGGCAGCTGTTGCGCCTCGTCGAGTTTGAGCACGGGGGTGACGCAGCAGTCGGCACCTGCCAGCATTTGCGCCCAGTGGGCCAGCGGGTGGACTTGCACGGCCTGGGCGACTTCGCGGCGCACCCAGTCGTTCAAGGCCTGCGTTTTGGGGATGTGGTGCTCGGCCAGATCGGGGCGGCCCAGCAGGGTGCAAAAGGTGTCCCAGAATTTGTGCTCGAAAGCGCCCACGGCCAGATAGCGGCCGTCTTGCGTGGGGTACAGGCCGTAGCAGGGCAGCGCCCCGGTCAGCTTGTCACCACCGGGCGCGGGCACGCGGCCCCGGCTGTGCAAGCCAGCCAGCGGGATGACCGCATGGGCCAACACGCCGTCGGCAATCGCCACATCCACATGGCGGCCCTGGCCGGTGCGCTGTGCGTCGAACAGCGCGGCCAAGATGCCCATGACGGCGGGCATGGTGCCGCCCAGCAAGTCGCCCATGGGCAGGTTGGACAGGGCCAGCTCGCCAGCAGGCGTGCCCACTTGGTCGGCCACACCGGCATAGCCGCAGTAGTTGAGGTCATGCCCGGCCTTTTGGCTGAGCGGCCCGGTCTGGCCGTAGCCACTGATGCTGCAGTACACCAGGCGCGGGTTGCGTGCACGCACCACGTCATAACCCAAACCCAGCCGGGCCATCACGCCGGGGCGAAAGCCTTCGACCAGCACGTCGGTGGTCTCGCACAACTTGAGCAAGAGCTGCACGCCTTCGGGGTGCTTCAGGTCCAGGCGCATGCCGCGTTTGTTGCGGTTGAGCATTTCGCGCACGGCAAGCGAGGCGTAGTCGCCTGCGCCCAGGTCTTCGATCTTGATGACATCGGCCCCCAGGTCGGCCAAGTGCAGGGTGCACATGGGGCCGGGCAGCAATCGGGTGAGGTCGAGCACGCGCACGCCTTGCAGCGGTGGGCGGTTGGGCTGCGAATTGAGGGCTGTGCTGTTCATGCGGCGCTGCCTTGCGCCACGGATTTGCGCAGTTCGGTTTTTTGGACTTTGCCTGCAGCCGTGAGTGGCAGCTTGTCGCGGAACTCATAACTCTTGGGGCATTTGTAGCCGCTGATCAACGCGTGGCAGTGCGCCGAAAGTTCTTCAGCGTTGGCCTGCGCACCGGGCTTGAGCACGACGACGGCGTGCACGGCCTCGCCCCATTTCTCGTGGGGCACGCCAATGACGGCGCACATCGACACCGCCGGGTGGCTGGTGAGGGTGCTTTCCACCTCGGCCGGGTAGACGTTTTCGCCGCCGGTGATGACCATGTCCTTGATGCGGTCGATCACGTACAGGTAGCCGTGCGCGTCCATCACGCCGCCGTCTCCGGTGTGCAGCCAGCCGCCGGCCAAAGCCTTGCGGGTGTCTTCTTCGCGGCCCCAATAGCCTTGCATCACCGCCGGGCCGCGCACCAAGATCTCGCCGGGTGTTCCGGGTGGCAATTCGCGCCCTTGCGCGTCGGCGATGCGGATCTCGGCCGACACCCCGGCCTGCCCAGCCGAGCGGATGCGCTCGCTGTCCAAGAAAGCCGCGTCGCGCAAGATCGGCAGCGCCGAGACGGCGGCCGAGGTTTCGGTCATGCCATACACATGGATGAAGTTCACATCGGGGAAAGCCTGCAGCGCACGCCTGAGCAGCGGCAGCGTGATGGGCGCCGCGCCCCACAAAATACGCTCCAACTTGGGCAGGCCCTGCGGGTCAAAGCCGGGGGTGTCGAGCAGCATTTGCAGCATGCTGGGCACGATGACCAGGTCGTTCACGCCTTCGCGGGCCATGATTTCGACCACGGGCTGGGGCTGAAATGCAGGCACCGTCACACAGGTGCCGCCCACCACCGTCTGGCCGAGCATGCGGCCCAGCCCCGCCACATGGAACATGGGTGAGGTGAGCAAAGTGACGTAATGCGGCGGGTTGGGCACCTCGGCCATGCGCCCCACCAGCGAGGCCCAGAGGTTGCCGTGCGAGAGCATCACGCCCTTGGGGAAACCGGTGGTGCCCCCGGTGTAAACGATGGCGGCCAGGGTGTCGGGCGCGCTGCGCACATCTTCCATGGGGACGGCTGCAGCCAGTTGCGCCTCCAGCGGCAGATAGCCCGTCGGGGCCTGGGTTTCACCGATATACAGACGCTGGCGCAGTGCGGGCAGGGGTTGTGTGATGGCTTGCGCGGTGGCCATCAGGCTGTCGTCCACCGCCAAGGCGCTGGCGCCACAGTCGCCCAAGGCGTAGGCCACTTCGGCGGCGGTCCAGCGGGTGTTGATCGGGTTGATCACCAGCCCCGCCCAGGCCCCGGCCAACAGCAACTCGATCATGCGGTCGCTGTTCAGCGCCAGCACGGACAAGCGCTCGCCGGGTTGCAAGCCCAGCGAACGGAGCGCGGACGCGGTGCGGGCCACCCGGTCCACCAATTGCCGGTAGGTCTGGCGGCGCGTGCCTGTGACGGTGGCGATCTTGTCGGGGTGCCTTTGCATCGAGCGGTGCAAACCAGCGGTGAGGTACATGCTTGTGTCTCCTGCAGCCAGACCTGCTTGTGCGGGATTATGCGGATGGCAGTGCCTTGATTGAACCCAAACAGCCACACGGCTGCAATCGCCCGAAGGCTCAAAAGGATTGGCGAAATGTGACACCGTGAAAGCAACAAGCCTGTTGGCTTTTCATCAAGGCGTCATCTCCACCCTCAACCATGATGGAATTGTTGAGATAAACTTTTCATGGCCTCTTCATTGAACAAAGTCCTGATCGTTGGAAGCGCACCCGATGCGGTCAGAGCTGCCGAGTGGGACACCTCCTGTTTTACCCACACCATCGTGATCAACAACGCTTGGAAGGCCTGCCCGTCCTGGAATTGCCTGATTTACCCGGAAGACTTTCCCTTCGATAGACACCCCAGTGCGGGCGATCTTTGCGGCAAACGTGTGGTCACTGCCAAACAGTTTGTACCTGTCCAAAATCAGTTTGGCGGCTTTGTGTATGCGGGCGGCACCATGTCTTTCACGGCCGGGTATTGGGCACTGGGCGCTCTGAAGCCCGATGTCATCGCGTACATCGGGTGCGACATGGTCTACGAGGCCAAACCCGGGCAGAGCACCCATTTTTACGGATCCGGCACGGCCGATCCATTGCGTGCCGATGTCACCTTGCAAAGCCTGGAAGCCAAATCTTTGCGTTTGATGGCTTTGGCCCGTCGCCAAGGCTGCGCCGTGGTCAATCTCTCGGAGCTTGAAAGCTCCAGGCTTTGTTTTCCACGCCTGACATTTAAAGATTTGGCGTCGATGACCCAAAAGCCAAACCATCCAACACAACTCGCCACTGTCGTTCAAACCGCCTTACGCGCCGAGGCCGATGTGGGCTATTGGGTCGAATCGGGTCGGTATTGGGAAGAGCACGATCAATTTGATCGGCAGACTTTGCATGACATTGATTCGCTATGGCTGGCCACCGCTCCTGAGATGGCTCTGGCCTGACATGCCTTCACAAATTCAGTCTCGTTTTATCTTTTCACAAAGCCACCCACACACCATGACCACAGCACTCAAGCTTGAAGCCGACTCCATCATGGCCTCCGATGGTCTTCGCTACACCTTCAAAGGGGGCGGCTCGCCCTTCCAGGATTCGGCCAATATGGGCACCATGAGTTGTTACCGGTGCGGGCTGCACAAGCCCCGCTCGCTGGGTACGTTCACCCGCTTTTTGAACCAGCGGACTTTCATGTGCCAAGGATGCACATCCAAGTACGCCAAGCCCCGCGACTGAATGGGCCGTTTGAGTTCGGGGTTGGCTTTGGCGGTCTGAGTTAAGGCTCAGACCTGTGCGCCGAACAGAGCGGGTAGCCCTGTCGCCAGCCATGGAACCGAAGCAATGGCCAATGTGCCCAAGAAAATGGCCAACAAGGCCGGCAACACCGCCACAGCCACTTCACTCACTGGCTTTTTGAACATGGCCGACGAAAAGTAAATGTTCATGCCCGCCGGTGGACACAGAAAACCCATTTCCATGGCGGCCAAGAAGATGATGCCAAAGTGAACCGGATCAATGCCATAACTCATGGCCACGGGCAAGAGCAAGGGCACCAACACCACAATGGCGGCATAAATTTCCATGAGTGCACCGGCCAGCAGCAAAAACGCTGTCAGTGCCAGCAAGAACAAGAACTTATTGGGGATGGCGGTTTGCACGGCTTCGATGGCGGCATCCGGTATGCCCGCGTCAATTAAAAAGTTGGTCAATGCCAAGGCCATGCCCAAAATTAACAGCACACCACCAATGATCTGAGCCGATTCACTCAGGCATTGACCAAGCAAACGCCAGCCCAGTTCACGGTGGCCCCAAGCTTGGGTCAAGATGGCATACAGCGCGGTGACCGCCGCGCTTTCGGTGGGCGTGGCCAAGCCACTGACCAAGGAGCCGATGGCCACCACGGGGGCGAGGATTTCCCATTTGGCAGCCCAAACCGATGGCCAAAGCAAAGGTCTTTGTAAGGGCGACGCCGATGGCGCTGGGGCAATGGCTGCGTGGCTTGCGCTGCTGGTTTGGCGCAAATACCCCCCAAACACCAACAAAAAAGCCACCATGACCAAGGCGGGCAGCAAGCCCGCCAAGAACATGGTGTTGATGGGCACGCGGGCGATGATGGCGTACATGATGAGTGGCACAGAAGGTGCCAGCAAAACGCCCAAAGCACTGGCGCTGGTCACCAAACTGATACCCCGTTTCTCGGGATAGCCCGCTTTGAGCAGCAAGGGCAACAACAAGCCGCCCAAAGCCAATATGGTCACCCCGCTGCCCCCGGTGAAGGCCGTGAAACACGAGCACAACAAGGCAGCGGCCAGCACCGTGCCCGTGGCGCCTTGCCCCAACAAGGCCACAAACAAAGTGCCCAGTCTTTGCGCGGCGCCCGTGCGTGCAAACACCAAGCCCGCCAAGGTGAACAAGGGCAAGGCAGGCAAAGACGGGTTCACGGTGATTTGGTAGTGCGATAGCGCAACCGACGCCAATGGCATACCGTCTTGCCAAAATAAAGCCAGCGCCAAGCCACCCAGCACCGCAAAAATCGGCGCACCCGCCAACAAAGCCACCAGCAAAAGCATGAGTGCTGGCCACAGGGGTATGGCCGTGCCGTCGAATTGTGCAACCCCCATCGCACCGAGCAAGGTGAGCAGCAAACCGGACAAGTACTGCAGCGGCCAAGCGCTTACAAAATGGGCGCAGCGCTGTCCCAACTTCAATCCCAACAAAGCGAAGCCCAAAGGCATGCTGGCCTGCACCCACCAAATGGGGATGCCATAGGCCAGAATTTGGGCTGCCCCGCGTTCACTGTCCACCAAACGCCAACTGCTCACGGCCAACATGCCGCAGAGCAAGGCCGATAAGCCATAGGCAAAGACCAGCGCCCAGTGCTTGGTACCGTTGTTTACGGCATTGCCATGGTCGCGCACACCGCCGCCCAGCGTGGTCAGGTGCCCATGCCGCTCGGCCGCCAAAGCGCCCCACATGGTCAGCACCAGGCCCAGGTGCTGAACCAACAAGGGAGCGTTTTCGATACCGCTGCCCATCCAAGGACGCATCACAATTTCAACAACCGGAATCAACACCATCAGCGCCAACGCGGTCGAGGACAACCATTCATCAATGGGCCATACGCTTTTTTGAGGGGTCTCTGAATGTGGTGTCACTTGGCCGGGCCTGCACGGAAGGTTTTGAGGTGGGCCATCACCTCGTCAAAAGTCTCTGTGGGCACCATGGTGCCGCGAATACGAGGGTAGAGTTTTTCGGCCAGGTCGTTCCACTCTTTCATTTGCGCGGCATTGGGTTTGTTGACCGTGAGGCCCCGCTTTTTCATGGCATCCACCGCTTCTTCGACCTCTTGCCGGGCTTTGGTGCGGATTTCTGCACCCGCCTTGTCGCTGGCAGCACGCACCGCTTTTTGAACCTCTGGCGACATGCCTTCCCACGCTTTGCGGGTCACCACCAAAGCCCCCACAATCGGGGCCCAATTGATCTCCAGCATGTGGGGCGCAGAGTTGAAGACCTGGGTCGCCAATGCAAAGTAGGGTGTTGAAGGCACCACATTGATCATGCCTGTCTGGATGGCGGGCAAGATGTCGGTGGTCTCCAGCGGCACGGGCGTGTAGCCCAGGCTTTTCATGATGTTTTGCTGGTCGGGCTCCGAGCCCCACGCAAAAAACTTCATGCGCTTGTAGTCATCGGGCCTGAGCGCCGCTTCTTTGGAGAAGAAACGCACCCAGCCCGCGTCGCCCCAAGCCAGCACCACAAAACCTTTGTCCATGAACTTCTTTTCCATGGCCGGGCGCATCTTCTCGCGCACGTAGTCCACTTCTTCCCAGTTTCGAAACAAAAGCGGCATGGCCTGCAGTGCCGCGATCGAGGGCTCGATTTCGCGCAAACCCACCACCGACAGCAATGCCCCTTGCAACTGGCCAATGCGCATGCGCCGCGCCATTTCAGCCTCGCCACCCTGCGCACCATCCGGGAACACCACGTACCGAGCCCCCGGGCCTTGCGCCGTGCGCCAGCTGTCTGCGATGTCGATCAGTTGGCGGTGGTAGAGCGAGTTTTTGGGCACCAAAGACCCAATGCGCAACTGCTGGGTGTTGGCCTGGGCTGTAGGTGCGCTCGCCATCACCAAAGCCACCAACAACGCATTCAGCGACGCGCTCAGCCATTGAGCCCACTGCTTGGTTTGTACCCAACCGATTGTTCCTGCCATGCTCAAGTCCATTCAAAAAAGATCATCCGCGTTGTCCAGCAACCACTGCGCACGCTGACGCATGATTTGACTCGACAGGTCGGTGCGTTGGGCACTCACGGTCAGTGCTTGTTTCAACAAGGCTTCAAAGGCAGGCCTGTCGCCTGCCGCTTGGGCAATGGCCTCGGCTTTGTCCACCAAGGGCCCTGGGCTTTGGCCCCCGCTGATGGCAAAAGCTTGGTCAAAAAATAAAGCAGCTTTGGCGTTAGACCCACCCGGGCGTGCGGCCTCAAAATTGCCCATCAAACTGGCCAAAGCCCCTTGCCCATGGTTGGGCGAGGTGCGCCAAGCCAATTCGGCCAATCGCACAGCCAAAGGCAAATCAGCGACCGCATCGGGGTCGTCTTTGGACAGCGCGATGTAAGCGCCCCAAGAAGCCGCTGCCCAATAAGCCACGCCCACTTGTTCGGCCCGGAGCTTGGGCCAAAGTGCGGCTTGTGGTTGCGCCAAGGCGGTAGAAAATCCGGGGCTCGTCTGGTTCAAAGCGGCCATGGCATGGCGATGGGCTCGCCAATACAGGCGCCGTGCGCGCTCGTTGAGCTGGTGCGCGGCTTTGGCATCGGTGTTGGCCAAGCGTTCCGCCTCAAAAGCCACAAAAGCGTAGGCGTACTGCGTGAAACCCGAAGCCACCGATTCGGCCAATGGCAAATGCCCGGGCGACTGGCGCAACAAGGATTCGGACACTTTGAGATAAAACGCACTGGCTTCACGCGCCAAACCGATGTCTTCTTCTTCGGCATGGCCTTGGGCGGTGAGGGCATCGGCAGCACTGCTGACGAGCAGCTGGCGCGGCATGCAAGCGCTCAGCAGGCTGGCCATCAAGAGCATGCCCATCAGGCGCCATGGGACAGCAAGTGGCTTGATATATTTGACGGGCATGGTCCGGGCTGTGGCTCTGTGGTGCGTCTGGCGGGAGAGCAGCCACTGGGCCGATACCAGTGAGGTGTTGAAAACGATCAGTCTATGAAGGACGCGTGAATAATTCGTGACACGCGGCCTTCCGCGATAATCTCGTCACCCTTTTGCAAAGGCCCGTAGCCTCTACGTGCTGTTTTTTCGGAGTTCCAACATGAGCACTTTCCAAACCACCGGCGCACGCGCCACGGGCCTGGCCACCATTGCCGCTGACGGCACCGTGCTGGACACCTGGTTCCCGTCCCCAGAACTGGCTTCCGACGTGACCGCCAGCGGCAGCAACCGCCTGACGCAGGCCGAAGCCGTCGCCGCTTTGGGCGCTGACGTGGCTCAGGCCTTGGTCGCATGCAGCGTGCGCAACGCCACCGTGGTGGCTGTGCGCACCGAAATCAAGTCGTTGGCCGACGCGCCCACCGACACGCACGACGCCTACCTGCGCCTGCACCTGCTGAGCCACCGTCTGGTGCTGCCGCACGGCGCCAACGTGACCGGCATCTTTGGCCTGCTGCCCAACGTGGCCTGGACCAACTTCGGCCCCTGCGCCTTGGCCGATGTGCCTGCCGCCCGCCTGAAAGCCCGTGGCACCGGCCGCGTGCTGGAAATCAAAGGCCTGGACAAATTCCCACAAATGACGGACTACGTGATCCCGACTGGCGTGCGCATTGCCAACGCCGACCGTGTGCGCCTGGGCGCGCACCTGGCCAGCGGCACCACCGTCATGCATGAAGGTTTTTGCAACTTCAACGCCGGCACCTTGGGCGCGAGCATGGTCGAAGGCCGCATCAGCGCGGGTGTGGTGGTCGATGACGCCAGCGACATCGGCGGCGGCGCGTCCATCATGGGCACGCTGTCAGGTGGCGGTAAAGAAGTCATCAAGGTTGGCAAGCGCTGCCTGCTGGGCGCCAACGCCGGCATCGGCATTTCGCTGGGGGACGATTGCATTGTCGAAGCCGGTTGCTATATCACCGGTGGCAGCCGCGTTCAGTTGCCCGATGGCTCGACCATGAAAGCCAAAGAACTGTCCGGCAAAAACGGCATCTTGTTCCGCCGCGATTCACAGTCGGGCGCGTTGCACGCCATCCCGCGCAACAAGAGCTGGGGCGAGTTGAACGCCGAGTTGCACAAGAACTGATTTCAGGTTTTTAAATCAAAACGGCGTGCACGCGACAGCGGCGCGCCGTTTTTTTCTGGCTGAGCCGTCAAACCACCCACCGGATCAAGCCCCTCTTCAACGCACCCGATCCAGCCACTGCTTGATCAATTTGGTGACGGTTTTGTCGGCGCTGTTGATCGAATAGACCTCGGACATGTGGCTGTGGCCCATGAGTTTGTAGGAGCCGGGGCATTGGCCAGCCTTGCACAAGGCAGCGCGGAGTTGCTCGCTTTGGGCGTGAAAGTCGGGGGGGTCCAGCTCGGCATAGGCCAACAACAGGGGCACCTGGGCCGCGACCAAACCGGGCACGGCAGAGCGGGTGGGGTACTGCGCGGCATCCTGGCCAAAGTAGGCTTGCAGGGGCGGGTTGACCACGGCGGTGGATGGATCGAAGATGCCCGAAAGCAAGACAGCACCGGCCAGGCCCGAGCCGGGCACCACATGGAACTGCGGGTGTGCCACGTACTGCGCCACATGCGCCGCGCCCGCCGAATGGCCCATGAGGATGATGCGCTGGGGGTTGCCACCCTTGCCCGCCATGTTCTCGCGCACCCACTTCAAGGCCGCCTGAATATCTTGTTGCGCCGCAGGCCAGGGGTGGGCAGGAGCCAGGCGGTAGGTCATGTTGACGCCGACCATGCCCTGGCGAACGGCCCACAGCATGATGTTGTCGTAAAAAGGGCTGGTGCCGGTGCGGCGCTCGCCGCGCATGAAGCCACCGCCGTGCACGAACACCAGCACAGGCTGGCCCGCTTGAGGTTTGTCGGGGGTGAACACGTCCAGCAGGTTTCGAGCATCTGCGCCGTAGCGCACATCGCGGCGCACCTGTACGCCCGCATAAGGCTCGCGCTCGGCCAGTGGGGCGTAGAGTTTTTCGGTGGGCGGCGGCGCAACGACCGGGCCGATCTTGAGCAATTCTGCAGCGATCGGGGCTGTAACGACCGAAGGCACTTCGATGGTTTTTGAAGAGGGTACGGCGGCGCAAGCGGCCAGCGACAAAGCCATGAGGGCGCCTAAAAATGTACGCATGAGACTGTCTCCTGTCGTGAAGTTAGCAGCGTCAACCGGCGGTTGAAACGCTCACGCAAACCAGCGGCCCACCTTCTCGCGGGCTTGCTGCCTGACCTCGTCGGTCACAGACATGGCCACGGTCAGCGCGGCCGAAACCAGCACCCCCAGGTCATCCGAGTACCCCAAGACGGGCGTGATGTCGGGCACCGCGTCGATGGGCGAAATGAAATAGGTCAAGGCACCGTAAATGACGGTCTGAGCCCACCGCGGGGTATCGGTTTTTTGCGCAGCGTAGTAAAGGCACAGCGCGCGCTCGACCACCTCTTTGCCCGCCACACAGGCAAAGCATTCAAGTTTGTCCCAAAAGCCTTTTTCCGAAAAAGCAAGGGGGTCGTGGGGCTTGTCTTGGACCATGCTGAAGGTTTACACCTTGGCCAAATGCTGCTTCGCCAGTTCCACGTACCAATCCAGGCAACCCGGGTTGGCCATGGCGTCCCTGTTGACGACCTTCTCCAGCGGCTGGCCGAGCATGAGTTTTTTGATCGGCAACTCCTGCTTTTTGCCCGACAGGGTGCGCGGAATTTCGGCCACCTGGAAGATTTCGTTGGGGATGAAGCGCGGGCTGAGCGCCACCTTGATGGCATTGTTGAGTTTGGCCTTGAGCGCATCGTCCAACGCCATGCCCGGGCGCAGCACCACAAACAGCGGCATGTAGCTTTCTTTGCCCAAGTACTCCAGGTCCACGACCATAGAGTCCATGACTTCGGGCAGGGCCTCGACCGCGCTGTACAACTCGCTGGTGCCCATGCGCAAGCCGTAGCGGTTGATGGTGGCGTCGCTGCGGCCAAAGATCACGCAGCCTTCGCCCACACCTTGCGCGTCACCGATGCGCAGCCAGTCGCCGTGCCGCCAGACGCCGCCCATGCTGGCCGGGCCGTCGCCGCCGCCCGGCATCCGTCCATGGCCTGCGGGGTACATCTCAAAATAGCTGGCCAGATAACGGGCGTTGTCCTTGTCGTTCCAAAAGTACAGCGGCATGGACGGTATGGGCTGCGCGCAGACCAGCTCGCCCACTTCGCCCAGCACAGGCTCGCCCGCTTCGTTCCAGGACTCGACCGCGCAACCCAGTTCGCGGCATTGCATGACGCCGGGCTCCTGCGGCAGCTCGCGGTGGCCGCCCAAAAAGGCCCCCGCAAAGTCGGTGCCGCCAGAGATGTTGCACCACCAGATGTCGGTGCCAATGGCCTTGAATTGCTCGACACCCCAAGTCTGCGTGTCGGCCGACAGGGGCGATCCAGTGGTGCCCAAGGCACGGATCAGAGACAAATCGCCGCTTCGGGAAATGTCCAAACCGGCTTTGTGGCAATTGGCAAAATAGGCCGCGCCTGCGCCAAAAAAGGTGACTTTTTCCTGCGCCGCCATGCGCCACAAAATGCCCCAGTCCGGGTTGTCTTTGCTGCCGCCGGGGTTGCCGTCGTAAATCACGCAGGTCACGCCGTTGAGCAAGCCCGCCACCTGCGCGTTCCACATGACCCAGCCAGTGGAGCTGTACCAGTGAAAGCGCTCTCCCCAACTGTTGGGGTGGTAGCTGCAGCCGATGTCGTTGTGCAAAATCTTGTTGGCCAGCGCCACGATCACAGTGCCGCCATGGCCATGCACGATGGGTTTGGGCAGGCCGGTGGTGCCACTGGAATAGACGATCCACAGCGGATGGTCAAACGGCAACCACATCGGCTCGAAAGCCTGCACCTCAGCATCGTCACGTGCGGTGATGGTTGACATCTGCACACTGGCACCCACGTCGCAGCGGGCCAGGTCCAGCGTGCCCAGGTTGTCGTGCACGATGACGTGCTGCACGCTGGGCAAGGCGTCGCGCAGCTCCTGCACCACAAGCATGCGGTCAAAGTCGCGCCCGCCGTAGCTCACGCCGTCCACCGCAATCAACACCTTGGGCTCGATTTGCTTGAAGCGGTCGAGCACGGCATGGGTTCCCATGTCCGGCGCGCAGATGCTCCACACGCCACCCACGCTGGCGGTGGCCAAAAAAGCCACCATGGCTTCGGGGATGTTGGGCAAATACGCCGCCACCCTGTCCCCCGGCTGCACGCCCTGCGCTTGCAGGTGCAAGGCCATGGCCGAGACCTGGCGGTGCAGCTCCGGCCAGGTCATTTCGCGGCGCAGGCCTTTTTCGTTGTGGCTGATGACGGCCAAAAACCCCGCCTCGTGCGCAGGCTGTACATGCCGAAGCACCTGGTGCGCGTAATTGGTCTGGGCCCCAGGGAACCACTTGGCCCCCGGCATGACGTTGTTCAACAGCACCGCAGTGTGTGGCGTTGGGGACTGGAAATCGAAGTAATCCCAAATGCTTTGCCAAAACGCGTCCAGCTCGGTCACCGACCAACGCCAGAGGTCGTTGTAGGTGGCAAAGCTCAGGCCGCGTTCATCGCGCAGCCAGTTTTGGTAGAGCCGGATTTGCGGCAAATGGGGGGCAGGAGCAGAAGGTCTTGTCGCGGTGTTCATGCGTTGCAGCGTATCAGCGGCCATGCACCGTTGTCACGCGCATCAACCCTGAAATGTGCACCTAGGTGACAGCCCCAAAATCTTCAGGCTGCCGGGTCTTTTTGCATGCGTGCACTCTTCCAGTACACGTCGTCGCCACCATTCATCCGGTTGAGCACGCGGGCCAGCACAAACATCAAGTCGGACAAGCGGTTGAGGTATTGGCGCGGCGTGTCGTTCAGGGCTTCTTCATTGCCCAGCGCCACGCAGGCGCGCTCGGCCCGGCGCGCCACGGTGCGGCACACATGGGCCTGCGAGGCACCCCGGGTGCCGGCAGGCAAGATGAACTCTTCCAGTTTGGGCAGTTGCGCGTTGTAAGCCTCCAGCGCCGCATCCAAAGCGGCCACGGCTTCTTCCTTGAGCAGCTCAAAGCCAGGAATGGAGAGCTCACCGCCCAGGTTAAACAGCTGGTGCTGCACCTCGACCAGCACCTCGCGCACGTCGGCAGGCATGTCTTCGCACAACAGCAAACCGATGTTGGAGTTCAACTCGTCCACTTCGCCCATGGCGTGCACGCGCAGACTGTTTTTGGACACGCGTTGGTTGTTGCCCAAGCCGGTGGTGCCGTTGTCGCCGGTGCGGGTGGCGATTTGTGTGAGTCGGTTGCCCATGGTCTTGCTTTCTTTTTGTTCGCTTAAGTGTGCAGGAGCGGGAAAATCACCCACCCAAGTGGGCTCCTGCAAAGAGGGTTGATTGTCAGCCAACTGGCCGCAACTTGTCTGGCAGCGGACAGCAAGGCCTCTGTTTGCGGCGTAAACTGCCGTTTAGCATGTCTGGCGGGCTTGGCCCGTCACCACTGGAGACACCCCATGAATGCCCCCACTTCCGTCGCCCACCTGGCCCCAGAAATCGCGCAACGCGCCGTGCCCGAAGCCTTTTTGGCGGCCCTCAAGGCCCGCTTTGGCGGGAACTGCTCTACGGCCATGATCGTGCGTGAGCAGCACGGACGCGACGAATCGGCCTTCACCCATGTGCCGCCACCGGCTGCGGTGGTATTTGCCGAAAGCACACAAGACGTGGCCGATGCCGTCAAGCTGTGCGCCGAACACAAAGTGCCCGTCATTCCCTTTGGCGTGGGCTCTTCGCTCGAAGGCCATTTGCTGGCGGTGCAAGGCGGCATCAGCATCGACCTGATGCGCATGAACAAGGTGCTGGCCATCAACGCCGAAGACCTGACGGTGACGGTGCAGCCGGGTGTGACGCGCAAGCAGCTCAATGAAGAAATCAAATCCACTGGCTTGTTTTTCCCGATCGACCCAGGCGCCGACGCAACCATCGGCGGCATGAGCGCCACCCGCGCCAGCGGCACCAATGCTGTGCGCTACGGCACCATGCGCGAGAACGTGTTGGCCATGGAAGTGGTCACCGCCCAAGGCGAAGTGATCCGCACCGGCACACGCGCAAAAAAATCAAGCGCCGGTTACGACCTGACGCGCCTGATGGTGGGCAGCGAAGGCACACTGGGGGTGATCACCGAAATCACGGTGCGCCTGTACCCCTTGCCCGAAGCCATTTCGGCCGCGATTTGCTCTTTCCCCAGCATCGAAGCAGCGGTGCACACGGTGATCCAAACCATCCAATTGGGCGTGCCGATTGCCCGGGTAGAGCTGATTGACCACAACGCGGTGCGCATGGTCAACGCTTACGCCAAGCTGAGCCTGCGCGAAGAGCCCCTGTTGCTGATGGAGTTTCACGGATCGCCTGCGGGCGTGAAGGAACAAGCCGAAACGGTCCAAGAGATCGCCAGCGAGTTCGGCGGCAACGCTTTCGAATGGGCCGTCACACCCGAAGAACGCACACGCCTGTGGACCGCACGGCACAACGCCTACTTTGCGGCCATACAGAGCAAACCCGGCTGCCGCGCCATCAGCACCGACACCTGCGTGCCCATCAGCCGCTTGGCCGATTGCCTGCTCGACTCCATCACCGAAACCGATGCCAGCGGCATTCCTTACTTTTTGGTCGGCCATGTCGGCGACGGCAACTTCCACTTTGGCTATTTGATCGACCCGAACAACCCGCAAGAGTGCGAAACCGCCGAAGCTTTAAATCAGCAACTGGTCAACAGGGCGCTGCGCTTGGGCGGCACCTGCACTGGCGAGCACGGCATTGGCCTGCACAAAATGGACTTTTTGCGCACCGAAACCGGCGAAGGCGCCGTGGACATGATGCGCACCATCAAGCGCGCGCTGGACCCGCACAACATCATGAACCCGGGGAAGATTTTCTCGATGTGAGGCCCAGGGGCCTTTCACGGGCCTTTGCGCGCAGCAAGCCGCTTCAGGGTTTGCGTGCAGACAAGGCCCAAAGTGCCATGATGCCCACCAGCAGGCCCCAAAAAGCAGCCCCCACCCCGGCAATGCTCAGACCCGAAAGGGTCACCAGAAAAGTCAGCAAGGCTGCATCGCGGTGGCCCTCGTCATTCATGGCCGTGGACAGGCTCGATGCGATGGTGCTGACCAAGGCCAAACCAGCAACGGCCAACACCAGTGCCTTGGGGAAGGCAGCCAGCAAACTGACAATCGAGGCGCCGGCCAAGCCCAAAAAAATGTAAAAAATACCGGCCGCCGCCGAAGCCGTGTACCGGCGTGCGGGATCGGCATGCGCTTCTCGGCCCATGCAAATGGCCGCTGTGATGGCGGCCAAATTGAGCGCATACCCGCCAAACGGGGCCAACATCAAGGTGGCACATCCGGTGGCACCGATCACGGGCGAGATGGGCGTGTTGTAACCGGCACTGCGCTGTGCTGCCACACCGGGCAAGTTTTGCGATGCCATGGTCACGATGAAAAGCGGCAGAGCCAAACTGACCATGGCGCCCCAACGCCACTCGGGAGTCACCCACACCGGCGTGGCCCAAGCCCAGGCAATTTGGGCCGCATTCAATTGGCCCTGCAAGGCCGCCACCGCCACGCCAACAGCCAGCACACAAGGCACGGCCCATCTGGGAAAGTACCGACGCCCCATCAGGTACGCGCCCGCCATGGTGAGCACCAAGACCGGTGCTTGGCCGACAGCGCCCACCGCATCCAAAGCAAAGCGGGCCAAAATCCCGGCGAGCAAGGCACTGGCCAAAGCCAAGGGAATGCGCGCCATCCACCGCTCAAACAGACCGCTGTAACCCACCCCCATGATGAGCAAAGCGCTCACGATGAAGGCCCCCGTGGCTTCCGGTAGGGTCACGCCCTGCGTCACCGCCAACACCGCCGCACCGGGCGTTGACCAAGCCGTCAACACCGGTTGCCGGTACCAAAGGCTCAACACCAAGCTGGTACCGCCCATGCCCAAACCCAGCGCCCACATCCAGGAAGCCGTTTGCGCTTCGTTGGCACCCAAGGCCTGTGCAGCCGCAAAAACAATGACCGCTGAACTGGTGAAGCCCACCAGCACAGCCACAAAGCCAGCAGCGACCGTGGACAGCGACACATCGCTCAGCCATTTTTTCAGCATGGGTGCTTTCTCACAGAAGCCTTGTTCCTGGCACGAGGGGTTTTTGTCCTCGCGCCCCTCACCGCCATGCGCAGGGTTCTGCGGCAAAGCGGGCTTCAGTGGAGTATGTCACTGCCCGGGTGCCATTTGGCTTCAGATCACTGGCGCTTTCAGCGAGCCCCAAACCGCCTCGATGCCCATGCCGATGGCCAACAGATTGCTGTCAGAGCCCAATGGGCCGTCGATTTCCATGCCCACGGGCAAGCCACCCGCCGTCAGACCCGCAGGGATCGACAGGCTGGGAATGCCGGCGTTGGTGCAAGGGTCGGTGTTGCGGATGCAAGTGCCAAAGGTGTCGCCCGTTTTCGCAACGCCACCTACTGTGTACTTGACTTCGCTGGAACCTTTGGCTGCATCGATCTTGGGCGCTGCCAAGAGGGTCGTTGGGAACAAAACACACTCCACGCCTGCTGCAGCAAAGTAGTCTTTGTAGAGTTTTTGCAGTTGCGCGCGGCCCCCTGTCGTGGGAACCATGGCCGCGTCATAAGCAGCGGCAAACACATCACCCGCAATCGCACCAAAAGCACCGATCACATCAGGGCTGGCCAATCCGGCCTGCACTTGGGCAACGGTGGTCACGGGCGCGCCGTTGGCGCTCAAGTAAGCAGGAATCGCAGCGACGGGCTCGTGCAACGCAATCGGGAAAGAGACCGTGTCGTTGAGTGCCATGATGCCCTCCAAATCGGCCGTGGCGGCCTCCACGAACACCACACCCGCCTCTGCCAGTTTTTTCTTGGCTGCATCAGCAACAGGTTTCACGCTGTCATCCAAATCTTTCCAGAAAGCTGAGGGAAGACCGATTTTCACACCCTTCAGTGCTTTGGCTGTAGGCACAGCGCTGCCTGTGATGACCGCATCGAGCAAGGCAATGTCTGCAACGGTTCGGGCCATGGGGCCGACGGTGTCGCGTGTGGTGCTGATGGGAAGCACGTCACTCACACCGTCAGGGTAGCGGCGGCCTTTGCCGGCGCCATCACCCACCGAGGGACGAAAGCCCGCAATGCCAGAAAAAGACGCAGGCTCCCTTGTCGAGCCGCCCGTGTCGGTGCCCAAACCTGCTGGCGCAAAGCGTGCGGCCACTGCAATGGCTGTGCCACCCGATGAACCGCCAGGAATGCGGCTGGTGTCGTAGGGGTTTTTGCCTGGACGCGTGGCTTCTTTGGTGATGGGGTCAATGCCCAGGGTGAAGTTCGTGGTGGTGATGCCAAAGGCCCATTCGTGCAAGTTGGACTTGCCCAAAATGATGGCACCTGCATCCAGCAGTTTCTGCACGGAAGGCGCGTTGGTTTTGGGCTGAAAGTTGCGCAGCGACGAGGTGCCGCCCGTGGTTTTCATGCCTTTGGTGTTGATGTTGTCTTTGACCACAATCGGCAGACCCGCCAATGCACCCAATGCTTTGCCGGCTGCCCGGTCGGCATCAACTTGCTTGGCCGCGGCCAAAGCGCCCACTTCGTCAAGGCTGATCATGGCGTTGAGCTCAGACAATGACTTGGCCCGGTTGATCAAGTTGGTGACGTAAGCGGTGGCGGTCAAGCTGCCTGCTTTGTAGGCGGCCAAGGCCTGCGTGGCGGTGAGCGCCAGTTGTTCATCTGCGCTCAATGCCGCAACGCCACTGCTGCCACCGCAGGCGGTCAAGCCAGCGCCGCCCAACATGGCAGCGGCAGACACAGCGCCCGTGTTTTTGAAAAATTGTCGACGTGATGTATTGGGGGTCATGAAGGTCTCCTTGGATATTGAAACGTCCGAATGGACGCTCTCTTCATGCTAGGCAAACCCCCAGTTCGCCAACATCCTCACGATTGCGGAGGGTCGCGCGCTCAGGCTCTCAACTTGTGCACCAGGGCTGCGCGGTTGCTCACGCCCACTTTGCGAAAAGCATTTTCCAAATGCGTGCGCACCGTGGTGGTTGAGATCTGCAACGCCCGAGCGATCTCTTTGTCCGGCAAGCCCAACATCACCAAGCGTGCAGTGTCCTGCTCACGCGGTGTCAAGCGCTGAGACAAGGTGTTGAGCGGCAGGTCCTGCGTCTTTGCCGGTCGTTGCGCCCTGGCCAGTGCGGTCACAAACGCCGGCTGCAACATGTCCAGCAAACGCAACTCATCGTGCGAAAAGTTTTCACGCCGCTTGTCGCGCCAAATGCGCATGTCTCCGAGATTCTGCCCCTGATGCCAGGCATACAGGTTCACACCCCAATACAGGCCATCTTTGTTCAAAAAATCATTGAAAAATTCGGTTTTTTTCAGCTCTTCAAGGGCCAATACATCGGTCGCACGCACGGACACTTGGTAGCGCTGCATCAGGGGTGTGATCGGGTCATGGAACTGGTAATAGCTTTCATAGGCCCGAAGGTTGATGGGGTCCATGTTGATTTGGGTGGGTTGTGCAAAGCTCAACGTGTCCGGCTGCCAGACGTAGCTGGCATAAAACTGCGCACCCAGCAATTGCATGACCAAGTCACCCATGATTTCACGGATTTCCAATTCTTCATGCGGTTCGGCCAGCGTTTGCATGATCTGGCCAAGCAGCACAGTTTGCTTTGCGCTGAGGTACATGCCCACTCCTTGAAAGCTTGCGGATTTGATCGTGGATTAGATGTCGAGCAGGCAAAAATCCCTATCGGGTTTATCCCATCCTTCAAAACAAGGAGCCGCGCTCTCGGCGCTGTCTCAGGACAGCCACAACTGCTCGATGCGCTTGCACAATTGTCCAGGTTCAAAAGGCTTGAGCATCACACCACTGATTCCCGCCGATTTGAAGCGCGCCAGATCCAAGGGGTTCAGGTTGGCGGTCAGACCCCAAAGCGGCACCGACAACACGTTGAGCCAAACCAAGGCGGTGAAGATGATGCCACCCATGTTCATGGCCGAGTAAACAATCAACATCAGCGAGAGCGCTGTCACCATGGACACAAGGCGGCGGTCAAAGAGAGCCCGGATACGGACCACCGCAAACAAGCACACCGCCACCAACAAGAATTCTCTGCGCCACCGGCTCAAGCGGCGAGAAAACATAGCCCAAGAAGGTCGTGAAGCTCACCAGCAACCAACAGATGGTGCGCGTTCCCTGAAGCCAAATCCCATCGGGGCGAAACAGACTTCTCGACAAGGTCTGGGACCATTTTTGAGCCTGTTTCAACGAGCGCTCAGCCTCGCAGTTTGTCGATCAGCCCGTTGAGCTCGTCGAGCGAACCAAACTGGATGCTCAACTCACCCATTTCTTCCATCTTGCCCAGACGCTTGACGCGTTTTTTAACACGTACCTCGACTTGGGCCATCAACAGGTCTGACAACTCCTCTTCAACCCGACGCACATCGCGCGACTTCTCTTTCTTGGGCTTTTGCGTGACCAGATTGAACTCGGCGCCCAGTTTTTTGGCCAGACTTTCCGCTTCACGCACCGACAGCTTTTTGGCCGCGATCTGATTGGCGGCCGTGATTTGTGCCGCTTTGTCCAAAGGCAACAAGGCGCGGGCGTGGCCCATGTCCAGGTCACCCGCCATGAGCATGGTCTGCACCGGGTCGGCCAAATTGAGCAAACGCAGCAAATTGCTGGCGGCACTGCGCGAGCGGCCTACCGCCTTCGCGGCAGTTTCGTGAGTGAGCGCAAACTCTTTGATCAGCCTTTGCAAACCATGGGCTTCTTCCAATGGGTTAAGGTCTTCGCGTTGAATGTTCTCGATGAGGGCCATGGCCGCAGCGGCCTCGTTGGGCACATCGCGCACCAATACGGGGACGGATTCCAGACCTGCCAGGCGTGAAGCGCGAAAGCGGCGTTCGCCTGCAATGATTTCGTACTTGCCGGCGTTGGGCCCGTCAGCGAGTTGACGCACCAGGATCGGCTGCATGATGCCCTGCGCCTTGATCGACTCGGCCAATTCGTACAGGGCACCTTCGTCCATACGGGTGCGCGGCTGGTACATGCCGGCCACCATCTGATCGAGCTTGAGCTGGCTGGGTTGTCCGCTGTTAGCCACAACCGGCGCGTCTTCCACTTTGGGGCCCAACAAGGCTTCGAGTCCGCGGCCAAGGCCTTTCGGTTTTTTAGTGACCATGGTCATTCCTTCATGAGGGTTTGCAAGAGCGCATGGCCTTGAGGCCAGGCGCCTAAAGATGAGTCAGCGTTGATGTGCCCGGCCAGTCCCATGTCTAGCCATTGAGCACCCCAATTTTGAGCCAAGTCCTGGGCACGGTCTGCGCGGCAATAGGGATCATTTTGGCTGCCCACCAGAATGCATTTGAAAGGCAGGGGCCGACGCACAATGGGCGTCCAACCGGGAAAACGGTCCCGCATCTCAGGCGCTTCCACGTCACCGGGCGCCACCAGCAATGCGCCTCGGACGCGGGCGGTGTAGCGTGAAAACGAAGCCCAAGCGGCCGCCAGAATACAGCCCAAACTGTGCGCCACCAGCACCACCGGACCGGGTGCATCGATGACCATCTCGTCCAACCGGGCCAGCCAGTCACCCCGCAGGGGGTGGAGCCAGTCGTTTTGCTCGACCACGGTGTACCCATGCAAACGCGCCCAGTGCATTTGCCAATGACCAGGTCCGCTGCCTTGCCAGCCGGGCAAGATGAAAACGCTGACCGCGACCCCGGTCGCGCTTGGGCCTGAGCCTGCGCCTGTGTCATGGGTCAAATCGGTCATGGCGCGAAGGGTCTCTTGGCTCAAAGCGTAGGCGCACGTTTGACCATTTCGCGGGCAAACTCCACATAGGCTTGGCTGCCCTTGGCCGACGGGTCAAACACCACGCCAGGCAAGCCATAACTGGGTGCCTCGGCCAAGCGCACGTTGCGCGGAATCACGGTGTCAAACACCTTGTCGCCAAAGTGGGCCTTGAGTTGGTCGCTGACCTGCATCTGCAATGTGACACGTGGATCAAACATGACCCGCAACAGGCCGATGATTTTCAAGTCCTTGTTCAGGTTGGCGTGCACCTGTTTGATGGTGTTGACCAGATCCGTCAAGCCCTCCAGGGCAAAGTATTCACACTGCATGGGCACGATCACGCCGTGGGCCGAGCACAAGCCATTGAGGGTGAGCATGGACAAAGACGGTGGGCAGTCGATCAGCACAAAGTCGTAATCTCCATCCACAGCGGCCAAGGCGGTTTTCAGCCGCTGGTCACGGTGCTCCAATTGCACCAACTCCACTTCGGCACCAGCCAGCTCGCGGTTGGCGCTCAGTACGTCATAACCACACTTTTCGGCCTTGACGACCGCTTCGGCAATCGAGGCCGACTCCAGCAGCACGTCGTAAACGCTCAAGTCCAACTGCCGCTTGTCGATGCCAGAGCCCATGGTGGCGTTGCCTTGCGGGTCCAAATCGACCAACAACACGCGCTGCCCGACTTTGGCCAAGCCTGCGGCCAGGTTGACGGTGGTGGTGGTTTTGCCCACCCCACCCTTTTGGTTGGCGATGCAGAAAATTTTGGCCATGATGTGCTCCCGGTTTTATTTGGAAATGGCCAGCTTGATGCCAAAGCCAATGAGAAAAACACCCGCCACCTTTTCCAGCACTTGACCCACCTTGGGGTTGGCGCGCATGCGCTCAGCCAAGTGTTGCGTGAGCAAAGTCATGGTCAAACCGTACAAAAAGGTCAACGCGGCAATGGTGGCAGCCATGATGCCAAAGCTGACCCAGCCCAAATGGGTTTTGGGGTCCACGAACAATGGGAAAAATGCCATATAAAAAACGATCGCCTTGGGATTGAGCAAGGTGATGGCCAAGGCCTGCTGAAAATACTGCTTGGGCCGGATATTCAACACCGGTGCATCTCCCGGTTTGGCGGACAGCATTTTCCAACCCAGCCACGCAAGGTACACCGCACCCAGCCATTGGATGGCCACAAACGCCGCCGGATACGTGGTTAGCACAGCCGCCACACCCGCCACCGCCAGCCACATCAGCACCTGGTCCCCGGCGATCACGCCCAAAGTGGCCATGAGGCCCCCGGCCACGCCACCCTTGCTGGTGGAGGTGATGAGGGCCAAATTACCGGGGCCGGGAATGGCCAAGAACAACACGATGGCGGCTACAAACGCACCGTAATCAGAGATTCCAAAGAACATGCCAAGCTTTCAGAAAAATAACGACCGGTGGGGCACCACACTCATTTGGCAACCACCATCTTCAAACCAAAACCAATCAGACACAAACCTGCCAACTTTTGCAAAAAAGCCGAAAACCGGGGATTGGCCCGAATGCGCTCGGCCATGCAATGGGTGATCAGTACCACGCCAAAGCAATAAACAAAACCCAACACCGAAATCGTCAAAGCCATCACGGCAAAAGTGATCCAGCCCTGGTGATTTACAGGGTCGATGAATTGGGGGAAAAACGCAAAATAAAACATGATCGCCTTGGGGTTGAGCACGGTAATGACCATGGTTTCCCTGAAATAGTGTCCCGGCGTGATCTCGATACGGGGTCCCTCGCCAGGCTTGGCTACGACCATCTTGTAGCCCAGCCACGCCAGATAAGCGGCGCCCAACCACTGCAAGCCGATGAACAAGGGCGGATAGGTTTTGAGTACAGCGGCCACACCGGCCACTGTAAGCCACAGCAAAATCTGATCACCCAAAAGCAGGCCCAAAACTGAAGCCAAGCCACCCGACAAACCACCCCTGCTGGCCGAGCTGATCAAGGCCAGGTTACCTGGGCTAGGTAAGAACAAAAGCAGGACAAAGGCAGCTGCGAATGCGCCATAATCCGAAATTCCAAACATGTCTGCACTTTCAGGGGGGATGTGGCAAGTGTACGTGATGCGTTCCGCACGATCCACGGCTTGGTGTGTTTCACGTGAAACACAGACTCATTCACACCGTTTTGGGCTTCATCCAAACCATGCAACGCTCCACATCCAGGCCAGGCACCGTCAATGGTTCCACGTGAAACGCCTGCACATCGGCAGGCAAAGCGTCGATTTCGCCCTGTGGATGCTTGCCCTTCATGGCCATCCACACCCCGCCCTCGGCCAGCGCCGAACGGGACCAAGTCACAAAGTCGGGCAAAGAAGCAAAAGCTCTGGAGCAAATGACTTGGTACGGATCGGTCAGGGCCTCAACCCGCGCATGCAGGCCGCGCAAGTTGGGCAGCTTCAGGCTCACCGCCACTTGTTGCACAAAAGCGGCTTTTTTGGCCACGGTGTCCACGCAGCTCACGTTCAACTCGGGCATGCAAATGGCCAAGACCACCCCGGGCAAACCGCCGCCCGAACCCACATCCAGAACGTTAATGGCCCGGCCTTGGGTATGTCGTAGCAAAGGGACGATGGCGGTCAAGCTGTCCAGCAGGTGGTGCGTGAGCATGTCCGCCGGGTCCCTCAGCGCAGTCAGGTTGTAGACCTTGTTCCATTTCTGGATCAGCGCAGCGTAGTCTCGCAAGTGCTGGATTTGCGTATCCGACAAAGCCAAACCCAAAACTTGCGCGCCTGCACGCAGGCCCTCCTCTAAATTCACACTCATGCCCGAACATCCTCCTCGGTGGTTTGCATGAAGCCCCTGAAGCCGCCCTTCTTCAGGTGGATCAACAACAAAGACACGCTGGCCGGCGTGATGCCCGAGATGCGCGAAGCCTGACCCAAAGTTTCAGGACGGTGCTTGGTCAACTTTTGCCGCGCCTCCATCGACAAGGCCGAGACCTGCATATAGTCCAAGCTTTCAGGCAGACGCAGGTGTTCGTAAAAAGCGGCCCGCTCCACCTCCCCTTTTTGGCGGTCGATGTAGCCGGAGTATTTGGCAGCGATCTCGACCTGCTCGATGACTGAAGGGCTCAGGTCGCCCAGCGTTTCACGTGAAACATCGGCGCTGGACATGCGCCCGCCGTCCAGCGACATCAACGCGGGGTAGCCCACATTCGGTCTCCGCAACAAGTCAAACAGGTTGTGTTCATGTTCAATGGCCTTGCCCAACACCCGCTCAGACTCGGCTGCTGGCAAGTTGCGCGGGTTCACCCAGGTAGATTTCAGGCGCTCTGTTTCACGTGAAACAGCATCGCGCTTGCGACTGAACGCGTCCCACCGGGCGTCATCGACCAGCCCCATCTGACGTCCCACTTCGGTCAGGCGGGCATCAGCATTGTCCTCACGCAGCTGCAGGCGGAACTCGGCCCGGCTGGTGAACATGCGGTAGGGCTCGGTCACGCCCTGGGTCACCAGGTCATCGACCAAAACGCCCAAGTAGGCTTGGTCGCGTGCAGGCAACCAGGCGGCTTCGCCCCGGCATTGCAGGGCGGCGTTGATGCCGGCGAACAAGCCCTGAGCCGCAGCCTCTTCGTAACCGGTGGTGCCATTGATCTGACCCGCAAAGAACAAGCCGTTGATCTGCCGCGTCTCAAAGCTGTTCTTCAACGCACGGGGGTCAAAGTAGTCGTATTCGATGGCGTAACCGGGGCGCAGGATGTGGCAGTTCTCCAGCCCCTTCATCGAGCGCACCAGATCGTACTGAATGTCGAATGGCAAGCTGGTCGAGATGCCGTTGGGGTAGTACTCGTGGGTAGTCAGGCCTTCAGGCTCCAGAAAAATCTGGTGGCTGTCTTTGTCGGCAAATCGGTTGATCTTGTCTTCCACACTCGGGCAGTAGCGCGGGCCCACGCCCTCGATCTTGCCGGTGAACATGGGGCTGCGGTCAAAGCCCGAGCGGATGATGTCGTGTGTGCGTTCGTTGGTGTGGGTGATCCAGCACGGCACTTGCTGCGGGTGCATGCCCGCGTTGCCCATGAAGCTGAACACCGGCACCCCACCCTCCGGGTTCATGCCGCCGGGCACGCCGTCTCCGGGTTGCTCAAGGCATTGGCTGAAGTCGATGGTGCGGCCATCCAGGCGCGGCGGGGTGCCGGTTTTCAGGCGCCCTTGCGGCAGCTGGAGTTCTTTCAGGCGCGCCGACAGGCTGACGGACGGGGGATCGCCTGCACGACCCGCTGCGTAGTTTTGCAAACCCACATGGATTTTGCCGTCCAAAAATGTGCCCGCCGTCAGCACCACGGTGCGCGAACGGAAACGGATACCCACCTGCGTGACCGCGCCCACCACCCTATCGCCCTCCACCATCAGGTCGTCCACGGCCTGCTGGAACAGCCACAGATTGGGCTGGTTCTCCAGCATGCGGCGGATGGCGGCTTTGTACAAAATGCGGTCAGCCTGGGCGCGGGTGGCGCGCACGGCCGGGCCTTTGGAGCTGTTGAGGATGCGGAACTGGATGCCACCCTCGTCGGTCGCCAGCGCCATGGCCCCCCCCAATGCGTCCACCTCTTTGACCAGGTGGCCCTTGCCAATGCCGCCAATGCTGGGGTTACAACTCATCTGCCCCAGCGTCTCGATGTTGTGGCTGAGCAAGAGGGTTTTGCTGCCCATGCGGGCGGCCGCAAGTGCGGCTTCGGTTCCGGCATGGCCGCCGCCGACCACGATCACATCGAATTCTTGAGGGTAGAGCATGAGAAGTCCGCCTTGAATGAAGGCCAAAAATGGGCACCGCCTGCGCCATGGGCCGCCCTGCCACGGGGTCGGCTGAAGCTGCCTATTTTACAGGCAGGGGTTCACGCGTGTGGCCCTTGCGGTTATGCGCGAAACGCATGACCTGACAGCCAAGCGGCCTTGGACGGCAAAGACATGTCAACCTACCATTTGTGTGACTGACAAGCCATCAGTTTCACGAAAGGCGACGAAACATGTCCAACACAGCCGCAGGCACTTCAGCCACAAGCCCCCATGCACTGCCTTCATATTTAAACCCTGAGCACCTCGGCCCTTGGGGCATTTACCTGCAGCAAGTTGACCGCGTCACGCCTTATTTGGGCAGCTTGTCACGTTGGGTCGAAACCCTCAAACGCCCCAAGCGCGCCCTGATCGTGGACGTGCCGATTGAACTGGACAACGGCACCATGGCCCACTTTGAGGGTTACCGCGTGCAACACAACACCAGCCGCGGACCTGGCAAAGGTGGTGTGCGGTTTCATCAGGATGTAACGCTGTCAGAGGTCATGGCGCTGTCCGCGTGGATGTCGGTGAAAAACGCGGCCGTCAACCTGCCTTTTGGCGGGGCCAAGGGCGGCATCCGGGTCGACCCCAAAACCCTGTCACGCGGCGAGCTGGAACGCCTGACCCGCCGCTACACCAGCGAGATCGGCATCATCATCGGCCCCACCAAAGACATCCCCGCCCCAGACGTGAACACGAACGAGCAAATCATGGCCTGGATGATGGACACCTACTCGATGAACGAAGGCGCCACGGCCTCAGGCGTGGTCACCGGCAAGCCGATTGCTCTGGGCGGCTCATTGGGCCGCCGTGAAGCCACCGGGCGCGGCGTTTACACGGTGGGCCAAGAAGCCGCTCAGCACACAGGGCTGGACATCTCAAAAGCCAGCATCGCCGTGCAAGGCTTTGGCAATGTGGGCGGCATCGCCGCCAAACTGTTTGCCCAGGCCGGCGCCACGGTGGTGGCTGTGCAGGACCATGGTGGAACCGTTTACAAAGCATCCGGCCTGAACGTGCCTGCTCTGCTGCGCCACGTCAGCGAGCACGGCAGCGTTCAAGGTTTTGAAAATGCCGACATCTTGCCCGATGCGCAGTTCTGGGGCGTGGATTGCGACATCCTGATCCCAGCCGCGCTGGAGCAGCAAATCACTGCCTGCAACGCACACCAAATACAAGCCCGCATGGTGATCGAAGGGGCCAACGGCCCCACCACGCCCGAGGCCGATGACATCCTGCATGAGCGGGGGATTCTGGTCGTGCCGGATGTGATCGCCAACGCTGGGGGCGTCACGGTCAGCTATTTTGAATGGGTACAGGATTTTTCGAGCTTCTTCTGGAGCGAGGAAGAGATCAACGCCCGACTGGTGCGGATCATGCGCGAAGCCTTTGCCGCCATCTGGCAAGTCGCTGACGAAAAGCAGGTCAACCTGCGCACGGCCACGTTCATTGTGTCTTGCACGCGCATCTTGCAAGCGCGTGAATTGCGGGGCCTTTACCCCTGACAAAAGGCCCGATGTCACAAACCCGGCTTCTCGGGTGCTCTGCCGACCAAACTGCTGCCTCAGGTCTGCAAAGGCAAGGCCCCTGCAGCCTTGACCTCACCCAGTGAAAAACTGGTGTGCAAATCTTTCACATTGGGTAGATTGAGCAAAACATCGCGGGCAAACTGGCTGAAGGTGTTCAGGTCTTTGCTGACCACCTGCAACTCAAAGGTGCCGGTGCCGCTGATGTAATGGCAAGACACCACTTCGGGGATTTTCAAAATGGCTTCCTCCAGTTGGCGGGTGATGTCGCCCCGGTTGCGTTCAGCGTCCAGACGCACAAAAGCCAAGACATCCAAGCCCACTTTCTGGCGGTCAATGTCAGCCCGATAACCCTTGATGACGCCAGACTCTTCGAGCGCCCGCACGCGCCGCCAGCAAGGCGCGGCCGACAGCCCCACCCTGTGCGCAAGTTCGGCATTGGTCAAGCGGCCATTGGTTTGCAGTTCATTCAATATGGCCCAGTCAAATTTATCCAGCGTTTCCAAAATGCGCCTCTTTCAGCAAGATTCTTTCAAATCATAGGGCAAATCCTGTCGCCGAAAGCAAGCACTTGTCGGCTGGCCCACTCTACACTGTGCATTCCATTTCAGCCGCAGGACAGACCATGAACGCCCCCTTGCCCGAATCGATTCGCCAAGCTCTTGAAACGGTGACGCTGGACGACAAGTACAGCTTGGATGTGGGTCGTGCATTCATGAGCGGCGTGCAGGCCTTGGTCAAGTTGCCCATGCTGCAGCGCCAACGCGACGCACTGCAAGGCAAAAACACGGCGGGCTTCATCAGCGGTTACCGGGGCTCGCCCCTAGGCAGCTACGACCAATCGCTGTGGAAGGCCAAAGACCACCTGAAGGCCCAACACATCGTGTTCCAGCCCGGCGTGAACGAAGAGCTGGCCGCCACGGCTTTGTGGGGCACGCAGCAACTGGGTTTTGCGCCGCCTGGCACCAACAAGTTCGACGGCGTGTTCGGGATCTGGTACGGCAAAGGCCCGGGCGTGGACCGCTGCTCGGACGTGTTCAAGCACGCCAACATGGCAGGCACCACGCCTTGGGGTGGCGTGCTGGCGGTGGCGGGCGATGACCATGTGGCCAAAAGCTCGACTGCCGCGCACCAGAGCGACCACATCTTCAAGGCTTGTGGCCTGCCCGTGTTTTTCCCAGCCAGCGTGCAAGACATCTTGGACCAAGGCTTGCACGCCTTGGCCTTGAGCCGTTTTGCGGGCATCTGGTCGGGCATGAAGACGATTCAAGAGATCGTCGAGTCCAGCGCCACCGCCCACATCGACCCCGAGCGGGTGCAGATCGTGCTGCCCGAATTCGTCATGCCACCGGGCGGCGTGCACATCCGCTGGCCTGATACCGCGCTGGAACAAGAGGCTCGTTTGTTCGACTACAAATGGTACGCCGCCCTGGCTTACATCCGCGCCAACAAGCTCAACCACAACGTTATCCAAGGGCCGAACGATCGGTTCGGCCTGATCGCCAGCGGCAAAGCTTTCAACGACACACGCCAGGCCCTGCTCGATCTGGGACTGGATGACGCCACCTGCCAGCGCCTGGGCATCCGGGTGCACAAAGTGGGCGTGGTCTGGCCGCTCGAAGCGCACACCACCCGCGAATTTGCCACTGGTCTGCGCGAGATTTTGGTGGTCGAAGAAAAACGCCAAGTCATCGAATACCAACTCAAGGAAGAGCTGTACAACTGGCGCGACGACGTGCGCCCCACCATCGTGGGCAAATTCGACGAAGCCGATGGCGACACCTCGGGCGGCGAATGGTCGACATCCAATCCGACAGAGCGCACCTTGCTGCGGGCCAATGCCGACCTGACCCCCGCGTTGATTGCACGGGCCATTGCCAAGCGGCTGAAAAAGCTGGGCGTGGATGCCGACACCACCGCCCGCCTCGACGCGCACCTGGCCGTGTTGGACGCCAAAGAAAAATCCTTGCAAACCCTGACCCTGGGCACCGCTGCCGAACGCACGCCTTGGTTCTGTTCCGGCTGCCCGCACAACACCTCCACCAAGGTGCCCGAAGGCTCACGCGCCATGGCCGGGATTGGTTGCCATTTCATGAGTCTCTGGATGGACCGCAGCACCACGGGCTTCACCCAGATGGGTGGCGAAGGCGTGCCATGGAGCGGCCAACAGCCCTTCTGCACCGACCAGCACATCTTTGCCAACATCGGCGACGGCACTTATTTTCACAGCGGCATCTTGGCGGTGCGCCAAAGCGTGGCCTCGGGTGTGAACATCACCTACAAAATTTTGTACAACGATGCTGTCGCCATGACGGGCGGCCAACCCGTGGGTGAACGGTCTGAAGGCCACAGCGTGGTGCAAATCGCCATGAGCATGAAAGCCGAAGGTGCGCAACGCATTGTGGTCGTGACGGACGAACCCGAGAAATACGAGGGCGTGGCTTTGGTCGAAGGCGTGCGTGTATTTCACCGCGACGAGCTCGACCGCATTCAGCGCGAAATGCGTGAGATCAAAGGCACGTCCGTCATCATTTACGACCAAACCTGCGCCACCGAGAAACGCCGCCGCCGCAAGCGCGGCACCCTGGTCGACCCTGCCGTGCGCGTGATGATCAACGAAGAAGTCTGCGAAGGCTGCGGCGATTGCAGCGTGCAGTCCAACTGCTTGTCGGTCGAACCGCTTGAGACCCCTTTGGGGCGCAAACGCACCATCAACCAAAGCACCTGCAACAAAGACACCAGCTGCCTCAAGGGCTTTTGCCCGAGCTTTGTCACGGTGGAAGGCGGCAGCTTCAAAAAGAAAGCCACGTCCACCAGCACAGCCCCAAACCCTGCCACGTTGGGTGCCTTGCCCGAGCCCGAACTGCCCCTCATCGACCAGCCTTGGGGCATGGTGGTAGCGGGTGTAGGGGGCACAGGCGTCATCACCATTGGCCAGCTCTTGGGCATGGCCGCGCACATGGAAGGCAAAGGCATCGTCACTCAAGACTCCGCAGGTTTGGCCCAAAAAGGCGGCGCCACTTGGAGCCACATCTTGGTGGCCAACACCCAAGACGAGATCCGAACCACACGCGTCAGCATGGCCGCTGCCGACCTGATCATTGGTTGCGACCCCATCGTCAGTGCTTCCAAAGAGACCACTTTGCGCATGCGTGCAGGCCGCACCCATGTGGCCCTGAACAGCAACAGCACCCCCACCGCTGCTTTTGTGAAAAACGGCAATTGGCAAAACCCAGCTGACCAATGTGTGGCCGAAATTTCGGCGCAGGTTGGCGTGTCGGGCGTTGGCGCTTTTGATGCCGATGCCCTGGCCAAACAACTCATGGGCGACACCATTTATGTGAACCCGATGCTGCTCGGCTACGCCTGGCAAAAGGGCTGGGTGCCCTTGCATCGCGAGTCATTGATGCGGGCCATTGAGCTCAATGATGTGCAGGTCAAAAACAACTTGGCCGCTTTCGAGTGGGGCCGTCACGCGGCGCACCAACTCGACGCGCTGTTGAAAACCTTGCAGCCCGTGCAAGTGATCCAGTTCAAAAAGCGCGAGTCTTTGGACGACCTCATCGCCGACCGCATGGCCCGATTGACCGATTACCAGGACACAGCTTATGCCCAGCTGTACCAAAGCATCGTGGGCCGCGTGCAAACCACCGAAGCGCCTTTGGGTAAAACACTTTTGAGCGAAACCGTAGCGCGTCAACTGTACCGTTTGATGGCCTACAAAGACGAATACGAAGTGGCCCGTTTACACACACAAACGGGCTTCATGGAACGCATTCAAAACAGTTTTGAGGGCGACTTCAAAGTGCACTACCACTTGGCTCCGCCGCTTTGGTCCAAGCGCAACAGCCAAGGTGAATTGGTCAAAAGAAAGTTCGGCCCTGTCATGCTCACGGGCTTCAAACTTTTGGCCAAACTCAAGGGTTTGCGCGGCACCAAGCTCGATTACTTTGGCAAAACCGAAGAACGTCAGACAGAGCGTGCCCTGATCCGCGAGTACGTGGCGCACATCGAGCGCAACTTGACGCAACTGTCAGAACAAACCCATGCTCATGCGGTCAAAGTGGCACAGGTGCCAGAGAACATCAAAGGCTATGGGCACGTCAAAGAACGCAATATTCGGGCAGCACGTTCCTTGTGGGTAACTTTGGAACAGGCTTAAAAAATGCCATGGCCCCGATCAAGGGGCCATGGCTTTTTGAAACACCGCATCAGAGACATGCAAGTAACGGCTCAAAAAAGCCGCAATAACAGAACTTAGCGTGAGTCAGGCAGTTCGATTTTGACTTCCAGCACCTCAAGGTTGTCCTGACGCTCCAAATTGACTTTGATGTCGTTGGGGTTGATTTTGATGTACTTGCTGATCACCGCCACCAGTTCACGCTGCAAATCAGGCAGGTAATCGGGCTCGGCCGCGTTGCGGCCACTGCGCTCGTGTGCCAGGATGATTTGCAGGCGCTCTTTGGCCACACTGGCAGTTTTCTTCTTTTCGCCCAAGAGGAAGGAAAGAAACGACATGGTTCACTTGCCTCCAAACAAACGTTTGAAGAAACCGGGTTTTTCAGCTTCGGTGAAACGCATAGGCTTGTCTTCGCCCAAGAAACGATCGATCACGTCTTTGTAAGCCTCGGACACATCGCTGTTGGCCATGTGGATTGCGGGTGTGCCTTGATTGGAGGCTTGCAACACATTTTCGCTTTCAGGGATCACGCCCAACAACTTGATGCGCAAGATGTCCTGAATATCTTGCAGCGACAGCATCTGCCCTTCTTCTACCCGGTTGGGGTTGTAGCGGGTGATCAACAAATGTTCTTTGATCGGGTCTAAGCCTTCAATAGCACGCTTGGTTTTGCTGCTCAACATGCCCAAAATGCGGTCTGAATCGCGCACCGAAGACACTTCGGGGTTGGTCACCACCAAAGCCTCGTCAGCAAAATGCATGGCCATCAAGGCACCGGTCTCGATGCCTGCAGGCGAATCGCAAACGATGTACTCGAAACCCATCCCACTCAGATCGTTCAAAACCTTTTCGACGCCTTCTTGAGACAAGGCATCTTTGTCACGGGTTTGCGAAGCAGCCAAAACAAACAAGTTGTCACATTGTTTGTCTTTGATGAGGGCTTGGTTCAAATTGGCTTCGCCCTGAATCACGTTGATCAGGTCGTACACCACGCGGCGCTCACAACCCATGATCAGGTCCAAATTGCGCAGACCCACATCAAAGTCAATGACGGCTGTCTTGAAGCCTCTGAGGGCCAAGCCTGTGGCGAAACTGGCGCTGGTCGTGGTTTTACCCACACCGCCCTTACCAGAAGTCACAACAACAATTTTTGCCATGGATGAACTTTCTTGGACAAAATAAAAAATAAATCAGATTTTCAACGGGGTGATCAACAGTTTGTCCCCCTCTGAACCTGACTGCAAAGAAACTTGTGCGGGTTTGCCTAAAACGTCTTTGGGCAATGGATTTTCGCTGGTGCGGTAGACCCCGGCGATAGAAATGAGTTCTGGCTCCATCACCAAAGCAAAAATTTGGGCATCCCCGTTACCTCGGGCACCCGCAATGGCTTTGCCACGCAAAGTGCCATAAACATGGATGTGGCCATCGGCAATCACTTCAGCGCCGGCATTGACCATGCCCATGACAATCAGATCACACCCTTTGGCATAAACCTGTTGACCTGATCGCAAAGGCTTGTCAATGCGCATGGCTACAGCAGGTATAGGTTGCGATGCAATCTGTTCAACAAAGGGGGCTTGGGGTATTGGTGCCTCAGCAAGGGGGACAGAGCGCCTTATACGGGCATCAGATGCATCGACCAAGCCAACCCCCTTAGCCAGGGTCAAAAGCGCGGGTGGAGCCCCTTTGATGGCCAAAGGAACCAGTGCATGTTCGCGCAAAACGGACATCAATTGGTGGAGATCAATGGTTTCATTTTCAATCAAGGTCAAACCACTGACGTCAATCACCACGGGATCTTGATCGAAAAACCCCGGACTCTCGGCCATTTGCTGCTTCAAAGCCTGTGAAACGTCTGCAATGTTGGTGGTTTTGAGCAGCAAAGCCACCAAGGATAAATCGGCGCTTTTGATCTCGTAACAGGGGTTGAAAGGGTCTTCTGAAACGATCGCCATGGTGCCGTCAGGGGGGAAAAGAATCAAATCTTAACAGCGCACTTGTTTTCTCTTTTTTCTTTATATTTTTATATCTTTAAATAGCCATAGTAGTAAGGTCGGGACCGCACTGTGGACAAGGCATTTTTTTTCAATTCAAACAAGGACTTGGATGTTTTTCAAGCGTGTGCGTGACCTTGCTATTGTGCTGTCATGCCAAAATGAACAACTTTTTGAAATCGGATCAGGTTGTGGATAAGTCATGGGTTGTTCTATTTTTATCCACAGCTTTTTTCCGCTTCGTTGCTCAGTTGACAATCATCCATTGAATGACGCCTTTGGCCACAAAACCGAGCATGCCGAAGGCCAGGCCCAAAAAGATGACAAAGGTGCCGAATTTGCCTGCTTTGGATTCCCAGGCCAGCTGTAAGACGATGAACAGCATGTAGAGCATGAAAGCGGCGACACCAATGGTCAGTCCAAACCAGGAGAACTGCTCTTCTGTGAAACCCCACATTAGACAGATTCCAGACGGGGAATCCGTTCTGGTACACCACGGGTGTCGACCAGATCGCGGTAGGCATGCCAAGAGGCGTGGCCCAGCATCGGCACGATCACGATCAAGCCAAAGAAAAAACTCAAAATGCCCAGCATGCTCAGGCCCATGATCAAAAGCGCCCACAGCACCATCGGCATGGGATGGGTCAGGACCACTTTCCAGCTGGTCAATACCGCTTGCAAGGTGTTGAGCTGGCGGTCCAGAAGCAAAGGCATGGTCACCACGCTGGAGGCAAAAACCGGCGCAGCCATCAGCCCGCCCAACATCAGCCACAGCTCAAACAGATAATGGTGCGGACTGAGCACCACATGGCGAATGAAATCCAAAGGTGTTTGGATCGGCACGGGGGTCAATAAGGTGATCAGAGCCGATGAAGTCATGACCCATCCTGTGCCCGCCAGACCCAGCAACAAACCAAAACGCACCAGGCACCAGTAATTCACCGGTTCGTTGTTCTGTAGCGTTTGCCATTGCGTCCAGGTCTTGTACAAAAGCCGCAGGTTCACGGTTTCGTTTCTCTCGATGGCCCGACTCATGGCGTATAGGCTGGTGGCCAAAACAGGAGCGACGACCAAAAACCCAGATACCGCACTGGCCAACAACCAAAACCTGTCGTGTGCCAGCCAAGTGATGAGGCCCCCACCTATGGCCACGACCAAACCGTGCGCCAGGCTCAGCCAAGGTGAATGCCAAATGTCTTGCAGGCCCAGATAGAGCCAATACAAGGGTTGCTTTCCATTGATAGGCAAAACAACAGGCAAGTTCAAACGCCCATGACCACTTGGGGGCTTTTCGGGCAATGGGTTAGGGGGATGAAGACGAGTTGGGGAAGTTTCAGCCATGAAATCGAGCTTACCTGCCGGGCGATTTGTGAATTTGACGTGCATCAAATGACCAAAGGCTGCCAAGCAGCCTTTTGGATTCAGTCAAACCGATGAAAACCCAGCCGGGTGGTGCTCAATGGTTTCCATGACCGCCTGTGTGCTTCATGGCGTGCATGCCTGGGCCTTTCATCATGCGAGCGGTTTCCTGATCAAACACCTGCTTTTGGTCAGGGTTCAGGGAGGCATAAAAAACGTTGGTTGCTACTGCTCGTTGTTGCATGTGTGCGTCGCGTTGGGCTTTTATGGCCTGCATCTGATCCAAGCGCTCGGGTGTAGTCATTTGATCAAAGGCTGCACGTTCGGGCCGCGCCATGCGAGCAGGATGTTGCATCGACTGGCTGAAACTGTTCCACGCGGGTTCTTGAGCCGCTTGCAAGTTCAGTTTGGACTTGAGCTCGGCCAGATGTTGCGTGTGGCGCTCACCTTTGTGCCCGCGCATTTTCTCCATGCGGTCAACAGGGGAGCTCTCGGTGGAGGCGGTGGTGTTTTGGGCCAGGGCCAGACCGGTCAGGCTGGCCATCAAGGCCGTGGCGATCAAGGTCATTCGAATCGATTTCATGGAAACATCCTTTGGTTGATGGGATGCCTGCAATGTGATCCGCCCATGTATCCGGGCTGTGCCTGGATGCTGCTGATTTGTAAAGATCAGCTGTTTTTGTTTTTGCAGGTGTTAATGCCCAGCAAGCTGTAAGGCGGGCACCAACCTGTCAAGCCCGTGGCCAATGGCACCAGGCCCAACCAGCCCCAGACGCCCACGGTATTTGTAGCGGCCAGTGCGATCAAGACAAGACCACCCACGATCCGGACGATGCGTTCGATGTTGCCAATGTTTTTGCTCATGTGAAACTCCCGGATGGTTAAAAACTCAAGCGCTCACGCGGTAACCCTCGTCGGCAATGGCTTGAGCCAAAGCCTCGCGGTTTTTTTCTGAATCCACTTGCACGGTGTTGTGTGTGCGGTCGATCACAACCTTGGCTTGTGCATCCAAAGACAATAAAGCTTTGGTGACTGCTTTTTCGCAGTGGCCACACGTCATGCCCTCCACGGTGAAAATTTGGTACATGATGCTTCCTTTCCAATGAACTGAACACGACCCCGTAGGGTCTGGTCTGAGCATAGACCATCTAGGACTTCATGCCATGACACAGATCAAGATTGAGCCTCCCATCACCTATGACATCGGCATCGGCGGCATGACCTGCGCCTCGTGTGTGGCGCGTGTCGAAAAAGCCCTGAAAAAAATGCCCGGCGTACTGAGCGCCACGGTCAACCTGGCCACCGAATCGGCCCGCATCGAAGCGGCGTCCAATGACGTAACCGACGCACGGTTGCGCCGCGCCGTGCGCGACGCCGGGTACGAGCCGCGCACACACGAAGCACAAGCCGATGTGGGCCGTGAATCACCTTGGGCGGGGCTCATGCCGATCGGTGTGGGTCTGCTGTTGACCACACCCTTGGTTTTGCCCATGCTGGCCGAGCTGTGGGGCCAGCACTGGATGCTGCCCGCTTGGGTTCAATTCGCGCTGGCCACGCCTGTGCAGTTCGTATTGGGCGCACGCTTTTACAAAGCCGGTTGGCATGCCCTGAAGGCACTCACGGGCAACATGGATTTGCTGGTGTCCTTGGGCACCACCGCAGGTTGGGCTTTGTCGGTTTGGCTGTGGCTCACGGCACACGAGGGGCACGCGCCACACCTGTATTTTGAAGGCTCGGCCGTGGTCATCACTTTGGTGATGCTGGGCAAATGGCTGGAGACGCGTGCCAAGCGCCAAACCACCGAAGCGATTCGTGCCTTGCACGCCTTGCGCCCGAACAAAGCCCATTGGTTGGGCGAAGACGGCGAAGTCGATGTACCCGTGGACGAAATCCTGGTTGGCGACCGGATCGTGGTGCGGCCTGGCGAGCGTTTTCCGCTGGATGGCGAATTGGTCGAAGGCCAAACCCAGGTGGACGAATCCATGCTGACCGGCGAGCCCTTGCCTGTGGCCAAAGCACCAGGTGCAGCCTTGACGGGCGGGTCGATCAATGGCGAGGGGCGTGTGCTCATGCGTGTCACAGCGGTGGGCCATGAAACCGTGCTCTCGCACATCATCCGCTTGGTCGAAGACGCGCAAGCCGCCAAAGCGCCCATACAAAGGCTGGTGGACAAAGTGGCTGAAGTGTTTGTGCCCGTGGTGCTGGTGATCGCCCTGCTCACCTTGGGCGCGTGGATGGCAACAGGTGCCGATTTTGAAACGGCCCTCATCCACGCGGTGGCCGTGCTCGTTATTGCCTGCCCTTGCGCCCTGGGCCTGGCCACGCCCGTGGCCATCATGGCGGGCACGGGTGTGGCGGCCAAACACGGCATCTTGATCAAAGATGTGCAGGCGCTGGAGTTGGCGCACCGCGTGCAAACCGTGGCCTTTGACAAAACCGGCACGCTCACCGTGGGTCAGCCGCGTTTGCTGGCCCATGTGCCTGCGCTTGGTCAAGATGTACCAGGTGCTTTGGCCTTGGCCGCACGCGTGCAAAGCGGCAGTGAACACCCCTTGGCCCGCGCGGTGGTGAGTGCCGCAGAAAAGCTGGGCCTCGCAGGCCCCACCGCGCAAGACCTGCAGGCGGTGCCCGGCAAGGGCGTGCTGGCCAAGGTGGACGGCAGGCAGCTGTTGCTGGGCAGTTTGCGCTGGCTGCAAGAAGAAGGTTTGGACATCGGGGTTTGGCAGCCAGACATCGATGCCTTGCAGGCGCAAGGCGCGAGCTTGTCTGCCTTGGCCGAGCGCACCGATGCGGGTTTGCACGCCCAGCTGCTCATGGGTTTTGGCGATGAACCCAAAGTGGGCGCTGCACAAGCCTTGGGTGCGCTGCGCGATCGTGGCCTGAAACTGGTGATGATTTCGGGTGACAACCAAGCCGCAGCCGAAGCCATGGCACGCCGCCTGGGCCTGCGCCCCGAGGCGGGGGAAGTGCTGGCCAATGTGCTGCCCGGCGACAAGTCGGCGCAGGTGCAAAAACTGCGCGCGGGCGGCCAGGTGGTGGCCATGGTGGGCGATGGGGTGAACGACGCGCCCGCCTTGGCGGCCGCCGATGTGGGCATGGCCATGGGCAACGGCACCGATGTGGCCATGCACGCAGCGGGCATTACCCTCATGCGTGGCGATGTCGCCTTGGTGGGCGCGGCACTCGACATTTCTGCCCGTACCGTGGCCAAGATCCGGCAGAACCTGTTTTGGGCTTTTGCCTACAACGTGGCCGGCATTCCCTTGGCTGCCTTGGGCTACCTCAATCCCATGATGGCGGGCGCCGCCATGGCACTCAGCTCGGTCAGTGTCATGGCCAATGCCTTGTTGCTCAAGCGTTGGAAACCCTGAAATTACAAGGCCTTGAGGGTGACGATTTCAGAACATCCACTTGGTCCCCAGCGTCACCAGGTTTTGACCGGCCTGTCGCCCCACGCTGCCATCGAGCTGTAACTTGGGCAGGATGTTGGTGCGCAAACCCGTGGCCCAAACGGGTTTGTCGTGTTGTTGGCCATAAACCTCCACATGGGCAGTGACATCACCATAAGCTCGCTCCCAGGCCAAGCCCCAAGTGCCTATGCGTTGGCTGCTGGAAACATCGAACAACCCCAGATTGGTGTGCAGGCTGCCCAGTCGGGCGTGGTTGCAACTGATCAGGGCGTTCACATACCCCTTTGACGCGTCACCGGTCATTCGGGCCGTGCCGACCACAGCACCGGCATTGCAGCCGTTTTCCTGTGACGGGGTGATGCGGAATTTGGCCTGAATGTTCAAGGTCTCAAGCCCGGTTTTTGAATCACGCGCCATGCCTGCACCCAACTCTACATTTTGGATGGGTGAATAGGCGGGTGCGATGGCCCAACTCCGCGAGCCGTTCGGGGCGCGCGTCCACCAGCCTTCAAGATGGCCTTCACCCACGTCGTTCACATTGGCATCGTCAACGGTCAACGGTCGTCCGGCTTGGACGCTGAGCACGAAGCCCAAGCCTAGCAATAAAAACAGGGCCTTGCGTGGGTGGGTTTTAGAAAGGGTGATCATGGGTGGCGATGAAAGAACAAAAGTGAATCATTTGCCTGGGCTCAAACTCAGGAATGGCTTGCGTTGGAATCAATGCGCGTAATCTGGACTCTCGCGCTGCAGCTTGCGCAGCAGCGAAGGCCAAACAAATGCACCGCCAAGGCCTCCCGTTTGCACACGCATGGCGGTGGCCACACCCGTCAGGATTTGGGGGTCCACCGCCGTGAGGTCTTTGGGGCCCGCTTGGCCCGCCAGTGCATCTACTTGAATGCGGCAGGTGTTTTCAAAGGTGTACATCGACAAAAATGCATCGGCAATGGTTTTGCCCACGGTGAGCAGGCCGTGGTTGCGCAGCATCAGGTAATTGGCATCGCCCAAGTCGGCTTGCAGTCGCAGCTTTTCGTCGTCACGAATGGCCACGCCTTCATAGCCGTGGTAAGCCAGCGAGGCCAGCACAAAAGTGCTTTGCTGGCTGATGGGCAGCACCCCGTGCGCCTGCGCGCTCACGGCCACCCCGGCGCGCGTGTGGGTGTGCAGCACACAACCTGCATCGGGCCGCGCTTCGTGCACCGCGCTGTGGATCACAAAGCCCGCCGGGTTCACCGGGAAAGGGCTGTCGTGCAGCTTGTTGCACTGCATGTCCACCTTCACCAAGCTGGACGCGGTGATCTCGTCAAACATCAGGCCGTAGGGGTTGATCAAAAACTGGTGGTCATCGCCTGCCACCGAATGCGGCAGTTTGGCGCTGATGTGGGTGAACACCAGATCGCTCCAGCCGTACAGCGCCACCAGCCGGTAACACGCGGCCAAGTCCAGGCGCAGCTGCCATTCGTCGGGGTGAACGCTGTCTTTCAAAGAAGGAATCTCAAACGCCATGGCTGTGCTCCGAACGGCAAAAACTTTAGCTTATCCATGAACCGCTGAGCCCCTTGACGTCTTGGTGACTGGCACACCGAACGCAGCCTCAGGCATCAGGGCGGGTCATTTTTTCAAGTCGGGTCAGGTAGGTGCGCGCAAACTGTCCTTGATCGTCCAGCGGCCCGCACATTTCCACCGAAGCCTGCAGTTGCCCGCACACCGCAGGCCGTTCGGGTTGACCAAAAATTTTGCAACGCAGTAGTTCGTCGAGTTGTACGCAAGGCACGCCCGCAGGTTTGCCGTTGGGCATGCCGGGGATGGGCGAGGAGATGGATGGGGCGGTGCAGCAAGCGGCGCAGCCGGGGCGACAGGTCAAAGTCATCCGGTCAAGGGTATCCGGCTCAGCGTGGCCACAGGGCCCACAGTTGCAGGGGCTGCTTCAGGCGCCCGGCCAGCTCGCCCGCTGCTGCGCCAGAGCCCGCGTAATAGTCGGCCCGCACCGCACCCACGATGGCGGTGCCGGTGTCTTGGGCCAGCACCAGGCGGTCCAAATTGGTTTGGGGGCCGGTGGACTTCATCCACACCGGGGTGCCGTAGGGGATGCTGCGGCGGTCCACCGCGATCGAGCGCTCGGCCGTGAGCGGCACGCCTTGTGCGCCTTTGGGGCCGGGCGGCACGCTGCCCTGGGGCACGGCTTCTTCGCGGAAGAACACCACACGCGGGTTTTGCCACAGCAGCTCGTTCACCCGCGATGGGTTGCGGTCAATCCAGGCCTTGATGCCGGGCCAGCTCGCGTCGGTGATCAGGCGGCGGTCCAGCAGCCAGCGGCCGATGCTTTTGTAGGGTTGGTCGTTGGTGGCGGCGTAGGCCATGCGCACCCAGCGCTGGCGGCCGTCGGGCTCGGTCACATTCACCAGGCCCGAGCCCTGGATGTGCAGCACCATGGCGTCCACCGGGTCGGCCAAATACAGCAGTTCTTTGCCGCGCAGGGCGGCGCGTGCGGCGGGCAGGGTTTCGATCTCTTGTCGGCTGAACCAGGGTTTGCGCTGGGCCAGTTGTGCGGGCGGCGCGTACAGCGGCACTTGGAACGCGCCTTGCGCCTGGCGCGAGCCCGTCAAGGCCGGTTCGTAATAACCGGTCAGCAGGCCTTCGCTGCGTTGGTCCAGCGCCTCGACGCGGTAGGGCTGGAGTTTGTCGCGCATCCACCGGCGCTGCATTTCGGCGCTGGCGTTGGCCAGTTGTGCGATCTCGGGGCACAGCGCCCGCCAGTCGGGGGCCGGGCGTTGGCAGCTTTGCAGCCAGGCGGGCCAGGCTTCGTTGACGGCGTCCCGGTCCATGCCGGGCAGCTCGGCCCAGCGCACCGGCACCCAGCGGCTTTGCTCGCGCACCAGGGCGGGCGGCAGGGGCCAGGTGTCGTCCATGTCTGGCACAGGTGATGGGCTTGAGGTGGGCGGGGCTTGCACCACGGGGGCGATCGAGCAGGCGGCCAGCATCCCTACAATCGCGGCCAACAAGAAGCCGACCCGCAACGGGCGGCCGATCAAGAAACGGGGGTTTTGCATGGGTCTGATTTTGCTGGAAGCTTTGCTGGCTTTGTTCATCTTCATCGCGATTGTCTGGTGGACCATGTTTTCCGGCCGCAGCAAAGGTGAATTGCGCCAGGCCCAGCCGCCCTCTGAACAACCCCCAAACGATATCGGCGCGCATGGACCGGGCCATGCCGTGAGCGAAGCGGCGCCAACAACATCCACCAGGCCCGAGGAAAGCCGCCACTGAAGCACTCAGTCCAGCAGGCTGTGTGCCCCTTCAAAGCGTTGTGCGTAATAGGGGCTGCTGAGTGCGTCAACGCGCACGCCAGTGCGCGGATTGCTGGCATGGACAAAGCGGCCGTCCCCCACATACACCCCGACATGCGAGTGGCGTGTACCCAGGGTATTGAAAAACACCAAATCACCGGGCAGCAAATCGGCCCGGTTGATAGGACGGGACAGCCTGCCCAGGTCGGCCGCTGAGCCTCGCACCTGCAAGCCTCCTCCTTCGCGCAGCACATGGGTCACCAAGCCCGAGCAGTCAAAGCCCGTGGCTGGGCCTCGCCCACCCCAGGCATAGGGGGTGTCCAGCAAGGACAACGCCACCATGGCCACATCGTTGCGAACGCTGTTGTAGTGGCCTGCAGGTCGGGGTCGGGATGCCGAAGGGTTCGCAGGCACCGAGCTGGCGGGCGCCGTGCGGCGAGCCGCGGGCGATGAGCAGCCCGCCAGCAGGACGGCGGCACCCAGACCCAGACCTGTGAGCAAGCAGATGCGGCGCTGCGTGTCATGCGCTGCACGCGCCGGGCAGGGAGCGGGCAGCGCTTGGCGTAAAGAGTTGTCAACGTTGTTCATGCCAATTGCCGCATCAGATTGGCCAACTCAACCGCTGACTTGACTTCCATCTTGTCGAACACGCGTGCGCGGTGCACCTCCACCGTGCGCACGCTGATGTCGAGTTGGTCAGCGATCAGTTTGTTGGGCAGGCCCTCTACCACCAGGCGCATGACGTTGCTTTCGCGCTCGGTCAGCTCCAGCAGGCGCGATTGCAGGCGCTGCTGGGTTTGCCGAGCCGACAAACGCTCTTGCGACAAAGCCAAGGCCTGCTCCACCCGGTCGACCAAAGCGTTGTCGGAAAAAGGTTTTTCGCAAAAATCAAAGGCGCCGCGCTTGACGCTGTCCACTGCCGTGGGCACATCGGCGTGGCCAGTTAAAAAAATCACCGGCCAGGCCTGGGCCATGCCCTTGGCCAGCAGCTGCTCGAACAAGGCCAGGCCACTCATGCCGGGCATGCGCACGTCCAGCAAAACGCAAGCCGATTGCTGCAACCTGGCCGGGTCCGGTTGCCAAGCACCATCTGCGTTGGGGTGGGTGACTTGCAACATGGCCAAGAAAGCTTCGGCGCTGTCAAAAGACTCACTGAGCAAGCGCCGTGTGCGCAGCAGCCAGGCCATTCCTTCGCGCACGCTGGCGTCGTCATCCACAATGAAAACAGTGGGCGTGTCGATGAAGCTCATGCGGCCATCTTATCCACAAGCAAAGCGGGCAAGGTGAAGCGAAAGACCGTGCCCCGGGGGGACAGGGGTTCGAAGCTGAGGTGTCCGCCATGTTGTTCGACCACGGTGCGGCACAGGCTCAGGCCCAAGCCCATGCCTTCGACCTTGGTGGTGAAAAAGGGCGTGAACAGCTGACGCGCCACGTCGTCGGCAATGCCTACACCCACATCGCTGATCGAGAACTCTACCCAGCCGTGCTCGGCGTTGGAGGCGGCACGCCGCACCTGGAGCACCAGCACCCGCTCCATGCTGCCGGGCTGGTCCATGGCCTGCATGCCGTTGCGTGCCAAGTTCAGCAACACCTGTTCGACCATAGTTCGGTCGCACAGGACCGGGGGCAGTTTGGGCTCGATGCGGGTGTGCACCTTGACCTGCAGTTTGCGCGCCTGCAGGTTCACCAAAGGCGCAATGGCGTCCAGCAAGGCCTGGGGCGCGACCGCTTCACGTGCCTGATCGCGGCGTCGAACAAAGTCGTGCACACTGTTGATGACCTTGCCCGCCCGCCCCGCCTGCTCGGCAATGCGCCGCAAGGCCATGTGCACATCGTCCAAGGTTTGAGGCAAGGCGGCCGGGTCTTTCAGCAGGTTGAGTGAGCCATTGGCATAACTGGCGATGGCGGCCAGCGGCTGGTTCAACTCATGGCTGAGCAAGGAAGCCATTTCCCCCACGGTGGCCAGTCGGGCTGTGGCCTGCAGGCGCTCTTGGCTGGCCCGCGAGAGCTCTTCGATGCGCCGTTGCTCGCTGATGTCGATCACTGCGCCCATCCAACCGGTTTGCTGGCCTTGCACGCTGATCAGCGGCGCTTCGATGATCAGCACCTCAAAGCGTGTGCCATCGGCGCGCATGAAGACCGACTCGAAGCCTTCGCGTGGCGGCGCGTTGCCTGCAAGCCGAACAGCATGACGCTGCTTGTATTCGTCCACCATTTCGGGGGGCCAATACGGCATGGGTGCAATGCTTCCACTCAACTGTTCGGCGGCCAGCCCCACCATTTGGCAAAAGGCCGGATTCACGTAGGTGATGCGCCCTTCCAGGTCGCGTGCTCGCAGTCCCGTCACCAGGGAGTCCTCCATGGCTTTTCGAAAGGCCAGCGCTTCGGCTAAATCGTTTTCAGCCTTCAAACGTCGGCGCGAGTCTTTGGCCAGCAAAACCATCACCGTGACCAGGGCGATCGACATGGCTGTGACCAAGGCGGTCAACACATTGGGGAAGAGGTCGGGCTCACCCCGGCGGCCGTCCAAGCGCAAGACCAGTGTGTTGCCTGGCAAGTCCAGCAGTTGTTGCGCCGTGAAAACGCGCAAGCCCCGACTTTGCCTGCCTGAGATGGCCAGGCGTGTGCCGTCGGGTTCGGTGAATGAGATTTCGTTGCGCCGCCCGTAGACCACGCCCAGACGCGCAGTGATCAGCTCTTGTAGACCATAGGTCACCACCGTGAAGCCTACCAGCACGCCGCCTTGGGTGTTGGGCAAGCACATGTCCATGACCTCCATGCCCAAACCGTCGGATTGAGGCAGAAAAAAAGAGCGGGAGTAACTGGGTCCGCTGCTGCGCTTGGCCTGTGCGCAAGCTTGCTGGGTTTCGCTCAGGGTTTCGGCGCGGGGTGCACGCTCAAACACCGGACTGCGCAAGGAGGAGTCGGTCGACCTGTTCAGGTTCAGCGCCGGATCGCGCCATTCAATGCGCAACATGTCGCGGTTCTCACGCAACAATGATTGCGCCTCCAGCAGCCAAAAGGCCTCAGAGGGGTTGCTCGATTGCAGGCCTTGCAGTGCTTGCACATGGCGCGACAGCTGTGTGCGCAAATCACTCACCGCACTCGTGGTGTCACGCTCCAGCTCTGTTTGCAGCTGGCTGGCTTCGTAACGCCCTGCCAGCCACACCAAGGTGACCAGCACCGCCATGACCAAGGCAATCAATGCACTCCACAGGCTGCGTCGACCTCGCCCTCCGGGCAAGGCGTCGTTTATGGCCGGCCACCATGCCCAGGTGCGTGTTTTCAGGGCAGGAATCAGGCGCATCAGCGCGTCTTGTGTCATACCCACATTGTCATCTACGCCATGTTTTGTTGCCTCGGGTCTGGATGGCTGGTGCGCTGACTTGTTGGTTCGGCTCAAGGTGGTGGGGTCTTTGTCGGCGCAGGGCTTGGGCGCGGCTCCACCCGAGTGACTTGGGGGTTGGCCCAACTGCCGTCAATCAAAAATTCCTGGGCCGAGGCGCGCGATAAGGGGTTTTGCAAAAGCCATTGTGCAATGAAGGTGGTCAGACCCACCAGGGGGTTGACGGCGATGGCCGCCACCAAGGAGGCCGTTCCGGCGTCGACGATGGGCAAGATTTGTGCACGCAATTTCTGGGTTTCGCGGGCGATGTCTGCTGAACCGTCCAGTTGTACCAGGGCATTGACGCCCTTGATTTGCAGGTTGCGTGTGTTGGCCATGCCGTGCACGATGGTCACGTCCCCTTGGACGGAGTCAAAAGCAAAGCCCTGTGCAAACACATCCTGAAAATCAAGCAGCAAACGCCTGGGCAAGGCCTGCAGGCTCAGCACCCCCAGCAGTTTGGCGACTCCGGGATCTGCCTTGAGGAACTGGCCTCGCCCCATGCGCACATCCATGTGGCCGTTTAAGCTGGGGTAATGCGGGCTCAGTGGTGAGCCTTGCCAACTGACCATGCCTTCGATTTGGCCCGCGCCGCCGCGCAAAGCCCCTGGGGTACCCAGCCGGGTCAACAAGGCCCCGGCGTCTTGCACGTCCAGTACGAAATTCATTTCGCTTTTGCGCCAGGGGCTGCCTTCGCGAGCCGCCAGCCAGCGGCCCGTGCTGCGCAGCGTGCCTTCGGGTAAATCGATGTTGAACGTCTTCAATTGCCACTCACGCGCTGTCGGCGTTTGGGCGAGCGCCTTCTCGGTATTGACCGCTTGGACCTCGACGCGTCCGAGCTGTTTGCCGCGCAGCTCCAGTGTGTCCACAACGATGTCCAGCGCGGGCAGGCTGACTGGGGGTACTTCGAGCAGGCTTTCTACCTCGCGGGCGCTGGTGGGCGGTAAATTCAGATGGCTCAGTCGGGCGAACAATTGGCCGGCTTGGTCTGTTTGGCCGGGCATGGCTTGTTCAAAGGCCACATGGCCGCTGAGCTCGGCCGCGTGGATGTTGACCCGCCAGCGCCCTGCTTCGTATGTGCCGCCTGCTTGCACTTGGTGCAGGTGGCGGCCGCTGGCCATCAAGCTGTTGGCCTTCAGACCCATTCGAGAAGGCAAGTAGTCTTGCCATGCCGGGGGTTGGGGCATCTTGCCGGGCGCAGGCTTTGGCGGCGGTGCGGGCAGCAAGGCCAGCCACTCGTCCACCACCAACCGGTCCACAGCCACGTTGGCCGTGACGCCGGTGTCGGGTAAAGCGGGCATCTGATCGGGCAACACGCCCAACCCTATTTGCCCACGGAGCACGCGCGGCGTGTCAGTGCTCACATCGCGAACGTACATCAGCCCCGCTGTGTCGCCCAAGCTCAGCTCGATCTCATCTTGTGGCCCGGTTGGGGTCTGTCGCGATCGGATCTGTATGGCCAGTGTTTTTTCCATGTCTGCGGGTTTGCCCAAGGGGGCGGGCAGTTGCAAGCCCAAACCACCCAGCCGACTGTGCAACGACAGCTGGGGCAGGCCTTGGTGCCAGGCCAGCCGGGCGGTGTAGTCGGTGGCACCGGTGGCGTGCCGGGCCAGCAGGTTCAGCGGGGCGACATCTTGCGACGCTTGCAAGCCCGCAGCACTCACACGCCCTCGAGCCTGAAGTACCGTGCGGCTGGCGGTTTGGGCTGGGGCACTGGCGTCTGAGCCGGTTGCGTCCATGCCGCCGTCGATCAGGGTTGGCCCACCCAGCAGCGTGGCCTGCAGCTGGCGCACTTCAAAACCGCGTTCGGTGAATTTCAAAGTGCCTTGCAAGTTGTTCAGCCAGGGTGTGCCAGGCACCATGCGTAAATCGTTGCCATTGAATTGCACGCTGCCTTGCACCCGGGTGCTGCGCAGGTCCAGCAACGGAAGTTGCAACGCCAAGCGTGTGAGCAAGGGACCGCTGGCCTGGGCAGGCTGCAGAACGCCTGAAAGCAAAGCGTCCAGCGGCGACTGCCGAATCAGGCCCAGTACCAATGGTGCAACGGCCAGGCTCTGGGCCTGCACACGCAGCACCGGTTGATGCACCATGTCGGCGATGTCCACTGATGCGGCCTTTAGCTCGATGGCCTGCGCCCCCTCACCCACACGGGCGCTGGCTTCGCGCAGCTGCATGCCCAGGCGGTCAAAAGTCAAACGGCCTTGCAAAGCATGCAGGCGTGGCCAAGTCACTTCACCAGGCTTCATCAGAGAAGGGGGCACCATGTCCAGTTCAGCGTCCGTCAATTCGCCAGCAAACAGGAAGGTGCCGTCCTCGGGCCTGGCAAAGGGCATTTTGCCCAGATCTCCCCGGATCTGAACGTGCACATCTTCGTATCGGCCCTGCACCAGCGCATCGCGCAGGTAGTGGCGCACCTCGGCTGGCAGATTCAGGGGCAGGTAACGGTGCACGGCGGCCGCTTGAGCCCGCTGAATGCGCCCTTGCAGCGTCAACATGCCGGGGCCTCGTGCAAGGGGGGCAGGTTGCCACTGGCCTTGCCATTGGCCTTGGAGGTCAGCGTTGGTCAGACTCAGTGACCATTGCGGCACATGCCAGCGCCCGACAGGGTTGCGGCGGTCTGTTTCTCGGGCCCAGCGCACACTGGCTTTGAGTTGGTGCAATGGCACTTCGGCTGGCTCCAGAACGCCCGGGAACCACAGCGCGCTGTCCGCACCGGTTTGCAAATCCAGTCGGCCGCCGTTGGCGTTCAGCGCTAAAGTCAATTGACCACCGCGCAGGCCCGGCACGTCGGCACCAGGCAGTCCGCCCCAAACGGCCACTGCTGCGGATCCAGGTTGCCAACTCAGGCCCTCCACCTTGGCCCGCGCTTCTTGGATGTCGGGCTGAGCCCAGTCGCCTTGCCAGCGCAGGTTCAAGGAGGTGACCTGGCCCCTGAGATCGCGCGCTTTCAAAGCGGTTTGCCATTGGGGTGACAGCACCTCCCCCAAGGGCAGGCGCAAGGCCAGGGCTTGCAGCGCCTCCAAATCCAATTGACTTGCTTGCAGTTGGCCACTGGCTGGGCGAGCGCCTTGGGCGTGCGTGTAGTCCAGCGACAACTTGCCCTCTGTCCAGTGAGGGCCCTGCTCGCTGACGAAGCGTAAATCCTGGGTTTCTGCCACAAAGCCCTCGGCATGCACCTGCAGTCCCAGCCGACCCGAAAGGCTTTGTAAAGCCAGAGTGGCTGTGTCTGAACTGAGTCGGGCCTGCAGGTCTTTCAAGTCCACTTCGGCCAAACCGCCGCGCCACTGGCCTTGCTGGACATCGGCCCACAAGCGCAAGCGCCCCTGACCTTGCAAGGGCCTGGTTTCTGGAGGCAAGCCGGTGGGCATCTGCAGAGCATGCTGGGACCAGGGGGCCATGTCCAGTTGCGGAAAGTGTGCAAACGCCTGGCCCGACCAATCGGCCATTCGCCCCGGGTGCAGGGACAGCAAGCCGCGTTTGAACTGGCCCATCAGCACAAAGCGCTCGCCCCACTCGTGCGGCGGCGTGGCGTCCAGGCGCAGCATGTGTTGACGGGCGGTGTTGCGGATCACCAGATCCACTTCGCGCAGGGTCAAGGGGACGGGTGGGGCAATGTCCTTGCCTGGAGAGGTGTTGATCCCGGTGTCCGGTCCATGCCAGTTCACTTGTGCGCCACGCACCACCACTTCGCGCTGGCCAAACAACCAGTCGGCCGCAGCCGAGTTTCCTGTGGACGAGGGCCCCCATGCCATTCCGGCGATCCGCCACTGGCCATCGGCGTTCAGGCGCAGCGTCAACTCGGGCGCATCCAGCACCAGTTGGTCCAGCTGCCCCAGCGCTGCTGAGCGCAGGCTGAGCGCCACCAGCACCTTGGGCAGGTGCAGCCCGGTTCGGCCTTGGTCGTCCAGCAGCTCGATGTCACGCAGCTCAAAAGAGGGCACCCAGCCGGTGCTTTGCGCCGACACGCCGCCGATGCGCACCGGTACACCCAGCGATTGGTGGGCAAGGCTTTCAAGGGCAGGGCGAAACTCTGCGATTCGCGGCACAATCCAAAAATGCAGCGTCGCCCAGGCCAAGCCCAACACCAACCCGGCGACCAGCAGCCCCCATAAAACAAGCCGAACAGCCCGCGCGGGCCAATGGCTCAGCAGGGCTTCGGTGGTGGGCCAAGTGGGTGAAGACGACACAAACGTATGAATTAGAAAGTCAGCAGGAATTATGACCCGCAGCCCGTCCAAAGACGACCGTTCTGATCTCACCCCCCCGATTGATTCGACGCCCGGAGTGCCATGCCCTGTGAACTTGTCGCTTGATTTGCCACTTTATTCGCGCTTTGTGCAGCGCCTGCACCGCCGCTATGCCGATGAACTGCCGCTGCTGCCGCACGGCCCTCTCACCCTTGACAGCCTGAGCGCCGCTTACGCAGCCTTGCAATCCCGAGGCCTGGACACCAGCGCGGCCTTGCGCGTTTTGCGCCAACTCACACTGGAGCGCCTGGCCCAGCAGGACTGCACGGGTCAGGCCGATCTGGAAACCGTCACGCACGGCATGACTTGGCTGGCCGAAGTGACGCTCGACATCGCTTGGCAGCAGGTCATGGCCGATCTGGATGCCTTGCACGGCGCACCCACCAAAGCCAGCGGTCAGCGTGCTGAGATGTGGATCGTGGGCATGGGCAAGCTGGGTGCGCGCGAGCTGAACGTGTCGAGCGACATCGATTTGATCTACGTGTACGACGAAGACGGCGAAACCCTGGGCAACAGCGAAGGCCGCAACAAAGTTTCGTGCCAGGAGTACTTCACCCGCGCCGTCAAGCGCATGTACGCGCTGATTGGTGATACCACCGAACACGGCTTGGTGTTCCGGGTCGATTTGGCGCTGCGCCCCAACGGCAACTCAGGGCCCAGCGTGGTTTCGCTTGACGCGCTGGAAGAGTATTTGCTGGTGCAAGGCCGCGAGTGGGAGCGCTTTGCTTGGATGAAAAGCCGCGTGGTCGCGCCCCGCAGTGCCATGGTCAACGGCTCGGCCCAAGCGCTGCGGGCTGTGGTGCTGCCCTTTGTGTTTCGCCGTTACCTCGATTACAACGTGTTCGAGTCGCTGCGCACGCTGCACCAGCAAATCCGTGACCATGCGGCCAAACGCAGTGCAGGCCATCCGGAGCGTGCCAATGATGTGAAGCTCTCACGTGGCGGCATCCGCGAGATCGAGTTCACCGTGCAACTGCTCCAGGTGGTCCGCGGGGGACAGTTCCCCGAACTGCGCACCCGTCCCACCCTGGACGCGTTGCAGCGTGTGGCCAAAGCCGGCCTCATGCCGCAGGCCACAGCCGACGCCCTGAGCGCGGCTTATGTGTTCTTGCGTCAGGTAGAGCACCGCATCCAGTACCTGGACGACCAGCAAACCCATGTGCTGCCCACACGCGACGATGACCTGGACTGGATCGCACAGACGCTGGGGCATGCCAGCACTTGCAGCTTCTTGAGCGCGTTGGACGCGCACCGCGAAGGGGTGGCGCAAGAGTTCGACACCTTGCTCGGCGGTGACCGTGACTGCAAAACCTGTAACGGTAAAAATGGCAAGAACGGCAATGGCCGCGAACATGCCGAGCTCGACGCGGTGCTGACCGACTTCAAGGGCCCTGTGCGCCAGCGTCTGGCGCAGTGGGTTGACAACCCGCGCGTGCTGGCCTTGCGCGACGACGCGCGTGGGCGGCTGATGCGTTTGCTGCAGCGCACCGCCCAGTGGCTGAACGAAGGCCGGATCAGCGAGGTGGCGGTGTTGCGGATGGCCGACTGGATCGAGCCCTTGTTGCGCCGCGAAAGTTACTTGGCCCTGATGCTGGAGCGCCCCTCGGTTTATGAGCGCCTGCTCCGCCTGCTGGGTGCGGCCAAGTGGCCTGCTCGGTACTTGTTGCAGCACCCGGGCGTGATCGACGAGCTGGCTGGGGGCAACCTGTTTGACACCCGCTTTGACGCTGCCGAATTTGAAGCTGAGCTGCAAGCGCGGCGGGCCGCACTGCAGCGCACGGGCGAAGACGACGAAGAAAGCCTGATGAATTTGCTGCGCCGCGCCCACCACGCCGAGCAGTTCCGAACCTTGGCCAGAGATGTGGAAGGCGTGCTCACGGTGGAGCAAGTCGCCGACGATCTGAGCGCTCTGGCCGATGCTGTTTTGCGCGTGACGGCCCGCTGGTGCTGGGACCGCCTGAAAAACCACCACCGCGACAAACCGGCGATTGCCATCATTGGTTACGGCAAATTGGGCGGCAAAGAGCTGGGCTACGGCAGCGACCTGGACATCGTGTTTGTGTATGACGACGAAGACGAACGCGCCCAGGAAATCTACGCCAGCTACGTGCGCAAAATCATCAACTGGATGACGGTCAAAACCGCAGAGGGTGATGTGTACGAAATCGACACCGCCCTGCGCCCCAACGGTAACTCGGGCCTCCTGGTCACCCGCTTTGAAGCCTATGCCGACTACCAACAACAACGTGGTAGCAACACCGCCTGGACCTGGGAACACCAGGCCATGACGCGCGCCCGCTTTGTCATGGGTTGGCCCAGCTTGGCCCCTCGCTTTGATGCCGTGCGCCATGCTGTCATCAGTGCACCTCGCGACGCCGTCAGCCTGAAGGCTGAGATCGTGGCCATGCGTGAACGCGTCCGACAAGGCCACCCGGTCAAACCTGACCACTTTGATGTGAAGCACAGCCCGGGTGGCATGGTCGACGCCGAATTTGCCATGCAGTATCTGGTGCTTTTGCATGCTGCCGCACACCCTGAGTTGGCCGATAACGTGGGCAACATCGCGTTGCTTCAACGCGCCGAACAAGCGGCTTTGCTGCCGGAAGGCGTGGGTCAAGCGGCAGCCAATGCCTACCGCGAAATGCGGCGCTTGCAACACCGTGCGCGCTTGAACGAAGAGCCCACCCAAGTGGACCCCGCTTCGCTCAGCACAGCGCGTGATGCCGTGTTGGCGGTGTGGCGCTTCGTCATGCATTGAGGGCGGTTTGGGGCATCAGGCTGGGTGCGCGGTATGGCCTCAATGTGCCTGAGGACACTGTGAGCGGACCATGGCAAGCGCTAAACTTCCCAAGTGCTAGGGTGGCGCATCGCAAAGAGAAAAGTCATGAAAAAAAACGGGGTTGGGTTGTGGGCGGGTCTTGGGTTGTGGGTCGCAGCAGTGGGCATGGTTTCTGCGACTGAGCCGGTCAAATCACCGGGTGCCAGCAAACCAACGCTGACGGTGACCGTCATCACGCCCCAAACAGCAAGTTTGGCCCAAAAGATCAGCGCCAACGGCAGTCTCGCCGCTTGGCAAGAGGCCATCATCGGCGCAGAAGCCCATGGCCTGAAAATCACCGAGGTGCGTGTGACCGTGGGCGACCGGGTGCAGCGCGGTGACGTGTTGGCCACCTTGCAGGCCGACACCCTGCGCGCCGAGTTGGCGCAGGCCGAAGCCGCCTTGGCCGAAGCCACGGCCAGTGCGCAAGAAGCCAAAGCCCAGTCAGACCGTGCCCGCAGCTTGCAGCAGCAGGGGTTTTTCAGCAATGCGCAGTTGAGCCAGACCTTGGCCGCCGATGCATCGGCGCAGGCGCGTGTGCAGTCGGCCCGTGCCATGGTGCAGTTGCAAACTGTGCGCTTGTCGCAAACTCAAGTGCGTGCGCCCGACGCGGGCGTGATCTCAGCGCGGCAGGCCACCGTGGGCAGCGTGGTGGGGGCGGGCACCGAGTTGTTTCGCCTGATTCTTCAAGGCCGCATCGAGTGGCGGGCTGAAGTGATGGCCGCCGAGATCGGCCGCATCCAGGTGGGCGCGCCTGTGCAACTCAAGGCGGCGAGCGGCCAACTGCTGCAAGGCAAGGTGCGTATGGTCGCGCCCTCGGTGGATGCGCAAACCCGCAACGCCATCGTGTATGTGGACTTGCCCGCCGCCACGGGCAGTGCCCGCGCCGGCATGTATGCCCAAGGCGAGATCGCGCTGGGCCAGAGCCAAGCGCTCACCGTGCCGCAAGCGGCGGTGGTGGTGCGCGATGGTTTCAGCTATGTCTACACCGTGGGGTCTGATCAGAAAGTCAACCAACTCAAGGTGCAAACGGGACGCCAAAGCGGTGACCGAGTGGAGGTGAGCAATGGCCTCAAAGCCGATGCCCGCGTGGTTGCCAGTGGCGGTGCGTTTTTGAACCATGGCGACACGGTGCGTGTGGTCGACACGCCCACCGCACAAGCTGCTTCTGCGCCATCCGCCACCAAATAAAAAGGGACGCCATGCTCAACGTCTCTTCGTGGTCGATCCGTAACCCTATTCCCGCCGTCATGCTGTTTGTCTTGCTGACGGTGGCCGGCTTCATCGCCTTTGGGTCGATGAAAGTGCAGAATTTTCCGGATCTGGACGTGCCCACCATCTCGGTGACTGCCAGCCTGCCCGGTGTGGCGCCCTCGCAGCTCGAAACCGATGTGGCCCGCAAACTCGAAAACGCGCTGGCCCCGCTGCAAGGCCTGAAACACATCACGACCAAAGTGCAAGACGGCGTGGTGTCGATTACCGCCGAGTTCCGCATGGAAAAGCCAAGCCAAGAGGCGGTGGACGATGTGCGCTCGGCCATCCAGGGCGTGCGCGCCGACTTGCCCGGTGACCTGCGCGACCCGGTGGTGCAAAAGCTCAACCTGGCGGGCACCCCTGTGTTGGCCTATACCGTGCGCTCGGTGCGCATGGACGACGAGGCCTTGTCCTGGTTGGTCGACAAAGAGATCACCCGCAAGCTCTTGTCGCTGCGCGGCGTGGGTGCGGTCAACCGCGTGGGGGGCGTGACGCGCGAGGTGCATGTGGCACTCGATGTGAACCGCTTGCAAGCTTTGGGTATCACAGCGGCCGAGGTGTCACGCCAGCTCAAGCAGGTGCAGCAAGAAGGCTCGGGCGGCCGCATGGAGATTGGTTCGGGCGAACAACCTGTGCGCACGCTGGCCACCGTCAAAACGGCGCAAGAAGTGGGTCAGATCCAGCTGGCCACATCGCGTGGTGGGCGTGTGCGTTTGGACCAAGTGGCCACGGTGAGCGACACCCTGGCCGATGCCCGCTCAGCCGCCAGCCTGGACGGCCGACCTGTGGTGGGGTTTGAAGTGGTGCGCAGCAAGGGTGAGAGCGAGGTGGCCGTGGGACGCTTGGTGCGTCAGGCGCTGGCCGATTACCGTCTGCAAAACCCCGACATCGAGATCACCGAAGCCTTTGACTTTGTGACCCCGGTGGAAGAGGAATACAAAGGCTCTCTGGTGCTGCTGTACGAAGGCGCGATTTTGGCAGTGCTGGTGGTGTGGCTGTTTTTGCGCGACTGGCGGGCCACGTTTGTGTCGGCGGTGGCGCTGCCGCTGTCGGTCATTCCGGCCTTCATTGGCATGGCGTATTTGGGCTTTTCCATCAACGTGGTGACTTTGCTGGCGCTGTCTTTGGTGATCGGCGTGCTGGTGGACGACGCGATTGTCGAGGTGGAAAACATCGTGCGCCATCTGCGCATGGGCAAGTCGCCCTACCAGGCGGCCATGGAAGCGGCCGACGAGATTGGCTTGGCCGTGATCGCCACCACCTTCACCCTGATTGCCGTGTTTTTGCCCACGGCTTTCATGAGCGGCATTCCGGGCAAGTTCTTCAAGCAGTTTGGCTGGACCGCGTCGCTGGCGGTGTTTGCCTCGCTGGTGGTGGCGCGGGTGCTCACGCCCATGATGGCGGCCTATATTCTGAAGCCCATCGTCACGGCTGCGCACGAACCCGGCTGGCTCAAGCGCTACATGGTTTGGGCCACCTGGTGCATGCGGCACCGCCTGGTCACCATGGTGTTGGCCACGCTGTTTTTCATCGGCTCCATCATGCTGGTGCCGCTGCTGCCCAAGGGCTTCATTCCGCCGGACGACAACTCGCAAACCCAGGTCTATGTCGAGCTGCCCCCCGGCGCCACGCTGGCCCAAACTCAGGAAAGCGCCGAACACGCCCGCAAGCTGTTGATGACGGTGAACGATGTGCAAAGCGTTTACACCACGATTGGCGGCGGCAGCGCGGGCAGCGACCCCTTTGCTGGCAGCGGCGCGGCCGAGGTGCGCAAGACCACGCTCACGATCCAGCTGAGCGAACGCGGCACGCGTCCGCGCAAGCAAGCGATTGAAAACGACATCCGCACCGCGCTGCAGCAACTGCCGGGCGTGCGGACCAAGGTGGGCTTGGGTGGCTCGGGCGAGAAATACGTGCTGGTGCTCACGGGCGAAGACCCGCAGGCCCTGCAAACCACGGCCATGGCCGTGGAGCGCGACCTGCGCACCATCCAAGGCTTGGGCTCGATTGCGTCCACCGCCAGCCTGGTGCGCCCCGAGATTGCGGTGCGCCCTGACTTTGCCAAAGCCGCCGATTTGGGCGTGACCAGCGCCGCCATCAGTGACACCTTGCGGGTGGCCACCTTGGGCGACTATGACGCGGCCCTGCCCAAGCTCAATTTGTCGCAGCGCCAAGTGCCCATCGTCGTGAAGTTGGGTGAAGAGTCGAGGCATGACCTGAGCACACTCGAGCGCCTGATGGTGCCCGGCAGCCTTGGCCCGGTCATGCTCGGCCAGGTGGCCAGCATCGAGGTGGCGGGCGGCCCGGCGGTGATTGACCGCTACGACCGTCAGCGCAACATCAACTTCGAGATCGAGCTGTCGGGCATGCCGCTGGGCGACGTGACACAAGCGGTGCAACAACTGCCCGCGCTGCAAAGTCTGCCGCCGGGCGTGAAGGTGGTGGAGGTGGGCGATGCCGAAGTCATGGGCGAACTCTTTGCCAGCTCTGGCCTGGCCATGCTGATCGGCGTGCTGTGCATCTACATCGTGCTGGTGCTGTTGTTCAAAGGTTTCCTGCACCCCGTCACCATCTTGGCGGCGCTGCCACTGTCCTTGGGCGGCGCATTCGTGGGCTTGCTGATCGCGCAAAAGAGCTTCTCCATGCCCTCGCTCATTGGTCTGATCATGCTCATGGGCATCGCCACCAAAAATTCGATCCTGCTGGTCGAATACGCCATCGAAGCGCGACGCGGCAAACCCGCGGAGGGCCATCACCCCGCCGTGCCTGGCATGAGCCGCTGGGACGCGATGCTGGACGCCTGCCACAAGCGCGCACGCCCCATTGTCATGACGACGATTGCCATGGGCGCGGGCATGTTGCCCATTGCCGTGGGCTGGGGCGCGGCCGACGCGAGCTTTCGCTCGCCCATGGCCATTGCCGTGATTGGGGGCTTGCTCACCAGCACTGTGCTCAGCCTATTGGTGATCCCAGTGGTGTTCACTTATTTGGATGATTTGGGCCAGTGGTCTGGCAGGATGTTTAGAAAATTGACACAAGCAAGGGGCAAAGCATGAGCAACAAAGTGGCGATGGTGGTGGGCGGTGGCAGTGGCATGGGCGCTGCGGCGGCCCGCAAGCTGGCGCAAGATGGTTTTCAGGTGGCGGTGTTGTCTTCGTCTGGCAAGGGCGAGGCGCTGGGCCGTGAGTTGGGGGGCATCGGCCTGACGGGCTCTAACCAATCGAGCGAAGACCTGCAAAAGCTGGTGGATCAAACCATGGCACGCTGGGGCCGCATCGACGTGCTGGTCAACAGCGCAGGCCATGGCCCCAAGGGCCCGTTGCTGGAGTTGACCGATGCGCAATGGCACTTGGGGCTCGACATGTATTTTTTGAACGTGGTGCGTGCCGTACGGCTGGTGGCGCCCATCATGGTCCAGCAAAAATCGGGGTCCATCGTCAACATCTCCACAGCCTGGGTGGTCGAGCCCAGTGCGATGTTCCCGACTTCGGCTGTGGCACGCGCGGGGTTGGCCGCTTTCACCAAACTCTTTGCCGACGAGCACGCGGTGCACCAGGTGCGCATGAACAATGTGCTGCCCGGCTGGATCGACAGCCTGCCCGCCCAGGAACAGCGCCGCCAAAGTGTGCCCATGCAGCGCTATGGCACCAGCGAAGAAGTGGCCGCGACCATCGCCTTTTTGTCTTCGGATGCAGCGGCTTACATCACGGGTCAGAGCTTGCGCATCGATGGTGGGTTGATGCGTTCGGTGTGATTGCGCTCAGCCACATTCGTTGTTTGAGGACTCAAGGGTTGCAGAAATCACACCGGGCGGGATCGGCCCAAGGCTGGGTGTGGACTGCGCGGTGTTCTTCGTGGCCGCATTTTTTGCAGCCCCAGATCTCGGCTTTGGGCAATCGGGTCAAGCTGCCGCAGTCACGGCAGGGCAGTCCTGGAATTTGCTGGCTCAGCCAGTAGCCCGGCGAGTCACAGTCAGGGCAGGCCGAAAGCAATTTTCGAATGAGCTCTTCGGTAGCTTTGAGGATCAATTTTTGGCGGGTCGGATTGCAAAAAGCCCGCAGATCGTTTTCAGCAAACACCACGCCATTGCCAGACTTGGCTTGGGCCAGATGAAAGGCCTTGAGGAGCAACGTGTGATCGTGGATTCCTTTGTCCATGTCGGGGTGCTCGGGGTGTTCGGGTCGCAGCACCAGGTGGTGTTCAGGGAATCCGGCCTCTTTGGCAAAGCGTTCGAGCTCTTGAGGAGTTTTGACCATCCTGTGCAGGCTTTGGGCGGGGCCGTGAGCAAAGCCGGTCACTTCAAGCTCGGACAAGCGATCGACCCACAACACGACTTCGGTGTTCCAGGGCATGAAGGCCCCAAAGGGGTCGGGCCCAAACGAGCCTTCGCTGGCCATGCCCACAGACGCGTCGGTCAGTGCAATGCCAATGGCTGCCTTTTTTTTGGCTGCATCCAGCTGTGAGCCAGCGCGTGTCAGTTCACGCGTGAAGGTGCCCAACAGGTCGGTGTCATAGCCGTCGGTGTGCACCAACTGGCAGCCCAGGGCGTCTTCCAATGGCCCGCGCAACAGGTCTTGCTTGCCATGTTGCGTCAGGAGGGCAACTTGGCGACCTTGATAAAAGAGGGGCGGTGCTGTGCTCATGTCAGCACCATTTGCGCCACCGCCAAATAGACTGGGATGCCCAGCACGATGTTGAGCGGAAAAGTCAAACCCAAGCTCAGTCCGAAATACAGCGCAGGTTTGGCTTCGGGCAAAGCGGTGCGCAACACAGCGGGCACGGCGATGTAAGAGGCGCTGGCGGCCAGCACCATGAGCAAGGCCCCATCGCCTGCGCTCAGTTTCAACACGACAGCCACACCCAGGGCCAGTGCCGCATGCACGATGGGGCCGAGCACGGCATAGGCGATCAACACGGGCGACTGGCCTTTGACTTGGGGCAGGTTGCGCGCGGCCATCAAGCCCATGTCGAGCAGGAAAAAGGCCAACATGCCCTTGAACAGGTCCACAGAGAAAGGGGCCATCGCCTCTTGGCCCGATTCGCCGGTGATCAGGCCGATCACCATGGCCCCCAACAGCAGCAACTGCGCGCCATCGGTGAAGGACTCGTGCAGGATCTTGCCCACCGACGCACCATAGGGCACTTCGGGCCCTCTCACTGTAGTCGCGCCACCCGCTAGCGGCACCAAGCCTGAGGCCGTTTTGCGGCGCAGTGAATTGGCCAGCACCACCGCCAGGATGATCGCGGGTGACTCCATCAAGGCCATGGCCGCAGCCATGTGCCCCCCGTAAGGCACGCCTTGGTTTTCCAGCGTCTGCACCGCCGTGACAAACGTGACTGCGCTCACCGAGCCATAAGTGGCGGCCACGGCCGCCGCGTCAAAGCCCGACACAAAGCGACGCAGCACGGTGTAACCGATCAGCGGGATGACGATGGCCAGCGCCACGGCGGCGGCCAGGCTGATGCCCACGGTGGCCGTCAGGCCCGATTGCGACAGCGCAAAGCCGCCCTTCAGACCCAAGGCCATCAAGAGGTAGAGCGACAAAAAGCGCGAGATGGCAGGCGGAATTTCGAGGTTGGATTTGACGGTGCCCGCCAGCACGCCGAAGATGAAAAAGAGGATGGCGGGGTCGATCAGATTTTGCATGGGTTATTCCTTGCATCGATCATAAAAATGGATGGAACATTTGTAAAATCGATTCTTCAACCCATAGGTATAGATAAAATTCTATGAACGTCAGCTTTCGTCAATTGCGACTTTTTCTGGCTTTGGCCGAAACCGGCAGCGTGAGTGCTGCGGCCAAGGTGATGCACGTCACCCAGCCCACGGCCTCGATGCAGCTCAAGGACATCAGCGAGTCTGTGGGCTTGCCCCTGTACGAGCTGGTGGGCAAAAAACTCTACCTGACCGAGGTGGGCCAAGAGCTGGCGCAGACCGCCCGCGCCGTGGCGCACACCTGGGATGCCTTTGAGCAAAATGTGGACGCCGCCAAGGGCTTGTCGCGCGGCAAGCTGCGGGTGGCGGTGGTGAGCACGGCCAAGTACTTCATGCCGCACCTGATCGGCAGCTTTTGCAAGCGGCACCCGGCCATTGACGTTTCACTGGAGATCTTGAACCGTGATGGCGTGGTGCAACGCTTGCAGGGCAACCTGGACGACCTGTACATCATGTCCATGCCGCCCAAGGACATGGACCTGGGCGACGAGGCCTTCATGCCCAACCCGATCGTGGTGATCGCGCCCACATCCGACCCATTGGCCAAGCGCAGCGCTGTGCCTTTGCACGAGTTGGCGCAGCGCCGCTTCATCTTTCGCGAAAAAGGCTCGGGCACACGCATGGCCGCTGACCAGTTTTTCAAGCAGATGAAGTTCCGACCCGATGTGCGGCTGGAGCTGGGCAGCAACGAGGCCATCAAGGAGTCGGTGGCCGGGGGCTTGGGGGTAGGCGTGGTGTCGCGTCACGCCTTGCACGGGCATCAAAAAGAAAATGGCGTGCGTGTGATCGACGTGCAAGGCTTTCCCCTGCCCTCGGCCTGGCACATCGTCTATCCAGCCGGCAAAAAGCTGTCACCGCTGGCGCTGGCGTTCAAGCAGCATGTGCTCCAGCAGATCAGTCGGCGCAAATGACGGCTGCAGGGGGAGGTGAATGTGGGGTCATCCAAGGTGGCAGTGACGCGTGAACCCCAAGTTGGCCCTCAGCCATGCCTCATCGGTGAACCGGCAGATTCAAAGTCCGAAATGCATTTTCAAAGGCGGGGCCCAATTGGAACGCGCGGTCTGTCAGAGAGGGCGCGGCAACAGGGGTTTGTTGCAAGCATTGATGGATGGCCTGCACCATGGCTTGGGCATCGTTGATCGGGGTGAACACCACCAGATCTTCCCAATCCGCATGTTGGCCTTGATCGGTGGCGGCTTCAGAAATCACACGCGCACCCAAAGACAGGCATTCACAAATGCGCGTACTTTCCAGCAAGGCGTTTTCGTAATAGTGGATGTTGACCACCACTTTGGCATGCGCCATGGCACGCCACAAATCTTGGCCATACAAGCTGCGTTCTGCCCGCACCTCAAAGTGCTCGCCGAGCACCTTGAGAAAAGCCTGTCTTCTTTTGTTTTTCAAGTCGCCATAAAACAGCACATCGCATGCGTGCGCGCTGTCTGAGTCGGCCAAAGCGCTTGAAAACTCAGCACCAGGGTGGTTGGGCACCGGCGACAAGGGCACATGAAAAAGCATGTCGGCGGGTAGGCCTTGCTGGATCAAAAACTGGATGTTTTGCGCCGAGTAATCAAAAACCGCCACCGAGTTGTAAAGGATGTTCAGGTACTCGGGGGTGAACCATCGAGGATGGACCGATTGCTCCATTTGAAAAACGATGCGTTTTTCGCGTGGCGGCAAATGCGAAAACATTTGTGGGCAAATGACCAGGTACATGTCTTCAGGAAAGGCATCGGGCATCTCGTGGTCGATGTGCACCGCAAAACCCCAAGCGTGTGCATGGGTCTGCAAGGCGTGCGCCACAAAAGCGGTGGCGCGTGTGCACACGATGCGCAGCGAGCTTGCAGAGCCCAAGCTTTTTTGATCAACAATGCGTTGGCGGCGCAAAGGCCAATCGTTCGAGGATGACGGTGCTGGGTTTTGCAAGGCCAGACTCCGCCACGCACGAAAAGCCGGGTGAATGTCTCCTGCAGGCGGGCAAACCCATCGTTTGAACAGGGGGCGGGGCGCCAATTGCGCGTCAAACACCAGCGATGTCAACCAGCCACGCGGCTTGCCGTTGGCATGAAAACCTATTTTTTTCAGCGGATGGGTCATGATTTCTGTCAAGCATACGCACAAAAATAGGCTTGAGTTGTCGTCAGACAACCCGTTGTTGAACCGAGGGGTGTGACTACCCCAAGGACCCCGGTGCCAACGCAGGGCTTGTACACGCCATTCACAACCGATCCAAGCCATCCCGACTCGTGTCCGCTTGCGCTCGGATCTGCGCCTTGTCGTCCTCGCTCATGCGGACCACATGCTTGACCATGAGTGCGGTGCGTGGGTTATGCGCAAAGTCCTGCTCGTGGCGGATCAGAAAATCCCAGTACAACGTGGTCATGGGGCAGGCATTCTGGCCGATGCGTTGATCGGGTTGGTAGCGACAGCCTTTGCAATAGTTGCTCATGCGGCTGATGTACTGGCCGCTGGCCACATAAGGCTTGCTGGTGAAGCGCCCGCCGTTGGCGTGCAAGGCCATCCCGAGGGTGTTGGGCGTCTCCACCCATTCCACCGCGTCCACGTACATGGCGCGGTACCAGGCGCTGACCTGTTGCGGCGATAGGCCGGCCAGCACCGCAAATTGCCCGGTGACCATGAGGCGCTGAATGTGGTGGGCATAGCCATGTTGTAGGCTTTGGCCAATCGTGGCTTGCATGCAGGCCATGTGCGTCTTGCCCGTCCAGTACCAAGCGGGCAGGTCGCGCGTGTGGCCGTAATGGTTGGCCTCGGCCATGTGCGGCATGTCCAGCCAGTAAACCCCGCGAATGAATTCGCGCCAGCCCAGCACCTGGCGTATGAAGCCCTCGACGCTGGCCAGTGGCAAGCCGCGTGCGTGGTAAGCCTGCTCGGCTGCCGCGATCACTTCGCGTGGATGCAGCAAATGCAGGTTCAGGCTGCTGCCCACCAGCGCGTGCCAGCCAAAGGGCAAGGTGGTCCACATGGCGTCTTGCCAAGCGCCGAAGTTTTCGAGGCGCTGGTCCACAAAGTGCTGTAGCGCCACCAGCGCGTCTTCACGGGTCACGGGCCAGGCAAAATGGTCCAGCGTGCCCGGGTGTTGGGCAAAGCGTTCACGGACCAATGCGATGACGTCTTGCGTGACGCGGTCAGGCGCAAAACGTGCTGGCGGCGGCACGGTGCCCGGGCCTTTGGCACCGAAGCCTTTTCGGTTCTCGGCGTCAAAGTTCCATTGCCCACCCACCGGGTCCTTGCCCGCCATCAGTACGCCGTGGCGTTTGCGCATCTCGCGGTAAAAGAATTCCATGCGCAGCTCTTTTTTGTTGCTCGCCCACTTGGCAAATTCGGCGCGGCTGCAGAAAAAGTGGGTGTCGGCCACCCAGCGCAGCGGCACTTGGGCTTGTTCTGCCGCCTCCTCGATCAGCCTTTCCATGCGCCAGGCCCCAGCCTCCAGCACCAGCAGGGCTTGGGGCTGCAATCTGTGCAGAGCGTGGATCAGTCGGCCGGAAAAGCCGTCAGGCTGATGCTCATCGTCCAGCCGCAGGTAAGTGCAGGGCCAGCGCAGGCGATGCGCCTCGTTGGCAAAATGCCGCATGCCCGACAAGAAAATCGCGATCCGTGCAGGGTGGTTCCAGACCTCGGTGGCTTCGCTGTCGGCTTCGATCATCAACAACTGGTCTTGCGCCGGGTCAAAGTCGGCCAGTGCAGGGCTGTCCCAGCCAAGTTGGTCGCCCAGCACCAACACCAGGTGGCGGGTCATGCCGATGCCTTGAGTGAAAGCCCTGAGTTGAAAGGCGCCCGGGATTTGTCAGCGCGACAGCGTTCGCTGCAATACAAAACGCTGTCCCAGTTCTTGGCCCAGCTTTTGCGCCACACCATGGCGCGGCCGCAAACCGCGCACGGCTTTTGCGGCAAACTTTGTTTGTTCCCTTTGAATCCCGGGGTTTTGGGCATGTGTATCTCCAATGGGCCGAGGGTGGCGTGACAATAGATCCAAACAAGTTTAAACTGATCAGTCACAAAATGGATTTAAAAGTGCAAATGAATCACGCTTGGGTAAAACAATGGGGAGACCACCTGGCGCTGGCCATGTTGGCCGCTGTGCTGAGCTTGGGTTTTGAGATGGCGCAAGCCAGCACACAAACGGCTGTTCAGGCGCCCGCCTGCCCTGCCATCCTGAACCACAGCTTTGACCGACTGCAAGACGAAAAGCCGCAGTCACTCTGTCAGTACGCGGGCAAGGTGGTGCTGGTGGTCAACACCGCAAGTTTTTGCGGTTTCACCTCGCAATACAAAGGCCTGGAAACGCTGAATACCCAATACAAAGACCGTGGTTTGGTGGTGCTGGGCTTTCCTTCGAACGACTTTTCTCAGGAAAAAGGCAGCAACAAAGACATCGCCGCCTTTTGCGAAAGCACTTTCGGCGTGAAGTTCCCGATGTTCACCAAAACTCAGGTCACGGGCGATGGTGCCGCGCCCTTGTTCAAACAGCTGACGGCGCAAACCGGCCAAAAACCCCGCTGGAACTTCCACAAATACCTGATTGGCCGCGACGGCAAGGTCATAGACCAGTACAGCAGCATGACGGGGCCGGAAAGCAAAACCCTGCTGTCCGCCATCGACAAAGCGCTGAAGGCCACACCATGAGCCGGCGCATGAAACTGGCCATCGTGGGTTCGGGCATTTCCGGCCTGGCGGTGGCACACACGCTGCAAAACTTCGCCGACATCACTGTTTTTGAGGCGGGCGACTATTTTGGCGGCCACACCCACACGGTCGACATCACACTGCCCACGCCGCAAGGCCCCATCACCCACGGGGTAGACACGGGTTTTTTGGTGTTCAACGAACGCACTTACCCCAACTTGATCAACCTGTTTGGTGAACTGCAGGTCGAAACCGCGCCGTCCAACATGTCTTTTTCGGTCAAGGTGCCGGGGGCGGTGAATGGTAAGACGCTGGAGTGGAGCGGCACCGACCTGAGCAGCGTCTTCGCCCAGCGCAGCAACCTGGTCAACCCACGGTTTTGGCGCATGTTGGCCGATGTGATGCGCTTCAATGCGCTGTGCACAAGCATCGCCAATGCCCAGCGCGAACAAGACCTGCAGCAGCCGCTGGTCGAGTTTTTGTGCACGCACAAGTTCAGCGAGTCTTTTCGCGACTGGTATTTCTTGCCCATGCTGGGCTGTATCTGGAGTTGCCCGACCGACCAGATGCTGCAATTTCCGGTGGCCACCATGATCCGGTTTTGCCACAACCACGGCCTGATCCAGGTGACCAACCGCCCGCAATGGTTCAGCGTGGTGGGGGGTGCACGCCATTACGTTGAGAAAATTCTGGCGGGCGTACACGACAAGCGGCTGAACACCCCGGTGCGCCTGATCGAGCGCGACGCGCAAGGCGTGCGCATCATCACCGACGGCCATGCCGAGCGTTTTGACGAAGTGGTGATCGCCACCCACACCGACCAGGCGCTGGGCCTGCTGCGCGAGCCCTCGGGTGAGGAGCGCAAGGTGTTGGGCGACATCCGTTACCAAGACAACCTGGCCGTGCTGCACACCGATGCCCGCGTTTTGCCGGCCAACCCCAAGGCCTGGGCCGCTTGGAATTACGAGCGCGCAGCCAGCACCGAGCGCGAGTCCTCGCGCGTGTGCCTGCATTACCTGATCAACCTGTTGCAAATCATCCCTTTTGCCCAGCCCGTGGTGGTGTCGCTCAACCCATTGCAGCCGATTGATCCGGCGACCATCTTGGGTGAATACGACTACGCGCACCCGGTGTTTGACCTCAAAGCGATTGACGCGCAAAAACGCGTGCCTTTGCTGCAAGGCCAGCACCACACTTGGTATGCCGGGGCCTGGACGGGTTACGGTTTTCACGAAGACGGCCTCAAGTCGGGCCTGCAAGTGGGCCGCGCCTTGCTCAAACACATCCACGAGCAAGGCGGCCTTCAGGAAAAACTGGCCGCATGAGCTCAGCCACTGCGCTCATCGGTTGGGGCCAAGTGCGCCATACGCGCCACCGCCCAGCGCACCACGCGTTCGTCTATCCGACCGCTTTTTTGATGCTGCCCATGCGCAGCTTGCAAGCGGGTGTGTGCCGCACCGATTTGGCCATCAACCGCCGCGCTTGGTTTGCCTTTCACGATGCCGACCACGGCGATGGCCGACCGGCAGACCAAGGTGGGGCCCTGGCTTGGCTGGACGAGCTGTTGTACAAAGAAGGCATCCAGGACGCCGCAGGCGAGGTCTGGTTACAGGCCTTTCCGCGAGTGCTGGGCCATGCTTTCAAGCCCGTGAGCTTCTGGTTTGCCCACCGCGTCAATGGCAGCTTGGCGGCCATCGTGGCCGAGGTGAACAACACCTTTGGCGAGCGGCATTGCTACCTGCTGCCCGAGCCGCAATACGGTCAAACGATTTTGGCCAACAAGGTGTTCCACGTTTCCCCCTTTTGCGATGTGCAAGGCCAATACCGCTTTCGCTTCATGCGTGTGACACACGCAGGACAAGACCGCATCGTGGCGCGTGTGGACCATGCCGACGCCGATGGCCCCTTGATCGACACCAGTTGGAGTGGCGTGCTCGAGCCCGCTACGGCTGCCGCTTTGCGCCGCGTGATGTGGCGCTATCCGCTGCTCACAATGGGGGTGGTGGCCCGCATCCACTGGCATGCGCTTTTGCTGTGGCTGAAAAAAGTACCGTTTTGGCGCAAGCCAGAGCCGCCCCGCGAATTTGTGACCCGATGAACACTGGACCCCACCGGATGCCGCCCTCCATGAAGACTGCCGACAATGCCCAAGCCTTGGGCCACCGCACCACCAGCATTTCGCACGCCAGCCTGCCCAAGGCCGCTGCACGTCTGCTCAGCCTGTTGACGCGCCTGAAAATTGGCACGCTCACGGTGCATGCGCCCGATGGCAACAACCAGGTTTTTGGCACGCACGAGGCCCCATTTGCAGCTTTGCACATTCACCGCTGGGACATGTGCGCCGAGGTGCTCAAGTCCGGGGACATTGGTTTTGCCGAGGGCTACATGGCGGGCGACTGGACCACGCCCGATTTGGCCGCCCTGCTGCGCCTGACCATTGCCAACCGTGACCACATTGAAAGCGCCATTTACGGCCATTGGCTGGGGCGTTTGTTCTACCGCATCAAGCACCTGCTCAACCGGAATAACCGGACGAACAGCCGCAAAAACATCCACGCCCATTACGACTTGGGCAACGCCTTCTATGAGCTGTGGCTGGACGGCACGATGAACTACTCATCGGCCTGGTTTGAAGGCGATCACAGCCAAGACATGGCCGAGGCCCAAAAAGCCAAAGTGCGCCGAGCCCTGCGCATGGTGAACGCCCAGCCAGGCGACCGCGTGCTGGAGATCGGTTGCGGCTGGGGCGCTTTGGCCGAAGCGGCCACCACCGAGTTTGGTGCGCACATCACGGGTGTGACCCTGTCCACCGAGCAGCTGGCTTTTGCCAACGCCCGCATGCAATCGCATGGCGTGCAGACACGCGCTGATTTGCGACTGCAAGATTACCGCGACATCAGCGATGGGCCTTACGACGCGGTGTGCTCGATCGAGATGATCGAGGCGGTCGGCCAGGAATACTGGCCCACTTACTTTCAGACCATCAGCCGCATGCTCAAACCCGGTGGCCGTGCCTGCGTGCAGAGCATTACGATCGATGACCGGTTTTTTGAGCGTTACTTGCAATCGACCGATTTCATTCAGCAGTACATCTTTCCGGGCGGTTGTTTGCCCAGTCCCGGCGAGTTCCGCAAACAAGCGCAAGCTGCTGGCCTACAGGTGGTCGATGAGCTGAACTTCGGCCCCGATTACGCTGAAACCCTGCGCCGTTGGCGCGAGAGCTTCATGTCACAGCTGAGCACCGTGCGAGCGCTGAAATTTGACGACCGCTTCATCCGTTTGTGGTCCTTTTATTTGGCGTATTGCGAAGCGGCGTTCGATGAGGCCAACATCGACGTGGTTCAGTTCACTTTGGCCAAGCCCAGCTAATTCCCATGTTCAACTCACTGACAATCCGCACCATGTCCTGGCTGCAGCAATACGGCTGGCGACACGGTTTTTTTCTGATCTTGTGGGGTGGCCTGTTGGGTGCAGCACAAGCGCAAAGCACCAGCGTGACCAGCCCCAACGCGGCCTATAGCCGCCCCGAAGTGGCGGGCTTGGGCGGCGTGGTGCCCACCGCGCCGGTGCGTCTGCGGGTTTGGGGGTTTGAGGTGTATGACGTCCGACTGTGGACGCCCCGAGGTTTTCGGCACAGTCAGGCCATGCAACAGCCCTTTGCCCTGGAGCTGCAATACCTGCGGAAACTCGAAGGCTTGGCCATTGCCAGCCGTTCGATTGACGAGATGCGGCGTGTGGGCAGCTTCACCGATGCGCAATCACAAAGCTGGCTGGCCGCCATGCGCGAGTTGTTTCCCAACGTCAGCGCGGGTGAGCGCATCACAGGCATCAACTTGCCCGGTGAAGGGGCCGAATTTTGGGTCAATGGTCAACGCGTCGGCATGGTTAAAGACGTGAATTTCGCACGTTTGTTTTTTGGCATCTGGCTCGACGAACGTACTTCCGAGCCCAAGATGCGTGCGCAACTGCTGCAAGGCCTGCAACCATGAATGGCATGGCCCCGGTGACCCCCAGCGCTGTTCAGCGCAAGACTTCGGCCGCCTATGGCTTGCTGGGCTTGCCTTTGGCCTTTGTGGCTTTGCCGGTGTATGTGCATTTGCCCAATGTGTACGCCCAGCAGTACGGCGTGCCCCTGGCGGCACTGGGCGCGGTGCTGCTGCTCAGCCGCAGCATCGATGCAGTGGTGGACCCGTGGCTTGGACGTTGGGGCGACAAGCTGTACCGCCACACGTGGCAGGCCGTGTGGCTGGCGGCTGTGTTGTTGGCCCTGGCCGTGGCGCTGGGTTTTGCGGCCTTGTTTTTTCCGCCTGCGGCGGCTTTGTCGCCCACGGGTTTGCTGGTGTGGGTGGGCGCAGCGCTCACGCTCAGCCACCTCGCCTACAGTGGGCTGGGCATCTTGCACCAGGCTTGGGCGGCGCGGCAAGGCGGCGGGGGCATTGCGCAAAGCCGCTGGGTGGCTTGGCGCGAAGGGTTTGCCCTGATCGGGGTGTTGCTGGCGTCTGCCCTGCCCGCGCTGTGGGGCTGGGGGCCGACCACGGCCTTGCTCGTGCTCATGCTGGCGCTGGGCTTGTTCTCTTGGCGGCGGGTTGCGCGCAGCGCTTTGGCATCGACCATCGCAGTGGTTCCAGGGCATGCAGTGGGCAGCCTTTGGCAGCCGTGGCAACACGCGGGCTTTCGCCGCTTGTTGATGGTGTTCATGCTCAATGGCCTGGCCAGCGCCGTCCCCGCCACCCTGGTGCTGTTTTTTGTGCAAGACCTGTTGCAAGCGCCCAAGGCCATGGAGCCGCTGTTCTTGGGTTTGTACTTTGCCGCTGGGGCGTTGTCGTTTCCGCTGTGGCTCAAGGTCATCGACCGCATCGGCCTGCTGCGCACCTGGGCCACAGGCATGGCCTTGTCGGTACTGGCTTTTGTGAGTGTCATCACACTGGGGGCAGGCGACACGACCGGGTTTTTGGTCGTGTGTGCCTTGTCGGGCATGGCGCTGGGTGCGGACCTCACGGTACCCGGTGCGTTGCTCAACCAACTGATTGACCGCTGTGGCGAACGCGGCCGCACAGACGGGGCTTTCATGGGGTGGTGGAATCTGGCCACCAAGCTCAATTTGGCTTTGGCCGCCGGGCTGTCTTTGCCATTGCTGGGCTTGTGGGGTTATGCCCCAGGCCAGCAGGGTGCCGATGCCGTGCTGGCGTTGGGACTGGCTTATGGCCTGCTGCCGTGCGTGCTCAAGCTTCTGGCCGGACTGGCTTTGTACGCGGGGTTGATGCGTCGCTCCGATTTGATTTCGGGGGCCGCCGCAGCCCATCCTTCGGCCCACACTTCGGTTTGAGCCGCTTTGAACCCACACCACGAAAGCCCCCCATGCGCCCACAACCCAACGCCATGATCCACCGCCGCACGGCCCTGACCCGCCTGGGCGCTTTGTCCATGGTCGTGGCCACGCCATTTGTGGCCAGCTGCGCCGGTCCGCAGGTGCAAAACTACGCGCAGGAAAAACCGCTGCTGGATTTGCGCACTTACTTCACCGGCACCATCGACGCCTGGGGCGTGTTCACCGACCGCAGCGGCCAAGTGGTCAAGCGCTTCACCGTGGTGATGGACTGCTCTTGGGCGGGCGACGAAGGCGTGTTGGACGAGGCTTTTGTGTATTCCGACGGCACCAAACAGCGCCGCATCTGGAAGCTCAAAGTCGGGCCCAACGGCAGTTACACCGGCAGCGCCGACGACGTGGTGGGCGTGGCCACGGGACAGGTCAGTGGCAACGCGTTCCGCTGGGGTTACACGATGGCTTTGCCGGTCGATGGCCGGGTCTGGAACGTCGATTTTGACGACTGGATGTACCTGATGGACGACCGCGTCATGCTCAACAAGGCCACCATGAGCAAATGGGGTGTGAAGCTGGGCGAAGTCACTTTATCCTTCACACGCCGCACGCCTTTGGCGGCCAAGCCGGGTTGATGCGCATGAAGTCCCATTCCTCCGGCGTGGCAGCAATGCCCACTGAAACGGCCGACATGACCATGCCCAAAGTAGGCCCGCAAACTGCGGTACCCACCCCGCAAGCGCAAGCCCGAAGCTGGCTGCAGCTCAACATCCCCATCACCCATTGGCAGGGCCGCCGGGTCTGGTTGGTGGGTGCATCGACCGGCATTGGCCTGGCCTGTGCGCAAGCGCTGCGTTCGGCTGGGGCTCAGGTCGTGGTGTCGGCCCGCAACCCACAAGGTGTGCAAGACTGGGCCGCGAAAGATGCGGGTGTGCAGTGGCGCGCGCTGGACGTGAGCGAGGGGTCCCAAGTGCAGGCCACGGCCCGTGCCTTGCTGGCCGAAGGCCCGCTCGACATGGTGGTCTATGCGGCAGGCTACTACCGTGCCCAACGCGCCACGGCCATGAACATCGACGACATGTTGCAGCACGACAAGGTCAATTACCAAGGTGCTTTGCAGGTGATCGACGCGGTGCTGCCTGGCATGCTCGCCCAGCGCCGCGGGCACATCAGCCTGCTCAGCAGCGTTGCGGGTTGGCGCGGCCTGCCCAATGGCCTGGCTTATGGCCCGACCAAGGCCGCCCTCACCCACTTGGCCGAGACGTTGTACATGGACCTGCAAGACCAAGGCATTGGCGTGAGCGTGGTCAACCCTGGGTTTGTCGCTACGCCGCTCACCGCGCAAAACCAGTTCACTATGCCGGCCCTCATCAGCCCCGAAGAAGCCGCCCGCCAAATGCTCAAGGGTTGGGCACAAGGGCAGTTCGACATCCATTTCCCCAAACGCTTCACCCTTTGGCTGAAACTGCTGCGCTTGCTGCCCTACCGCCTGTATTTCCCGTTGGTGCGCAAGTTCACGGGGCTTTGAGCCCGAATGGAAAGCGAAACATGAACACCCGACAAGCCACCGAAAACCTGGCCAATTTTTTTGAAACGCTGTCACCGCAAAGCGTGGCAAAGCTGCACACGATTTATGACGCGCAAGCCCGCTTCAAAGACCCCTTCAACGAGGTGCAGGGCTTGCCCGAGATCGAGCGCATTTTTCAGCACATGTACGTGGCGTTGGACCAGCCGCATTTTGTCGTGACCGGCCAGGTGGTGGATGGCGGCCAAGCCTTTTTGACCTGGGAATTTCGCTTCCGTTTTAAGCGCTTTGACACCACGACCTTGCAAGCCGTGCGCGGTGCCAGCCATGTGGTGTTCAATGCGCAGGGATTGGTGACCATGCACCGCGATTATTGGGATGCGGCCGAAGAGCTGTACGAAAAATTGCCAGTGTTGGGCGGCGTGATGCGCTGGTTAAAAAAGCGCGCCAACACCTGAAGTCTTTCAAAGGCCGGGTGACCTCAGAACTCAAACCCACCTTGCCTGCGCACAGCCTCTGATGCAGGACCACTCAAGAGGTTGGCCAAAAGTTGAGCCTGTTGCAGGTTTTGCGTGTGGGTGCAAATGCCCAGCGTGTAGTTGGTGCTCAGCTCGAATTCGGCAGGCAATACCGCGACCAAGTCGACGCCTTGGGTGTAATTGATTTCGGTGATTTGCGTGCAGCCGATCAAGCCGCTTTCTGTGCTTTTGCCCATCTCGCCCATGGCGGTGGCGCCATTGGGGAAGACGCGAAATTGGCTGCGCAGGCGTTCATCGAGCCCGAGTGCCTTGAGCACGTTCATGAAGTGGATGCCGGCCGTGGCTTTGTCTGGGTCTGGAAAGTAGATGCCCTTGGCTGCGCTCATGGCCGCATGCAGTTCGGCGCGGGTGCGCACGGGCGGATGCGGCGTGCCGCTGCGCACGGCAACGCCTGTTTTGACCAAGCCCAGCGATCGTGCGCTGCCCGCCACCACATGCCCTGAAGCGATCAGCTGCTCGATCAGGGGTTTCGTCAGAATCACGACATCGCAGGGTGCACCGCCCACCAGTTTGTCGCGCATCATGCCGACCGCGCTGAAGGTGCCCTCGATGCGGCTGCCGGTGGCTTGTTCAAATTCGGCTTGGACGCCCTGGACCACGGCTGCGGCTGCGCCGCCACTCAATACATGCATGTTGTGCTTTCCATCAAGGGGCAAAAGTGGCCATTGATACGCTTCAGTCCGGCTTGGCGCCCGAGACTTTGACGATGTTGGCCCATTTGGCGATGTCGGCGTTCAGGTACTGGTCAAATTCGGGCACGCCCATCGACATGGGCACCGCACCCTGCTTGGCCCAGGCGGCTTTCACTTCGGGGTTGTTCACAATTTTGCGCACTTCGGCGTTGAGTTTGCTCACCACATCGGCCGGGGTACCCTTGGGCGCCATCAAGCCCAGCCAGATGCTGGCTTCAAACCGGGGCACGCCAGACTCGTGGACGGTCGCCAAATCCGGCAGGTTGCTTGAGCGGGTCAAACCGGTACTGGCCAGTGCCCGGACCTTGCCATCGCGGGACAAAGTCGCCATGGTGGTCTCGGCATCGAACATCACGTCCACCTGTCCACCCACGATGTCGGTGCGTGCACCGGAGCTGCCTTTGTAGGGCACGTGGGTCATGTCGATGCCTGCCATGAACTTGAACAGCTCGCCCGCCATGTGGTACGGCGTGCCGTTGCCCGATGAGGCGTAATTGATCTTGCCGGGCTTGGATTTGGCCAAAGCCACCAGCTCACCCACTGTTTTGACAGGCACAGAAGGGTGTGCCACCAGCAAGAGCGCTGAATAATTGACAGGGGCGATGCCCACAAAGTCACGCATCAAGGCAAACGGTTTGGAGGGGATCAAGGACTCGTTGACGGTGTGCGTGTTGGACATCATGAGCAGCGTGTAGCCATCAGCCGCTGACTTGGCCACCAGATCGGTGCCGATGATGGAGCCAGCGCCCGGCTTGTTGTCGATCACAAAGGATTGCTTGAGCTCTTCGCCCAAGCGCTGCGCCACAAAGCGGGCGTAGTTGTCGGCGGGGCCGCCTGCTGCAAAAGGCACCACGATTTTCACGGGACGGTTGGGGTAGCTCTGTGCGTGCGCCAAGCCGCTGGCCAGTGCCAAAGTCAATGTGGCGAATTTCAGGGTCTTAATCAATTGGCTCATGTGGTGTCTCCGATGGGTTGAATGGGGAAGCGTTGTGTCAGGCGCGGGGCATGAACCGCGTGGGCTCAATCGACCTTGCCGATGCGCTTGACCAAGGCGCTCATTTCCTTGCCGTCGGCCTGCACAAAGCGCTCGAACTCGGGCGCATCTTGGTACATGAAGGAGGTGCCTGCGGCCGTCAAGGCTGCCACAGCGCGGGAGTCCTGTGCTGCAAACTTGGCGGCTTGGCGCAGGCTGTCGACCACGGACGATGGCGTTTCGGCGGGCACAAACAAGCCTGCCCATTGCGAGTATTGGATCGGTACCCCCAATTCCTTGAAGCTGGGGACCTCGGGCATGCTGGCCAGGCGTCCATCGCCCCAGTGGGCCAGGGCGCGCAAACGGCCCGAAGCGATGTGTTGTTTCACACTGGCAGGGCCCGTGGACAGCGCTTCAATTTGTCCGCCCAGCAAGGACAACACGGCTGGACCAGCACCTGTGTAGGGCACGTGCAGCATGAAGGTCGACGTGGCGGCCTTGAGCTGCTCCATGGGCACATGCATGGTGCCGTAGTTGCCAGACGAGCCGAAGCTGATGCGCCCGGGGTTGGTTTTGGCGTAAGCGATGAAGTCAGCGTAAGTCTTCCAGGGACTGTCGGAGCGCACCACCAGCACCGTGGGGTCGGCCGTGAAGCGGGCCACCGGTTTGAGCTGGTTCGTTTCGTACAGAGGGGCACGCTTGAGGATTTTGTCGGCTTCTGGCAAGACCACCAAGGAGGACAAGGACATCAGCACCGTGTAGCCGTCCCCCTTGGATTTGGCAACCTGTGCCATGCCGATGCCGCCACCGGCGCCGCCCTTGTTTTCCACCACGATGCTTTGCTTGAGGTGGCGTGACATGGCTTCGGCCACAGGACGCCCCACCGTGTCCGCCACGCCGCCGGGTGGAAACGGCACCACCATGGTGATGGGTTTGGTTGGGTACGTCTGCGCCATGGCACCCAGGCCTGTACAGGCCCAGGCTGCGAACAGCGCAGCTGCCAAGAGTTGTCGTTTTTGCATGTCGGGTCTCCTCGGTCTGGGTCGGTGCGCAGCTGCCAGCGTGTGGTGGGTTTAGACGAAACGGTTTTCGATGTGGCCCACGCCGTCGATCTCGACCCGGATCACATCGCCCTTGGCGATGTAGCGCGGCGGATTCAGGCCCATGCCCACGCCAGCCGGTGTGCCCGTGGCGATGATGTCGCCAGGATAGAGCGTGATGCCGCGCGAGATGGTTTCGATCAAGGTGGGGATGTCGAAAATCATGTTTTCGGTCGGGCCATCCTGGCGCAACTGGCCATTGACCCAGCAGCGCACCCGGGTGTTGCGGCCGTCGATTTCGTCGGCGGTCACGATCCAAGGACCCATGGGGCAGAAGGTGTCAAAGGACTTGCCCATGTCCCACTGTTGGTGGCGCATCTGCACATCGCGGGCGGTCACGTCGTTGACCACGGTGTAGCCAAACACATGCTTCATGGCGTCGGCTTGGCGGATGTTCTTGCCGCCTTGGCCAATGATCACAGCCAGTTCGGCCTCGTAGTCGATCTGCTCGGACACCGCAGCACCAGGCAGCTGCACATCGTCGGTCGGCCCCACCACGCACTCGGGCACTTTGGTGAACACGATGGGCCAGGCTTTGGTGTCGGTGTTGCTGTCCTTGAAAACTGACGCCTGCAGTTCTTTGGCGTGCGCATGGTAGTTGCGCCCCACACACCAAATGTTGCGGCGGGGCACGGGCAGGGGCGACTCAAGTTTGACCGAGGACGTGGCCAGCGCTGCACCCGCCAGGGCAGGCAGAGGCTGCCCGGCAACCAGGGCCTCAATGATGGGCTGCGCCCCACGTTGGGCTTGTGATTCGCTCAGGGCAAAAGGGGTGACCTGCAGACCGTCGGCCGAGACTTGGCCGACATGGCGTTTTCCGTGGTGAGCAAATGTGGCGATGCGCAAAATTCTTCTCCTAAAGAGTGTGACCAGATTGGGCTTGTTCAATAAAAAAAGGTTGCACCGCAACCAATGCCATCAGGTCGGCGAGGTGTCGATGAAGCTGGGCCGCTGCGCCAGCTTGTCGTGCAACTTGTGCAGATTGGGGTATGGCGTGCGCCAGTCGATTTGTGGAAAGCGGAAATCCAGATAAGCCACGGCGCACCCAACTGAAATATCGGACAGACTCAGGTGGATGCCGGAACAAAATGCTTTGTCGCCCAAACCGGTGCTCATGGCACGCAGGGCGTGTTGAATTTTGTCGAGTTGGCGATCGATCCAGGCCTGGCTGCGCTGGCTGTCATCGCGGCCCGTCCAAACGGCCTCCATGCGGGCCAGCAGGGCCGCATCGAGCAGGCCATCGGCCAAGGCCTCCCAGGTCTTGACTTCTGCGCGCTCACGACCGGCTGTTGGAATGAGTTTGCCCACCGGAGACAAGGTGTCCAGGTACTCCACGATGACGCGCGAATCAAACACGGCTTCACCGCCCTCCATCACCAGACAGGGCACCTTGCCCAAGGGGTTGGAGGCGTGTATCAGGGTCTGGGCCGACCACACGTCTTCGGTGACGAACTGATAGTCCAGCTTTTTCTCGGCCATGACAACACGCACCTTGCGAACATAAGGACTGGTGACCGAGCCAATGAGCTTCATAAATCAAAAAAGTGACAAATAAATAGATGTCAGATTCTAGGTGAAGCCGAAGATTGCACTTACTGTTTTGCGGAAGGTGGTGCGCTCGTGGGGACATGCTGGGTGCTGGTAACGGGCGGAATCGAGCTGACGGGGTGCGGGAATTACAATCCAAGCATGAATTTCACCCCCATTTCTGCCCTGTCGCCGCTGGATGGCCGTTATGCCAGCAAACTCAATGCCCTGCGCCCGCTCATGAGCGAGCAAGGTTACATGCACCGCCGCGTTCAGGTCGAAATTGCTTGGTTCATCGCTTTGTCCGATGCAGGTTTTGCCGAATTCAAGCCCCTGACCCCCGGCGCACGCGCCTATTTGACAGCGTTGGTGAAGAACTTCTCAGAAGCCGACGCCCTGGCCATCAAGGCATTCGAAAAAGTCACCAACCACGACGTGAAAGCCGTGGAGTACTGGATCAAGTCCAAATTCCAGGACCGATCCGAGCTGGAAAAAGCTGCAGAGTTTGTGCACTTTGCCTGTACCAGCGAAGACATCAACAACACCAGCCACGCCTTGCAACTCAAGGGCGCACGGGCTCAAGTCATTTTGCCAGGCCTGGACGGGTTGATCGCCAAGCTGCGAGAGATGGCGCACTCTTTTGCCGAGGTGCCGATGCTCAGCCGCACCCACGGCCAGACCGCCAGCCCCACCACAGTGGGCAAGGAAATGGCCAATGTGGTGGTGCGCCTGAAGGGCTGCCGCGAAAAAATTGCCACTGTGCAATTGATGGGCAAGATGAATGGCGCGGTCGGCAACTACAACGCCCACATGTCGGCCTGGCCCGACTTTGACTGGGAAGCCTTTGCCCGCAAAGTGGTGGAAACCCCTGAGATCAGCGAAACACAAGGCAGCCAATGGGGTCTGGGTTTGACTTTTCAACCCTACAGCATCCAGATCGAGCCGCATGACTACATGGCCGAGCTGTTTGACGCTTTAGCCCGTACCAATACCATCCTGATCGACCTGTCGCGCGACATTTGGGGTTATGTGAGCCTGGGCTATTTCAAGCAGCGCTTGAAAGAGGGCGAAATTGGCTCTTCCACCATGCCGCACAAGGTCAACCCGATCGACTTTGAAAACGCCGAAGGCAACCTCGGCTTGGCCAACGCCGTGCTCAAGCACCTGAGCGAGAAGCTGCCGATCAGCCGCTGGCAGCGCGACTTGACCGATTCGACCGTGCTGCGCAACATGGGCGTGGGCCTGGGCTACACCGCGCTGGCCTATGCCTCTCTCATGACCGGCTTGAACAAGCTCGAACTCAATGAAGAAGCGCTGGACGCCGATTTGGATGCCGCCTGGGAAGTCCTGGCCGAGCCGATCCAGACTGTGATGCGCCGCTATGGCGTGCAGGGTGCCTATGAAAAGCTCAAAGAAGTCACCCGTGGCCGGGCCGTCACGGCGGCCGACCTGCATGGTTTGATTCGCACTTTGGAGATCCCGCAAGCCGACAAAGACCGCTTGCTGGCCATGACGCCAGGCAGCTATGTCGGCAAGGCGGCTGAATTGGCGCGACGGGTTTAGGGCTCAGACGAAGACTTCCCTACCATTTTTGTCATCCCGGACGTGTTCCGGGGTCCACCCTTTCCCCGCCATGGATGCCAGATCAAGTCCGGCATGACCAATGGAGGAAAACACCCAAGAACCCCATGGCCCTCAAATCCACCATCTACAAAGCCAACCTGTCGATCGCTGACATCGATCACAGCTATTACGAAGACCACCAGCTCACACTGGCGCGTCACCCCAGCGAGACCGATGAGCGCATGATGATCCGCCTGCTGGCGCTGGCCATCAACGCTTACAAGCTGCAGGCGGTGTGCAACGGCGACGGCAAGCTGGCCTTTGGTGCGGGCCTCTCCGACCCGGACGATCCGGACTGCAGCCTGCGCGATTTCACGGGCCGCACCCGCATGTGGATCGAGGTTGGGCAGCCCGAAGACAAGCCCATCATGAAAGCCTGCCAGAAGGCCGACGAGGTGTTGCTGTATTGCTTTAACCACGCTGCCGAAGTCTGGTGGAAAGGCATCGAGACCAAGTTGACGCGCCTGGACAAGTTGCAAGTCTGGCGTGTGCCGACCGAGGGCTCGCAGGAGTTGGCCAAGCTGGCCGAGCGCAGCATGCAGTTGCAAGCCACCGTGCAAGAAGGCTCAGTCACTTTCAGCAGCGACAAAGGCAGCGTGCACATTGAGTTGATCCGCTGGAAATAAGCGCAGAGTGGGTACAGCGTCAGGCTTCACAAACCCAGCATCAGTTCAATGTTTTGCACGGCCGCGCCGCTGGCGCCTTTGCCCAGGTTGTCCAACCGGGCGATGACCACGGCATGTCGGGCCTCTTCATTGGCAAATACCCGAATTTCCAGCTGGTTGGTGTTGTTCAGGGCGGTGGCATCCAGTTTGGCGTCGGCCGTGGCGGGCAGCACACTCACCCAGCCGCCTGCCGCCTGGCTGGCCGCGTAATGGGCCTGCAAGGCCGCGTGCAGGTCTGCGCCCGAGGGCTTGCCCGGCAAGCTGTCCAGATGCAGTGGCAGTTGCACCAACATGCCTTGGCGGAAATTGCCCACGGCGGGCACAAACAAGGGCCGCGTGGTCAGTCCGGTGTAGCGCATGATTTCGGGGATGTGCTTGTGCTTGAGGCCCAAGGCATATGCCTCATGTAAGGGAGCCCGGCCTGCTTCGTAGTCTTCGATCATGCTGCGGCCGCCGCCGGAGTAACCACTCACGGATGGCAAGCACACTGGAAAATCCCGCAGCAGCAAGCCCGCATCGATCAAGGGCCGCAAGATGGCGATCGCACCCGTGGCGTAGCAGCCGGGGTTGGCCACGCGCTGGGCCTGGCTTACGGCTGTGGCCTGGTCGGCGGCCAGCTCGGGAAAGCCGAACACCCAATCGGGGTGGCAACGGTGCGCGGTGGAGGCGTCCACAATGCGCGGCTTTTGGCCCGGCAGGCGGTCGATCATGGCCACCGATTCGATGGCCGCATCATCGTGCAGACACAACACCACCAAATCGGCCGCAGACATCAACTCGCGCTTGGCTTCGGGGTCTTTGCGGCGTGCCGGATCGATGCTGAGCACTTCGATCTGTGCCATCAGAGCCAGGCGCTCGCGAATTTGCAAACCCGTGGTGCCTGCTTCGCCATCGATGAAAATTTTTGCCATGGGGATTACTTTTTGAAGAGTTCTGGCGCCGTGCGTCAAGCCTATGTAAGACGCAAGGCTCAGTATTGGTGCATTGCAGCATGATACAGTCGCACGCTGCAGTGTCCAGAGCCTGCTGGAGGGCCCTCCTTGATTGAAGGACCGCAGCGGACCGGTCGAATTCCACCCCTCTGAGAGAAGACCTCATGAAGATTCACGAGTACCAAGGCAAGGAAATCTTGCGTCAATTCGGCGTGCCCGTTCCCCGCGGCATTCCGGCATTTACCGTTCAAGAGGCGATCGAAGCCGCTCAAAAATTGGGCGGTCCGGTGTGGGTGGTCAAGGCCCAGATCCACGCCGGTGGCCGTGGCAAGGGCGGCGGCGTCAAGGTGGCCAAGACCATTGATGACGTGAAACGCATCGCTGGCGAGATCTTGGGCATGCAGCTCAAGACCCACCAGACAGGCCCTGAAGGGCAAAAAGTGCGTCGCCTCTATATTGAAGACGGCGCCGACATCCACAAAGAGTATTACGTGTCCGTGGTCACCGACCGCGCGTCGCAAAAAATTGCTTTCATCGCTTCCAGCGAAGGCGGCATGGACATCGAGGAAGTGGCCCACTCCACCCCCGAGAAAATCATCACCGAGTTCATCGATCCTTTGACAGGTTTGGGTGATGCCCAAGCCAAGAAGATTTCGGACGCCATTGGCATGCCGGCCGACTCCACCGCCCAAGCCGTGGACATCTTCAAAAAGCTGTACCAGTGCTACATGGACACCGACGCGTCCTTGGTGGAAATCAACCCCCTGAACCGCGACAGCAAAGGCAACGTGATGGCTCTGGATGCGAAGTTCAACTTCGATGCCAACGCTTTGTTCCGTCACCCCGAAATCGTGGCTTACCGCGATCTGGACGAAGAAGATCCGGCTGAGGTGGAAGCTTCCAAGTTTGACCTGGCCTACATCAGCCTGGACGGCAACATTGGTTGTTTGGTGAACGGCGCAGGTTTGGCCATGGCCACCATGGACACCATCAAACTGTTCGGCGGCGAGCCGGCCAACTTCTTGGACGTGGGCGGCGGCGCGACGGCTGAAAAAGTGACTGAAGCTTTCAAGATCATGCTGGCCAACAAAAATGTCAAAGGCATTTTGGTCAACATCTTTGGCGGCATCATGAAGTGCGACACCATCGCCACCGGCGTGATCACGGCTTGCAAGGCGGTGAACCTGTCCGTGCCTCTGGTGGTGCGCATGAAGGGCACCAACGACGAGCTGGGCAAGAAAATGCTGGCCGAATCCGGTCTGCCGATCATCTCCGCCGACACCATGGCCGAAGCCGCGACCGCCATCGTCGCAGCCGTCAAATAAATGTCTTTGTGGGACAGATCTTCAGCTCTGTCCCCAACTGATTAACTTTGCGGGACAGATCTTGAGCTCTGTCCCCAACTGATTAGGAACACACATGTCGATCTACATCAACAAAGACACCAAAGTCATCACCCAAGGCATCACCGGCAAAACCGGTCAGTTCCATACTGAGAAGTGCCAGGAATATGCGAACGGCAAGAACTGCTTCGTCGCGGGTGTGAACCCCAAGAAGGCCGGTGAGTCGATCTTCAACATCCCGATCTATGCATCGGTCAAGGAAGCCGCCACGCAAACTGGCGCGACCGTGTCCGTGATCTACGTGCCCCCAGCAGGCGCAGCCGCCGCCATCTGGGAAGCCGTGGAAGCCGATCTGGACATGGCCATCTGTATCACCGAGGGCATTCCAGTGCGTGACATGCTCGAAGTGCGCAACAAGATGAAGGCCAAGGAAGCCGCTGGCGGTAAGCGCACGCTGCTGCTGGGCCCCAACTGCCCCGGCTTGATCACCCCTGACGAAATCAAGATCGGCATCATGCCTGGTCACATCCACCGCAAAGGCCGCATCGGCGTGGTGTCCCGTTCGGGCACTTTGACCTATGAAGCCGTGGCGATGTTGACCGAAGTGGGTCTGGGCCAGTCCAGCGCCGTCGGTATCGGTGGCGACCCGATCAACGGTTTGAAGCACATCGACGTGATGAAGGCTTTCAATGACGATCCAGACACCGACGCGGTCATCATGATCGGTGAAATTGGTGGCCCCGACGAAGCCGAAGCCGCCATGTGGTGCAAGGCCAATATGAAAAAGCCCGTGGTGGGTTTCATCGCCGGTGTGACGGCCCCTCCCGGCAAGCGCATGGGCCATGCCGGTGCTTTGATTTCCGGTGGTGCCGATACGGCCGATGCCAAGCTGGCCATCATGCAAGAGTGTGGCTTCATCGTCACACGTAACCCCTCTGAGCTGGGCAAACTGCTGAAGGCTCAGCTGAAGTAATCGGGGTTTTCCCTTGGGATGCAAACCTGTACCCTGAATGGGTGCTGTGGTTTGCCACAATAGCGAGGCCGGATGTCCTGCGGGAGAATTCGGCTTTTCTCATTTTGAAATCATGATTCGCTGACACCGTTTCAGCGTCAAAGGAATACCGTGGAAGAATTTATGACCGCTACGTTCTGGGTCGCTGTGGCCCAGATCATCATGATCGATATCCTGTTGGGAGGTGACAACGCCGTGGTGATCGCTCTGGCTTGCCGCCAGTTGCCTGCTCACCAGCGGACCAAGGGCATCATGTGGGGTACGGCCGGTGCCATCATCCTGCGCGTGATCCTGATCTTTTTTGCGCTCACCTTGCTGGCGATTCCCTTCCTCAAGTTTGTGGGGGCACTTTTGCTCATCTGGATCGGCGTCAAGCTCCTCACCCCCGATGCCGACGATGACCACAGCAACATCCAGGGCAGCGACAAGCTCTGGGGCGCCGTCAAAACCGTGATCATTGCCGATTTGGTCATGAGCGTGGACAACGTCATTGCCATCGCCGGTGCCGCCCAGACTTCGGGCAACCCCGACCACCAAATGCCTTTGGTCATCTTCGGCTTGTTGGTCAGCATCCCGATCATCGTCTGGGGCAGCCAGCTGGTGCTCAAACTCATGGACCGCTTCCCGGTGATCATCACCGCGGGCGGCATGTTGCTGGGCTGGATTGCGGGCACCATGATGCAAACCGATCCGGGCCTCGTGGCGTATTTGCCGCAAGACAAAGTATGGGGTTATGCCATGGGCTTGGCCGGTGCTTTGTTGGTGCTGGCTTTGGGCAAAATCATCATGGCTCGCCGCGTAACCCCGGACAGCGCAGCTTAAACCTGACCGGATTTTTCAGCCCCAAGTCGTACCGCGACTTGGGGCTGTTGTCCGTTTGTGGGTTCATGGTTCTCAAAAGCTACAAACCACACTGGAGTTTGATGGGGGGATGATTTACCATCCGTACTCATTAACCAGGGAGCAAATGCCATGCAAAAAAGGCAGCAAGGTTTGACACTGATCGAGCTGATGATCGTCATTGCGATCATTGGCATTTTGGGCGCTTTAGCGCTACCGGCCTACCAGGACTACAGCATCCGGGCTAGGGTTTCCGAGATGCTGTTGGCCGCAGGCGGGTGTAAAACTGCCGCCAATGAGGCGATCACTTCTGCTTCTCAGGCTGATGTCTCTGCCACATTGCCCATGGTCTGTGAAAACCAGACCAGCAAATACGTCAGTCGCATCGGCGCTGATGCCAATGGCGTGATCACCGTGGTGGGCAACCATGAGACGCTGCGTGGCAGCACCAGCGCGTCGGCCAACAGCATCAGCCTGACGCCTATTCAGACGGGCAGCACCGCTGTCAACGGCAGCACCGATGGGGGCAAGCCCATCGCCAGCTGGCGCTGCGGTCCGGCCGCCACCAATGGATTGCCAGCCAAATACTTGCCCGCTTCGTGCAAGGCATCCTGATCGTTTTGACCACGCTTGAGCGCCCGGCCCTTGTCGGGCGTTGGTCTGTCGATTGAGTTCTCATGTCAGAGCTTCGGGCAACAGAACAAGGCACTGGCCGCATTGACCATGTGTGGTTGGTGTTGCTCTTGGCGTGGCCATGGGTGCAGCCTTTTACCAGCACCCCTTTGCCCAATGCGTGGCCATGGCTGACCAGCTGGACTTGCTTGGCACTGGCAATGTTGGTGTGGCAGCGCCTGACGGTGGCCGCTGTTGTTCAAAGTTGGGCTATCGCAGCGTTGCTCAGCAGTGCCATGGGTTTGGTGCAATTCTTTGGCCAAGCCGAGCTTTGGGCGCCTGCCTTGCATGTGCCCGCCTATCTGGGTGACGCCTTGGGCAACTTGCGCCAACGGAACCAATTGGCCAGTTTGCTGGCCATGGGCATCTTGGCGGTGATGACCTGGCGTGCCCTGGGCCTGTCCATCGCGCACAGCCTTTGGATGCTGGCTTTGTTGGCCATGGGCATGGCCGCGACATCTTCCCGCACTGGTTTGCTCCAGCTTCTGTTCATTGGCCTGTGGATGCTGTTTCTGCGCTCGGCCCCCAAGGCGCGCGAGGCCTTGGCGCTCACTGTGTTCGTGCTGGGCGTGTATGCCTTGGCCTCTTGGGTGTTGCCTGGGATGTTGCAGCAGTTGAGTGGACAGGCCACGGACAACGCCATGGCGCGCATGGGTGCCTTGGGCGGTTGCGGCAGCCGCCAGGTGCTCTGGTCCAATGTGCTGCACCTGGTGGCGCAAAAACCACTGGGCGGTTGGGGCTGGGACCAGCTGCGCTATGCGCACTACATCACCGAATACCCATCGGAACGCTTTTGCGACATGTTGGGCAACGCCCATAACCTGCCTTTGCACACCGCGTTTGTTTGGGGCGTGCCAGCCGCCTTGGCAGGGACGCTGGGCGTGTCGGTGTGGGTCATGCGTGCCAGGCCGTGGCGCTACAAAAGTGCAGGGCATCAGCTTGCGTGGGGGGTGCTCGGTGTCCTGGCTCTGCACAGTATGCTGGAGTACCCCCTTTGGTACGGTCCCTTTCAGGTGGCCTTGTTGCTTTGTCTGTGGCTCATGGGTGGGTGGGTTTGGCAAGCTTGCCAAAACAGGGCTCGAACGACCGGATTGGGCGTGGTTTTGCTGGGCATTTTGGCTTTCACTGCCTACGACCATGCACAAGTCCAACAGATTTACAGACCTTCAGCGCAGCGCTACAGCGTCTGGCGTGACCAAGCGCTGCAAGTGGCGCAACGTTCCTGGTTGTTTCGCGGCACGGCCTTGTTTGCGCAGGTCACCACCACGCCGGTGCATGCTGGCAATGCCCGCGCCATGCTGGAGGACAGTTTGCGGGCCATGCACATTTCGCCTGAGCCGCGCGTGATTGAAAAACTGCTCGACAGCGCCCAACTGTTGGGTGAAGATGCTCTGTATGAAGCGCATAAAAAGCATTTTCAGAGGGTTTACCCACAAGCCTATCTGGCTTGGACCCACCATCGACAACCTTGAACAACAAGAAAGTGCTGGATCAAATTTTGAAAATGACCCCATTGGGCAATGGCATCAACCGACAGATTTAAAAATGAGCAGCCAAGTAAGAGGTGGGCACTTGGGTGAAAAAACGCCTTGGACATGCTTTGACGGCGCAAAGAACGGGCAAGGTTAAAATCACTGCATTACCCAAGGAGCGTTGCAGCCCGTCACCTGTCAGGTGCATCGGGTCAGGCTTGGGGCCGTTCAATGTCTGAATGATTTTGCACAACGACGCTCACCTTCAAGTCCAAGGTGAGCCCGTGTCTGTTGTCGCGTCCAAAATCGTGTCTGTCCCCCCCATGAAGTTGTCCGGTCTGGAGCCTGTCTCCATCGGCGCGGCCTCGTTGTTTGTCAACGTGGGCGAGCGCACCAACGTGACCGGTTCGAAGGCCTTTGCCCGCATGATCCTGAACGGCGAGTACGAGCAGGCCCTGGCCGTGGCGCGCCAGCAGGTGGAAAACGGCGCGCAGATCATCGACGTGAACATGGACGAAGCCATGCTCGACAGCCAGGCGGCGATGGTGCGGTTCTTGAACCTGATGGCGGGCGAGCCGGACATTGCCCGTGTGCCGGTGATGGTGGACTCGTCCAAGTGGACGGTGATCGAAGCCGGTCTGCGCTGCATCCAGGGCAAGGGCATCGTCAACTCGATCAGCATGAAAGAGGGCGTGGACGAGTTCAAGCGCCAAGCCACGCTGGTCAAGCGCTATGGCGCAGCCGCCGTGGTCATGGCGTTTGATGAAAAAGGCCAGGCCGACACTTACGCACGCAAGGTTGAAATTTGCGAACGCGCTTATCGCGTGCTGGTGGATGAAGTTGGATTTCCGGCCGAAGACATCATCTTTGACCCGAACATTTTCGCGATTGCCACCGGCATCGAAGAGCACGACAACTACGCGGTGGACTTCATCAATGCCACGCGTTGGATCAAACAAAACCTGCCGGGTGCCAAGGTGAGCGGAGGCGTTTCCAACGTGTCCTTCAGCTTCCGCGGCAACGACCCTGTGCGCGAGGCCATCCACACCGTGTTTCTGTACCACGCCATCCAGGCGGGCATGGACATGGGCATCGTGAACGCGGGCATGGTCGGTGTGTACGACGACCTTGAGCCCACGCTGCGCGAGCGGGTGGAAGACGTGGTGCTCAACCGCACCCCTCAATACAAAGAAGGCGAAGCGCGCTTGACCCCTGGCGAGCGCCTGATTGAAGTGGCAGAAACTGCCAAGGGCGCGGCCAAAGACGACAGCCAAAAATTGGCTTGGCGCGGCACGCCCGATGCGCCGGTGCGCGTGGCTCAGCGTTTGTCACATTCCTTGGTGCACGGCATCACCGACTTCATCAGCGACGACACCGAAGAGGCGTACCGCGAGATTTTGGACAAGGGCGGTCGCCCTTTGCATGTGATCGAAGGCCCCTTGATGGACGGCATGAACGTGGTCGGTGACCTGTTCGGCCAGGGCAAGATGTTTTTGCCACAGGTGGTCAAGAGCGCCCGCGTGATGAAGCAGGCCGTGGCGCATTTGCTGCCCTACATCGAAGCCGAAAAACTCGCCCAAGAAGCGGCGGGCGAAGACGTGAAAGCCAAGGGCAAGATCGTGATCGCCACCGTCAAGGGCGATGTGCACGACATCGGTAAAAACATCGTCACCGTGGTCTTGCAGTGCAACAACTTTGAAGTCGTCAACATGGGCGTGATGGTGCCCTGCCACGAAATTTTGGCCAAGGCCAAGGAAGAGAACGCCGACATCATTGGCCTGTCGGGCCTGATCACGCCCAGCCTCGAAGAGATGCAGTACGTCGCGGCCGAGATGGAAAAAGACGCGTACTTTCGCGATCGCCAGATGCCCCTTTTGATCGGTGGTGCGACCTGCAGCCGTGTGCACACGGCGGTCAAAATCGCGCCCCATTACACCGGCCCGGTGGTGTATGTCCCCGACGCTTCGCGCAGCGTGGGCGTGGCGCAAGGTTTGTTGTCTGAGCAAGCGGCCAAATTCATCGCCGACCTGAACCAGGACTACGCCAAGGTGCGCGAGCAGCACGCCAACAAAAAGCAAACCCCCATGTGGCCGCTGGCCCAAGCCCGCGCCAACAAGACACCGATCGATTGGTCAGAGGGCGTGCCCGCCGCGCCCAAGTTCATTGGCCGGCGTGTGTTCAAAAACTACGACCTGGCCGAGATCGCGCAGTACATCGATTGGGGCCCGTTCTTTCAGACCTGGGATCTGGCCGGGCCTTTCCCCGCCATCCTCGACGACGAAGTGGTGGGTGAACAAGCCCGCAAGGTGCTGGCCGACGGTCAGGCCATGCTGCAAAAAATCATCGACGGCCGCTGGGTCACGGCCAACGCCGTGTTGGGCCTGTACCCCGCCAACAGCGTGAATGACGACGACATCGCGCTGTACACCGATGCCTCGCGCAGCCAAGTGGCCATGACTTGGCGCGGCCTGCGTCAGCAAACCGAAAAGCAGCGCATAGACGGTGTGATGCGCCCTAGCCGTTGCTTGGCCGACTTTGTGGCGCCCTCTGGCACGGCTGCAGACCATGTGGGCGTGTTCGCCGTCACCGCAGGCATTGGTGCCGACAAACGCGCTGCCGCATTTGAAGCCGCACACGACGACTACAGCGCCATCTTGCTCAAGTCACTGGCCGACCGCTTGGCCGAAGCACTGGCCGAATGCCTGCACAAAAAAGTGCGCACCGACCTGTGGGGCTACGCCACAGCCGAGTCGCTCAGCAACGCGGACCTGATCGCCGAAAAGTACCAAGGCATCCGCCCCGCGCCCGGTTACCCGGCTTGCCCCGACCACAGCGCCAAACACGCCATGTTCGACTTGCTGCAGTGCCAAGACATCGGCATGGGCCTGACCGAAAGCCTGGCCATGACGCCTGCGGCCAGCGTGTGTGGCTTTTACCTGTCCCACCCCGAGGCCCAGTACTTCAGCGTGGGCAAGGTGGGCGATGACCAGGTGCAAGATTTGGCCGAGCGCAGCGGTGTCGAGGTGAAAGACCTGCAACGCCTGCTGGCCCCCAACCTGTGAACACCATGCACAATTTCTGGACCGCCTGCGGCCACCAACACCTGGCACCCAATGAGCGTGGTTGGTTGGTGCCCAGTCCAGACTACTGGCGTTTGTGGCTGCAGCGCCCCGAGCTGGCGCTGGTGCCCGAGTCGTGCAAGGCCGAAAAGCGCTTGCATGCTGCGCTGACCGATGCGCCCAATATGCAGGTCACCCCCGCAGACTACAAATATTTCAAGGATGACGATGTCCGTGAAAATTACAAACTGTTTCTGCGTTTTCGCGATGAAGTGGAAAGCGCAGGCTCACTCGAAGCGGCCTACATGGGCTGGATCCAGAGTGGCAACATCGAGCTGCCGCCCTTGTTCATCGACGTGGTGGTGCAGGCCATCGTCTGCAATGTGCTGACTGGCGTAGATGACGCTTGGGTCTGGCGCGCCGCCGAGTTGTTGTTTCGCCGGCAACGCATCACCATTGAAGGGGGCCGTGTGTTGTCAGGCGACAGCGACACGCTCGACTCCTTGCAAGCCACCGGCGGCTTGGGCGAGATGGGCCGCTTGCTGAGGGAAGGCGGTGCGCCGCTCAAAGCGGTCGATGTGAAAGTGCTGCACAAGGACAACGAAGACCGTTACCTGGCGCAGCGCGAAGGTCTGGGACGCTATGCCTTCTTGCTCGACATGACGCACGAAATCCAGAACGAATTACCGCATGGCTTGATCTTGAAAATGGTCAACGCCCGCTCGGGCCTCAAGGCATTGGCCGCCGTGCTGACCCGTTGGGTGCAACACTTTCTCGGCGTATCGGTGCAAATTGAACCGGTGCAAAAAGTCGACGACCCCGCCTGGCGCTGGCATGTGGGCCTGGACGCCACGGCCACCGCTTTGCTCAACGACCTTTACCAAGGCACCGAGCTGTCAGCCCAGCGCCAACAACAACTCGTCAGCCTGTTCAAGCTGCGCTTTGACAACCCGCTCGACATGCGCGCCGATGTGCAGGGCAAGCCGGTGTATTTGGGCCTGGCCATGAACGAACAAGGTTTGCTCAAGCTCAAACCGCAAAACCTGTTGCTGAGTTTGCCGCTGGCCAGCGGGGTCTGAAAAAGCGCGCCGTCAGGTTTTGAGCAAGTCACGGCGGGCTTGCACCAGCCCCGCCATGGCTTCGTTGTGCAGCGCATGGCGGCCTTCTTGCACCACCCGCTGACCGCCAGACCAGACCTGAGCCACTGCGCTTTGGCGGCTGCTGGCAAAGACATGGCTGGCCAGCATTTGCTCGGGCGACAAGCCGGCCAAGGCCGGGTGATGGGCATCGAGCACGATGAAGTCGGCCCGCTGCCCCACGGCCAGCCCGGCCACCGGGCGAGCAGCGGCCTGCGCGCCACCGGCCACTGCCCCTTGCCACAGGGCTTGGGCCACGTCCGGTTGGCGCTCGTTGGCCGCCACATTGCGTTGCCGCAAAGACAGGCGCTGGCTGTATTCGAGCAGCATCAGGTCTTCGGCCGGGTTCACTGCGATGTGGCTGTCCGAGCCAATGCCCCAGGCACCCTGGTGGTTTTGCCAGGTCTTGAATTCAAAAATCCCGTCGCCCAAATTCGCCTCGGTGGTGGGGCACAGGCCCGCCACAGCACCCGAGGCCGCGGTGCGCTGGTATTCGTGTGCGTCCATGTGCGTGGCGTGCACCAGGCACCAGCGTGCATCCACTGGCGCATGGTCCAGCAGCCAGGCCACCGGGCGTTGTCCTGACCAAGCCAGACAAGCATCGACCTCGGCCGTTTGTTCCGCGATGTGGATGTGGATGGGCGCGCTGGCGTCCAGCGCCTTCAGCCCTGCGAGCACCTCATGCAGGCTCTCGGGCGGTACAGCCCGCAAGGAGTGCGGCGCCAGCCCCAACCGGGCAGATTGGGCATCACAACTGGGCCTCAAGCGTTCGAGCAAGCGCAGCATGGCATCTGTGCTGTGCAAAAAGCGCCGCTGTCCCTGCGAGGCCGGGGAGCCGCCAAAGCCACTGGTTTGGTAAAAAACAGGCAACAAAGTCATGCCCATGCCCGTGCGCTGCGCGGCCCGCAACAAGGCCAACGACATCTCTGCCGCATCGGCATAGGCCTGGCCCTGTGCATCGTGGTGCAGATAGTGAAACTCGCAGACGCTGGTGAAGCCCGCCTCCAGCATTTCCACATACAAGGCGGTGGCAATGGCCTCCAGTTGTGCGGGGCCCAGCTGGGCGGCAAATTGGTACATCAGCGTGCGCCAGCTCCAAAAGCTGTCTTGCGTGTGGCTGCGGTATTCCGTCAGGCCGGCCATCGCGCGCTGAAAAGCATGCGAGTGCAAATTGGGCATGCCCGGCAGCACTGGGCCAGTGGCGCGTAGCACTTGGGGGCCAGCGGCCAGTCCTGTCTTTATGGCTTGCCATTGGCCTTGGGCATTCCATTGCAACAAGACATCGCGGGCCCAGCCGTTGGGCAACAAGGCGTGTTCGGCAAACAACTGGTGATGCATCGGCATGGTGGTTCAGCTTGGGTTGGGCGTGAAGCGGACGGCCAGCAAGGCCGCATCCGGGTCTGAGTCGGTGCAGTGGCATGACCAAGCCAGCGTATCGTCATGCCACCAAAGGCCTGTTTGTGCGCCAAGCGTGTGCTGCTGGGCGCTGGCTGTGCCGGTGCCATCGGTCTGCGCTTGCCATGTGCCCCGAATGGCCATCAGCAGGCCGGCCGGGGCGGGCAACCAAGTTTCATGATGGCGCAACACGCGCACCGCGGCCTGGCACACGCCGCGGCGCGTCATCACATTGAAGTCGTGGCAGTCCCCGTTCAGCAAACGGCCGTGTACTTCGGTGTCGCCTGAAAAGGCAAAGGGCTGCAAAGGCGTGTCCAGCGCATGCATGAAGCGGCCATCTGCGCTGCTCAACTGCACGCCGCCACCTTCGAGCAGCGTGATGACCCGGTCCACACCCGTGAACACTGAAAAATCACCGTCGCTGCCAATGTGCGCGATGCTGATGCGCCAGTCGAAGTCCTGCATGTTGGCGCTTGGCGGGTGGCACGCGATTTCGCGCGTCACACCGCCGCCGTTTTTCCAGGGGCTGGCGCGCAGTTGGGCCCGTTCAAAAAAGTGAATGGGCATGGGCTCAGGCGGTTTGCGGTAAGGGGCGGCTGTGCCACAGCAAGATCAGCAGCACGCCCGGAATGGCCACGGCTGCGACCACAGGGTTGGCAAACACCAGGGAAATGGACATGGCATTTAACAAAAAGAATGACAGCTTTCGGATGGGCCGGGCCACAAAGCCTGTGTAGGCTGCACCCAGCCCCATCACCGCCACGACAGCGCAAACCGTGGCCAGCAAGAAAGAGAACCAGGTGAAGTCAATGAATAGCAAAGCGGGCGTGTAGACAAAAGCAAAGGGCACCAGCACCTTGCCCATGGACAGCCTGAAAGCCGTCATGCCGGTGCGCATGGGTTCGCTGCGGGCAATGCCGGCGGCTGCAAACGCCGCCAGAGCCACAGGCGGTGTCACATCGGCCAGCACACCGTAATAAAAGACAAAGAAGTGTGTCGCCAGTTGCGGCACCCCCAGCCCTGCCAGCGCCGGGGCGACGATAGAGGCCAGGATGATGTACGTGGGTGTGGTGGGCACACCCGAGCCCATGATGATGCAAGCGGCTGCGGTGAACATCAGGCCAAAGAAGATGGTGACCTGTTTGAGTTCAAACCAGTTGAACACATCCAGCACCATGAACATTTGGGCGGCCAGCCCCGAGACATCGATCACCCAGGCTGAGAACTTGAAGCCCATGCCGGTCAGGGTGGTGATGCCCAGCACAAAGCCGACGCAGGCACATGCAGCGCCAATCCCCAACGCCGCTTTGGCGCCCATCTCGAAGCCCTGCACCAGCGCTTGCGGCCCCACGGCCATGCCGGTCATGTTTTTGCCCAAAGGACCTATCAAGCGGGGAATCCACGAGCAGGCCACGGTCAGGGTGATGCCCCAAAAGGCGGCCAGAAAAGGCGTGTACTGCAGCAAGAGCAGCGTGACCATGACCACCAGCGGTATGAGCAGGTGCCATGAACTTTTGAGCACCCAGCTGAGCGAGGGAATGTCTTTCGGGTCCATGCCCTGGAGCTTCAGTCGCTTGGCCTCCAGGTGCACCATGAACAAGATGGCAAAGTAATGCAGCAGGGCCGGAACAATCGCCACCAAGATCAAGGTGTTGTAAGGAATGCCCAAGGTCTCGGCCATGATGAACGCCGCAGCGCCCATGATGGGCGGGGTGATTTGGCCACCGCATGAAGCCGAGGCCTCGACCGCACCCGCAAAGCGCGGCGAGAAGCCGACTTTTTTCATCATCGGAATGGTCATCACGCCTGTGGTCACGGTGTTGGCAATGGCCGAGCCAGAAATCATGCCGAACAGGCCCGAAGACACCACGCTGACTTTGGCCGGTCCGCCGGAAAAGCGCCCCGCCGCAATGGTGGCCAGGTTCACGAACAACTGCCCCAAGCCGGTCAGCTGGGCCATGATGCCGAACAATACGAAGTGAAAAACAAAGGTGGCCACCACGCCCACCGGGATGCCGTAAATGCCTTCCGTGCCTTTGTACAAATGGGCCACGATGCGCGACAGGCTGTAACCCCGGTGCGACAGGCCGCCTGGCAAGTAGGGCCCCAACAAGCCGTAAAAAATCGCTGCGATGGCCAGCAGCGGCAAGAAGATGCCCATGGTGCGGCGCGTGGCCTCGATCACCATGGCAATCGCAATCACGCCCATCATCAAGTCCAGCGGCGTGTGCTGGCCGGGTCGATCGATGTAGATGTGTTGAAAAAACACCAGCAGGTACAGCGAAAAGCCCGAAGCCAGCGCCGCAAACACCCAGTCGCGCCACGGAATGTGGGTGTGACTGCCGTCAAAATGTTTGAACGGCAAGGACAAGCCGGCCAATGCCACCAGCACCGCCAGAAAGGTGTAGCGCATGGCGTCGGGGATGGGCTCGGTGATCTTGTCCAGCAAGCTCCAGCCCATGAACAGGTAAAAGCCCACCAGCCCGATGGACACGGTCCACTCCCAATAGCCAGGCAACCGCTTTTGACGCGGAAAGACCAGAAAACACAGGCCCAGCACCACCGCCAGGTGAATGGCACGGTGGGCGATTTCGTTGTGCAGGCCAAAACCGGCGGTGTAATAGTGCCAGGCCGACAGGCCTGCACACAACACCATCACGATTTTGGCACTCCAGCCAGCCAAGCGGCGGAAACTCGATTCGGGGTCAAACTGCTCGATCAAGCGATCGATTTCTTGTTGGCTGGTACTCATGGGTTTTCCATCATGGCAAAGGGCAATTTTCAGCCCGAATTTCTATTGATTTGGGGCTCAGCTGGCCCAGTAAAACTTCTCGCCCATCGCTCAACACCACCCGCATCGACTGGGCCGGCAAAGGCAAGACCACCAAAGGCTCAACCACCCGGTCCAGCAGCAAACGCCAGCCCGCGCCATGGCGCAGCAAGCGCTCGCCGGGCGCGGCCGCCGATGGCAGTCCGTAACCCTCGCCTTCAAAGCGCTCTTCGACCAAGTGCGCGCGCCAACCCTGCGGGCTGTGCCGCCAGACATAGCGGTCCAGCACGGGCGTGCCCAGCACCGAGTGGGTGAACGCCACATCGGCTGCTGGTTGGGCCGGGTTCAGGGGCAAGCGGGTCAAGGCACGGCCGGTGCGGTGTTCCGTCAGCGCCAGCTCGCAAGCGGGCGCAGCCCCAGGGGCTGCCCCTGCGCAAGCCACCAGCGCCCACGCCACCAAGGCGAGGCGCTTGGGGCATGTCACTTGGCGATGCCTTTTTCCTTGAAGTAACGCAAGGCACCGGGGTGCAAGGGCACGCTGGCCACCGAGGTGGCGGTGTTCAGGTTGATGTTTTTGCCCTGCACATGGACCTGGCCCATGATGGCGGTGTTCTCATACAGCGCCTTGGTCACTTCGTAGGCCACGTTTTCAGGCACGCCATCGTGCGTGGCCCAGATGGCCATCACCGCCAGCGTGGGCACGGCGGCGGTCTGGCCCTTGTAGCTGTTGGCGGGCAGTTGCACTTGGGTGTAGTAAGGCTGCTCTTTGAGCAAAGTAGCTACTTCGGGGCCGGACAACGGAATGATCTTCAGGGCGTGGCTTTGTGCAAAGTCGGTCACCGCCGCCACGGGCACACCGCCCGTGATCAAGGTGGCGTGCAAGTTGCCGTCCTTGATCTTGTCCACCGCCTGGGTGAAGGAGGAGCTGTCTTCTTTCACATCGGTGCGGGCCATGCCGTGCACCTTGAGCAAATCGGTCACCAACTGGTACTGGCCCGAGCCGGGCGCGCCCGACGAAATGCTTTTGCCCTTGAGGTCCTTGACGCCGTTGATGCCCGAATCGGCGCGGGTGATCAGCTGCACGGTTTCGGGGTACAGGGCGCCCAAGGCCCGCAGGTTTTTCAGGGGCGCGTTGGCAAACTGGGCTTTGCCGTTGTAGGCCGCGTCCAGAATGTCGGCGGCCACAAAGGCCGACTCGATGTCTTTGGTGCCCAGCAGTTTGGCGTTGCCCACCGAGGCACCAGCGGCTTCAGCGGTGGCGGTGATTTTCCTGCCGTCGACCGTGGCCTTGTTGGAAATCAGTTGCGCCAGCATGCCGCCCAAGGGGTAATAGGTGCCGCCGGTGCCGCCCGTGGCCACACCGAAAAACACACGCTGTTGTGCGATGGCCGCACCCGAGAGCAAAGCGGCAGACGCCACCAAGGTGATGGCCAGACGGCGATTGATTTTCATGGTTCATTTCCTTCAGGAATGGGTGAGAGGTTCACAATGGACGGGGTCATGAACGCTTTGGGCGTCCAGACTGGCCGGCAGCATTACAGTGTGGATTGGAATTGGAAGGCCCGTCCATCGTTTGCAAAAATTGATGCTCAGCATCACAAAAACCAATGAAACCTTGCACAACCCGCACGCAGCCTCATGAAAAAACGCGCTTCTGACAAAGTGTCGCCCCCCTCGTGGGAGCAGCTAGGCATCTGGGTGGCCTTGGTGGAAACCGGTTCGGTGTCGGCGGCGGCGCAGCGGCTGGAAATATCGCAAGCGGGTGTCTCGCAGCACATCCGGCAGTTGGAAGAGATCTTGGGCGTGTCGCTGCTGGACCGTGCCACGCGCCCGGCGCACCCCACCGCAGCAGGACACCGGCTGTATGAACAGGCCAAAGACTTGCTTTCGCGTGCGGGCCAAATGACACAAACCGTGCGCTCGCTCAGCCGCAGCAAAAGGGCCATGCTGCGCATGGGCTGCGTCGATTCGTTTGCCGCCGTGATCGGTCCGCAGATGGTGCGTGGTTTGTCTGGGCGCGTGCAGCGCTTGCGCTTGGTCTCGGGCATCAACCCGGGGCTGGCCGACATGTTTGACAACCACCAACTCGACGCGCTGATCACCACCGACGACCCCAAGTCCTTGCCCGGCAGGGAGTGCCTGGCCTTGTTCTCGGAGCAATTTCTGTTGGCTGTTCCGTCAGGTCTTCAGGTGCCACCCTCCGCCTCCCTTTCGCAGCTGAGCCAGCTCAGGCCCTTCATGCATTACAGCACCCGCTCCAAAATGGGCGCGCTGGTGGACGCCTACCTTAGACGGCATGACCCCCTCATCGAACGTGTGTTCGAATTTGACGCGACCGACCCCTTGTTGAGTTTGGTGCGCGAAGACCTCGGCATCGCCCTGACCACACCCATGTGTTTGTGGCAATCGCGCTACCACGCCATGAACCTGAAATACCTGCTCTTGAATGCGCTGCGGCACCAAGGGCAGGCTTATCCGCCTTTGAAGCGAACCTTCTACCTCGTGTACCGCCCCGACGAGTTGGGTCCGCTGGCCCAGGACATCGCGGCCATGGTGCGGGTGGCGGTGCGCGAGTTGCAGCGCCAATGGGTGATGGAGCTGAAAATTTCCCATGACTTGCTCAGCGTCGAAGAGACCAGCTCGCCCTGAAGTCTGATGCGTCAAGTGTGATGCTGATGATCAGCCAATGCAAAACTGATGGCCCTTTGAGGCGCACACCTTAAGCTGGCCCTGAACTACAGGAGTCGGATGTGAGCCATTGGGATGCGATCGTGATTGGGGCCGGTGTGATCGGCACCTCGGTGGCCTACAACCTGGCCGCCCTGGGTGCCAAACGGGTGCTGGTGCTTGAGCGTGACCAAATTGGCGCAGGCACCACCTCACAGTCCAGTGGGATCTTGCGCACCCACTATTCGGTGATCGAAAACGTGGTGCTGGCCCAGCAGTCCTGGGCGGTCTTCAAAGACTTTGCTGCGCATTTGCAAGACGAGGATGCCTCGGCCGGTTTGGTGCGCTGTGGCTACCTGATTGCCGCGCCACAAGGCCCCAAGCTCGGACCCTTGGCCCAGTCTTTGGTGGCCCAACAGGCGCAGGGCATTGAGGTGCATCGCCTGAGCGCGCAAGAAGCCAGCGAGCGCCTGCCCATCTGCCGCTTTGACGATGCAGCCCTGATCGGCTTTGAGCCCGAAGCCGGTTTTGCCGATGCTTACCTGGTGGCCAGCAGCTACGCCCGCGCCGCCCGCAGGCTGGGCGTGAAATTCATGGAAGGCGAGTGCGTGACACGGTTGGTGCTGACGCAGCAGACCGTCACCGGCGTGGAGACGACCCGTAGCGTGTTCCATGCCCCGGTGGTCATCAGCACGCAAAACATCTGGGCCCACGAGTTGGCCCTATGGACGGGCATTCAGGTGCCTTTGACGCCCGAGCGGCACAAAGTCATGGCGCTGCAAGGCCCCGAGGCTTACACCTACGCCATGCCCGTCTACAAAGATCTGGGCTCAGCGGGCATGCTGTATTGCCGCAGCTATGGCGGGCAACAAATGCTGGTGAGCGAAGGCACGGCAGGCGAGGCCCTGAGCGGGCCGGACAACACCCAAGGCGATGTGTCCATGGACGATGTGGTGCATGTGGGCGAGCAAGTCGCCGAGCGTTTCCCTTCTTTTGCCGAGGCCGGGCTGGCCTCATCCTGGACGGGGGTGTACGACGTGACGCCCGACTGGAACCCGGTGCTGGGGGCGGTGCCCGATGTACCGGGTCTGGTGGTGGGTTTTGGGTTTTCGGGGCACGGCTTCAAACTGTCCCCCGCCGTGGGCCGCGTGTTGGCCCAACAAGCCTTGGGGCTGCCCACCGATGTGCCCTTGACGCCCTACGCGCTGGAGCGCTTCAGAACCGGGCAGCTGCTGCATGGCCGATATGGATCGGGCGCGGTGGCTTGAGGCCTTGTGCAGCACGTCTGACCCGCTTCACCACCGCAGCATTCGCCAACCCAACACCGCGCCCACACCCGACACCAGGGCGATGCCACCGGCGTACCAGACCGCAAAAAACGTCAGGCTGGTTTCGGTGCAGTGCAGTGAATAAATGCCGGCTGCCAAGCTGCCCGCCAGCACGCCAGCCACAGCACCTGTCAGGGCCGGGCGCGTTGCGGCCAATTGGCGCAAGGCCCACAGCAAAGCACCGAGCACGGGCAAAGACAGCGCCACGATGCTGACCGAACACACCTGCCACGAGCCGCCCATCCACTGCGCGGTGCGAGCGTCCGATGACGTTTGCAGCCATTGCACCCAGCCGAGGCTGCCCATGGCCAGCATGGCCAACCCCAGGCCGACCAGTGTGTGGCCTGCGCCCACGCCCGGGCGGGCCAGGCGAAACAAGCCATACAAACTGAAGCCCATCAAGGCCGCCAACCACAGCATCTTGGTGGCAAAGGCGGGGTGCATCGCCATCTCGTCCATGCGTGGGTTCAGACCTAACAAGGTAAACATCAAGACGCCACAGACCACCGCTCCAAGTACCAATTGACGCAGCAGTTGTTGGCGCACAGGTTTTTGCGGCTGCAGCGTGTCGCTGGCCAGCAAGGCGATCAGGTCATTGGTTTTCATGTTTTGGCCCCCCATTTGGCCATCAGAGTTTTCAGGCCCCGGTGGATGTTGACTTTGACAGAGGCTTCGCTTTGCCCGGTGCGCTCCGCGGTCTCTGTGATCGACAAACCCATCAGCCGCGTGTGCTCGATCGCCTCGCGTTGACGCAGCGGCAAGTCTGCCAACACAACCTCCAGGTCCTTGTGCGCATCGCTGGCTTCTTCTTCGCTGTCCACCGCCAGGGTCTCGGACCAGTCGTCGATGTCATCGTGCAGCCCCTCGCGGCGGCCATGGGCGCGCAGATGGTCCACCCATTTGTAGCGCGCAATCGCGTACATCCAGGCCGTCAAGGGCTGGTCACTTTGGTAGGTGTGGCGCTTTTGGTGGATCGCCATCAGGGTTTCTTGCACAAGGTCCTCGACATCGCTGAGTTGGGATTGCATCCGTTTTTGCAAAAAGCGCCTTACATGACCGCTCATGAGGCTCAGAGCACGTTGGTAACTGGCGTGATCGCCTTGCAAGGACTGCATCCATGCGGCGTGTAGTTCGGCTTCTTGGGTTTGCAGGCTTTCGCTCAAGTCAGTTCGTCCAAAGGGGTGAAAAAGTTACAGATACAAAGAGATACAAATGGCGCTTATTTTTTGAAACTTTCCTATGCTTCGGAGCGGATTACACCATGACAGCGATTGACAAGTGCCACCAGGCACAGACGAAAGCGGTCCATTACCCACCTTCCAACTTTCAGGAGCATTTCATGAACAAGCAACACCTCATCACCATCGCTTTGGGCTCAGCCTTTGCCGCAGCCACCTTGATGCCTGCACACGCTGCAGGCAACCCCTTTGCCGCCAAGACCCTGGACGCTGGTTACCAAGTGGCCCAGGCCGACATGAAGATGGACAGCAAAGCCAAAGACGGCAAGTGCGGCGAAGGCAAGTGCGGCGCTGACAAAAAGATGGACAGCAAAGCCAAAGACGGCAAGTGCGGCGAAGGCAAGTGCGGCGCTGACAAAAAGATGGGCAGCAAAGCCAAAGACGGCAAGTGCGGCGAAGGCAAATGCGGCGCCGACAAGAAGAAGTAAATCGGCCACGCCGTGACAGGGAGGTCATGGCCTTGGCGAGCACACGCCGCGTGTGCGCGCAGGGGCATGACGCTCTCGCTGCCCTTCCCATTTGAACCCCTTCTGAGCGCTTCACCATGGCCTTGTCTTTGCACTCCACCGATTCGCCCGCCCCTTGGGCTGGTTTGGGTTTTCGCCGCGAATTGATCGGGGCCTTGCAGCAGTCGGTGCCGCGGACCCTGGGCTTTTTTGAAGTCGCCCCAGAAAACTGGGCCGGCATGGGCGGGCGCGCCGGACGTGACTTGCGCAGCTTCACCGAACGCTACCCCTTTGTTTGCCATGGCCTGTCCCTGTCTTTGGGCGGGCCCGGGCCACTGGACGAGACCTTGCTGCGCCGCACGCGCGACTTCATGCGCCAACACGGCATCAGCTTGTTCACCGAACACCTGTCTTGGTGCGCCGACAACAGCCACCTGTATGACCTGCTGCCCATCCCCCAAACCGAAGAGGCCGTGCGTTACACCGCCGAGCGCATTGCCCGTGCACAAGACATTTTGGGCATGCGCATCGGCGTGGAAAACGCCTCCACTTACATTGCGCCACCTGGCGCCGAAATGACCGAGCCCGAGTTTGTGCGCGCTGTGGTCGAGCAGGCCGATTGCTTGCTGCACCTGGACGTGAACAACATTTACGTCAACAGCCAGAACTTTGGCTTTGATCCCCATGCCTATTTGCAGCAACTGCCCTTGCAGCGCACCTGCTATGTGCATGTGGCCGGGCACTACGTCGAAGACGATGGCTTGCTCATCGACACTCACGGCAGCGATGTGATCGACCCGGTCTGGCAGTTGTTGCAAGCCGCGTACAAGGGCATTGGCAGCCCCGTGCTGACCTGCCTGGAGCGCGACTTCAACATCCCCGATCTGGCCACATTGGCGCAAGAAGTGGCACACATCGCACAGCTGCAACAAGCGGCCTTTGGCCCCTTGGCCTTGAATCCGAACACGGCGTCTTGCAGCGCGGCAAGGCGGGTGGCGTGATGCTCGCGTTTCAAGCTTTTCAACACCAACTGGCGGCGCACCTGCGCGACCCGCACCACACACGCCGCCCGGCGGGTGTGCCGGCACGCCGCATGGCTGTTTACAACGAGCTGCTGTTCAACAACGTATGCGGCTTTCTCGACAGTTGTTTTCCGGTCAGCCGGCAATTGCTGGGTGAGGCGCGTTGGCGCAGGCTGTGCCGCACCTTCTTTCGTGACTGGCCATCGCACACGCCCTGGTTCCGTGAGATTCCGCGCGAGTTCGTGCGTTACCTGCGCGAGCACGCCATTGCGCAGCCCTTGCCCTTTTGGTTGGCCGAGTTGGCCCATTACGAATGGGCTGAACTGGCGGTGGATGTGATGGACGTCACACCGCCTGCGCACGACCGGCAAGGCGACCTGATGCAAGCACGGGTGTGCCTGAACCCGGCACGGGTGGACGTGGCCAGTCCTTGGCCTGTGCACCGCATCGGCCCCGATTGGCAACCCCGCAAGTCGGCACCCGCAGCGCCCACATTTTTGGTGGTGTTTCGCGAAGCACAGATGAACGTGCAATTTGCCGAAATCAACGCCGTCACGGCCCATGTGCTGAGCTTGCTGGACCGTGGCCTCACAGGCCAGCAAGCCATGGCCCAACTGGCCACCGACATGGCCCATCCCGACCCGCAGGTCTTGCAAGGCTTCGGACAACAACTCCTCATCAGCCTGCGCGAGCAAGGCGTCTTACTTGGAACACTGCTGTGACATTTGCACGCAACACCGCCCGACAGGGCTTGAACGCCCTCGATGCCTTGGGGCTTTGGATGGGCCTGCTGAGCCTGCGCCTGATGCTGGCCTGGGAGTTTGGCGAAGCCGGGTTCGAGAAGCTGCACGGCAGCAACTGGTTTGCCGACATCCAAGACCAGTTTCCCTGGCCTTTCAGGCTGATCCCGGCCGACATCAATTGGGCCATGGCCACGGGCTTTGAGATCGTGGGTGCCATCGCCTTGGTCATCGGTTTGGGCACGCGGTTTTTTTCGGCCTCGCTCATCCTGCTCACGGTGGTGGCCATGTTCAGCGTGCATTGGCCCGAGTCCTGGTCCACCTTCGGTGAGTTGCTCAAGGGCTATGCCCTGACCGACAAAGGCCATGGCAACTTCAAGTTGCCGGTGATCTACATCGCCATGTTGCTGCCGCTGGTGTTCATGGGGCCGGGGCGTTTCTCGCTCGATGCGGGTGTGCGCCGGGGTTTTCAGTCTTGGGTCCGAGGGTGAACGCTTCACGCGCAGACCGCAGGGGGGGGAGACATCCCCCAAGGGGCAAGGCACGTCGCCTTGCTTTCAACAACGCAAAGGGGATTTTGATGACATTCAATCGATGGGCTTTGACCGTGTGTGCCGCCGCCATGTTGAGCGCTTGTGGCGTGGGCGATGACAACCCGAGCTTGGACATGCAGTTCACAGGTTTGGAAAATTTGGGGGCCTCGTCGGTGTACGAGGGCTGGTTGATCGTCAACGGCGCGCCCAAAAGCGCCGGCCGATTCACCGTGAATGACCAAGGTGTGATGAGCCAAAGCCGATTTGTGCTGCCCCGCGAAGATGTGGACGCTGCGACGGCCTATGTCTTGACCATCGAGCCGACAAACGACACCGATCCAGGGCCAACCAAAACGCATTTGGTGGCGGGCAATTTTGATGCGGCACGCACCCAGGCCGCCTTGAGCGTGGCGCACCCAGCGGCTTTGGGCAACGACTTCACAAGTGCTGCCGGAAAATTTTTCCTGGCCACCCCTACCAACAACAACCCTGCCACAGATGACCAGGGCATTTGGTGGATCGATGCCAGCTCGGGAAGAATGGAAGCCGGCTTGAGCTTGCCGAAGTTGCCTGAGGGATGGGTTTATGAGGGATGGGTGGTGGTGGATGGCAAACCCATGACCACCGGGCGTTTCACCAGTGTGACAGGCGCAGACAGTGATGGCGCAGGACCTGCTGCAGGCACGGCCGCCGCAGCGCCGCTGTTCCCAGGGCAAGATTTCATCAACCCCGCCAAAAAGCTGCCCGGTGGCATGGCCGTGATTTCGATCGAGCCTGAGCAAGACAACAGCCCTGCGCCTTTTTTGCTCAAACCCCTTTTGACCAACCCGATCGGCAGCAGCACTGGCCCGTCCAACGGCCAGACGATGCTCAACCAGGCCAGCAAGCTCAACCCGACAGGAACAGTCACCATCGTGCGTTAATGTTCCCCTCCAAAAAAGGCGACCCATGGGTCGCCTTTTTTGTGCCTGAAGGAGCTCAGTCTGTAACTTTTCAAGGGCCTGATTCGAAATGAGGGTTACCGGCGTATGGGGCCCGTCAGCCTCAGATCGCAGACCGGTGAACTCAAGATAAGGAACAACCATGACCCAAACCCTCGCCCCCAAAACCCTCGCGCTTTTGACCCTGGCCCTGAGCGCTTGGCTGGCCCCGGCCCATGCGCTGGACATTGCGCCCTACAGCGCCCAAATCTTGGCACAAAAGCAACAAGCAGGCCAAGCCGTGAGCCTGCACTTTCACGCCAAGTGGTGCCCTACTTGCTTGGTTCAGGAGCGGGCATTCAACACATTCAAGGGCGATGCGGCCGTGCCGGGCACCTTGCTGGTGGTGGACTATGACCAAGAGCGTGAACTCAAGCGTGAGATGGGTATTCGCTCGCAATCGACCTTGATCGTGTTCAAGGGCCAAGAGCAAAAGCACCGCTCGGGTGGGGTGACCGACCCGCAGGCGCTGAAGACGGCTTTGCTGTCGGCCCAGTAAATATTCCACCTGATTTGAAGAGCACCTCATGGATTTGGCCATCAGTCACTTGGGTTTGAGCTTGCTGGCCGGCAGCTTGACCACTTTGTCGCCTTGCGTTTTCCCGATCTTGCCCATGGTCTTGGGTGGGACCGCGCAGGGCAATCGCCTGGCCCCTTTGGCCATGGGCTTGGGCATGGCTTTGTCTTTTGCGGGCATTGGGGTTGCGATCGGTGCCTTGGGGCCGGTGATTGGCTTGGACAGCGACCATGTGCGCCTTTTTGGTGCTGTGCTGCTGATGGCCTTGGGCGTGATGATGTGGGTGCCTGCGCTCAATGAGCGTTTTACCCAATGGATGATGCCGCTGGCCAGTGGTGCCAACTCTGTGTCTTCTCGCTTGCAGGGCGACACGCTGTGGGGCGCGCTGCTCTTGGGTGCGGTGTTGGGGCTGGTTTGGAGCCCTTGCTCTGGCCCTTTGTTGGCCTCAGCCCTGACTTTGGTAGCCAGCGAAGGCGGTGCGCTGCGCGGGGGCATTGTGTTGGGCCTGTTTGGCATGGGCGCGGCCTTGCCCTTGGTGGCGGTGGCCTACGCTTCGCGCCGGGGCTTTCATGCGGTGCGCGACAAAGTGCTGGCGCACGGCGACAAGGTCAAGAAGGTGTTTGGTGGCATGATCTTTTTGGCTGGTCTGGCCATTGCCAGTGGCGGTGACAAGTGGTTAGAGGCGCAAATCGTGCCCTTGCTGCCAGAAGCCTGGTTGCGTGCCACCACGCTGTTTTGAAGACCCTTGAGGTACATTTCTTTCAACTGTTTCTTGACCCTCACATCCATTTCATGAACGCCACTTTGCTCAGCAACCGCCGCCAAGCCCTGACCCTGTTGGGGGCCAGCGCCTTGTCGCCTTGGACGGCCCATGCGGCCACCCCTTGGCCCGACACCCTGCGCGCCGCACGCGGCCAAACCGTGTACTTCAACGCTTGGGCGGGCAGCGAGCGCATCAACGCTTACTTGCAATGGGTGGCGGGTGAATTGCAGCGTGACTTTGGTGTGAAGCTGCAGCACGTCAAGATCAGCGACGCGGCCGATGTGGTCAAGCGTGTGCGCGCCGAAAAGCAAGCCGGGCGCAAAGACACCGAAGGCACGGTGGACCTGATCTGGATCAACGGCGAAAACTTTGCCGCCATGAAACGCGAAGGCCTGTTGTCTGCGCCCTTTGTGCAAACCTTGCCCAACTTCCAGTGGGTAGACACCGTGGGCAAGCCCACCACGCTGGTGGATTTTTCGGTGCCTACCGACGGTTTGGAGTCACCTTGGGGCATGGCGCAGCTGACTTTTTTTGCCGATGTCAAACGCCTGCCCCAACTGCCGCAAAGCATGAGCGAGCTGCTGGCGCTGGCCCGCGCTCAGCCCGGGCGCATCACCTACCCGCGCCCGCCCAACTTCCATGGCACCACCTTCGTCAAGCAGGCCTTGATCGAGCATGCGCCCGATGTAAAAGCGCTGGCCCAGCCCGTGACGACCGCCGCACTGGAAGCACAAGCCGCGCCGCTGTGGCGTTTTCTGGATACGATGCACCCGCACCTGTGGCGCGGTGGCAAGCAGTTCCCGCAAAACTCCGCCGCGCAGCGGCAGATGATGGCCGACGGCGAGCTGCTGCTGGCCCTGACCTTCAACCCCAACGAAGCGGCCAACGAAATCGCCGCCAAACGCTTGCCCACCACGGTGCAGAGCTGGCAGTTCGCCAAGGGCACCATTGGCAACACGCACTTTGTGGCCATTCCTTACAACGCGCCCAGCAAAGCCGCTGCGCAGGTGGTGGCCAATTTTTTGCTGTCGCCCGCCGCCCAGGCTCGCAAAGCCGACATCGATGTTTGGGGCGACCCCACAGTGCTCGATGTGGCGCGCCTGCCTGCGGCCGAACGTGCCCGCTTTGCATCGGCCGTGCGCCCCGGTCAGCTGACCCAAAGCGCCCCCGCGCTGCCCGAGCCCCACGCCTCGTGGGTCGATCCGCTCGAAAAAGAATGGACACGCCGTTACGGCGTGTGACATGCCAAGCTTGAAGGTGATGGGGCCTTTGCTGTTGGCGCTGCTGGCGGCCCTGCCCATCGGCGCTGCGCTGTGGGCGGTGGGCGCGCAAATGCTGGACGCGACCGCTTGGCAAGCCCTCTGGGTCGATCCGCAAACTTGGCGCGCCTGGGGCATGACGCTGTGGACCGGTTTGGCCTCGACCGCGTTGGCGTGGATCACAGTGAAGCATGTGCTGGCCAGCGGCTTCATTCGCCAACAACTGGGGCGCTGGTTGTCGCTTCTGCCTGCTTTATTGGCCACGCCACACGCGGCCATGGCCATCGGGCTGGTGCTGTGGCTCTCGCCCAGCGGCTGGGCATTGCGGCTGGCATCGCCGGGACTCACAGGGTTTGACTCACCGCCGCCCTGGTTCACCACGCAAGACCCGTGGGGCTTGGGGCTGATCCTGGTGCTGTGGCTCAAAGAAGTCCCGTTCTTGCTGTGGGTGGCTGCCACCCAAATGCAGCGCGAAGACCTGCGCCGCCGCTGGCAAGCCGAATCCGCACTGGCCCAAACCCTGGGCCGCACCCCCGCACAAGCCTTTGCACAAATCATCTGGCCGCAACTGGCACCGCGCCTGCGCTGGCCGCTGCTGGCGGTGCTGGTCTATGGCCTCACGGTGGTGGACATGGCGCTCATCATCGGCCCCGCCACACCGCCCACCTTGGCGGTGCTGGCCTGGCAATGGCTGAGCGATGCCGACCTGCTCACGCAATCACAAGGTGTGGCGGCGGCGGGGTGGCTGACGGGCACGGTGTTGGTGGGGGGCGTGCTTGCGGGGAGACTTGTAGGAGCCGCGCTCTCGCGGCGAATGCTGGGGCATGGCAAGCGCCTGAAGGTGGCTTGGGCAGCGTTCTTGCCCAAGCCAGGTTGTGTGGGGGTTTGGCCGCCGAATGTCGTTTGGACTCTGATCCTCACCACCTACGCCGCCGTCTGGTTCGCCCTGACCGTGGGCAGTGTCTCGGGCGTGTGGCCTTTCCCCCAAGTGTGGCCCGAGCTGTGGACACTCAGCGCCTGGCAACAAGTGGCCAGCAGTGCGTACACGGTGTGGACCACCTTGGGCCTGGGCGTGGCATCGGCCAGTGTGTGTTTGTTGTGGTCGGTGGCTTGGCTGGAGTTGGCCCCGCGCCGCTGGCAGCAGGCCATGCAGCCCTGGTTCTTGTTGCCGCTGGTCTTGCCATCGGTGCTGTGGGTGGTGGGCTTGTACAGCCTGGCGCTGCACACCCGCCTCGAAGGCCAATGGCTGGGCCTGAGCCTGGCGCACGCGGTCATGGTCTTGCCCTATGTGCTGCTGGCGCTGGTGCCCGCGTACCAGGCGGTGGACCCGCGCCAAGCCGCCCTGGTGGCCAGCTTGGGCCATGGCCGCTGGGTGTATTTGTGGCGTGTGAAGTGGCCATTGCTCAAACGCGCCATTGCCTCGGCTTGGGCCGTGGGCTTTGCGGTCAGCGTGGCGCAATACCTGCCCACGCTCTATGTGGGTGCGGGCCGTTTTGCCACCGTCACCACCGAAGCCGTCACCTTGGCCGCGGGCGCGCAACGCTCGCTCATGAGCGCCTACGCCGCGCTGCAAATGCTCTTGCCCATCGCCGCCTTTGCGCTGGCCGCGTGGCTGGGCAGGCCCCGCCGATTTGAGAAGATCGCCCCCATGAAAGCCACACCATGACCGACACCCTTCAAGATGGCCTGCAAGTTCACATCGAGCGTTTGGGCAGTGCGCGCCAAGCGCTGGTGAGTGGCCTGCACCTGCATGTGCCGCCCGGCGAGATCCTCACGCTCATGGGCCCGAGCGGCTGCGGCAAAAGCTCGGTGCTCGGGTCAATAGCGGGCACGCTGGCCAGCGTGTCCGAAGGGCTGCAGCCTTTGCAGTTGCAAGGCTCGGTGAAACTGAATGGCCGCGAAGTGTCACACCTGCCCACCCACCAACGCGGCGTGGGCTTGGTGTTCCAAGACGCCTTGCTCTTCCCGCACATGACGGTGGCCGAGAACCTGCTGTTTGCCGTCCCCGTCAGTGACACCAGGGGCACCAGCAGAACCAACGCGCAGCGCCAAGCCCGCGTGCAACAAGCGCTGCAAGAAGCTGAGCTGAGCGGCATGGGCGAGCGCGACCCGTCCACGCTCTCAGGCGGGCAGCGCGCGCGTGTGGCGCTCATGCGCGCTTTGTTGGCCGAGCCGCAAGCGCTGCTGCTCGACGAGCCGTTTTCCAAACTCGACGCCGCTTTGCGCGCCCAACTGCGCCCGTGGGTGTTTGCGCATGTGCGCGAGCGGCGCATCCCGGTGGTGCTGGTCACGCACGACGAACAAGACGTGGTCGACCCGCAACGCTTGCTGCACTTGCGCGCCACCGAAGAAAGCCCCCACCATGTTTGACCGCCATGCCCAAACCCTGTTGCGCCCCGCGCTGAACACCGCCGCACGCGGCTTGGTGCGCGCAGGCATCAGCGCCGACGCGCTGACCTGGTTGGGCTTTGCCATCGGCATGGCCGCCGCCGTGGCCATTGCGCTGCAAGCGTGGTGGTGGGGCTTGGCGCTGCTGCTGGCCTCGCGCTTGCTCGACGGTCTGGACGGCAGCGTGGCCCGCTTGACTCAGCCCACCGACGCGGGCGGGTTCCTGGACATCGCGCTCGACTTCGTGTTCTACGCCGCTATCCCCTTGGCCTTTGCGGTGGCCAACCCCAGCGCCAACGCGCTGCCCGCCGCAGCCTTGCTGGCCAGCTTCATCGGCACCGGCAGCAGCTTTTTGGCTTTTGCCGCACTGGCCGAAAAACGCGGCTTGACGGACACCGCCTTGCCGGGCAAAAGCTTTTACTTTTTAGGGGGCCTCACCGAAGCCACCGAGACCATCACCGTCTTTGCCGCCATGTGCATCTGGCCTGAACACTTTGCGGTGTTGGCTTATGGTTTTGCGGGCTTGTGTGCGGTGACGACGGGGATGCGGGTGGGGTGGGGTTATCGGCGCTTGAAATAGTGCATTTGCCGTGTTCGTAACTTATGGTTGCTTTTCTGAAAATTAAAGACCATCTGCGGTTATTGTTCAGGCCACCGCACAGGTGCTGATTGCCAAGCACCTTGCACTTTGGAGTTTTTCATGCGCCTTCGTCAAACCTTGTTGTTGCTCTTGCTGGCGTTAGCCATAGGCATGTTTGTGGCGCTGGACCTGGGGCGCTATCTCAGCTTTGAGCAACTCAAAGCCAGCCAGGCCAGTTTTGCGCAGCTGCACGCCGCGCAACCGTTCACGGTGGCGGCGGTGTATTTCCTGCTGTATGTGGCCGCCACGGCTTTGTCCATCCCCGGCGCGACCCTCATCACGCTGGCCGGTGGTGCGATCTTTGGCCTGTGGCAGGGTTTGCTGATCGTCTCGTTTGCGTCCTCTGTGGGGGCCACCCTGGCGTTTTTGGCTTCGCGGTTTTTGTTGCGTGACTGGGTGGAGGCGCGCTTTGGTCAGCGCCTGGCCGACATCCACTTGGGCGTGAACCGTGAGGGCGGGTTTTACCTCTTCACTTTGCGCCTGATTCCGGTCGTGCCGTTTTTCTTGATCAACCTGCTCATGGGCCTCACGCGCATGAATGTGTGGACGTATTACTGGGTCAGCCAAATCGGCATGTTGGCGGGCACGGCGGTTTATGTGAACGCGGGCACGCAGTTGGCGCAACTCGACTCGGTGCAGGGCATTTTGAGCCCCGCGCTTTTGGGCAGCTTTGTGCTGCTGGGCATATTTCCGTTGATTGCTCACCGTATCGTGGCCGCTGTGCAAAAGCGCAAGGTCTACGCCCGCTGGGCCGACCAACGCCCCAAGACCTTTGAACGCAACCTGATCGTCATCGGCGGCGGAGCGGGCGGTTTGGTCAGCGCCTACATCGCCGCAGCGGTCAAGGCCAAGGTCACGCTGATCGAGGCGCACAAGATGGGTGGCGACTGCTTGAACTATGGCTGTGTGCCGAGCAAAGCGCTGATCAAAAGCGCCAAGCTGGCACACCAAATGCGCCACGCGTCGAACTACGGCCTGCGCGGTGCGGCCCCGAGCTTCAGCTTCAAAGCGGTGATTCAGCGCGTGCACGATGTGATCAAAGCCATCGAGCCGCACGACAGCATCGAGCGTTACACCGGCTTGGGTGTGGAGGTGTTGCGGGGTTACGGCAGATTGGTGAACCCGTGGACGGTGGAGGTGGCTTTGAACGATGGCTCAACCCAACGCTTGACGGCCCGCAGCATCGTGATCGCTGCCGGTGCCCACCCCTTTGTGCCGCCACTGCCCGGCTTGGACGATGTGGGTTATGTCACCAGCGACACCCTGTGGGACGAGTTCGCCAAGCTCGATGAAGTGCCCAAGCGTTTGGTGGTGCTGGGCGGCGGGCCGATTGGTTGCGAGTTGGCACAAAGCTTTGCGCGACTGGGCTCACACGTCACGCAAGTGGAAATGGGCGCACGCATCATGGTGCGCGAAGACGAAGAGGTGAGCGCACTCGCCAAAGCTTCACTGGAGGCCGACGGCGTGCAAGTGCTCACCGGCCACAAGGCGCTGCTCTGCGAGATGGTGAACGGCGAAAAGACCCTGGTGTTGGAACACGCAGGCGCAGAGAAACGCATCGTGTTTGACCAACTGCTGTGCGCTGTGGGCCGTGTGGCGCGTTTGCAGGGTTATGGCCTGGAGGACCTGGGCATTCCCACGCACCGCACCGTGCAGACCAACGAATACCTGCAAACCATCTACCCCAACATTTACGCCGCAGGCGACGTGGCCGGGCCGTTCCAGTTCACCCACACCGCAGCCCACCAAGCGTGGTACGCCGCCGTGAACGCGCTGTTTGGTGAGTGGAAGCTGTTCAAGGCCGACTACTCGGTCATCCCGTGGGCCACTTTCATCGACCCCGAGGTGGCGCGTGTGGGCCTGAACGAGCAAGAAGCCAAAGAAAAGAACATCCCGTATGAAGTGACCAAGTACGACATCGACGACCTGGACCGCGCCATCGCAGACAGCGAAGCGCACGGATTTGTGAAGGTGATCACCGTGCCGGGCAAAGACAAAATTTTGGGCGTGACCATCGTCGGTGCACATGCGGCAGACTTGCTGGCCGAGTACGTGCTGGCCATGAAACATGGCTTGGGGTTAACCAAGATCTTGGGCACCATCCACACCTACCCCACGATGGCCGAGGCCAACAAATACGCAGCGGGCGAGTGGAAGCGCAAGCATGCGCCACAAAAGTTGCTGGCCTGGGTGAAGAAATACCATGATTGGCGGCGTGGATGAAGCCGTTTTTGAAATCCTTTCCTGCGTTGCTGGCGCTGGGCTGGGCCTGGGTTGCCGTGTCAGCTGTGGCGCAAAGCCTCTCGCCTTTGGTGCCTGTCGATGGCAAAGTCCCCAGCCCATGGCGATTTGTGGGCTTCCCCAAGTCCAAGGCCGACATTCCGGCCACCCGTTTCGAGTTGGCCGATGTGCAAGGCGGGTGGGCGCTGAAGGTCAGCACCCGCGCTTCATATGGCTCCTGGGTGCACGACCTGTTCAAAGCCAACCCTGGCCGACTGCAATGGCACTGGCGGCTGGACCAGCCGCTCACGGGCGGCAAAGGCGTGGCCGACATCTTGACCAAAGCCGGAGACGACGCCGCCCTCAAGGTCTGCGTCATGTTTGACCATCCGCTGGACCGCGTGCCTTTTGCCCAGCGCACCTTGTTGCGCATTGCCCGCAGCGTGAGTGGCGAAGACCTGCCAGCCGCCACGCTTTGCTATGTGTGGGACAGCCTGCACCCCGCTGGCCTGCAAGGCGCCAACCCCTACACCCAGCGCGTGCGCTTCATCACCTTGCAAGGCCAAGGTGCGCCATTGGCCCAGTGGCAAACCGAAACCCGCGACGTGGCCACCGACTTTGCCACCTTGTTTGCCGATGAGCTGCCTGCTGGGGCCGATGTGCCCAAAGTGCGCGCCTTGCTGATTGGGGCAGACAGCGATAACACCGGCGCTGAAAGTGTGGGCTGGGTGCGGGGCATTCAGTGGCGACCTTGAGGCGCTCCCTCAGAGCAGCGGCCCGCTTCAGCTGTGGCCCAAAGCCTGCGACAGGGCGGCGGCTTCTTTGACCAACACGGCCCCAAACTGGCGCACCTTGTCCTCTTTGAGGCGGGCCCCTGGCCCGAACACGGCGATGGAGCCAGCCACTTGGCCATGGCTGTTGAAGAACGGTGCAGCAATGGCCACGGCCCCTTCAATCAAGGCATTTTTGCTGGTGGCATAGCCGCGCTTTTTGATCAGGCGAAGCTCTTGCGCCAAACGGAGGATGTCCAGGTTCAGGCCTTCGGCATAACGCTCGATCGCCTCAATCGAGGTGTTGGCATGCGCCAAGATGACCTGGCCACTGGCCCCCAAAACGATGCGCTCTTGGTAACCCACACCTCTTTTGAAGCTCAGCGCCTGCGGGCTGGGCAACTCGGCCACGCACAGCCGCATGGCGCCTTGCGGCACGAACAAAGCCACAGTTTCCTGGGTGGCGGCCCACACGCGCTGCATGATGGCTTGGCCCACCGCCGAGACATTCAGACCAGACGACCAGACGTGTGTGAGCTGCCCCACCGCTGGGCCCAGCCTGAACCTTTGGGGTTCGCCCGTGGACACCACAAAACCCGATTGCACCAGCGTTTGCAGCAAGCGGTACAGCGTGGGCCGACTCAAAGGGACCCGCTCGAGCAATTGCGCGGCGCTCAGCTCGTGCTCGTTGACCGAGAACGCTTTCAGAATGTCCAAAGCCCGTTCAACGGCTCGGACGCCATCGCCGCTGCTGGTGCCCATGTCAAAACCCTTCAAAACCTTGCGCGTCCCGTGTGTATTGGCGTGTCCGCCTGATGGACAACATTATCATTTTAGGGAAAGCTGCGCAGTTGAGCACGACTGTGACAGTGACTTATTCAAGCCAAGGAGAAGTTTTTCATGAACAAGGACATGTCTGAAACCCTGATTCGCGTGGGTCCCGGCACGCGCATGGGCAACCTGATGCGGCGTTACTGGGTGCCCGCTTTGAGCAGCAGCGAAATCGAGCTGGCCGACGGTCCGCAAGTGCGCATTGAGCTGCTGGGCGAAAAGCTGCTGGCCTTTCGCAACACCGACGGCAAGGCTTGCATGATCGGTGAGTTTTGTTCGCACCGGGGTGTCTCGCTGTACTTTGGCCGCAATGAAGAAAACGGCATCCGTTGCGCCTACCACGGCGTCAAGTTCGACGGCAATGGCCAGTGTGTGGACGTGCCCTCCAACCCCAAAGCCTGTGCGCACATGCACATCAAAGGCTACCCCTGCGTGGAGCGCGGCGGCATCGTTTGGACCTACATGGGACCTCCCGACAAGATGCCCGAGCCACCTGAACTGGAGTGGTGCACTTTGCCGGGCAGCCATGTGTTCGTCTCCAAGCGCCTTCAATACTCCAGTTACCTGCAGGCCATGGAGGGGGGCATCGACACCGCCCATGTGTCGTATGTCCACCGCTATGAGGTGGACACCGACCCGATGCATCAGGGCGTCAAGGCGCTTGACTACATCAAGGCCGATGGCAATGTGGTGTTTGAAATCGAAAAGACCTCGTTTGGCATGAGCTTATATGGCCGTCGCATGGGCGAGCCCGACAGTTATTACTGGCGCATCACCCAGTGGTTGTTCCCTTGGTTCACCATGATTCCGCCGTTTGGCCACCATGCGTTGGGTGGTCATGCTTGGGTGCCGGTCAACGACCATGAGTGCTGGGCTTGGAGCATGAATTGGCAACCCAAGCAGCCGCTGAGCGCCGAAGAAAATGAAGCCATGGCTGCGGGCAAAGGGATCCATGTGGAATACGACGCCCCAGGCAGCTTTGTGCCCAAAGCCAACCGTGATAACGATTACCTGATGGACCGCAAGGCCCAACAGGAAAAACGCGCCTACAGCGGTGTTTTCGGGTTTTCGGCGCAAGACTATTCTCTGCAGGAAAGCATGGGCGCCATCCAGGACCATGCAGCCGAAAAATTGCTGCCCACCGACCGTGCCATCGTCATGGCCCGGCGCATGCTGCACGATGCGGCGGTGGCGCTGGAGCAAGGCATTGAGCCCCCGGCGTTGGATGCCTCCGAGCAACATGTTCGCCCTGCCGGTGTGTTGTTGCCCAAAGGCGATGACCCCATGGTTTGGGCCAAAGCACACTTGGCCAATGGACTGGACGAACCGGTTTTTTCGATTTGACAAACATCCGAAGCACAACAGGAGACAAGATGAAAAACTTCAACCGCCGACAAATGGGTGCCTTGGCACTGGTCACCACTTGGTGTATGGGGGCCGTCACATCGGCCTGGGCGCAAGAATGGGCGCCCACCAAGCCCGTGCGCATCATCGTGCCCATCACAGGCAGCACCAACGATGTGCTGGCGCGGCTTATCGCCCCCAAACTGCAAGAAGTTTTCGGGCAGCCATTTGTGGTGGAAAACAAGCCCGGCGCGGGCGGCAACATTGGCGCCGACATGGTGGCCAAAGCCGCACCTGACGGCCACACGTTGTTGATTGGCTACAACGGCCCATTGGCCATCAACGTGGGCCTGTTCGACAAAATGCCCTATGACCCGGTCAAGGATCTGGCGCCCATCACCTTGATGGTCAAGGCTCCGCAATACTTGGTGGTCAACCCGGCATCTGGCATCACCAGCGTGAAGGACTTTGTCGAGAAGACCAAGGCCAACCCAGCGAAGTATTCGTATGGCTCGGTGGCTTTGGGCAGTGCCTCGCACCTGACCATGGAAATGTTCAAGTCGGCCGCTGGTTTTCACATCACCCACATCCCCTACCGTGGCGCTGGACCTGCCGTCAGTGATTTGATCGGTGGCAATATCCAGGCGGGGTTTTTTGTGCCGGGCAATGTGCAGCAATTTGCCAAGGAAGGCCGCTTGAAATTGCTGGCCACCTCGGGCCTCAAGCGATTTGCCACCACGCCTGACATTCCCACCCTCAGCGAGTCGGGCTACCCCGACTTTGAAGCCACCTCATGGATTGGTTTTCTCACCACCGGCGGCACGCCTGCGCCCATCATCGAGCGTTACAACCGCGAGATCGTGAAGATTGTGCGTTCACCCGAAATCACCAAGCGCTTGCTGGACATGGAGTTTGAAATTGTGGCCACCACCCCTAACCAGTTCCGTGACTGGATTGGCGCGGAAATCAAGCGTTGGGGCAAAGTGATCAAAGACACCGGCACCAAAGCGGAGTGAAGCGCATGGGCCAGCTGCGTTTGCAAGGCCAAGTGGCGTTGATCACTGGCGCGGGTTCGGGCATTGGTGCGGCGACAGCGCACATCTTTTGTCAGGAAGGCGCTGCGGTCTATTTGGTGGATGCCGATGCGCAGGGCTTGGAACGCACGCGCCAGAACATTGTGCAAGCCAAGCCAGAGGCTCTTGTGCTGTGCGCCCAGGCCGATGTGAGCGATCCCGCGCTGGCGTTGCAAAACGTGGCGCGCTGCGTCCAAGAACTCGGAGGCCTGGACATTTTGGTCAACAACGCTGCGATGCGCAATTATTCGGCGGCAGCCCAAGCAACTGCGCTCGAATGGCATGCGATCGTGGGCGTCAACCTGGTGGGCATCACAAACTACTGCCATGCCGCACTGCCGCACATGCGCAGCGCCGGCCGCGGCAGCATCGTCAACGTGTCGTCTTGTTATGCCGTCAAAGGGCGCAAAGGCATGGCTTTGTACGACGCCACCAAGGCCGCACAGCTGGCTTTGACCCGATCGCTGGCGTGCGAAGAAGCGGTGCACGGTGTTCGCGTCAACGCGGTATGCCCCGGCTCAACGCTGACGGATTTTCATGTGGGACGCGCGCAAAAAATCGGCAAAAGCGTGGAGCAACTCAGGACCGAGCGCAAAGACAGTTCTTTGTTGGGTCGCTGGGCCACCCCTGAAGAAATCGCCTGGCCGATTTTGTGGATGGCTTCGTCAGAGGGCTCGTTCATCACCGGCAGCACCTTGGTGGTGGACGGTGGCTTGCACATCGTTTGATGCAGGTGGTGACCGGGTCGGGATTGGCTCATTCGAACTTTCTGTTTGTACGTCCTGAACGGAGCGCTTCATCAGACCAAGCTACATCCTCGAAACTCTGTGTCAATACCTTAGCAAGATCATTTTCGATGTACGTCCTCCTTGCATCCGCCACTCTAAAATTTTGCATTTTTTCTTCTTTTTGTTACATTAGACATCTGAGCTGTGTAGATCATGAAAACAAATATCTCTGAGCAATTCAAACCAAATGCTGAATATGATGAAATTTAAAATTCTTTTAACTTTTGTGGGTATGTTTGCGATTGGCTCTGTATATGCAAATACATATGTCTCACCCGCAATAAAAACAAGCTTTCACTTGAATTCTAATATTATTGGAAATTATGTTGTTGAAGTGACTTCAGTTGGCAGTGACAGGTATGAAACGCAAACCAAAAGGATAGATGGAAATACCACTGTTGAAACCAGATTATTTGGCATTTTGACATTGGAAAAGTTATTGAATGAAAGTATTCTCAGTGGTGATGCCGTGAAGGCCTCGCAAATATTTCCGCTGGCGGTGGGAAAAAATGCTAGTTTCGTGACCCATGGGGCACGAAGTAATGGGTCGAGTTGGAGTAGAAATCACAAATGGGAAGTGATGAGATCCTATGAAAAACTAGTAGGTTCAGACCTACAGCAATTGTGGACGATTAAGGTTTTCGCCGAATCCCCAGGTTTTTTTAAATTCGAAGGTACTTGTGAATACTCTTTAAAATATGCAACCTGCTTGAAAATAGAAGGTGAAAGATTCATCAGAGGAAATGAAAGATCTACTGGAGCAGTAAGAAATTCCTTGGAAAAAATAGTAATCGATGGCGTTGAAACCCCCATTTCTCATTAACTATTTTGAATTTTCTGTAGACCATAGTTCATATAATCTAGCAGCTTCTGGATGCCAATTTTCACTTGTCGAAAATGCAACCATTATCTTGTCATTCGAATGGTTCCATGCTATTTTTTGACCTCCATAACCGAGCGCCCAATAGGAATTTTTTGACCAACTGTTTTCTGTCCAAATTTGATATCCATAGCCATTGAACCATCTCGCAAATCTTTTCTCTTTGTTACTTATTTGAGTTTTTGTGGCTTCTTTAAGGTAGTTGCCCATGCAACTGTCTTCCTTGATTTTTTCACGAGACCATACGGCTAATCTGCCCCAGTCGTGGGCCATCATTCTTGCTCCATATGCTCCAAAAAATACTTTGTTTTTGTCTTCTGCCAATGACACTTTCCCATTGATTCCTGCGTTTAGTAAAACATTTTCATATACAAAGTCTGAACCTTTCAGATTTGTTTTGTAATTTAAAAGGAATCCTAAAATTGCAGTATCTGAATTCTTATAATCAAATATTTCTCCGGGTTGAAAATTTTTAAAAATCCCTTTTCGTGGTTGCAAAATAGTTGATTTAACGGATGCCTCAATTATAGACTTTTCGTTGAAATGGTAATCATCTATAATATTTTGAAATATTTTGAAATTAGAGTCTGCATCTGCACTTGTTGTGCCTGATGCCATCATGAGTAAGTTTTTAACTGTGGCATTCTCTAGCCCAGTCTTGATAAAAATAGGGTTCGTATTGCCAAGTTTTTCATTTAAATCAATGATTTTTTTGCAAATTGCGGCACCAATCGCGAATGAAGTTATTGTTTTGGTTACGCTATAACCATGAAGCATTGAATCATAAACGACGGGATCGTTGTATTTTTCAAACACAACATCACCGTTGTCAATAAGTAATATAACTTTTATCTCTTTGTTATTGGCCATGAGCTTTTCGGCATATGAAATTGAGGCGGACTCCTTATCCGATGGGTTTCTGCTTGCTAATTTGGTGTAAGCATCTCTTGACCCGTAAACACTTCCTTCTGACCAAAAGGATTCGTTAAGGAGTCTTCTATTGTCAATGCTGACTTGACCAAATAAATTTGGTGAGAAAGTAATGAGTGTGAATGATAAAAAAATAACTGTTTTCATTTGATTTAATTATTAAAGAGTCAGTTCAAAAAAAGGACTTATCAAGAGTTAACTTCTATGCTGTTTGTCTTGGGTGCAAAGCCATTTGCAAAGTGGGGATTCAAATTGATCATGATTGTAATGATTTTGAGTAAATTCAATGAATAAACCGCAGATTAACTAAGGGCCTAGCAGACGGTTGAGTATAACTTTGATGCCTCGAAAACAGCTGCAATATGGATTGTCAAGACAGGTCTTCATGAAAAAACCGGATACGTCGGCAGTACGACTGATGATGATTTGCCGAACATCAGCACAATTACCACAGCAGCTTAGATTGCTTACGCGAGGATCCAACTTATATGCGGTTGACTTGTCTGACCCTTACCGAGATCAGCGGGTACTGTCTGCGGATTGGCCGATGGCTTGAGGCTGCAGGCAGTGCCTGAATGGATTGGGGACGGATAATTCATGGATGACTCCCAAAATCAAGCTTTATTTGGACCTGATTCGCTGGAACCGACCTGCTGGCTGGCTGTTGTTGTTGTGGCCAACTTTGTCGGCCTTGTGGGTGGCTGCTGGTGGCTTTCCAGGTTGGCATTTGGTGGCGGTGTTCACTCTGGGCACCATCCTCATGCGCAGCGCCGGTTGCTGCGTCAATGATGTGGCCGATCGCGAATTTGACAAGCATGTCCAACGCACGGCCTCACGCCCAGTGACCAGTGGGCGTCTGAGCGTCAAGGAGGCGCTGGGTTTGGGTGTGGCGCTGGCGCTGCTGGCTTTTGTGCTGGTGCTCAGCACCAACCGCGTAACCGTGGCCTGGTCGTTTGCCGCTCTGGCGGTGACCGTGGTTTATCCCTACGCCAAACGCTTTGTGTCCATGCCACAGGCGGTGTTGGGGGTGGCCTTCAGTTTTGGGATTCCGATGGCTTTCGCCGCGGTCCAAAGCGAAGTGCCGCCACTGGCGTGGGGTTTGCTTTTGGGCAATTTGTTTTGGGTGCTGGCCTACGACACCGAATACGCGATGGTGGACCGCGATGACGATTTGAAGATCGGCATGAAAACCTCGGCCATCACCCTGGGCCAATGGGATGTGACCGCCATCGCGGGCTTCTATGCGGCCTTTTTGGCCTTGTGGGCGCTGCTGTTGGACGCGCCCGAACGCGGCGCTTGGCTTTGGGCGGGCTTGGCGGGTGCGGCCGCGCAGGCGATGTGGCATGTCTGGCTGATCAGGGACCGCAGCCGCGAGGGTTGCTTCAAGGCCTTCAGGCTGAACCACTGGCTGGGGTTCAGCGTGTTTGGGGGCCTGGTCTTGTCTTACACCTGATGTCCAGCGCCACTGGCAGGGATTGTTGACCCACGTTCAGGCCTTGCCAAATTCATCACCCAATTCGCGGGCGCGTCGCTCAGCCGCCTGCATGGCGCTCTTAAAAGCTGGCTTGATGCCGGCAGCTTCCATCGCGCTGATGGCTGCATAGGTGGTGCCGCCTTTCGAGGTGACCCGCTGGCGCAGCACCTCGGGCGATTCGTTGGATGCCGCAGCCAGGGAAGACGCACCCGAAAACGTGGCCACCGCCAGTTGATAGGCCTGTTCGGCACTCAGGCCCATGCCCACGCCCGCTTCGGTCATGGCTTCGAGGAAGAAAAACACATAGGCAGGGCCAGAGCCCGACAAGGCGGTCACCGCGTCCAGCAAAGACTCCTGCTGCACCCACAGGTATTGCCCGGTCGTGCCAATGACTTGCGCCACCAGTTGCTGGTCGGTCGAAGTGACCGATGGGCAGGCAAACAAGCCGGTAATGCCCTGGCCCACCAGTGCCGGGGTGTTGGGCATGCAGCGCACCACCCGATCTGAGCCGACCCAGCGGGAAATGCTGTCGGTGCGGATGCCCGCCGCCACCGACAGGTGCAGCGCGCCTCGGGTGTAGGGCATGACCGGGGCGGCGGCTTCGCTGAAGATTTGTGGCTTGACGGCCCAGACCACCAAGTCAGCCCGCGCCAAGTCAGGGCCTGCGGCGGGCAGTGCGGTGATGCCAAAGTCCTTGAGCAATTTGTCGGCGGCATCGGCAAAGGGTTCAACCACGGTGAATTGATCGGGCCGCATGCCTTGACGGATCAGGCCACCCATGATGGCGCTGGCCATGTTGCCGCCGCCGACAAAGGCCATGTGTTGCGCAAAAGAAGTCATGGTGTCAGTCTCTCAGGTGTCTTGGTTGAAAGGTCAATCGGAGAATTGTCGCTGTTTGTTCAAGCGGCTTTGCGCTAACCTTCAGTGCATGGATTACATGCTTTCAATTGACCAAGGCACCACCAGCTCACGGGCTGTGGTGTTTGACCATGGTGGCCGGGTGGTGGCCATGGCACAGCGCGAATTCACCCAGTATTTCCCGCAACCGGGGTGGGTTGAGCACGATGCCAACGAAATCTGGCAAACCCAGTTGGCTGTCCTGCGCGAGGTGCTGGTGCATGCGGGCATCACGGCCCGCCAGGTGCGTGCCCTGGGCATCACCAACCAGCGTGAAACCACCGTGCTGTGGGATCGCCAAACGGGTGAGCCCGTGGCCCCGGCCATCGTCTGGCAGGACCGGCGCACCACCGGGTTTTGCGAGGCGCTGCGCTCAGCAGGCCACGCCCCGGGTATCGCTGCCAAAACCGGCTTGATACTGGATTCTTATTTTTCGGGCACCAAGCTGGCGTGGTTGCTGGACCATGTTCCGGGGGCCCGATTGCGGGCCGAGCGGGGCGAATTGGCCTTTGGCACCGTGGACAGCTGGTTGCTGTGGCAGTTGACGGGTGGACGGGTGCACGCCACAGAACCCAGCAATGCCTCTCGTACGCTGCTTTTCAACCTGAAAACCGGCACCTGGGACGAGGACATGCTGGCGCTGTTGAACATTCCGCAAGCTGTTTTGCCACAGATATTGCCCTCATGCGGCCAGGTGGCCTTGACCGATACCCAATGCTTGGGGGTCAGTGTGCCCATTGCGGGCTGGGCGGGAGACCAGCAAGCGGCCTTGTTTGGTCAGGCCTGCTTTGCGCCCGGTATGGCCAAAAATACTTATGGCACGGGCTGCTTCATGCTGATGAACACGGGCGATCAGCCTGTGGCCAGTCAACACCAATTGCTCAGCACCGTGGCCTGGCAAGGTCCAGGCACTGCGATGCGGCCCTTGGCCTACGCTTTAGAAGGTTCGGTGTTCATGGCTGGGGCCACGGTGCAGTGGTTGCGCGACGGATTGCAGATCATTGACAGCGCGGCCCAGATTGAAGCCCTGGCTGCGAGCGTGCAGGACACGGGAGATGTCTTTTTGGTCCCCGCTTTTGTCGGATTGGGCGCCCCCGATTGGGATGGCCAGGCCCGAGGCGCCTTGGTGGGCATGACCCGGGGGACGGGGCGGGCGCACATTGCCAGAGCTGCTTTGGAGGCCATTGCCTTGCAAACGGCCGATGTCTTTCTTGCCATGAGTGCTGACAGCGGATTGGCGCTGACCGAGCTGAGGGTGGATGGCGGTGCCAGCAAAAACGACTTGCTGATGCAAATCCAGGCGAATGTGCTGGGTGTGCCAGTGGTGCGCAGCCGAATCAGTGAAACCACAGCGCTTGGGGCGGCCTATCTGGCGGGGCTGGCCACAGGCTATTGGTCGGGAGCAGACGAACTGTCGGCGCAATGGCAAGAGGAGAAGCGTTTCTTGCCGCAATGGCAGGAATCTCAAAGAAGGGGCCATACGCAGCGTTGGCGAGAAGCCGTGGCTCGCTCACGCTCGTGGGCTCAAAACTGAAGCATGAGGGGTCTGCAAGGCACAGCTTGGCGGTCCAACGCCAAAACGCGGGCATGGAAGCAAGAAAATTTCGGAAACATGTTGCACACGACCTTTTTTCTGGCATAATCATGGGCTTCGCCTTGCAAAAGGCGTAGTTATCTGCCCAAACAGAAGCTCAGCAAGTGGTTTGCCGAGTGTATGACGGGTCCAAGACTGATTCCTGTAGGTTGGCTTTTCGGCTAGCTTGCAAGGAATACAAGTTGGGAACAAAGAAATGATCCAGACAGAATCTCGGTTGGATGTGGCCGACAACACCGGCGCCAAGTCCGTGCTGTGCATCAAGGTGCTCGGCGGGTCTAAGCGTCGCTATGCAAGTGTTGGCGACATCATCAAAGTGAGCATCAAAGAAGCCGCCCCGCGTGGTCGCGTCAAAAAAGGCGAGATCTACAGTGCTGTGGTGGTTCGCACGGCCAAGGGCATCCGCCGTGGCGATGGCTCCCTCATCAAATTCGATGGCAACGCAGCCGTGTTGCTGAACGCCAAGTTGGAGCCTATTGGCACCCGCATCTTCGGCCCGGTCACGCGTGAACTGCGTACCGAGAAGTTCATGAAGATCGTGTCATTGGCTCCTGAAGTACTGTAAGGACGCGCCATGAACAAGATTCGCACAGGCGATGAAATCATCGTCATCACAGGTCGGGACAAGGGCAAGCGCGGCAAAGTGACTGCCCGCGCAACCGATTCCCATGTGTTGATCGACGGTATCAACATCGTTAAAAAGCACGCCAAGCCAAACCCCATGAAGGGCACAACTGGCGGCATCATCGAAAAGGCCATGCCGATTCACCAATCCAATGTGGCCATTTTCAATGCCGCAACGGGCAAGGCAGATCGAGTGGGCATCAAACTGCAGGCTGACGGCAAACGCGTTCGTGTTTACAAGTCCAGCGGCGAAGAAATCAAGGTGGCATGAGCATGGCACGTTTGCAACAACTCTTCCGCGAAAAAATCGCAGCTGACTTGACGGCCAAATTTGGCTACAAGTCGCCCATGCAGGTTCCTCGCATCACCAAGATCACCTTGAACATGGGTGTGTCTGAAGCGGTCGCTGACAAGAAAGTCATGGACCATGCGGTGAGCGACTTGACCAAGATTGCTGGCCAAAAGCCTGTGGTCACCAAGGCCAAGAAAGCCATCGCTGGTTTCAAGATCCGTGAACAACAAGCCATTGGCTGCATGGTCACATTGCGTGGCGTTCAGATGTATGAATTCCTGGACCGTTTCGTGACCGTGGCTCTGCCACGAGTGCGTGACTTCCGCGGTATTTCTGGTCGGGCGTTTGATGGTCGTGGTAACTACAACATCGGCGTCAAAGAACAGATCATTTTCCCTGAGATTGAGTACGACAAGGTCGATGCCTTGCGCGGTCTCAACATCAGCATCACCACCACGGCCAAGTCTGACGAAGAGTGCAAAGCACTTTTGACAGCTTTCCGCTTCCCCTTCAAGAACTGAGGTGTCACGTGGCTAAAGTAGCTTTGATCGAGCGCGAGCTCAAGCGTGAAAAATTGGCAGCCAAGTACGCAAAGAAATATGCGGAATTCAAAGCCATCGCCAACGATTTCAAGCGCAGCGATGAAGAGCGTGCAGCTGCCCGTCTGGGTCTGCAAAAGCTCCCGCGCAACGCCAATCCGACCCGCCAACGCAACCGCTGTGAAATCACCGGTCGCCCACGTGGTACGTTCCGTCAATTTGGTCTGGGTCGCGCCAAGATCCGTGAAATGGCCTTCGCCGGCCATATCCCGGGCGTGACCAAGGCCAGCTGGTAATCGGCAGGAGATAACAACATGAGCATGAGTGATCCTATTGCCGATCTGTTGACCCGCATCCGCAACGCACAAATGGTGGCAAAAGCCGCCGTGATGGTGCCTTCTTCCAAAGTGAAGGTGGCCATTGCTCAAGTGCTGAAAGATGAAGGCTACATTGATGGCTTCCAAGTCAAAACCGAAGATGGCAAAGCCACCCTCGAAATCGCCCTGAAGTACTACGCTGGCCGTCCGGTTATCGAACGTATTGAGCGCGTGAGCCGCCCTGGCCTGCGTGTTTATAAAGGCCGTGATGCTATACCCCAGGTCCAAAACGGTTTGGGCGTGGCCATCGTCACCACCCCTCAAGGCGTGATGACCGACCGCAAAGCGCGTGCAGCCGGTGTCGGCGGCGAAGTGCTGTGCTACGTCGCTTAAAGGGAGAAAAAGAATGTCCCGCGTAGGAAAAATGCCTGTGACCATCCCCGCTGGTGTGGATGTGTCAGTCAAACAAGATCAGATCAGTGTCAAGGGTTCGGGTGGTCAGTTGGCCATCGCTTCCAGCATGCTGGTGACTGTGACCAACGAAGGTGGCAAATTGAGTTTTGCGCCAGCCAATGATTCACGCGAAGCCAACGCCATGAGTGGCACCATGCGCCAGCTGGTGAACAACATGGTGAATGGCGTGACCAAGGGCTTCGAGAAGAAGTTGAACCTGGTCGGCGTGGGTTACAAGGCGGCAGCATCCGGTGCCAAATTGAACCTGGCTGTTGGTTATTCACACCCTGTCAACATCGACATGCCTGCTGGCATCACGGTGGCCACCCCAACCGCGACTGAAATCGTGATCAAAGGTGCTGACCGTCAACGTGTTGGCCAAATTGCTGCTGAGATCCGTGCTGTTCGTCCACCTGAGCCCTACAAAGGCAAAGGCATCCGTTATTCGGATGAGAAGATCACGATCAAAGAGACCAAGAAGAAATAAGGAGCTGCACCATGTTGACCAAGAAAGAGCAGCGTCTGCGTCGTGCACGCCAAACACGCATCCGCATTGCACAGCAAGGCGTGGCACGTTTGACCGTGAACCGCACCAACTTGCACATTTATGCCAGCGTTATCTCTGGCTGCGGTACCAAAGTGTTGGCCAGCGCCTCCACTGCCGAAGCCGAAGTGCGCACGGCACTGGGCGCTGCGGGCAAAGGCGGCAATTCCGCTGCAGCCGCAGTCATTGGCAAGCGCATTGCTGAAAAAGCAAAATCCGCTGGCGTTGAGAAGGTCGCCTTCGACCGCGCAGGTTTCGCCTACCACGGACGCGTCAAGGCTTTGGCCGAAGCGGCCCGTGAAGCAGGCCTGCAGTTCTAAACGGATCGGAGTAAAAAATGGCTAAATTCACAGCAAAACCTCAGAGCGACGGTCCAGAAGACGGTCTGCGTGAAAAGATGATCGCGGTCAACCGCGTGACCAAGGTTGTCAAGGGCGGCCGTATCCTCGGTTTCGCAGCTTTGACCGTGGTCGGTGACGGCGATGGCAAGGTGGGCATGGGCAAGGGCAAGTCGAAAGAAGTGCCAGCGGCTGTGCAAAAAGCGATGGAAGAAGCCCGTCGTAATCTCGCCAAGGTCCACCTCAAAAATGGCACCATTCACCATGCCGTGCACGGCCACCATGGTGCAGCCCGTGTGATGATGGCACCAGCGCCTAAAGGTACCGGCATCATTGCTGGCGGTCCAATGCGTGCTGTGTTCGAAGTGGTGGGCATCACGGACATCGTGGCCAAGAGCCATGGTTCATCCAATCCCTACAACATGGTTCGTGCCACATTGGACGCCTTGTCCAACTGCACAACAGCCTCCAACGTGGCTGCCAAGCGTGGCAAGTCCGTTGAAGAGCTGTTCGGCTGAACAGGAGATCGAACATGACGACACAAGCAACAGTGAAAGTCCAATTGGTTCGCAGCCCAATTGGCACGAAAGTTACGCACCGCGCCACCGTTCGTGGCTTGGGTCTGCGCAAGCTCAACTCCGTGAGTGAGCTGCAGGATACGCCCGCAGTGCGCGGCATGATCAACAAGATCAGCTACCTGGTCAAAGTTCTCTAAGAGGCCAATGATGGAACTCAATAGCATCAAGCCCGCAGAAGGCTCCAAGCACGCGCCACGCCGAGTTGGTCGTGGCATCGGCTCCGGCCTGGGTAAAACGGCAGGCCGTGGTCACAAGGGGCAGAAATCCCGTTCGGGTGGTTACCATAAAGTCGGTTTTGAAGGCGGTCAAATGCCTTTGCAGCGCCGTCTGCCCAAACGCGGCTTCAAATCACACTTGCTGAAGTACAACGCAGAAATCACACTGACCACCTTGTCCCGCTTGGATTTGGCAGAAGTGGATGTTTTGACACTGAAGCACGCTGGTCTAGTTTCTCAAATGGCCAAAGTGGTCAAAGTGATCAACACGGGTGAGTTGACCAAGGCTGTCAAGTTGACAGGTATCGGTGCAACTGCAGGTGCAAAGGCGGCCATTGAAGCTGCCGGCGGCACCGTGGCCTGAAACTTGATGGACGAGACACAACGTGGCAACCAACGCTAATCAAACAGCCAAAGCAGGAAAGTACGGTGACTTGCGTCGCCGACTGGTTTTCTTGCTGTTGGCGTTGGTGGTTTACCGCATCGGGGCGCACATTCCTGTGCCTGGCATCGATCCTGACCAGCTCAAGCAGTTGTTCAATGGCCAACAGGGCGGCATCCTGAGCTTGTTCAACATGTTCTCAGGCGGTGCTCTGTCTCGCTTCACCATCTTTGCTTTGGGCATCATGCCTTACATCTCTGCTTCCATTGTGATGCAGTTGATGACCTACGTGGTTCCCACGTTTGAGCAGATGAAGAAGGAAGGCGAATCGGGTCGCCGCAAGATCACACAGTACACACGATTCGGCGCTTTGGGCTTGGCCCTGTTTCAGTCTTTTGGTATTGCCGTAGCGTTAGAGGCATCCGCAGGTTTGGTGATCAATCCTGGTATGGGTTTTCGCATGACGGCTGTGGTCAGTTTGACTGCCGGAGCGATGTTCTTGATGTGGTTAGGTGAGCAGATCACAGAGCGAGGACTGGGCAACGGCATCTCGATTCTTATTTTTGCAGGCATTGCTGCAGGTTTGCCCAGCGCATTAGGTGGTTTGTTCGAGCTGGTTCGTACGGGAGCAATGAATCCGCTGATTTCGGTGTTGATCATCGTGTTGGTGGGATTGGTCACTTACTTCGTGGTTTTTGTCGAACGCGGTCAACGCAAGATCCTTGTGAATTACGCACGCCGTCAGGTGGGTAACAAGGTGTACGGTGGTCAATCTTCGCACCTGCCACTCAAGTTGAACATGGCCGGTGTGATTCCCCCGATTTTTGCTTCCTCTATCATTCTTCTGCCTGCCACTTTGATTGGGTGGTTCAGCTCCGGATCATCTGAAAGTGTTGTGGTTCGGTTTTTCAAGGATGTGGCCAGTGCTTTGGCACCAGGCCAACCGATCTATGTGATGTTTTACGCTGCGGCCATCATCTTCTTCTGCTTCTTTTACACAGCGTTGGTTTTCAACAGCCGTGAAACAGCCGATAACCTGAAGAAAAGTGGCGCCTTCATCCCTGGCATTCGTCCGGGTGATCAAACAGCCAAATACATCGACAAAATCTTGTTGCGTTTGACCGCAGTGGGAGCCGCTTACATCACTTTCGTGTGTCTGCTGCCTGAATTTTTGATTCTGAAATACAATGTTCCGTTTTACTTTGGCGGCACATCTCTGCTGATCATTGTGGTCGTGACCATGGATTTCATGGCTCAAGTGCAAAATTACTTGATGTCACAACAATACGACTCGCTTTTGAAAAAGGCGAGCTTCAAGTCCTAACTGACTTGTTGAAAGTTCAATAATGAACCCTGAGCTGTTGCGAGGGGCCATATTTTCACCTGGTCTGTGAAGTCTGGGTATCGTTGAGTTTTAGGAGAGAACCATGAGAGTTTCTGCTTCGGTGAAAAAAATTTGCCGTAACTGCAAAGTTATCCGCCGTAAAGGCGTTGTTCGTGTGATCTGCACCGATCCACGTCACAAGCAGCGTCAAGGCTGATTGAATTAGTTTTAGAGGACGAAAATGGCACGTATCGCTGGCATCAACATTCCGCCGCACAAACATGCTGAAATTGGCTTGACTGCCATTTTCGGTATTGGTCGCACCCGCGCTCGACAAATCTGCGAAGCTTCCGGCATCGCATATTCGAAGAAGATCAAGGACCTGACCGACGCAGACTTGGAAAAAATTCGCGACCAGATCGCGGTGTTCACCATTGAAGGTGACCTGAGACGCGAAACCACCATGAACATCAAGCGCTTGATGGACATTGGTTGCTACCGTGGTTTCCGCCACCGTCGCGGTTTGCCCATGCGCGGTCAGCGTACACGTACCAACGCACGTACTCGCAAGGGTCCGCGCAAAGGTGCAGCGGCGCTGAAGAAATAAGCAGAATTGAGAGACCACCATGGCAAAAGCACAATCCAACAGCGCCGCACAACGTGTTCGCAAAAAAGTCCGCAAGAACATTGCTGACGGTATTGCTCACGTGCACGCTTCGTTCAACAACACCATCATCACGATCACCGACCGTCAAGGCAACGCCTTGTCGTGGGCTTCATCGGGTGGTCAGGGTTTCAAGGGTTCGCGCAAATCGACTCCTTTTGCAGCCCAGGTCGCTTCTGAAGTGGCTGGCCGTGCTGCGCAAGAACAAGGCATCAAAAACCTGGATGTCGAGATCAAGGGTCCAGGTCCTGGTCGCGAGTCCTCGGTTCGTGCCTTGGGTGCATTGGGTATCCGAATCACATCGATCGCCGATGTGACACCGGTTCCCCATAACGGCTGCCGCCCTCAAAAGCGCCGTCGTATCTAATTCAAACCAAGCCCACCGCCAGGCCATGCTTGCATCGCCTGGCTCCCGCATTTACGGATGCGGCAGCTGAAAAAAGGAAAATCAAGTGGCACGTTACCTCGGCCCCAAGGCCAAACTTTCACGCCGTGAAGGCACGGATTTGTTCCTCAAGAGTGCACGTCGCTCTATTGCGGACAAATCTAAATTCGACTCGAAACCCGGTCAACATGGCCGAACTTCAGGTCAGCGCACTTCAGACTACGGTTTGCAGTTGCGCGAAAAGCAAAAAGTCAAACGCATGTACGGCGTGCTCGAAAAGCAATTCCGCCGTTACTTTGCGGAAGCTGACCGCCGCAAAGGCAATACAGGCTCCAACCTGTTGGCTTTGCTTGAATGCCGCCTGGACAACGTGGTTTACCGTATGGGCTTTGGCTCTACACGCGCAGAAGCACGTCAAATGGTGTCACACAAAGCGATCACCGTGAATGGCCAGTCCGTGAACATCCCTTCTTATCTGGTGAAAGCCGGTGATGTGGTGGCTGTACGTGAGAAATCCAAGAAGCAAAACCGTGTGGTTGAGGCGCTTCAATTGGCCGCTCAAGTGGGCATGCCTGCATGGGTCGAAGTGAATGCTGACAAAGCAGAAGGCACCTTCAAGAAAGTGCCTGACCGCGACGAATTCGGTGCTGACATCAACGAATCGTTGATCGTCGAACTGTATTCACGTTAACAAGCTGTTTGAATCGTTCCCGGCACACAAGGCATTGTGAGCCGGGTGCTTCATCAGCCTTACCGGTGTAACGAACCGGGGGTATTGAGAGGAAGTCTGAATGCAAACCAATCTGTTGAAACCCAAAGCTATCCAAGTCGAACAACTGGCTGCCAACCGTGCCAAAGTCACGTTGGAGCCTTTTGAGCGTGGCTACGGCCACACCTTGGGTAATGCGCTGCGTCGTGTTTTGCTTTCTTCCATGGTCGGTTATTCCGCCACTGAAGTGACCATTGCCGGTGTCGTGCACGAATACTCATCCATCGATGGTGTGCAGCAAGATGTTGTGAACATCCTGTTGAACCTCAAAGGTGTTGTGTTCAAGTTGCACAACCGCGATGAAGTCACGCTCAGCTTGCGCAAAGATGGTGAAGGTCCGGTAACGGGTGCCGACATCCAGACACCGCATGATGTTGAAATCATCAACCCTGACCATGTCATCGCAAATCTGTCACAAGGTGGCAAGTTGGACATGCAGATCAAGGTTGAAAAAGGTCTTGGTTATGTACCCGGCAGCATGCGTCGTTTCGCTGATGAGCCGACCAAAGCCTTGGGCCGAATTGTGCTCGACGCTTCGTTCTCGCCGGTCAAACGCGTGAGCTACACCGTCGAAAGCGCACGTGTCGAGCAGCGCACCGATCTGGACAAGCTGGTCATCGAAATTGAAACCAATGGTGCTATCACAGCCGAAGACGCTGTTCGCGCATCGTCCAAGATTTTGGTAGAGCAATTGGCGGTGTTTGCACAACTTGAAGGCAGTGAGTTGTCGGCCTTTGATGCACCAGCTGTACGTGGTGGTGCGGGCAGTTTCGACCCCATCTTGTTGCGTCCTGTAGACGAGCTCGAACTGACCGTTCGTTCGGCCAACTGCCTCAAAGCAGAAAATATTTATTACATCGGTGACCTGATCCAGCGCACCGAGAACGAGTTACTCAAGACCCCTAACCTGGGTCGCAAGTCACTCAACGAAATCAAGGAAGTTCTGGCTTCTCGTGGTCTGACTTTGGGCATGAAGCTCGAAGCCTGGCCACCAGCAGGTCTGGAAAAGCGATAATTTGAAGTTCCCGGTTCGCTCCGGGGTGTGCACGGGCAGTACCTGATACGGCTGCCTGTTTAATAAAGAAAGGTAAGCACCATGCGCCACGGACACGGCCTCCGTAAATTGAACCGCACCAGCGAGCACCGCCTCGCCATGCTGCGCAACATGATGAATTCGCTCATCGAGCATGAAGTCATCAAAACCACATTGCCCAAAGCCAAAGAGCTGCGTCGTGTCATTGAACCGATGATCACCCTGGCCAAAGAAGACAGCCTTTCTAACAAGCGTTTGGCTTTCAACCGCCTGCGTGACCGTGACAGCGTTGTCAAATTGTTTGCTGATTTGGGCCCACGTTTTGCCAAACGTCCTGGTGGTTACACACGCATCCTGAAAATGGGTTACCGCGTGGGTGACAATGCACCGATGGCCTTGGTTGAATTGGTCGATCGCGCTGAAACACCTGCTGATGCAGCAGCTGAGTAAGGTATAATTCAGAAATACCGCGGGGTGGAGCAGTCTGGTAGCTCGTTGGGCTCATAACCCAAAGGTCGTTGGTTCAAATCCGGCCCCCGCAACCAAATGTCAGCATCAGCTGCACATCCGTAAAAAGCCCTCCTAGGAGGGCTTTTTTTATTGGACATTTAATGGTCAAGACGACCCACCACAGTGCTGCATGCACGCTCACACGCTCAGTCTTTCAAGCAAACCCTGTAAGGCAGCTTCGACAGTCTGCCTTCGTATGGATTGGCGGTCGCCAACGAAGTGCTTGAGTTCGGCTGACGTTTGCCCGTCTAGACACCAAGCAATCCATACGGTGCCCACTGGTTTACCGGGGCTGCCACCCGTTGGGCCGGCAATACCCGTCACGGCCACAGCAGCAGTAGCTTTGGATCGGTACACAGCGCCAAGGGCCATGGCCAGCGCAACGGGTTCGCTGACAGCGCCGTACAACTGAATCAATTCTGGAGAGACGCCCAACATGTGCGATTTCGCTTCGTTGGAATAGGTCACAAATCCACGGTCAAACCAAACACTCGATCCGGACAAATCGGTGCATTCAGCCGCGATCAGCCCACCCGTACAACTTTCGGCTGTTGCCAACATCCTGTGACGAGCAGTCAGTTGCCGGGCTACACGTTCAACCAATTCCTGCATCACCAGATCCTCCACAAAGAAATCACCAGCAAGGTGCAAAAAGCGGCCACCAGGTCGTCCCACAGGATGCCCAAGCCACCTGGCCATCCAAAACCTTTGAACAATCGATCAGCCCAAGCAACAGGACCTGGTTTGACCGCATCAAAAAAACGGAAAAGTACAAAGGCGGCCAATTGCGAGGCAAAACCACTTGGAGTGAGCATAAAAAGGATCAGCCACATGGCCACGATTTCGTCCCAGACAATGGCGCCGGGATCACTGATGCCCAGTTGGCGGGCGGTCACGGTGCAAGCCCACCAACCCACAAATAAAGCACACACAATGATCCATGCTTGGGTTGACATGCTGAAATGTTGTTGAATCAGCAGCCAGGACGCCCAGCCCCACAAACTGCCTACTGTGCCGGGTGCTTTGGGTGAAAGTCCAGAACCGAAACCGAGGGCGAAGGCGTGTGCGGGGTGCGACAGCATGAAGGCTGCATTGGCTCGACCAGGGGGAAGCGGTGAATCGGTCAAGACGGCACTCTTCAGGCAAAGTGGTCAAAAGAAAACAGCGCACGGGTGATCGTTAGACCGTGTGCGTCGTGCAAAACCAGACCACGATTTGCGGTGATGCGTCCGATCCGTGTGACACGCGTGCCCGTCATCTCGGCGGCAACCTGCACTTGCCGTGCTGTTGAAGGCGGGGCCGTGAAAACCAGCTCGTAATCGTCGCCGCCTGACAAAATACAAGTGAGGGCCAACTCTTCAGGGCAGTGCCACATTGCCTTGGTGGCCATCAGACCGCTGACAAGGGACACATCGATCTCGGCCCCCACGTGGCTTGATTGGAGAATGTGTCCCAAGTCGCCAACCAAACCGTCGCTGATGTCGGCCATGGCGGTGGCCGTACCGCGCAGGGCTTGGCCAAGCGCCACTCGAGGTTCTGGGCACTCCAATCGCTGACGGGCGGCCGAAAAAACCGCTTCGGGCAGGCTGATCGCACCACGAAAGGCTTCGAGGGCCAAACGTGCATCGCCTAAAAACCCACTGACATACACATCGTCACCCACTTGGGCATGGCGACGCAAAATCACTTGTCCATGAGGCACATCGCCCATGACCGTGATGGCGATGTTGAGCGGGCCCTGGGTGGTGTCTCCGCCAATCAGTTCGCAAGCATGGGCATCGGCCAGGTCAAACAATCCCTTGGTAAAGCTGGACAGCCAATCTTCGTCAACCCGTGGCAATGAAAGGGACAGCAAAAAAGCCTGGGGTGTCGCACCACACGCAGCCAAGTCGCTCAAATTCACGGCCAAGGACTTATGACCCAGATGAACGGGGTCCACGGTGCTCAAAAAATGGCGGCCTTCGACCAGCATGTCGGCCGACAAGGCCAACTGGTGGTCCTCGCGCGGGGTCCAAACGGCACAGTCATCACCCACACCAACGTTGGCTTGGCGCGGTGGACGCTTGAAGAAGCGTTCAATCAGGTCAAATTCACCCATGGCAAAGAGCTTAACCGCAAGGCAAGCGGCAGGATCGAAACAGGATCAATGCAGTGTGCGCCCGGCGGATGAGCTGCCCGAAGCATCCAGCACAAACTTGGCAATGGGCGCATCAAAACGCTGGCCACCGTCAGAGACAAAAAAATAACTGCCGTGCATGGTGCCGCTGGCAGCACGCAAACGGCAGGCGCTGGTGTACTGGAAAGCCTCACCGGGTCGCAGCAGCGGTTGTTGACCTACAACCCCCAAACCCTTGACCTCGTCGATGTGGCCCTTTTCATCCTGGATGATCCAGTGGCGTGAAATCAGTTGTACCGGCATCTTGCCTGTGTTGGTCACCGTGACGGTGTAAGTGAAAGCATAAACATCCTGCAAGGGGTTGCTTTGCTCGGCCACGTACTGGGGCAACACATCGATTTGAACTTGAAGAGCAGACATGCACGCATGTTAACTGCGACAATTCGGGCATGACAAGTCGCTACACAATTGCCCCTTCCATTCTCTCGGCTGATTTCTCATGTCTTGGTGCAGAAGTCAAAAGCGTCATTGATGCCGGTGCCGACTGGATTCATTTTGATGTGATGGACAACCATTACGTGCCCAATCTCACTTTTGGCCCCATGGTTTGCCAGGCCCTCAAACCACACGCCAAAACAGCGGCCGGTGTCGCTGTTCCGATTGATGTGCATTTGATGATTTCTCCCGTGGATGCCCTGGCGGCATCATTTGCCGATGCGGGCGCTGATCTGATCAGCTTTCACCCGGATGCCAGTGCGCATGTACACCGCAGCATTCAGGCCATCAAAAGCAAGGGCCTCAAGGCGGGCCTGGTGTTCAATCCGGCCGAACCCCTGGATGTGCTGGAGTGGACGATCGACGAGATTGACCTGATCCTGATCATGAGCGTCAACCCGGGTTTTGGTGGTCAAAGCTTCATTGACGCATCCCTGCGAAAGATCGCAAAAGCCCGTCAACTCATCGATGCCAGTGGCCGCGATATTCGCCTGGAGGTGGACGGCGGCATCAAGGCCGACAACATCCGCCGCGTAGCCGATGCCGGGGCCGACACCTTTGTGGCGGGCAGTGCTATTTTTGGCAAACCCGATTACAAGGCCGTGATCGACCAGATGCGCGTGGCGCTGGGCTGAGCATGGCTGGCTTCGCTCATGACCTGACGCAGATCGAAGCGCTCATTTTTGATCTTGACGGCACCATGGTGCACACCTTGGGCGATTTCCAGGTGGCGTTGCACCGCACCATGGCCGATTTGGATTTACCTGAGGTCTCCAACGAACTGATCGCGCAGACCATTGGCAAGGGCTCTGAACACCTGATTCGAACCCTGCTGGCTCATCAGATCGAGCGTTCCGAGCTCAAAGGCGCAGGGCTGACTTGTTCTGCGATGTCGGTGGATGCTTTGTTTGAGCGCGCCTGGTTGCGCTACCAACACCATTACCTCCAAATCAATGGTGAGTTCGCCGATGTTTACCCCGGCGTGTTGTCAGCTTTGCAGGTCTGTGCCGACCAGGGTCTGCGCATGGCGTGCCTGACCAACAAGCCCTTGTCGTTTGCCACCGCCTTGTTGAAGCAAAAGTCACTGGACCATTTTTTTGGACATGTCTTTGGTGGTGACAGCTTTGGGCGTAAAAAGCCTGATCCCTTGCCCATCCTTAAAACTTGTGAAGCTTTGGGTTCAGTGGTGGCCAGAACCTTGATGGTGGGCGATTCCAGCAACGATGCGCAAGCCGCCCATGCCGCCGGGTGTCCTGTTGTGCTGGTGACGTACGGCTACAACCACGGGCAACGGGTGCAAGACACGCCCGCAGCCGCTTGGCTGGACTCATTGGCCCAGTTGCCCAAGTGCCTTGGCCTCGCCCAGTCATGAGCGGCGAGCAGTTGAAAAAATGGCCTGTCAGCTTTGCTACACTCAAGACACCATGTTCATCATCCACAGTCACTCCTGCGCAGCCTGCCTGCCGAGCCATTCCCTAGCGGAAGGCCAGGGAGCCTGGCCCTGGCGTCAGCCAGCCTGACCCCACCGACTGTGCGGCCTTGTCCGCCACCCGCGCCCAGCAACAGTTGGGCAATTGGATGAATGAAAAGCACCTCGAGCGAGGTCGCTGAGCGCTTTGGAGGCTCTTGCCCGTGATCACCGAACTTGAATTCAAAAGCCTGGCCAGCCAAGGCTACAACCGCATACCCCTCATGCTGGAAGCCTTTGCGGACCTGGAAACTCCCCTGTCGCTTTATCTGAAGCTGGCCCACACCAAGGACAACGGTAAATACAGCTTCTTGCTCGAATCGGTGGTGGGTGGTGAGCGGTTTGGGCGCTACAGCTTCATCGGCTTGCCTGCCCGCACGCTGCTGCGCGCCAGCGGTTTTGGGACAGACGCCAAGACCGAAGTGGTGCGCGACGGGGTGGTGATCGAGACTGCCACGGGCAACCCGCTTGACTTCATTGAGCAATACCAAAAACGTTTCAAGGTGGCCTTGCGCCCGGGATTGCCGCGTTTTTGTGGCGGCCTGGCGGGCTATTTTGGCTACGATGCCGTACGCTACATCGAGAAAAAACTCGAAAAATCCTGCCCACCCGACACCCTGGGAACGCCCGATATCTTGCTGTTGCAGTGCGAAGAATTGGCCGTGATCGATAACCTTTCGGGCAAGCTCTACCTCATCGTTTATGCAGACCCCGCCACGCCCGAGGCCTATGTGGGTGCGAAAAAACGCCTGCGCGACCTGAAAGAACAACTCAAGTACTCGGTGAGCGCCCCGGTCGTCAAACCCACCCAGTCTTACCCGGCCGAACGAGACTTTGCCAAGGCCGATTACATCGCGGCCGTGGAAAAAGCCAAGGAGCTGATCGCGGGTGGTGATTTCATGCAGGTCCAAGTAGGGCAGCGCATCAAAAAGCGTTACACCGAAAGCCCGTTGTCTTTGTACCGGGCGTTGCGTTCGCTGAACCCCAGCCCCTACATGTATTTTTACAACTTTGGCGACTTCCATGTCGTCGGGGCGAGTCCCGAAATTTTGGTGCGACAGGAACAAACCGAAGAGGGCGCCAAAGTCATCATCCGTCCGCTGGCAGGCACTCGCCCACGCGGCGCAACCCCGGAAAAAGACAAGGCTGCAGAACAGGAATTGATCAACGACCCGAAAGAGCGGGCCGAGCATGTGATGCTGATCGATCTGGCGCGCAACGACATTGGCCGCATCGCCCAAATTGGCTCGGTGAAGGTGACCGAGGCCTTTGTGGTCGAGCGCTACAGCCATGTGATGCACATCGTGAGCAACGTCGAAGGCCTGCTGAACCAAGGGATGAGCAATATGGACGTGCTCAAAGCCACGTTCCCGGCCGGTACTTTGACGGGTGCACCCAAAGTGCATGCGATGGAGCTGATCGACCAGTTCGAGCCCGTCAAGCGCGGCATTTACGGCGGCGCTTGTGGCTACATCAGTTACGCCGGGGACATGGACGTGGCCATTGCCATTCGCACCGCCGTCATCAAGGACCAGACGCTGTATGTGCAAGCCGCTGCGGGCGTGGTAGCCGATTCGGTGCCCGAGATGGAGTGGCGTGAAACCGAGCACAAGGCGCGAGCCTTGTTGCGGGCCAGCGAGTTGGTTGAAGAAGGATTGGAGTGATCATGGCGAAAAAAATCAAACTTCTGATGGTCGACAACTATGACTCCTTCACCTTCAACATCGTGCAGTATTTTGGCGAGTTGGGTGCTGAGGTTGAGGTCTTTCGCAACGACGAAATCACCCTGGAAGGCATGGCTGCGCGGCAACCTGATCGCCTGGTGATATCGCCCGGCCCTTGTTCGCCAGCAGAGGCGGGCATATCGGTGGCGGCCATTCAGTACTTTGCGGGCAAGTTGCCCATCCTGGGCGTGTGCCTGGGGCACCAAAGCATTGGCGCGGCGTTTGGCGGCAAGATCGTTCGCGCACAAGAATTGATGCATGGCAAGACCAGTGTCATCACCACCACGCGCGAAGGCGTGTTCGCGGGCTTGCCGCAGCAGTTCACCGTCAACCGCTACCACTCGCTGGCGATTGAGCGGGCCACTTGTCCGCCTTGCCTGAAAGTCACGGCCTGGACCGACGATGGCGAGATCATGGGCGTGCGCCACATCGAGCGGGACATCGAAGGCGTGCAATTCCACCCCGAATCCATCCTCACCGAGCATGGCCACGCCATGCTCAAGAACTTTCTGGAGCGGTCATGATTGATTTACGCAGCGACACCGTCACGCAGCCCACCGCAGCGATGCGCGAAGCCATGTTGCGCGCCCCTTTGGGTGACGATGTGTTTGGCGATGACCCCACGGTCAACACCTTGCAGGAACACATCGCACAGATCACCGGCAAAGAAGCGGCGCTGTTCATGCCTTCGGGCACGCAGAGCAACCTGTGCGCCCTGATGGCGCACTGCGAGCGGGGCGACGAGTACATCGTGGGGCAAAACGCCCACACTTACCGCTACGAAGGCGGCGGCGCGGCCGTGCTGGGCAGCATACAGCCGCAGCCCCTGGCGCAAAACGCTTCGGGTGAAATGGCGCTGGCCGACATCGCCGCCGCCATCAAACCGATCGATTGCCACTTTGCACGCACCCGTCTGCTGGCGCTGGAAAATACCTGGAATGGTCACCCCATGACGCAAGCTTATTTGGCTCAAGCCACAGACTTGGCCCGGCAGCATGGCTTGGCCGTGCACCTGGACGGTGCCCGACTGTTCAACGCAGCCGTGGCGCAGGCAGAAGGCGGCTCGGTCATGGCCAGCGTGCACCGCATCGTTGACCACTTCGACAGCGTATCCGTGTGCTTCAGCAAGGGCTTGGGCGCGCCCGTGGGCTCTGCCCTGTGTGGCTCACGGGAACTGATCGCCAAAGCACTGCGCTGGCGCAAGGTGTTGGGCGGTGGTTTGCGGCAGTCTGGCATTTTGGCCGCTGCGGCTTTGCACGCACTGGAGCACCATGTGGACCGCTTGGCCGATGACCATGCGCTCGCTCAGCGGCTGGCTCAGGGCTTGCAAGGCGTGCCGGGCCTGAGTGTGCGTTCTGCGCAAACCAATATTGTGTTCGTGGATGTGGCCGATGGACGTGGCCCGGCCCTGCTCGAGGATCTGAAAGCCCAGGGCGTTCTGGCCACGGGTTTGATCGGCCTGCGCTTTGTGACCCACCTCGGGGTGGATGCTACAGGCATCGACCACGCCATCGCCTGTATCCAGCGCTTCATGGCGAACACATCTGCAAATACAAACCCTACTTCCACCCGAGTAGGCGTTTACTGAGGCCATGCCTGAAACGCAGCAAGTCCTGATGTTCATGCTGGCCGGTGTGCTGCTCAACCTCACGCCCGGGCCGGATGTGCTCTACATCGTCAACCAGTCCTTGCGCGGCGGTGCGCAGCGTGGGCTGGTGGCTGCATGGGGCATCACGGCGGGATGTTTCGTGCATTTGGCCGCGGTCGGTTTGGGGTTGGGGGCCGTCTTGGCGAACTCGGCAGATGCTTTCAACCTGATCAAGTGGATGGGTGCCGCGTACCTGTTGTGGACGGGAGGGCGTCTGTTGTGGCGCACATCCCAAAGCCATGGCGCTAGCGGGATGGCACATGAGCAGTCGCTGATGGTCCACTCTGGCCAGTATGTGGATGGGCTTGTCTCCAAAGAAGCGACCGGCTTACTGGCCGTTTTCTTTGGTGGTTTCGCCACCAACGCACTGAACCCAAAAATAGCACTCTTTTTTCTGGCCTTTTTGCCGCAATTTATCCCTGCGCAGGCCCCTGACCCGACCTGGTCTTTCGTGCTCTTGGGCTGTTTGTTCAATCTCAACAGTTTGCTGGTGTGCATGGTCTGGGCCTTGGCCGCTTCTTGGCTGGCCCGCCGTGCCCAGGGGTTGCAGCGCGTCATGCACCACATGGACTGGCTGGTCGGCTTGCTGTTTGTCGGTTTTGGTCTGAAGCTCGCCTTGACTGACGCCCCGTCGCACTGAATTTTTCTACGAACCCCATCATCCGAGAGGAAACCCACCATGCCCATCACCCCTCAGGAAGCGTTGCAACGCACCATCGAGCATCGCGAAATTTTCCATGATGAGATGCTGCACATCATGCGAATCATCATGAATGGTGAGTTATCGCCTGTCATGACGGCGGCGCTCATCACGGGCCTGCGCGTGAAGAAAGAAACCATTGGCGAGATCACCGCCGCCGCGCAGGTCATGCGGGAGTTTTCGACCAAAGTGCATGTGCCCAACCCCACGCACCTGGTGGACATTGTGGGCACGGGGGGGGATGGTGCACACACCTTCAACATCTCGACTTGCGCGATGTTTGTGGCCGCTGCAGCGGGTGCTAAAACGGCCAAACACGGTGGGCGCAGCGTCAGCAGCAAGTCCGGCAGCGCCGATGTGGTCGAAGCCTTGGGTGGCAACATCCACCTGTCTCCAGAGCAAATTGCGCGTTCGATCGAAGAAGTGGGCATCGGCTTCATGTTCGCCCCCAACCACCACCCGGCCATGAAAAACGTGGCCCCGGTGCGCAAGGAACTGGGCGTGCGCACCATTTTCAACATCCTCGGGCCCTTGACCAACCCGGCCAGCGCACCGAACATCTTGATGGGCGTGTTCCACTCCGACCTGGTGGGCATTCAGGTGCGTGCCCTGCAACGCTTGGGGGCTGAGCATGCGGTGGTGGTTTATGGCCGCGACGGCATGGACGAAATCAGCCTGGGCGCGGCCACCTTGGTGGGGGAGCTCAAAAACGGGCAGATCACCGAATATGAAATCCACCCTGAGGACTTTGGTCTGACCATGGCCAGCAACCGGGCCCTGAGAGTGGAAACACCCGAGCAATCCATGGCCATGCTGCGGGGTGTGCTGGACAATGAGCCCAGCGCGGCTCGCGACATCGTCATGATCAACGCGGGCGCTGCCTTGTACGCGGCCAATGTGGCCAGCAGCATCGCCGACGGCCTTTCACGTGCGCGTGTGGTCATCGAGTCGGGCGCAGCCAAAGCCAAGCTGGCGCAGTTTGTGGCCTTTGGTCAAAAGGCGGCTTAAGTCATGCAGCTTTCCAAAGTTGCCTTGAGCGCCGAGCGTGTTTTGACCTTGTTTGTGGTGGTCGGATTGCTGATGAACTGCTTTTTTGTTCGAATTTTGAAAAACGGTGCTACCGAGCCCGCAAAGGAAATAAAACCATGAGTGACATCCTCGACAAAATTGTCGCCGTCAAACGCGAAGAAGTCGCTGCAGCCTTGGTCAAAAAACCTTTGGCAATGGTTCGGGCGGATGCCGAAAGCCGCGTTCTGACACGCGACTTTGAAGGGGCTTTGCGTGACAAAATCGCGGCAGGACAGGCGGCTGTGATTGCGGAAATCAAAAAAGCCAGCCCTTCAAAAGGCGTGCTGCGCGCGGACTTCATCCCGGCCGACATCGCCCAAAGCTATGCCGAGCATGGCGCAACTTGCTTGTCTGTTTTAACAGACAAGCAGTTTTTTCAGGGCAGTGTGGATTTCCTCAAGCAAGCCCGTGCCAGTTGCGACTTGCCAGTGCTTCGCAAAGACTTCCTGATCGATGCGTACCAGGTCTATGAATCCCGTGCGATGGGTGCTGACGCCATTTTGCTGATCGCCGCTTGTCTGGAAGATGTACAAATGGCCGAGATGGAGGCGGTGGCCCGCAGTTTGGACATGGCGGTGCTGGTGGAAGTGCATGACAGGGCCGAATTGGCCCGTGCCTTGAAACTGAAAACCCGCTTGGTTGGCATCAACAACCGCAACCTTAAAACCTTTGAGGTGTCCTTGCAGACCACGCTGGACATGCTGCCTGAGGTCCCGGCCGACCGATTGTTGGTCACCGAAAGCGGTATTCAAACCCCGGAAGATGTCCTGCGGATGCGCGAGGCGAAAGTCAATGCATTTTTGGTGGGAGAGGCTTTCATGCGCTCCAGCGAGCCCGGCGAGGCGCTGTCCAAACTATTTGCCTGATGTCTGGCATGCTGGTTCAGCAGAGTCTGGCGTTTGAAGACGGGGCCTTGGTGGCCGATCGGTTGCAGAGCTGGCCTCCTGATCTGCAAAGACTGGATGAGGGGTGGCGGACGCATGTGGTCGAGTTTTTGGCCTCGGCGGTGGGGCATGCCTTGTCTGCGCGCTTGAGCGGTACCCTGAATTCAGGGGCCATCATTTATCCACCAGATCCTTTTCGGGCGCTGAGCTTGACCCCGCTGAGCCAAGTGCGTGTGGTGATTCTGGGTCAAGACCCGTACCACGGACCGGGCCAGGCAGAAGGATTGGCCTTTTCGGTGGCGGCTGGGGTGCGATTGCCACCCAGTTTGCGCAATATTTTCAAGGAGTTGCAGCAAAGTCTGGGTGTGCCGATGCCCACTAATGGGTCTCTGGTGCGCTGGGCAAGGCAAGGGGTCTTGCTGCTCAACACTTGTTTGACGGTACAAGACGGGCAAGCGGCCAGCCATGCTCGGTGGGGTTGGGAGATTTTGAGCGATGAACTGGTCAAAAATGTAGCCCAAAGCGCTACACCGGTGGTGTTCATGCTGTGGGGTTCGCAAGCTCAGGCCAAAAAGACATTGATCGAACAAGCCGCAAGCGCTGCCAAGCATTTGGTACTGCTGGCCAATCACCCTTCTCCCCGTTCGGCCTTGCGACGCCCTGTGCCCTTTTTAGGCTGCGATCATTTTGCTCAGGCGAATGCTTTTCTTGAGCAATGCGGCGGAAAAGCCATTGACTGGTGAAAATTTCGTGGGCTATCTTGCCGAGCGTCACAAAAAGATGGCATAATATGAGGCTCGCTTCTGGAGGGGTGCCCGAGTGGCTAAAGGGGGCAGACTGTAAATCTGTTGGCTTACGCCTACACTGGTTCGAATCCAGTCTCCTCCACCAGCAAACTGGCTTAAGCCGGATTGATTTGAGCAATTGGAAATGGTTTCCAAGCATTGGCGCAGCATCCACTCGTGCGGCGCAATCAGTGCGGGAGTAGTTTAATGGTAGAACCTTAGCCTTCCAAGCTAATGACACGGGTTCGATTCCCGTTTCCCGCTCCATCGAACCGGTTGAGTTTGTGAGATGTTTTCGCCCTTGTGGCTCAGTGGTAGAGCACTCCCTTGGTAAGGGAGAGGTCGCGGGTCCGATTCCCGCCAAGGGCACCAGTTTTGGGGCGTACATCGTAAGTTGTGCGCCCTCTGTTTTGGTTGTTGACCGCTACTTTTCGGAGTCGAAGATATGGCAAAAGAGAAATTTGAACGGACCAAACCCCACGTCAACGTGGGCACCATCGGTCACGTTGACCACGGCAAAACCACGCTGACAGCGGCCATCACCACCGTGTTGGCTGCCAAGTTCGGCGGTGCTGCCAAAGCGTACGACCAGATCGACGCAGCGCCTGAAGAGAAGGCTCGTGGTATCACGATCAACACCGCCCACGTCGAGTACGAGACGGCCAACCGTCACTACGCGCACGTCGAT